>CAWBYX010000019.1:0-340118 GCA_963793135.1 uncultured Verrucomicrobiae bacterium
GACATTTCTTCTTGAATGAGGGGTCGTGTGCAGGCAGGAAATTAGAACAAAAAGTGGCGCGCGTCTCTTTGACATTTCGGCAGGAAAGCCCGTAAAGCTCTTGGAACCAGCAATGCGAACTCTCGTACCGTCAGCGCCGAAGGTTCGACCCGCGCGAAATCTCGTTCTTCCGTCCGGGAGTTTCTGGAGAGTCACAAGTCTCTGTTAAAAGAGCGGTTAGGAGGTTAACCGGTCCGTGGCATGCAACGTGACCACGGTAACCTAGCGGCTGATGTGTAGCCGATGCAGCTATATGCGAGACGATGAGCTATTTACTTATCGGCAAACTGAGAGCCAGATATCAATTGACTGTAGTTTGAGCAGGACCCAGGCAATCTAGAAGAGAGAAACACCATGAACCCAAAAATAGATCCCTCGAAGAATCCCACCGTCGAACATCACGTTCGTCAGTTCCTCCATGAACTTAATTCAGGCGGAGGCAAACCGCTGGAAACCCTGACTCCTGCAGAGGCGCGCCAAGTCCTCGTCTCGGCACAGAAGGGGCGACCCTCCCGCCTTGCGATGTCGAGGACCGGATGGTCGAACAGGACGCATTAGAGGTAAAGATCACCATCGTTCGCCCGAAAGCCTCAACCGGCGTGCTGCCCGTATTCATGTTCTTCCACGGCGGCGGCTGGATTCTAGGCGACTACCCAACGCATGAACGCTTCGTGCGCGACCTAGTGGTGGACACCGGCTTTGCGGCAGTATTCGTCAATTACACTCCGTCGCCGGAAGCGCAGTATCCCACGGCTATCAACCAGGCATACGCGGCAACCAAATGGGTAGCAAGGCATGGTGCAGAAATTAACGTCGACCCGAACCGCTTGGCCATCGTCGGCAACAGCGTAGGCGGAAACATGACGGCGGTGATCGCGCTCAAGGCCAAAGCCGAAGGCGAACCCGCCCTCAAGTGCCAAGTCATGTTCTGGCCAGTCACCGACGCAAACTTTGAGACCGAATCCTACAATCAGTACGATCAAGGCTACTTCCTTACCAAGCCGATGATGAAATGGTTCTGGGACGCCTACACGACAGATCCGAAGCAGCGGAAAGAGATCTTTGCGTCTCCGTTGCAGGCAACGACCGAGGAACTTAAGGGCCTCCCGCCCGCAATGGTGCAGACGGCCGGCAATGATGTGCTGCGCGACGAGGGTGAAGCGTATGCTCGGAAGCTCGATGAAGCTGGCGTGGACGTGACCGCGGTGCGCTACGAAGGCCTCATCCACGATTACGGGCTCTTAAATGCGCTGAGCGAAGTGCCAGCAGTTCGCGATGCTCTCCATCAAGCCGCTGAGATGCTCAGGAAGCACCTCTAGTAGCGGTCCACTCAGCACTTCGCGTCTCGTGCTGCTTCCCGGGCTGCCAACGTCAGGCGGCTCCGGAAGTCACGCGGACGTAGGCAGCGATACGATTTGCCTTTCACGCAGTCGGCCGCGCTAAAGGCCCTGCCGAATACTGGTCGGGCCGGCGGGATTCGAACCCACGACCTCTTGAACCCCATTCAAGCGCACTACCAAGCTGTGCTACGGCCCGACGCCAAAGAGTGGCAAGATGCGGCGCCAAAGCGGCGTTTTCAAGCAGGAAAAGTGCCTATCCAGCAAGAAGCAATCCCCGATTTCGGCCTTAACCATTGCGGATCCTGGTGGAGGCTACCGCCAATTCTCGGACGCGCTCTCGCACGAGCTCGGAACTGAAGCGCCCGTCCGTGAAATCCTGGCTGGTCGCGTAAACAATCCGCGGAATGATCAAACATCGAAAGTCGAGCATCAGACTGTTAGCAAAACTCATGATCGACATGTAACTCGACGATCCGCCTGCGGCGCACAGGAATCCCACGACTTTGTTTTCCCAGGAGTCACCAGTCAATTCGATCAGGTTCTTCAACGCTGCGCTGGCGTCAAAATTATAGATCGGAGTGGCAATGATCACGACGCGAGCCTCTGAGATGGTGCTGGAAAGCGAGAGCACGGATGGATGGTCGTAAGCGGCTTCGCCGTCGCAGAAAGGCAAATGTAGACCACGCAAATCGATCAAATGCGGGGTAATGCCCTCCGATCGGTAACAATCATTTAGAAAATGTGCCATCATGCGACTCCGGCTTTCCGCGCGAAGAGATCCGGAAACGATCAAATATTCGGCCGTCGACACCATGGTGAGAGGAGTCAAGCGCAGAGCTTTGATTTCCGCCAGCGGGATTTTGGAGTACGGAATAAGGAGACAAACCCGGCAAGCCGATTACACGCGAAGAAAAAAACATTAGGCATTTCATGGTTACTCGCTCATATTGCCGCTCTTCGGAAAACGGGGCGTAGCTTAGCTTGGTAGAGCGCCTGCTTTGGGAGCAGGAGGTCGCACGTTCAAATCGTGTCGCCCCGATCTTCCGCCGACCTGGATCTTTTAGAGCACGGCGGAGTTCCTGATCAAGTTTTGTGGCGCTGCTGCCGATAGCGGTGTTGACGTACTCGCTGCATTGATGCTTAGTGGCGGGCGATGACTGCTGTCAGGCGAATCACCGAGCTGAAACGAGACGACCTGCCGTTTAGAATTCGTCTCGAAGATGGGCGAGGGTTCACCGTGGATTCTGGTGGTTCTGTCGGGATCGACATATCAGCACACGGGGGCGATCACATTATTGTGTTCGATGCCCCCAAAAATAAAGAATATCGCATTCCTGTTGCCGCTATTGCCGGGATTTCAATTCCTGAAGATTTAGATGGTCGGCGCACATGGAACAAAAGCGGGCAGCGTTGATTACTCAACGTATTTGATCTCAGCTGGAGCCTCAACGATCTTGTAGATCCCTGAGAGCGGCAATCCGTCCGACACGGAAGCTTAAGAGGTGCATCAATGGATCGCCATCCTGGCTTGGAAGTAGGGGCGTACGAGCTAGTTAAGAGGGAGTCAACCGCACTCAGCTACACCACCACGGCAGCGTTGCCCTGAATCGGAGCTAGACTCGCGACAAGCGGATGCCGCTTCTCGAGCGCTCGAAACGGGTGCAAAAGCGAGAGATGGGTATAGTGAGAACCGGTATGATCTGTTTTGACATCCTGACGCTCTTTCCGAAACTCTGCGCCGGAGCCTTCACGGAAAGCATCCTGAAAAAGGCTCAAGAGAACCTCCTGATTCAGGTCCGGTGCCTGAATATTCGCGACTGGGCGACCGACAAACATCATGTGACCGATGAACCGCCGTATGGAGGGGGCCCTGGGATGGTGATGAAACCGGAACCGATCTTCGCCGCTGTTGAATCCATTAGAACAGAGCGATCACACGTGATCCTGATGACGCCCGTCGGCCGAAGGTTTACGCAAAGAGTGGCTTCTGAACTCAGCGAGAAAGAGCACCTGATATTCGTCTGCGGTCATTATGAAGGAATCGACCAGCGAGTAGGCGAATATCTGGCAAATGACGAAATCTCGCTCGGCGATTACGTCCTCTCTAACGGCGCCATTGCGGCCGCCGTGGTGGTTGATGCGGTCGCACGATTGATCCCCGGCGTGCTCGGAGACAGTGATTCGGCCAGGGATGAATCGTTTTCTTCTGGAACATTGGAATATCCGCAGTACACCAGGCCGCACGAATTCCGAGGCTGGAAAGTTCCGGAAATTCTGCTCTCAGGGCATCATCGCGCTATTCGTGAGTGGCGAGAAAGCCAGTCTCGTCAAAAAACAGAGGAGCGACGTCCAGACCTGCTGAAAGATTCCTGAGCGGGCCTACGCTCCGCGCGAAACGAAGATGAACAGCAAGAACCGATTTTTTACCACGCTTTTGTTCGGTTTGGCGTGGTCGACCGGCATCTGTCTTCTGGTGGTGGGAGCTTTTTACTCCGTATGGTCGCTGACCTTCGATCTTAAGGATGTCGGGAAGATACCGGAACGATCATCCGTTTACGATATGGACGGGAAGGTGTATAGCCGGCTCCAGGGCGAGAACCGGATCCTGATCGAGTCGGGCAAGGTTTCGCCTCCATTCAGAATGGCGCTGCTGGCCAGGGAAGATTCGCGTTTCTATCAACATCACGGAATTGATCCGGTGGGAATAGCGCGAGCACTCATGCGCGACGCAATTCACCTGAAAATCCGCGAAGGAGGCAGCACGATTACCCAGCAACTGGCCCGGAACAGCTTTCCACTTGGTGGACGTAATTTGAGCCGGAAGATTCTGGAAGTCTTCGTGGCCTTCCGGATCGAGTCTTCGTATTCCAAAGACCGGATACTGGAATTCTACGCAAACAGGATTTACTTCGGGTCAGGGGTGTACGGCTTGGAAACGGCCAGCCAGGCCTACTTCGGGAAGCCTTCCGCCGATTTGACCCTTTCGGAAGCGGCGATGCTGGCCGGACTAATTCGGAGCCCAAATCGGTATTCGCCCCGGACCAACATGGAGGGTGCCATAACTCAGAGAGACGATGTGCTGGATCGGATGGCAGAATTAAAATTCATCTCATCTTCCCAAGCCAATGGCGCAAAAAAAGCACCAGTTCATCTGGCCAATAGGCGCACGACAGCGGCCCAGGAAAATTACGCGATGGATGCGATCTATCGCGAATTACAGGGTCTGGTGAGCCAGGACTCGATCGATAGCGGTGGTCTGCGCATCTATACCGCTCTTGATCCGGACCTTCAGCACACTGCTGAACAGGCAACCGACAGTTTCCTAACTCAGGTGGAGAGCAAAGCTAACTATCAACACCCAAAGAAAAGTGACTTTACCGAGCAATCCCGAGCCGCGGAGGAGCAGACCGATTACCTCCAGGGGGCGGTTGTGGTGATCGATAACCGCACAGGAGCTATTCGGGCGTTAGTCGGAGGCCGTGACTATCGCGACAGCAAGTACAATCGTGCTCTTCAGGCGTCTCGTCAGGTGGGCTCGATTTTCAAGCCGTTTGTTTATACGGCAGCCTACGGTCGAGGAATGATGCCTGGGACGAGTATTGATGACTCTCCGTTGCGGCATGGAGAAGTATCGGGCGCTCCTAACTGGCATCCAGAAAATTCGGATCGGGAAAATCACGGAGTTCTACCGGCCAGAAATGGTCTGATTTTCTCAAGAAATACGATGACGATCCGGATTGGAGAATTGGCAACGTTAGACCGGGTGATATCGATGGGTCAATCTACCGGTTTCGCGCGAACTATTCCTCGCCTTCCAGCAATCTACCTGGGCGGTTTCGAATCAGATTTAAAGGATGTGACAGCCGCCTATTCTTCGTTCGCCGCAGGAGGCCAACGGAAGGAAGCCTACCTGATTGAGCGGATCGACGATGACGAGGGCCACATCATTTATCAGGCTCACCCCACCCAGAAACAGGTGCTATCTCCGGCGATCGCATGGATGACCGCGCAAACTTTGCGAGGAGTCATCGAACATGGAACTGCCGCGTCGGCTAAATCGCTCGGCCTCACCCGTTATGCCGCTGGAAAGACAGGCACGACCGATGATTACAAGGATGCATGGTTCGTAGGCTTCACGAATTCGCTCACTTGCGGAACCTGGGTCGGATTTGATCGACCGCAAACCATTGAGGAACACGGCTACGGCGCGACGTTAGCCCTACCCATCTGGGTCAAGGTCATGGAAAAGGCAGCCCGGCAGAAATATCCGGACGGACCGTTTCCTGCGCCGGAACCATTGGTTCGGGTCAAACTCTGCTCGGTGTCGAATCGCATAGCCACGGATGCTTGCGCCGCGGCGGGAGATTCTTACGAGATAATGCTGCCTCAATCGATGGTGCCGGCTCAAACCTGTCCGGTCCACACGGGGCGACAGCTCGGGGAATCCGGCAGCTCCCAAGAACAGCACAGCGAAAGTCAAGATTTCACCAGCCATTTGCTCCGGTCGTTACGCCATTTGTTCGGCGGATAAGGGGAAGCGGGTCGGCGGGTCGGCGATGGGGCGGGTCGGCGTTGGAGTGGGGAGTAGCGATCGGGTGCGTCGGGTCTGGCGTATCGGGCGTAGTCGGCGGGTTATCGAAGTAAAGGGCTGTTCGATTTGCGCTTCGAACGTGAACCTAAGGGCGAACGCGAAATGCGTTAACGCGCGCCATTTTGAAAATTCAGATAGGTGTAACCTTTTAACCCACGTTCATATTCGCTTAAGAGGCGCATCGCTTCACTCGGCTTCATGCGATCTGATTTGATCGCCGCGTCAACCTGCGCTTTCACCAGGCGAATCAGCTCGGGTTGATCCCACTGGGTCATGGTCAACACGCTGCCGACGGTGCTGCCTTCGATCACTTCCTCGATGTACCATCCGGAATCTTCGTCTTCATCCAGGAAGACGTGCACCTCGTTGACCCGACCAAAAAGGTTATGGAGATCGCCCATGATGTCCTGGTAGGCACCCATGAGAAAAAATCCCAGGTAATAAGGCTCCCCGGGTCGGATCCGGTGCAGCGGCAACGTTTCCTTCACATCCTGTAAATCGATAAACTTGCTGACCTTGCCGTCCGAATCGCAGGTGATATCCACCAGCGTTCCGTTGCGATCCGGTGGTTGATCCAAATGATGGATCGGCATGATCGGAAAGAGTTGCCCGAGCGCCCAGTGATCGAGCAACGATTGGAAGACCGAAAAATTGCAGAGGTACTGATCACCCAGCGCAGTCTCCAGTTCCTTGACTTCTTCCGGGACATATCGCATCCCCCGGCAAAGCTCGACGACCGAGTGTGCGATCTGCCAGTAGATGGTTTCGATCTTGGCCTTGCTCTCCAGATCGAGCAGCCCAAGCTCAAACATCGATTGGCATTGCTCCTTAATCTGCTGGGCGTCGTGCAGCACCTCCATGCGGCTCTGTTTGGTCAGTGCTTTCTGGGTTTCGACCATCTCGTCAAAGAGCTTCGGATCCGTTTCCCTCCTCTCCAGAGAAAGGTCGGCGCTCACCTTCTCGATTGAACCGAAAGCCTCCACCACCAGCACGGAATGATGGGCAACGATGGCACGACCGCCTTCACTGACGATGATCGGATGCAGCACTTTCTCTGAATCACAGACGTCGATGATGTTATAAACAACGTCTCTGGCGTACTCCTGCAGCGTGTAGTTCATCGAACTGTCGAACGCAGTCCGCGAACCATCGTAATCGACCCCCAAGCCGCCGCCAACATCGATGAATTGCATCGGATGCCCCATCTTGGACAGTTTCGCGTAAAAGCGAGCCGCTTCACGGACGGCGCGTTTGATCACACCGATGTCGGGCACTTGAGAGCCGACATGGAAATGGACCAAGACCAGGGACTCGGCCATTTCCTGGCTCTTCAAATAATTGCTGGCGGCAATCAGGTCGGCGGTCGACAAACCGAACTTCGCATTTTCTCCTCCGCTGGTTGCCCATTTGCCCGAACCCTTGGACTGGAGCCGGACGCGCAGCCCGATCAACGGGATCACACTCATCTCTTTGGAGACCTGGACAATCTGGTGAACCTCTTCCAATTTTTCGACCACCATGATCACCTGCTTGCCCAGCTTGCGGCCGAGCAAAGCGTTTTTGATAAAGGTCGGATCCTTGTAACCGTTGCAGATAATCAAGCCTTCGGGATCACGGTGCACCGCTAAAGCGGCGAATAGCTCCGGTTTGCTGCCAGCTTCCAGACCAAATTTGAACGGCCGACCGGCATCCATGATTTCTTCGACGACTTCCCGGAGCTGGTTGACTTTGATCGGGAAAACGCCTTTATAAACATTTTGGTAGTTTGCTTCGGTGATCGCCGACTGGAAGGCACGATTGATGGTCTCGACTCTGTGCCTGAGAAGATCCTGGAATCGGACCACCAGGGGGAAAGCCATCCCGCGCTCCCGCGCCTCGTTCACCACATCCATCAGGTCGATCGCCTGGCCGTAGGCTTGCGTTGGCATCACCTGGACATTCCCGGCAGCGTTAATATTGAAGTACCCGCTACCCCACCGATCGATATTGTAGAGGGCTACCGCGGAAGGAATATCCCAGGTCTCAGTCATTGCGACGCCACACTATGTGACAAGGTTTCAAATTCAATAAGGAGCTGAAAAAAACTGGGGAGTAAGCAAAGCGTCCCCGCTTTGCCTGTTTCGGCAGACGGGAGCCCCGGCTTTGCTCAACTTTGAAGAAGCAAAGAGGACGCTTCGCTTCGATTAGGCGACTCTATGGGGTGACGTCCCAAGCGGGAAGCGCCCGTTTCGGGCGGAGCCTTTTCACACAAACGCAAACTTGTTTGTTGTGGGCGCGTTGAGCGGGGCACGCCGATACGCCGATACGCCTCTGACGTCTGCGATGGGGGTTCACGTCTTGAGGCAGGTAAACCCGGGAAACCCCGGTTCGGACGGAGCCTCACCCTACCAAGGCGGAGCCTCACCCTACCGAGGCGGAGCCTCACCCTAGCAGACTCACTCTTCCTCATCTGTTTCTTCGGACTGGGAGCTTTCCTCTTCCATCTTGCGAAGGACCTCGCTCATGTCCTCCACTTCCTCCCAGACCTCACGACTCACATAAATGGGTGATGTTTGCTGCGTTGCCATCGCGATGCAATCGCTAGGGCGCGCATCAATTTCGATGATCTTTTTCTGCTGCAATTCATTCTCCGCACTGAGAATCAATCTGGCAAAATAAGTTCCCCGCTTAAGATCGTTGACGATTACCCGTTCGACCTTCGCTCCAAGTGCTCTCAAGATGTGTGCCAGCAAATCGTGCGTCAGTGGCCGTTCCTTTTGGGTTCCCCGCATGAACATGGTGATCGCCGCTCCGACACTCTGGTCAACATAGATGACAAAAACCTTCTGCTCGTTGCCAATAAAAACCGCGCAGCCACCGCTCGTGGGAATCACCGCGCGAACCTGCACTTCGACAACGGGTTTGCTCATACCGCAAGCCTAGTCAGTCGTCTAATCGCTTCAAGATCCGAATTGTCCGTACGCACGCTAGCATCCTGTCCCAGGAATCACCGGGCCGCTCATTCATCCTCGATTACATCAATTATCCGCTCCTGAACCTCGGCATAAAAATTAATTTGCTGCAAGACCATGTCGCGACGCGAAAACCATTTTGGCGGTTCGTGCATCGAAAGTTCTCGGTCGGTGAAATTGAATTTAGTCGCGAGAATGAGCCGGGCTTGATTCAGGGCGTTCAGCCAGGCATCACAGTGAGCGCGAGGAACGACAAGCCGACCGAGGCGACCCTTCAAATCCGGCAGCTTCTCCAGATCCTCCTTAACGGTGGTCCTGGCCGAAAGAAACAGGTGCCGAAGCCCCGGTTGGACGTATTCGGCCCAATCGTTTAGAAATTGTCCTTCAGTGGAATTGGCCGGACTGCTGAAGAGACGCGCTTCGGATCGACTATCCCCTCCGGTGTCGCAAACACCAGGCACCTGCCGAAGCAATTCCGCTTCAATCGGCTCAATGTCCACGAGTTCGATCGTGTTCTCTTTCAATTGGCGAATCAACATCTCACTCCGCTCTCTCTAACGTCGCGAGTAACAGGTACCCGTGCAACTGCTGGACATAAAACTCCGCTCGTTCACGTGCGCCGGTCCAAACGATCGAGCGGCCTTTGTGATGGACCTCCAACATATGATGTTGCGCCTTGTCTTTCGAGAACCCAAAAATTCGTTGAAAAACCATCGTAACGTAGCTCATGAGATTCACAGGATCGTCGTGCACCACAACATTCCACGGAATTCCGAGTGAGGTCTCAACTTTCGTTTCAACAACGGTTTCAGCCATGGAAACGCAAACCCTCAGTCGAGCCGTTCGAGGATATACGCAAGAACTCGTTTACTGATCCGACTGACGCTTCAAGCAATTTAACTCGGCTGCTCTCGTCGGACGTACCCACGGACGACTCCTGGACAAGGTAACCGAGAATCGCGGACCGAATCGGAATGGAGAACGCCCCGCATCTGACCCCATACAAAGTCGCGAAATGCCCAAAGGCGGCGCCGGTCTGAATAGCTTCCTGCAGCCTGGCCATCAGTCGTTCGCCGCGCGGCGTGCTTTGCTGAAGCAGCGCTCGCCCGGCATCGATACTGCGCTGTCGCGGCCAGGGTTTCATACTCCGGTTGAGCTCCACGTCCAGCGCAATGATCTCCCTCGCCGATTGGCGTGCCGAAGCTTCCAGCACTCTTAACAGGTGCGGAAGGAGGAGCGGCTCAAATAATTCCTTCATCCACCCGCGCCAACTTTCTTCCACCGGGCCTTCGACCTGCCACGAGATCGGGCGCGCCGTATCGAAGTCCGGATTGCATCGTTGGATAATCTTACTGAGTTCGCTCATCGCGAAGCCTGCGGGTGAAATTCCCATCCGTCGATGGTACCACGAGTTGAGCAGACTGTCGTGTCGTCTAGTTGCCAGTGCCAGTTGCCGTTTAGTTCGTCCAGTTAGTCCAGTGCGTCAGTGCGTCAGTGCCAGTGTCAGGTTCGACTCGGCGCCGAAGAGTGAACGTTTTCAGGCACACTTGGCGGGGATGAGAAATTCGATCGTACCGGCTCCCGGTTTCAACTCCTGGAAAGTTAAACCCATGAGTGTGGCCTTTCGAAAATGAACACTTTGCGCCCGGCCCCCGATCATCACCCCGGCCAGCTGGCTGAAATCGGGTTCGTGGCCCACCAACATGATGCCTGCGTTTTCCGAGTGTTTCTCGCGTTTAGTGAAAGCGACTAAATTCTCCCGGAGACCGGAAAAAGCTCGCTCCGCGGTCATACCAGCCCGGAGAAACTCCACGATCTGGACAAGTTTCGGTAAATTCAGTTCCCGGGCGACGATCCGCGCAGTTTCTTCGGCGCGCGTCAGGGGACTTGATAGAATCATTTCCGGAACGAAATCATGCTCGAGGCAAAATTTTCCGATCGCCTCGGCTTGCTTGGTGCCTCTGCCAGTTAGTGCACGCACCTCATCGGTGGCGGCGTTCGATTCAGCCTCGGCATGACGTAAGAGGAAGAGTTGCATGGCAAAAACACCTTCTTTTATCGACCGGTACGTCCGATGGCAAGGTCACCGTTGGTTTTTTGTGGCGCCGGTCCAAACGCCTCAAGAAAGGCGACCTCGATGGCGAGCGCTTCCTGAACATTTCTGGAGAGGTAATCCGTGAGAGATTGAAGAGCATCCAGTCGTTTTAGCAATTCTGAGCTCGAAACGCGTCCCGCCAGGTTAACGGAGGAGGTGCGGAATCCGGGCAAATCCAAAAACGGGCTTTCATACTTCGCCCGCAATGTATCTCCGAGAGCTTCAATCATTTTCAAAATCAGGTTTGCCCGCGCTTTCACATACCTGCTTTCGGTCAGCGCAGAGAGGCGTTCCTCACGGTCCTTCAGCCAAATGCCGTCCGTTGTCTGTTTGTAAGCTGTCTGATCCTTGGTCAGAAGGTCGCTGTGTTCGGTCGCGATTCTTTCCCGGGCTTTTCCGAGAATCCCGAGGAAAATGCGGGAAAATCTCAAAGCCGTAACCACGGAAAATCCGTCGGAACCGACGATGCGGAAGAGTTCTCCCACTAACTCCGCTTCCTCGACGGACAGCGCTTTCGCGTCGGGAGCGCGCAAAGAAACCTCGATGCAACGGGACCGGATGGTATCCAGGAGGGCCTCAGGAAGCGCGGTCACGAGTATCAATAGTGAATGATCCGGTGGTTCCTCTAATGTTTTCAGAAAAGCGTTCGCAGCCTGTGGCATCAGGCGGTCCGCCTCATAGACAACTCCAAATTTCACCTTGGCTCGGGTTGCATGCAGCCGGAGCGAAGCTTCGAGTTCCCGAATCTGTTCAACGAGAATCTTTCTGGATTTGGATTCCGGCTCGATACCGTGAAAATCCGCCTGATCTGCCATCTTCCCGTTAACAGTTCGGTAAAACTCGTCCACCAATCGCCTTTTCCCGCTCCCTTCAGGTCCGGAAAACAGGAAAGAGTGAGCGAGCCGTCCTTGTGCCTTTGCCTCGCTGAGATACCCTGACGCCTGTTCAAAAGAGAAGGCCATGGATTTCGTTCCAAATCGCTTCTTCCACTTGATCCTCGGTCCCTGAAGCGTCAACGACTTTTACCCGCTCCGGCTCCGCCTCAGCAATCTTCAGATAGCCACGCCGGACTTCTTCGAAAAATTCGTCGGAGAGCCTTTCCATCCTATCCTGCTGACCGACTGGACGGACTCGTCGCAACTGGCGCGACCGGGAGATTGCAACCTCGAGGTCCAGCAGAAACGTCCGATCGGGCCGGCACCCGTGAGCCACGAATTCATTCAGGGCCCTGACAAATGCGAGATCCAAGCCGCGGCCAAATCCCTGATAGACCGTCGTCGAATCATAAAAGCGGTCTGAAACGACCACCGACCCCTTCTCCAACGCAGGCCGAATCGTCTCACCGACAAGCTGGGCGCGGCTGGCCGCGAAAAGCAGCAATTCTGTCTCCCTACGAATGGAGTCTCCCGGCTTGGCATGCAGAAGCAACTGCCTGATAGCCGCCCCAATCTCAGTAGAACCGGGATCGTGAACGGCCAAGACCGCGCGATTTAGTTTCTCGAGTCGGCGCACCAGGCGCCTGAGCTGCGTCGATTTCCCACACGCTTCGCCCCCTTCAAATGTGACAAAGAGACCGGGCACCCTTTCAGTTGCCAGTGATCAGTGTCAGTTGCCAGTGGAATCTTTCAGTTGCCGGGTCAGTTGCCAGTTGTCAGTTTTCAGTTGTCAGTGTCAGTTGCCAGTTGTCAGCGCAATCTACGATTGATGGGCTCTGCAGCAGTTGCTGGCGACTACTCCAGCTCGACTGGCATCCTGGCTCCTGGCTCCTGATCCTGGCAACTGACACTGGCAACTGGCAACTGACTGCTGTTCAATTCCCGTTCCACGTGCTATCGCTGCGTCATGTCTCAACACTGGCTGGTGAAACAAGAACCCACCGCTTATTCCTGGGACCAATTCGCCGCGGACGGGAAAACAGATTGGACGGGGGTGCGAAATTTTCAGGCCAGAAACAATCTGCGCTCGATGAAGCTAAGCGATCCGGTCTTCTACTATCACAGCGTCAATGGCAAAGCTGTCGTCGGACTTGCGAAGGTGACCAAAGAGGCGTTCCGCGATCCAACCGCCACGGACGGAGACTGGTCGGCAGTTGAACTCACGCCGGTCAAGCCAATTGAGCCGCCGGTGACGCTCGAACAGATCAAGAGCGAGGCCAGGCTGCTGGACATGCCTTTGCTGAAGAATCCAAGACTGTCCGTAATGAGGCTGACGAAAGAGCAATTCGAGACAATCCTCGATCTGGCAAAAACTGCTCGGCCGGACACTCTATGAGAACCCTGGGTGAGATCGCTCAGTATGTTGGCGGGCAATTGCGCGGCGACGCCTCGGTGCCTATCGAACGCGTCGTCCATCCTGCCCAGGTAGAGAACGAATTCGATCTGGCTCTGGTGCTTTCGGCGAGCGCCGGCTCCATCCTCGCCTCGGGCCGGATTGCGAACGCGGTGCTACCCGAGGAGGTTGAGAGTCGTCTAACCCCAAACCAGATTGTGGTGAAGCGCCCGAGACTGGTTCTGGCGAAGCTATTAGAGCTTTTCGATCGACCGGTTCACGTTGAGCTGGGGGTGCATCCGAGCGCCGTCATTGACCCGAGCGCAACCATCGGTCAAAACGTCTCGATTGGGCCCTTTTGCTGGGTAGGTCCTCGCAGCAGGATCGCCGATCATTGCAGACTGGTGGCTCATATCAGCATCGGCGCCGACGTTGTGATCGGCGAAAAGACGCTTCTGCACGCCGGCGTCAGAATTAGCGATCGTTGCCTGATCGGTAACCGGGTGGTCATTCAGGCAAATGCCGCGATCGGAGGAGATGGCTTTGCTTATGTGACGCCCGAACCAGGCAGCGTCGAGTCTGCTATCGCGACCGGCGAAGTTCGCAGCTTCAATACTGAACTCATTCGCATCAATTCCGTCGGAGGTGTAGTGATCGAAGATGATGTCGAGATCGGGGCGGGTTCCTGCGTCGATCGCGGCACGCTGGGAGAGACCCGGATCGGTCGAGGCTCCAAATTGGATAACCTGGTCCAGGTCGGCCACAATGTGACGATCGGAACCAACTGTCTGATTGTGGCTCAGGTCGGCTTGGGAGGCAGTTCCAAGGTCGGCCACCGCGCCGTAGTTGGTGGTCAGGCCGGTCTCCCGGACCATTTAACCATTGGGGACGACGCCCTGGTTCAGGCCCAGGCTGGAATCGTCTAATCACGTCCCCCCAAAGAGTATCTTTATCGGTAGTCCCGCAGGACCAAAACGGCGATTCCTTGAAGAGCAGGTTCAGATCAGGCGCCTCCCGCGAATCGCCAGAGAATTGAAGGAGTTGAGAGAGCAAGTCGCAGCATTGACCGAGAAACTGAACCCGCCGGGGGCCTAGGGGAAGTGTCAGTGTCAGTGCCGGTGTCAGGTTGGCGCAAGACTCTGGTCAGGAGCTCTTTTTATGGCATGCGCTTTTGACCGGCCACGCTCAAAGCACGAGAACGATAACGAGCACGAGGACGATCTGAGACGGGCGAAGAAAATCCACTGACAACTGACAACCGACACTGACTACTGACAACTCATTGACACTTTCTCAGCCTTGGATACCCTTCAACGCCCCTATGAAGACGGTGATCTCGACAATCGAAGCCCCCACCGCCCTTGGCCCCTACTCACAGGCGATCGGCGCCGGTCCGTTTGTTTTCTGTTCTGGTCAGATTCCGTTGGAACCGGAAACCGGAGTTTTAATCGAAGGTGACATTTCCGCCCAGACGAGGCGCGTGCTGCAGAATATCGCAGCGGTCCTTCGCGCCCACGGCCTGGGGATGGAACATGTGGTCAAAACAACCGTTTTTATGACGGATCTCGCCGATTTCGCCGAAATGAACGCCGCGTACGCGGGGTACTTCCCAATTGATCCCCCAGCCCGTTCAACAATCCAGGTCGCAGCTCTGCCGAAGGGTGCTAACGTAGAAATTGAGGCAATTGCCTTAAAACTCTCTTAGACAGACGTGGCTCAATCGATTTTAGAAGCTTTCGAGAAAACCGGCGCGCTGTTGCACGGCCATTTCATTCTCAGTTCCGGCCTGCACAGTCGGCAGTATTTTCAGTGTGCCCTGGTCCTTCAGCACACGGAACTGGCCGCACAGATTTGCGCGGACCTCGCCGCAAAACTGGCGGGTGTGGCGTGCGACGCTGTGATTTCACCTGCCATGGGCGGTATTATCGTTGGGCAAGAAGTGGGTCGAAATCTCGGTAAGCGTCATATCTTTGCGGAGAAGCAGGAGGGAAAGCTGGTGTTGCGGCGTGGATTTAAAGTAACGCCTGGCGAGCGGTACATCGTGGCCGAAGATGTCGTTACGCGAGGCACGAAAGTACAGGAGACGATCGAGATTGTGAGAAGTTCGGGCGGCGAGGTGGTGGCAGTCGGTTGTATAGTCGACCGGAGCGGCGATCGACCGCCGGATTTTGGATGTAAATTCGTGAGCCTGGTTCAGCTCAATGTGGAAACATTCGAGCCTGACAAGATTCCTCCAGAGCTCGCAGCTATCCCGGTGGACCGGCCCGGCAGCAAGTAGAAAGATTTTTTATGGTTAGTTGGATTTTACGGAAGGTTCTGGGTTCGAAGAACCAGCGGGAGGTCAAACGAATTCGACCGCTCGTCGAAAAGATCAATCAATTGGAACAGGAGTTTCAGACCCTCACAGAGGATCAACTCCGCGAGAAGACAGCGCAGTGGAAGAAGGATCTTGCCAACATCGACGATCCCGACGAACTCGCACGCCGTCTTCACGCGATTTTGCCCGATGCATTCGCTCTCGTTAAAAATGCGGCGCGCCGACTCTCTGGCAAAACGATCCTGGTCTGCGATCAGGAAATCGTCTGGAACATGATTCATTTCGATGTGCAGCTCGTCGGTGGAATTGTCCTGCACGAAGGCAAGATTGCTGAAATGGCCACCGGCGAGGGCAAAACTCTGGTCGCCACCTGTCCAATTTATCTGAATGCTCTGACTGGGCGGGGCGTCCACCTGGTGACGGTGAACGATTATCTTGCTCGTCGTGACGCGGAGTGGATGGGCGAAATCTACAAACTGCTTGGACTCACCGTCGGAATTATTCAGCACGATCAATCGCCTTCTCTCCGCAAGGAGCAATATGATTGCGACGTCACCTATGGAACCAACAGTGAGTTCGGGTTCGATTATCTGCGAGACAATGGAATGGCGACCACCAAGGACCAGCAGGTCCAGCGCGGCTACTATTATGCCATCGTGGACGAAGTCGATTCCATCCTGATCGATGAAGCGCGGACACCACTGATCATCAGCGGACCGGCCACCGTTTCCTCTCACCAGTACGACAAGTTTAAGCCGCTGGTTGAACAACTGGTGCGGAAACAGACCATGCTCTGCAATCGATTGGTTTCCGAGGCCAAAGAATTGCTGGAAAAGGGCCAAAGCGAGGAAGCGGGCAGACTTCTCTTCAAGGTGAAGTTAGGCCAGCCGCGTAATAAGGGGCTCCTTCGCTTGATGGAAGACCCGGAAAACCGCAAAGCCATCGATAAATCCGAGCTTTCCTTTTACCAGGATTCCCGAAAAGAAGAACTGGTCGCCTTAAAAGAGGAGCTTTATTTTACGATTGATGAGCGGCATCAGGATTCGGATCTGTCCGAGATGGGCCGCTCCTTCCTGAATCCGGACGACCCGAATGCTTTCGTCTTGCCGGATCTGATTACGGAGTTCACCGATATTGATTTGGACCCGAGTCTGAATGATGCCCAGAAAGACGAAGCCAAAAAGCAGCGCCAACAACATTGTGACAGCCAGGCAGAACGGATTCACAATATCGCCCAACTCCTCCGCGCTTATTGTCTGTTTGAAAAAGATGTCGATTACGTAATCGAGGAAAACAAGGTGATCATCGTGGACGAGCACACCGGACGAAAGATGCCCGGCCGTCGTTGGAGCGATGGATTGCATCAAGCCGTTGAGGCGAAAGAAGGTGTGCAGATCGATCGCGAAACTCAAACGCTGGCCACGATCACGATTCAGAACTATTTCCGCCTCTATCACAAGCTAGCCGGGATGACCGGCACTGCCGAGACAGAAGCCAACGAGTTCCATGACATCTACAAGCTGGACGTGGTGGTGATCCCCACGAATCGCCCGGTGATTCGCAACGATAACAACGATCGAATTTACAAAACACGAAGAGAGAAATACAGCTCGGCGGTGGACGAAATCAAGGCGTGCTACGCCAAAGGGCAACCAGTCCTGGTCGGCACCGCCAGCGTCGAAGCCTCTGAACTCTTAAGCCGGATGTTGAAACGGGAAAAGATCCCGCACAATGTGCTGAACGCCAAATATCACCGGCAGGAAGCCGAGATCGTGGCACGGGCAGGACAGCGCGGTACAGTCACGATTTCGACCAACATGGCCGGTCGCGGCACAGACATCAAGCTGGGCGATGGGGTTCCTGAGGTCGGCGGGCTTCACGTTCTCGGGACGGAACGTCACGAGTCCCGACGCGTCGATCGTCAGCTCCGGGGTCGTTGCGCACGTCAAGGTGACCCGGGGTCTTCCCGTTTTTACGTCAGCTTCGAAGACGATTTAATGCGCAATTTTGGCGCCTCCGAAAAAATGACGTCGATGATGGAGCGGTTCGGCCTCAAAGACGGCGAAGAACTCGAGCATCCCTGGCTCAATAAGAGCGTCGAAACGGCCCAGAAACGGGTCGAACAGCGAAATTATTTAATCCGCAAACGAACACTGGATTTCGACGATGTCATGAACAAGCAGCGCGAGGTGGTTTACGCGCTGCGAAACGAGACTCTGGAAACCAGCGAGCCACGGAAGTTAATCTTTGAGATTGTCGATGAGGTTATTCCTCTGAGGGTCAACGAATATCTGCAGCCACCGGACGGCACCGACCCGGATTTCGACGGCTTGCTGCAATGGGTCAACACCACGTTCCCATTGGGTCTGAACCAGGGTTCCGCCCAATTCGACACCCGGACGGCCGAAGCGAATTCCCAGTATCTCGTTGACCGGATCAAGCAATCCTACGAGCGGAAAGTTAGCCACGAGGAATCTGAAGCCGTGGCTGGTCTGGAGCGCTACATCATTCTGAACGCGATCGATCGGCTTTGGCAGGAGCACCTCTATGCCATGGACGGTCTTCGAGAGGGCATTTATCTACGCAGTTACGGTCAAAAAGATCCGCTGGTGGAATATAAAGCCGAGGCTTACGACATGTTCAGCCACTTGATGGCGGGCATCAAGAACGAGGTTCTGTCCAACTTGTTCCGAAGCACGACGAATCTAATGGCGTTCGAGCAATTTTTATCCTCGCTCCCGTTCAACATTGCTCAGCGGCCCGAGTCTGGTCCATTGGCCCGAACCCCGACGGCGCCATTACCGCGCAGGGAAAATCTTGCGTTGGCTCACGAAGAGCCGGAGGCGAAAAACGGCGATGAACTGCAACTGGTCATACCCGCCGCGCGCCGGGAAGCTCCAAAAGTAGGGCGCAATGATCCTTGCCCCTGCGGCAGCGGAAAGAAATACAAGAACTGCTGCGGAAGAATGGCTTGATTCAGGAGGCAGGAGTTCAGGAGTTCAGGAGTTCAGGAGTTCAGAATCTCAGCAATTCCTTTAGCGAGCTCTAGGAGCCGCTGAAGCTTCCGCACGAGCATCATTGGCTTTACTTTCGGGTTTTTTTCTGACGCAGTCAATCTGAACTCCCGGCTCCTGACTCCTGAATTCTGAGTTCTGGCTTCTGAATTCCTGACTTGCCTGATTCCAAAGCGTCGATTAATATTCCATTGTAACACGGGAGATCCCGGGCTTGAGGATGTCGTGGGCCCCGAATCTGTTGGGATTCACTGCATCGTCTCAGGCTCTTCCTTAATGGCCAGGAAACTTCGGTAGACTGTTCATGGGATAGCCGAAAGTTGGTGCTCACCTTCCGAGGTGCTCGAGCGCTCCCGGAGGTTGCGGTGAAGGTCTTGGGTTTTAAGGGTCAACTTCAGCCCAAACTGTTCTTTCTCAGTGTGTGTAATGCATGTCCTTCGCCTGATGAACTTCAGAATTGTGTCCAATGAAATCCCAATCAACGAATTACTCAGGACGACGATCTCGTCGGGGACGTCGCAAACGAACAAGCCAAGGAGTTACGACTCCAGTCACTCCGAAACCTAAACCTACTTTCTGGCAGCGGATCGTCGCGTTTTTTAAGGGCTCTGTCGAACAGCCTCCGAAAAAAACTGCAGAAGCCCCGGTTCCCGCCGCGACGACGAGAGAAAGGATTAGCCGGAAACCCGAGCTGGTAGAGGTTACCTCGCCGAAGCTGTACGTCGGCAACTTGTCGTTCGATGCGGCGGAAAGCGACCTCTTCGAACTATTTAAAGGGGTCGGCCAGGTTCGAAACGCCGAGGTCGTTTGTCACAAGTATACACAACGTTCCAAGGGCTTTGCCTTTGTTCAGATGACAACCATCGAGGAAGCTCGACGCGCTGTTCAGGAACTTCACGATAAAGAGTTTCTTGGCCGAAAGTTGGTGGTCAGCGGTGCCAAAACTCCTGATATGGAGCGGGCAGCCTGATCTGATCAAAGTCCTTGCAGCTTTGTATGACCCGCGTTCTTTAGCAGAGCGCGGGTCTTTGCGTTTCACATGCACAAATTGAGGTACATGGTGCTGGCAGGCCCGACGGCGGTAGGTAAAACCGATCTTGCGATCCAAGTGGCGCAGAGACTCCAGACCGAAATCGTCGGCGGGGACGCCTTCCAGCTTTACCAACGCCTTGACATTCTGACCGGCAAACCAACTCTCTCGCAGCTCGCAGCCGTTCCCCACCATCTGGTGGGAATTATCCCGTTGACAGATCTGTGCGACGTCCACAAATACAGCCTTCTCGCTCGGCAAACGATCGCCGGGTTAAATCAACGCGGAATCATTCCGTTGGTTGTCGGGGGCACCGGCTTCTATCTCCAGGGCCTCGAAGGCGTCATTCCCCAGTTGCCACCGGTCGATCTTGCGCTCCGGGCCGAGTTGCATTCTTGGTCAGTTCCCGATTTGCTGCGGGAATTAGAGACCCGCGATCCAATTGCGTCGAATCGCATCGACCGCAAAAATCGACGCCGCCTTATCCGCGCATTGGAAGTATGCATCTCCTCCGGAAAGCCGTTTTCGAGTTTTTCGCAGCAAACGGCCACGGATCCGGCAATCGCTCGAATCGTGCTTCAGCAAACTCGTTCAGTCCTCGTCGAAAGGATCAACCGGCGCGTGGACGAAATGTTCGAACGCGGGGTGGTGGCCGAAGTAGCCGCGGTGGAGGCCATCGGACCGACTGCTTCCAAGGCAATAGGTTTTCAATTGATCCGATCGCTACTGGCCGGCACCATCGACATTTCAGCTTGCCGGGAGGCTATCAAGCAACAAACCCGTCACTATGCTAAGCGCCAGATGACCTGGTTTCGCCGTCCGCTCTATGAGATCGTTGCCGCGGAATCCTCAGCCGAATTTTTGACCGCAACCCTCCGCCGCCGATTGTCGGAATTCACCGCACGAGCAGTCTGAGCGCCTTCGGTAGACAAAGCGTCCCCGCGTTGCCTCTTTGGTGTACGAAGTGTAACCGCATTACCCAATTTTGAAGAAGCAAAGCGGGACGCTTGGCTTACTTTCCCGTCGGACCTCCGCGGTTTCGTGAGTGAATCAACCTCCTGCCTACTCAAAAATCGGACTTGACCTGATCGCAGGCCGAAATCAGTCAGCGGCCCAATTCGAACCCGCTGCAAGCGTTTAACTTTGTATCCGAGCGCCGCAAACACCCGGCGCACCTGTCGCTTAATACCTTGGGTAAGAACGACCCGAACCTGGCGCGGATTGACTTTGGCTATCGCCTCAAATCGCGCTCGGCCCTCGGCAAGATAGACTCCCTTTTTCGTTTTCGCCGAATCCTCCGCTTGAATTTCCCGATCAAGCGTGACCAGATACTCTTTCTCTAGCTTGAATTTTGGATGAGTAATTCGAAAGGCGAGATCGCCATCGTTCGTCAGGAGCAGCAGGCCTTCGGACTCCTTGTCCAGACGCCCCACGTGAGCCAGATTGGGCAGGTCAGCGGGAAGCAGATCGTAAATCGTTTTTCGGGATCGTTCATCGGACCGAGTGGTTAAGTAATCCGCCGGTTTGTTCAGCAGGAGATAAACAAACTCCTGAGTCCGCACAGTTTGCCCGTCAACTTTGACCTGGTCGGAGGGCGCTACCTGCGTTGCCAAATTGGTGCTGAGTTGGCCGTTCACCGTCACGCGCCCGTGACGAATATACTCCTCCGCCCCCCGGCGTGAGGAGAGACCAGCCAGCGCTAAAAAACGATTTAACCGCACGATACCCGATGTAGTGAGCCGCCTAGGCGTCGGGCTTGGTCTTCGGCAAACCGATGACTTTATCGCCCGGTTTGAACATCCCTCGCTTCTTGAGCAACTCCACTCGCTCAAACCGCTTCAGCACGTTCCGTTTCGTGATAATCGTACTTGCGCCTTTTAAACTGCGATGCTGTGACATAATAGCTTTCCTGAGGTGAAGGGCCGGACACTACGCTGCGCCCGGTAAAAATCAACTCCCGAGTTCGAAACCTTTAATTCGCGTACGTCCGCCTGGATAGACGCTTCACCGCGCCGTCACTCAGTTCGGAGGGACACGAACTCTGCGTTCAAACGAGCCCCAACTTCATTTTACCGGCCTCGCTGATCATATGCTGATTCCACGGCGGATCCCATACCAATTCGACGTCTGCTTCGTCTACGCCGGGAATGGTCATGATTTTGGCTCTTGCGTCCTGAGCAATCGATGGGCCCATGCCGCACCCGGGAGCGGTAAGCGTCATCTTGACCTCCACCTTGGTGCCCGTAGCGGGAGCGGACACCACCTGGCAATCGTACACCAAACCCAGATCCACGATGTTGACGGGGATTTCAGGATCGTACACCGTGCGAAGCTGTTTCCAGACGTCTTCTTCGTCGACGTGTTCATCCACTCTTTCAATTTTCTCCTCCAGATCTCGAGGCTCCAGACCAAGAGCAGCCGCATTATCTTCGCTGATCCGGAACAAACCGTAGTCACAGGCAATCGTGTAGCTCCCGCCCAGACTCTGTGTGATAATAACCTTTGTTCCAGCCGGAATGGTCGTCTTCAGCCCCGCTGGAATCTGGATTGCTTCGCAATCCCGTTTTAACTCGATTTCCTGATTATGACTCATTTTGAAGGTCCTAAAATTACTTTCCTTTTTTCCTGAGCCGGCGATTGCATCTGCTGCAGGAGCGTCGGCGCAATATTCTTCTCCCGAGGCGCTTGTGCGTCAGGGGCTAAAGCCGACCGGAGCGCTTCCTCTACAAGTTGCGCGCAATGAATTTTTAATGGTGGCAATGCACCGAGCGGTGCGGATAAATCCTCTCCACTCATCATAAGAGCTTCTTCGACCGTCTTACCGGAAATCAACTCCGTCGCCGCGCTGGCGACTGCGATAGCGGTTCCGCAACCAAACGTCTGGAAAGTCGCTCGGTCGATCACGCGTTTCCCATCGACCTCTTTGAACTTCACCCACATCCGCAACATATCGCCGCAATCTTCACTCCCAACCGTCCCAACGGCATCGGCCCCGTCCAGTTCACCCAGGTTCTTTGGGTGTTTGATCGCTTCCTCAATCCGGTTGCTAAACTCGTCTGCTGGATTCATTCATTTACTCCAAATGGTATCGCGGCAAATCGGGGTCAACGGCTACGCTCCAAGCGTCGATACCGCCGGTCATCGACCGGACATGTTGAAAGCCGTGACCCGCGAAGTAAGAGGCCGCGTCAAGACTTCGCACTCCGTGGTGGCAAACGAAAATAATCTCCCGATCTTTCGGCCATTCGGACATGATCTCCTGCATCAGCTCTTGAGTGAAAAATGTGGCGCCATCGATGTGAACAGCATCCCATTCTTCCCGGCTTCGAACATCGATCAATGGAACCTGCTCCCCGAAGCGCAACCGTTCGGCGACCTCTTCCGGCGAGATCTGCACCTGTTGGTCTGCATCATGAGCGGCAAGGATGGTGGCAATGACTTCGTCCATCGGGAGATTGTCGTTCCGCTCGCAAACAGACGCCAAAGTTTCATTCGGACTGAAACCGCAACTGGCGCAGCCGCCAATGTGGTAAGCCCGAAAAAGGGCCCGTTGAGCACCCGGATACTCCTGGAGAAGTTCCGCCATCGTAGTACTAGGATCGATTGTTCTGGTCATGCTCACAGTACTCAGCGTTACATCATTTCACTCGAAAATCAAAAGAAGCGACTCCTGACGAGTGTCTCCTCCCCGAAATAGCATGTATTTTGTTGTCACCAAAATGGGCCGCCGTCAGCACGATTCCAACATTTGAGATGGATGCACTGAATCGCGGAAGGAACAGCCTCATCGCAGCGTCGGCTCTCGTCTTGTTTGCGATTCTCTACTATAGCCTGATTTTTCGATACGGCTTGAATCTCGCCGACGAAGGAAATGTTGCTCTGATCAGCCAACGTTTGATGCACGGTGAACGTCCGTTCCTGGACGTGGCGCCGGGATACAACGTGCTTTGGTTCTATCCGATCAGCACTCTCTTCAGGATTTTCGGTACCCATCTCCTCCTGATGAGGGCCTACTTTTATGCCATTTCAACTGGCTCCGGTCTCATCGCTTTCTTCCTGCTTCGGCGACTGGACGCTCCGCTTTGGCTCGCGTTCCTACAGGGAGCGATCGTGATTTCGATCAACGGCCAATATTTCAAAGCCTACATCCCATTCCTGATCCTTTCGAACCTGTTTGCGATCACCCTTTTCCTGACCAGCCAACGGAAGGCGCTCCTGAGTCTCGGGGCCGGCGTTCTCCTTGGAACCACCTTTCTAACTCGCATCGACATTGGAATTTTTCTGACCATCGTCTGGTTCAGCGTCATTTTGCTCCACGCCTTCCTGTTGCATCGCAGGCTTAGCCTCAATCTGATCGTCCTCGCTAATCTCGTACTGGGTGTCGTGGCGATGCATTTGCCCTTTATCTATGACGCCTACCACAGGCGTTTCCTGCCCGACTTTGTGAGTCAGTATTCGAGCGTCGCAATCCTGATCCTGAATCCGCTCCTGCCGCACAAGTCGCAGCCACCTGCCGAACCCGAGCGTCCAACCGAATCTCTCCAGGGTCCCCCAGCGGCAACCGTCCGTGAACCGACTCTCCCGACGAAAGTCAGCAAATCCCCGACCCTGCTTCAGCGACGATCCTTTCGGGAAATTTTTTCGAAATCGCCGGCTATCGAAAAGCGTCTGATGGCGTTCCTGACCTACGTTCCAGTGTTTTTGATCTGCGCCTTGCTGATCATGGGTCTATCCGTCTGCCTGAGCAAACGAATGGCTATTGATCGCTGGTTGTTGTTCTCCGCTTTGCTGACCGGCTGTTTATCGGCATTTCCTCAGTTTTTTCTCTTCCGTCCTGACCTCCCTCACTTGATTGAATTCCTCAACGGGGGACTCGTCGCGCTAACCTGCGCTGGCTGGCTGCTTTGGTCGAGCAAGGGGAGAGATCGTGTCTCGGTATCCGCCGCTGTCGCCATTGCCATCGTGGGTCTCTGTTATCTTTCACTCACCTTTCCAAATCCGTACGGGGGCACACTTTTCCAGAGGATCAATCGACACACGGAGTTCCGAGGCGCCAACGGGGTCGACGTAATCCTCAGCCGAAAAGAATACGAGGAGGTGAACACTCTCTTTTCGGCCACCGTGCTGAACAGCACCAAAAAGGATTATGTCGTCTGTTATCCTTACTTGCCGGGAGTGAACTTCATCACGGCTCGCCCAACCTTTCAAAATAACTTATACATCGACAATGCCGTCCAATCTCCTGGTTGGCAGGAGGCCGAGATTGCCAAAATCGAACGGTATCGCCCGGCGGTAGTTATCATCGATGACTGGAAGATCAATGGGACGGAAGAGTCGCGCTTCTCCAATTGGGCCACGCTGATGACGAAATTTATCGAAAGCCGCTACCGGCAGGTCGCCACCACCAATAACAAAAGGATCTTCGCATTGCTTACTCCTAGCATGTGAGGCAGGGCGGCGCGGTGAGGTAGCTCCGAAGCTCCAGGTAGGGTGAGGCTCCGTCCGAACCGGGGTTTCCCGGGCTGCCCTGTCTATGAGGTAGCCAGCCGTGAATTCCGTGTAATCGTGCATCCAGATCTGATATGGCCCGCGTCTGCGCAGCGCGGCACTCCGGCTCAGGAGGGCGAAGCTCCGCTGAGCCGGGGCTTCCCGGTTGCCGCTGCCCTGTGACGTAACCCCCCGCGATTCCGTTATCCTGTGTTCCAGTTCTGCAATGACGCGGTACTGCGCAACAACGCCGAACGGCTCCTCAGAAGCCAGGTGGCGCGGGAAGCCCCGGTTCGGCGGAGCCTCACCCTACCTTCCGATTTCTGGGGGTTGACGTCGTACGGCGGGATGACGCGCAAGCCCCGGTTCGGACGGAGCCTCACCCTACCTTCCGAATCGTGCTCGGATCTTGATCGTTGCCGATCAAGCGCGGGTCAACGGGGTTCACGTCACGCGGCGGGATGGCGCCAAAAGCCCCGGTTCGGGCGGAGCCTCACCCTACCTACCCTTTCCTTTTATAAGGAAATTCATACAGGGTCTTCTTCACGAGGCGACGAATCCGGAAGAGATCGAAAAGCATTCCAGCGCTGTCGTGCACAACGCGCACGCTGGAGGTCGGAGAATTCGTCCAGTGAACCGGCATCTCGACCGTCAGAAAACCCATTGCCTTGGCCAAGAGTAGAACTTCGACGTCAAAGGAGAATCCATCAATTCGCTGCCGGCCAAATATTTCTTTGGCCGCACGATGCCGAAACCCCTTAAATCCGCACTGGGTATCCCGGATATTCAATCCGGTCATTTGTGTGGCAATTCGATTGAAAATTTTGCCCATCCATTCTCTCTTCGCATTCTGGCGCAGAATAATGCGGGTTTCCGGGTGCTGTCGATTTCCCACGATCAGGTCCATTGATCGGTCTCTCCTCATTCGCTGAAGGCTGGCATCGAGATCCTCGAGTGGAGTGCTTAGATCGGCATCCGTAAAAAAGATAAAATCGCCCCTCGCACGCAACATTCCGCTGCGAACTGCAAAGCCTTTTCCGCGCCTCTCGTGATGCGTCATGACGGTGAGCTGGGAAACTGATTTAGCCGCGTTTTCGGCGAAGGCGAGCGTTCCGTCTTCACTCGGTTCGACGACAATGATGATCTCACTCGTAAAGTTCCACGAACGCCGATGTTCGTGGATCCGCTGAAGAGTGGCAGGTAACCTTTCGGCCTCATTGTAGGCGGGAATAACGAGTGAGAGAAGAGGTCGAATCTGATTGGACATATCGCGTTCTTCGCCTATATATCTGCGCCTCTTCCTAAAGGCTCAGAATGGCGAAACGTCAACTCCTATTTCCGGTGCTAATTCTGCTCCTGGCAGCACTTGTGCGATTTGCGAGTCTGGACCTCAAACCCCCGCATTTTGATGAGGGAATCAATGGTTGGTTCGTCGATCAGATGACCAAAAACGGGTTTTATGCGTATGACCCAACCAACTATCACGGACCGCTCCATTTCTATGTTCTTGTTTGTTTCGTTACACCTATTCGGCCGCAATCTCTGGGCCTTGCGCATTCCGGTCGTTCTGGTAAGTCTGTTCGCCATTTTCTGGATCTTCCTATTTCAACCCTTCTTCAGCCGGACCATTTGTTATCTCGCCGCGCTCGGAATGGCGATTTCTCCCGGATTCATTTTTTACGATCGCTACTCCATTCACGAATCATGGATGGTTCTGTTCCTCATTGTTATGTTCTGGGGAATTCTCGGCATCTCAACCTCGAGAGAGCCAAGATACTTTTGGGGTTTTATCCTGGGATTGACCGGAATCATTCTGACCAAGGAAACCTACATCATTCATCTCGCCGGGTTTGCCGCCGCGGGGTGCCTTGCACTGATCTGGAGTCGGTTGACAAAAAAAGCGCCGTTAAAGCCGCCGAGCGGAAATCTTCCGATTGGTCACATCGCGGCGGCTTTTCTGGTCGGAGCGGCGTTAATCATCTTTTTCTATTCGGGAAACTTCCGAAACTGGAGCGGATTGGCAGGGCTTTACCAGGCTTTCCTTCCATGGACGAAAACAGGAATTGACGCAGCTGGGCACGGCAAACCCGATTTCGACCTGTTCCCGCCTGATCCCTCCCTATCTGGCAAATGTCCCGGGTCTGGGAGGCTTCACAAACCTGAAGCTGAACTGGTACTGGGTCCGTCTGATGCTTGATTATGAGTGGTTCGTGCTGGCCGGTTTATTGTTTTCAGTGCGGTTCTTGTTCGGTGGCCAGCCTGCTCTTCGCTACCTGGCGATCTACAGCCTGGGGGTGCTCTTTGCTTATAGCATCGTGCCGTACAAAACACCCTGGTGCATCATTTCAATCATGTGGCCTTTCTTGTTTCTCGGGGCGGCCTTAATCGAATTTTGCGCCAAAGCGAATTCACTCGGCTCGTCGCGGTACTGGTCAGCATACCGCTGTTCGCTCAAGCCGGATGGAAGTCGTACAACTTGAACCTGATTCGATACGACAACCCCAAAGAGCGGTACGTTTACGTCCAGACCGTTCGTGAATTCCACACCTTCGTCGATCCTGTTCTGGAAAAAGGGGCAAAGGACCCGTCGTCAAAGACAGAAATGTCGGGCCTGGTTCTTTTGTCCAGCTATTTCCCGATTCCCTGGGTCCTGGGCGATTTTCCCAACATCGGGTACTACACGAAAAACGATAACTGGCCCGAAAAGCTCGACGCCGACTTCATCGCGGTCGAGGCAGACAAAGCGGGCGAGTTAGAGAAACGATTGAAAGACCAATATTTCAGCGCAAATTTCCACCTTCGCGACGGCATGGATGAATGCCGCGCCTATTTTCGGTACAAGACATTCCAAGACATTTTTCCCGGTCGCCAACCGGAGTTCCAGCCAGCTCAACCGGGGCAATGAATTTCTCGCTCGTTGTTCTCTGCTGGATCGCTATTTCCTCACTTCTTGGAGTATTCTTTGGCTACTCCTCTCTCGGGCTGACCACGTCGACTTCCCTGGTGGCGCTTTCTCTCGGCTTGGTGCTGGCCGCCGTGCCGTTGTTCTTTCATCGAGGTGGAGCAAAACTCGAGGCGCTCAATCGCCGCCATCTAATCGCCATCAGTCTTTCCGTCTTTTTTCTGTTATTCGCTCTAAGAGAATTCAGCCAGGTCATCTTCGTGGCGAACGATGAGGTCCGGGTGATCTCACCGAATAATCTCGGCGATATCTGCCTTCACCTGGCGCATATCAACTATCTGGCAAGCGGCCCTCATTTCTGGCCGGAGAATCCAATCTTCGCCTTCGATCAACTCCGGTATCCGATCGGTTTGAATCTATTCAACGCGGAACTGAAGCTGATCGGGATCGAACCCAAGCTTGGCATCATCCTGGTTGCCTTGCTCGGCTCGCTACTAACGCTCCGAGCACTTTTCCTTTTCAATGGCTCCTTCGGGGTTGCCGCCTTTCTTTTCAACGGCGGTCTAGCCGGTTTCCTTTTCTTCCAATCCTGGACTTTGAAAGATTATCAGGCCGACCTGGCGTGGAAATCGATTCCACTCGCAATGTTCGTGACGCAGCGAGGTTTGCTCTATGCCATTCCGGCCGGCTTGCTCCTGCTGCATCATTGGAAAACCACGTTGCTGGACAGGCGCCTCGAAAAAGGAATCCCCTTTTGGGCCGAATGGTTACTCTATTGCTCGATGCCGCTTTTCCATCTGCATACCTTTCTCTTTTTGTCGTTCCTGCTGTTCTGGTGGTTCCTGTTTGGTGATCCAAATTGGCGAGGCCATTTCCTCCGATTGATTCTGTTCTCTCTTATTCCTGCCACTTTCTTCGTTTACGTAGTCACCGGGTTCGCTAAAACAGGGGCGATCGGTTGGCAACTGGACTGGATGGCCGGTCCAAATGAGGCGCCCTGGTGGTTCTGGCTGCGGAATTTCGGCTTCTTTCTGCCGGCTTCTCTGGCGCTTTTGATCTATCTCTTGATTCCGGCCAAACCCCTGGCACGTGACGCCAGGCAGAGGATCCGGCTACTATTCTTTCCGTCGGCAGCCGTCTTTTTGGCTTGTTCCGTGTTTAAATTCGCACCCTGGGAATGGGACAATACCAAGCTCTTTTTCTGGGCCTATCTCGTCATCATGTTTTGTCTTTGGGAAGCATTCTTCACCAAGTGGCACCCTCTGCTGCGGGTCCCGGTGATTTTTGGGTTATTTTTTTCGGGCTTTATCAGCCTGGTGGGCGGGATTTTTGCCAATCCCGAGGGATACGGAATCGGCCGCGCAAGCGAATGGCAGCAGGTGGCAGATGCGACCCGGTCATTCCCTGCGAACACCGTGTTCGCAACCTACCCGACCTACAATCATCCGGTATTGGTCAACGGACATCGCGTGGTCATGGGATTTCCAGGCCACCTCTGGAGTCACGGGCTTAACTATCGGCCCGTCGAAGTCAAAATGACGGACCTGATGAATTCAGAGACCGGTTGGCAGGACCTCGCAAAAGAGCTCGGCGTCGATTATCTGTTCTGGGGACCATTCGAAGCCACAAACTATCCGGATTCTCAAAAAGAATGGGAAAAAACCTGTCCCGTGGTTGCCGAGGGTCCCTGGGGTCGGATTTACGATTTGCGCGGGCTGAACCAAGCCGTCGGAGCTCGCCAGGCTCGGCGGAGGTTCGCGTCGGCGTTCAGCGTTCAGCGTTCAGCGTTCAGCGTTCAGCGTTCGGCGTTCAGCGTTCAGCGTTCGCGTTCAGCGTTCAGCGTTAGCGTAGCGAGCGTTAGCGTAGCGTTCGGCGTTCAGCGTTCATGCGGCACGTTCAGACGGCGTTCAAACCAAACGGTTAACCTCGCCGCGCCGTGCCGCCGGCAGCGCTGCGCACACTAGAAGACGGCGTTAAACCAAACGGCTGACTCCTGGCGCGCCGACACGCCGACACGCCGACCCCACGTTTCTCCTGCGGCAGGATAATGAGCTGTTTCAGGTGCGCTTTCTGCCTGACATAAAACGGAATCCCGTATCCGCCGGAGACGTGGCCGCGGCCGGTCAAGACCAGCAGCTGAACTTCTGGATTGCGGCGCTCAAAATCCAGGATACGGCTTGCCATCGTCTGATCCCAGGCGTTTTGGGCGGCAAAAAATAGCCGCTGATCCATTTCGTTCAGTCCCGGATGGTCACCCATCATGGCAACAAAGTTTTTGTACCCTCCTTCGGTCGCTAGGAAGCCGGTTGGAATCATCGCCCTTTCCTGCGCCGTCAGTGGTTCTCCACGGGCAATCTTTCTTGTCAGTTCGGGCGGCGCGTTCAACGCCAGGATCGGGACATTGGCGTTTCCGGCGATTTGCAAAATTTCTTCGTAAACCGGCGAATAAATCCCCCAATGCTTCTGAAAATCAGTCTTGGAGATCATCTCTTTGAACGACATGGTGTGGGAGGTCCAAGCGTCGATTGCGCTTTGCTGGGTTGTATCGAACATTTCCCAACCAATGGCGAATTTCGCTTTTCGTTTCAGCAGGCCACGAACAAGTTCCAACTCGTATTGATGATCTAATGGATCATCGTGTGTTTCGCCCACGTAGACCACGTTCGCTTTCTTGACCGCCTGCCAGAACTGTTCGTCCGGACTGGCAGACGCATCTGTTTGCTTCGTTTCCAAATGTGACGCACACGAAACAAGGCAGAGACAGATCGCAAGTGCCATCCAAGGTCGCATCGAAGAAAGGTACACCAGAAGAAGCGGGTCGGCGGCTCGGCGTATCGGCGATGCGACGCCTTCAAGGCGAACAAGACGCTGTCGTGTTTTGTTAAAAACAATGCGCTCTGGCTTAGGAGGTACCGGCAAAACCGGACGGGCGAATCTCTCCGTCGCCGATCCGCCGATCCGCCGACCCGCCGATCCGTTTCCGCCGCCGCCCTTGATCCTCTTCACGTTTCGGTGGACGATGTTGCCATGTCGTCTTTCGATCTCATTATTGTGGGGGGAGGCCCAGCTGGATACACTGGAGCGATTCGGGCCGCTCAACTCGGCCTGAATACGGCGATTATCGACAACCGAGAGGTTTTGGGAGGCACCTGTCTCAACATCGGTTGCATCCCAAGCAAAGCGCTTCTGCTGTCCTCGGACCACTTTCATTTTGCTCAACACCAGGCCGCTCGACACGGACTCAAATTTGAAAAAGTCAGCGTTGATCTGGCAAAAATGATGAGCCGCAAGCAGGGCGTCGTCCGGCAACTCACTCAGGGGCTTGAGTTCCTGATGAAGAAGAACAAAATCACCCGGCTGTTTGGAATCGGACAAGTCGTCGCTCCTGGAAAAGTTGTGTTAACTAAAAAGGATGGCGGTCAGGAGGAGCTCGAAGGAAAACAGGTGGTACTTGCTACCGGTAGCGTGCCGATGGAGTTACCGAATATCGCTCTCGATCGCCAAACGATCGTCACCAGCGAGGAAGCTCTCTCTTTTGATCAGGTACCAAATGAGCTGATAGTGATCGGTGCCGGCGCAATCGGGCTGGAACTCGGATCGGTCTGGGCAAGACTTGGGTCAAAGGTGACGATCATAGAGTTTTTACCGAGAATCGCAGCGTTCTTTGATCCAGATGTAACGCAGACGCTACAAAAGGCCCTGGAAGCTGAAGGCTTGAAATTTCATCTCGAAACGACAGTGACTTCCGTCACTTTGGACAATGGCAGAGCCAAGGTCGAGGCTGTTAACAAGGCCAAGGAGAAACTGGAATTGAGCGCGGATAAAGTTCTGGTTGCCGTCGGGCGTAAGCCTTATTTTGACGGCGCTGTCGCGAAGGATCTTGGTCTCAAGCTCACCGAACGAGGCCGGGTCGAGGTTGACCCACACTACCGAACGAATATCCCAGGACTTTACGCCATCGGGGATATTATTGAAGGGCCGATGCTCGCGCACAAAGGAGAAGATGAAGGGGTTGCGTGCATCGAACGAATTGCCGGGAAAGCCGGCCACGTCAACTATGACGCAATTCCTAATGTCGTTTACACCAATCCCGAAGTTGCGGGAGTCGGCCTCACGGAGGATCTCGCCCGGCAAAAAGGAATAGCTGTTAAAGTCGGCAAATTCCCATTTGTCGCCAACGGTCGCGCGCTGGCCAACGACCAGAGCCTGGGGTTCGTGAAAATCCTGGCCGACCCAAAAACAGACAGACTGTTGGGAGCGCAAATTATTGGCTTTGGCGCCTCTGAACTCATCCCGGAAGCTGTGACTGTCCTGGAGTTTGGCGGCAGTGCGGAAGATATCGGGAAAACGGTACACGCGCATCCAACCATGAGCGAGGCGGTCAAAGAAGCGGCTCTGGCAGTCAATAATCAGGCGTTTTCCATTCCTCCCAGATGAAGTTCTACCTTTCTCTGAATGGCCGAATCGCTAAATGGTATTTTACTGCGCCGGATCAGGTATTCCGACACGAGTCTGATTCTGACCTGGTTCACGGATCTTCACGGCAAAATCAAGGCGATGGCGAAGGGTGCCTTGAGGCCAAAGAGCGGTTTCGCCGGGAAACTTGACCTATTCTTTCATTGCGATCTGTTGTTGTCCTTCTCGCGCAAGAGTGAGCTTCATCTGCTTCGTGAGGTTTCGATCAAGACTGGGTTCGAAGGAATTCGAAAGGATTACCTGAAAACCTCTGCGGCTTCTTATTTTGTCGAACTGGTCGAAAAAGTCACCGAACTGGACCATCCAGCGCCGGAGATTTATCGATTACTGCTGCGCGCTCTCGGATATCTGGACCGACAAAAACTCGAAGCGAAAGGTGTCTTGTTTTTCGAGTCCGAACTCTGTAAATGCCTCGGCCTGTTCACATCGGATATGCATTCGGCCGCAGATAAGCTGGTGGACGCCTATGGCCCTTTACCAAAAACACGCGAGAGGATTCTTTAAAACAGGAGTTCAGAAGTCAGGAGCCAGAATTCAGAATTCAGAATCAGGATCAGGAGTTCAGGAGTCGGGAGTATCTGGCTAGTATTGGTTCTGGGATTCTCGGATGGCTTCGATTCGGCAACTCCTGCAACCTCTGAACTCCTGAAGCTATTCGTACCGTAAGGCTTCGATCGGATCGAGAGATGCCGCTTTATAAGCGGGATACAACCCAAAGCCCACTCCAATCATCGAGCAGACCAAAACCCCGATAATCGCCCAATCCAGAGGAAAAACTGTTTCAGCTTGTAACCAGAGAGCCAATCCATTTCCAGCCGCGACGCCAAGAATGATGCCTGCCACTGCACCAAATAAAGAGAGAATAAGCGCTTCCAGAAGAAACTGCATTCGGATGTCACCCTGACGCGCACCTAACGATTTTCTAATACCGATCTCCCTGGTACGCTCTGTCACGCTCACCAGCATAATATTCATGATGCCGACCCCGGCGGCCACCAGTGCGAGCGCGCTGATCACGAACGCGCCCACTTGAATCGTGGCCGCGATGCTGCGAAAAGCACCAGCCAGAGAATCGTTACTGTAGATCTCGAAGTCATTGGCATCCTCCGGACGCAGGCCTCGAGCAATCCGGAAAGCAGCAATCGAAATTCCGATGGATCGCTCGTAGATCATCTGGTTCTTAGCCTCGATCGCAATGTTCAGCGATCGCTCCCGGGAACCGTAGTTTTCAAAAAACTCGGTGATCGGAATCAGGACGAGATTGTCGTCGCTCCCCCCAAAATTGCCCCCTTTTTCCGCAAGAGTTCCAACCACCTCGTAGTTTTTCTCATTCAGTCTGATCGTCTTGCCAACCGCATGCCCCTGCGGAAATAGTCGCAGAGCGACTTGCTGACCGATGGCGCAAACGCTGCGCGAGGACTCCACATCGTTCTCCGAAAGATTACGGCCATCACTGATCTTGAAGTTGTTGACCGCCAAAAAATCCTCCGTGGTGCCGCACAGTTCAATGTTTGGATTGCTCTTCTTGTTCTCAAAGGTCGCCTGAGTACCATTATCCCAGACTTTGGGACAGATGACGTTCACCTCATCAGCCACCAATCGAGCAAAATTCAAATAGGTTTGGTAATCGATATTTTTCCGATTGCGATATTTTTCGTCTCCCTGGACGTTGATTCCATTCGGGTATTTGGAGAACTGAAAGACGTTCGATCCCAGAAAGCTTAGTCCTGTCTCGATCGAGGTTTGGAGAGCCGAGATCGCCGTCATGACGCTAATGATCGAAAAGACGCCAATGCTGATCCCTGAAATCGTTAAGGTGGAACGCAGCTTGTTAGCGCCCAACGATTTCCAAGCCATTTTGACAAGTTCCCAGGTCTTCATCTATGTGGCGGAGGGCTTCGACCGGACTTAAACGGGAGGCCTGCCAAGCCGGAGCGAACCCGGAAATAATCCCGGTCAACACGCAAATGAAAAGAGCGGTTACCATCAAGGCGGGCGAAAACTGCATCGGAAAATTTGGGAAGGCCGAATGTATCAAGGTGAACAGCCCAAACGCCAGGGCAAGACCGACGGTTCCTCCGACCAGGCAGATGGCGACTGCTTCACTCAGGAACTGAATCAAGATAGTCCGCCGCCGTGCCCCGAGGGCTTTGCGGGTCCCGATTTCCCTGGTTCGCTCCTTCACGCTGACAAAGGTGATATTCATGATTCCGATTGAACCAACGAATAACGCGAGGCCGGTGATGAACAGCCCCGCGATCGCCAAGCCAGCCTTGACTGGCTCGATCGATGATCGAAGCGACTTCTGTTCGTTAATCGCAAAGTTATCCTGTTGCTCGGGCCACAGTCCGCGAATACGCCGAAACTCGCCGCGCAATTCTTCCTTCGCATCAGCGATCCGGGTTTTATCTTTGACCTTTACCCTGATCGAAGCGTTCTCCTGATTGGACTTGAAATATCGGACATACGACCCCAGCGGAATCACGACCTGCGAATCCCAACTGAAAATACCGAGAAACGATCCCTGCCTGGCAAAGACTCCTTTGACGACATACTGCTGATCGCGTACCTGAATGACCTTATCGATGGGATCTTCACCGCTGAAGAGCCCATCCGCCACGTCCTGACCTACGACGCAAACATTCCGGGCTCCCCGGCTCTCCGCTTCGTTAATGAATCGACCGGTTTGGCAATTCGTCGTGGCGAGATAGGCATAGTCATTAGTGGTTCCCATAGTGTAAACGTTGGAAACCTGTCGTTTTCCGTAAGTGACGGTCTGCATGGAAGCCGGCGCTGCGACAGCCAAATCCAACAAAGAATTCTGATTTGCGTCGATCATCTGGTTCAGACGATCCGCGGCTGATAACTTAATGTCAGGTCGATTTCGAAACTGCCAATAGTCTTCGACGGTACTCCATGGCCATTGTTCGATATACAAGACGTCGTCGCCAAACCCTGACATGCTGCGATCGAACCCGATATCGATCCCATAAATGGCTGTGCCCATCAGGGTAACGGCGATGATCCCGACCGCCACCCCTAACGCGGTGAGGATCGATCTTGTCCGGTTCGCCGCGATCTGCCGCGCGGCGATCCGAAAGCCCTCCACCCACTCAGCCGAATTCCTCATCGCTTTCGACGACTCCATCCCGCAGCCGGACAATTCTCCGGGCGTGACGAGCGATGTTCTCTTCGTGAGTGACGACAACAATCGTATGGCCACTCACATAAAGATCCTCCAAGAGTGCCATGATCTCTTCGCCAGTCCTCGAATCGAGATTTCCGGTCGGTTCGTCCGCCAGAATGATCGATGGATTGTTGACCAGGGCTCGAGCGATTGCCACCCTTTGACGCTGGCCCCCGGAGAGTTCGCTCGGTTTGTGGCCCATTCGATCGCCCAAGCCGACAGCCCGCATGGCTTGTTCCGCCCGCACCAGCCGTTCGTCCCGGCTGATATTGGCGTAGATCAACGGAAGCTCGACGTTCTCAAGCCCAGTGGAACGGGGAAGCAGATTGAACGTTTGAAAAACAAATCCGATCTCTTTATTGCGAATCTCGGCCAGCTCATCGTCCTCCATGGCGGCCACATCTCTTCCATTAAATTCATACCGTCCGGTTGTCGGCGTGTCGAGGCAACCAAGCATGTTCATCAAGGTCGATTTCCCGCTCCCCGAGGGGCCCATGACCGCCAGGTACTCATTGCGTTGAATGCAAAGGTCAACGCCTTTCAGCGCCCGGATGGTCGTGTGGCCCATTGCGTACTCTTTGGTGATCCGCTCAATGCGAATCACCAGATCGCCTTTCGGCCGGATGACATGATCCTCCCGGATAACCCCCAAATCATTTTGCATCTTTCGGCTCCTCGATTCTGGTCTTGGACCCGTCCTTCAGATCTTTGTTGATGGCCGTGTAAGATCCCGAAACCACCTCGTCTCCCTCCTTAATCCCCGAGCGAATCTCAACGAAATTGTTATCCGAAATTCCCGTCTGCACTGGAACGAGCCTCGCCGTCACACCGTCCCTCAAAAAGACCACTCGTTGAAGTTCCTTTCTGGTTTGTCGTTCCAATTCGCTTAAATTCACGCCGGTCTGTTTTTCGCGGTCTTTTTTGAGCTGCTCCGCCGTCTTGCCGTTCTCTCTGCTGCGAACCGTCACCGACTGGATCGGCACCGAGACAACGTGATTCGCCGTCTGGGTTTCGATCTCGACGCTCGCACTCATCCCCGGCCGTAGCTGCACCGGGGGGTTCGCCACCTTAATTCGAACCTCAAAGTTGGTGACCTCCTGCTGAGTCCCTTCGTTCTTCACCGTAGCGGTGCTGGCAATTCGTTTGACGCTGCCGTTCAAAACTTTGCCTGGATAGGCGTCGACCTTGATTCGCACGGGATCCCCCACCTCGACATTCACCACATCGTTCTCGTTCACGTCCACCCGGACCTCCATTGACCCGAAGTTCGCCACGCGCATGACTTCCGTTCCGGCGAAATCTCCGGTCGCTACCACCCGCTCACCGATCTCACTGCTCAATACGCTGATCACGCCATCCATCGGGGAGTAAATCACACATTTGCTCAACAGATCTTCGTTCTGATCGAGATTGCTCTTTGCCATATCGATTTGGTGCAGCGACGAGGCATACGAGGCCTCCGAGACCTGGGCCTTGGTTTCGGCCGCCTTGTCATCTGTCTCCGAGATGAGCTTCTTTTTGAACAGCTCCTGGGATCGCCGGAGGTCGAGTTGGTCGTTCAACATCTGGACCTTCCGCTGCAGACTGTCGGCCTGAGCTGCGCTCAAGGAGGCCGCTGCCTGTTGCACCCGCGCAATGTAATTGTTGGGTTTAATCTTGATCAGGAGATCTCCCTTCTTGACCGATTGCCCGACGATCACCGGCATCTCAATGATCTCACCCGCGACCTCCGGAGAGATTTTCACTTCCACTTCCGGCCTGATCTTGCCGGTCGCTGAAACCAGCTGGGTGATGTCGCGGACGGCGGCCCGCTCCGTGGTAATGGCAATTGGATCGGCTCCGCGCCCGGCTACTATATAGGCTCCGACCCCAACCAGGACGGCGACTGCCGTTACCCATAGCAGACGCCTCCACTTGGACCGCTTTGTTTTGTTTGTCTTGGAAGGCGCGACCCGCTGATGCATGCGGATCTTACTGTCGCTGGAAATGACGATTGAGCCAGGGGGAAAACGTATCGGCGGGTCGGCGTGGGCGGAAGCGTGTCGGCGTGGCGGGAAACGTGTGGGCGTTGTGGGCGTTGTAGCGGCGCTGGGCGTCGTGGCGCGCTGACTATCTGGCTCCTGGCTCCTGGCTCCTGAACTCCTGCAACTCCTGCTCCTGTATTGCGTCCTTTCGGCGAAACGCGTAGTGAAGCAGAGGTTTTACTTTTTCATGACTTTCGGCTTCTTAGGTTTTGGCAAAATGGCTTCCGCCCTGGTGCAAGGGATGTTGCAAGCAGAGGTCTGCAGGTCCGAACAAATTCTGGTCGTCAACAGGCATCCGGAAACAATTAAAGAAGAGGTCCAACGGTATGGACTTTCCCTCGCCTCTTCTCCAAAGAGGCTTGTCCAGCAGGCGGATACCATCGTGCTGGGCACCAAGCCTGCCGATTCGGTCCAACTCCTTCGGGAGGTACGGCAAGATCTGGACGGGAAGCTTTTGATTTCTGTGGCCGCCGGAATCACTCTTCAGGCTTTGCAAGATGCGGCAGGCCATCGCACCCGAGTGATTCGAGCGATGCCGAACACTCCGTCCCTGGTCAAGAAAGGGGCCACTGCGTATGCGTTGGGAGATCATGCCACGGCTGCTGACGCCGAAGTCGCAGATAAAATGTTTTCTGCTGTCGGCTTGGTCTTTCGGGTTCGAGAGACCTCTTTGAATGCGGTCACCGGCCTGAGCGGCAGTGGCCCCGCTTACGTCTTTATCTTTGTGGAAGCCCTGGCGGATGGCGGGGTGATGATGGGATTGCCAAGAGAAATTGCTTTCGAGCTGGCGGTCCAGACCGTCCTCGGTTCAGCACAAATGATCCGGGACACTAAACTTCATCCCGCGGAACTGAGGGAAATGGTGGCCAGCCCTGGCGGAACCACCATGGCGGGGATCGAAACTTTGGAAGCCCGCGGCCTGCGCTACACCATCATGTCGGCGGTCCGAGCGGCTTCCGAGAGAGCAAGGGAACTGGGCAGGGACCGATGATTTTGAGGTCTGTTTCGGTTTTCTTACTTGCGATCAGCTTCTCCGTCGGGTCCTTCCTTCAAGCCGAGGATCCGCCGGACACGGCGCTTCCGCCTCTCTCGGAGGACGCAAGGAGTGCTGCATCGAAGGGGCTCACCGATTTTCGGATCGACAAGTTCGAAGATGCAAAAAGCGAATTCCAGAAAATGACCGAACTCGCTCCCAAACATCCGATGGCTTGGGCGAACCTCGGCTCGGCGGAGTTCCGGCTAGGAGAGATTCCTCAGGCAGAGGAGCATCTGAAGAAGGCGGTGCGCCTTGATCCGAGCGTCCAGCAGGCATGGTTGACACTTGGCATTATCGACTATCAGAAAAATGATCTTTATGCCGGTCTCGCTGCTCTCAGCCAAGCCGTTTGTCTCGATCCGCAGGACCCGAAGGCGCATCTTTACCTGGGCGTCCTGATTCGCAAACGCGGCTGGTTGGAAGGCGCTGAAGACGAAATGCGTAAAGCGATCGAATTAGATGAGGAATACGCCGAGGCGCACTTCAACCTCGCGGTTCTTTACCTGGAGCGCCAACCTCCCGCCATTGAACTCGCTCGCCGCCACTATTACCGCGCATTGAAACTCGGTGCTGAACACGATGATGAGCTCGATCGCGTTCTGAAAAAAGTGGATTCGAACTGAGCAAGCTCTTCAAGCGCCGAAAGCGAGCAGTATTGCCAGGTTTTGGCTCATCCATTGTTACTCAAGATTGGTGAGCCCCTGGTTTCGGTGAGAAAGACGCGAAGGGAGAAAAAACATCCCAAAGAGGACACGGAGGTCACATGCGAACCGGGAACAATATTCTCGTCATGCTGCAAATAACGGGATAATGGAACTTCCGAGTTTGTGTCCGCTCTCTCACCCATGCTGCCCTACGACGAGCTCCTGGCTCAGCTCCGAGAGAAATCGCTCTTCCGCGAACTTAGGACCATTGACGAGGTTCAGGACGTGGTCGTGCGGATCGGCGACCGATTTTTCGTGAACTTCGCCTCCAACGACTATCTTGGACTTTCTCAGCACCCTCTGGTCAAAGCCGCTGCAAAAGAGGCAATTGATCGATTCGGTGCGGGATCAGGCGCTTCCCGACTGATCACCGGCACGGAATATCCGCACACACAATTCGAAGCAGAAATCGCGGCCTTCAAGAGCGCTGAGAACGCCCTCCTGTTCAACAGCGGGTATGCAGCAGCGATCGGCACCGTGACCAGCCTGGTGGGCCCAGGTGACGTCGTCATTCTGGATAAACTCACACACGCCTGCCTGATCGATGGAGCAAAACTTTCGGGCGCTTCCGTGCGAGTATTCCCCCACAATAACGTGGCGAAGTTGAAGCACCACTTGATCTGGGCCCGGGAGACTTACCCTCAAGCCAAAACGCTCGTCGTGACCGAATCCATTTTCAGTATGGATGGTGACTTTGGAAATCTGCAAGCAATTGTGGATCTTAAGACAGAATACCAGGCGCTTCTTCTTGTCGACGAGGCACACGCCACCGGAATCATCGGCCCCCAAGGCGCAGGCTGGATCGCTGCGCTCGGTTTAGCGGGACAGGTCGATATTCAGATGGGGACACTCAGCAAGGCGTTCGGCGCGAGCGGCGGATTCATCTGCGGTTCAAAGACCCTGATTCAACTCCTGGTCAACCGGGCACGCAGTTTTATCTATTCGACCGCTTTGCCGCCCTCTTCTGCTGCAGCAGCATCCGCCGCACTGGAAATTGTTCGAAGCGCGGCAGGAGATACGCTGCGATCCCGACTTTGGAGCAATGTGCGACTCCTGGCCAAATGCCTGACGCCTGATCCTCGGGACATACCGGACCCGATCAGTCCGATTTTCCCGGTGATGATCGGCGACGAGCAACAGAGCCTGGACTTGGCACGAACACTGTATGCAAAGGGCTTTTTGGCTCCCGCGATTCGCTATCCGACGGTCGGCCGGGGTTCGGCTCGCCTCCGAATTGCGTTGTCTTCACTACACAGCCCGGAGCAAATACAATCGCTCACAACAACCATAATTGCATCGCGATCAGATACGATAGGCTGCTTTTGAATGGTTTTTCTAACCTGTAACCTTGAAAAAGGTAATTCTGGAAAAGGCGTGAAGTTCTCGTCACTTTCCACTTAAATCATGCGGGGAAATGTCGAAGGGGAAGATTCACTCACGGAGGTCGTAACTATTTAGAACAATGGCGTTCTGAACACGCTTTACACAATGCTGACCTCAATTCGATCACGATTACTGGCGCTGGCGCTGCTGCTTGTTTGCGCGAGCAGCATCTTCGCTGATATCTGCGAAGATTATGCCAAGGTAATCGATTCTCACATCACCATGCTTCGAGTGGTCGAGAAACGAGCAAATGCGGTGACAGATTCAAAGCAGGCCGTGGACGTCATCAATCAGTACGTCGATGAAATGCTCAATTGGCGCCGGCAAATGGCGCCGCTGGATCGCGCGGTCTTCGAAATGGATCAGGGGAATGTTGAGAACGCACCACCCCTGTGTCAAAAAGCGATCGAGCGCTTCAACTTCTTCGCCAAAGAGGATATGGACCTTGCAGAAAGACTCGGCGACCTGTTGGTCCGATACATCGGGGATCCCGCGGTTGTCTCCGCCTGGCGGCGCATGCAGGACCTGCCGCACCACTAGGGAAACGGGTCGGCGGGTCGGCGTTGGGCGGCGGGGAACGTGTCGGCGTCGGGCGTGTCGGCGTAGGCGCCGGCCTTGAACTGTGTCTGCTTGGCGTCATCTCCCCATCGTCGTCGGCCTGGAATTCTTTGAGGTAGTTGCAATTCCATGAACCTCGCATTCTACTTCGATTCGCACACACTCCACCACTCCACCACTCCACCACTCCACCACTCCACCCTCCACCTCCACCACTCCATCACTCCACCACTCCACTACTCCGCCCCTCCGTCACGCTCCCCCGCCATGAAGAAGCACGATTACGACGAAAGTAAGATCAAAACGCTTTCCTCGCTGGAGCACATTCGCACTCGGACCGGGATGTACATCGGACGTTTGGGCGATGGCGCGCATTATGATGACGGGATCTATATCCTTTTGAAGGAGGTTATCGACAATTCGATCGACGAATTCATCATGGGATACGGTCGCCAGATCGATGCGACAATCGATGGCGCTCTCGTCCGCGTCCGCGATTACGGCCGCGGCATTCCTCTCGGCAAGGTGATCGACTGCGTTTCGCGGATCAACACTGGAGCGAAATACAATGACGAGGTCTTCCAATTCAGCGTCGGACTCAACGGTGTCGGCACCAAGGCAGTCAACGCCCTCTCCTCCCGCTTTTCGGTTTCGAGTCATCGGGACGGCCAGTTTTTCCGCGCAGACTTCGAAAGAGGAAAGCTCAAGTCGCAACAAAAAGGAAAGCAAACCGAACCCGACGGCACAGAAATTCTCTTCGAACCCGATCCCAAGATTTTCAAAGTTTTTCGATTCCGCGAAGAGCATGTAATCCGGAGAATCCGGCTCTACACGTTTCTCAACGCCGGTCTGAAGATCGCCTTGGATAGCCACGTCTACTCCTCTGAAAATGGCTTGAAAGACCTGTTGGAAGAGGATGTCGGCGAGGAGGCCGTTTACCCGGTGGTGCATCACCGCGAGAAAATGCTTGAGATCGCATTCACCCACACTAGTCGCCTGTCTGAAGACCACTACTCGTTTGTGAACGGCCAACACACCTCTGATGGCGGAACACATTTAAGCGCCTTCCGGGAAGGGATGCTCAAAGCGATTAACGAATTTTCGAAATCGAAATTTGAAGGGGATGATGTCCGTGAAGGTTTGGTCGGCGCCATCGCCATTCGCTTGCAGGATCCGGTGTTCGAGTCACAAACCAAAAACAAGTTGGGTAACACTGAAATCCGGACCGATCTGGTCAATAAAGTGCGCGAGGTAGCCATCAGCTTGCTGCATCGCAACCCCGAAGTCTCTGATCGGCTCTTACTCAAGATCAATGAGACCCGGCGACTGCGCAAAGAGCTGCAGGACGTTCGCAAACTCGCACGGGAACGAACCGCGGCGATTTCGCTCCGAATACCGCAGCTGAAGGATTGCAAGACGCACTTGAATCTTCAAAAGCAGACCGGGAACGAATCGATGATCTTTATCACCGAAGGGCAATCGGCCGCAGGGTCAATTACCAGCTGTCGCAACCCTGAACTGCAGGCGGTCTTTACCCTCAAAGGTAAACCCCTGAATGTTTGGGATTTGAATCGCACCATCGTCTACAAGAACGACGAGATTTTCAACCTGATGCGCACCTTGAATGTCGAGGAAGATGTACAGAGTCTTCGCTACGGAAGAGTGATTATAGCGACCGACGCCGATGTGGACGGGTTGCACATCCGAAACCTCCTGATCACCTGCTTCCTGCGTTTTTTTCCTGACGTGATCACTCGTGGATTCGTCCATATCCTGGAGACCCCGCTGTTCCGTGTGCGTGACAAGAAATCGACCATCTACTGCTATTCTGAGACAGAACGGGATAATGCGGTCTCCAAACTGCGGAACACCGAAGTCACCCGGTTTAAGGGACTCGGGGAAATTTCACCAGCAGAATTCAAGGCTTTCATCGGGCCCGAGATGAAGCTCACGCAAATCAGCGTCGATGACGCTCACACCATCCAGCCTATTCTCCAATTCTATATGGGCAAGAACACGCCCCAACGTCGGGAATATATTATGGGCCATCTGGTAGTGGAAACTGACAACTGACACTAACACTGGCACTGACACTTCCCTTATGCCGCCTGAATCCGCCTTACTGAATGTACCTGAGGATCCTCTGAAGGATCTGGTCAATGATAATTTTCTTCAGTACGCTTCCTACGTCATTCGAGATCGGGCGATTCCGCAGCTGGAAGATGGATTGAAGCCTGTCCAGCGACGAATCCTGCATGCCTTGTACGAAAAGGATGATGGCCGGTTCAATAAGGTCGCTAACATCGTCGGCCATGCGATGCAGTATCATCCGCATGGCGACGCCTCCATTGAAGAGGCATTGGTCAACCTGACCAACAAAAGCTATCTCATTGAAGGGCAGGGCAATTTCGGCAACATCTTCACCGGAGATCCTCCGGCAGCCTCTCGCTATATCGAGTGCCGACTGACGGAATTGGCGCGCCACGAAATCTTTAACCCAAAACTGACCACTTACGTTCCGAGTTACGACGGGAGAAACCGCGAACCGCTTCTCTTACCAAGCAAACTCCCTCTCTTGTTAATGTTGGGTTCGGAGGGGATCGCAGTGGGGCTTTCGACTCGAGTTCTGCCGCACAACTTCATTGAATTGCTCAAGGCACAGATCGCGATCCTTCAGGATAAACGGTTCAGACTTCTCCCGGATTTTCCGCAAGGCGGGCTGATGGACGCCAGCGAATACGACCGCGGCAACGGTAAAATTAAGCTGCGCGCCAAAATCGAGCAACGGGAGAGCAATAAGCTGGTGATTCGCGAGATTCCCTTCAGCACCACGACCGAATCTGTGATTGCATCCATCGAAGAAGCAGCTCGAAAACGACGGATTAAAATTCGATCGATCAGCGATTTCACCGCTGCGCAGGTGGAAATAGTAGTCACCCTCTCTCCCGGCGAAGACTCCCAGAAGGCGATTACCGCACTTTACCATTTCACCCAATGCGAAGTGACTATTCACTCCAATATTGTGGTGATCCAAGGGGATCGTCCGGTGCAAATGGACGTTGAGGAGGTCATCCGATTTAATACCAGCCAACTCGTCTCCCTCCTGAAAAAGGAGCTCGAGCTGCGGCGAACCGAACTCCAGGACGATTTGCACTGGAAATCGCTGGTTCAGATCTTCATCGAGAATCGTATCTACAAGAGAATTGAAGAGTGTGAAACTTACGAGGCCGTGCAGCAGGCGGTCCTGAAAGGTCTACAGCCGTTCAGAAATCAACTGACCCGCGACCTCACAATGGAAGATGTGGAAATGCTGCTAGGCCTTCAGATCAAACGCATCTCGAAGTTTGATTTGAAAAAGAATGAGGAAGACAAATTAAAAATTAATTTGCAGCTCAAGGAGGTCGAGCAGCATCTTAAAAAATTAACTAAATATGCGATCGATTATCTTCAACAACTGATCGACAAGTACAGCAAGCAATACAAGCGAAAGACTCATTTCACCACCGCCGAGGAGATCGACGTTCGGGAACTGACGGCCAATGAACTGGCCATTGCCTATGATCGAGAGCGTGGCTTTCTTGGCTACCAGATCAAAGTTGAGCCTGCCTTTCGCTGCTCTCCGCTCGACCGCTTAATCCTTGTCTGGGAGAACGGACGCTATCAAATGATAGCCCCTCCCGATAAGCTTTTTGTGGACCAGAATCTGGCCTATTTCGCAATCTTCGATCGGGAGAAAATCTTCACTCTTGTCTACAGCACTCCACAGGCGACTTTTCTGAAGCGTTTCGCCTTTGGCGGGGCGATTATGAACCGCGACTACCATTGCACTCAAGAAAACGCGAAGATCAGGCTTTTGACCGATCGTCCGGTCACCGAAATCCGTTTGAAATACCGGCACGCCAAAGGAGCACGGACCGACGAACAGTCGTTTTCCGTCGGCGATTTTGCCATTCGCGGTCCCAAGACTCTGGGAAATCAGGTGACCAAACGAACGGTCACCAGTGTTACGGCACGGTAGCAGAACGGGTCGGCGGTAGGGAGTATGGGAGTAAGGGAGTATTGGAGTGTTGGAGTGTTGGAGTACGGCGTGCTGGCGAATTAACGAGAGGCGTTGGCCTACGCCGGCACACCGATACACCAGTCAACAGCAGAGATCGAGGTCTTCGCCAAAGTCCAGGCCGCGCCTGCCTTCAGTTTCCTAGATGCTTCTCTAATCTCTTCAGGAACTCCGCTTGATTCTGATTAATTTTTCGCAGCGCGACCGAAAGCGAAAAAAAATCTCCCTTATCGATTTCGGGAAACTGTTTCATCTGGCCGGATTTGGGAGGCCACTCCATCGTAAAAGTGTTGCTTTTGACCTGCGTTAAATCGCAATTTCCCTCGAAGGCCCACCCATAAACGTTCTTGCCTGATTTTTGCCGTATTTCGCCAAGGTCAATCCATGGTCCAGACGGCATGATCGAAGTTTCTTCGGCAAACTCGCGTTTGGCCGCTTCCAGCTTGTCCTCGTCTTTACCCACCAACCCCTTCGGAATCGACCAGGACCCTTCATCCTTCTTAGCCCAGAAAGGTCCGCCGGGATGCACCAGAAAAACCTCGAGAACGCCGTCGGACCATCGGTACATCAGTAATCCAGCGCTCGTTTGCGGCATCACGGACGGTAGCATGGGAATCAGTGTCAGTGCCAGTGCCAGTGTCAGTGCCAGTGTCAGTTGCGGCCCGACGGGCCGGAATCGTTATCGTGCTCGTTATCGTTCTCGTTCTCGTTCTTTGACATTGCCGGACACCCAAAGCGGGTTGTCCGGATGACCGTACCCGAAGTTCAACTCGAGAAGCGTCCCCCTGGCACTGACACTGGCACTGGCACTGACACTGACACTTTCTCCCTCCCCCGCCCTTGCCGAAAAGGGTTCGCTATCGGATGGTTGCCGGATTTGATCAGCTATGTGGAGAAAAACACAACAGGTCCGGGTCCGGGCCGGGCAATTCGAATTTGTTAAGCTCAATACCAAGAAGTCCGATTTGCGGGATACCTATCATCTGATACTGACCCTGAGCTGGCCTTGGTTTTCCGCTCTTATTTTCGGTATCTACCTCCTGATCAATGTGGTCTTTGCTTCGTTGTACCTGCTACAGCCTCACGCCATCGCCGAGATGAAGCCTGGCTCGTTTTTGGATGCTTTTTTCTTTAGCGTGGAAACGCTGGCCACGGTGGGCTACGGCCACATGTATCCGGAAACTTTCTATGGGCATCTGATCACCATGCTCGAGATCATGGTGGGTTTGTTCGGGTTGGCGGTAATCACCGGTTTGATTTTTGTCCGCTTTTCCCGTCCCACCGCCCGCATGCATTTTAGCAAAGTCGCGGTCATTGCGCCGTTTGATGGAGTGCCCACTGTGATGATTCGCGTGGCCAACCTGCGGCACCAGGCCATGGTCGAGCCTGATTTCCGAATGCTGCTGGTTATCAACTCCTTCACTCTGGAAGGCGACGAGATGCGGCGCTTTCATGCACTCAAACTGCAGTTTGATCATTTGATCGCCTTTCCGGCCGTCTTAACGCTCCGGCACCAAATTGATGAACGAAGTCCGCTCTTCGGGCTGACTCCGGAGGATTTTCAGCAACACGATGTCCGGATTGTTGCCTCGATTGTGGGTGTCGATAGCGTGATCGTGGCTCCAGTGCAAAGCGCCGCGGACTATCATTACGATCAAATTGAGTGGAACCGGCGTTTCGTCGAGATCTATGACCAGACCAAAGAACACGAGTGGTCGGTCGACTACGGGCGAATTGACGAAACCGAAGACGTTCCGCAGGAGCAGATAATCTCCCATCCTGCTTCCGTGTCTCTGCAACCTTCTGCAAGCGACGAGTGATGGCGTTCGGCGTTCGGCGTTCGGCGTTCGGCGTTCGGCGTTCGGCGTTCAGCGTTCGGCGTTCGGCGTTCGGCGTTCGGCGTTCGGCGTTCAGCGTTCAGCGTTCGGCGTTCGGCGTTCGGCGTTCGGCGTTCGGCGTTCGGCGGTCGGCGGCGCAATCAGGACATCGGTAACACTTATGGGTCAGGACATCGGTAACACTGTTACTTTTTAGTTCATTGTTTGGTTCTGTCCATCTCTGCTAAGGGATGGGGCAACAAAATGGTGCCCAGACTTATCCATAATCGCCCCGGGTCCGGTGTGCTGCGAGAATGCCTGGCACAGGTACGCCACGTCGCAGCAGCGCCTCCGGCCCGGAAAAAGGGATTGTGGGTAAGTCGCGAGTTGCGGCCACCCGTCTCCAGGGGGAAGCCGCCAAGGCCCCCGCGATGGTTGGAGTTGATTCATGACGCCAACGCCCACCTCGGACCTTAGGAAACTGACCTCCTGTGGATCAAGGTGTCCGAGCAGGAGTCAGGCCAAACCAGATCTCCAGTTGGTCCTTTTCAGTCCTTTGGAGCCCTATCTCCCAACCTGCCAGGCTCCCGGTGACCAAGGCAGCTAACATCCAGGTGGTCTTCGCTGATGTTCACCTCCCCGAGATTAGTCCGCAGGATAAGCGGTTTCCTAATTATATTGCCTTTGTCGGCCCCAGTGATGAAGCGGCAGGGTACGAAATGGCAACCACTCTATTCAAAGCGCTCCAACCCAATGAGAAAGGTGAGAAAGTGGTCGGAGTGGTTGATGGGACACCGGGAACTTCCGTGGCAACCGATCGCCGTAAAGGTTTTGACCGTGCCTTGAAAGAGAATAAGGATGTGCGCCTGGCCGGGTCCGTAAACGGTAACTTCGTGCGCGACACTTCTCAGACCGCTTTTGAATCGCTCTACCAGGGAAACCCCGACATCAAGGGCGTTTGGGCCGCAAACGGCGGCACGGCGACCGGGGTGATGGCCGGATTGAAAAATGCCGGCAAAACACCTGGAAAAGATGTGCTGGTGGTAGCCATGGATTTGAACCCTGAAAATGTCGATGCGATCGAAAGCGGTGAGCTGTTGTTTGATATCGGAGGGCACTGGCTCCAGGGCGGCTTTGCTCTGACCATTTTGAATGACTACCTAAATAAGCATCCGATCGACACCAAGGATGCCACTGTGAAGTTGAAGCTGTTGCCGCTAACCAAAGAACTCATGTCCCGTTCCGTAAAGATTATCCGAAAGGGATTCCGGACTATGATTGGAAGCAGCACTCGAAAATCTTCAATTCGGACGCGGTACCAACGCTCGAGTTAACTTACAGCAACGCACCGAAGTAGCCGGTTGATATGACATGACGGTGGGAAGATTCAGGTACGATTGACGATGCCGACAGAAAACGCCAACGACGCAGAGCTGAAGGAGCCCGAAGCCGCGAAAGTGGAAGCGCAGGGTCGCCGGTATTCCTCGATTGGCGACTGTTTCCGATCTTCCTATTGGCGGCGCTGGTCGCTCCGTTCGCTCTCTCGTCGCCTCGGTTTTTAACGCTGAATAACTTTTTCATCGTTCTGCAACAAACGGTCGTGTTGTTAGTCGTGGCGGTCGGCCTGACTTTTGTCATCATCTCCGGTTCGATCGACCTTTCGGTTGGATCGATGACAGCCCTCGCAGCCATGGTGGCGCAGCCAGCTCTTCTTCAATTAGCGTCGCAGCGGTAGTCCTCGCGGTGTTGATCGGTTTGGCCGCCGATTTGCTCAACGGGATTCTTTTCGCGATCGGGAAAATTCCCTCGTTTATGGTCACCCTCGGCATTTTGGTGGCGTACCGAGGGATCGTGCTCTACGTGATGCGAGGTGCGCCGATCAGTATCACCGATACGAACTACCTCGAGCTTTACAACGGCCGCGCGTTCGGGGTACCGAACTAGGCGCTGATTGCGGCCGTAATCGTGGTCTTGGGATCGTGCTGATCGTCGCCGTGTTCCGTGACCATCGACCGCAAGAAGAAGTGTCAGTGCCGGTGTCAGTGTCAGTTGCGGCTTTTCGCTTTTTCTTTCCCGCCTGTCGGCGTATGGGCGTATCGGCGGTTCTGCGAGGTGTAATCGTCGGCTGTCGGCCGCCCGGGAAATTCTCGCTCAGGCGGAGCTTCGCCCTACAGTTAGCGACTGCTGATCATCGGTCGATCGCCGGTGGGAAGAAGTTTCTCGGGCAGGATCGGAAACTCGCGCACTCTTCGCCCGGTTGCGTTGTAGACCGCGTTGGCAATCGCCGAGGGTGTGCCGGTGATGCCGATTTCCCCAATCCCACGAGCACCAATCGGGTTGAAAATCGTATCGGGCTTGTCAATGAAAGAGACGTCGATGATGGGGATATCCGCATTCGTCGGGATAAGATAATCCGCAAAATTCGCGTTCGCATACCGGCCCGTCTTAGCCTCAAGGAGAGACCCTTCCAAAAGAGCCATCCCTATCCCAAAGACAACTCCGCCGATAATCTGGCTCCGGGCCGTTTTCTGATTGATGACCGTCCCGATGTCCATCACGGAGGTAATCCGTTGCAGACGCACTTCGCCGGTCCAGCGATGCACCTTCAGTTCACAAAATTGCGCTCCGAACGAGTGGAAAGCATACTTCTCTTCTTCTTCACCCGCTGCTGCGGACTCCGTCGCCTCCACCGAACCTCGACCGATCGAACCGAGAAGCGAACCGAAGTCGACACTTTTCCCGCCGCCGGTGAGTTGGCCCTCCCGATAAGTGACCTCTTCAATTTTCATCCCGAAAAACGGCGATTTTTTGTCCTTGATCGAGACTTGGATCAATTTCTTTTTGACGGACTCTGCGGCCTTCTGCACGGCGGGGGTGACGCTACAGACGGAGGTTGAACCGCCGGAGGTTGGAGCGGGCGGAAGCGCCGAATCACCTAACTCGGTACGAACCTTTTCCATGGGCAGTTCCAGGCAGTCCGCACCGACAATCGCCAGAACAGTCCAGGTCCCGGTGCCGAGGTCTTGAGTGGCTGACGATACCTGAGCCGTACCGTCAGCCTGGAGTCGGACCTTCGCTGACGCTTTATTACGGTGCGCTGGATAAAGAGCGGAGGCCATGCCCATCCCGATCAACCAGTCTCCGTCCTGGAAAGATCCCGGCTTCGACTTCCGTTTGGACCATCCGAACTTGTCTGAGCCCAAGCGCAAGCATTCCACCAGATGTCTGGAAGACCAAGGCACGTTTCTGCCAGGGTAGAGGTCTGAGTCATTCTTGATCCGCAACTCCACCGGATCGACGCCTAATTTCACAGACAGCTCGTCCATCGCGCATTCCAGAGCGAACATCCCGGGAGCGCACCCCGGGGCGCGCATGAAAGTCGGGCCGCCTACATCCCACGGAACCAGGGTCTGACTGACCTGAATATTAGGAGATTTATACAAAAGCCGTGAAGTACGATGGGCCGCGGCTTCCACAAATGCTTTCGAAAACGAGACCGACGATCGCACATCGTGTTTGACTGCCTGCAACGTCCCGTCCGGATTGGCTCCCAAAGTGAGATGTTGGATCAAGGCCGGCCGATGACCTACCAGCGTGAACATTTGTTCACGGGTCAGGATTGTCTTGACGGGTCGATCCAGAGCGCGCGCGGCCGCCGCGGTTAGCGGTGAAAACATCCACATGGACCCTTTGCAGCCAAAGGCTCCGCCGACAAAGGGGCACAGAACCCGAACCAAATCTTCATCGATCCCAAGAACAGCTGCGACATCGAGCCGATGCGCAACCACACCTTGAGTGGCGTCATACATCGTAAGTCTATCTCCTTGCCAGACGGCGGTGGTGGCATGGGGTTCCATCGGATTGTGATGGTAGATCGGCTCGAGATAAGTCGCATCGAAGACCACCGGACTGGCCTTTAACGCATCGTCGATCGATTGGACACCCTCGGCTAAAATTTTGATCGTCGCTTGTTCTCCGCCCACCGACTCCGGCGCGAAGGAATGCTCCGACCCCTGGTCCCACGACGCCACGGGAGGTGCTGCTTCGTATTCGGTCTTTACTAGCGCAGCGGCATCTCGCGCCTGTTCGAATGAGTTCGCCACCACCAAGCCGATAATCTGACCGTAGTTCAGGATTTTCCGATCCTGCAAAGGCGGTTGGATTTCTCCGCTGTTGGCGCCCTCTGAGGATTCGAGTCCATGGTACAACTTCAGCGGATTGAACGGCGTGTAAACGGCCGCGACTCCAGGCGAGCGCTCGGCCACGCTGGTGTCCATCGATTGGATTGACCCTTTCGCGACCGTGCTGGTCAGGAGGTACCCATAGCCGAGGTTTTCCATGTGGCGATCACCCGGATAGATCGCCCGACCGGTGACTTTCAGTTTTCCATCCACCCGATCCTTGGATTGACCGATAACTTTCGCGCTCATGTTACCTCTCCTAAATTTTTGAAGGCGCGAACGATGGTTCGTTGAACGAGATCAACCTTATATCCGTTCTGTGTTAATGGGGCAGCGCCTTCGATCGCAAATCTCGCCGCGGCCGCAAAGGTTTCCTGGTTGAGCGGCTTCCCAAGCAGTGCTTCTCGAACTTTTGGCAAGGTCCAAGGCTTGGTTCCCACTCCCCCCACCGCAATTCGAACATCCCGAATTCTATCTCCGTCCAGATCCAGCGCGAGGGCTGCTGAACTGAGCGCGAATTCGTAGGATTCGCGGTCACGAATTTTCAGGTAGACGGATTTCCGGGCCCACGGCAACTTGGGAACGCGCACCTCGGTAATGATTTCTCCTGGCTGCAATCGGTTTTCACGGTCCGGGGTATTACCTGGCAGAAGATAAAAATCGTCCAGCTTGATCAGACGTTCATCCGATCCGTTCTGGACGCGGATGAGAGCATCAAGAGCGACCAGAGCCACGGCAAGATCGCTTGGATGGGTCGCGACACAGGATCCACTCGTACCCAGGATCGCGTGCATTCGATTTTCGCCGTCGATTGCTGAGCAACCGCTCCCAGGTTCACGCTTGTTACAAGGCGTGTTCACATCGCGAAAATAACCACAACGGGTCCGCTGCAGGAGGTTTCCTCCGATGCTGGCCATATTGCGAATCTGCGCCGAAGCGCTTTGCAGGAGCGCCTGCGAGATCACTGGATAATTTGTGACGACCTGAGGATGACGAGCGACGTCGCTCATTTTTTCCAGAGCACCAATTCGCAAACCGTCCTCCAGCATTTCGATGCCCCGCAGCTGCAACGGGTTCAAGTCCACTACCCGCGACGGGTTCATGACTTCCAACTTCATCAAATCGATGAGGGTGGTGCCACCCGCAATAAAGGCAGAATTTGCGCCACCGCGTGAGATGGCTTCTTGGGGGTTGGAGGGAGATTCGTATACGAAGGGACGCATTCAGCTTACCCCTCCTTTCATTTTGACCGCCGCGATCTTTATCGCGTCCACGATGTTCGGGTAAGCGCCGCACCGGCACAGGTTGCCGGACATAAATTCTCGAATCTCCCGGTCCGAGCCTGTATGACCTTCATTGATACAGGCGACAGCGGACATGATCTGTCCCGGAGTGCAGTACCCGCACTGAAATCCGTCACATTCGATGAACGCAGCTTGCACAGGATGCAGTTCATCGCCCTTTGCCAAACCCTCGATTGTAGTGACCTCTTTGCCTTGAGCCATGACGGCGAGCGTTAAACAGGAGAGAACACGCCTTCCGTTGAGATGCACGGTGCAGGCGCCACAAGCGCCATGGTCGCATCCTTTCTTGGTGCCGGATAACTCCAATCGATCTCGCAACGCATCGAGCAGAGTAACCCGAGGATCAACGGCCAGGCGTTCGGTATTGCCGTTCACTTGGAGTTTGATTTCCGCCCATCCCTGCACCCCTTCCGGATCCGGAGGAGCAATCTTGGGAACGCTCTTCTCCGTCAGGTTAGCCGCACGTCCCAGTGGCGTTGCAACGGTGAGACCTGCCGAAATAGCCGCCAGATTACGAATAAACTCTCGGCGCGAAGAAAATCCTTCGCGGCCTGGTCCGGAATCGCCAGGTGGTTCCATTTGATCTTCGGATTTTTCGTGCATAAAAAAATCGGTTATCGCTTGCCATTTAGCGTTCTAAAATAGACGCGCTAGTGGCGACTGAGGTTACTTACTCAATCGATATTGGTCGAATCTGTGGTTTCAAATTCGAGATTTTAGCTAAACTCTACCTTATCATGCTGCTCGACCTTAGCGACCGCGCAAAGTTCAGAGTCACCGGCCAAGATCGGGTCCGGTTTCTGAACGGCCAGCTCACCAACGACATCCTGAGTCTGCGGCCCGGATCGGCCATTTGCGCTTGTGCGCTGACCGCCAAAGGAAAGCTGTGCGCTGACCTCTTTGTCGCAGCCACGGACTCAATCCATTATCTGGACGCGGATTCTGCTCTCAGAGAATCGCTGGCGGCTCGATTGGAAAAATACATTATCGCCGACGATGTCGCACTTGAAGATGTCACCGAAGAATTCGGCCTCTTCCATCTGACGGACGCAGGATCCCCTCTGCCCTTGGAAGGCATCGACCTCTTCCAGAGCGAAGCCATCCGTTTCGCTATGCCAGGGGTAGATCTCTGGTTTCCGGCCCGGCTAAGTGCCTTGGTCCGGGAGCGATTGAATCAGGTGCCGATCGATGCGGAAACATTGGAAAGTCTCCGCATTGAACAAGGTATACCCCGCTGGGGCAACGAATTGTCCGAAAGCGTGCTTCCGAATGAGGCTGGGCTGGACACGCGTGCGATCAGCTACACCAAGGGTTGTTATCTCGGTCAGGAAGTGATCAGCCGGATCAAGAGCTTAGGTCATGTCAACCGCCAGCTGCGCGGCCTATTGCCGGCCGGCGGCGTCTTCCTGGAAAGAGGGGATAAGCTGGTGGGATCCGATGAAGCCGGCAAGGAAATTGGATTTATCACGAGTGCCGGGCGAAGCCGGGCGCTCGACCGTGCGATCGCTCTCGGTTACGTGAGGCGGGGCTTTGATGTTCCGGGTTCAATCTTGCAAGTTCGTCGGAACAATACTTTGATTGGCTCAATCGAGGTGTGCAGCCTCCCATTTAATTCAGCATGAAAAATCTCTTCATTCTGTCGGTGATCCTGTTCTCTTCAGCGATTGTCTGTCTGGCAGATCCGGTCGCGGTATTTGATGTTCGTTGGGGGAAAGGTAAGGAACGACAAATGCGCACCTTCACGATCGCTTTTTTAGACGCCGATGCTCCCACGACGGCAGCGAATTTCCGGAAATTGGTGAAGGACGGTTTTTATAAAAAAACCACGATTCATCGGGTGTTTCCAAATTATCTGGTACAAGGTGGCGATCCTCTCACCAGAAGGAACGACCGCACTGTCGCCGGAACCGGCGGTCCCGGCTACACGTTGCCGGCCGAAATCCGGAGGAAGCATTTTCGGGGTGCTGTCGCGGCGGGTCGGTTGAAGGACAGTATTAATCCCAACCGGCAATCGAATGGCAGCCAGTTTTATGTTTGCCTCCAACCGATCCCCGCCCAAGATGGACAAGATACCGTCTTCGGCGTGGTGATCGCCGGTCTTCCCGCCTTAGATGAGATCAGCCGCCTAGATGCCGATACAAACGCAAATCCCCTCCAGCGCGTGCAAGTTATCCGGGCCTACATCATCGATCGATCCCAACTCGGGCATCCCGTGCAAGTGCGGTAGTGGAAGCGGGTTTTCCATCCGACCGCAACTGTTTAGAGCTTCGCCGATCAGTATCCGTACCCGTAACCCGGTCCATACCCATACCCATATCCATAACCGGGACCGTAGTACCCGTAATATGGGTAAGGCACCGGCACCGGAAGCACCCACCACGGATTGTATCCACCGGCAAACCAACGCCAACCGCCGTTGAAACGATAATATCCGGCGTGATAGTAACGGTGGCCGTAGGACCCGCCCCGGTAGAACCCCCCACGATATCCGCCGTGCCAGCCACCCCCGTTGCCGTGCCAACCACCGGAATATCCGGTGGTTACCAGGGCTAACGCCGCAAGAACCGCCAAAAATCCAGTTTTCATCATACACGAATGTGCGCCGCTTCAGGAACGTGCGCCAGGAGGGAACACCCTGAACGCGGAATCAGGCCGACCAGCAATCTCGACCTAAGATCCATTTTCTGAGGCGGCGACGAACCCGACTGGTCTCTCCGGGCTGCGAGATGTCTTGAGAACCCGGCTGGTCATTCAGGCGAAAAGGAGTTTGCCGGATGATCAGCCGACACTCTAGATCCGGGGAACTCGTTGGTTGTTCGGGACAAGAACCTGGGGGTCGAATCATAAGCGATTACTTGCCGTAGCACCGAAGGGCACATGCAGATCACTGCAGCAGCAATCCTTCAGCATGGTCAATCGCCTTGTTCAACTCAAGGAGTGCCTGCGCGCAATCCGAACCCTCGAGCGTCAACGGTTTTCTTTCCGAGAGCTTCCGGTACTGGTTGACTGCGTTTACAAGTTCGTGGAGAGCATTCTGCCGGTCACGTATCGCCTTGCGAACTCCGTCTTTGATCAGCCTGCCTTCCAGGTCGATCGTCTTTTTGCCCGGTGGCGGCAACTTCATCCCAGCGGAGTCCAGAAGCACCCAGCGCAGCTCCTGGAGAATTTCCCACGCCCGTTTTCGCGAGGATCGCGAAGCCTCCAGTTCGTCGAGTACCTTCTGCAATTCTTGCGGGGTCATCCCAGCAAGTGTTCAGGTGAACATGCTGAATGTCAAGCGCTGGACCGTACCTCCATGCAAGCTGAAGCTCACTCTCCCCCGACGGACAAAGGGCAAACAGTCTGCGTTGGGAAAATGCGCCTACCAGGCCTTCGAAAACGCAAAGATGGGGATTGGTCGTTAAATCATGCAGCAGCCAGCTGCGGCAGGACCTAACAAGCCGCTTTCAGCACTTCACCGAAGTCTTGTGCGCGGCATGAAGCACCGGCGGGTAGCGGATGCCCCGTGCTGCTCAAGGTATTCGCATGCCGCCTCGATATCGCGCGCAAGGATCTTTGTGAGATCCTGGAAACGCCTGTTTTTCTCTCATAATCGTCAAAGCCAGTAGTGAATCTCCTGGGTGTCATCATCTTCGCCGATGGAGAGTATCCGCGACTAAACGTCTGTCCGTCAGGAATATTCCGTCAGGGTTGTTTTTCGAGTTTTTGCGGAATTTGGATAACCAGAGCGATTGACTTAGTTCGTTCCAAAGAGCAAAAAAGTGGAACAAGAAACCTCACAAGGATAAATGACAATCACCAGTGTGCGCCAGTCCTCTGATCTTTTGGGTAGTCAAGTCGGGAGAGTCATACGCGCATGAATTTCACTTATCTGCTCGCTGCAGAACAACTTACGGTTGGGGCAAACCCGCTGCTACCTAAAGCGTCGTGGTTCACCAACTCGATGCTCGTAACAATCATCGTAACGGGCCTTGTTTTGCTCTGGGCGCGTCGATCAACGAAGAAGATGACTCTGATACCCGAGGGGGCCCAGAATCTATTCGAAGCGCTGATTGAGACCTTATATCTCACGTTCGAAGGAGTCGTCGGGAAGCACATGATCCCGAAGGTGTTTTCGCTTTTTGCAACGTTGTTCATATTCATCTTAGCAGCAAACTGGTTCGGGCTGGTGCCCGGTGTAGGTTCGATCGGATTTGGAGAGACGGGAGGGGGTCCGCTGGGATTAAAGGAAGTTAACTATCCGCTGTTGCGACCTGCGAATGCCGACTTAAACATGACCTTAGGGATGGCGCTGTTTTTCATGGGTTGGTGGGTATTGTGGACAATCCAAGAAGTTGGCGTCCTCGGATTCCTGAAAAGCACCTTCGCTCCCAAAGGCGGTTTGAAGGGAGCTCTTTGGTTTGCGCTACTTCCGTTGTTTTTGTTTGTTGGTGTAATTGAAATGGTTTCAATTGCGATTCGACCGGTATCACTCTCCTTTCGGCTGTTCGGAAACATCTATGCCGGAGAAACGCTACTTCACACGATGGGTTCGATCGGAGCCGCCTTGCCGCCGCCCCTGAATTGGATCTCGCTGGTTCTGTTCCCTCTCCCATTCTACTTTCTGGAGCTGCTGGTCGGCCTCTTGCAGGCATTCGTTTTTGCCATGCTGTGTGCTGTTTACGTCAAGCAGTCCACCGATGTGCACGAATGATCCGCGGCGATGACCGGTCAATAGGTAAGCAGAAACCTAACCCCACATCAGCGCTAAGATAATTCAGAGGCGCTCCGATGGGCGAAGGCTTTTGTCTCGGAGGGACAGGCACGATAGTAGCCAGGCACGAAGTGCCTCGCCCCGAAGGGGCTATAGGGCTCAGCCCAGGGTTTCAACCCTGGGGAACCACCGCCCAGCGATTCGCCCCGAAAGGACGGCAGATCGAACGTACTAACAACGCGAAAGTAAGTCCAATTGTAGCACGTCTCAATTGCGCGCTCTAAATTTTTGGCGGAGCAATAGGTGCGGGCTTTATCAGGTCAGCCTCCCGCCCCTCAGCATCTCCAAGGAGGGCCGGGTGTTATTCATGGGACGCACATTCATGTGCCTTGTGAGGGCGAACTCGTTTATTTTGAAGGTTCCCAGGGTTGAAACCCTGGGCTGAGCCCTGTAGCCACGTTCGGGGCATAAAACACCCGAGTGCCCCATTACCGGCAAAGATTGTTATTGTGATTTCTACGGTCTCTATGTAAAACCTAAGAAAAGAACAAGAGCTTCGAGATCGGGCACGTACAAGGACAAAAATTACATTGCATTATAACGCGAGACATCGAGATCGGGCTTCAGCAACTCCGAGCTGGTTGGCGACAGGTGGAGCGCCTGGCGCTGGAATTCGCCGACGAAGATGAGCACCCGGATGACAATGAAATCAACGATATGTCTGTTCGTTCTGTACTTATTCGCGGTAAGCGGTGTCCAGGCCGAGACGATGGGGCAAACTTCGATTCAAGCTACCGCTGACAGTGGCAATGGAAACTTATTATGCGCTCAACAAGCGACGCTTTCACTAGCCGGAACTCTTACCAGTATGAGTTTCTATGTTAGTAAAATTGGGGGGACCCTTAAGCTGGCGGTTTACGATGCCACCGGACCAAGCGGAGGACCGGGAAATCTTAAAGCTTCGACCGCGTCATTCACGCCGGTGAAAGGTTGGAATACCCAGAACGTTACGTCGCAGACTTTAATTCCGGCTGGAACCTATTGGCTAGCCTATTTACCCTCTAGCAATTCTCTCGCATTCCTTAAAACATTAACGGGACCTATCTATTACTATACCCTGAATTCTGCTAATCCCTTTCCCGCTTCGTTCTCGGCTTCGACCGCCACTAAGGGCCTAACGACTTGGTCATTCTACGCGTCGCTCACGGTAACAAGCTCTCCCACTCCGACGCCCGTCCCGCGCCCTTCGCCCACTCCTACTTCTACCCCCACCCCAACACCCTCTCCTTCACCGAGTCCAACGCCATCCGGGAATGTCGCATTTCCCATCAAGGTATCTGGCAATGGAAGATACTTTACGGACCAGAACGAAGTCCCGTTTCTTCTCGTCGGCGACAGCGCCTGGGCGCTGATCGTTAAAATGACCGAACCGCAAGCAGCTCAGTACTTCGCAGACCGAAAAGCGCACGGATTTACGACGATCTTTATGGACTTGTTTTGCGGCGCTCAACTCTCACCGCAATTCGGCAACGCGAACGATACGACGGTCGACGGGATTGCGCCGTTTACCGGGACGGTTTCCACCGGGTACGACATCACAAAGCCGAATCCGTCCTATTTTCAGCGGGTTAAAGATATTATCAGTCTCGCTGCGGCTCAAGGTTTGTTGGTCATCCTCGATCCGACCGATAATTATTTATGGGATCCTGACTTGGAAGAGTCTTCCAATAGCGCTCGAATTTTGCTAGGAACTTTTATCGGAACGACCTTTTCCGGATTTACCAACATCGCTTGGGGTCATTGCAATGATTACGAAACGCAACCAGTCGACGATTCCGCCTTTTTATCGGTCGTCAATGCGATTAAGGCGAATGACCCTATCCATTTAGCTTCGGTCGAACTCAACTACGAACAGAGCTGTTCAGCGGACGATTCAAATTGGAATGGTGTAGTGGACTATAATTGGTCCTACTCGTATTACCCGATGTACGCGGAGGATTTGCACTGCTATTCACTGACCACGATTAAGCCCTTTGTCCTGGGTGAAACGATGTACGAAAATGAAACTCAAGGAGTGAATGATCCTGGGACTCCTGAAGTTGTGCGTCGTCAAAATTGGTGGAGCATATGTTCGGGTGCAGCCGGCTTGATGTATGGATCATCTTGGACAGATTCTTTTCCTGTGAATTGGCAGAGTAACTACGATTCTCCAGGTGCCGCCCAGCTAAATATATTAATCAAGGTGATTACTCGCTACTCGTGGTGGAATCTCGTACCCGACACGGGACACACGTTCGTCACGTCCGGGTTCGGGACGCGGTTTCCTGATCTGGGTAACATGGGCGAATCGGGCGTTGCGGGGCACGCTGTCTCGACCGACACTTACGCCACCGCCGCGATCACGCCGGACGGAACTTTTGGTCTTGTCTACGCACCCGTGGCTACTGCGCTCATCGTTAATATGGCTTCATTTTCTGGATCAGTATCTGTCCAATGGATCGATCCCAGCACTGGCGCCGCTTCGGCCGTTCCCGGATCCCCATTCAATAACAGTGGATCCAGGCAATTCTCGACACCGGGCGCCACTTCGGACGGCCAAAATGACTGGGTGCTTTTGCTCAACGTTCAGTGAAATCCTGCAGGAGAAACTGCTCTCTCCCTCGACGGGTGCTCCGTGTTCAAAAGTGAACTAACCCCGAGAGCAACGCTCCTCGGTAGGTGTGGCGCAAGTGTGCGATAAGGACGGGTATCCAATTGTCCAGCATTGTGCGGATCTTATCGGGCCAGGAGTCTTGCCCTTCTTAACTTGGCAAGAATCGTTTGCCACTCGTAGGGCGCAGATCAGTTAATGAGTCCGATGAATGAATAAAGTAACTGGACGGCCAATCCAAAGGGCGCCTTGCGTGCAAAAAGATTAATGCGTATTGGAGCTGCCTCGACAAAGCTAACCCGAAAGCCTCGCAAGCAGGATCAACGATTGGGGGCAGGTGGTCGGCGGTTCCTCGATTACCGGCGACCCGACGGCTCAACACGCCTTTCTCTACAGTGGCGGCCACATGGTAAATCTCAATAGCCTTCTTGCCCGCAACTCCGGCTGGATATTGGACGATGCCCTCAGCATCAATGACGCTGGCGAGATTGTTGGCGGCGGCACGCACAACGGGCTGAGTCGGGCTTTCCGGATGACTCCAGTACGCTAAAATCGCAGCAAGGGATCGTCGATAGCCGCGAGCAGTTCGTCAGTTTCTTCCATATCCTGAGCATCAAACCACGCTCGAAGTCTCGCTCGGTCTTGAAACGCCAGGAGCCGCTCATCAGACCGCAGCCAGCTCGTGATGCCCTTTATACGCATCGACGATCTCGATCAAGGCGTCCAGGTCGTCCCCAGTCTGGGAGTTGAGCATCAGTTGACCGGAAAAAGGTTCAGCTGGTCTGCCAGTGCGCGGTTGCCGCCTCCCGTTGTAAATGGTTGCGACCTCCCGGCGTGCACTATCATAAAGGTGTTCAGTCCATCAACACTACCAGAAACAGTCCGACGAATGCCAGGACGGGGAGAATTAATGTGGCTGCGGCAAAGGCGCAAATCTTTTGGAACGAATTCATGCCGATTCAAATACGGAATAGAAACCAAGTACCTTAGGCCGATTTCCAAATTTTAGCGTCGACTGACACTTGAAGGTCTGGAGATGTCCCAGCTTCCTGAGCCCTGCCCGTAAACTGGGGGACGTCTGGCCCGAAATCTTTGCTGCTGACAGCAAACTTCAGCCTAACGACCACTCATGAATCTCGCCGTCTGCCGGTTACCGCCTGAGACGTTTTCCCCAAAAAAGTGATGCCCAGTTCGCGCTTCAAGAAGGCAAACCAATTTTAGTGCGACTGACGAAAACATCAGCCGATTTACTCCTACCGGTGGCGCTTCTTAATCGCACTTATTTAACGACATGGGCAGGAGTGGATTCGAACCACTGAAGGCGTAAGCCAGTAGATTTACAGTCTACCCCGTTTGGCCACTTCGGTACCTACCCGGAATCGATGTCAGCCTGCCGTCTGGGTTCCGCCCCGAAGTCCTCGCCTTCTCAACTTCTGAGCTGCCAACCCACTTACCGTTGCTGAAGGCAGGTATATAGAGCTCGAGAATCCGGTGTGCAAGTGTATTTTAAGCCCTGCAAAAGCTTGAGGTTCTGGCCCGAAAGTCGTTCGGCATTCAGCGTTCAGCGTTCGGTTGGCGCGAGAGTTAACGCGTTGCCTGTGTCGTCAGCTCGTTCAGAATAGCTGCCCGAAGAATTCCGGGGGCACGCCAGTGGGCAGGAAGACGTGGCAAGCCCCGGTTCGGGCGGAGCCAGAGGCGATTTTACTTTAAGACTTGTAGCGGCAAAAAAACGTATACAACCCATGGCTGCGCCAATAAACTCGCGGCTGTGCTGGCTATTCCAAACTGAAATCCGATGCAGGCTGGGTAACCAATCGAGCCCAAAAAAGGCACCGGAACAGCGTTGGGCTGTGCCAGCTGTCTGATTTCATTTGCCCCCGATTCCATCACACCAAGAACGAACAGCCCTCAAAACCAGTGAAATATAAAATAAACCCAGTTAGTCAAAGTCTATCCTTGCTGATAGTCGCGGTTGCGCTCGTAGCCGCAGGCGAGCCGCTGCGAGCAGCGGAGAAAAAACCCAATATCATTTTCATCATGGGAGATGATATCGGTTGGAGCAACATTGGCGTGTACAACCAAGGCATCATGTCCGGTCGGACACCCAACCTGGACCGGTTAGCGACGGAAGGCATGCGCTTTACCGACTATTACGCAGAGGCGAGCTGCACGGCGGGTCGCGCGAACTTCATTACCGGTGAACTGCCGATCCGCACCGGCCTCACCACAGTCGGGCAGGCGGGCGCACCTCTCGGGATGCCTGATGAGGCACCAACCATTGCCACCGTACTCAAGTCGATGGGTTATGCCACTGGTCAATTCGGCAAAAACCATCTGGGTGACCGGAATCAGTTCCTGCCCACGGTGCACGGCTTTGATGAGTTCTTCGGTTATCTGTATCACCTGGACGCGATGGAGGACCCGTGCCATCCCAACTATCCAGAAGGGCTCAAGGACAAGGTCGGGCCGCGTAACATGGTTCACTCCTGGGCAACAGACGTGGACGACCCAACCGAGCAGCCGCGCTGGGGGAAGATCGGCAAGCAAAAGATTGAGGATGCCGGTCCGCTCTGCCCGGATCGGATGGAAACAGTGGATGATGAAATCCTCTCCGACGCTCTCAAGTTCGCTGACAAGGCCAAAACGGACGGTAAACCATTCTTCATCTGGCTAAACCCGACGCGGATGCACGTCGTCACGCACCTGTCGGAAAAATATCAGAAGATGCGGACTGCTGGAGAATGGCTGGTCCATCCAGGAAGCTGGCATGGCACAGCTCGACGACATCGTCGGTGCGGTCATGGCGTATGTGAAGGACAACGGTCTTGACGAGAACACGATCATTGCGTTTTCGACCGATAACGGCGCCGAGAACTTTACCTGGCCCGATGGCGGTCAGACACCGTTCGCCGGCGGCAAGGGAACAGGGCTGGAGGGGGGATTCCGAGTGCCTTGCATCATCCGATGGCCGGGCAAAGTGCCGGCTGGTAAGATTGAAAACAGCATCGTCTCGGGTCTGGACTGGTTTCCGACCTTTGTTGCGGCGGCTGGCGATCCCGACATTGCCGATGAACTTAAAAAAGGCAAGCAGTTAGGGGATCGCACCTACAAGGTTCACCTGGACGGCTATGACCAAACGGACATGCTTACGGGGAAGGGGCCATCCAAGCGCCACGAAATCTTTTACATTACGGAGACGACGCTGGCTGCGGTGCGGATCGATGACTACAAGTATCGCTTCACCGACCAGCCCAACGGCTGGCTTGGTGCCACGGTGAAAGTCGATTGGCCGATCCTGACTAATCTCCGGCTCGACCCATACGAGAGAACGGGCATGCCCAAAAATGATGGAGGGTCCCTCGCCTTTTACAACTGGTTCGTGTACGAGTTCTGGCGTTTTGTTTTCGTGCAGCAGGAGGTCGCCAAAGCCGCCCAGACCTTAATCGAATTTCCACCCATGCAAAAAGGTGCGAGCTTCAATATGGAAGCCGTGAAAGAGCAAATTCAGAAGGCATTGCAGTCCCATTCGGGCGAGTAGGCTACCAGCAAAACCCGTTCTTATGGCCTGTCCACGGAAATCTCACGAGTGCTTTGGCTTGTGAGATTTTCGGGCTGGTGATAATCAAACACAGACAAGAGATTCAACCCCAATAACGAGAGATTTATGAAACAGAAATTAACCGGATTCGGCTTAATCGGGGCCTTCGCGCTTCTGACCTTGTTGGCAGGCTGCGCCGGCACGCAAGTGCAAAGTAAAGAGAACATGCTGATTGCCGCAGGCTTTAAAGTGATCGTACCCAAGACCGCGATCCAGCAGCAAAAGCTAAAGTTGCTTCCTCCTGACAAAGTGACTCTGGTCCAGAAGAACGGGCAGAACTACTACGTCTTCCCGGACGCGCCTAATAACCAAGCCTACGTGGGCGGTCCGAAACAGTATCAAGCCTATCAACAGCTCCGATTGCAGAATCAATTAGCGAACGACAACCTGCAAGCCGCGGAGATGAACGAGGATGCAGCCATGAGCTGGGATACGTGGGGCGGATGGGGCGCATGGGGCGGTATGGGATGGTACTAGGGGGGCTGCGCGCCACTAATCGTGCTCGTGCTCGTTATCGTTCTCGTTTTTCCGTCTGTTTCTTCCCGGCCACGTTAAGAGATCGAGGACGATAACGAGCACGAGCACGAGCACGATAGAAGAAGCTATGGGGTCATGTCATTGGCGAGGAACGCGCGGAAAGCCCCGGCTCAGGCGGAGCTTCGCCCTACCTGACCCGATCCCCCAGCATTGACTATCGTCGCAATGAGGTCTCCCCTGGCACTGACACTACTTCAACCGGCTGCCGCGCGGTCGGCGAGCACCAAGGCCCTTTCCGGGTTGACTCGTCCGCCGGGAATCGACGGATCACCATTCCGCAGGCGGACAAGCATACCGGCTTTCTCACTGCCGGTGACCAGCCAAAGGATGCGCTGAGCACGATTGATCAGCGGATAAGTCAGCGTGATCCGGCGCCGCCCCTGATAGATTCCGGTCACGGCGACGTCCGCGTCGCTGACCTGGAGGACCGGGTCGCCGGGCACCAGGGAAGCCGTATGCCCGTCCGGTCCTAGTCCGAGGTGGATAAGATCGAGCACCGGCGGCGTACCGGCGATCTTTGCGAGCGTGGCGGCATATTGCCTGGCCGCCTCTTCGAGGTCGGTCAATTCGACCGGCATGGCGTGGACTTGTTCCGGAGGGAGCGGCGCATGGTCGAGCAGGCTTTCGCGCAAATGCGTGCTATTCCGGTCGGGATCTCCAGCCGGAGCAACCCGTTCATCAACCTGCACCAAATGCACATTTATCCCAGGGAACCACCTCTTCGGCAAACGCGCGGAGCATGACCCATGGGGTGTGCCCGCCACTCACGGCAAAGACAAAGCGCCCGCGGCGCAGCAACCGCCGCTCGAGCCTCTCCGGCGAGAATCGCGGCGGCCTGCTTTGCCACCGTATCGGCATCTGCAAATATTTCAATTTTCATGAAGACGTTTCCAACTCGGATTACTTACTGCACAATCGGGTTTTGCCAGCCACCCACAGGAGCAACGCTTTGATCGACGTCACTCGGCCCCCAGGTTTTAGGATCGTATTCCTTGATAGGAGTGTTCGCTTTCAAGACCGGATCAACGATTCGCCATGCCTCTTCGACATAATCCTCACGGGCAAACAGGGTCGCATCTCCCGCCATGGCATCCCCGAGGACACGTTCATAGGCATCCATCTCGTCCGCTCGCAGGATGCTGGCTGACCACCATCTCATCCGTCTGGCTGACCGTCTCCTTCCCCGGAGCAATCACGTTCAAGCCGAAGGCCAGCGTAACTTCGGGGCTGATGCGAAACCGGAAATAGTTCGCCTGCAAATTGAACTCCGAAAACATCGTCGGGGGCTGGCGGAACCGAACAACAATTTCCGCGCAGGTCACGGGGAGACATTTGCCTGCCCGGATGTAGAATGGCACCCCTTTCCAGCGCCATGAATCAATCTCCAAGCGGAGCGCCGCAAAAGTTTCTATCTGGGAGTCTGGAGCGACACCTTTCTCGTTGCGGTAGCCACGAAACTGCCCGCGGACAACGTCTTCCTGCTTTTAAGGGCGGGATTGCTTTGAGAACTTTGACTTTTTCATCTCGGATCGACTCGCTATCGGTTCTGGGAGGAGGCTCCATGGCCAGGTTGGCCAGAACCTGAAACAGATGATTCTGAATCACGTCGCGAATGGTGCCTATTCCATCGTAGAAAGCGCCCCGGCCCTGAACTCCGAAATCTTCCGCCATCGTGATCTGCACGCTTTCGATATGGCTGCGATTCCAAAACGGCTCCAGCAGCGCATTGGCAAAACGGAAGAAGAGCAAGTTATGAACCGGCCGTTTTCCAAGATAATGATCGATCCGGAAAATCCGACTTTCGTCGAAGGTGCCGAGCAGAATCCGGTTGAGTTCCTGGGCCGAACCGAGGTCCCGGCCAAAGGGCTTTTCGACGATTATCCGAGCGCCCTTGGTGCAACCCGAACTGGCCAGATTTTCGACAACCAGCTCGAATAAACTGGGCGGGATGGCGAGGTAATGGGCGGGGTGGGTGGCTGAGCCCAGCTCTTTGCGGATGGCCTGGAAGGTGGCTAAATCATTGTAGTCGCCATCCACATAGCGCAGCAGCCCGGACAATTTCTCAAAAGCACCGGCATCGAGTCCACCATGCTTTTCCACACTGTCACGCGCCCTCGCCTTGAATTGATCAAGGTTCCAACCGGCTTTGGCCACCCCGATGATCGGCACGTGCAAGTGCCCGCGTTTGATCATCGCCTGCAGAGCCGGGAAAATCTTTTTGTAAGCTAGATCGCCGGTCGCGCCGAAAAATATCAGCGCGTCCGACTGAGGTAAAGCCATGGTTTTTCCTTATTTCTTCTTTTCCAGGTGCCCGCCGAATTGAAACCGCATGGCCGAGAGAAGTTTATCCTGAAAATCCGCCTGGCCGCGCGAACTGAACCGTTGATAGAGGGCCGTGGTGAGCACCGGCACTGGAACGCCTTCATCAATGGCGGCTTTGATGGTCCATCGCCCTTCGCCGGAGTCCGAGACTTTGCCGGCGAATCCCTCGAGAGCTGGGTCGTCGACCAGTGAAATCGCAGTCAGATCCAGCAACCAGGAGGCGATCACGCTGCCGCGGCGCCAGACCTCGGCGATGTTGCCCAGGTCGAGATCGAACTGGTAGAATTCGGCATCGTGTAACGGCGTCGTTTCAGCGTCAATCTCATGATCCTGTTTGCCAATGTTGGCGGCGCGCAAGACGCCAAATCCCTCGGCATAAGCGGCCATGATTCCATACTCAATGCCGTTATGGACCATTTTGACGAAGTGGCCGGCGCCATTGGGGCCGCAGTGCAGATAGCCCAACTCGGAGGTGGTGCCGATCTTTTCGCGTCCTGGAGTGCGCGGAATGTCACCGAGACCGGGCGCCAAAGTGGCGAAGATCGGATCGAGATGTTCGACTACCGCGGGTTCGCCGCCAATCATCATGCAATAACCGCGTTCCAAACCCCAGACCCCGCCACTCGTTCCGACGTCAACGTAATGAATGTTTTTCGCCCGAGTGCTCTTTGGCTCGCCGGATGTCATCGACGTAATAGGAATTCCCGCCATCAATGAGAATGTCTTCAGGCTCTAACAACGGCACCAGTTCCGCGATGGTTTTGTCCACGATGGCCGCCGGGACCATCAGCCAGAGGGCCCTTGGCTTTTCGAGTTTTTGGACCAGTTCGGCCAGCGAGAAAGCACCCGTCGCCTTCTCATTCACTAACCCCTCGACCGCTTTGGGCGATACGTCGAAGACGACACCCTGATGGCCCCCTTTTAAAAGGCGCCGCACCATATTGGAGCCCATTCTTCCAAGACCGATCATTCCGAGCTGCATTATTTTATTCCTTTCGCTTTTTCAAAGTCGTTCACAAACGTTCGATGACGTTGGGCGATCTCACGCTTTGTTCTTTAGTTGGCGGTAACGGCGGATCAGACAGTTGGTGGAACTGTCATGCCCAAGCTTTGGTTCAGTGGCGGATTCCAGTTCCGGTACGATACGCTGGGCCAGAACCTTGCCCAGTTCCACCCCCCACTGATCGAACGATCCGATGTTCCAGATGGTGCCCTGAGTGAAGACACTGTGCTCATAAAGCGCCACCAGCTTGCCCAGAACATGCGGCGTGAGCCGATCGGCGAGGATGGTGTTCGACGGGCGATTGCCCTCGAAAACGCGGTGAGGCACCAGCCAATCGGCTGTTCCTTCGGCTTTGACCTCTTCGGGCGTCTTGCCGAAAGCCAGCGCTTCGGCCTGCGCAAAAACGTTGGCCAGGAGCATATCGTGGTGCCGGCCGAGCGGATTGAGGGTTTCGACGAAGGCGATGAAATCACACGGGATCAGCCGTGTTCCCTGGTGAATCAGCTGATAGAAGGAATGCTGCCCGTTGGTTCCCGGTTCGCCCCAATAGATCTGCCCGGTTGGATAATCGACCTTGATGCCGTCCAGCGTGACGTGTTTACCATTACTTTCCATCGTCAACTGCTGCAGATAGGCCGGGAATCGCTTGAGGTACTGCTCGTAAGGCAAGACAGCGACGGTTTCGGCACCGAAGAAATCGGTGTACCAGACGGCGAGCAGACCCAGGAGGACCGGCAGGTTGCGCTCAAACGGCGTGGTGCGGAAATGCTCGTCCATTTCGTGAAAACCCTCGAGAAGGGCTCGGAAGTTATCTGGCCCGACGGCCAGCATCGTGGAAAGCCCGATCGCGGAGTCCATCGAATAGCGGCCGCCGACCCAATCCCAGAATCCAAACATGTTGGCCGTGTCAATCCCGAACTCGGAAACCTTCGCAGCATTGGTGGAGACCGCGACGAAATGCTTAGCCACGGCGCTGACATCGCCACCGAGGCCTTTAAGCGACCAGTCCCGCGCGCTGTGCGCGTTGGTCATGGTCTCCAAGGTGGTGAAGGTTTTAGAGGCGATAATAAAAAGGGTTTCGGATGGATCGAGATCATGGACGGCTTCGGCAAAATCGGTGCCATCGATGTTGGACACGAACCGGAAGGTTATCGCGCGGTCGCTGTAATGTTTGAGCGCTTCGTAGGCCATTACCGGTCCAAGGTCGGAACCCCCGATGCCGACATTGATCACGTTACGAATCTGTTTGCCGGTGTGGCCCTTCCACTCGCCGCTCCGGACCCGATCGCAGAAGCCGGCCATCTTGTCGAGTACCGCATGGACCTCCGGTACTACGTTCTCACCATCGACCACAATCGAGGTTCCCTTTGGTGCGCGCAGTGCCACGTGCAAGACCGCCCGGTTTTCCGTGATATTGATCTTCTCGCCTTTGAACATGGCATCGATCCGCTCTCGCAGACCGCATTCCTTCGCCAGTTGAAAGAGAAGCTTGAGGGTTTCGTCGGTGACACGATTCTTGGAGTAGTCGAGATAGAGACCTACTGCCTCAATGGTCAAGCGCTCGCCGCGTTTAGGGTCTTCCGCAAAGAGCTGTCGAAGATGAAGATCGCGGACCTGCTGATGGTGAGCCTCGAGGGCCTTCCACCCAGGTCGCCCGGTAAGTGATTGGATTTCTGCCGTCATATTCGTCTACCTTTCCTTTGGTGTATCGACGCTATCAGTTGTCGGTGCCAGTTGCTAGAGGAAGTGTCAGTGTCAGTGCCAGTGTCAGGGGGCCCGTCGGGCCGAAATCGTACTCGTACTCGTGCTCGTTATCGTATCGATCTTTAAGCGTGGTCTGGGGCAAAGAGAGGAAAAGACGAGTACGAGCAACGAGCACGATAACGATTAGGGAGGCGAGCCTCGCTGACACTGACACTTCCTTCACCGGATCTCCGGAAGAATTTGCTCGATTTTCGGACGTGATCCTTCCATCCAGGGCGGAAGGCACAGGCTGGTGCCTAGCTCGCGCACATTTTCGTCCGTGGCAAACCCTGGCGGATCCGTGGCAATTTCGAAAAGTACGCCGCCTGGCTCCCGGAAGTAAATCGAACGAAAATAGACGCGGTCCATAATCGGACTGACGTCATAGCCGAGTTCGAGGATCTTTACCCGCCACGCGTTCTGTTGCGCCTCATCCGGTACTCGAAAGGCGATATGATGGACCGAGCCGGTTCCGAGCCGACCCGGCGGGCTCTCAGGCTTGCGGATCAGATCGATTATTTTGCCGACCCCTTTCCCAGGGGCGGCGAAACGGAAGCGATTCCCCATTTCCTGGACAAACCGATAGCCGAAAGTTTCGGTGAGAAATGTCGCCGTCTCCTGGTGATTCTCCACCGCAGCCGACACGCTATGAAATCCGCGAATCGAGTGTTCCGCCGCCACGGATCCTTCGATCCAAGGCTGGACTTCATTACCGCTCTGCGTTGCAACCAATTCGAGCAACATCCCATCGGCATCCAGCAGACGGATCACTTGCGCGCCAAAGCGCTCCGGCAGACGCTCCGCAGCAACGTGATGTTCTCGCAAACGTTCCAGCCAGTAATTGATCGACCCCAACGGGATGGCAAATGCCGTGGCTTCGACCTCACCGGCGCCGCGGCTTCCTCGTCGCGCCGCAGGCCAGGGGAAGAAGGTTAGAATGGTCCCCGGCGTACCGACGGCGTCCCCGAAGTAAAAATGATAGGTACCCGGATCATCGAAATTGATGGTACGCTTGACGAGCCGTAAACCGAGCAGTCCGACGTAGAAGTCGAGATTGCGCTGCGGATCGCCGGCGATGGCGGTGACGTGGTGAAGCCCGTGGATCATTCAGTGCCAGTGTCAGTGTTAGTGTTAGTGTCAGAGGGGGCCCGTCGGGCCGAAATCGTTATCGTCCTCCTCGCGTCCGTTTTTACCGGGCCACGACCAAAGATAAATTAGTACATGGGGGGATGAGATCCTAGGCTAAAACAACCGGGATGCCCCGGCTCGGACGGAGCCTCGCCCTACCAGAGCCTCGCCCTACAGAGCCTTCCCTACCAGGGCCTTCGCCCTGTCTCGCCGACACGCCCCAACGCCGACACGCCGATACGTTTCCCCTGTTACGTTTGCTTCCCCGTCCGCGGAGGTTCCCAGAGGCGGAATCCGCCACGAAAGGCGCTGGCGTTGCTGCCCGCCCGACAGCCGGGAGGCAACCCTTTCAATTTTTTAACATTGCCTCCCCCAAGCACCACGTCATCGGGTTCGAGGGCAGCTATCAAGCGAGCGACGATATCCTCGACGTAGCTTCGCCATTTTTTTTTGCCCTCCCGCTCCAATCCCCGGAGCCCAACATAATCCTCGAACGTTCCTTTCTTGTAAGGAAGGTGGGCAAGCTCCAATGGCTGCACAATTCCTTCGACAATCAGGGCCGAGCCGAGACCTGTTCCCAGGCCCAGAAATAGCATTCTTCCGCTTTCGTAGCTCCCCAGGGCCTGCATCGCCGCATCATTGATCAGCCTGACTGGACATTTAAATGCAGCTTCGAAGTCGAACCCCATCCATCCGGCCCCAAGATTATGAGGTTCCGCGGCCAGACGGCCCTTGAGAACGGGACCAGGATAGCCAATCGATACGGCCTCGTATTTCCATTCGGCTGCCAGTTGCTGGACGCCAGGGACCATTCGTTCCGGAGTCATCGTCGGACCGGAGGGAAATTTGCGGGGCGTTTCCTGCCCGGTGGCGAGAATCTTAACGTTCGTTCCGCCTACATCGACAACGAGAACATTCATTAGCAGGAGTCAGAATTCAGGAGTCGAGCAGAATGCGGTGTCAGCGTTTTTTGCGGCGCAAGCCATCAAAATAGACGATGACAATGATGAGGCCGCCCGTGATGATTCGCTGCCAGAATGGATTCACATTCAGCAGGTTGGCGCCGTTATTGATCGTCGTCAGGATAAAGGACCCGAGCAGAGGGCCGTGAATGGACCCGACCGCACCAAAAAGGCTGGTCCCGCCGATGACGGAAGAAGCGATGGCCTGTAATTCCCATCCTTCCGCCGAGGTCGCGTTCCCGATCCCGATCCGTGCGGCAAGCAGAATCCCGACAAAGGCGGCGCAGAAGGCCGAGAGCATGTAGGCGATGTAAATCATCCGGTTGGTATTGACGCCCGAAAGCCGGGCGGCTTCCATGTTGGAACCAATGGCAAAAATGTAGCGACCAAACCGGCTGTGATGCAGAAAGATATAGGCGGGAATGGCGATCAGCACGACCATCCAGAAGAGATTTGGAAAGATCAGAAATCCACCGCGCGAGAAGCCGGTGAAGTCATCATTGGTAATGGAAATCGTCGCACCATTGGTCATCAGCAGACCGATGCCGCGCAAGGCTGTGAGCGTGGCCAGGGTCATGATGAAGGGGGGCAACCCAAGTTTGCTGATCCCGAAAGCATGAAAAGCACCAATCGCGAGCCCAAGGAGCAGCGTCAGAATGACGGAAGCCCAAATTGGGAAACCGCTGGTCAGCAACATCGCGATGATCACGCTGGTAAAGCCCACGACTGCGCCCACCGACAGATCGATACCGGCAGTGATGATGACAAACGTCTCGCCAATCGCGAGAATGGCCGTCATAGCACCTTGCCGCAGCAGGTTCTGAATATTGTTAGGCGTCGCGAAACTCTGAGTGCTAAAGGTCAGCACCAGCCACATCAACCCCAGGAGAGCAACTAAGGTCAGGCTTAGCAGCGTCCCGATCCGCGCCCTATTTTTTGTCGCAGTCAGCCGCACCGCTTCTGCAGCTTCGGCAGTCGTCGTTTTGCTATCAGCGCTCATTGTTGGCTATTCTCCGAAAGACTTTCTTTCCAAGTTTGCTGACAACCGGCATCAGATACCGATTGCTTCTGTCAGGATCGTTTCGTGGACCGCTTTTTCGCCGACATGGCTCGAGACTAGCCTCCCCCGCCGAAACACATGGAGAGTGTCACAGATATCGTAAACCTCCGGCAGATAGGAGGAGATCAGGATAATCCCCGCTCCAGCCTTCAGTAGCTTCGCGAAAAGTTTGTAGATTTCGACCTTCGTACCGACGTCGACGCCCACCGTTGGTTCGTCGAAAATAAAAAGGCGAGCCCCATGGTTCAGCCATTTTCCGACGACGATTTTCTGCTGGTTTCCGCCGGAAAGGCTCGACGCGGGTGCATCGCGTGAAGCGGTCTTGATCTGGACATCCCGAATTTGCTTATCGGCAGCCGCTTTTTCGGCAAACGGGTTAATGATCATGCCGCTGGTCAGACGCTTGTAGATCGGAAGATTAATATTGAACCCTACCCCCATGTTGAGGCAAAGGCCTTGGTCGCGCCGGCTTTCGGGGACCAGGGCGATCCCGAGTCCAATGGCGTCCTTTTCCTTGCGGATTTCGACCGGTTGGCCATCCCAGAAAATCTGTCCTCCAGTCTTTGGAAAGCGTCCGAACACGCTTTGCACGAACTCGCTGCGTCCGGCGCCGATCAGACCGTACAATCCGATCACCTCGCCGGTCCGGACCCGGATGGAGACTTCCTCAAAGCCCTTGCCGGAAAGATTCTCTGTCCGGAGGATTTCGGCGCCAAAGGGAACCGTCTCCTTGTAATGGACCTGGTCAATGGATCGGTTGATCATTCCCGCGATCAGCCGTTCCTCGTTGGTGTCGGCCACGCGCTGGGTCGACACCAGCGTGCCGTCCCGCAGGATGGAGACACGGTCCGCGAGCTGGAACACTTCTTCGAGCCGATGCGAAATGTAGACGATCGTGACCCCCTGGGCCTTGAGGCGGCGGATCAAAGCGAACAGTTGGACCGCCTCCTGCCGAGTGAGATAGCCTGTCGGTTCGTCAAAGATCAGGAACCGGGTGCCGCGAGTCGAGGCGCGAGCCGTCGCCACCAACTGCTGCTGTCCGATCGTAAGTTCGGAGAGCATGGCAGCGGCCGGCAGCTTGAAGCCGATCTCGTCCAGGATCTTCTGCGCCTCACGCACCATTTCCCCATGCTTGAGCAGTCCAAGCCGAACTTTTTCATCTCCCAGGAAAAGATTAGCGGCAACGGTGAGATGTGGACAGAGGACGACTTCCTGGTGGACGGCATTGATCCCATGCGCGATTGCTTCATGTGGGGTGGCTAGCGCCACCGGTTGGCCTTCCCAATAGACTTCGCCACTGGAGCGCACGTGGACGCCGGTCAGCAGCTTGATCAGCGTCGACTTACCGGCTCCATTTTCGCCGACGATCGCATGGATTTCGCCCGCCTCGAAAGTCAGATCAACGGCCTTCAGCGCGTGGGTAGCACCAAACCGTTTGTCGAGCTTCTTGAGGACCAAGAGAGGCGCGCCAGTGGCCACCGCGCCTGCTTTCTGATCGCTCCCACTTTGCTGCGTCTGGTCCATAGACAGTCGATTGATTACCAAGGCCACGCTGAATGGTGATCTGGCAAGTGCCAGACTACTTAATCTTCGGGTTCAGGAGTTCCTGCGAACGGGGGCTGTCCATGTTCTCTTTAGTAATGAGGTTCGCCCCGGTATCGACGTTCGCTTCCACCTTTTCGCCCTTGAAGGCCGCCAAGGCGGTCTTGACGCCGTCATAACCCATCCGGTACGGATCTTGCACCACCAGCGCCACGATCGTGCCGTCCTTCAACAGCTTGATGAGCTTGTCGTCTGAGTCGAAGCCGACCAGTTTGATTTTGTCGGCCACCTTGTTTTCGGCAATCGCCTGTCCGGCGCCTTGCGCCATGATCAGGTTGGAGGCGAATACCCCGCGGAGGTTAGGGTTGGCGGTGATCAGGTCCGTCATGATGTTCAACCCTGTGGTTGCCTGCCCGTCGGCTACCTTGTCAGCGACCAGCTTCAGACCCGGATATTTGGCCGCGATCTCCTCTTTGAAGCCCTTGGCGCGTTCGTCCAATGAACCTACGCCGGGAATCGCAGTAATCAGCGCGACGTCCCCTTCGGCTTTACCGTATTTCGCTTTGATCGCTTCACCCAAACCGTCGGCGGCAATGCGACCGCCCTGCACGTTGTCGGTGGTCAGGAAGGAGGTGAAAGCTTTGGAGTCGGCTGCCGAGTCGATCCCGATAATTTTGACCTTCTTCGCAGCCTCATCGATCGGCTTGCCCAGCGCGGCTTTCTGGGTCGGCGAGATGACAATCGCGGCCGGCTTTTCTGAAACCGCGTTCTCCAGAATGGAGATCTGCCCATTGATATCCGATTCGGACTGCGCTCCGAGTTCCGGAACCTTGACATTGAGGTCTTTACCCGCTTTGCGGGCACCGGCCAGAACGATCTGCCAATAGTTAGACGTCGTGTCCTTGACAATAATCGGGATGGTCGGTTGCGCGTCCGCGGCGAGGGAGCTTTGAACCATCACGGCAGTGGTGATGAGTGCCAGGAAACCGGCGAAAATATGCCGGCCGAGGGAGGAAATAGAAAGTTTCATGGGGGTTATTTCACTATCAAAGGCCGCAAATCAGGGGATTCAACCAGGTAAAGGGGGCGGCAAATCCCATTCCGGGGGGTGTTTACTTGTCTAACGGATTAGACAATCAGTCCGTAGTGAATTCCGCCGCAGGTTGCAAGGCCTTTTTTTAGTTCGGCGTTCGGCGTTCAGCGGAAAAGCATCGCACGGAGGTCACGGAGGCCACAGATCGGGACGGAATTTCGGCGTTCGGCGAGCTCGACGATCGGCGGATTTGGCTTCGGCGTTCCTCAGTCTTACTAGTTGGCGTTCGCAGCGCTTCTTGGCTTCTAGCAAGAGCTGTCCGCGTAGCGATCAAGCCGGTTCGCCAGCTGCTCTTTCTGGATGAAGCTGCCGATCTGAGTTCCCAACGCGGAAAGCATCGAGAGAAGTTCGTCATCCGGTGGATAAATACCGCGGCTGAAAAATTCCATCACGCCAATCACGTCGTTCGACAGCATGATCGGGAACGCGAACGCGCCGTGCAGTCCCCCTTTGGCCGCGAGCGCAGAGCGTGGGAAAATAGCGTCGAGGCCAACGTCCGGCATCCAGAAGGCTTTGCGGCTTGACCAGACACGCCCGGGCAGTCCGAGCCCTGCTTCAAAAGTAGTCTTGCGCGTCGCTTCGATGAACTCATGGGCACGAAATTCAGGGGCATGCCACATATCAACGCAACGGAGCAGATTAGCCTCCGGATCGACCCGCCACATATCACCGAAATCCCAGCCGACACTTTCACAAATCGCTTGGACGATCTTATTCGAGGCTTCGCCCAAATGGCGCACTTCAGCCAATGTTCGCGCCACCGCGTACTGCACCGATAAGCGTGCATTGGCTTGATCGCGTTCTTCCTCTGCGGCTTTCCGCCGGGTGATATCCTGCACCATCCCTTCGTAATAAAGGACTTCGTCGCTGACTTCATCACGGACGACGCGTGCGCTTTCCGAAATCCAGATCACGTTTCGGTCCCGGCGATAAATTTGCGATTCAAAATCGATCACCTTCCCGTTTTCGCGAACGAGTTGAATAAACTCCGAGCGACGACCAGGTTGAACATAGAGTTGGCGGGTGATGTCTGTGAGATCCGCAATCAACTCTTCTGCGGATCCATATCCATACATCCGGGCGAGGGCGGGATTTGCACTGATGTATTTTCCCTCCGGTGTTGTTTGGAATATGCCTTCCAGGCAATGCTCAAAGATGCTCCGGTATTTCTGTTCGGCTCGCCGAAGAGCTTCAAGGGTCTCTTCGGTTGTTTTCGCTTGATCATTCATAATTCGGCCACGAGGGCGCTGTTTTGCCTTTCCTAAACAGCAGGTTCCGCGCCGCCGGGGCAAGTGTCAGTGCCAGTGTCAGTGTCAGGGGGACCGCTCCCATCGTGCTCAGGGTTATCGTCAGCGTTATCGTTATCGTTTTTACGCCTCTCTTTACCGCTCATGATCAAAAATCGATAGCGATAGCGAGCACGATTGGGGAAGACGACGACGGCCCGTCAGACAAATGCACGGGACATTTCGATCAGCTCTAAGAACGATTTCGGAGTCCAGGCGGCGCGACCGACGAAGAGGCCGTCCACATGCGCGATTTCTGCGTAGGAGCGAAAGTTCTGGCGGTTGACGCTGCCACCGTACAATAAGGGAACTTCGGCGGCGATCCCGACCGAATACATATTGCTCAAAGCCTCCCGAATGGCGGCATGCTTTTCCTGGACATAGTTGGGGTCCGCGGGTTGTCCCCCCACTCCGATTGCCCAGGTTGGTTCATAGGCGAGCATGACTCTGGACAAATCTTCCGGAGAAATGCGGTCGAGACCTGCCCGGACCTGTCGTTCCAAGGTCTGCGTACCAATTCCCTTCTCCTTGTCTGCGGCATTTTCTCCGATGCAAATGAGCGTGGTGAGCCCGTGACCAAGCACCGCCCGCGCCTTTCGATTGACCTCGATGTCCGTTTCGCCGAATTTTTGACGGCGTTCCGAATGCCCAATCTCCACCAGGTCCACGGGAATGTCGGCCAAGATGCGCACGGAAATTTCCCCGGTCGCTTCGACACCTTCCTCCCAATGAACATTTTGTGCGCCCACCTTGAGCGGCACTGCGGCTTCAGTCACGGCATTCCGGACGAGTTGTAACGAAGTGAACGAGGGAATGACAAAGAGGTAATGCTTCGAGAGGTCCTGTTCGCGCAGCCGTGGCAGAAACTCCGCGACATAATGGAGCGCTTCGGTGTTCGTCCTGTGCATCTTCCAGTTCGTGCCCAGGTAGAATTTCACGGGCTAAACTTCCTGAAGATGCTTTGCCAAACCTGCCAGGAAGAGGAAAACCGAGGTGGCTCCAGGATCCTGAACCGAGGCTGCTCGTTCGCCCAGCGTTCGTGCCCTTCCGAATCGCGCCTGTAACCCAATCGTCGACTGTGCACCCTGCTCTGCCGCCTCCGCCGCATGCTTCAATGCCGCCGATAAAGACTTTGAATCTTCGGCCTCCTGCATCAACGCATCGACGGCGGGTACGATGGCATCGATCATCGTTTTGTCGCCCACTGCGGCTTTGGTCTTTTGCTGCAAATTATCCAGACCGCACTTGGCGAAACCGAGGAAGGTAGTGGTATCCAGGACTTGAGCATCAGGGCAGGCTTTCGCGCCTTGGAAGAACATCCCAAAGAGAACGCCTGAAGCGCCCCCCATGCTCTTCATCATCGCGCGCCCGGTCAGAACAAAGATTTCGTTAGTGGTTATCGGGTGGGCGTCTCGAAGCGCGTCAATCGCCGATTTCGCTCCACGCGCGATGGTGGTGCCATGATCTCCATCGCCAAGGGCACGGTCCAATTCATTCAAGCGCTCACGGTTCTCGATGATGTCCTCGAGGGCGCGCGTAACTAGCAAACGAGTTTGTTCAATACTCAGGCTCATTGGGCTTGAACGGGGGATGCAATCTTCAACTGGTCTCAAGGCTTCGTGAAGCAAAGCGATCGGCAAGGAGCGCTCAACAACGGTTCGAGCTCATGATCCACCTCAGTGATCGAGATAGAAAATCCCGCCATATCCAACGAGGTGGCAAACTGACCGACGGTTTGATAGGCAACCGGCACCGAATGCTGATCGAGAAACTTCCGCACCTGTCCGGCCACGATAAGCAGTTCGAGGACCGTGGTACTTCCCAACCCATTCACCATGACCGCAGCGCGAGTGAGCGGCAGATTCGTCTTTTGAAAATCCGCCGCCAGCATCTCCATCATTCGCGGCACTAAAACGTCGGACGATTCGTACCCGGAACGCCGCACACCCATTTCCCCGTGAAGACCCATTCCGATTTCAATCTCTCCCGCTGGAAGATCAAACATCGGCTGACCGGTCTCAATGGAGGTCGCAGCCTGAGACGCGACACCTAGCGATCGTGTGTGCAAATTAGCCTTCTCACCGATTCGGAGAACTTCCGGGAACGAGAGACCCAAGTCTGCCGCGGCCGAAATGGCTTTGATGACAAAGATATCTCCGGCAATTCCACGCCGGTCCTCCATCTGAGAGACTGGCGCGGAAGCGATATCATCATGCACGCGAACCTCAGCGGTCAAAATGCCTTTCTCTTTTGCCTCATCCGCAGCCACCCCAAAATTCAAGACATCCCCCGAATAGTTTCCGTAAACCAGTACGACTCCTTCGGGAGCTTTGACTTCTTCAATCACGGCAAGAACACCTTCCGGCGGCGGAGCGGCAAATACCTGGCCGGCAATCCCGCCATCTGCCAACCCCGGTCCGACAATTCCTAAGAAAAGCGGTTCATGCCCGCTCCCTCCTCCCACGACGATCTTAACCTGGCGCTTTTGGTTTCCCGGGTAGACGACGCCGGTATAGACCCCCACCCGCTGGAGAGAGACATCGGTAAACGAAAGGAGGCCCGCTAAGGCTTCTTCGACCGCCGTTTCCTGATTCTGAATAAAATATCGCATTTGATCGAAGCCGGCCTGGGCACCGCCGTGGGTTCAACCTGCTACTGGATCGTATAACCGCCGTCGATCACAAGGTTCTCTCCGTTTATCATCGCCGCGGCTTCACTTGCCAAAAACAAAGCACAGGCAGCGATTTCTTCGGGATAGGCGAAACGCCCGGCGGGAATCTTCTTTTTCATCTGTTCGCCGACTTCGCCCGCCCATGCTTTTTTACCGAGTTCGGTGAGAACCACCGTCGGAGAAATGGCGTTGACCTGAATATTGTGCTTAGCCCATTCGAGGGCCAGGACTTTGGTCATGGAAATGATCGCGGCTTTACTGGCGCAATAAGCCACATGCCGATCCAAGGCAATTACCCCAGCCTGGGAAGCGAGGTTTACAATCTTGCCTCCGCCATGCTTGATCATCTCCGAGCCGACCCGTTGAGACAGGAAAAAAGGGGCCTTCAAATTCAAGTCCATGGTCTTATCCCAGTTTGCTTCTGGAACTTCGAGCGCGGGCTCCAGGAGCGCGACTCCGGCATTATTGACTAAGATGTCAATGGTCCCGAATTTCGCTAACCCGGTGGTAATCGTTTCTTCTGTCTGAGCGGCCAGGGTGATGTCGGCGGCGGCGGTCAGCAATCGTTCCGGGTCTGGAGCAATCTCTTGACCGACGCTTTGGATGTTCGGGTTGAGATCGAGCAGGATGAGATTCGCACCTTTTTCATAAAACAAGGTGGCGATCGCTCTACCGATCCCTCCTCCGGCACCGGTGATCAGAGCAGTCTTGCCTTTCAGGCTAAAGTTTTTGTCGTAGCCGCGGAATTCCATGGGGGTACTCGTGGGAAAAGTCGCCGGATTGCAGATTATCGAGGGATAAACTCGAGGTTGTGGCCAAGTTCGACCACCACTCTCACGATGTCCTCGCCTCTTTCAATCGGGGGGATTGGAAATATTAATGTTTCACTAACGCCGTCAGGTTAGAGAATCTAATAGCTGCGAAAATAGTCAACTGTAACGTTTCCGAACTTCTGCTGAAGCTAATCAACGATTCTAAGCTGAGTACCTGCGAATATGACAATCAAAGCGTTTCCATCTCGTTCCAGTAGGACTCGCTTTGCAGGTAAACGCGGTTGAAGAACGACGTCATCCGTTCGTATCGTTCGGACCATGAGGGATCTGGCTGGATTTCTGCGTCGTAGCGGACTAATCGCCGGACTGCGTCGTCGATCCCGTTAAAAATCCCGGCACCCACACCGGCCAGCATCGCACAACCGAGGACACCACTTTCCGGATCGGCCGGGGTCAAGATCGGGCAACCGTAAATGCTGGCCTTGATTTCGAGCCAGAGCCTGGTCTTTGCGCCCCCGCCGGCGGCCACCAGGCGCTCGAGTCGATTGCCGCGCGACTTCATGATTTCGATATTGCGGCGGGAGGCGAACGCCACGCCCTCCATGACCGCCCGGTGCAAATGGCCGGCGTGGTGAGCGCTGGTCAGGCCCACGAACTGGGCCCTTGAATTGCCCTGTTTGGCGAGCCGTTCGCCATTGAGGTAGGGAAGAAAAATCAGACGATCTGCTCCGGCTGGCACCTCCCCTGCCAGTTCCACGATACGTTGATAAGAATATTGGTTATCATGAAACGCTCGTGCGCGCCCAGCGCATGGCATCGCCGCCGGCATCGAGGATAGTGAAAGCTCCCCAGCCGCCGGAAACGGCCTGCACATTGGTGATGGCGGGATCGAGAACGGGTTCTTCTGTCATCAAGGTGATCAGCGTCGAGGTGCCGGTCACATCCGATCCCATTCCAGCGTGAGTAACCCCGGATCCGAGCAAACTCACCGGGTAATCTCCGGCTCCGACGACCACGGGCGTTCCTTCTAACAAGCCGGTCTCACGGGCGGCTTCTTTGGTCACCGTGGCCAGTAGTTCCGCCGCATCTTTCAGTGGAGGCAACATTTTGAGATCAAGGCCCGCCAACTGGACTACCTCCTTGCTCCAGGCCCGTGTGCGGATATCCAACAAATAGTTGCAGGAAGCCTCCGAAATATCGATCGCCCGCGCCCCGGTTAAGCGGAAGTTAATATAGTCTTTCGGCATGAGAAGCGTTCGCGCGGCGGCGTAGGCTTTTGGCTCATGACGCTTAATCCACATCAACTTGAAGGCAGCAAACGCCACCGTCGGTGGATTCCCTACGATCCGCAAAATGCTATCCGTGTCGTGAGTTTGCTGAAACTCCTCCACAATTTCCCGGGTCCGCTTATCGTTCCAGAGCGGGACCCGATCCAGGACCAATCGCCCGTCGTCGTCGATCAGAACCGTGCCATGCATTTGACCGCAGGCGGCCACACCGACCACGCGGTGGGGCCCTTGATCAACCTTGTTCAGCACGGTTCGGACCGCGGATACCGCGCCTTCCCACCATGATTCAGGGCGCTGCTCGGACCATCCAAAGTGAGGGACAATCTGATCGTGTTCGCGAGACGAAAAGGCCGCTGTTTCCCCGGTGAGGGTAATCAGAGCAGCCCGTACACTTCCGGTGCCTACGTCGATGGCAAGCAGGAGATCTCTTCATCAGGATTCAGGAGTTCAGGAGTTCAGGAGTTCGCAGAGAGTGTTAGGCAGTTCGGGGAGGAGAAGCCTGGTGTCGCAACAGAAAGTTTCACGATTTGAATTGAGTGCAAATGGTAAGCACTGGCGACCGTCGGCAATGCGAAAGCCAGGAGAAGTTCCAGTGCCAGTGCTCAGTGCCAGTGGAACTGGCGGCTGGGCATCCTTGCAGCTTCTGAGGTTGGAGGCTTTCGGTTATTTCTTCGACGCCTGATAATTATTTACACCGAGAGGCCAACCGGTACACTAGCCGCCGATGGCATTTACGGTTGGAGTCGACTACGGAACGATTCCTGAATTCTTGTCCCCACGTATTCTGCAACTCCTGAACTCCTGACTCCTGAATTCTTCCCCTATGTTTCTCCCCCTAGGAACTTACTCTCCTGAGATCAAGCTCGGCTTGGTTTCGGCCTCACGAAACTGTTTCCCGCGCGCTCTTTCGGATGAGCGCGCCACCCGGCTGCTGACTGCCTGTCAAGCGGCGGGCATCAACCCGGTCGTCCCTCAGGGTGACTGCCGGATCATCGAAACCAAAGATCACGCCGCTGAAGCCGCAAGACAGTTCAAGGAGGCCGGGTGCGATGCAGTCGTCTATTTTTTGGGTAACTTTTCGCCGGAAATAGAGGACGCCTATTTTGTCAAATTGTACGACGGCCCGGTGATGTTGTTGGCTGCGGCTGAAGAATCAGGCGCAACTCTGCTGCAAAAGCGTGGTGACGCCCTTTGCGGTTTACTCTCAGCGGCACTGGCGATCAGCAAGCGAGGCCTTGCGCACCGGGTGCATATTCCGGAGCTTCCGATAGTCAGCGCGGAAGAGGGCGCCCAGGAAATCGCGCACTTTATCAAGGTAACAAAGGTGGTCAAGGGCACCAAGAACGCGACGGTCGGCCTTTTTGGTCCGCGTCCACGCGACTTCGAGACCTGCAACTACAACCTGGCGTCGGTCAATTCCATCGGAATCGAAGTGGAGGAACTCGGGTTGTTCGATCTCCAGAACGAAGTCAGACGCATCAAGGATAAAAAGGAGAATACCGTCGAAATCAAAGACGATATGAAGCGGGAAATGCCGAGCATTCCGGACGAGGAATTCGCCTCCCGACTCTCGATCTACGAAAAAGCGATCAAGAATTTTCGCGATAATTTGAAGCTTTCCGGCGCGGCAACACAATGCTGGTCCGAACAAGAACTAAGCCTGAGACACGTGCCTTGTTTCATTAACGGTCGCATGGCTCAGAACGGGTTCCCGATTGCCTGCGAGAATGACTGCTATTCGCTCATCGCCGAACTTCTGGGTCAATACGCGTCGGATGCGACGGTCGGCATTCTTGACATCAATCACAGCATTCCGAAGGATCTCCATGAAAGCCTGGCTGACTATCCGCTCAAGGACATGGTCGGCATGTTCCATTGTGGAAACGCTTCGACCAAACTGCTGAAGAACCCTGAAATGAAATACCAGGTGATCATGAAACGCATGATGGAGCCGGACACGCCCGCGGACATCACGCGGGGGACGATTGAAGGTCAATTCGCGGCATCCCCGATCACCGTCGTCCAAGTGCACGGTATCGGGGATGACTTACAGGCCTATATCGCGGAGGGAGACTTTCTGGACCTGGATCCCAAAACCTTCGGTTGCACGGGCACCGCGCATCTGCCGGGATTCAGTCGATTCTATCGTCACACGCTCCTGGGCCGCTTCCATCATCACGCAGCGGTGGCGTTTAGCCATTGTGGCTCGGTTCTCTTTGACGCCTTCAAGCTGATCGGCGTCAAACAGACCTATACCCCGCTCCCACCTTCGGTGCCTTACCCCGGCGAGAACGTGTTCAGGCGGGGGTGACTCAGTTGTCAGTTGTCAGTGTGGGGCCCGTCGGGCTCAAATCGTTCTCGCCCCTTTCCTCCCGTCTCATTCCAAGTGCCACGATTGAGGACCATTTCGGCCCTACGGGATCCGCTGACACTGTTCTGGAGGCGACATCATAGACGAGGCACCCGGGAAGCCCCGATACGTTTCTGCTCCTCCCCACTGACAACTGGCAACCGACACTGACAACTTCCTACTGACAACTTCCTCTGACAACTTCCTCAAGTTGCTCTTGCGCAAATCTGATAAACGTATTTGTTATCGGGCAATACGCCGGCTCTGTTTAATGCGTAATCTACTCAAATGTTAATCAGGATCGGCTACGATATCGCGCTTCGTCTCTCTAATCCGACCGCGGTGATTTACTTGTTGCGCCTGCATCCCTCTCGCAATGGAGATCTCCTCAAACCGGAAAATTTCCGGGTGGAACCCGATCTGCCGATCGAGGAATACACAGACGTTTTCGGTAACCTTTGCGGCCGCGTCAACTGCCCTGCTGGGGTAATTCGTTTTCTGAATGACGCAACCGTCCGCGATTCGGGCGAATTCGATGCGTATGTCCCCGACGCGCCTCAGCACGATGTTCGTGATTTGCCGGTCGAAACGCTCGCATTCCTATTGCCGAGCCGATACTGCGAAGTGGACAGCGAACTGCTGAATTTTGCCTGGCAGACCTTTGGCAACACACCCCCGGGATGGCCGCGGGTTGTGGCGATTTGCGATTTCGTCCACGGTCATCTCCGCTTTGATTATCTGCAGGCTCGGGCTAATCGCACCGCTCTAGAAGGGTTCCGCGAAAAGGTCGGCGTCTGCCGCGATTTTACGCATCTGGCAGTCACTTTGTGCCGGTGCATGAATATTCCGGCCCGTTATGCGACGGGGTATCTGGGCGATATTGGTGTCCCGCCTGACGACCAACCTATGGATTTCAGCGCCTGGTTCGAAGTTTTTCTTGGCTCGCAGTGGCATACCGTCGATGCGCGACACAACCGGCGGCGCATCGGCCGGATCCTGATCGGCCGAGGCCGTGACGCAGGCGATGTTCCCATTAGCATGGTGTTTGGCTATCATCTGCTCGAGCATTTCAAAGTTGTCACCGACGAAGTCGGTTGAAGCAGGCGAAGCAAAACTGGACGCTTTACTTACGTAGGCAAGCAGTCCCGGCTTGCTCTGGTGCGTGGCTGAAGAGGGTAAGGCGAGACGCCTTACTTACTGTAGGCAAGCCGTCCCGGCTTGCTCCGGGGAAGCCCTGAGCTCGAGGGCAAGGCGAGGACGCTTCGCTTACATGGCACCTATTCTACCGCTACGCGGACACGCTCCAACGCCAACAAATGCCGACACGTCTCTCCCCTCGCCAACACGCCCCTACGCCGACACGCCGGCACGTTTCTCCCCCCGCCGATGCGTTCCCTTTTCGACCAGATAAAAACTGACCGGGATCAGAAAAACAGCAATCAGGCTGGCGGCCAACATACCTCCGATCACCGTGGTCCCCATCACTTGCCGCGCAACGGCTCCGGACCCCGAGGCGAACCAAAGAGGAAGACAACCAAAGATAAAGGCGAAAGAGGTCATGACGATCGGCCGAAGCCGGAGTCTTGCGCCCGCCAGCGCCGCGTCCACCAACGGCGTTCCGCTTTGGTATTCGGCCTTGGCGAACTCGACGATGAGAATCGCATTTTTTGCCACCAAGCCGATAATCATGACCAGTCCGATCTGGGCAAAAACGTTGTTTTCAACCTGGACCAGGAAGGGAGAAACTAAGGCGCCCGTCAAGACGCGCCGCAGGTAAAGCATGCCGAATGCGCCAAAAAGGGCAACGGGGTGCTGAGCAGAACGCTCAAGGGGAGTGACCAGCTTTCGTAAAGGGCCGCGAGAATCAAAAAAACAAACAAGAGGGAAAAGCCGAATATGACAGGCGGAGGAATGCCTTGTTGCGCCTGTTTTTCCTGAAAGGACATTCCGAGATAGTCGTAGCCCATTCCATCCGGCATCGTGGCAGCAAAGACTTCCTCCAGGGCTTTCATGACTTGCTCGGAGGTGTAGCCGGACGCGGGTGTGGCGTTGACCTGCGCGCAGCTATACAAGTTGTAGCGCATGGTGAATTCCGGCCCGGTGCGGCGTTCGATCCGAGTGAGCGCACTAAGCGGAACCATCTGGCTTTCCGAGTTCCGGACATAAAACTTCCCGAGATTGTCGAGATCTGTCCGGTACTTCCCTTCAGCTTGTGCGTAGACCTGCCAATCCCGTCCGAAGCGATTGAAGTAGTTGATAAAGGTGCCTCCCATGAAGGTCTGAATGGTTTCGTAGACGTCCGCGATAGCCACCCCTTGCTTCAGAGTTCTTTCGAGATCGACGTCGACATAAACCTGTGGAACATGCGGCAGGAAGGTGGAGCTGATCTGGGCGATTTCCGGCCGTTTACGAGCCGCGCTGAGGAACAGATCGAGGTTGTTGGCCAATAGATCGGTGTCACTGCTTGAACGGTCCTCCAGGACAAAGCTGATGTCCCCGGAGGTTCCGGCTCCGGGGATTGCCGGCGGGGAAAAAGCAAACGCGACAGCCTCCGGAAGTTGGGTCAAGGCGTGATTGACCCGCGCTTTGATTTCCTGGTAGAGCTCCTTTTTCCCTTTCCTTTCTTCCCACGGAGCGAGCGTGACAAACATGAATCCGCTGTAGGTGCTCTGGACGCCGCTGAGCAAACTTGAGCCGACGGTCGCTGTCACATATTGCACCCCTGGTGTCTGACGAAGAATCGATTCAATTTTCTGGCAGACCACGTCGGTGCGCTGCAGGGAAGCGGCATTCGGCAATTGCACATTGACGTAGAAAAAACCCTGGTCTTCATCCGGCAGAAAACTGGTGGGAATCCGTTTGGCGAAAAGGAACGCTCCTGCGGCAAAAGCAAGCAGGAGGAATAATGCGATCTGGCTGCGCCGAATGATCAGGGCGGCAATGCGAACATACGCTTCGGTGGCCCGACCAAAAAGGGTATTGAACCAGGCGAAAAACTTTCCGGCCGCCCCCTTCGATTCTTCGCGTCGGCGCAAAAGCAACGCGCAAAGGGCGGGACTCAACGTCAAAGCGTTAAACGCTGAGATCATGACCGACACCGCAACGGTGACCGCAAACTGTTGATAGAGCCGGCCGGTAATTCCGGGAATAAATGCCGTTGGTACAAAAACCGACGCCAGCACCAGAGCGACTCCGATCACCGGACCGGTGATCTCCTTCATGGCCCTCAAAGTGGCCTCCTTGGGTTCCAGGCCCTCGTGGATGTGGCGTTCGACCGCTTCAACCACCACGATGGCATCGTCGACCACCAACCCAATCGCCAACACCAAACCAAAGAGTGAAAGGGTGTTAATCGAGAAACCAAGCAGTGGAAAAACAACAAAGGTCCCAACTAACGACACCGGGACAGCAAAAAGCGGGATCAACGTTGCACGCCAACTTTGCAGGAAGAGATAGACCACCAGGATCACCAATCCCAGCGCTTCCACCAGGGTCTTGACCATTTCTCGAATCCCGGCGGTGACCGGCTGGGTGGTGTCCAGCGAGATGACGTAATCCAGTCCAGCTGGAAAACGCTGCTTTAAGGTTTCCATCAGCTTCTTGACGCCGTTCACCGCGGCTAACGCGTTTGTCCCCGGCAGCTGGTAGACCGAGACCACAGCGGCCGGTTTTCCGTTTAGGCGTCCCCGAGTGTTATAGGTCTGCGCGCCTAACTCCGCGCGGGCGACATCCTTCAGGCGCACTGTTCCGCCATCCGATTGCTGGCGGACAATAATTTCGCCAAACTCCTCTGGAGTCGTCAGGCGGCCTTGAGCCCGTGCGGTGTAGGTGTACTCCTGTCCATTGGGCACTGGCTCACTCCCGATCTGACCCGCGGAATTGACGGTGTTTTGCGCCTGGACAGCGTTAACCAGGTCCGGCACGGAAAGGCTCAGATTAGCGAGTTGATCGGGCTTGAGCCACAATCGCATCGCATATTCTCCCGCCCCGGAAATCTGAGCGCTGGAAATCCCTCGGACCCGGGTCAGCGCGTCGTTCAGATTAATATAGGCATAGTTAGAAAGGAAGAGGGCGTCCCGGCTCCCGTCTGGAGAGTAAAGCGAGATCACCATCAACGGAGCGGCGAGAGATTTTTGCACCGTGACCCCAAGATTGTTCACGGCAGAGGGCAACTGAGAGGAAGCCTGTGTCTGCCGCATCTGGACAAGAATCTGGTCGGTGTTCGGGTCCGTGTTCAGATCAAAGTCGACCGTCAAGACCATCTGCCCGCTATTGGAATTGAGCGAGTACATGTAGTTCATATTGTCGACGCCGGTCATCTGCTGTTCGATCGGCACAGCCACGGATCGTTCAACGGTGAGCGCATCGGCCCCAGTGTAGTTGGCGGTAACGACGGTCTCCGGGGTCACGATTTCGGGAAAAAGCGAAACGGGAAGAAAGATCACCGAGATAGCACCGACAATCAGGGTGACGAGGGAAATCACGATGGCGACAATGGGGCGATTGACGAAGAAGCTAGACATGCGGTCAGGTTTCTCCCGTCTCGGCCCCCGAACCCGAAAATCGGATGGGCTTTTTTCGATTCGCGACGCGCCGGATCGAGGCGGTGATCCGTTCGACCAGGCAAAATCCCGCCGGGATGAAAAAGATAGCAATCCCACTCGCAGCCACCATTCCGCCGATGACTCCGGTACCAAGGACTTGTCGAGCGACCGCTCCCGAACCGGAAGCGAAGGCGAGCGGCACACAACCGGCAATGAAAGCGAGCGAAGTCATCACGATCGGGCGAAGGCGAAGTCTGGCGCCCGCGAGAGCGGCCTCCGCGATGGTCGCCCCATTCTCGAATTCCACCTTGGCAAATTCGACGATTAAAATCGCGTTCTTGGCGACCAACCCGATGATCATCACCAGCCCGATCTGCGCAAAGACGTTGTTTTCGATCTGGACCATGACGGGCGGAAAAATTGCGGAGGTGACAGCTCGACGCAGATAAAGAGCACCTAAGGTTCCGAAAACGGCGACGGGCGTGCTGAGCAAAACACTGAACGGGAGTGACCAACTCTCATAGAGGCCGGCTAAAATCAGAAAGACAAACAAGAGTGAAAAACCAAAGATGGCGGCCGGAGAGATTCCTTGCTGGGCCTTCTTTTCCTGGAAGGACATGCCAAGATAGTCATAGCCCATTTCGCGAGGCATCGTCCGGGCAAAGACCTCCTCGAGAGCGCGCATGGCCTGAGCTGAACTAAAGCCCGGCGCCGGAAGAACCTGAATTTGGGCGGCCCGGTAAAGATTATACCGCATCGTAAACTCCGGCCCGAACCTTCTGCTTAATCTGGGTGACAGCAGAGAGAGGCACCGGGTTATTGTTAGAATTGCGGACATAGAATTGGCCGATTTGTTCGGCGTTGCTGCGAAAGGGATCGTCGGCCTGAATATAGACCTGCCATTGGCGGCCGAATCGATTGAAATAATTAACAAAGGATCCGCCGAGGAAAGTTTGCAGGGTATTATAAATATCAGTGAGCGCGACACCCTTCTGGAGTGCCTTGTCTCGGTCGACTTCGATATAGACCTGGGGAACGTTGGGCAGGAAAGTGGTGGTCACTCGTCCCAATTCACGACGTTCCCGAGCGGCCGCGAGAAATGTCTCAAGGTTGCTGGTCAGGTACTGAACACCTCGATCAGCCCGGTCCTCCAAAATAAAAGAAACACCGCCGGCCACTCCAAGCCCTGGAATGGCCGGCGGGGAAAAGGCAAACGCGGTGACCTCTGGAAGCTGAATTAAATGGAAGTTTAATTTACCCTTGAGCGCTTGATAGTTTTCAGACAATTTCTTGCGCTCTTCCGCAGGGTTTAAGGTGACAAAGATAAAACCGCCGGAGGTGCTTTGCACCCCGCTCAACAAACTAAATCCGGCGACCGTGGTGGTGTACCGCACCCCGGCGGTTTGAGAAAGAATCGATTCGATTTTGCGGCAGATCGCGTCCGTTCGCTGCAGTGAAGAGGCGTTCGGCAGCTGCAGATTAACATAGAAGAATCCTTGGTCCTCGTCCGGCAGAAAACTGGTTGGAAGGTTATTTCCACAGACCAGGGCGAGCAGACCGAACAGGAGCAGCAGGAGCAGAGTGATTCCGCTTCGCCGGATAAATTTCATCGAAATCCGAACGTACGATTCGGTCGCCCAACCAAAAAAGTGATTGAACCAGGTGAAAAACTTTACGGTCAGCCCCTTGGTTTGGTGGCGCCGGCGCAGCAGCAAGGCGCAAAGGGCGGGACTCAGCGTCAGTGCGTTAAACGCCGAGAGGACAACTGAGACGGCGATCGTCACGGCGAACTGTTGATAAAGCCTGCCGGTGATCCCGGGAATGAAGGCGGTTGGCACAAAAACCGACGCCAGGACCAGGGCCACCCCGATGACCGGTCCGGTTATTTCTTTCATCGCCCTCAGGGTGGCTTCCTTTGGTTCGAGGCCAGTCTGAAGGTGACGTTCGACTGCTTCAACTACCACGATCGCGTCATCGACAACCAAACCGATGGCCAGCACCAAGCCAAACAGTGAAAGGGTGTTGATCGAGAAACCAAGAAGCGGAAACAGAATAAAGGTGCCAACTAACGAAACAGGAACCGCCAAAAGCGGGATCAGCGTCGCGCGCCAGCTTTGCAGGAACAAATAGACTACTAAAATCACCAAACCGAGGGCTTCCACCAGGGTCTTGACCATTTCCTGAATCCCAGCGATCACTGGCTGGGTACTATCCAGCGAGACAACGTATTCTAATCCTTTCGGAAAACGTTGGCTCAATACTTTCATCAGCTTCTTCACGCCGTCAGCTGCCGTAAGCGCATTCGTCCCCGGCAACTGATACAACGCGATGATTGCGCTGGGTTGACCATTTAATCGGGCTTTGGTGGCGTAAACCTGGGAGCCGAGCTCTACCCTGGCCACGTCGCGGATCCGCACTATTCCGCCATCCTGTTGTTCGCGGACGACGATATCGCCAAATTGTTCGGGCGTCACCAACTGGCCCTTGGCGACCGCCATAAAGCTGAATTCCTGGCCCAGGAGGCACAGGCTCACCGCCGGCTGACCCGACAGGGTTGACCGCGTTCTGTTGCTGCACCGCGGTGACAATGTCCGGGACGGTGATATTGAATCGGGCTAGCTGATCGGGTTTAACCCAAATCCGAACCGCGTAGGGGCCCGAGCCAAAAACTTGGACATTGGAGATGCCGGGAACACGCGTCAGCGGGTCATTCAGATTAATGAAAGCGTAGTTGGTCAGAAACGCGGAATCATAGCGATCGCCGGTGGAACGAAGCGCGATCAACATCAACGGAGCGGCAAACGATTTTTGTACGCTCACCCCTTGCGCCACGACCTGGGGTGGCAGTTGCGCAGAAGCCTGCGACTGGCGCATCTGGGTCAGGACCTGGTCGGTCTGAGGGTTGGTCGACTCGTCAAAGTTCACCCTCAGCTTCATTTGCCCGCTGTTCGCGTTGAGGGAATACATGTAATTCATGTTGTCGACACCGCTGATCTGCTGTTCGATCGGAGTCGCCACAGATTGTTCGACGGTCACGGCATCGGATCCTGGATCAGTCGCGGAGACAACAATTTCGGGCGGCGTAATATTCGGAAAGAGAGAGACGGGTAGAAATGCCAGCGAAACAGTCCCGACAATCACCGTCATCAGCGAAACAACAATCGCCAGGATCGGCCGGTGAATAAAAAAAACGGACATCGCTATTGCGCTTGAGGAGGTGCGGACGGTGTCCAGGGCACCGGCTTAACCTGTTGACCGTCACGAACTTTTTGCGCCCCTTCCACAATGACCCGATCACCCAGTTTGACTCCTTCTTCGATCACCCAAAGTTTGCCGACCCGGTCGCCCACTTTCACCGACCGGATTTCAACCTTGTTTTCTCCTCCTACCAGTGCGACTTCATAGCTGGTCTGCAACTCATTTACCGCACGTTGGGGTACTAGCAGAGCCCCGGGAATATGGCGAACGGTCGTCCGAAGCCGGACGAACCCGCCCGGACGCAAAACATTGTCGGGATTAGGAAACAAGGCGGCAAGCCGGATCGTGCCGGTCTGCTGATCCACTGCCCGATCGACGGCCGAGAACTTTCCCTGATGAGGATACAACACCCCATCTGCCAGAATGATTTCCGCCGGAGGCGCTATTTCCCCGGCCGCGCGATCCTGCTCAACTCTTCTCGCAAATTTGAGATAGTCCTGCTCGCTAATCTTCAGGTAGGCCTTGATTGGGTTGACGGTCGACATGGTGGCGAGAGGCTGAGCGTCGCTCGGCCCCACCAGATCGCCGATTCCCGGATTAGCGATTCCGGCGATACCGCTCAAGGGGGCAGTTATCCTGGTAAACTGCAAGTTAAGCTCAGCCTGGCGAAGGGCCGCTTGTTGCGCTTTGACCTCGGCCTGGGCCGCGACGTTCGCCTGGACGGCATTATCGCGGGCTTGGGCGCTCTCGACTTTTTGTTCGAAGAGCTGTGTTTCGCGCTTGGCTGATTGTTCCGCCTGGAGTTGGTTCGCTTCAGATTGCGCCAGTGAAGATTTGGCCTGTTCGACCGCGGCTTCGTAGGTGCTGGGGTCGATCTGAAATAACAGCTCGCCCTGGTGCACGAACGTTCCTTCTTTGTAGTCCTGCGAAATGAGATAACCAGAAACGCGAGCCCTGATATCGGCATTCACCGAACCATCTAACGAGGCGATCCATTCTCTGACGACTGGTACATCCTGCTGGATCACCTCCGTGACGAGAACTTCCTGCGGGCCGAGACTGGGCGCCGGCGGCTTTGAACACCCGGAAAGCAGTGTCAGTGCCAGTGTCAGTGCCAGTGCCAGTGGGGGCCCGTCGGGCCGAGTCGTTTTCGTTATCGTAATTGCTCCTTTCGCTATCTTGCTTTCCGGCCGCTTCTAATAGTGTCGGTGCCAGTGTCAGTGGGGGCCCGTCGGGCCGAATCGGGCTGCCGCGAAGAGACAAAGCGGAACGCTTCGCTTACCTAACACTGGCACTGCCACTGACACGTCCTTCCAGCCAATGCCGAATCAACCGGCGCGCAATGGTATCCAGATGCGGGAATCTGCCTTCTAGTCTTCCAAGCACTTCTCTGGCCTCGGAGACTTGAAACCAGCGAACATCTTCCAACTCAATGCCTCGCGTGATTTCTTTCGTCTGGGCCTCGGCAAAAAATCCGAGCATCAACGATTGCGGAAACGGCCACGGCTGCGAACCAAAGTAGCGAATGTTCTTCACTTCAATGCCGCTCTCCTCCTTGACTTCCCGAAAGACAGCTTCCTCGAGTTTCTCTCCGGGCTCGACAAAGCCGGCCAAGGTCGAATACATCCCCTCCGGCCAGGAAGCCTGGCGTCCAAGGAGACAAAGATCATCGGCGTGAACCAACATGATCGTCGCCGGATCAGTGCGCGGAAAATGCTTGGTCGCACAATCTGGATTCGTGCACGCCATGACGTGTCCCGCCTCTTCCGGCAGCGTTGGATGACCACAGCGAGAACAGAACTTCTGCGCCTCGTGCCAAAGGGTGAGCGACCGGGCAAAGAAGAGCAACGCACGCTCCTCCGACGTAAGCGATCCGTCAAAATTCCGGAGCTGGATAAACCGGGCGACCTCCGGGTTAAGATTGAGAAAGGTCAGCGCGTCCTCTTCTGATCCCAGAGCGCTGACGTCCGCGCCGAAGATGGAGCCGCCCAGGCTGCGGACACCGAGGAAAATCGGGTTGAGGATTTTCTCCGGTTCAGGAACTTCCAAAAGGAGGGGTCGCTTGTTCTGGCCAACGCCGAAGAGGTTGCAGCCATGCCAGACAAATACGAAATGTGGGGAATTTGACAGCTGTTGGCGAAGCCATTCGGTCTCTCCACGCCGATGTGCTTCGCGTTGGAGAGGCTCGGCTGGCAAAAAATGAGTTACTGGCAGGTTTAGCATCAGTGCGCGTTATTCATGTCGCCAAAGCTCTCAATTAACTGCAAACTCTGCACTGTAAATGAAAATAAAAAAGCCGGTGGGCGACCGCTGAAATGGGTGAGCGTTCAAGCGAGACGCTTTTGCTTAGCTTGGATAGGCCCCGCAACTTTCCTCGTCGTTTTGATAGCCGCGATTGTTTCGGCAGGTCTCGTCCACACGGCGCAAGCCCAGATTCATCGGAGAGTACACCGAAACTTACACTGCGCGCCTGAGCCCTGCCGACCATTACAACAGTAACGGAGTCCGTCTTCAGAGCGCCGCCGCGATTATTCGCCAGGACCGAGCCAATTACTATGTTTACAGGATTCGGGATAGCGAGGATGAGCCTGACTCCTTTTTTAGCAACAAAAGTAACCGGGCGCGCATGGAGCAAATGCTTGAAAATGGTCGAGCGACGCCGGATGCCGTCTACAAAATTGTCAATGAAACGCCCCTGATTCGAGTCGACATCTATTCGACCGGCATCAACGTGACCGTTGTTTCGGATTAGTCCGAAATCTCACCAAGCCAAAGCGCTGGTGAAACTTCAGCTTTTGAAGGTTTGAAATCTATCGGAAGTCATGAATTGATGCGAAGCGCTGTTTTACTTTGTTGTTTACTCATGATCGTCGGTCCTGAACCAGGCGTTCAACTTTCCCAGGCCGGCAACGTCCCGCCAGAAGGCGGATGCTTTCCTTCGAGCCTATCCCAATTTTTTCTCTGGCTATAAGGAGAATACCCTTCTCTTACACGACGGGGGCACAATCCAATTTGACGACGGTCGCTCGAAAACCTTTGAGCAGTTGCTGGCCGAACCTGATCCCGAGGACGAACTCAGTCAGCGTTATCCCACCGGTCCTCAATCTTATTCGGCGCCAGCATTTAACTTTGACCCGGGCCGATTCAGGTGCGCCGTGCTCTTCAAGAAAATGTACGGAGCGAATGCGCAAGAAGTGGAGGCGAACCTGGTCACCATTCCCTGGCTGCCCCGTTCGAGTCACAACGCCGTTCGTATCACCCGAGTGAATGGGGTTGACCGCCAACTGGCCGCGGTATCGGCCGAACTCGATCAACTCCCGCCGGAGGATAAGAAGTACGTTCTCAAGACTGGCGGCACTTTCAACTGGCGGCCGATCGCCGGATCCGATCAGCTCAGCGCGCATTCCTTCGGCATCGCGATTGATATTGATCCGGACTACTCCGATTACTGGCGTTGGAACGGCACTGGGAATCACGATAAAATCATTCCCTATCGAAATCGGATTCCACACCGAATCGTGGAGATCTTCGAGCGTCACGGATTTATCTGGGGTGGCAAATGGTATCACTACGACACGATGCACTTTGAGTACCGTCCAGAGCTTTTGACACCGTAGGTTAGTGTCAGTGTTAGTGTCAGTGGGGGCACGTCGGGCTGAGTCGTAAAATTGTGACGCCTTGATTGGATCGGACGTCTGATGCGTGGGGTGATGTTGTAGACAGGGCTATGCGGAAAGCCCGGCGCAGGTAGGGCGAGGCTCCGTCCGAGCCGGGGCTTTCCGCGTTGCCCTGCCACGCAACGTCCCCCCCTAATGAACTTCTCTGTCAGACAGTTTAGACGGTTTTCCCAGTGCTGGCCTCGCTCTCCCACGGTCTCCTATTTAAACTCCGCGTCTCCGGACGGGCCGATGATTTTTGGGGGGTGACGTCATAGACAGGGCAAGCCGGAAAGCCCCGGCTCGGACGGAGCCTCGCCTCTACCCTCTCTGCTTTACGCCATTTCGCCGGTACGCTTTGCCCTGTTCTGGGCTACGGCTCGACGCGTTTCCACTAAACCGCCGGCCTCGAGCCAGGCTGAGAGGCCGCCTTTTAAGGAGAAAACGTTCCGGTATCCCATCTTTTGGAGGCTGTCAGCTGCCAACGCAGCTCGATTCCCGGCCGCACAATAGACCAGGATCAGACTGGACTGGTCTGGAGCAATTTCGGAAACCGTCTGCTGAAGCGAACCTCGATTGATATTCTTCGCACCTTTGATGTGCCCACTGAAGAATTCGTCTTGCTCGCGAACATCCACGATCAGTGGCAACTCCTTGAATTTTGTCAGACCAGCGGGCGAAATCTCGCGGATACCGCTCTCGTCCGCCGGAGCCATGAACGTCGCCACGATGCGGCGGGTGATGGCCGGTGAGGCGGAGTCCAGCCAACCTTGGCGCGAGTTCGCGAAAAAGACTTAGAAACGGGATCACGGTAATTCCCATTGTCTTAGTATTATTTCAACGAAAGTCAAGAAGTCGCAATTCTTTGATAGCTAGATCGGCTGAGTAGATTTACTCGTTCAGAGGAAGCGGCGCAGCGTTCGCTCGATGATACATGCCGCAGCTCTGTTTCGCTTCCGATCCTGGACTTTCACTTAACACCCCCAATTATCCTATGCCGCAATCCCAGCCATCTGCTCAATCTTCCTCTTTCAAGCAATCGCGCTTCCGGTGGACGACGGACCCAACGTTCTACCCAACGGCCAGGCTGGCCATGGAAGCGCCACGCGAGCGTTTAGCGTACGTCGCGGGACTCGCGCCAGACAATAGATGCATATCTGGGATCTCCGTCGACGCAAGCATCGACAAACCATTGACCTGGGCAAGGAGCAGCAGATGGTCCTGGAACTGCGCCCTTCCCATGACCCGACCCGGACTTTCGGCTTTGTTGGCGTTGTCATCTCACTCAAGGATCTCTCGGCATCGATCTGGATGTGGAAACGCGATAACGGCAACTGGAGCGCGACAAAGGTCATCGAGATTCCTGCCGAACCTGCGGACCCAGATCTGTTGCCGCCGCTTTTGAAGGGTTTCAAAGCCGTTCCGCCGCTGGTCACCGACATTAATCTCTCCCTGGACGACAAATGGCTCTACGTTTCCGGCTGGGTACCGCAGAGCCGCCGCCCCGATGTCTCCGTACCGGATCGCCCGAAACTCGCGTCGGTCATTCAAATCGGCGGGATTGTCCGGAAAGCGTCCCATCCGAAAGAACCGGATGCCGCCCTCGGCGGCGGACCACAGATGGTGGAAGTCAGCCGTGATGGTCAACGTGTTTATTTTACCAACTCGCTTTACGATCCTGGGAAGAGCATTTTAGCCGGAAGGTGTCGGTACCTGGTTCGTTCAGGCCACAGCAGGACCAGATGGATCACTGACTCTCGGCGCTCCGAATGGGGGCGGCCCCGGCGGAATCTTTATTCTCGATCACCTCGATTTTAATGTCATGGGCCGCTGGGAAGTTGATCGCGGACCCCAGGAACTAGCCTACGATTTCTGGTGGCACCTCGGACATGACACGCTGATTTCCAGTGAATGGGGCACTCCGAACAAAATCGAGAATGGAGTTGATCCTGAAACCCTCCTCTCGAGCGGCTATGGGCACCAGATGCATATCTGGGATCTCCGTCGACGCAAGCATCGGCAAACCATTGACCTGGGCAAGGAGCAGCAGATGGTCCTGGAACTGCGCCCTTCCCATGACCCGACCCGGACCTTCGGCTTTGTCGGCGTCGTCATCTCACTCAAGGATCTCTCGGCATCGATCTGGATGTGGAAACGCGATAACGGCAGCTGGAGCGCGACAAAGGTCATCGAGATTCCGGCTGAACCTGCGGACCCAGATCTGTTGCCGCCGCTTTTGAAGGGGTTCAAAGCCGTTCCGCCGCTGGTCACCGACATTAATCTCTCCCTGGATGACAAATGGCTCTACGTCTCCTGCTGGGGTACCGGAGAACTTCGCCGCTACGATGTCTCCGTACCGGACCGCCCAAAACTGGCGTCGGTCATTCAAATCGGTGGGATTGTCCGGAAAGCGCCCCATCCGAAAGAACCGGATGCCGCCCTCCGCGGCGGACCACAGATGGTGGAAGTCAGCCGTGATGGTCAACGTGTTTATTTTACCAACTCGCTCTACGCATCCTGGGATGAGCAGTTTTATCCGGAAGGTGTCGGTACCTGGTTCGTTCAGGCCAGAGCAGGATCGGATGGATCACTGACTCTAGACCCGAACTTTCTGGTGACGTCGGCGGAACATCGACTGCACCAGATGCGGCTGGACGGGGGAGACACCTCGTCGGATTCATTTTGTTATCCATCCTGACAGCGCAGGAGCCAGGAATCAGGAGTTGGAGTTCGGGAGTTCGGGAGTTTCAGAATGGAGAGGGACTGGGTGGCACGGCGAGATTTATGATTGGCGCGGCGTGGCCTTGGTTTGCCCTGGTTTTGCTGGGCGCGTGGCATGGTTTGAATCCGGGCATGGGTTGGCTGTTTGCAGTCGCTCTCGGGCTACAGCGACGTTCGAGAACCGCGGTATTCGCGGCGCTTGCGCCCATCGCCCTTGGCCACGCATTGGCCATCGGGCTGGTGGTCCTGGTGGTGTATTTCATCGGGGCGGTGGTTCCGTTCCGATGGCTCCAGCTCGGCTGCGCAGCGGCGTTGTTCGGAATCGCAATCTGGAAACTCTACCGTTTGCGGCACCCCACCTGGGTCGGGATGTGTGTGAACTTCTGGGACCTGACCCTCTGGTCCTGGCTGATGGCGAGCGCCCACGGTGCCGGGTTCATGGTCCTCCCTGTGCTACTCGGAGCGAGATCGCTCTTCTGCGGAACCGGTTCTCCCGGCCCGAATGCTATCCTCACGATTCAACCTCTCGTTGCCACCGGGGCGGTAGCTGTTCACACGCTGTCCCATTTATTTGTTTCCGGAATCATCGCATGGATTGTTTACGATTTCGTAGGATTGGCAGTCCTCCGCCGGTCGTGGATCAATCTTGATTTGATCTGGTGCTTCACTCTTCTCGGCGCAGCCATCGTCCTCTTCTTCGCACCTCTAGGGAATGGGTGAACACGCCGGCTTCGGTCTGAGAACACGCGAACGGGGAAAGCATCGCACAGAGGTCACGGAGGTCACAGAGGGGGGAGGTTGCTCGACCAATACGATTGGGTGGACACTGGTGGTTTCCGTGCGGGAACACGCGTATGGGGAAAGGCATCGCACAGAGGTCACGGAGGTCACGGAGGGGGAGGTTGCTCGATGAATGCGCTTGGGTGGACACTGGTGGCTTCCGTGCGGGAACACGCAGATGGGAAAGGCATCGCACAGAGGTCACGAGGCACGAGGGGGGAGGTTGGTCGATGCAATGCGCTTGGGTGGACACTGGTGGCTTCCGTGCGGGAACACGCAGATGGGAAAGGCATCGCACAGAGGTCACGGAGGTCACAGAGGGGGGGAGGTTGGATCGACCAATGCGCTTGGGTGGACACTGGTGGTTTCCGTGCGGGAACACGCGTATGGGAAAGGCATCGCACAGAGGTCACGGAGGTCATAGAGGAGGGAGGTTGGATGGATGAATGCGCTTGGGTGAACACCGCGGCTTCTGTGGGAGAATACGAGGAGGCATCTCGGCCGCGCACGCTGAACGCCGCGGAGAAAAAATATCCTCTTGCTAATCTCTACGGAGCTAATAGGATTAGTAGCATCTCTATGCGGATTCGCACATCAGACAGATCCCAATCGAAAATAGTTGAGGCGGCTGACGTCACGATGATGGTCGGCTCATTCGATGCGGTTTACTTTGCGGGCTGTTGTCGTCGTGACAGCTGAATAGCCGGCATCTGCCATTAGCACGTCCGCTGCTCTGCAGCAGCCAAATGATTTCGCGATACCGCGAGGCATTCAATCGTCCATCCATCGACAAACCATCCACTTCTCTATTTTATTATGTCTTATTTTCTCGCACTCTCCGGAAGCCCAACAAAGTTCTCTAAATCCGGCTTTTTGCTTCAAGCCATCGGATCGATCCTTGAACAGCGTGACATTGATTTTAGCGCGATCCACGCCTCGGATTTGCCGCCAAACGAGCCAGCCACCATTCGTATCGTCCATCAATTCGTCACCGACATGATCGATCAGATTCAACACGCTTCGGCCCTGGTCTCGTAACGCCTGCGACGAAAGAGTCACCGACGCTATTGACTTCCTTGCTAAAGCTCCTTCCGGACAAAGCCTTTGCAAAGAAGCCGGTCCTGCTTTTCGCAACTGGAGGCTTGCCAGGGCATGTTGCGATTCTGGAACACGAACTGAAGCAGACCTTTTTTCGGCTTGGCACCAAGGCGGTCGCGGCGCGCGTCCACATCGGAACGGGCTCCTGGCTGATCGTCGGCGATGATCGACCGCGTTTATCTCGTGGAGCCGAACGGGAAATTACGCACGCCATCGATCTGGTTCTGGGTTCCGTGGCCGCGGATAGTGTCAGTGTCAGTGCCAGCGGGGCGGTTGCCCGTCGGATGTAAACCCTGCCAGTGCCAGTGTCAGGGGCGTTGCCCGTCGGCAACGATCCTCGTGAGCCCTGTGGCCTCCGTGGACCTCTGTGCGATGCTTTCCCCTCTGGGCGTGTTCCCGCACGTGAGCCAACGATCTTGACCCAAGTGCATTCGTCCACCAACCCAGATCCCCCTCTGTGACCTCCGTGACCTCTGTGCGATGCTTTCCCCTCTGGGCGTGTTCCCGCACCGGGAGCCAACGATCTTGACCCAAGTGCATTCGTCCACCAACCCTAATCCCCCTCTGTGGCCTCCGTGACCTCTGTGCGATGCTTTCCCCTTGAGCGTGTTCCCGCACCTGAGCCAAGGATGTTGACCCAAGTGCATTCGTCCACCAACCCACTCTCCCTCTGTGGCCTCCGTGACCTCTGTGCGATGCTTCCCCTTTCGCGTGTTCTCGCACGAAACTCACGAGTGTCCACCCAAACCATCTCATTTACGCACTCGCGCGGAGCTCGGTTCTGACTTAATCTACTGGCCATTTATCATGCAGAACCGCCTCACGCCACTGATCTCGTCGATCCTAACTTCCTACGAGGAAATCGGCGGCATTAACAACATCGATGGTACGAATCTGCCGTCCAAAAGGGCGATCACACAGATTTGTGAGGATCTTCTGCAGATTTTGTTTCCCGGATTCCACGACGAAAAACCAATTGCGACCGAAATGTTGCCGCAGATCACCTCCGCGCGAGTTTCAAGCATCGTGGACCGGCTTCGCGTTGAAGCATTCAAAAGTCTACGTCTGAACGAACCGGAGTGCCCAAGCAAAAGGGCCGACCAAATCGTTCTCCACCTGATTGGAGAGCTCCAGACTGTCCGACACCTTCTGCAGACCGACGTCGAAGCCGCGTATGAGGGAGACCCTGCGACCACGAGCTATAACGAGATCATTGTCAGTTATCCCTGCATTGAAGCAATCGCCATTCAGCGTCTGGCTCATATCCTTTACCGCGAGCGACTACCTCTCATTCCGCGAATCATGACCGAATGGGCCCATAGCCGAACGGGAATCGACATTCATCCGGGAGCCGAGATCGGCAGCCATTTTTTTATCGATCATGGTACCGGCGTCGTCATCGGCGAAACCTGCCGCATTGGTTCTCACGTTAAGCTGTACCACGGGGTGACGCTGGGGGCGCGCAGTTTCCAGAAGGACGAAGAAGGAAAAATTAAAAAGGGCGGGAAGCGTCATCCCGATGTGGGAGACTGGGTGACCGTCTATCCCAACGCAACGATTCTCGGGGGAGAGACCATGATCGGTTCCGGATCAACGATCGGTGCAAATGTTTTCCTGATGGAGAGCGTTCCGCCCGACTCTCTGGTCAGGAACGAACGGTCTTTCACCAATATCGTGTCGAAGAAGAACCGGATCCAAAGCGTCTCGCGCCCACAGGAGGATCACGAAGTTCTGCTGAACTACGAAATCTAGTGGAAGCGGCGCAGTGGGATCGATCGTCGCGAGAGCGAGATTTCGCGACCTTAGCGCTTTAAAGGTGGAGAGGGTTGAAGATTCGAGGACGAGCACGATAACGAGGACGATTTGAGAGCGATGGAGACAAGAGAGCCTGCGATCCTGGGATTGATCGGCAACACACCGCTGGTGGAGGTTACGCGATTCGATATCGGTAATTGCCGACTGTTCGTGAAGCTGGAAAATCAGAATCCGACCGGCTCGATCAAGGATCGAATGGCTTTGGCGATGGTGGAAGCCGCTGAACGGGACGGGCATTTACCAACTGGAGGAACCATCGTCGAAGCAACCGCCGGGAACACCGGATTGGGATTGGCTCTCGTCGCCGCGGCCAAAGGGTACCAATTGATTTTGGTCATTCCGGACAAGATGTCCCAGGAGAAAATCTTACATCTGCACGCTCTGGGCGCGAAGATTGTCATTACTCGCTCTGACGTAACGAAAGGTCACCCGGAATATTATCAGGATCTGGCGAAAAAGATCGCCGCAGAGACTCCCAAGTCGTTTTTTGTGAATCAATTCGCAAATCCGGCGAATCCTCTCGCGCACGAGACATCGACCGGGCCCGAGATCTGGGAGCAAATGGGCCACGATGTCGATGCGATCGTGGTGGGCGTAGGATCCAGCGGTACGCTAACCGGGCTCAGTCGTTTTTTTGCCAGAGTGCAACCGAATTGTGAGATCGTTCTGGCGGACCCGGAAGGTTCAGTGCTGACCGGTTATATCCGGGAAAAGCAGATAGGCACTGCAGGCTCCTGGTTAGTCGAAGGGATCGGCGAGGATTTTGTTCCCGAGATCGCGGACCTCACGCGCGTTAAGAAGGCGTATTCGATCCCCGACAAGGAGAGCTTTGCGGCGGCTCGCGAATTTCTCCGCCAAGAGGGGATCTTCGGCGGATCTTCTTCAGGGACGTTATTTGCCGCGGCTCTTCATTACTGTCGAGAGCAAGACAGACCCAAACGGGTCGTGACCTTCGCGTGTGACAGCGGAAACAAGTATCTCTCCAAAATGTACAATGATATCTGGATGGCGGAGCAAGGCTTTATTGCTCGCACAGAGTATGGCGACCTGCGCGATCTGGTCTCCCGACGCTACCAGGATGGGAGCGTCGTCACCGTCGGTCCTTCAGACACGTTGCTGACCGCTTACAACCGGATGCGAATTGCCGATGTGTCCCAAGTACCGGTCTTGGACAATGGTGCACTGGTGGGGCTTCTGGATGAATCGGATCTGCTTGTCCGAGTTCAGGACGGCGTTGGTTCGTTTCGGGAGCCTGTCAGCAATGCGATGACGGATCGGCTCGAGACGTTGCAACCCTCGGCCTCTCTCAATGTTGTCCGCAAAATTCTCGATAGCGGCAAGGTGGCGATCGTGATGGATGGGGTGCAATTCGTAGGTTTAATCACACGCGTTGATCTCCTGAACCATCTCCGGCGCAAAATCTAATCAAATATCGATGCAAAAACCGCACGGGTTCGCGACTAGAGCCATTCACGCCGGACAACCTCCGGATCCGACAACTGGGGCAATCATGACCCCGATCTATCAAACATCGACCTACGTGCAGCAAAGTCCCGGCGTGCATAAGGGATTTGATTACGCCAGAAGCATCAATCCGACTCGGCTCGCCTATGAACGTTGCATCGCCGATCTGGAGCGCGGTGCCCGGGGGTTCGCTTTCGCTTCGGGACTCGCTGGCCATGGCCACTGTCCTGGAGCTACTGGACTCGGGCGCCCACGTGATCGCCAGCGACGATTTATACGGCGGCACTTTCCGGTTGTTCGAACGCGTCCGAAGACGATCCGCGAATCTCGATTTCACCTTTGTCGATCTGACAGACCTCTCCCGTCTCAAAGAGGCGGTCAAAGAGAACACCAAAATGATCTGGGTCGAAACCCCGTCCAATCCCCTGCTGAAACTGATCGACCTGGAATCGGTCGCTCGATTGGCAGCCGAAAATCGGTTGCTTTCCGTTTGTGACAACACCTTTGCCAGCCCCTGGATCCAGCGTCCGCTGGAACTCGGGTTCGATCTCGTGCTGCATTCGGCAACGAAGTATCTCAACGGGCACTCTGACATGGTGGGCGGCGTGGCCGTGGTGGGGAATCGCCCCGACCTTCTTCCGGTCATCGATCGACTGGCTTTTCTCCAGAACGCAGTAGGCGCCGTCGCCGGACCGTTCGACAGTTTTCTTAGCCATGCGCGGCCTCAAGACCCTGGCCCTCCGGATGGAGCGACATTGCGCGAATGCATTTTCTCTTGCGTCCTGGCTGGAGTCACATCCAGGGATTCGGTTGGTGCGCTACCCGGGACTTCTCTCTCATCCGCAACACGAGCTTGCCACCCGCCAAATGAATGGCTTCGGCGGCATGATCACAATTCACCTCGACTCAGATCTTGCGGGTACCCGGAGATTCCTTGAACACACGAAGCTCTTTTCTCTCGCAGAGAGCCTCGGCGGGGTGGAGAGCCTGATCGAACATCCTGCGCTAATGACTCACGGCTCAATGCCAGCCGAGCAACGGGCTGATCTGGGGATCGACGACACCCTGGTACGGCTCTCGGTAGGCGTAGAGGATCTGGATGATCTACGCGAAGATCTCGCGAGCGCTGGAGCAAGCTAGGGGTGGTCAACGGTGACCGCCAACCGTCTGCGCAAAGACGAGTCTGTGGGGGAAACGTCAGGGAGAGGGCTAACGGGGCATGCCCCGGTTCGGATGGAGCCTCGACCTACCGAGCGGTCGGCCTTACTTCATGCGGTCAAATGTCTTTTGGAGCAGCGCGAGATCGGTCGGTGCGCCCAGCTTGGCCCGCGTCGTCTCTATCCATTTACGTTCGAAAGCGTTTTTAGTGGGTCGATCGTTTTCAAAGAAGACGCCGAATAAGCCCGGAAACGGTTGATTTGCCAAGCGGTAGGCCGCGATTTCGTCGGTGACATCGTGGCGGGCTTCGTCCTCTGGAGTTCCATCCCATTTCTTTTCCTCAATGAGTTTGAACTGCCCCCCCTTGCGAGGATTGGCCGGATCGAAGGCGCCCGGATAAAACTCGACGCATTCCGAAAGGCATTCGATGACCGAAAAACCGTCATGATCCATCGCTCGTTCGATCATCTGGATCATATGATTGATCTGCGTGGCGTGCGTACGCGCAATAAAGGTGGCCCCGGCCGCCAGCAGTTTTTTGATCGGGTTAACCGGTTGATCGATTGCCCCAGTAGGATCTGTCTTGGATTTATACCCGATGGGAGAAGTCGGGGAGGTTTGCTTTTTGGTCAGGCCGTAAACAAAATTGTCCATGATGACGTAGGTCATCCGGATGTTTTTGCGGGCGCCATGGTCGAGATGATTCCCGCCGATCGAGAACCCGTCGCCGTCACCACCAAAAAGAAAGACATGTAAATCGGGACGAGCCAGGCTAACCCCGGAAGCCAGTGGTACGGCACGGCCGTGGATGAAATGGGCGCCGTGAGAATTGACGAAATAGGGAAAGCGGGATGAACAGCCGATCCCTGCCAAGGTAACGATGTTCTCATGCGGCAATTGGCGTTTTTCCAGAACCTTGTAGAACGCGGCGAGGACAGCGAAATCGCCGCAGCCGGGACACCAGGTAGGATGATCGGCCGTCAGGGCTTTCTTGGTCAATTTCTCCGGCACAGGAGTCACTGCTACGGTGATACTTTCGTCGGCGCTCATGACAAAACTCCTTGAAGAATTTCTTTGACCCGGAACGTCAGTCCGTCGGTCTTGGTCAAACTTTGAATTTTCGGGTCGCAAAATCGGGCCCGGAGCAGAGTCGCAAGCTGCCCAAATCCGTACAGACCTTCGTCGTTCATTTCCGCGACCACAATCCGGTTGAACCGGGCAAAGACACCCTCGAGGCCATTGGGCAGGGGGTGCAAATGCCGTAGGTGAATTGATGAAACGCTTTGACCACGCTCTTTTGCACGTTCCACGGCTTCTCGGATTGGACCAAATGTCGAGCCCCATCCGACGATCAGGGTATCGCCCTCGGGTTTCCCGTAGACTTCGGGAAGAGGAATTTCCTCAGCCAGCTGCTTGAGTTTACGCCGGCGCTTTGCAGTCATCGCCATGTGCAGTGCGGGACGGCCGGTGGGATGTCCCATTTCGTCATGCTCGAGACCCGTGACCACCGGGTATTTTCCACCAAGCATCCGCGTGCCTGGAGGAGCGTGCCTGGTGACGCCGTCGACGGGATACGGCTGGTACCCTTCCGATCGCGGACTGAGGTCGAGTTTCGGATCCTGCATGATCGATTGTAGATCCGGCTCATTGAAGGCTTCGATCCGGGTGGCCAATGAGCTATCGCTCAAAATAAATACGGGCGTGCTGTACTTTCGAGCGATGCGCGCAGCTTCCAAGGCAACGTAGAAGCAATCCTCGACATTGGCCGCAGCCAGCACCACGCGGGGACTATCCCCGTGGCTGCCGAAAACCGCCTGGTAAAGATCGCTTTGTTCCACGTTGGTCGGTAGACCTGTACTCGGTCCGCCCCGTTGCACGTTCACAACCAGGAGCGGTATTTCAGCCATCGTCGCCCAACCGATCGCTTCCGTCTTCAGCGAAATGCCGGGGCCTGCGCTCCCGGTCACCGAAAGGTAGCCGGAATAAGAAAAACCGAGCGCCAGCGACACGGCGGCCAGTTCGTCTTCGGCCTGGACAAAAAGCCCGCCGTATTTGGGCAGCTCGGAACGCAAGATCTCCATCACGGTCGACCAGGGAGTGATTGGGTAGCCGGCACCGTAACGCACTCCGGCTGCAATCAAACCATAGGCCAGCGCCTGGTTACCATCCATGGTCACCTGACCTCGTCCGTTGGTTTTGGTCCGGACTTCAAACTCGTAGCGCTTGGCCAACAAACCCTGCACCGGGTAGCTGTAACCGGCCTGAAAAGCCATCACGGCGGTATTGACGATGCTCTCATTTTTGCCGCCGAACCGCTCCCGAATCAGGCCCAAAAGCTTTTCGGCATCGAGATGGAAGATGGCCGCGATTAGTCCAAGCACAAAAATGTTCTTGCCCTTGTCCTTGGCGGTTCCGCCGAGTGCCTCAACGGTCAGTCCGGTGACAGCAACGCCTACGTAGACAAAGCGTTTGTCGGTGAGATCGGGTTGAACCTGATCGGAATCGTAGAGCAGGATTCCACCCTCTTTCAAAAAGCTAATGTGGTCTTCGTAACTATGTTGGTAAAACGCTACCAGAAAATCGGCCTCATCTCCTGCCGAAAGGACCTCTCCCGATCCGATTCGAACCTGGAAGATCGAGGGCCCTCCTGAGATAGTGGAGGGAATTGTCATGTAGGTCATCACTTCCTGATCGCTGCGGCCGGCTAGCCGGGCAAGCATTGCCCCGGCCGTTTGGATGCCATCTTGTGAATTTCCAGCCAGGCGGATGACGGCATCACTAATGTTCTGTGGCCGCAGGTCGGCCCTTCCAGCAACGGGGGTTGAGGTGGAAGCCAATTCAGGGGAAACGGAGGGAGTACTCACAACAAAACGATTCATTCAAGTAACGGGACAGGAGGCGTTTGTCAATGAACGTTCGGCGTTCGGCGTTCAGCGTTGGATGCAAGGTGCCACGCTTTGGCGTGTTCGATTCCCGGAAGAATCCCAGTCAAACCACGACGGTTCGCATCCACAGTGTCCGGCGTTCAGCGTTCGGAGAGCGTCCCGCCTTTTGCCTTCTTGAAACCGAACATGCTACGATTCCCCGAAAATCGTTGACCGAACGCTGAACGCTGAACGCTGAAGATTGAAGCTCGTGCCTCATCTCGTTTAAACTGCGCTTCAGGCTGAAAACCGATGCGAATCTTTGTCCCAAAAGAACTCCATTCGGCTGAAAGACGAGTTCCGCTGCTACCGGGTGGAGTGGCAAAATTGGCCAGGCTCGGAGCCGAGATCGAGGTTGAGCAGGAACTCGGAGCAGAGCTGGCCTTGGCGGATTCGGAGTACCTGAGCGCAGGAGCGAAAATAAGCGCGGATCGCGTTGGATCGCTGGCCGGGGCGGATATGGTGCTGAGGCTTCGCAAACCGCCAGCAGAAGAAGTTGACCTATTGAAGAAGGGCTCTATTCACGCCAGTTTTCTGGACCCGTTCAACGAACGGGAACTGATCCGGCGGCTGGCGGCGGCAGAGGTGACGGCCGTCAGCATGGAAATGATCCCCCGAACGGCAGTGGCGCAGAAGATGGACGCGCTCAGTTCGCAATCGAACCTGAGCGGCTATGTCGCTGTCATCATCGCGGCGTCCCATGCCAACCGGATATTTCCGATGCTGATCACTCCTGCCGGAACGATTAAACCGCTCCGGGTATTCGTGATCGGTGTTGGAGTTGCCGGGCTGCAGGCCATCGCGACAGCGCGGCGGCTGGGGGCGACGGTGGAAGCTTTTGATACCCGGCCGATCGTCGAAGAGCAGGTCAAATCGCTGGGCGCTAAGTTCGTCAAGGCGGAGCTTGGGGAAACCGGCGAAACAACGAGCGGATACGCGAAGCCGCTCACACTGGAACAGCTGCAAAAACAGCGAGCGGTCATGGCGCGGCATCTGACACAGGCGGATGTGGTAATTACTGCCGCTCAGGTTTTTGGAAAAAAAGCGCCGGTGATCGTAACGACTGAGATGGTCAAACAAATGAGACCTGGAAGCATAATCGTCGATACCGCCATGGAGACCGGCGGAAATGTCGAATGTTCGAAGTACGACGAGGAGGTCGAAGTCAACGGCATTCGGATTATTGGGTTCGCCCATTTGCCGGGTCGTGTCGCCGCAAATGCCAGTGAAATGTACTCAAACAATATGTCCGCATTCGTCGAACACTTCTGGGACAAAGGCTCTAGTGCATTTCACCTCGACCTGGCGAACGATATCTTGAAAGGGTGCGTGATCACGCATGCAGGAGAGATCTGCAACGAAATAATTCGAGCGGCATTTGGGTGAGGAGATCAGAAGATGGAGTCATGGAGCTGGAGTATCGGAGTACAGGAGTACTGGAGTACTGGAGATTGAAGTCCACACCATTAAACCCCCGTCCTCATCCGTAGCTTCGGTGCGATGATTGCTCATGCCCGGCCGAATAGATAGCGGATTCATCTCGGCTGGCGGTGGATGCAGCGCCCATATATATTTCCAGGTCAGGGGCTATCTTTGCTCCTGCAACTCCTGAACTCCTGCAACTCCTGAACTCCTTCCCCCAATGTCTCCCGAAACAGTCATTCCTACATTCTATGTCTTCATCCTGGCCGCTTTTCTGGGCTACCAGGTGATCTCGAGGGTCCCCCCGCTCCTTCATACGCCGCTGATGTCGGCGACCAATGCGATTTCCGGCATCTCGCTGGTTGGTTCGCTCGTCACGGCGGGTGCGCATCAAACGACAGTGAGCGCAGTCCTGGGTTTCATTGCGGTCGTCTGTTCGACAACCAACGTGGTCGGGGGCTTCGTGATCACCGATCGAATGCTCAAAATGTTTAAGCGTAAGGTACCGCCTGTGCAGAAAAAGAACGCGAATTAGGCGCCGGTGAAAACATACTTCATCGAGTTCAGTTATTTGCTCGCATCAATCCTGTTTATTCTCGGATTGCGCGGGATGAGCCACCCAGAGACGGCCCGGCGCGGGATGCATCTGGCGGAATTCGGGATGGTGACGGCGGTGATGGGAACACTCCTGCAGCGGGAGATTATCAGTTTCGAATGGATCATTGCAGGTCTGCTGTTGGGTTCGACCATTGGCCTGGCGATGGGCGTTTGGGTGCCAATGACGGCGATGCCACAGCGGACGGCGCTCTCTCACGCTTTCGGCGCTTTGGCCGCGTCACTGGTCGGCGTTTCCGAGTATTACCTTCATGGGGCGAAGCTAGGAGAATTCAGAATAGGCGCTTTGGGTTTTGAGGTGCTTCTCGGCTCATTGACGACCACAGGGAGTTTGGTGGCTTTCGCGAAATTGCAGGGCTTGGTGCCAGGCACGCCCTTGATTTACAAGGGGCAGAACATTTTCAATCTCTCCCTGCTGGCAGTAACGATCATCTGCTTTGTCCTTCTCTTTTTTCATCCAGGAATAGCGGCGCTGTTTTACGTAATGCTCGCGCTCGCCTTTGTCTTCGGAATTCTGCTCGTTTTGCCGATCGGTGCTGCGGATATGCCAGTCGTAATTGCGCTTCTCAACTCGTATGCCGGCCTGGCTTCCGCCGCGACAGGTTTTGCTATCTCTAACAATGTCTTGATCATAGCGGGAACACTGGACGGTGGTTCGGGGTTCATTCTCTCGATCGTGATGTGCAAGGCGATGAACCGGTCCATTACCAACGTCCTTTTCGGAGCCTTCGGGAGCGTCTCGGAAACGGCGGTCGCGACGAGCGCAGGTGAAATGCGTGAGGCCAACATCGAAGATGTCGCGACTCAAATGGCGTACGCGCGGCAGGCTGTCTTCGTCCCGGGCTACGGGATGGCCACGGCTCAGGCCCAGCATGCGTTGCGTGAGTTGGCGAACGCGCTCGAAGAGCGTGGAGTGACAGTCAAATATGCGATCCACCCCGTTGCAGGGCGGATGCCGGGGCATATGAATGTCCTGCTGGCCGAAGCGAATGTGCCATACACTCAGCTGTACGAACTGGATCACATCAATCCGGAGTTCCCGACAACGGATGTCGCGGTGGTAGTCGGGGCAAATGATGTCGTCAACCCGGATGCGCGTGATAACGCAAAAAGTCCGATCGCTGGAATGCCGATTCTGGAGGTGGATAGAGCAAAGTTGGTCATTGTTCTGAAGCGTGGTCGCGGAAAAGGCTTTTCCGGTCTCGAAAACCCGCTCTTTTCCAAGCCTAACTGCGAGATGCTCTATGGCGACGCAAAGGATTCAATTACCCGCTGGCTCAAGCGGTTCACGGGGCGTAGGGGCAGGATTCAGGAGCTGCAGGAGTTCAGAAGTTACAGAACAAATTGAGATTCCTCTGCTCCTCCTGTAACTCCTGCAACTCCTGAATTCTGTATTGACCAATGCATACCAATTAGCCACACTCATATGCATGAGGACGACGATCAATCTGAATGAGGAACTGGTGGCGAAAGCCCAGTTTTGCACCGGCATCAAAGAAAAAACTCGATTGATTCATCTGGGATTGGAAGCGCTGATCCAACGTGATGCGGCTCTGCGCCTCGCGGCATTAGGGGGATCGGCCGAGGGCGCAAAAGCCGGGCGGCGCAAACGGACCGCTGCCTGAGTATCGCGATGCTGGTCCTGGTTGACACTTCGGTTTGGATCGATCACCTGCACCGGTCCGATCCTGAGCTGGTCGCTCTTTTGCAGCAAACGCTCGTGGTGACGCATCCTGCGGTACTCGGCGAACTGGCCTGCGGTTCTTTACCAAACCGCCAGGAATTTTTGACTCTCTGGCTAACTCTTCCGCGCGTTGCTAATGTCTCTTTTGAAGAGGCCATGGCTCTCTTGGAGAATAGAAAGCTTTGGGGCCGGGGATTGGGTTGGACCGACATCCAGCTTCTTGCTTCAACTCTCGTTTCCAGAAGCATGCTCTGGACCAGAGACCGGCTCTTGCAACATACGGCCGGCCAACTCCTGATCCCTGTTCGATGATGACTGAAAATTCCGGCGCGGTCTCAGGATCCAGATGGCGGCGCGCCTGGCGCGCGTTCTTCGCAATGCAGTCGGAGATTGCCTCCAAAGAAATAGAATGGGTGGAAGGTTTTCGAGCGGCGTTCGGGATCGCACTTCCGGCCGCAATCGGCCTATCAGCGAATCACCTGGTGTGGGGAATCCTGTGTTCTTTCGCTACCTTATGGGTCTTGATGTGCGATGTCGGCGGTGCCTACCGCCAGAGGGCCGTGAACCTGGTGACCTCGGGCCTGGTCATCCTTGTCGCCTACATCTTCGGAGGCTGGATGATTTTGTCGGTGCCCAACTACATCATCGGAATGTTCCTCTGGGTCTCTGCGGCGGCACTGATTGGGATAGCCGGAAACGCTGCGGCACAGGCGGGGATGGTCAGTTCCACGATCGTGGTGACTTCGGTCGTTCTCTTTGTTCCGAGTGAGTTCTGGATTCGCTTGCTGCTTTGCACGATAGGCTTCGGATGGGCTCTTCTGCTTTCTCTGGCGCTCTGGCCGCTGGCACCCTACGCACCTATTCTCCAGGCGCTTTCAGCGAGCTTCGGGCGCTTGGCAGACCTGAGCGCCAGTTTCTGGTCGGGTGCGGCGGAGCCGGAGCGATCGCCTAACAACCTGCAGTTCGCGATCGCTTACGACGGTGTGATGACGAGTCTGGAGCGTTCTCGCAGTATCTGGGCCTCATTCCGAGCGCGCCGCGCCGGGCCTACGGTGCGAAGCATGCGCCTACTCGCACTGATCGAAGAGCTTGATGACGTCGCGAGAACCCTGGTCACTCTTCGTGAAGAACTCAACCTGGTCGGACGGGAGAAATGGTTCGATGAACTTCGTGGGCCCTTCACGGAGTTGACCAACGCCCTCTCACACCTGAGCCGGGAGATCGCCGAAGCCGTGGCTCTGGCCGGCCGAGGTGTCGATCCAGCTCCTCTTCAGGGCGCTTTCCAATGCCTCGAAAACGCCATTACGGCAAAATCAAAAAGAGAGGCTCTATTTCAACGGACAGAAATTCATCGGACCGCCAGGCATTTGATTGAGCAGGCTTCCGCGCTGGCGGAAACCGTCTCGGAACTGAATGCCGCACACCAAAAGTTTCACGAACCTCCCGAAGCGCGATTCGGACCGAGACCCGACACGTTTGATCCACTGATCGAAATCCGGAACAATATCTCCTTTCATTCCAGCAGTTTTCGCCATGCTCTTCGGCTGGGCACGGCGTCCGCCATCGGCGGCCTGCTCGCCGCCAGCGAACACCTGGTCAGAGGATACTGGATTCCAATGACCGTGGTGATCGTGTTGAAGCCAAATTTCGGCGGGACTCTGCAGCGTTGTGTCCAACGGATCACGGGAACGGTTTTAGGAGCGTTGATTGGGGCACTGCTGGTGCTGGCGTCACCGGAGCCATGGGTGCTCTGGGGCATTCTGCCTGTTCTTGTTTTTGCCACCTTTGCTCTGCGTAACTTTAACTACACGCTGTTTTCGCTCTCGCTGACTCCAACGGTGCTTTTGATGCTCGATATCGCGCATCCGATCACCGTCACGGACAGCTTCCTGCGGGTCCTCCACACGATCATTGGCAGTGTTCTGGCCCTGTTGAGCGGCTATCTACTTTTTCCCCTTTGGGAAAGCCGCCGCTTTCCGCTTGATATTGCCGAAGCGCTTCGGTCCGAAGCAGCCTTTGTCAGGGCGCTTGGGGAAGCAATGCTCGGAACCCAAGAGCGGCCGATCTCCGAATTTCGGAGAGATGCAGCTGTGGCGGTATCGAACGCATCGACTGCCGGCCAACGTCTCCTGAGTGAACCGGCTGACCGCCGCGGAGACGTCGAAGCTTCGCTCGCGGCGGTCGCCAACTGTTGGCGAATTCTGCATGCGCTGGCCGCGATCTCAGATTATCCAACCCGAAAATCGGTCCAGCTCAAATCAGACGAGCTGATCGGGTTTTACCAGGCTCTGGCCCAAGCTTTAGATGAGCTGGCGAAAAGTTTGGTGTCCGGCACCGAACCGAAGCGGCTTTCGGATCTCTCGATCCTCCTGGAGCGGCTCGAAAACATGATACCGTCGGTCTTCAGTGAAATGCAAAATGCTGCCAAAAGCAGGCAGAGCACTATGACGGGCGCCTCGCTCTTTTATCATTTGAAGAACGCGGTTGATCAGACTCTGGCAAACCGCGAAGTGATAGCACGCCTGCTTCGCTCAACGGTGACCCGGGCAAAGAGATAATGAGATTACTCGTGCCGTATATTTGCTTCGGCTTGGCGCAAAGCGTCGGCGGCGGAAAGCCGACCATCCGCAGCCAATTCAAGCGCATCACCTAATGAGCTGAAGAACCGGCCCATTTCGGGGACATTCGGCATGATCTGACCGGTGTCCACGGAGACCTTGAGTTGGCGTAGATGGATGTCACTCAGAGCCAACTTCTGGTAAAGCGAAATGAGGGCCGGCACACCAATTGGCCGGGCGCTATTCATGGCGGCAAGTCCCTCATCCGTGAGCATGTAGCGTTCAAGGAATTCTTTGGCAAGATCCTGATTTGGAGACGAACGATTGAGAAAGGCCACCGAAACTCCGACAAAGGGACGTCCAACCTTCCCATCAACGCCCGGAACCTGGCCCAGGCCAAAATCGATTCCCTTCTGAATCAGGTTCGACCACGCCCAAGGCCCGGAGATCATCATCGCGAGTTTGCCTTGACCCATTAGTTCTTCTGTCTCGCTGTACGGGCAAATCTTCGGTAGTATCCCGGTTTGGATCAAACTGAGGATCGCCGAAAGCGCATCGACTGCTCCGGGAGTTGCCACGCCGACATTTCTCAGGTCATAGTCACTACCGTTCCTCCCAAAGACGAAGCCGCCGCCGCTGGCCAGGATTCCCCAGGTGTAGTAGGCGCTTCGCGCATCCCAGAGAATCGTGACGACTCCGGGATGCTCTCGTTTCATCGTTTGGTCAATGGATTTCAATTGTGAAAGCTCCATCGGCGGAGGACCATCCAGAAGGGCCTTGTTGTAAATCAACGTCACCGTCTCCAGGGCGATCGGATATCCCCAGATCCGATCGCCGTGCATGACGGCCTGCCACGATTTCGGAAAAAATTTGTCCGTAAACTTACTCTGAAGGTCCAGCGGCGACACGAGTCCGCCATCGGCCCATTCTCCGACTTTATCGTGCGCCCAAACCACAACATCCGGTCCTTTACCGGCTTGGGCGGCAATCGGGAAACTATCGGTGATTTTTTGAGGCGTCTCGATCGTGACTTTGAGGCCAAGGTCGGATTCGAACTTTTGGATGATCGGCTGCAGAGCTCGGCCTCGTTGGTCGTCCATCCAGATCAAAAGCTCGCCGTTGGTCCATGCGAACAGGTTTATCGGGACCAAACAGAGGGCCGCCAATATCCATAACAGCCGATTCATCGGGGACGAGAGAAACTTTCAATGCAAGCTGAGAAGCAGCTTACACGAACTCGGTCCCGGATTCCTGACAAATCTTCTACTCCATAAGGGTAAGCAAAGCGTCCCGCTTTGCCTCCTCATTTTTGAAGAAGCAAAGCGGGGACGCTTCGCTTATGTAATATCGATAATTCCCCTTAGGAAACGCTCGATCTCAATGTCCGGTTCAAGGCTGCCGATCGCGTGTTCGATAAATCCTTCGTCGAACAGGTAAAGACGCGAAGCCTCTTTTTGGGCATCACTCAAAAGTTGTTCCCGCCATGAGAGACCGACCGCGTTTGCACTGTCCTCACGAGGGATGATTTGGACGATGCCGCCAACCGGAGTCTTGATAGCTAAAACCTTTTTCATATGCCGCGAGACCTTCCTACGGTGTTGATCGGACGGTGTGAGCCATTCTTAAGTTCCGATTCCACAGATTATAGAGTCGAAGCGAACACCCGACAATCCATACCCTTCAGGCGCTACGATTCGTTCCGTAAAACTGTTGCTTCGTCTCCTCCAGATCAGCATCCACCATGATTTGGACCAGTTCTTCAAAGCGCACCTTCGGTTCCCAGCCGAGCTTCTGTTTTGCCTTCGCTGGGTTCCCAATCAGCAGGTCGACTTCTGCAGGGCGCTCGTACCGCTTATCATATCGAACGTGCTCTTTCCAATCCAGTCCGACGTGAGCGAAAGCAAGTTCAACAAACTCCCGTACGGTATGCGTCTCGTTGGTCGCCAAAACGTAGTCATCCGGTTCATCCTGTTGCAGGATTCGCCACATCCCTTCGACATATTCAGGAGCGTAGCCCCAATCTCGCTTCGCCTCCAGATTGCCGAGGTAGAGAAATTCGTCCGATCCCAGTTTAATCCGAGACACGGCACGGCTAATTTTACGGGTCACGAAAGTTTCGCCCCGGCGGGGACTTTCGTGATTGAAAAGTATTCCGTTGTTGGCATGCAGGCTGTAACTTTCCCGGTAGTTAACGGTCGCCCAGTAGGAGAAGACCTTAGCCGCTCCGTAGGGGCTACGGGGCCAGAAGGGCGTCGTCTCGGTCTGGGGAACCTCCTGGACTTTGCCATACATTTCACTACTGGAGGCCTGATAAAATCTGGGTACGACCCCGGCCTCGCGAATTGCTTCCAAAATCCGGATCGTCCCGACACCGGTAATGTCGGAAGTGTATTCAGGGATGTCGAAACTCACCCGAACATGACTTTGGGCGGCCAGATTATAGACTTCGTCCGGTTGCAGTTCGTAGAGGAGTTTGACGAGCTGCACGGAATCAGACAGGTCGCCGAAGTGCAGGAAGAGGCGTATCCCATGCACATGCGAGTCCTGGTACAAATGATCGATGCGCGCGGTGTTAAAGGTGCTGGCACGCCGGATAATGCCGTGAACCTCGTAGCCCTTGGATAGCAGCAGGTCCGCTAAATAAGAGCCGTCCTGGCCAGTGATTCCGGTAATGAGGGCTTTTTTCATCTAGAAACAGTCTCTGACTCGAACGTCGCCTGCCAAGCCATTTTTTCGTGTCCGCGCATTGCAAGTGGAACAAAATTGTTGACTGATCTTTTCAAATTTTGATAACATCCATATTTACCGGGCATAACGGCACCGCGCATCCAGCGATTTATTTGTTATCTCCTTAAGACAAAGCAGACGGACAACTTGATTTCTTCACCAAAATGTTTCCTCAAGAACACTTCAAGCCCATGATAGTGCACAGCTCATCTTTCTTTTCCTCAAGTGACTCCAAATCGGCAACCAGCAATTGGCAGGCGGGCCGTCGTCCGAAGTTGGCGTTCGGGCTATTCACGGCGGTCGTCGTTGCTGGCCTTTGGGTGGCGGCAACTTGCGATGCGGGGATCGAAGCCAATGCTTATATCACTAACAATCTTTCGGGCACTGTTTCGGTGATCAATACCGAGGCGCAGACGGTGGTCGGCCCAGCGATTCCAGTGGGAGTTCAGCCTTTCGGCGTGGCGAAACACCGGACGGCAGATTCGTCTATGTCGCCAACGTGGTCAGCAATACGGTGTCGGTCATTAACGCAGACACGAACCTGGTTAGCTCGACCATTCCCGTGGGAACCAGGCCGTTCGGAATTGCCACGAGTTCGGATGCGCAGTTTGCCTACGTTTCGAACAGTTCTGACAACACCGTCTCGGTGATTAACGCCGCCACCAATACGGTGGTTGGCTCACCCATTTCGGTCGGATTGCAGCCGTTTGGTATCGCGGTCACTCCGAACGGTAGCGCCGTCTATGTTGCCAACGATCTAGGCAACACGGTCTCGGTGATCGACACCGCGACCAAAACGGTGAGCGCAACCATTCCGGTTGGATTGGCTCCCCAAGGCCTTGCCATTACTCCCAACGGCCAATTTGTCTACGTGGCAAACTTTGTGAGTGATACAGTGTCGAAGATCAGCACCGCCTCAAATACGGTCGTGGCGGTCATTCCCACGACCATTACAACTGGACTTGGCAGCCTTGCCATCACCCCAGACGGAAATTTTGTTTACGTCACCGACCAGAACGCCGGCTCGGTCACGGTGATCAGCACCAGCACGGACACCGTGGTCGGAGCACCGATTACGGTCGGCACCAACCCTTTTGGCGTAGCTGCAACTCCCGATGGCAAGTTTGTTTTTGTGACGAACTTTGGGAGCAACAACGTCATAGTCATCAATACGGCGACTAATACTGTGACGACCGCGGCCATCTCGGTGGGAACGACGTCCTCTTTCACTCGGTTCATTTATTGGGCCGAACATTATTGTGGCTGCAGGCGGTCCGCTCTCGATTGCCAATGATGCTGCCCTGACTCCTCTAGGTTTCGGGACCTTCGTGGACTTCAATGGCGGAACATTGCAAACCAGCGGGAAGTCTGATCAGCGCGCGCACGATTTCGTTGCTGGCCCTGGGAGGGACCATCGACACTAACGGGTCGAACTCCACCCTGGCGGGCCGCATTATCAATTCAGGTGCATTGACTAAGATTGGGACCGGTACGCTGACCCTCTCTGGCGACAATTCTTACAGCGGAGGGACAAATATCTTAGGCGGAGTGTTAAGCGTCACTAGCGATGCCAATCTCGGCACCGGCAATTTAGCGATCGGCAATAATGCAGAGTTACTAACCACCGGAGCAAGTTTTGTTTCCAGCAAAGCAATTACCTTGTTGGGCACTGGAGGCGGAACGCTGGCCAGCGCGAGCGGACTGACCGCAACCTACGGAGGCGTGATTGGGGGGATCGGCCCGTTAAATATCGGAGATGGAGTCGCATCCGGAACGATCATCCTGAACGGTCTAAACACTTACAGCGGCGGGACGACGATCAATCACGCGATCTTGCAGATTGCGGCGGACACCAACCTGGGAGCGGCTACCGGCGGACTGACTTTCAACGGCGGAATACTCCAAACGACGACTAGTTTCAGTACAGCACGAACGATTACCCTCAATGGAGCAGGCGGTACCTTTGAGCCTAATGCAGCGACCACGTTCAGCATCGACGGCGCAATCAACGGCATTGGCGGCTTAACGAAAAACGGCGGCGGATCGGTCGTACTCGGGGGCATCAATGGCTATACGGGCGGGACCACGGTCCTGGCAGGCACCTTGCAAGCGGGGTCTGCGAGCGGCTTTGTCAATAATACTGCCTACACGGTGAATGGCGGAATCCTGGACCTGAATAACTTTTCCCTCACCATGTCCTCCTTGAACGGCACCGGCGGCACGGTGAACCTCGGCACTGCACCACTGACGATCAACAACACCGGCTTGGGCGGTTATTCAGGAGTCATCCAGGGAACCGGCTCACTGACCAAGATGGGCGCTGGAACACAGACGCTTTCGGGCAACGATACCTATACGGGCGGGACCACGGTCCTGGCAGGCACCTTGCAAGCGGGGTCGGCGAGCGGCTTTGTTAACAATACTGCTTACACGGTGAATGGCGGAATCCTGGACCTGAATAACTTTTCCCTCACCATGTCCTCCTTGAACGGCACCGGCGGCACGGTGAACCTCGGCACTGCACCACTGACGATCAACAACACCGGCTTGGGCGGTTATTCAGGAGTCATCCAGGGAACCGGCTCACTGACCAAGATGGGCGCTGGAACACAGACACTTTCGGGTAACGACACCTATACGGGCGGGACCACGGTCCTGGCAGGCACCTTGCAAGCGGGGTCTGCGAGCGGCTTTGTCAATAATACTGCCTACACGGTGAATGGCGGAATCCTGGACCTGAATAACTTTTCCCTCACCATGTCCTCCTTGAACGGCACCGGCGGCACGGTGAACCTCGGCACTGCACCACTGACGATCAACAACACCGGCTTGGGCGGTTATTCAGGAGTCATCCAGGGAACCGGCTCACTGACCAAGATGGGCGCTGGAACACAGACGCTTTCGGGCAACGATACCTATACGGGCGGGACCACGGTCCTGGCAGGCACCTTGCAAGCGGGGTCTGCGAGCGGCTTTGTCAATAATACTGCCTACACGGTGAATGGCGGAATCCTGGACCTGAATAACTTTTCTCTCACCATGTCCTCCTTGAACGGCACCGGCGGCGTGGTGGGCCTTGGCACCGCTGCATTGACCATCAACAACACCGGCATGGACGCTTATTCCGGGGTTATTCAAGGCACCGGTTCACTCACCAAGAACGGCTATGGTACCCTGACGCTCTCCGGCCAGAACACTTTTTTGGGCGGGACGCTAGTCAAAGCCGGCACGCTAGTGGTGAACAGCGCACAGGCGCTGGGCCTCGGCAATGTCGTGCTCCAGGGAGGAGTTCTGAAATCAGATTCCCAGCCAATCAAGGTGGCAGGCAATTACGTACAAAACGGGGGTGGCACTTTGCAGTTGACCCTGCGAGGCACCGCACCAGGCCAGTATGACACTCTGAATGTCGCGGGTCACGCCGCTTTAGATGGCACGCTGCAGCTCCTTTTCCTTCAAAGTTTCCAGCCCAAGATTGGTGATAAGTTAACCCTTGTTCTCGCTGCTGGCGGAGTCTCTGGACAATTCGCCAGTGCCCTCAATCCGTTTGACTCGCTGATTGGCTTGGAGCTCGTTTACCAACCTAACTCGGTCCTGCTGGAGTTCCCGTCCGACTTCACGGCGTTTGCCCGGACACCCAATCAGCAGGCTGTCGCCGCCCAACTGGATGCGGTGGCGTTCGATCCGCGGGAGGCGCCGTTGCTTGCTTTTCTGCAAAACGAGCCACTTGGAAATCTCGGCGCAGACTTCGAACAACTCTCACCGGACAGTTTGAGCGCGCTCTACGAGATCAGTTTTTCCGGCGCCAACATCCAGGCGGCGAATCTGGAAAATCGATTCGCTGAGATTCGCAGCGGTTCGACTGGCTTCACCTCATCGCTCCATTTGTCCAATTCTCCGGGCACCATGGTCGAGGGTAAAGATGGCAAGGCAGTGATTGAGCCAAGCCAGAATCCGCTGACGCCTTCGCCGGAAAACAAATGGGGCGTTTGGACTTCGGGCAGCGGCGACTTTGTGAACGTGAGCAGCGATGGCAACGGACAAGGCTACAACTTCACCACGGGTGGAGTCAGCTTGGGGCTGGACTATCGGCTGACCGAAAATTTAGCGGTGGGAATCGCGGCGGGATATGCCCATACGTGGACCAACCTGACTGAGAACGGAAACATCGACGTCAACAGCGCGCGAGGTGGCCTTTATGCGGCCTTCTCTGAGAACGGGTTTTATCTCAACGGGTATGCCGGCGGAGGTTACAATTCCTACAATACGCGAAGGAATGTCTTGGGAGGAGAGGCGAGCGGGAGCACCAACGGCGGAGAGTTTGACGGGTACGCCGGCGGCGGCTACGACTTTCATTGCGGCGGGTTCGCGTTCGGTCCGCTGGTGTCGTTGGAATACACCTACGTAGGAATCAGCGGGTACAATGAAAGCGGTTCACTGGCACCGTTGCGAATCGTCTCACAGAACCAGGACTCGCTGCGAAGCAATGTAGGGCTGAGCGCGTTGTACACGTGGAAAGCCGGTTCGGTCCAGTTGAGGCCGAGTTTGCGGGCGAGCTGGCAACACGAATATTTTTATAGCGCGTTGCCGATCGAAGCGCAGTTTGCCTCGGGAGCAGGGAGCGTCTTTACGGTGCATGGGCCCGCCGAAGGCCATGACAGTGCGCTGATCGATGCCGGGCTCGACGTGCAGTGGACGCCGACCATTGGAACCTACTTCGGATACGATGGGCAGGTTGGCCGGACCAACTATGACTCCCATGCTGTGTTGTGCAGCGTGCACCTCGATTTCTAGGCCCCAGAATCAGGAACAGGAGATGCGGACTAACAGGTTTTTGCCAAATACCGCTTGCGCCACATCACGTAGATGACTGGATAAATCAAGAGATTCAAAACGGCTGAAGTCGTGATTCCTCCAATCATGGGCGCAGCAATCCGCTTCATGACGTCAGCCCCCGCCTGATAATCGGGCGACCACATGATCGGGAGCAGACCGAAAAGGATCGCACAAACGGCCATCATTTTCGGGCGAATCCGTCGCACGGCGCCTTCACGCACCGAGGCGTAGAGGTCCGAGAGGGAATTCATTCGCCCCTCGGCTCGAAATTTTTCCCAGCTTAGATCGAGATAAAGCAGCATGACGACGCCGGTTTCAGCGTCAAGACCGGCCAAAGCGATCAGGCCGATCCAGGTTGCCACGCTCATATTGTAGCCGAGCAGGTAGATCAACCAAAAGGCTCCTACCAGTGAAAACGGCACCGTTAGCAAGACGATGAAGGTTTTCGTCAACGAGCGGGTGTTCAGATAAAGTAAGACGAAAATAATCAGCAAGGTGAAAGGGATGAGGACGGCGAGGCGTTTTTCGGCCGCTTGCAGATACTGGAACTGGCCTGCCCATTGAATGTAATACCCCGGAGGAAACTGGACCCGCTCGCTGATTCGCTTCGAAGCGGCGCGGACGTAGCCGTTGATATCACGGCCAAGAATGTCAATGAAAACGTAACTGACCAGCTGCCCGTTCTCATCGCGAATGTCAGACGGCCCATTCAGGTAGCGAAGATCGGCCAGGAGGGAGATCGGCACCTGATCCCCAGTGGGAGTAGCGACCAGGACGCGTTTGAGCGAGTCGATATTGTCGCGGAAATCACGGGAATAACGAACACTGATGGGATACCTCTCACGTCCATCCACGGTAGAGCCAATGGTATTTCCGCCGATGGCAATTTCCACCATCTGGTTTACATCCTCAACCCGCAGACCGTAGCGGGCAGCCGCTTCGCGATTGACGGTGAAATCAAGAAAGTAACCGCCCGTCGCTCGCTCCGCAAAAGCACTCCGGGTATTGGGGAGATCGGCTAATGCCCGTTCGATGGAAATACCAACGCGCTCGAGTCCTTCCAACGTCGGACCGAAGACTTTGAGGCCTAGAACGGAGCGCAATCCGGTAGTTAGCATTTCCGTCCGGGTTTGAATCGGCATCCAGAATATTTGCGCCATCCCCGGCGTATGAGTGGCCCGACTCATTTCCTCGGTGATTTTCTGCCAGGTCATACCGGGAGGCCATTGCTCCGGCGGTTTGAGCTGGACAACCGTCTCGAACATCGACAACGGCGCGGGGTCGGTAGAAGTGTCCGCTTGGCCAGCCTTGCCGAAGACGCTCTCGACTTCAGGAAATTTCTTGAGAATCCGATCCTGGATTTGCAGAATTTTGGTCGCTTCCGTGATGGAGATCCCGGGAACGGCGGCCGGCATGTACAAAATGGTGCCTTCGTTCAACGGCGGCATGAATTCTTTTCCGAGCCGGCTAAAGGGAATCCAGGTGAGCGCCAACAGCCCGGCCGCTAGACCAAGGGTTAACCAAGGCCGTCGCAGAACGAGACTGACCAGCGGATCATAGAGACCGATTAAGAGAGCGTTGAGGGGATTTTTCTTCTCCGGTGTGACCTTGCCGGGGATCAGCCAGGTCATCAGGACAGGAACCAGCACCAATCCAAGCAGCGCCGCGAAGAACATGGAAAAAGTTTTGGTAAATGCCAGCGGCCGAAAGAGCCGTCCTTCCTGGGCTTCTAAAGAGAAGACCGGAATGAAACTCACGGTGATGACCAGGAGAGAGAAAAACAAAGGGCGCCCCACAATCTGGGCGGCACCGACGATCACATTGAACCGATCTTGCCCTTTCGCATCTCGCCCGTGTTCCTCGCGATAGTGCTCGAGAGCCTTATGGGCATTTTCCACCATGATAATCGCGGCGTCGACCATGGCGCCAATGGCAATAGCGATTCCCCCTAACGACATGATGTTCGAGGTTAGGCCGAGCCAAAGCATCGGGATGAAGGAGAGAATAATCGCGACCGGTAAAGTGATAATCGCGACCAGCGCGGAGCGAACATGCCAAAGAAAGAGGACGCAGATGACCGCGACCACGAGACTCTCTTCCAGAAGTTTTTCCCGCAACGTATCGATCGCGCGATAGATCAGGGTGCTCCGATCGTAGGTTGGCACGATACGGACACCTGGCGGTAAAGAGGTCTTGATCTCCTCAATCTTCTTCTTGATGTCATCGACTACCTTGAGTGCGTTCTCGCCCTGGCGCATCACGACGATTCCTCCGACAACTTCACTTTGTCCGTTAAGCTCGGCAACGCCATACCGAAGGTCAGGTCCCAGATGCACTTCGCCGACATTTTTGACGTAGATAGGAATGCCGTTTTGGACCTTCAGGACTACGTTCTCCAAATCACTGAGGTTTTTGATGTAACCACGCCCACGGACGAAGAATTGCGTGGTGGCAATTTCCACGGTCTTACCGCCAACATCCATGTTGCTCTTGCGGACGGCGTCGACGACATCGCTGACGGGAATATGATAGGCAACCAGCTTGTTGGGATCGAGGTCAATCTGGTACTCTTTGACAAATCCACCGACAGGCGCAACTTCGGCAACACCTCCCACGGATTCGAGAGAGTAGCGGAGGTTCCAGTCCTGGAGTGATCGGAGCTGGGCCAGGTTATATTTTCCGCTCTCGTCGACCAGAGCATATTCGTAGACCCAACCAACTCCGGTGGCGTCGGGTCCGATCACAGGATTGACACCCTCCGGTAACATTCCGCGCACGGAGTTCAGGTACTCGATGACTCGTGAGCGAGCCCAATAGATGTCGGTGCCATCCTGAAAGATCACGTAAACAAACGATTTGCCAAACATCGATTCGCCGCGGACAACCTTTACCTTCGGTGCAGAGATAAACTTGGCGGTGATCGGATAGGTGATCTGGTCTTCGATCAAATCTGGAGAACGTCCTTGCCAATCGGTGTAAACGGTCACTTGAGCTTCGCTCAGATCCGGAATGGCATCGAGCGGTGTCTGGTAGAGCGCATTCAGACCGACGGCGACGGCGAGAATGGTCAAAAGGATGACCAGAACCGGATTTCTCGCGCTGACCGCAATGATCCAAGCCAAGGGAGAGGGGGGAACGGGCGGCGGGTCGGAGGGGAGCGGGTCGGAGGAGAGGCGGGTCGGCGGGTCGGCGTGGGGCGGGTCGGCGTTTTCGTCGCGCGGAGAGTTTACCTCTGGTCGCTGAATTGGGTCGTCAGGCACGCGAAGAATTATTCAGAGGTTTAATGACCCAGATTTCAGAGTGCTCAATCATTTTTACAATTTAGCCAGAATCTTGTCACAAGCGTCATCAAGTTCCTCATAGACTTCCGGGCTGAGATAGTTGTGCCGGAGGGGAGACGGGTCGGCGGGTCGGCGTGGGGAGGGTCGGCGTTTTCGTCGCGCGGCGAGTTCACCTCTAGTCGCTGAATTGGGTCGTCAGGCACGCGAAGAATTATTCAGAGGTTTAATGACCCAGATTTCAGAATGCTCAATCATTTTTACAATTTGAGCCAGAATCTTGTCACAAGCGTCATCAAGTTCCTCATAGACTTCCTGGCTGAGATAGTTGTGCCGGAAAGCAATCTCGACATGGACTTGGGTCTCGGCAGCTTCGGCTTCTGCTTCATTGAGCTTTGCAACAAACGCAGCCTGATATCGCCTCCGTCTCCAAGCTTCCGCTAGATTTGCGCAGATCGATCTGGATGATCGTCGGATCTGATCAATCAACGAATACCTTTCCTCGATCGGAAAACGCTTCGTCAGATTCGAAGACACGCATCACCAACGACATTGCTCCTTGATAAACATCCAATTCCCGGAAATGTTTGACGGCTGACATAACACTTTTTAAACATATTATACACGCCCTCAATGCAAGCCGCCACGCCTTGCGTTTCTCCGATCGCCAAACGCCGACACGCCCCTCGCCGACCCGCCGACCCGCCTCTCCTACCGCCCCTCGCCGACCCGCCGACCCGCCTCTCCTACCGCCCCTCGCCGACCCGCCGAACCGTCTCCCCCACCGCCCCTCGCCGACCCGCCGAACCGTCTCTCCTACCGCCCTCCGAAGTCCCTCACGGCTCCCTGGATTTGGGCCTCGGCGTCGATTAGAAAGTTCGCACTCGAAACGATACGCTCTCCTTTGCGCAGACCGCCGGTGACTTGATAGTAGCGTTCGTGATTCGGACTGGAAAGATCAACAAACTGCCGACCAACTCGAATGAAGCAAGGTAGCCAATTCTCCGGATCCCCGGTCGACAAACACTAACATTTGCGATCCGGTGGGGAGAACCGATTCAAATGGAACAGCCAGTACTTCACCTGCGTCGATTTCGACGACGACATTGGCAAACATGCCCGGCCGAAGTTCGCCGTCCGGGTTTGCAATATCGATGCGAACCATTGCAGTGCGTTTGACAGGGTCGATCGTCGGACTGATAACGACTATTTTCCCGTCGAAGGATCGATTTGGTAGGGTGGGCAAAGCAACTCGCACCGATTGGCCCTCTCGCAAAAGCCCCATCTCGCTCTCGTAAAAGGTGGCCCAAAGCCACATGCTGGACAAGTTGAGCAGAGTCATTAGGTGGTCTCCGCGTTTGACGCTCATGCCAACCTTCATTGGTGCCTCGCTGACGACACCTTCGAATGGGGAATGAAGCACTAGCAGGTCCGTGGGTTGACCGGTGCGCTCCAGCTCGGAGATGTCATTCGGGTCAACGTTCAGCTGTTGTAATCGGTGCCGCGCTAAAAAGAGCAGCTGATCCATGGAGGCTTGGCCAGTGCCACCGCTGGTCTGCACTTTGAGCAGGCTCACCAGTTCCTGCTCTGGGGCTCGAAGATCGGGGCTATAGATCGTCATCAAGGGCTCTCCCTTGGTGACGTGTTCACCGGGTGAAGCGACCTGCAATTCTTCGATATAGCCGTCTAAACGAGTGACTAGTTCGAAGATATGCGCCTGATCGACTTCCAAGGTCCCCACCGCGCTAAGCTCCATCCGCATCTGCCTGCTCCGAACCTCCGCGTAGGTCACCCCGGTCTGCTGTTGGCGCTGGATTGGCACCATGAATTCGTCGCTCTTTGAAGACTCCTCTTTCCGGTGTGTCACCGGAATCAGATCCATCCCGCAAATCGGGCATTTTCCTGGCTTCTGAGAGTGCACCGAAGGGTGCATTGCGCAGGTCCAGTCCTGGACGTCCGCAATGGCGACTGGGTCCGCAGGTTTAGAGCATGCGGCAAGTAACAGCCAGATCAGCAGCAGAAGCGGCGGCCGGAGAAGCGGGTCGGCGGGTCGGCAGGCAGTGAGGCAATCGAGCCAGCTTGTCGGCGCAGGGGCCGATTGGGGTGTCTTAAGGCGATGCGGGGAACGGTTCAGTGTAAGGTTTCTCCGCCATGACAACACAGGGCAACCTGCCACAAGAGGTCGCTTCGCTCAAACGCTGACCCGCTCACATGCCGATGCACTCACCCGTTTCTGCCACGTCGTCAGAAAAGCAAAAGCTTTTCCGGAACGTAAATGACGTCGCCGCCAGAGCAATAAATCGCGGGAGTCGGCTTGCCCTTCAAGAGCGGTCTGAGGTCGACAAGCTGAGTCTCGTGCTCGCCTTTGACGATGCGAATGAGGGAGACCTTTTTGAGGTCTGCCTCAGGAGTGAATCCTCCAGCCTCCATAATGGCCTCCAGTACGGTCGCCGGTCGTTCAAAGACGATTTTCCCGGGTTTCTGCACGGCACCGGAAACAACCACCGGAACAGCCCTGGAATCCAGAGTAACGATCACCTCGTTATCTTGAAGCTGCGGCTTGTAACGAGTGGCCAACTCCTCCTGGAGCTGGCCAACGGTCTTGCCAGCCGCAGCAGCTTCTCCAATTAAAGGCAGGCTGAGCGTTCCGTCCGACCCAATCTTTTGGGTCTGGTTCAACTCTGGAGCCGCAGGGAAGGTGATTCGGACAACATCTCCAGCGACCAGGTAACTAGGTGTTCGACTCGTCAACGTTTGCGGATTTTTTTTTGGCGATTGGCAACCGCTACCTAGAAGTAGAAGGAGAGCGGCTAATTTTAAAACTGTGTTTTCGCTAATTCGAATATGCATAAGACGCTTTCCCAAAAACCTCATCACGGCATTCCCGCCGCTCTGGTGCGACTACCTCATTCCTTCGGCAACTGATGTCGAGTTGATTCGTCGTTGGCTGATGTCTTAAGGGCTAATCACGGGTGCTGTCCAGAACGTTTTATGATGGTTTCATACGGAACAGCTTGAAACGGAGCCATTCTGAGCGGTTTAAACCAGACAAAAGCTTGGGGCAGTGATGGAGCCGACAGCTCCGGTTGGAGTTCTCTTTCTCGACGCAGGTTGTTCGATTTAAACAATCGTCCTAAAGCGCTCCGATTCCTCCAACCGTCGTTCCTTCGACGACCAGCATTTTTTTTGAGCATGCGTCAGCCCAGACGGCTCGACTTCGGTGCGGGAGCATCGGACCTATTACTGCGCCGTCACCGCCTATGACAGCGCCGGTCTGGACAGTCCCGCGTCGGATGAAATCGTTTATCAAGTTCCCTAACCCCAATCAGAACTTATTCTGCTGGGTTACTGCTGTTGGTCTGATGAGGCGCTGGAGTGGGCGTGTTCTTCTTCAGCTGAGGCTCCGGTATCGCTTGCGCTCCGGGTTTGCCACCCTCCCAATGGACGCGCTGGAGACCGGGGTAAAGGCGCGACCCGCGCGGGCGATTCGAACCTGCGGTGGAAGGGTCTGGCGGCTGGACAGCCAGGGCTGGTTTCTGCGGCTGAGCGTTTGCCTCGACCGGTACCTGGGCCAATGTAGAATTCGCGGCCCCGGAAGAAGGCTGATCATCGTAGCGAAACCGCACGGTGCCTTGTTCTCTGTCGTCGGAAATCACGGCCTCCACGGTCCGAGGGTTGAGGCTCAGGTGCAGGGCGACGAGGCGCATGTGGTGTTGATTGGGCTCGCCGCCGATCGTTTGCACCTCTTTGGTTTCCGCATTCTCCACCGAGACCTCCTCCTTTGCACCGTCAACCAGCCAACTGGTCAAGTAGAGGTTTTGAAATCGCGAATGCTGCACCTGCCTAGCAGTCTCTTTTTCCAACGCAAATGGATTTCGCTGCCAAAGCAAGGCAGTACCGTTCGACGTTAAATCCGGTTGGAATATCTTGGGATTGCGCAGACAGGAGGGCCGGGCAAAAAAATACCAGGCCCCGAAGGGCGGCGATGGTTCCACCCACGAACCAATCCAGGTTTTTGAAAAAGTGATCTTCCAAAGCGTATCCTTTGCTTGTTCAGGTTAGAAATGGACCACGGATGCGACGGAGGGTATCCCATTGGAATCCACGATGAAGAGCATATAGTTCCCGGGAGGAGCCAGGTTCGAATTTGCTGGAGCTGTAACGGTGAGGGCGCCGGCCCCGACGGTGAAAGTCAACGGCAGGTAGCGTTGGCTCATGTTTGACGCATGGGTCACACTTCCAAAACGAATCAGCGAAACCGTGGCAATTCGCGCAGCGTCTGGCGTCTGGACAGTGAAACTCTGTCCATAGACCAACGTGGTGGGGGCAGTCGCGATCGATGGTCGTGCTCCTTTGAAAAGATAAGGCGGAGAAAAAAATTCAGCCGTCTCTTGATCGGTCGTCTCGGTCACGTTGTTGAACCGACCGCCGCCGGAGACCAGCACCCGCCCATCGGGAAGGAGAAGACCCTCGGAGTGATACAACCGGGGCGCGCTCATTGATGCCAGTGTCGTAAAGGTCTGGGTGGTGGGCGACCACAATTCAGCCTGAAGAATGCCGCTTGCCACTCCGACCGCATTCGTGGTTGGACCGCCGCCCGTGACGAGAACTGTCCCGTCCGGCAGAGAAGTCGCATTTTGGTAGGTCCGGGGAAAGGCCATGGAGGCGACTTGAACCCACGTTGGGGAGGTCTGCGTCATATCCAGCACATAAGCGGTGGCGACCGAATTCCGGATTGTGAGATCGGGGTCGGTGCTGGTGCCCAATTTCAAGAACTTATTGGGAAGATACATCACGCAGCTCCCGCCATCGACAGCTGGACCCCCAATCGAGGTCCAGGTCAACGTGTTGAGATTAAATACCTGACTGACAATTGGAGCTTCGCAGTCGGAGGGCACAAAGACCCGTCCATCCGGCAAGAGGAAAACGTGCGGATAGTATGGGAAGAAGAACGGCGCGCTGTTTAGCTGAGTCCAGGAATCGGTCGACGGGGTGTATATTTCTGGAATTGTCTCGTCGCACTCGTCGCAATTCGTCTCCCCGGAATTGACCAGAATACGGCCGTCCGAGAGCGAGGTCGCAGTCGGATACCAGCGTCCCCAAGCCATGTTCGCACCCACGGTCCAGGTTTCGGTCGTCGGGTCGAAAATAGTCGCAGCAGGAAGGCCCGTGTCAGCCGCGATATGACCTCCGGCGACCAGGATCCGACCGTCCGACAGTTGTTCCATACCCGAACAAAAAATATTCACCGGCACCGGTGCCCATTCAATCGTGTTGGTGATCGGATTCCAGACGATCGCTGAGAATCCCTCAGTCTGGCCGTCGTACATTAAGATCTTGCCGCTCGGCAGGAGGATCGAGTTGACGGAGACAATCGGCAAGGGGACCGTGCCGGACCAGAGTCCAGTTTGCGCCGGGTTTCCCGAGGAAGTGAAGTTGACGGCAATCGAACTTGAATTCCCGACATTATTCGCGAAGTCCCACGCGGACGCCGTCAGAGTGTGCGGGCCATTGGCAAACTTCGCGGTATTGAGAGAGAAAGTGTAGGGACTAGTGGTGTCAGCCGTTCCGATCGGGACACCGTCGACCTGGAGTTGGACTGCGGCGACGCCGGAGCCGGTGTCAGATGCGGTGACGGTGACGGTCGTTGTTCCGGTCAGGGAGGCTCCTGCCACGGGAACCGTGATAGTCGCTGTCGGTGGAATGGTGTCTGGCGAGGAAACGCCGGCCGCTCGGAACGCTACCAATTGCATCACCCACGACCCTTCACCGCTGTCTTTCAGCGGGGCAGTGGCACTGTAAAAACCGGGCGCCGTGACGACCCGGTCTTCCGCGATGTCGTCATCACCAGTCAGAATCCGTTGGGTGAAATTCGCGCCGGGACCAGTGGTTATCCACTGCACGTAATTGCCTGCCACCAAAAGGTCCAGAGGGTTCGTCGTTTTGATCACACCGCTCGCGGTGACCATGGTGGGCTCCGAGGCGCCGGTGGCAGTGTCGATGGCATTGACCGGGTCAATCCCGCTATATTCCAGAATCCGAATATCAGGATAGGCGGGCGGCGAGGAAAAAACCACGCTGACGGTGTTCAGGCCCGACGCCGGAAGTTTAATATTTTTCGCGTAATAAATGGACTGCGAGATAGAGCCATTCCCTGATGGCCCGATCGCTAACTGATAACTGTTGCCTGCGGTGTCATTGACCGAGGAGATCGGTGCGACGGAGTTGCTCCCGATGATCACGACGTTAAGGTCTCCAGCCGTTTGCTGGGACGTTGTACGCTACGCTGACCGGAGACTTCGTGCTGGCCGACTGCGGCGTCGTCGAAGTCCCTTGGATAAATTTAGGCGTGGAGGCCGGAGGCGGGGTCGGCGTCGGAGATGGCGTTGGGGTTGGGGTGGGCGTCGGCGTGGGCGTGGGCGTCGGCGTTGGAGTGGGCGTCGGCGTTGGAGTTGGCGTTGGTGTTGGGTGTGGGTGTCGGTGTTGGTGTCGGTGTCGGTGTTGGTGTCGGCGTCGGTGTCGGTGTCGGTGTGGGTGTCGTGGGTGTTGGTGTCGGGTGTGTGGTGTCGGGTGTTGGGTGTGGGCGTCGGGTGTTGGCGTGGGCGTTGGCGTTGGGGTTGGTGTCGGCGTCGGCGTCGGTGTCGGTGTCGGCGTCGGCTGGGCGCCTGCCGCACTGAAGGCCGCTACCTGCATTACCCAACCACCAGAGCTTATTGACGCCGTTGCCGTATAGGACCCGGCCGTGGTCACAGTTCTGTCCTCAGCGATATCTCCATCAGGAGAGGTAATTAAGCGCTTTGTAAACCCGCTACCGGCACCGGTGGTCGACGTTAATACATAGTTGCCTGCCACCAGCACATCCGAAGCGTTTTTCGTCGTGAATGCTCCGGACGAACTGGACGTTCCGCTGCTTGAGCTTGCCCCCTTGGCGACATCCAACGGGTTCAATGGATCGAGACCGCTGTACTCGAGTATCCTGATATCCGGGTAAGCCACCGACGCGCCGAAAGTCACGGACACCGTGTTCGATCCAGCAACGATGTTCTTGGCGTAATAGATCGATTGACTCAGAGAGCCGGAGAGAATTGTCGGGCCGATTGCCAGCTGGTAGACGTTATGAAGCGAATCCGTGACCGCACTCACCACATTCGTCGAATCAGCCCATCCTACGATCACCACGTTCAGATCGCCCGCTTTCTGCGCCGACGGAAAAGGCACCGTGACCGTCAGCGGAGTGGCCGGCGGAGTGCTCTGCGGCACCGCTGAATTGCTTTGGACGTAGGCAGGCGCTGCAGCAAGACTCTGCGGAAAAAAGCCGATTCCGGCGGCCAGGAAAAAAAAGGTCAGCCACGTTCCGCAAAAAGAGAATGTCCGAGACGGAACGGTTCGAAAGGGAATCTGCTTAACAGTGTACATGTTGGTCGAAATGGGCTCTGAGACAAATGCAGGCAAACAAATGCCTAAGGATCACAGAGCAGGCTATCGACGGGGGGCGAAGACCGTTAAGCAGTACGGGCAGATCAGATTCAAATGGCCATATTGTTCGAAAGTGACAAAACCGCCAGAGTGGAAAGCAAAAAAAGGCGTGTTAAGGGCCGTCCAGCAATATCTTCCGGCCGTAAAACGCCTCCGCGAAACCGGTAACCGACGCGCACTCGATCCCACGGATTCGATGCATGGCCTGGAAAGTATCGGGAGTGAACCAATGCTTGGCGGTCTGGGTCTGGAAGTGTTTCATGAGCAACTCGATTTTGCGGCTGCAAAACTGCTCGGAGAGGGGGGAAAAGAGATTTGGACTACCTAAATCGCCATCATATTTGAGGATCTCGTATTCAAGAATCAAATGATTCCTGAAGGTGTTCCAGGCCAGGTCCGACAGGACGCGGTGGTCCTGATGTCGATCTTTGCGGTAATGGGTGAAGACAACATCGGGATCGAATTTTGCTTTGACCTCTTCAAACCAGTCCTTGATCGATAGCCACTCGCTGGGGAAGTAGCTTTCGCGAAATGACCCAATGATGACTTGCTTAGTTGCCACCCCGGCTAGGAATTCGTCTGCACTATGCCGCGCTTCTTCGGCGCGCAACCCTGGGGCGCTAAAGACGACCCATCGAATCTCCAAGTCAGGAACCTGGGCGGCTAATTTAAGTAAAGTTCCTCCCGCTCCGATTTCGATATCGTCCGAGTGAGCGCCGAGACAAAGGACCCGACGCACTGCTCCAAGGGAGATTGGCCACATCATATCACGCCGTAGGACCGAAACCTCGACTCCTTGTTTTTTGCCTGAGAGAAATCATCCCGTCCCGCTCCCAACTCTTAAAAGGTATTGTCCATAGGCGCTTTTCTCGAACTTTTTTCCAAGCGCCGTGAACTCGGCGTGGTCGATGAACCCTTGAATGTAAGCGACTTCCTCCGGACAGGCGATCCTGAGACCCTGCCGTTTTTCCAGAGTCTGCACAAACGTCGATGCCTCGAGCAGACTGTCATGCGTACCCATGTCAAACCAGGCAAAGCCCCGCCCCATGCGCCTGACCTCCAATTGACCAAGCTCGAGATAAGCTCGAAGCAGGTCGGCAATCTCCAATTCGCCTCGGGCGGAAGGTTTCAGACCGGCTGCGATCTCAATCACTCGGGTATCGCAAAAATAAAGTCCCGTAACAGCCCAATTTGAGCGAGGCACACGAGGTTTCTCCTCAATGGAAAGGACCGTTCCTCGCTCATTAAATTCGACGATTCCGTACCGCTGCGGATCATTGACGTGGTAGGCGAAGACAGTCGCCCCGGTGAGCTTTATTTGCCCCGGGGCTAGCAACTCGGCGAGCCCATTGCCGTAATAGATGTTATCTCCGAGGATGAGTGCCGCCGGTTCTCCTCTGACAAAGTCGGCCCCGATGATAAAGGCCTGGGCAAGCCCGTCCGGAGTTGGCTGCACAGCGTAGCTGAAGGTGATTCCCCATTGGGAACCATCACCCAGCAAGCGTTCGAAATGCGGCAGGTCGTGAGGCGTCGAGATGAGCAGGATTTCTTTGATTCCGGCAAGCATCAATACGCTCAACGGATAATAGATCATCGGCTTATCGTAGACCGGCATCAGTTGTTTGGAAATTGCCAAAGTCAGCGGATAAAGCCGGGTTCCACTTCCGCCGGCGAGAATAATACCTTTCATAAAATAACCGCAAATGGTCTCTATCTTCTTTCTTTCTCTCTCTCTGGAGATGCCGTTCAGCTTGTTAGGCGTTCGAGGCAAATTGCAAGCGAATCAGACCAGGATGGCAATGCAATTCCGTAAACTCGACTTAGCTTGGCACAATTGAGCCTTGAGTTGGCCGGCCGGTGAGCAGGCGTCGGATAATCGGCAGAGGCGATGGCTGTGAGCGTTGGTCGACGGAGTTCTTTAGCCGCCAAAAATGCAAAGATTGCTGAAGCGAAACCAGCCCAGGTGGTCTCTCCGCTCCCGGCGAGATGAAAGACACCGCGGAGGCGAGGATCCGACGGGTTTCCCAAGAGACTCCGTGCGATGCCGATGATCGCAACCGCGATATCTGGAGCATAGGTCGGACAACCGTGCTGATCATCAACGACAGAGACTTCGTTTCGCTTTTCGGCCAGCGTCAGCATGGTTCGGACAAAATTTTTGCCATACGGTCCGTAAACCCAGGCGGTGCGAAGAATAACATGGTCCTCAGTTGAGGCGGACACGGCCTGTTCTCCGGCCAATTTCGAAGCGCCATAGGCATTGGAAGGTGCGACCGAGTCCTCTTCGACATAGGCGCTGGTCTTAGTACCATCGAAGACGTAGTCGGTGGAGAGGTAGATGACCGGTACGCCAAGTCCCCGGGCCGCCTCCGCTACCGCCCGGGCACCGATTCGATTGACCAGGTCCGCCTTCGCGGGTTCTCGCTCGGCCTCATCCACCGCGGTGTAAGCCGCCGCATGCACCACCACGGCGGGAGTGGCGGCGCTCAACGCGAGTTGGACGGTTTCAGGCGCTCGTGAGATCCAGCTCCGGTCGGCCGACCGAAATGATCTCGACCTCAAGTAAGGGGCCTGCCTCGGCCAAAGCGCGAGCGACCTGACCATTCTTGCCGGTGACAGCGATGCGGATACGATTTTGCATTGAGTTCCGAAGATTCCAGCTTAAGGGTGAAAAGAGCGTTGGTGATTCCGGGGCCGATAGACCAAAAGACGGCTATACAATTGCGATGACAAGCACGATAGAACCGCGCAGAGGAGGACGATACGATGAATACTGCAGAGCGGCAATATGTCTTGCTAACGCCCGCCAAGAACGAAGAATCCACGCTAGCCATAACGATCGATTCTGTCGTCCGACAGTCTTTACTTCCAATGGAATGGATCATCGTCAGCGACGGTTCGACGGATCAGACTGACGCACTGGTCCAGGCTGCTGCCCGAACGAACCCATGGATCCGACTTGTCCAACTCCCAGTTCGACTGACTCGCAGTTTTTCCGCCGTGGTCCAGGCGACCGAAACCGGAGTTAAATCTTTAAAGTCGACGGAATACCAGTACCTGGGATTGCTAGACGCCGATCTGCGATTTGCGCCTAACTATTTCGAACGAATCATCGAACGTTTCGAGCAGAATCCGTTGCTTGGTCTCGCGGGCGGGATGGTCGTAGACGTCGGCACATCCAAGAATCAACGACCGAGAAATCTCCAAGATGTTCCGGGGGCGGTGCAGTTTTTCCGGAGAGTTTGCTTCGAGTCGCTCGGTGGATTACTCGCGATTCCCGAAGGCGGATGGGACGCCCTGACGTGTGCGAAAGCCAGAATGAATGGATTTCAAACCAGCCTGATCCCGGAGTTGGTCGTAGACCATCTGAAGCCGCGCAATGTCTCGCAGGGAGGTATTATCCGTCGCAAATTCCAGCTCGGAGTTCGCGATTACGCACTGGCTTATCACCCGGCGTTTGAACTCGTGAAGTGCGTCGGGCGGACCGGCGAGTCGCCTTTTATCCTCGCTGCTCTGGCCCGGCTCACTGGCTTCTGTCTGGCCGGGCTGCGACGCCAATCTCGCCTTCTTTCGCCGGAGCTCGCTCAATTCGTCCAACAAGAGCAAATGCGGCGTCTGCGCAGGATGTTTGGTCTGCGGTAGCCGAATCGCTCCTCGTTCGCCGAGATGGGATTTATTTCTCGACGCTGACCAAGCCGATTCTTTCGCCGGCATAGACCTTCTTGCGCAGCGGAGACCACCACCACTCATTGTCCAGATACCACCGCACGGTTTTAGCGAGCCCGGTCGCGAACGTTTCTTCGGCCCGCCAGCCGAGCTCGCGCTCAAGCTGCCCGGCATCGATCGCATAGCGATGATCATGACCCGGACGATCGGTGACATAAGTAATATGTCGATCATGGAGCCGGCCGCTCGGCTTCAGCTCATCAAGAACTTTGCAAATGTCCTGGACAACTTGCAGGTTGGTCCGCTCGTTGCGCCCACCCACATTGTAGGTCTTACCCGGTTGGCCATTCTTCAGGATCAAAAACAGCGCCTTGGCATGATCTTCCACGTATAGCCAGTCTCGGACGTTGGAGCCATTCCCGTAAATGGGTAACGGCTTGCCTTCCAACGCATTTAAGATCATCAATGGAATTAACTTTTCCGGGAATTGATTGGGCCCGTAATTATTGGAGCAGTTCGAAACGATCACCGGCAGACCGTACGTTCGGAACCAAGCAACAGCTAAATGGTCGGAGGCCGCCTTGGAGGCGGCATAAGGCGATGACGGATCATACGGTGTCGATTCGGTGAACAGTCCTTCCGGACCTAACGAGCCATAAACTTCGTCCGTCGAAACATGCAGGAACCGGAATTTGTCCTTGGCGGACCCTCTCAGGTTTGACCAGTAGCGACGCGCCGCCTCGAGCATCGTATAGGTGCCAAAAATGTTAGTGTCGATGAAGCTTCTGGACCCTGTAATGGAGCGATCGACGTGGCTTTCCGCGGCGAGATGCAGAACTGCTTCAGGCGCTACCTCGCTGAACAGGTTTTCAACGCTCGTTGCATCGCAGATGTCCAGATGGTCGAACCGGTAGCGAGGATGGTGGCTCAGCGTGTGGAGCGAGTCGAGATTGCCGGCGTAGGTCAGTTTGTCAAGATTGACGACGCAGGCGTCCGTTTCCGTAATCAGATATCGGCAGACCGCCGAACCGATAAAGCCTGCACCGCCGGTCACTATGATGCGCATAAAGATACTTTCGAATTAAGAGATCATGATCGGCATTCGGATTTTCTAAGAAAATCTTTAGCCGCCTGAACACCCATAACACCTATCCCTCGTAGACAAAGAAACTAGGTATCTCCGCTAAACGCGGGTGCGTCCGATCCTTGTCGGAAAGCAAAATTGACTTCGGCTGAAACGGCCAATCGATGCGAAGATCCGGATCACTCCAGAGAACACCCGCGTCGTGCTCCGCATTGTAATAGGCCGTGACTTTGTAGAATACCTCTGTTTGGTCTTCCAGCGTACAAAAGCCATGGAGGAAACCCGGAGGAACCCATAGCTGCGCCCCCTCGACCGAATCCAGGCGGGTCGCGATGTGCTGCCCATAAGTGGGAGATCCCTGACGAATGTCGACAGCGATGTCCAGGATCGAACCGCGTACCACCCTGACCAACTTACCCTGGGCAAAAGGCGGTTTTTGGAAGTGCATGCCCCGCAGCGTTCCCTTCGTGGCGGTGACAGACTGGTTATCCTGCACGAAAGCTACCTCCGAGACCTTCTGGCGAAAGATCCGGTCGCTCCAGGTTTCAGAAAAATATCCTCGTACGTCGGTGAAGCGTTTCGGAACGAGGAGCTTCACGTCCGGTATCTCAAAATTGCGAATAACCATCAACTTTCCTTAATCTCTTGGGAAATGGCGCCCACACGCTTAATTTCAGGTCTCTCAGATCCAGTCTCCCGAGGCAGGCAATTCATGGAGATACTGGCACTTTCTCTTGATCGAACGTATTCGACTTCCGGCCGGAGTCGAAGAAGGCTTCATAGAAATAACCCGCGGTTTCTGTCAGGAAATCTTTAGCACGATCGCTGGACCGCCACCATGGCTCGCTTCGATAGGTGACGGGGACCCAACTAATGACCCCTACGTTTGTCTCAGGTTGAAAGACTTTGGTAAAGACAAGACGACTTCGCCCGGCGTGAGTGCCCCAGGTAAATACATTGATGGCACTCGGGTGGATGTGTTCGAACTTCAGGGCTCGTGAGACGGCAATCGCGGATTCAAAGGTGCGCTCACGTTCGACATCTCTGGCGGTAGCCACAATGATCCGGGATTCTGGAACACCTGATCGCATCAGCTCGTGCGCCGCACCGACCGCGTAATTCCAACCACCCTCTTCCCACCGCTCGGATGTCGTCAGGCCTCCGCTGGCAACCACGTAGGTATAGCCGTGCTGGACGAACTCGGCTGGCCGCGGCTCGGATACCTTCGCGACCGATCCAACCTTCTACTACCAGCACCTCAGCAGGCCGGCGGTCAGTCGATGAGAGGAAAAGCTCTCCAGAATAGCACCACCAAATTATTGGAGCAGCCAGAAATAGAGCGAGGCAGAACCACCCCAGCCAAGTAGGGCACCAGAGGGTGCGCCGTTGGACGAGGCTTAAGCCTTTATACCAAAAAAATCGATCGGTCTGCATACCACTCGCTGACTGGTTGGAGTAATGGAGTAATGGAGTAATGGAGTAACGGAGTGAATGGAGTAGATGGAGTGTTGGAGTAATGGAGTGTTGGAGTGAGTGTTCCTCAAGGCCTATATTTCGGGTGCTTCAGCTTCCGTGAGCCGTGGAAGTCCTTAAGCCGAAAAATCTACCCTGAGAATTCTACTAAGAAGTCCTGACAACGACTTCCGGTTTTTCGATTACGATTTTCAAGCTTTCTTTTGTCAGCCGGCGGCCCAAAGCGATTCCGGGCCGCTCAACAAATTGGAACAATAGGAAGCTGAAAAGTAAGGTGATTGGAGCACCGACCAGGAATAAAATTTCGACCTGTTGCAGCGGCGGCCATTCCCGCGGTAGCACAGCGTTTAAAGAGGCCAGGACCGGCCAGTGCACGAGATAGGTCGAATAGCTGACCTCTCCCAGCCGCACGAATCCAGGCCAATATTGAACCGAACTTCCCAAACCACGCCCGAAGATGTCGAACGCCTTCATGCCGATCAGAAAAAACACAAATCGTTGCGGGAGAAATGCGCCGGCACCGGACCAGATGTGGTTTAGTCTGGATGCAAACTGCGGCAAGAGCATGATGGCGCTGGCGACTGCCAGGAAAGCAAACCCCTTAACCCCAAACCTGGCGCTATACCACAGCACCAAAGGCGCCACCAAATAAAGCTGAAATTCCAGGCTGATACTCCAGCCTGGCGGCAAGAATGCAAATTGTGATACCGGCAACCAGGCCGTGGGCACCAATCCGTGGATCAAGCCGGCGTGAGCTCCCAGGTGCCACCAGAAGTATTGAGTTTCACTCGCCTCGCGGACCAGCTCAGTTGAAACTCTCCCCAGCGTCAAAGGACGCACCAGCAGCGAAAGTGCGATACAAACTGCGAAGGCGGGGAAAAGCCTCATAAAACGGCGGAATATAAATACCCCGTAAGCTTCTTTTTTGATGACTAAAAGTTGGGTGATAACAAAGCCGCTTAAAATAATAAAGCCGTCCACCGCATAAGCCCCGATGGCCTCTTGAGTACCTCCGCGGTAACCCGAGAACCAGACGACGTGCACTGCAAATACGACCCAACTCAAAAACCCGCGAATCACGTCGAGGGTGTGATTCCGATTCATAATTTGTTTCATTCAAAACGTCCGAGCTGCGCCGGTCGCCCAGGTAAGCGGGCGGTCATCCAAGATGGATGTTAGCGTTCCGAAGAACCTGAAAGACGCTGAACTGGGGATTCTCATAGAGCAGATGAAAGGAGCCTGGATAGGCTTTGACCAACGGTGCAAAGCATTGATCGTCCGGAGGAAGGTAGTAATTATACGGACGTCGAACCACGAGCACGAAATCGACCTTATTTCTCAAAATTCCATCCATCAATAAGTGCGGATCCGTACTCATCGGAAACCAAACGACTTGTCGATCGGAAAAGTGGAAGACGGTGGGAACGTGCCTGGCCATGACAACGGAGTTGGCATCGCTATGGGAGCGGATCCAAGCTCCAGCCTCGGCGTCCGTCGATAATTGATTAACCGCGGAATTAAGATCCAGATTTTGGCGCCCGATCGCCAGTTGAGCGCTCAATCCCTTACCGACCAGCAGCGCCAGGATGGCCAGCGCCAAAAGGTGCAACGGTCGCATCGAACCGATTCGGAAACGGTCGATCCGCTCAGAATACCAGCGATGGAGGAGAGTGATCGGCTTCAAGCAATCCGGACCTACCCATGCCAACCATGCCGCGGCAATCGCCGACAACGCCCAAAAAACGAAGGAAGTTTCATCCTGGTATCCGGCGTGAGGCAAATGGCCGGCCCTACCGATCCCATGCATCCAAAACCATGAATGAACTGCCAGAAGGATGGACATCGGAAACCAGATGATGCCGAGCGCTCGCGGCCTACTCTGCACTAGAGAGACGAGTGCTTCTCCCCCACGCCACGCGTACAGGCAGGCCAGCGGCGCAACCGGTAGGAAGAACCTTGGCTCCAACTCCCAGGGCCAAAGAAAATAGATGAATTCATACCCAGCAAAGTACCACTCCTGCAACCCACCTCCCGATCGCCAGACCGTATAGCACCAACCTAGAGCGATCAGCAGGAGCATCCCAATCGTCGCGATCGACATCCAGGCGAGATAAATGTGCCGCGCCAGGAGCAATTGGCTCAGTAGATTGGCGTGTTCATAGGCATTCTTCAACATTCGTACGGGGATATCGCGCAGGGTGACAAATCCCAGTTCCGGTTCCCGCCCGTCCTTCAGCTTCAATTGCTGCACATAGGAGCGAGGAAAGCCTGGCACAGGCCATTCGTTGGCCGCGATACCGGCGCTCGCCTCTGCCCGTGGCTGCATCCAATGGGCCTGCACCGCGACGGCCAGAATAAGAACTGCGGCATAATTCTTCAGATGGGTGAAACCAAGACGACGATCCCGCAAGAAGATGATAGCGATGCTCGCGACAATGCCGCCCAGAAAAGCGATCCCCACCGAAGCGAACATCAGCGTAGCTACGATGAACCCCGTCAACAGAACTCCCCATCCAATGCGCGCTGCCAAGCGTTTCGACTCGTCCAATTTCCGGGCCACCAACAAAGCGGCCATTGCCGTGAAGAAATACGGGAAACAGGCCGAAACCGCCTCAGAGACAACGTGGAATTGAATTCCAGACGAAATCAGCAGCAGGCAAATCGCAGCGGCGACCAGCCGAGGAAGTTGCCGCCGCAACAGTTCGTAGCTGGCAAGAAATCCCAGGCACCCGAAAACGACCATACTCCGCAAATAGAGAACATGACCGCCGCCGAAAACAACATTCAACAAAGCAAAGGTCCAGGCCACGCCGGGCGGCATGTTCGTTTCCGGATAGCCGTTAATGCCATACAGACCGCTCTTCATCAGCGAGTGGGCGGCATCAGAATAGAAGACGTCCTCCTGAACAAAATCGCCCGACCGGGCCACGTGGAAAAATTGGAATACGCCAAAACCAAGAATGAGTGCAAAGACGAGGAGATCCGCTCCGCGCAGACGCGAAGAAACCTCAACCATCTGCCTCCGAAAGGTCGGTGGCTCGGTTTTTATTAAGGGGACAGCTTCAATTTGTTTATTCATTAGGGTCGGCACGGAAACGCGCCACTTGCACAACGGAACTGACAACTTAACGGCAGGCTAGCGGAACAGGAACGCTTTGGACCTTTTCGAACTGACGATCAGCACCTTCGCGATTTCGCTGTTCGAGTGATAAATCAAAGCGGAGCCCGCGCTCCTCGAAAGGGCAAGAAATCCCGATCGGAACTGACCGTTTAGAACTACCGTTAGCTGTCTTCACCTTAGTCGAAATTTTTCCAGATCGGCAAGTTTACGCCGACCGGACAAGCTGGAGTAATCGCCAGCGATCACCGGCCCTAAAGTGAAATCCGGCGGCAAAAAGCAAAGCTAGATTAATATAAATACCACAATTACGTAAAATCCAACATAAATATATAGCGATGTTCTTTTAGCCTCTTTCATTCGAATCCAGTTCCGGGATTTGCTCGGCCACGACTCGGCCTATTTCGAGGGAAGCCGTAGCTGCAGGGGAAGGTGCATTGCACACGTGGATCGCGAAGGGACTTTGAACAATCAGGAAATCATCGACCAGTCGGCCGTCCGGGCGCACCGCCTGTGCACGCACTCCTGCGCCTCCGGGAATAAGGTCTTCCTCAGAAATCTCCGGGATCAACTTTTGCAAGCTCTCAACGAAGGCCTTCTTGCTAAAAGATCGGTGAATCTCTTCGAGCCCGGCTTTGGCGTGTTTCGCGGCCAGGCGCCAAAATCCGGAATAGGTCATTGTTTCGATGAAGTCCCGCAGCTCGAACGAGGTTCGTTGGTACCCTTCACGCTTGAGGCTCAGAACAGCGTTCGGCCCGGCGTGCACGCTGCCGTCCATCATGCGGGTAAAATGAACCCCGAGAAAAGGGAAATTGGGATCGGGCACCGGATAAATCAAATTTCGCACCAAGGCGCGGCGCTCAGGCCTGAGTTCATAGTATTCACCGCGAAAAGGCACGATCTGAGCGCCAGGTTCGGCATGGGCTAGTTTCGCGACACGGTCACTGTGCAGACCGGCGCAATTGATAATCCGGCGTGCCGTCAAAGCGCCATTGGGCGTTTCCAGAACTGCCTCTCTGCTATCGATTTTAAAGCCAAGCACCTTGGTGCTTAGCCGCAAGTCGCCTCCCCTGGATTGGATCAAATCCGCTAATTTCCGGCAAACGCTCGCGAAATCGACGATGCCGGTGGATGGTACCTGGATTCCCGCAAGACAACGCACATGCGGCTCGATCTCCGCCACCTGGGCGGCGGTCAGCCTCTGAACTGTCAAGCCGTTGGCCACGCCCCGTTGGTGCAGATTTTCTAACAGGCTAAGCTCGGAAGGCGCGGTTGCGACAATCACCTTCCCGCAGACGTCATAGGGTATGCCGTGCTCTTGGCAGAACCTCAGCATCCGAAGGTTTCCTGTTCGGCACAACTTCGCTTTGAGGCTTCCTGGCTGATAATAGATGCCGGAATGGATGACCCCGCTGTTGCGCCCGGTTTGATGCCGAGCCCAAGCATCCTCTTTTTCGAGGACTGCGATTCGGACCTTAGGATCTCTTTGGATGATGGTCCAAGCCACGGCGAGCCCAATGATGCCGCCACCGACGACAACGAAATCGAATTGTTGCATACTGATTGACTGACCGAAGTTGGTACGGTTCCATTCTCCGGCGGGTTGGGGCGGCGGAGGGAAGAGCAAGACCCGGCTTAACGGTCTACGAGATCGGAGGCTTCATCGCTGGCCGGATCCTGACGTCCATGACTTCCGCCTCTGGCCCCAGGGAAAGAGTACAGATCAACACAGAGGCCACTTGATCCGGCTGAATTAACCGCTCCGGCGCATACCGTTTATTTTCCCAGTCATGGACTGCAGCCTGCATTGGGGTCGCGGTTCGACCCAGATAGAGACTCAGCACTCGCACTCCGTGTGGATTGACCTCTTCTCGGAGGCTATCGGCGAAGGCCTTGAGGGCGTGCTTGGTGGCCGAGTATTGGGAAAGGCCGGGGGCGGCGATCAACCCCGCGGTGGAATTGATGAAAACGATATCACCTTTTCTGTCGATGAGAGTCGGTAGAAAGAACTGCGTGAGCGAGAAGGGAGCGAGCACATTGCAGCGAAATTGGAGCTCGAAATCTTTCGCCGCCGCTGCCGCAACCTTGGATAAAACAATCATTCCGGCGCTGTGAACGAGGATGTCCACCCCCACAAAGGTGGTCAGCACCCGTTCCTTGACTTCTTCCATTTCCTTTTCCGAAAGCAAATCCACTCCGTAGGATTCGGCCTTTACTCCGTGTTCACAGCACTCTCTCTTCACGGCGTCTAACAAACTCATTTTTCGACCGAGCAGGGCCAGATCGACTCCTTCGGCTGCCAATGCGAGCGCAATGCTTCGACCGACCCCGCTGCTGGCTCCGGTCACAACGGCCACCTTCTTCAGGAGCGGCTTTTTCGGTTCTCTCGGCATTGCGGGCAAAGAAATCTGCGAGTTCTTCTAAGCATCAGGTTAAATTTTTCGTCTCGGTAGGCCAGGGATCTTGGGCAAGTGAGACTTCCATGGAAACCGCCAACCACTTCTGATCGCTTCACGAATTGGGCGGAACGCTCTTGGTGCTTTTTCTTCCCAACGGCCAGACTCCGATCTCCTTTAGCACCATGAGGTAAATCGACTTTTGACCCATCACAAACCAGAGCATCAGAAAATAAACACCGAACAAGACGGTGTTTCCTATGAACAGCCGCAGCAGAGGCGGACTTAACGATTGAAGAAAACCCGAGCAAAGAAGAACCGCCAAGGCGCCCACCAGGATCGAGAGGAACGGACGCATGGCTTCTTTGAACGCGTCGAGGTAGGTAATGGCCGTCCCGCGAGTCGCCCAACAGATGACTGGCAAAATCAACAGTACGGTCGCGATCGAGAAACCGGTGGCAACTCCTGTTGGCCCATAGGCGAGACCGGCCACATAACCTAAGATCACTACTGGGGCGATCATCAGTGCTATTTTCAGACTCCGCACCGCTCCGCCGGTCGCCAGCAGGAACCAACCAAATGGATTGATGAGGGCAAAGGTCAGTATGGTCGGCGCTAAGTAACCGAAAGACGGGAGTGGCCTCACCCCATTTCGGACCTAGAAAGACTCGAATGATGTCTTCCGCAAATAGTGCGCATCCCATGGTGATCGGCACCACCAGGGAAAGGAAAAGACCGTATCCTTTCAAAAAATAGCTCTTCAATCGCGGGGGATCATTTTGGAGACGAGAGAGGGCAGGAAACGCCACTAAGGCGATCGTCGAACTCAGGCTGTCGTTGGGCATACTCACGAGTTGGTAAGCGCGTCCGTAGATACCCAGGGTCGCGGCACCCCAATACCGGCCCAGCAAGACTTTGTCAGCGTTGTAGGCGATATAGACGATCAAACTGTTCAAGGTGACGGTGCCGCCGTAACGAAGCATCGCCCGAACTCCCGTTCCGCGCTCTGGCGGACCCGGGATCCAACCGGCAGCAACCCAGACTCCAACCAGGCTCGCCACCGGCAACGCGACGGTCATTCCCACCAGTGCCCAATAGCCGAATCCGTTGGTCGCCATTGCGACGCCGACTGCGATGCTGAAGATCAAGGCGAGAATATCAACCAGCGTCAAGACCGCAAAGCGCATATTGCGCTGAAGGATCGCTCGATGCTGTGCAGTCGCTCCGTTGAAAAGAAAACCGCCTCCGATGACAATGGTGACCCAGAGGAGCCGGGGTTCGTTATAAAAGTGAGTGAGAATCGGAGCCATGGCCGCGCAAAGAACAGCTAAAATCACCCCCACCACAACGTTGATCCAGAAGAGAGTCGAGGTCTGGGCGCGGGAAACCGATACCCGTTGAATGGTGGCCATCGAGAGCCCGGCATCTCGGAACAGGCCGAGAAAACCGGTACACGCGGTTACCATGCCGACGACTCCAAAATCGTGCGGATCCAATAGCCGGGCAAGCACCACCATAGAGCCGATGCGAAGGACAAAGGTCGCAACTTGACCGAACATGGAGACCAAGGCGCCGCGGGCCGTCTTCCTTTTCAGGTCGTGCGGCGCACCATCAGCGAGGGCATCCCCGGCGCCATAGGCATTTTCAACGCTGCCCGCGCTCGCATTGGGGGCTGCCACTATCTCGACGGGGACTTCCGGCACCGCAGAGGCCGTGGATTCTGTGTCCGGTAAAGGATCCGAAGCAGTGGGTGCGCTCATGTTAAAAGGAGTTCAGTGCTTACCATTCCAGACAGCCCAGGGCGCTTTACCCCGGCTGTAGAGATCTTCCAGCACCTGCATCTCCTTGAAAGTGTCCATACATGCCCAGAATTTATTGTGAGAGTAGGCCAGCAGTTGTCCTTCAGAGATCAAACGATGAAAGGGTTCTTCGACCAGTTCCTCTCCTTCTTTGATGTATTGGAAGATCTCGCGCCGGAAGAGGAAGAAGCCTCCATTGATTCGGGCACCGGACTTGGTAATGTGCTCAATACTTTTCACCAGGCCCTCGTCGTCGACGCTGATCATGTGGAAACTGGCGACCGGCTTCACGCTGACAAAGCAGGCCACTCGATTGCTGCGCAGAAAAAGATCAGTCAACTCGCTGAGGTTGACGTCGGATAACCCGTCACTGTAGTTCGCAAGGAAGACTTCTTCACCTTCCAGATGTTTCTCGACTGCCTTCAGGCGCTGTCCGATATTCGAGGTGAGCCCAGTATCGACAAAGGTGATGCGCCAATCGTCGATATCGCTATTAAGCAACTCCACGTTTTTACCGCCAGCAGAGAGGACGAAGTCGTTCGACAGGCATTCGTCATAGTTGCGGAAGTAATTTTTAATGACGTCCGCTTTGTACCCCAGACAGAGAATAAAATCTTTGTAGCCAAAGTGGGCGTAATACTTCATCACATGCCAGAGGATCGGCCGATACCCAATCGGAACCATCGGTTTCGGCATAGCCTCTGAATATTCGCGCATCCGCATCCCAAACCCGCCGCAAAAGAGCACAACTTTCATTGTTGATTACCAGTTTCTGATTCAATCATTTGAGTCGGTCCGGACATCTCAGTCCAGAATCCGGGCCATTGGTATTGGCACTATAAATTTAGCACCCCACTCCCGTACGTAGCCCAACTGTGACACAATCTCGTCCTTCAGGTTCCATGGGAGGATCAGGATATATTCCGGCCGTCGTTCGCGGATCCGTTCCACCGGGAAGATCGGGATGTGCGTACCAGGTAGGAAGCGTCCATGTTTATACGGGTTTCGATCCACGGTAAAATCCAGGAAATCTTTGCGAATGCCGCAATAATTCAGCAGGGTGTTCCCCTTACCCGGCGCACCATAACCTGCCACGCGCTTGCCCTCGCGGCGAAGGCCTATGAGCAACTCGAGCAATTTATGTTTGGAATCGATCACCTGCTCAGCAAAACTCGCGTAGGTCTCCATACGGTCCAGACCAGCAGCCAACTCCCGTTGCCGCAGGTTCACGACGGAAGGCTTGACCGGTTTGGAGGTGTCATTGAGGTGCCGCAGATAAATCCGGATCGATCCGCCGTGCGTTGGGATCTCGTCGACATCAAAAAGCACCAGCCCGTGAGCGGCAAAGATCTTTTCCACCGTAATCAGAGAGAAATACGAAAAGTGCTCATGGTAGATCGTGTCGTATTGGTTCTCTTCCATCAGCCGACTTAGATGAGGGAACTCCAGTGTGGCAACTCCCCCCGGTTTGAGCACAATCTGGATACCGCCGGCAAAATCGTTGAGATCGGGAACCTGCGCCAGCACGTTGTTTCCGACCACCAGATCCGCCGCCTGGCCATTCCCAACCATTTCCCGCGCGGTTTGGCAGCCGAAAAACTTGGACGAGCGTGGTCACTCCTTTTTCTTCGGCGCACTTGGCGACGTTGACCGCGGGTTCGACGCCGAGGACGGGAATCCCCTTTTTCACAAAATACTGCAGCAAGTAACCGTCGTTGCTGGCCAGTTCGACTGCAAGGCTCTTCGCTCCCAAATCGAGGCGCTTGGAGATCATGTCCACATAGTTGGAGGCATGCTTCAGCCAGCTGTCGGAATACGAGGAGAAATAAGCATATTCTGTAAAAATGTGTTCTTTGCTGACGTACTGGTCCAATTGGACCAGGAAACATTCGTCACACACCTTGACGTGCAAGGGGTAGAACGGTTCCATGGTGTTGAGTTGATCGACCGTCAAAAAGCTTTCGCACAACGGTGACATCCCCAAATCAACGAACGTGTGCCGGAGCGGCGCACGACAGAATCGGCAGTGCGCGGTGGCTAAAATCGTCTTTGTCTGGTCTGTGGTCGCTTCGGTCTCGTCCAATTCCATCGTATTGCTCATAGTAATCCTGCAATTCAACACTCGTTTATTCGGCTCTTAAGAGCACAAATTAAGTTATAAGATTTAGATTCCGGATCCGCTTTTCGGCCAGGGGATCAAGATTTATAAAACATGCGCATCCGCGCCCCTTTTTTTCGACCGGCTCGAGCAGGCTTGCCTCTCGGAGCGCCTCAACGGCACCACTGATTTGATCAAAGGGCAGGCCGGAACGGGCGGCAATATCGAGGAGGTCGTGCTGGCCATCAGAAAGATTGAGGACCCATAGGATGGCCATCTCGCGAACGGCTGCATCCTTCATCCCCCCCATTTGCCGGTACAACCCGCGTCGGCCAAGCTGCGGTTCGCACTTCGGATTCAGATTCAAATAGCGACCGTTCTCCTCTAATACCTGAATCACTTGCAATAATTGTCGGAACGATTCAGCGAGCGAGGAAGCGGTGACCAGGGACAGGTCATCTGCAGAGGTGTGATACTGGGGATAGCACCCGTTGGGCGTTCGCAGGAAGCAGCCGACCGGAAGGTTAATCCCTGGGGAGCAGTACTGCCGCTCGTCGTAGCCATAAGGAATGAAATCCAATGCCTGAAAGCTAAATCCGCTGTGTCGGAGCACCTGTTCGACGGCCCGATCGATCTCCGCATCTCCGCGACGGCTCCGCTTATAGGTAAACGGTCCTGAATCTCCAAGGCATGACAAGACCAGCCCGTGTTTGATTTGCGGCAGAATGGGCTCGTTCCGTGCTAACCAGGTAATCGAACCAACCGTCCCGGGAATCCACAAGAAACGGTAGGAGTAACGCAACGAAACGCTCTCGAGGAAGCGTGCCAGACGCGCAGCGATCGTCATCCCGGAAAGGTTATCATTGCAAAGCGATGGATGGCAGGCATGGCAGGAAATCAAGACCTCGTCGTCGGTCGCACCTTGAATCCGGTATTCACCATAGGTCAGGTAGCCAGGCTCCAGGGTGGAATCGATGCAAACCTCGTACTCCTCATCCTCCAGGCGATCGAACTGCGTTTGAGTGAGGCAGAATCCCCAGGTTTCCCGGTAATAAGAGGTGCGGTAGGGAATCCACTCCGGCGTCTCTGGCAAAGTGAAAAGGTGAGGTCTCAGTTCCGTGAGCGACATTTTGCGCCGGACCGGGAGGCTATAATTGAGGACATGCAGGTTGCATCTTTGGAAATCCACGACGCGTTCTCCCGCGCGGTTCTTGATGTAAGCATCGCGAATATTCCATTCTTTCGGAACGGTCCAGTCGAACACCTGGGTGCCGGTCGGGACTTCCTGAAGGGCTAACAAGACCGTCTTCTGGATGATGCGCAAGCTTTGTCGAAGGCCATCGCCTGTGATGCTCCGGCAAATGGGGTAAAGCTCCTCGATCGCGGCATAAGCCTCCCGGCCCTGTTCCAAAGAATCGACTTCATTCATCACCTGGCGCAGAATTTTTCGTGGAGCTCGGGGCTTCTCCAGCGATTGCCGACTGGCGCCACCATTCCTATCCAAGCTCATGGCAACAACGTCCAATTCAGGTCAAGATCCGAAATCGAGGTCACTGGAAGCGGCCACTTGATCCCGATCTTCGGGTCATCATAACGAATTCCCCGCGCCAGCTTGGGGGCATAAAATTGGCTCATTTGATAAAAGACCTCGGTACCTTCCTCCAGAGTCTGAAACCCATGGGCGAACATCTCGGGAATATACAAGGCCGTTCGATTGCCAGCGGTCAATTCGACCGCAACGTGTTGCAGATAGGTTGCAGATTGCGGACGCAAATCGACAATCACATCCCAGAGAGCGCCGGCGGTACACCGGACCAACTTTACCTCAGACGAGGGGGAAAGCTGAAAATGGAGCCCGCGGAGAGTGCCTTTGCTGACGTTCCATGAGGTGTTGCATTGAACGAAAACGTCCACCAAACCTTGCTCTCGAAATTCATTGGCGCAGAAGGTGCGGGCGAACAGCCCTCGACTATCCGCATGAGGCTGCGGTTCAATGATGTAGGCACCCGCGAGCTTGGTAGGAGTAAACCGCATCAATTCGTCCAGAAAAAGTTGTGGTCGATCTGTTGGGTCCGAATCAGGTATTCGAGCTGTTTGAGGCGGGTGAAAGCCCTGTACTCAAAGACCTCTGAGGTCATGTCGATCCGCTTGAAGAGCTCGAAGAGCTGTTCGGCCCCTCGCCTGGCATCCCATTGACACTTGAAGTTCGGAAGGTGCTTCCGGATCTTTTCGAACGACACCCGGTAGCTTCGGTTATCCAGGCTCGGCGGGCCGAAGGAAACCGTGCAGCCCGCAAAGACCTCTCCGACAATCTCGGCTATCTCTTTCACCCGATAATTGTGCTCGGTATCGCCGACATTAAAAATCTCATTCGCGACGGCTTCGAGTGGCGAGTCGAGCACGGCGGCAATGGCCTGGCAAATGTCGAGTCCGTGAACGATCGGGCGCCAAGGGGTGCCATCGCTGATCATGCGAATCTCCTTGGTGGTCCAAGCAAGCCCTGCGAGATTATTGAGTACAACGTCAAAGCGCATCCGGGGCGAAGCTCCGTACGCCGTGGCATTACGCATGAAGGTGGGCGAAAAACGCTCGTCGGCCAGTTTCCGGACGTCACGTTCAACCAGGGTCTTGCACTCCGCGTATGCCGTTTGGGGACTCACTGGCGATTCTTCGTCAATGAAGCCCTTATTGGCGACGCCGTAGACGCTGCAGGAGGACATATAAACAAACCGCCTGACTCCAGCCTGTTTCGACAATTCCGCGAGACGGACCGAACCTTGGTGGTTGATCTCGTAAGTAATGGTCGGAGCGAGCTGCCCGGCAGGATCGTTGGAAAGCTCGGCCATGTGAACGACGGCATCCATTCCCTTCAGATCAGCCATCTCGATCTGCCGAAGGTCTTTGGCCAGCGTCAACGGCGTGATCGCACCGTCACGAAAGAGGCTTCGCTCTTTGTAGAAACCGACATCCAAGCCAATGACTTCATGACCTCGCCGGATCAATTCCGGCGCCAACAATGAACCTAAATAACCCTCGGTGCCCGTCACAAGTATACGCATAAAAATATTACCATCTCGCTACTATCACTTTGCTGCCATTTGAACTTCTTGACCCGCCTGGCTCGCCTCTTCCACTGGTAACCTCTCGAGCCAAATTTCGCGCCAATAAGAATAGATCGCTCTTGGGCAGAATAGGCGACACTCACTATATCTGGATTCGCATACCGCACCTTCGAGCAAAATGCATGGACTTTTGAACTCAGTCATTTTGCCTGTTTTCTCATCAACGATCTTTTTGAGCCGCGCCTTGACACGAAACCTCTTTCCGCAATAAGGCACCATTTCCGCGTCGAAGTATAAACCTCGATTTTTGTTATTTTGATCCACGGTCTTTAGAATCTCGTCATAGCTTTTAACGCGAACCCACTCGCCCGGCTGAAGGTTTAACACGGCGTTAGGGGTAGAAACCCCGGCAGGAATCAGGCCCTTTTTGCGGGGATAAGGGACACCCCTCCACAAATGTTGCAACACATCATAAAGCCAACGGAGTGGGCGACCCAGACCGACACCGGCGTTGATCAGCCTATTGCACCCGATATAAATGAATCCGCGGAGCATGGTGGGAACTCCAACGTTTCCGGACTCCAGGTCCTCCAGGTATTGGTGAATATTCCAGGGATCCAACAACGCGGTTGCCGCAGGCACCTGGGTGGCCTGGCAGACATAAACCGGCTCTTCGGAGCCCTCACCTGGGTTGGCCTTCGTTCCCGCCCAAACATCTTTTTCGCTGCACCCGCCGGCCTGGAGAGAATCGTCGCGCGTCTCCGGTTTCGGTAAAGCCGTGCCCGGCAAAGATGGTTCAGTGATTTTTTTGAGCCAAGCCTCTTTCCAGAAAATCAGACACCCCGCCTGACATCCGCCATAAGCCTTCCCATCACAACGGGTCTGCAAATGCACTCCGCCGGGCAACGAACGTCCACCCGTTTGGTTCACTGTGTCGCAAGTCTTGTGGGCGCGTTTAAAAACCTGCAGGCGTTGGCCGCAGTACTGAAACATCTGGGGCATGAAGGGCATTCCGTCGAGTTGGCCTTTTTGGTCCAGAGATTTGAGAATTTCTTCTTTGCTCCGCACCTCAACCCAATCGCCCGCGTGCAATCTTGTATTCTTGGTCATTTGCTCCATTGAAACTTTACCTAGGTTAGCTTCCCGACGTTCACTTCAGGCTTCTAGCTTTTTCCTGGTCGGGAGGTCACATCGATCCTCCTAATTGAGTGCCGCTGGCCGCGGCACCTTCGGGTCCCTCAACAATCAAGATTACTGATCCAAAGATCGTAATCGATTCTTCCTGCTCCGCCACATGCTGGGCGCAAGCCCAAGTTTTTTCCGGAGAGGATAGGTGAACTCTCGTAATCCGAACCAGCATGGCAAGGCCAGTGCGACGCCCACGCAAAGCACTTTTTCGCGCCACGGAAGTGGAAGGCGCAGCGCCGAACGAACAATCTCCAAATCCGCTCTTGTTTTTAAGGGGACAACAACCGTCTTCTTGGCTTCGGAGGGATCATACCATTCTCGCAGCGCATCGGGATCCGTATTGGCAAACGTGGACCTCCCTGCGTGCGCACGAAGAAAAAGCAGCGGTTCCCGGATCTCCCACAACTCCCCAAGCATTGCCAATTCCGCCATATAGACTTTGTCCGAATACGGGAAGGATGCTTCCAGCCGAGTTTGACGGACCACTTTCGAACGCATCAGCCCGTAGGTCGCATTGTATTCTCTGATATAAAAAAGCAGTCGGGCCAGCCGCAGGTGAGGCCTTGGATCTCTCTTTTCGACGGGATCCGACTTGATTCCGACCGTGACCCCAGACTCATTAATGATTTCCGCTTGGCTATAAACCAAGCTCACTGACTCGGGGGCCTTTTCCAGCACCTCGATACAGCGCTGCAACATTTGTTTCGGGTATAAGTCATCGTGCGCAGCCCACTTGAAAAACTCACCGGTCGAGAGTTCGAAAACCCGATTGTGATTCGGAGCGGCACCGATATTTGTTTCGTTTCGATAGTAACGGATCCGAGGATCTTGAGCGGCAAATTTCCGACAGATTCGTTCGGTAGCGTCCGTGGAAGCATTGTCAGAAATGACTAACTCGAAGTCTTGGTAAGTTTGGTCCAGAAGGGACTGAATAGCCCCCTCCAGATAAGTCTCACCATTGTAAACAGGCATCCCAACACTTATTCGGGGCGTTGTCATCTTAGCAGTTTAAAATCTTCAATGGGCGGATACCGGCAGCCTCGACACTCAGCTGCCACTCGGAGCGCAAGTCAAGGGTAATCCAGGGCGACCCGCCGCCGGAGCTTGATTCCTCGAAGTCCTCCCCGTCCCGGACTAGTGCATCGTCTCATAAGACGATGCACTAGCCGATGCCGAAATTCCGGCGGCTCCTGTCTCGGTCACGGCCCGTTGCGATTTTGCTGACGAGTCGAGGAGCATAACGGGTGAGGATCCATTTGATCGCAATATTAGGGGTCAGCTGCAGCTTGGCGGCTTCCTGAGCGGAAGAGTGGGCTTTTCCATACTCTCCCCGATGGAGAAACCAGTTTGCCCACCCACTGTGAACGGCAGCCAGATCTCCGCGAATCGTCTTGCGGACATCGGCCGGCAGCTTCTCACTGATCCGAAGGCGCTTCTCTAAGCGTTCCTGCGCCATCTGGAGGCGAAAATCCAGATTGTCCCAGTTCCCGCTGGCCGCGGCATGCCGTTTGGCAGGCGGCGTCCGGTCGATCAAAACCATGGGCATGCTGACAAAACAAAATTTTGTTTCGCAGGCCAAGCGAAAGGCAAAGTCATCATCATCACCATAGCGAAACCTGGGATCGAAACCACCCACCTTCCGGGCGAGATCCGTTCTGGTCACCAGATTTTGCAGCCAGATCGGGTGGATACCTAGCCTTGGGCCCTTGTTCAGCATGTATCTGAGCGCATCCGGAATCATGCCGATCGGTTCCGAATGCTGTTTGCCCGCCAGCTCGAAGAGGGTCATTTTCATGTTCGGGTTGTTCATGAACCAGGCATCCGAGATACAGGCGCCACACTGATCTTTGAATTGATCGAGAGCCCGAAATTGCCATTCCAACTTCTGCGGGAGCCACAAGTCGTCGTTGTCGTTAAAGGCCAGCCATTCGCCTTTGGCAAGTTCGATGCCCTTGTTGCGAGCGATATTCGGCCCTTGATTTTCTTGACGAAAGTAAATGACGCGCTCCCGCCAAGTCGCCGTTTCGGCGATATAGCGGGGCAGCAAGGCAGGAGTGTCATCAATCGATCCGTCGTCCACGAGGATCACTTCCAAAACAGGCAGGGTCTGGGCCAGCACACTTTCGACTGCATACTTCAAGCAGTCGAAGCGGTTATAGACCGGTATCACCACGGAAATCGTCGGATGCATGGGAGCAGTAAAGCGCTGAACCGGTATAGGCAGGTCCGGCCTGGCAGCAGGCGTAGTCAAGAATTCCTAGGCCGACTTTAAATTGCTGGCCGCCGCCCAGCTGGGCGGCAGGTTTCGCATGATCTCGATCCCTTTGAAGACACCGCTGGTGCGAGCCCCGTTCGCCTTGACCCATTGGGCCATACTCCGCACCCCTTCCTCCAGAGAGGTCACTGACCGCCTGCCGAAGACCCGCTCTGACTTGCTGTGGTCTGAAAACGCGCTCTTGACCTCGTTGCGCAGAGGCAAGTGCCTTACCTTGAATTCCATTTCCATCGCCTCGGCAATCACCTTTGACAACTCATTGACCGTGAACGGTACATCCGCACCGACATTGAAGACTTGATTTCGAGCGGCTTCAACGTCCACCGACTCAGCGATAAGCGGGGCCACGTCGCGAACGTGAGTGAACGCCCTCTGTTGTTCGCCGTCGCCAAAAATGGTCATCGGCTCCCCGCTGAGCAATTGATTCATGAAGATACCGACCACGTTACGGTAGCGATCGCCAATATTCTGCCGCTCGCCGTAGACGTTATGCGGTCGAAAGATCACATGATTCAACCCAAACATCTCATGAGAGACTCTGAGCTCCTGCTCAATCGCAAACTTAGCAATCCCGTAGGGGTCCTCCGGGCAGGGCGTTAATTCCTCTTTCATCGGGGTTTGCCCGGCGCCGTAGACGGCGATCGACGATGTGAAGACAAAACATTTCACCTCGTGATTCACCGCCGCATTGATCAGGTTGACCGATCCAATCACGTTATTGGTATAATTGAAGCGCTTGATGAAGTGGCTCAAACCTTCAGCGGCATAAGCGGCCAGGTGGTAGACATAGTCGAATTGATATTCGCTGAAGATCGAATCGATCAGCGCGTGGTCGAGGATCGAACCGCGAAGGAAAGTCGCACCTGACGGCACGTTGTCCTCGTAGCCTCCGCTCAGGTCATCCAGCGCGATGACCCGATGTCCCATCTCGATTAAGTGGGCAGCTACGTGAGATCCAATAAAGCCGGCAGCACCGGTTACGAGCGAAGTAGTCACATCTTGATTTCTGTTTTTCATTTTAAAGAGGTAGCGGACAAGAACATCATGGTTTCCCGTCGGGCAGGACGGAGGGTTTCACCGGTTGCGGTGCCGGAGCCAGAGGTTCATAGCCCAGATCCGGCTCTTTTCCGGTCTCAATAAATTGGATCGGGTCCAGCAGCCAATTCCATTTGAAGGCGGTTCGGTACAACGCCAGACGATTGCGAAGAGATTCGCTTGATTTAACAAGGCTCAGGAGGGAGTAGCCGATCTGCCGGACGCCCAGGCCAAGCAGGTAAACACCCCGAATCCGGATCAGCCCTTTGCGACCGTAATGCTTATGGAAAAAACGATAGGCGCTTCGATAAGTCTCCAGCCTGAAACGGATTGGGAATCTGCCGACGGATTGCCCACCGAGATGCACGATCTCCGCGGACGGGGTATAGCGGATTGAAGAACCCGAGGCCCAGACTCTGGCGCAGAGGTCAGTCTCCTCATAGTGATAGAAGAACCGTTCATCAAACCCTGCCAGACGCTTCAGCAAGTCGCCGCGGAACATCACGCAACACCCCGATTGAAAGCCGATTTCCCGCTCCGTGCGACCGTCCCATCCCGGGTAAAGGTCAGAGGAGAAATGCGCGGAAACTCGCCCCAGCCAGCGGAGACAGAGAGCGGACAATAACGCTCCGCTGACGGTGGGAAGGGGTCGAGCTGGATTCTGAAACGAGCCGTCGGGATTCAGCACCCGACATCCGAAAGCACCTGCCGCAGGCTGCCGGTCCGCAAAGGCGACCAGCTTCTGGAGGGCGTGATCGCGGATGATCGTGTCGGGATTCAGGATCAGGATATATTCGCCGCGGGCCAATTGAATCCCCGCGTTATTTCCCTTCGCAAATCCGACGTTCGCTCGATTTTCGACTACCTGCACTTCGGGAAACTTTTCTCGGATTAACCCTACGGAGCCGTCCGTCGACCCATTGTCCGAAACGATGACTTCGAACTCCATTTCGTTGGTTTGCTCAAAGATAGACTTCAGGCAGTCGGTAATGACCTTCAAATCGTTCCAACAAAGAATGATCACTGATAGCTTCATTTGTCGCCTTTCGCACAGACCTGGCTCCCAGGCATCGAATCCGAAAACATTAAGTCCCGATACAAGAGGCTGGGATCCTGAACCCGGACGCCCGGTCGATGGCGTCCCAGAGCGATATTTGCGGCTCGGACGACATTCCAACGAATCATCGGCCAGCAACTCAAAGTGATATCGGTGCAGGAGGTCGAAACCGGCAATTCCGACCTCCACTTTCTGCGCATAAACAGATAGCCCTGCCAGAATTGCCAGGGGAGCATTCGATACCCATTGGTATTGTGGATGCAGAAGGCCGGAAGAGCGTAGGACTTCATTCCACGTCGCCGGGCCTCAAGACAGATATCGGTGCCGTACATGTGAAACCCGGACAGCTGTTCATCGAACCGCAATTTCGAAGACTTTCGCATAATCAGGACTACCTCATCCAAAGACCGGACCTCACGAACCCCGTCGAAGAGACCACCGAGTTGTCGCCCTAATCCCGTACAGTACAAATATCCCGTTCCTTCCTCACAGGACTGGTTGACCCCCCAGACACCCAACACCCCCCAATTCGGATCAACTCGAGAGAGCAAGTCCAAAGCAGTTCGAAGTGAATCGAGCCAGCCGCCAGGCAGATACAAGTCCTGATGGGCGAAAATGACCAAGTCGGTCTTGGCTTTATCGAGGCCATTGTTATAGGCAACGCCCGCGCTCTGATAACCTCTCTGGAGGATGACCTCGGAAGCGTCCTGAAGATCGGGAGAACTCAGCAAACAAGCCTTCAGCAATTCGTCGTTATTGGTAGCGGCAATTACGGTCCAATTCATAGAAATTTCATACTATCTTCAATGGGGAGTCTACACCTCGTCGAGAGGCAAGAAAGTGATCCGGCTTGCAGTATTTCCTCCTGCCAAAAAATACTGGCCGACCGTTCGATCGAAAGCATCAATTCGAAAGTAAGTCCGGCGGCCGGAATGAGGCCGCCGAAAACAGACCTTGCCTCCAGCCATGGCCGGCGACCACGCACCAGACGCCAGCTTTGCGCCCTCGAAGCCTACAGAAAGCGCATTCCGCAACGAACGGGCGGTTCACCAGCCGCCGGACCGATGACGCGCTTGGCCGAGGAGCCGTTCCGTCCTAATTGCTAGTGGTGATACGTAAGCCCTGCGGGGCCTGCGGTACCGAGCTGGTTGAGGCCAGAGCTCCGAGGGTTGATCCGATCTTGTTGCCGTTCATGTCAATGTCATAGGGAGCACCTAAATCCGACCCTTTTCCCACCGGCCACGACCCTGTCGTCAAGGCATATCCGGCAAAATTACTAGTGGGATCCTGCCCGGCAGGCGAAGGAGAGACAAATGGATTGACCGAGCTAACGGTCGCGTTGGCTTCCGGCCCTCCATAAACTTTCACAGATCCTAAGGCGTAGCCGTTGTATTGGGTCTTGATGTAAGGAGGCGAGTTATTGTCAAAACCATTATTGCAGTTCACAAACAAGTTATTTTGCACCACAGAGGAACTGCTGATGACCGGAGGAGGATTATCATAGTCATCTAACAGGACGCCCTTGCTCCAATTAACAAACGTGTTGTTGTAGAGGAAAAACGTTCCGTAAGAGTAACCCTCTTTCACCTGGATAGCGCTGGAGCCGGCCGGCACGGTGTTCCCTTGGACAAAGATATTTCCATAAAAAGTCGTCCCGGTTTGCCCACCCATATCGAAGAAAAACGCCTCCGAAACGACGTTGGCCATCACGCAATAGCGCACCGTTAGATTCGTCGAGGCTCCCGACGAGTAATAAGCATCCGGATGCGGGCCAACTCCGGGAGTTGAAACAATGATAGAACCCACATTATACAAGGTGGTGTATTCGACCGTCGTATTGGACATGCCAATCCACGACTTGAGCAGGGTGTCCGTGTCATGGACTTTGCACCCGCTCACTAAGCAACCGCTATCAAAGATGATTCCATCGGTTTCGTATTGGGTGACTTCATAGCCGGGACCGGCGATTTCCACATTGCGAACGGTCGTGTTAGAACCCATCCGCACTCCAACATTGATGGTGGAAGAGGTCGGGCTGCCCGGATTTTTGATTAACATCCCGTAAGCCTTCGGCAACCCGGGAGGTGTCCACTGGTGTCCGTCAAGGGTGACGTAAGACACCGAACTTAAGTCAATGCCACTGGAAAATATAACCTGTGAATCAAAGGAAGAACTCCAACCGGCCGCAGCGACGGGAACGGCGTCCGATGACGTCACCCGGGAAAGGGTGACCGACTTACCGGAGGCGCCACTTTTGCCAAAAGAGAATCCCGGATACGATCCACCAGCCATCCAGATCGTGTCTCCTGCCGCAACGCTTCCCCAGGAAATACCGTTTAACGACCAGGCGTTCGACCAACTGGAGCCGTTCGCCGAACCCACGGCACTCGGTCTCACATACCAGTTCGAGGCGTTCGCAGAGCTGAGGAAAAGGCCCAGGAAGACCGCGACGGAGAAAAAAGCGACCCCAAAAGAGTGGACGAAAGGGCCGCCAGTCCACCGCGTTTGAGCTTTCCGGAAAAGGGGCGATCGGCGATTCGAGTCACGCTGCAAAGAAGAGCAAGGATCCGGCGAGGCTGCCAAATGTATCATAACTACAGTAAATACCATTAAAATAGCAATTACCATCATAAACTGTTCTTTTTGTGTTTGACTTCGTTTGGGCGCGCTGTCTTGAACGTCCTCGATACAACCCGCGTCAGAGTCACACAAGAAAAAATGTCACAAACAATTAAAATCGTGACGTAGAAGAACAAATTTAGGTCGAAATACACGGTTTCTGCCGGAAATTGAGCTGGCTTTAGGTCAAGTCGCTTTACGCGCAATTTGCACCCCCGGGTTCGGAGAAAGATAACAATTCCAATCATCAACGGATTATTCTGGCTGTCTCGCCGGGCCGATCGAATTTCGATGGACCGTCCCGAAATTACTTCACAGAGAAGAAAAAAACCGGTCTCTGCTCTCCGTCACCAAACGTCGAAAAAGAGCGCCCGCCGGTGTCCGCTCGGAAACCTTACCTGCCGGCGCTTGCACGGAAACAATCTCCACGGGAGTGGCGCCGTCCGTTGGCTTCGATAAGGAGACATATTCTCCTTTCGAGGCCATTACCTCAGACCCGTTGGCACCTTGAATCTTCCAGGATTTCGAGGAGGCGCCGACCGAACTGTCGACCGCCACCATTTCCGCCGGAGCCGAGCAATCGACTTTGCGCCCAAAGGGCTTCCACCGAAGAGTGACGCCAGCGGTGCGCCATAGATCATTCGATCGACTTAACTCGGTGAGGTTCGACCAATTGACGGGTCCCAAGCCATTGACGAACTGAGCCAGACCGTCGAGCAACTCGATACCATCCCGCAAATCTTTTTGATGCCCCCTGAGAATAATCGCCTGATGAAGAAAAGCCGCCAAGAGGATCGAATTCGTCGTCGTATCGCCCGTAATTCCCCATCGAGGAAGGACCGGGCAGCCTTTAATGAATTCGGATGGCAGGTATCCGAGACTTTTCGTCCAGGCCCTGGTCGAATTGTGAGCACGCAAAGACCCGTGTGAAATACAGGCCGCCTCGAAGCCGTGGAGGGGGAGCGCGGCCAGCATTTCTTCGGAACAGGCTCCATGCGGCGGGACCATCACCCGGCAGACAGCTAAGCCGGTTCGGTTCTCGAGCCGCTCGATGCGCTGGATCGCCTGGCGCAGTAAGAACGACCTTTCTGTCTTTGAATAGGTCCGACCCAGCTCGCGTTTGGTATGGTTGTTGCCATGCACCGCAAGGGATAGGCGATCGGGATGATGGCGAAAGATTCCTGCGGTTTCCCGGTGAGTGAACCAAGTATCCAAAGGGATGGTGGCAAAGGCAACGTGGTAGTTCTCCCTCTCTGCCTGCACGACAAGCTTTCGGTAATCGACGAATCCATAACTGGGCCAATGAAGGTTCGGATCGTCAAATACGAAGCAGGCGCTCAAGGGGAGGCCGTGATAGGATGGGATCACGCCCATTGACCGGAACCAGGAAAGTAGAGGGACCATTTCGAGGAAGCGATGACCGCCCAGGACATCCTGCAGGGCGCACTGAGACGGGACGACCGGCAGAGGGAAGGCGGATCGAAAATGTTTTACCCCTGCCCTTTCGGAACAAGCCCAGACCGGTCCTTGCGGACAATTCGCCAATGACCTTTCTCCAGGGCGCAGCGCTAAAGCGACTGGTTCTGCCAACACGTTCGTGCGAAGAGATCTGCCTCGAAAAGGGAAGGTAACATCCGGATCCTCGGTGAACTGGACAGCGATGTTGATTAACCTGTTCTCTCTCGAGATCGTTCCCTCAGGCGGCACTTCAAGGCTTGTGATCCCGGCTTCGAGACCCTGCTCCACTCCAACCGAACCTTCGGCGAGAATTTGTCCTTTAAAATCCGATCTCCGCTCGGCGGAGAAATGAAAATCAACAGGCAAAAGGCCTTCCAGAATGGAAAGCAGATCCGCCCATTTGTGGTTTTGGGCTTCGGCCGGAACACGAATTGAATAGCGGTAAGACATAGGTTCAGGAAGGCTGAAACCGCAAGAAAGGGACCGGGCGCGGAGCCATCTTATTTGCCCAAGTTGGCGCTCTCCGCGGATTCGGAACGGGAGCCGGAGGTAGGATTTGCAGAGAACCGATACAAGCCAGTGCCAGGTAGAGGAATACCACCGTCTGGTCAAAATAGGAGATGGAAACAAATGTCGTCACGTGACCGAACAAGATCGCGCCAAGTGTCCAGATCAGGAATTGTCGATCAGCAGGGGCATTTTTGTTTGCTTGCAATGCTTTCCCAATCCTATTGAAGCCGGCCACTAAGAGACTGATAAACAGCAGCATGAGCAGAAGACCTCCCCAGACACCCATTTGAATATAATAATTGGTCATGTCGGTGTGTTCGCCATTCGCGGGGATGCCCGAGGGCATCCAGTGCCGGGTGAAGTCGGTGCCCGCCAGCCACCATTCGTTAAAATGCTCGATGGTCGACTTGATCAACTGCGCACGAAAATAGCCGGTGCTGCCTCCAGTGATATCAATTCGAGCAAGCAAAAAATAAGGCGGATCCTTCATTAAAAAGGATAAACCGAGGACGACAAAAACCGCGCCCCATCGAATCGCCCGCAGGCTCCCCCGAATCTTCCAGAGGGCCAGGGCGCCTATTACCGCCATAGTCGTCATAATCGGTCCGCTGGAACCGCTGGCGAAAACCATCGCTAGCGTCACAACGATTCCAGTCAGTGCCAATTTGCGTTGTTTCCGCCAGAAATAGACCGCCATCGGCAAAGAGACCGCCCCCACGTTCCCAGCCAGAATGGCATGCCCAAAGGCGCCCTGCGCGCGGAAATGGCCGTTGGTGGAATTGACCTCCCCCTCACCAAAGCCGATTAGATTCAGAAGGTTGATTCCTTTGAATTTCTCCACCAGCATCGTCGCAGCCACGGGTAGAAGAATCAGGCAAACCATTTTGAAGACCATCCGGACGTCTTCCGGTTTCTGGATGAAGATACGGAACAGGTAGTAGGTACCGAGAGCGTCGTAAAGGACTCCCAGGCGGAAAACCAGAACGGTGGGCTTGTGGAAAACGAGGCTGCAAATCGACCAGATCGCCAAATAAATCAGTATTCGATCCAAGGAGTTGATTCCTCGGGCGACGCGCTCTCCTCTCGACATCACCCGAAAAATCCCCACCGCGATCAACACCCGGCCTACCGGAAAATGCAGTGGACCGATCTCAAGTTGCTGGCTCAGGGTGACGTAGCAGGCCCCCATTAAGATTGGAAGCGGCGCCAGATTCCTTGGCAGACGCACCAACAAGGCGGACATTACGAAGGTAAATATAAATCCGAATGCGTTCATGCTGCGCAGGAATCTTCTTAAGCCATCTCACTGGGTCAATAGCCCCTCGACCAACTTGACAAAGCGCTCCCGTTCACCGGTCCATTGATGGTCCTGATAGACCTTCTGCCCGAGCTCGACCATCCTCAGCATTTCCTCCGGATGCTCGAAAACGTACTCCATTTTTGCCGCCAGATCCTCGGTTTTTCCCAAATCGAAAAGGACTAGTTCCTGAGGACTGAAGTAGTCTTGAATTCCAGGGGTCTGCGGTGCAATAACCGGCTTACCTTGAGACAGGTATTCAAAGATTCGCGTCGGCATGTTGATTTCGGTGAATGCGCTCCGCCGATTCGGAACGACGCCGACGTCACATTCGCGGATGGCTGCGGGGATCTGTTCGAGCTTCATCGGGCCCAGATATCGAACTGCATCGGATAGCTCCGCTTTCCTCACCGAATCGAGAACCCCCTCCAGAAACGGGGTGCTGCGGCCATAAATCCTCAGCTCCGCTCCAGGAATCTTCAACCTGATTTTTCCAACCGCGGCAACTGCCAGGTCAACGCCATGCCTTTCGACGAGCGACCCGTGATACATCATGACAAACGGCTTTGAAGCGTCGCGGACAGTCAACACCTGACGAAAAGGCTCCTGATATTGGAAGATTTCTTCGTCAGGTGAATTCATGACCACGCTGATCTTTTGCGGCGGGCAGCCTCGACTTAAAAAGAGCTTCCGAAAGGCTTCGTTGGTCGTCAGCACTTTATCCGCAAAGGAGATGCTCCACGCTTCGAACTTCTTGAGTAACCAGACCGGAAAGCTCTCTTCACGGAGCCCAAAGATCGTCATCATCAACTCGGGCATTGGGTCGTGAAGATCGAGGATGAGTTCTGCCCCAAAAAGCTTTGGTGCGAGCGCGCTAAATACGAGGATGTCCGGCATATTGTGGACATGCACCAAGTCATAGCGTCGTTTAAGCGTGCGTCCTGCCAGGATGGCGCCGGCAAGCAGAATGAACGCCCCGTACCGTAACATGTATGAGAGCTTCCCCCCTCGGCGGCGGCGCAAGGGAAGACGAGTGATATGCACCCCGTGGAAGGTTTCGCGCTGGGTCTCTTCATCCTTCTCCTTGAGACAGATCACCTCGACACAAGCGCCCGCTTCGGCCAAGGCCTCCGCGGCTCTGCGCGGTCGTGGATCCGCTGGATAATCCGAAAATAAGACCGCAACCACACGCGCGCCCGATAGATGCCTGGCCGCGCGAAGCGACGCTTTTGCGCCTGGTGTCTTTTCGATCAGGTCTTTCATCTTGGCGAATCTAAATTTCGCCCCGCGACGAGCGGGCTTTCAAACCAACCAAGATCCAATTGGTTCACTTGATTGCCGGGCATCCGGTCAGATCTCGCCTTCGAGCCACTTCGGCCCGTAGGAGCGGCTCTTATTGAAAATGACGGAAACATCCGCCTTTGCGGCAAGCTGCGTATAGGCGCGCTTGACGGCGTCGCGATTACTCTTTTCTGCCTCGACGACCAGCAGAACCTTGTCCATAAAACCTGCCAAAGGTAGGGTGGCGCTGGTGTTACCGAGGGAAGGCATATCAAAAACGACATAATTAAAGTCGCTTTCTTTACATTCCTGCAACATATCGTAAAACCTTTTCGGACCGAGTGGCTTATCCACCAGCAGAACTTTCCCTTCACTCGTTTCAGATAAGCTGGCGGCCAGTCCGGTCGCGAGGGTGGAGGCCCCTGCGTTTTTCGAGAGGCCGGTGACTGCCACGAGTTTTGGCTTGTGAGTCATCCGATTGAGCTCGAAAAAGAGGCCCAGTCGATCACGGATCGCGTCGCAGAAAGGTCGAAGCAAAGCGCCGGTCTCGTCCAAAGGATCGGTATCGCGGTCGGGGTCATCGGAGAAATCTCCCTTTGAACCATTGCTGGCGTCATGCAACCGCAACCGCCCATGGCCGGCCCCGGCGAAGTTGGGAATCGAAAGCAAGAGCGGGATGCGCAATTGAGTCTCGAGCTCGAGAGGTCGTTTGACCGTCCGGTCCAAAACAAGTTCGATCAGCAACGCAATGGCGGTTCCGAGCGCCAGCCCCCCCGCTGCGAGGCCGATCACGATTTTCTTCAAGGCGTCTCTGGTGACCTTGACTCCCATTTCCGGCCTCTGGACCACACTGATGTTCGGCATCCTGGCCGGATCCAACGTTTCATCAATCCGGGCTTTTTCCAAGCTAGCCTCCAGATACTTGTAGTTCGCGTCCTGAACTTCCTTGGTACGCTCCAGTTCCCCAATACGCGGTCCATATTCCGAAAGCAGTTTCGCCCGTTGCTGCAGGCTGCTCAACCGAGCGGTTAAGGCGTCCCTTTTTGATTCAAATTCCGCCAACCGGGCTCTCTCAGACACAATGTCGACCCGATTGCCGTCTGAAGAAGTCGCGCTGGAAACCGTGGCAAGCAGGCCGGGATGTTTCTTTTCCAAGTCGCGCCGTTGGTTGACCAAGGCGTCAATCTGCGCCTGCTTGACTTTCACAATGCGATTCTCCGGAGTGAACTTGGCGAGCAGCTCAGTCTGTATTTGGTGCAACTGCGCTTCGCGGGCCACCAACGTCTGGTAGTCGCGCACGACTTCGGTGCTGACCTGTTGTGGACTCGTCTTATTCGACTCCTTCGTTTCGTCTCCCATGAGCGATTTTTCGATCTCCTTCAAGCGAGCCTGTTGCGACGCGATTTCCGCCTCCGCGGTGTTCAACTCTCCCTCGGTATTCGCCAACTCGGCAGCCAGAGACGTCGTGCTTTCCGCCAGGGAAGTGATGCCCGCGGTATCCTTCAACCTTTTCAATTCCGCATCGGTCTGATTCAACTGTGCTCGCAGCTGTTCCGTTTGCCGGGTCACAAAATCGAATGCACCTATGGAGCGGTGGACCTCCAGATGCTTGTCAAAATACCTCGTCACCAGCTCCTGCAGGACTTGCATGGCAAGCTTCGGATCCTCGTTTTGATAGGCGACGGAAATAATATTAGTTTCCTTCACCGGGGCTACTTTTAGTGCCTTGAAGATGCTTTGGGCAACATCAGCAGTCGTGGCTTTGACGCCAGCTTCTTTGGCGAGGCGTTCAACCCCGACCGCGTCAGCCACCTGCATGGTTAGATCAGTGCTGGTGAGAATCTCCACCTCGGAGTTGATGGCACCCTCAGTGGGTGAACCCATCGTTTTGCTGGAGGAATCGAGCCCGTCCACGGCGCTTTTGTCCACGACGTAACGCACTAGCAGTTTGGCTTGGGATTCGTACATCGGAGGAAGAAGAAAATATAGGCCGGCCGCGGCGAGAAGACCGCCGCTGGCGCACATGAGAATCTTCCACTTGTGTTTGAAGAGGATGAAAAGAATATCATAGGTACCGAGGCCGGAACGCGGCGCTTCGGGCGCTGAGTCAGACATGTTCATTGGCTCGACCTGCATGGCCGAAAGGTGGTCCGAGTCGTCCGTGATTGCCGGCAATTTTTCAGGTTTCATAGTTAAGCAAGCGCGCAAACGGAGACTGCTTCTTTGATGCACTGCGCCACCGTTTCAACTTGGGCAGGAGTCAATTCAGGAAACATCGGCAGAGAAACCATTTGATTGGCACATCGCTCAGCAACCGGGAAAGCTCCTCGCTCGTAGCCCAGACTGCGATAGGCTTCCTGTAAGTGGATCGGAACGGGATAGTGAATTCCACTTCCTATTCCATTTTGATGGAGAAACTGTATCACTTCGTCTCTTTGTTGAACGCAAATCGGGTAGATATGATAAACGTGCCGGGCGAAGGCAGCTTGAAGAGGTGTAATCACCTCCTCAAGACCAACTAAAGTCTGGTCATAATGTGCCGCGTGAGACCGGCGAAGTTGATTCCCTTTCTCCAGGTGGCGTAGCTTGACACTCAAGACGGCCGCCTGGATCCCATCCATTCGGCAGTTCCACCCGACCACGGAATGATAATATTTGCGAACTTGGCCGTGATCCCGAAGGATCCGGATTTTGTCCATCAATTTCGCATCATTCGTCACCACCGCACCCGCCTCACCGAACGCGCCGAGATTCTTCCCGGGGTAAAAGCTGAAACAAGCGGTGTTGCCCAGGGTGCCGACCCTTCGTCCTTTGTATTCGGCCCCATGCGCCTGGCAAGCGTCCTCAACGACAAACAGACCATGCTCGTCGGCAAATTTCAGGATCGGATCCATGTCGGCCGGTTGACCGTAGAGGTGAACAGGAATAATGGCCTTCGTCCTCGCGGTCAGAGCCTTGCTCAGCGCCGCCGGATCCATCGTGTAAGTGCGTTCGTCCACATCGACAAAGACTGGTCTGGCCCCGCAATAAGTGATCGCTTCCGCGGTAGCCATGAACGAGTTGGCTACCGTGATCACCTCGTCTCCCGGCCCGACACCCAGCGCCAGCAAACTTAGCCAGAGTGCATCCGTTCCGCTCCCGACTGCGATGGCATAGGGGCAATTGCAGTAGGCTGCAAAATCCGCTTCGAACTGAACGACAAACGGCCCACCCGCAAAAGCAGCCTCGTCAATGACTTGGCCGATGGCATTGTCAATCTCCCTCCGCAGGGGTGCATGTTGGGCTTTAAGATCGAGAAATGGAACTTTCATTTACATCCTTTGTGGAAAAATTTTTAAGGATCCTGGCGGGATTGCCCGCAACGGTAGTATTGGGAGGCACCTCTTTGGTAACCACGCTTCCCGCGCCGACAGTGGCGTTCTCTCCGACAACGATCCCTCCCAGGAGAGTCGCCCCGGAACCGATCGTTGCTCCTCTCTTGACAACCGTGCGCTGGCAAGCCCAGTCCGCTTCCGTTTGAACCTGCCCATCTGCATTCGTCGCTCGAGGATACCGGTCGTTGATGAAAGTAACACCGTGGCCAACGAACACTTCGGATTCAATCGTCACTCCCTCGCAAATAAATGTATGGCTGGATATCTTGCAGCGGGCGCCGATTTTCGCTCCCTTTTGAATCTCGACAAAGGTGCCAATTCTGGTTTCGTCGCCAATTTCGCAACCGTAGAGGTTCACAAATCCGTGAATTCGCACGTTGCGACCTAATTTCACGTCCGCCGAAATGCGCTGATAATCAGGCAACTGGTTGCTCATAGCGGAATTCCAATAGCCGGCACAGCTCTTTTCACCTGTTCTCGTTCCAAGGAGGAAGGAAAGTCGTGCGATCGCGAGAAGGTCACAGGACCGCCCTGTATCTTCAGTGAGCTCGAAGCAGCCTCGAGGATTTTCACCAGTTGCAGCCCTTCATGCCCACCGCTCAGCGGAGCCGTTCCCTTTTCGATGCACTCGAGGAAATGCTGGCATTCGGCTTTGAGCGGTTCTTCTTGTTTGATGTGCGGGATGTAGCTGTCCCCATAGTGATAGGAGTAGTGGAAGTCGGCGAAGGTGTCATAGTGCGGCGGGCGCTCAACCCGAACATCATAGATCCGGATTTTCTCGTGCGGCTGCAAATCGTCGTAGACAATCATTCGGCGGGTGCCCACGATGGTCATCTCCCGAATTTTCCTGGGCTCGAGCCAACTACTCTGGATGGTGGCAAATCGCTTATGTCGGAATGAGAGGGAGATGTTGGTCACGTCCTCAATGCCCTGCGTGACATGGGCGTTTCCCTGACAATTCACCACCAGCGGCAATTCTCCCAGAATGTGCAGGATGATTGAAATATCATGGGGTGCTAGATCCCAGGCCACGTTGATATCCTTCTGAAACAATCCAAGGTTGAGTCTTCGCGAATTAATATATCGGATCTCGCCAATGTCTCCGGCCTGGACGATCTCTGCGATTTTACGGACAGGCGCCGAGTAAAGGAAGGTGTGCCCAACCATCAGGACCAAACCCTTGCTTTCGGCGATTTCGATTAACTCCTCACACTGGGCGGACGATGACGCCATCGGCTTCTCGATCAATGTGTGTTTACCGGCCAGCAGACTGGCCTTGGCCAGCGAGTAGTGGTGCCTGACAGGCGCCGCGACGACCACCGCGTCGAGCCCCACGCCGTTTACTAAATGGTCAAAATCGGTCACGCCCTCGACGTCCGGATACAGGCTCTTCATGTGCTTCAGACGCGATTCACTGACGTCGCACATCGCCTTAAGATGACAATTGGGCAGCCCCTTAAAGTTACGAACCAGATTGGGTCCCCAATATCCGCAACCGACAACACCCACAACGATTGGTTGTTTCATAGCACCACCATCAATCGATACAAAGTTTCTAATTTATTGTTAGCGCCGACCATTTTGGCCATTTCCGCGAACATTCTGTTTACCGCCTCCGCCTACAGACAAGCTGCCGCCCTTGGTCGTTTTCCTCTGTTCCTGGAAGACGGTTCGCCTTGGCCACCCGGCTCCTGCCCTTATGACTCCAAAACAAATGAAAGGCGAAAAAGAATTCGGTGCGGCCAAAGCGAAATATCGACCGCGTTTTGGGCCGGTTAAGCGATAAATCCGATATTATTCCCCCGTGCATCCGATGACCATTCCGCTGATTTTGACGACAGGCTGCCGCCATTGGCTGTTTTCCATCTTCCTCGAAAAAGCCTTTCTCCATCGCCGCTTGTGCAATGCAGCTCCCATTACTGTAAATCCGAAGCTCCAAATTTCGCCGGTGAGCCGCGCATGGCAGGCTCCTTCCATCGGAATTCGTTATCGGGGTCAAATGCCACCTCTCATGACCCAGTCGCGATTTCGTTCTCGAAACCGAGAGAGAGACCCAGGAGTCCAAAGTCGGGATTTGTCCGGCTCTTGAATCCTGGTTCCGCTGAAAGCTTCACGCCGCGAGCGGGTGGGATACCTGCCGAATCACGCTGGACCACTGGACTTCGGCTTCCATTTTCCGGCCCAGAAAATCCATCAAAACCTTGACTCGTTCTTTGGCCTCCAGAACCTGGGTGACCACGGCATCCAGTCCGACAAAGGCGCCTCCGACGATTTGCACCTGGTCGCCCTCCGAGAGTTCATAAACCATCTCTTTCACCTCCGCTGCATCCGTATGGCCACGCAACTGGGTCATTGCTTCCTCTTCTATGGTGGGATAACGGTCAGCGAATTTGACGATTCCGCTCACTCCATGGGCATAGCGTACGTGGCGGTGCATTGACGCGAGCTCAAAGCGGGCAAATAGATACCCGGGAAACATTGCTTCCGTGACCCAAACCAGTCCTCGTCGGGTCGGCCGTTTGAATCTGATGCGGGGGCAGAAAACCGTCACTCCGTCCATTAGACGAAGGTGCGCGGCTGCGATATACTCGTGTTTGGGTTGCGAGCGAAGGCAATACCAAGCTCGCTCGGTGCTCTCCGGCTGGTTCCTGTAAGGGGTCGTTGTCCTCTCCATGGCAATTCTTATTGTACTCTTTCCTCAGGCAGGGTCTAAACACCCGTCATCAAGCAATGCTGACCGCCTTAGGCAGGTTATCGACTGGTCTTAGGGTTGATTAAGAATTATTTCGCAATAGTTCGAGTGCGTTGTAATGCGAACTGAAAACAAACTGTCCGCGCTTGCAGGTTATGCAATCGATTTCGGTTTCTAGCGCGTGGTAGAGCAACATGGTTTTCGCGAACTAGAGGAGCTTGCAGACAAGAAAAGCCGACTTCCTTCACGCGCCACTCAACAGCGGCCAGAGTGGGAGTCGGTTGCCCGAGACCGGTAGCTAAGCACTGCCGACGACTGATTCGTTCGAGCTCTTTCCAGCACTGGAGCGGGCACAACCACGAGGCTTGATCCGCGTTTCAATGACTTGCGCCATGACGGCCGGAAGCGTTTTGAGCATGATCACTAGATCCAGCCAGAGGGACATCTTTTCGGTGTAGTGGATGTCCAGGTTGATCATTTCCGTGAAGGTGGTCTTGTTCTTGCCGTTGACCTGCCAGTATCCGGTTAGCCCGGGAGGGGCATTGACTCGAGCCTGCTGCCATTTCTGATAACGTCCAAACTCATGAGGTGTGCACGGACGTGGCCCGACCAAGCTCATCTCGCCCCGAAGCACGTTGAAAAGTTGCGGCAATTCATCCAATCCCGTGGCTCGTAGGAGACGTCCCCCAGGGATAATGCGGGGATCACCAGAGGAGTCCAGCTTCGTCATCGGACGATTGGCATGAATGAGTTGTTCCAAATACTGTTCGTGACTTTGGGTTTCGACGTTCACCTTCATGGTTCGGAACTTCAGGATCATGAAACGCCTTCCCCGATAGCCGATGCGCTCCTGGTGAAAAAGAATCGGTCCAGGCGAAGCGAGCTTGATCCACAGCGCGAGAACGATCACGACCGGCAGCCACAACGGAAGGCTCAGCAAAATGCAGGTCACATCAAGAATGCGTTTCCAGGAAGGGACTTGAGAAGAGGTCATTGCAAATCCGGCGGCCGAAGGAATCTTCTGATTGTTCTCTGACGGGTGGAGGGTCTGATCGAAAGCCATCGTCCTGCTGCCCAAATGCGGAGACGATGTCTGAAGTTCGCCGTGGGCGCCGGAATCGCGGCAGACGCGAACATTGGAGTCGGAAAACTCCACTAAAGAATCAGAGGGATTGGAAGTCGCGTTAACGGTGTGCATTTGTTTGGCTGCTGTCTTGGGAATGGCGGCAAAAGGTGCCGGTTAAGGAGGTTTAGCGACCGAACATCCGGAGTGTTTAGGAGATAACCGTGGGGAGCGTCTCAACTGTCAGCTTTCTAATAATTTCTATAAACTGCCAGAATGATACGTAAAAAAATAAGGAAAAGAGCCTCCTCATAGATACGGTGGAGGAGTCCCAAAGCGTTGAAATGGACCTTTTGGCGCAAAATCGAGTGCTTAAAGACTCTAAATGCAAAGATTGGTACGCATCCTTGGAGATATGCGTTGAATCGATGACGGATGTGCGATACACCGCTACGAGAGATGCCAAGGGAAAGTCATGCGATCTCCACTATTGTAATCATTTGCCGTTTTCTTCGCGGCAGCCGAGCGAAGTTAGGGTGGGTCATTCTATGTTTGATCTTTCCTGGGTGGCTCCACGCGCAGGAGCCGATTCGCTCGTCGGCACCGCCGCCCCTCATTCAGGCGTACCGCCGATCACCGGACGCTTTTTTCTATCTTGGGACCGTTCCAGGAAGTGATCATCGGATCCTTCAGCACTGAATACACGGACAATGTAAACCTGACGCAGACCGACAAAATTTCTAACCTCAGCTTCAGTTTGGGGTTGGGCATGAACACCACCTGGGTCATCAGCCACCTCAATCAGCTAACTTTCCGTTTCGGTGGGGAACTGACAGAGAATTTCTACGGAAACGGGCGGAATCAGTTGACGTTCGCGATTGCTCCGAACTCGACGATTGAATTCAAATTTGCGATTTCAGATGTGCAGATTCGCGTTTTTGATAATTTTTCCTACACGCAAAATCCAACCACCAATCCCACCGCGTCTAATACGGCTAACCTTAACAACCTCACCAATACCATCGGCGCGGTGGCGAGACGGATTTGAATATTGCTCTGTTCTCACTTGGCGGCTGACTACACGTACAACAACCAGAGCGGCCAAAATTCGCAAGGTCAGGCAAACCAAGGGACGACCGGTAGCCGGCAGTCATTCCGCGTGGGCCCTACTTTGACGTTCCGGACTGACGCCGGCTATTCTTTATGGCGTTAACGCCTCAGCGACCCGAAGCAGCGGCGAGAACGCCGCAAATGTCAATAACCTCAACTTCGGGCCGTTTATGAACGGCAAGTTGGGAAAATTCCTGGAGTTCGAGTTGGCGCTCGGCGGGACTTTCGTCAGCACGAAACCGCCTGTCGATCCGACCTACTATTTTTCCGGTGCGCTTCGCTATCAGCTCAATCGTCGCTGGCAAATATTACTTTCCGGCTCGCACGAACTGGTGTTTTCCACGGGAACTGCCCTGACAGAACAAAATCTGATACGACTCGGGACGCAACTGGGCTTGACACGCGCTATTTCCTTTGACATTTCTCCTTTTATCAACTTCGGCACTGTCGAGACGACCACGTTCAATTCCGGCGTACCGACTGGGCCTTACACGCAATTAGGACTTGAGGCCGGTTTGAGTTGGAAACCTCGCAAACGCTGGTCGACCGAGTTAACCTATCAATACATTCGTCGCGAATCGAGTTCCTCCGGAACAAGTGCCAATTCCTCGGATAATTACATTCAAAACACGCTCTCATTCTCGGTCAACTACGCCTTTTAGGATGTAGCGGAGAGGAACCAGGACGCCAGCACACTTCATTCCCAGCTACAGGAGCGACGCCAAGATCAGCCATTCCAGAGTGTCTCTTATTCGATCCTCTTCGGGTAAGTTTTCGCCTCCAGAAATTCTCGGGTGAAGCTTTGGTTCAAGTCGGTCAGAACGTTGAATTTGATCAAATACCAAAGTGCATCCAGACCATCCTTTAGACCGATCTTTTTGCCCTCTTCGTAAGTTCGGCCGTAGTAAGAGATTGGAACTTCGTAAATCCGGGCTCCGATTTTCTTACACTTTGCGACAAACTCGATTTCGAATCCAAAGCCGCTTGACTCGATCATCATGTTTTTGGCGATCTCTGCCCGCGAGGCCTTATAACCGGTCTCCACGTCGGTCAGATTGAGGTCGGTACAAAGGTTGTTGATGAAGGTCAGAAACTTGTTCGCCAGAAAGTGCCGAAAATACAAAACGCGCCCTGCTCGCCGGACCATGAAGCGCGAACCAAGGCATACGTCTGCGGCTCCTTCCTTGATTGGGGCAATAAGGTCGGCTATTTCACGCGGGTTATACTCCAGATCGGCATCCTGGACCACGACAATCGAACCGGTGCAAGCCGCGAAGCCAGTCCGGAGAGCAGCCGTCTTTCCCAAATTGATCCTATGCCGGAACAGCTTTACCCGCGGATCCCTCAGGGCGTACGCATGGGCCACTTCAGGTGTCGGATCGATCGAAGCGTCGTCAATCACCAGGACTTCGTGCACGTCCGGAAGGTATTCGAATACTCGGTCGAGAACCGCTTCGATGGTTCGTGCTTCGTTAAATGCCGGGACAATGAGGCTCAGGAGATTGTCATCCATAGGAAAAGGGCAAACGTTGTTTGTCGGAGGAAGGGAAAATTCACCAGCGATTGACCCAGGCACCTCCGCCACCATAGTAACGGCGGTTGACCCAGGCACCGCCACCACCACCGTGGCCATTAATCCAACCCCCGCCACCACCGCCGCGGCCGTTGATCCACCCGCCACCGTAACCGCCCCGGCGGTTGACCCAAGCAGCACCCGCCTCTGCCTTCGGCGGGGAGGCTACCCAGGTGCTTCCAAATACCGCCGCCGCGATTGCCGCGCCTGACCATTTCCCCAAACTCTGGAGAAACAGCCGTCGCCCCACCAGCTCCTGATCCGGGCTGGTCTTATCTATGGATGGTTCACGACTCATAACAAAAATCTTTATCCGCTCTCAGGTGCCTTTGCTCCCGGCATCCAAACCGCCAGTCAGCGTCGAGAAATGCATCGCCGCAATCAGCCATTTTTCCTGGTGTTTAGCGACGGTCATCGAGATGTTGAGAGGAAACGCGATGTCTTTCCCGTCTTTCTTGCCCGTCACATTTCCGGCTGTCATCAACCAACCCATCTGGGGCGTCACTCCCCCGATCTTGAATTGGTATTCAAACTTCTGTTCTCCCTTGTCGAAGCCTTCGAAGAAGTGTTCGTAAGCGACCTTGATTTCTTCCGGACCAGACCAGACCTCCCCGGGCCCGGTGCCCATAATAGCGGCTTTGGGGGCAAAGCAGGCCATAACGCCTTTGAGATCTTGGTTCGTAAAGGCTTCGTCATGCGCCCGCAAAAGGGCGCGAATCGATTCCACCTCCGGATGCTCCGCCGCGGAGGTCTCTGCGCGGGCAACGGCCGGTCCGGCGACCGCAACGGCGATGCCGGCAACACCTGCTACAATGGCTTCTCTTCTATTCATAGGTCGATGTCTTTCCAAATATCGACTAGGTGATCATAAACCCTGGCGCTCCGAGAAGAATAAAATTCCTTATTTTCCATATTCAACGGGAAAGATCAGGCATTTGACTTCTCAGGCTGCTTGTATTTTCCATTTCCGATCGCGATTTTTGACGAATTCAAATGATCATGGGACTTGGCCACTCGCCGCGGGGGTTGTTCGTTTGGTAAATCACGGGTTGAAAATGCGATACCGCCCGATAGAGGCTTGCGCCTTCCTTCTCTTGTTTGCCCAACCGTGGCCGGCCATGGCTGAAAGTTTGATCGTATCCCAATTCGAAGCGACCTCGACATTGTCGAGACCCGTTGCCAAGACGGACACGCAAGTCGTCTACGAGGTTTTGCTCAAGATGCTCGATCGGTGGAATGCTCACGACATCGACGGATTGATGTCTTTTTTTTGGAATTCGCCAAGCCTCCTGGCCGTCATCGATACGGAGCAATTTGACGGATGGGAAAACTTGTATCGCTCGTACAAGACGCAATACCGAAATCTGACCAACATGGGGACTGTCAATCCGACGCGAGTCGAGGTTAGGCTGTTGGAACCTGATCTGGCGTTTGGTGTGATCTCTTGGACCATTCAATATCCGGAAAACGCGCACGCCTCCGAAATCGTCGGCATGAGTACGATGAACATTCAAAAATTCGATTCCAGTTGGAAGATCGTTGCTCTCCACACTTCGTTCACAGAGATGTGATTGAGATGCGAAGTGGAGAAGCCAAGAATCCGAGCAGTCAAGGAGTTCGGTCCTTTTCGACTGAACTTTGAGCTATGTCATTGGGCCATGACCTTTCTTGCTCCTCGGCTTTCTCAACGGGAGACTCGCTTAAGTTCATGGTCAGCGTGATTAAAAGGATGGTTCGAATGCAGCATCTTGGATTTGGATTGCTTTCGATCGTGCTCGCTGGCGGGTGTTCGAAGGCTCCGGAGGAGAGCAATCCCAACCCGCAGGCGGCGGACGTATCGTCATTAGCGGCAGGCGAAGCGATCTTTCAGACACGTTGTTTTGTCTGCCACGGACGGCATGGAAAAGGGGACGGGCCAGCCTCAACTGGACTTGGCGCCACAGTACGCGACCTCACCACTCCCTCTTGGCAAGACGCTACCTCTGATGAAACGATCCAGTCTGCCATCCGGAACGGTGCACAGGCTGTAGGCGGTAGCGCTGCCATGGCGCCCAACCGGGATTTGTCGGATGCCCAAATCCAATCCTTGGTCCGATACATTCGAGGGCTACGAATGAATCAGTAGTCAGGAGTCAGGAGTCAGGAGCCAGGAGTCAGGAGTCAGCAAGTCAGCAATCAGAATTCAGGAATCAGGAATCAGGAGTCAGTGAGTCAGTAGTCAGAAGAGCCGCTCCGGCCCATTCTGAACTCCTGAACTCCTGAACTCCTGAACTCCTGAACTCCTGAACTCCTGAACTCCTGGCTCCTGGCTCCTGGCTCCTGGCTCCTGGCTCCTGTCATCCTGTATCCTGTATCCTGTGAATAAGCCCTCCGTCCCAATCACTCTCTTTCTTCTCTTGTTCTTTTGCTGCGTTCAAAGCCGCCTTGGCGGACGACGTCCCGGTCAAAGTTGAAAGCGGCTGGCTGCAGGCCGTTCCACCTGTTGCGGAAGCAACAGCCGCGTACATGAGAATTAGAAATCTCAGCCAATCGCCACTGAAACTGACGGGCGCATCTTCTTCGATCGCCCCGAAAATAGAACTGATGATCACGACCAGGCATCCGCACGACGGCCAGGAGATCATGGGCATGGAGAGGGTCGACACCTTGGAAATTCCGCCTGGCGGGGTACTGGAGCTGAAACCCGGAGGAAATCATCTCATGATCATGGGACTCACCTCTCATCCGAAAGAGGGCGAGCGTGTCAAATTGACGGTCCAATTTGCGCCTGGCGACCAACGGCTCGATGTTGAGATTCCGGTTTTTAAGCAGGAGCCAAAATGAGCGAGATCCTCTCAGAGCACCAAAAAAATCCGATCCCCATCAGTTCCCCGCCAGCCGTCACCCGACGGATGTTTGTGGCGGCAATTGCTCTTGGTCTGGCCCTACTGGTGAGCTTTCTTTTCACGCGGTACTTCGCCTACCGAACCGTGCAGGAAAACTTTTACGGGCAGGCACTGGTCCCTGCAAAGGCAGCGTTCGATTTCCACCTGGTGGATCAGGACGGCAAGCCGTTTCAGCTGAGCCAGATGCGAGGGAAAACAGTGCTCTTCTCTTTCGGATTCACTCACTGTCCGAATGTCTGCCCGACGACTTTGAGTGATCTGGCGAAAGTGTATCAGGCGTTGCCGGCGGAAGATCGCCGGAAGGTGCAGGTCCTCTTTGTCAGCGTTGATCCGCACCGCGACAAGCCTGAAACCTTGAAGAACTACGTCCCTTACTTCAACGATTCATTTATCGGATTGACCGGGACCGAAACCCAACTTACCGAGGCCGCAAAAGCGTACGGAGCCTATTTCGAGATCGTCCATGATTCAGGAGCAAATCCGGAGGTTTATTCCGTAAATCATTCGGCATTGACTTATTTAATCAGCCCGGACGGCAGATGGAAATTGCTGTACAACCTTGACCAACTCAGTGACTCGAAAAAGATGGCGCAGGACATCGAACAGGTTCTGACCGGAGCGTAGTTCTGTTCCTGATCTGGTGAAAGCAGCGCAACACCTTATTGTCCAAAGATCTCGCCGAAAAATATTTTCATCTGATTCCAGGACCGATTTGCGGCCTCGGCATTGTAGCCAACTCGTCCAAACCCGCAGCGTGGGCCTTATCGGCGTCGGGATTTGAAAAGGCGTGCAACGCACCAGAGTACTCGATGAACTGAAAGTCCAATTTCCCGTCATTCATCGATTTCACAAACTTGTCGACCGCCTCCTTGTTGACCAGAGGGTCCAAAGCGCCGTGAAGAATCAGAAACTTGGCCTTAGTCTTTTCAGCTGTACCTGCTGGAGCTGGAATCAATCCGCCGTGAAACGTCACAACTCCAGAGAGCGGCGCACCGCTGTAAGCGAGGGCCAGGGAGGCTGAACCTCCAAAACAGAAGCCGATAGCAGCGACCTTGTTTTCGTCCACCAAACCCGTTTTTAGCAATTGATCGAGGGCGGCTTGAGCACGCTCAGCCATCAACGGCTTGCCGTAAAACGGGCTAGATAGCTCCTTCGCTTTTGCCGGTTCAGTGGTGGTCTGACCGCCGCCATACATATCCGCCGCAAATGCGACAAACCCCAGCCCAGCCAATTGCTCAGCACGCCCTTTCACATAGTCGTTCAGTCCCCACCATTCGGGAAAAACGACAACTCCCGGAACTTTGCCCTTATCCGTGATCGAGTCGTCGTAGGCCAGGTAGCCCTCCAGCTTGGTTCCATTCTGCTCGTAACTAACTGTTTTCGTCACCAACTTGCCCTGAACAGTCATTCCGACAGCCAAAATCAGTAGAGTAAGAGAGATCGCTTTCATAGAGAGTGCGGAGGTTGGTATTTGCTGGTGGGGAGTTTGTCGGCCGTAATGACCGGCCGTTTATTCTACCATGTTCACAGATCCGGGGAACCGTTCTTCTCAATAATTTCCTGAATGGCAAGAACAGTGTAAGTTCCGTTGTCATCCTGAACTTGGATGGTGACATTGGAAATACCGCGCGTCTCTTTGCGGCGATCTGCCAAGACATACCCGACACGGTAGCTGACCAGGAACTGATTTGATTCAGGCCCCGCGCGAGCGACCGGTGTGTCCAACAGCTGATACTCCCGGCGTGGCCAACGGCGCCGAAAATCAGAGAGGTCGCTCAGAATAAAAAATCTCCGTTGACGGTACCCTTGTCGTAATAGTTCACTTTCTGAGCGTAGAACTGCATAATGCTGTCTAAGTGGTCTGATGCTCCGGATTGGATGAACGCCTGCACGAAGGCTAGCAAGCTAGGCTCTGTTCATGGGATCGAATCTCGGCGTCCATCCGCATCGGTCGACAAACAAGTGCGCTTCACCTACCGGATCATGGCGCGAATTGCCTCCTTCGAAGCCGGAGTGTACTGGACGCCCTGGTACAACACCGCACTTTGGCCACCCATTTCATTGATCGTAATCCGAAAGATCCGGACCGATTCATTCGCTTGAAAGAGCCATCGCACACTCGGGCCTGACACGTCCATTAAACCCGCGGTTTCCGTCCATTTGCCGGCATCGAGTTGCGGAGCGACGTCGTTGACCATGATCAGGGGCGCAGAATCGCTGACGTCTTCAATGCGAATCATGTTGAGCGTGGTTGTTTGCTTCGGCGTGATAACGAAATTCCAGCGCAGATAATTTTTCCCGTCCAAATTAACTGCCTGCAGACTGGCTTCCGTCATAATGATTCGGTCATTCTCGGCGTGTTTAAACCCGGTTCCCTGTCGCTCCAGCTGGACAGTCTGCCCGCCGGCGATCGGTACCGACAGGCGCGAAGGGGAACTTGCGCAGCCCGTCAACCAGACCACTGGCAGCACAACCACGGAAAGGGCTCTGAGCCAGGTACGATGCATAATTTGCATGTTCATTCAGATCGCTACAGGAGCCCGGAAGCCAGATTAATCGAGAGCGCCAGGATCACCGTATTGAACACGAAGGACAGCAAACCGTGCACCAATGCCAGGCGCCGCATACTTTGTGAACTGACCTGCACATCTGAAACCTGGCAGGTCATTCCGATCACGAAGGAGAAATAGGCGAAGTCCAGAAAATCCGGCTCTTTCTCATTAGGGAATTCAAGTCCCCCCGCGCTGGAAAACTCCGGACCTTCGTCTTCGTCGTGATAATATCCGTGCGCGTAGTGCATCGCGAAAACGGTGTGGATGAGGAACCAGGAGGAAACCACCGTGGCAGCGGCGAGCAAAAGATGTTCGGTCAGGGTTTTCCGGCCCAAGCCCTTGGCGCCGCCGATCAGAATAGCGACTGAAGCCAAGCTCGCCACGGCGGCAAAAATCACGAAAATGAAGATTGCGACGCGCGCCGAATCCTGCAGTTTAGCCGCCTGCACGCTGGTCTTGGCGCCCACCAAAAGAATCCGGATCCAAGCCAGCACCGTCACGGTCCAGGCAAAGACATTCCAAATAGTGATGGCTTGAGTTGACCATTCGAGGTGACCGAGCGTGATCAGAAAAGCAATGAGTGAAACCCCGAGCGCAAGGAACAACCGCGTGTGGGCATCCAGCTTTAGAAGAATGTTTTTCATCGCTCGGTAATCAAGGATTTGACCTTATGAACAGGGATGAAGTCAAATCGTTCGTTTGGTTCAAGCCGTTCCAATGTGACGGAATTGTAACGTAGCGCCGTTTGCCTAGCAGGCCAGCAACTGATCTTTTCGCAGAGCGTCAAACGGCGCTCTTATTATGGAAATATTTGGAGAAACTCTCGGCGTAGCGACTGCTCTGTTTCTGCTGCTGGCCCTCCTCATGGCGCTCAGCTTCGAATTCGTGAACGGTTTTCATGACACCGCGAACGCGGTGGCAACCGTCATTTATACTCACAGTCTGAAGCCATGGATAGCGGTGACTTGGTCAGGACTATGGAACCTGATCGGGGTGCTGACCTCGAGCGGGGCGGTTGCCTTCGCGGTGATCGCGCTACTGCCGGTCGAGTTGGTGCTCAACGTCGGGTCAGGTGCCGGATTTGCCATGGTCTTCGCGCTCTTGATCTCCGCGATCATTTGGAACGTCGGCACCTGGTATATGGGGTTACCCGCTTCCAGCTCGCATACTTTGATCGGTTCGATCATGGGCGTCGGACTGGCCAACTCGATGATCTCCGGACACGTTTTCGGGGAGGGCGTCAACTGGGCTAAGGCATCGGAGGTGTTCAGCTCCTTAATCGTCTCACCGATCGTCGGATTTGTCTGTTCGGCGATCTTGCTGTTGCTGGTCAAATTCCTGATTCGCAAACCCGAACTTTATCAGCCTGCGGACCCCACCAAAGCGCCCCCATGGTGGATCCGCGGTGTCCTGGTCCTGACCTGCACCGGCGTCAGTTTTGCTCACGGATCGAATGACGGCCAAAAGGGAATGGGGCTAGTCATGTTGATTCTCATTGGTATCATTCCCGCCGTCTACGCACTTAACCTCGACGCTGATCCGAAGGCGGTCGCCGATCTCGAGCTTACTGCCCGGAAAACGATGGCCATGCTCGATCTGGCTGGGAATGGCAAGAGCCTGGAAGACAAAGCATCGGCTGACGTGCTCTCCTCCTTCCTGAAAACAACAGGTCAATTTAACGATGATATTTTCCCGGCGCTGGCAGCGAAAACTCGCGACATCGTGAATCGTTTGAACGGCAAGAACAGCTTTGCCGACGTCCCGAAGCAAGATCGATCGGCACTCCGGAGTGACCTGTACCTCGTATCGGAATCCCTCAACAAACTGAACAAGCAGGGTAAGCTAACCGACCCTCAACAGAAGGCGATTCTCAACGATTTTCGATCGAAGCTTCGACCGATGACCCAATTCATCCCGATCTGGGTCAAGGTAGCCGTCGCCTTCGCTCTCGGTTGCGGAACCATGATCGGCTGGAAACGGATTGTCGTTACCGTCGGAGAAAAGATTGGAAAAACGCACCTGAGCTACGCGCAGGGCGCCTCGGCCGAACTTGTGGCGATGGGAACGATCATGGCCGCCGATTCATTTGGTTTGCCGGTCAGCACAACGCATGTCCTATCTTCCGGAATCGCCGGCACGATGGCGGCGAACGGGTCGGGACTTCAGGCCAAAACATTGAGGAACATTTTACTGGCCTGGATCCTCACACTGCCGGTCTGCGTCGTGTTGGGGGCCGCAACCTTCTCCGGGGCATTGTATATCGTGATTAACGTCCTTCACTCGAGCTGAGTTCGCGTTCGGCGTTCAGCGTTCGGCGTTCAGCGTTCGGCGTTCAGCGTTCGGCGTTCAGCGTTCGGCGGTTCAGCGGATGATCCCTAGCATCGTGCTCTTGCTCGCCTTCCTCAGGCGAGCATGTGGAGTTTGCACGAATGGAAAGGACGAGCTTCACTTGGCGTCCTAAAATGTCCAGATTGCCGGAATGTTCATTCAAACCGAGCGAAAACGTCCCAATCCGTTGTCGCACTATTATGGAGAGGCTCGGCACCCGATTCTCCTTCCGCTGCATTGGCTGGAGTGGGCTTGCCGATGGGCGGTCTACTGGCTGAGTGGGTGGGCCTTCCTCGAAGTTCTTGAATACGTGGGGACACTTTCCGTTTTTTTTGCGGTAGATTTCTTATTTTTCGGAAAGCGGTGATCGGCTCAAGCAGAAGCATTTCCAGGCCTGGCAGGTGATCAACACGGCTCAAGGCAAGGGAGGCGCGGGAGGCAGAATAGACGCCCTGGAAGAACTGAACGAGGATGGAGTCGCCCTGGTCGGGGTCGACCTCAGCGACGCATTTCTTCATGGTCTTGACTTGAAAGGAGGGGATCTGGGTCGTTCCAATTTCAGCTCCGCGGATATCAGAGGAGGCAGCTTCAAGGGGGCCCGCATGGAGTACGCCAATCTAACTTCAGCCAATATTCGAAATGGTAGCTTGCAGAATGCGGACTTGCGGAATGCGACGCTGCAAGACGCAGATTTGCAAGGCGTAGATCTGGATGGGGCGGATCTGGAAGGAGCAGATCTCAGCAAAACGGACTTGCGCTACGCGGATCTTCGCAACATCAAATGGCCGAAAATCGTTAACCTTAAATTGGCCAATATCTTCGGCGTGCGAAATTCGCCGGCTGATTTTATTCAATGGGCGCTCCAAAAAGGCGCGGTTTCGCTTGAGTCGGATGACGAATGGTCAAAACTCGAGGACCAATAAGGCAGGAGTTCAGGAGTTGTAATTCCAGGAGTTCAGGAGTTGCAGAAGGGGAAGATTGGATCCAGTAGTGATTCAACTTCACCTTTTTATCCAAGCTCTGAATTCCTGAACTCCTGCAACTTCTGAACTCCTGAACTCCTGGAATTGCAACTCCTGAAAATACTGGTGGCTTGTTGGCTTGGCGCGTTCGCGACCATGGCGAGCGGGGCAAGAGTCTGCCTGAGCAAGGTGGACGGTGCCATCGGCCCAGCAACCGCAAGCTACATTGCCAGGAGCGTTGATGAAGCACAGTCCAAAGGGGTGCAATGCCTTATCATCGAGCTGAACACTCCTGGCGGTTTGCTCGATTCAACGAGGGTGATTGTTCAGAAACTGCTTGGATCAACTGTTCCGGTGGTTGTCTACGTTGCACCGACCGGCGCCACGGCGGCCAGCGCCGGTTGCTTTATTACCTTGGCAGCCAACGTCGCCGCAATGGCTCCTGCGACCACGATCGGTGCTGCCCACCCGGTTACCCTTGGTGGGTTGCCCAGCGGCGACCAATCGAAACCGGATCAGACCATGACACAGAAGTTGGAAAACTTCGCCGTCAGTTACATGGAAGCCATCGCGAGCCGGCGCAATCGAAACATTGAGTGGGCCAAATCCGCCGTGCGGGAGAGCGCCTCGATTACCGCGGAAAAAGCCCTGGAATTGAAAGTGGTGGAGATTGTGGCGCGCGATCTCGACGATTTGCTCGCCCAGCTCAATGGCCGAGTGGTGAATGGCAGGCCGCTTGAAACCGCCGCCGCACAGGTCGTGGAAATCAAAACGTCTGTCACCGAACAATTACTTCAAATGTTTTGGCGGCCGGAGGTGATGTTCGTTCTGATGCTGATTGCGATCTACGGTCTGATTGGTGAGATGACCACGCCGGGCGCGATCCTGCCAGGAGTGGTTGGGGCCATGGCGCTCATCCTTGCGCTTTACATGGCGGCGATCCTGCCAGTCAATGTTGCAGGATTACTATTGATCGGTCTGGCCGTTGCACTGTTCCTGATCGACGTGTTCGCGCCGACACATGGTGTGCTCACCGGCGGGGGAATTCTGGCATTTTTCGTGGGTTCTCTGATGCTGTTCGATCGCCGGGATCCTCTTTTCCGCCTCTCGCTGTATTATATCATTCCGAGCGTTATTCTGACCTCCGGGTTTTTCCTGCTGATTGTCGGAAAAGGGCTCCAGGCCCAGCGTTTGCCTGTGAGAGTTGGCAAAGAAACGATGCTTGGCAAGTTCGTTCAGGCCATTACGCCAATCGATGCAAGTGGCGGAAGAGTCTTCGTCGAAGGGGAATACTGGACTGCCCGGAGCGACCAGTCGATCCAACAGGGAGAGACAGTCCGGATCGTCGCGGTCGAAGGATTGACGGTGAAGGTCGTGCCCAAGACCTGAGGGAAGAGTCGCATGTTCACGGAAATCGCAAGTTTGGTGGGTTGGTTAGTTCCGGCCATTCTATTGGCCATAATCATTCTGCGACAGGCGGCCCGCATCCTGCGCGAGTACGAGCGCGGCGTCATTTTCCGGCTGGGGAAGCTGTACGGCACCAAAGGACCCGGCCTGATTTTCCTGATTCCGATCGTGGACCGGATGGTTAAAATGGACCTACGCGTGGTGACGATTGATGTCACCCGGCAGGAACTGATGACCCGTGACAACGTCCCCGTAGCGGTGGATGCGGTTGTTTATTTTCGCGTGCTTGATCCGGAGTCCGCCATCATTCGGGTGGAGAACTATTTGAAAGCGACTTCGTTGATCTCTCAAACAACATTGCGGAGTGTGCTGGGACAGTCCGAACTGGATGAACTGTTGTCCGAACGCGAGAAGATCAATCTCACGTTGCAGGAAATTATTGATCGGCAGACTGATCCTTGGGGGATCAAGGTCACCTCGGTGGAGGTGAAAGACGTCGTTTTACCGGATGGCATGAAACGCGCGATGGCCCGGCAAGCGGAGACCGAACGCGAAAGACGCTCCAAGATCATCAATGCGGAGGGAGAATTTCAAGCCGCAGAAAAACTTGTGCAGGCCGCCGAGATGATCTCGGAGCAACCGATTGCTCTTCAACTCCGGTTCTTGCAGACGATGAAGGAAATCTCCAGCGAGCACAACACGACAACGTTTTTGCCAATGCCGATCGATCTGTTCAGGGTGTTTATGAAGCAGGAGTCAGGAGCCAGGAGCCAGGAGTCAGAAGGGGGAGCCACAGAGGAAACACGGAATTGAATCTAGGAGTTCAGGACCAGGTACCGACGCGCTGGCTTTTTGAACTGCCAAACTCAGCGGTCCATTCTGCAACTCCTGGCTTCTCTGAAAATCACCTTGGGTCCGAGTGCTGAGTTTTTTTCTCAAATCTTCACACGTTCACGCCGCGGGTGCTCCTGAATTCTGAATTCTGAATTCTGGCTCCTGGCTCCTGGCTACTGAGTGACGAGCTTGGGAGGGAGCGGCGGTGGTCTCTTTGCAAAGGAAGAGACGATCCCTACAATTGCAAGGAGGATGCCGGTTCCCATGGCCAGAATCCCACCCCAAAAGAGCGCACCGTTATTCCCCGCTTCCGGTATTTGATAGACAATTTGCTGAAATGAGGTCCCCGGTGATTCAAAATGCGCATTAACGGCCTGCGGAGGTAGAATAATTCGTGAGGTTTGGGTGAGAATGGGCGAGTAGGGTGACTCCTGGCTGGTCGATTCAAAAACAAATTCCTGCGGAGTATTTGAGATGAGCCTGAAACCCTTGAGAATTTCGATACCGCGGCTCCCGTCCGTACGGACCGTGGTAAGGGCCCGAGCTTCGATGTTCGCCGTCGCGGTGCGGTCGACGTCGTTCCTCGTTAAATCGAATTTATCCAAAGCGGCCTTGGCAAATTTTTGCTTGAAATCACGCCAGAGCACATCCGGGATGATCCCCATACTGTTGTCTCCAGATCGCCCATTGGCTGGCCGATAAGTGGAACGTTACTTTCATCGATCCGTCTCCGTAAGGATCGACATGGGCAACGACGTCCATGTTAATCGTATCGGCGGCCCGTCCGGCGGCGCAGGACGCCACCAGGGCCACTAAGCAGGGTTACTAAATTGACGATGGGTCTCTTCATGGAAAATGTACCGTGTCCAACAACTGGAGAAGAACTTGGCGATTCGATTGGAAATTAGATGCCGGAGAGCCGGCCGCGACACCGATTACACCCCCACGTACCGGGCGAAAAACCCCAAACCATTCGTTATCTCCAGACGAACCGACGGTATGGCCCGAGCACGACGGTCAAGTCACCCTGCCTCCTGGAATCATCCACCCGAAGCCGACTCCCGACCCGGGCAAAAGCTCTCCCAACCGCCTTCAATGCGTCATTCGCCGAGTTGGCGTTTGGAACTTCCACCACGTCCATTCCCATGGAAGTCGACGGATCGTAGACGCGAAAGGTGATGCCCAACGAGGTGGGCGGCTGCAAAACTTTCCAGGAATCCGGATAGGAAAATGAAACCAGCCCCGCACTATGCTCAAAGTGCGACATCCCTTGTTGGGATTGGGCTTGGGCCGGTGGATTCTGTCCTTGAGCCGCGTCGCCCCCTTCCTGAGAGCGGCCCCTGATTCTGGTTCTCGTTCTGCGCGACATACTTGGTCGCTTCCGGCTGCTCACGTGACGCCAACATCGCTTTGACCTTGTCCGTGTCGACATCTGGCAGTTCGGGTGACGCGTAACCCTGGCCACGATACTGCTGTACGGAATAGACGATCTTGTACTGCTGTTTTTGCAGATCCTCCGTCGCCATCTCCACTGCCTTTTCGAAAGGGACGTCGGCGTTTGCCCCGACCGCCTTCGGCGTGATCGCAGTGCATTCCACTGGGAAGTATTTGTCACCCGCCTGAACAATTGTGAACGCGTGCCCAGGTCGCATGACGATGTACGTCTGGCAACCAAGTTGGTCGAGGATCGACGCCCAAAGAATCGCCAATTCGATGCAGAGGCCGTTGTTCGAGGTGATCACATCCCTGGGCAACCGGACCGTCTGGACAAGAGTTTTGATGTCGCCAATGCTGACGGGAACACCTTCGGCGCTGGCATAACGCATTCCCGTCTCCCGCATGTAATTGTAGGTTGCCTTCATCAGTTCCGCCACCTGCTCGGGGTCCTGCGTAGCGCCCGCGAGGGTGCCTCCGAGGCGTTTGGTGATCGCAGCGGCATACTCCTTAACGATCGGGTCGTTTGGCGTCACCATGCAGACAATAAACTGGGCCAGATTCCATTGGTCGTACCAGGTAAGCATGTCGTCCGCCGGCAGATCGCTGTATTGCACCTCGTTGACGCCATAGATCGTGAAATCGTCTCTGAGCACCTGTTCCCTGGGACCCGTATCGTCTCGCCACTGCAGCTTAATTTCCAGCGACGCGGTGGTCTGATTGGCCAAGTGGGCAATCCGTTCCGGAAACTTTGGGTAGTAGACCGCGACGGAAGAGGTCCCAGCCGGCAACACACCACTCACTTCCGGCGTGGTCCAGGGAATATAATCCGGAACTTGATAGCTGACGGTGAGATCCCGGATGGGTCGCCCTCCGCTATTCTTCAGGACTAGCTTGCTCAGAAAATATCGGCCTTCCCCAACCTGCGGGTTGGCATACACCTTGTAGCCAAAGCTCATCACCGATTTACGAATCGTCGGTGGGTCCCAAGACAACTGACCGGGCTTAGCAGCGGTCAGCACCCAAGTCGCCAGAAGAGCCGCCCCACAAACGAAAAGGATCGTGCCGCAGGCGAGAAAAGCGAGAAATCGGCGATTTCTGAACATAATGAAACAGGTGTAGCCCAATTGTCACATTGATATCCCTTACGTTCTGCCCTCAGACTGCGAATGTGACGCTCGCCAGCCTGCCGACACATTTTGGTTCTGCAGCTCCGCCCTCAAGAAGAAAAAGGCAGAGCGCAATCTGAAGGAACAATCGGCAAAGTGCGCGTGAGCTTTAGGCGCTTTTTTTGCTTTCGACTTCAGGTTGCTCCTCTTCACCGAGCTCCTGCAGTTCACGCTTCAGCAAATTCGCTTTTTCCACGCTGCCCACCTTTTCCAAGGCCACGATCGCCTCTCTGAGGGCATTCACCAGTTTCGGGTACCCATTGTGCCGATGCATCAGCTTCTTCGCCGTCTCAGGATCCAGGCGGACGTCGTAGTCGTCCATCGAGTCGGCGATGTACCAATTCAGGGGGTCATTCAAATCCACTTCGTTTGTTCTCATTCCTCGACTCCATATTGACCAAGCAGGCGTTGTTTCCGGTCAGGCGTTGCAATCGTCGCAAGCGGTTAAAACCTACTTATACCCGGGCACGGACCTCCCGCGACAAGAAATTGCATCGGGAAAACCCCCAGCCCCCAACTGGGAATGCTTGGGCCCACCTGGATTCGAACCAGGGACCAAGGGATTATGAGGGTCACGAGGATGCAAAAGGTGAGCGGCGGCCGCTGCCACGTAGCCACCGATGAGGTCGCTGAGGTAATGTGCGAGGAGGTGGATCCCGAAGGAAACCGATGAGGAAGACCAGGACCGCAAGTACGGCAACGGCGGTCCGCCGTGGAAAATCAACTTCAATGTCAACAGCTTACATTAAGCAATGATTTTACCGAATGCCCTCTCTCGGAGATAATCATCCTAACCGTGCCAATAGTACCGAACCATTGATTTATAACGATGTCAGCGCGACCTCGACTGGCGTGGCGCTGAATTTCCAAAACCCCGTGCCACTTAAGAGTCCACTGGCTGGCTGAAGGCAGGGGTCGACTCACCTCGCCTACAAGTTACTTATAACGAAGCACTTACATCTGAAAAAAATGGATGAACAAAGTGATAACATGTCCATCCTTTCGCGCTAATATCCGCTAGCGTTTTACACAAATCTTAACGGCCCGTTTCCGCGCCAGCTTTCTGTTCCTAGACTGAGCTAGCTTTACAAAAGGAAGCAATGAAACCCATCATGAATTTGGCGCTTTCGAGGCTAAGAACAGATTCGGTCACCTCACTCGACTTAGTCGAGAACGGCGAGCAAGTGACTATCACCCGACACGGCAGGGAAGTCGCGCGGCTTATCTAGAACTCGCGCAGCGCCGATTGCTGCCACTGGCCACACTGGATCACGAACTGCGCGGCGGCCGCACGAGCGGTTGGCACTCAAACATTGGGCGAGCCATGACTGGGGAAAGTACCTCGCCCATTTTGTCCTCGGATTGGAGATTGCCGAAGGACCGCGAGTGCGGATCCGGCGCGAGTGTCCAAGGCAGGGGGAGCATTTCCCTGCTTTTGCCGGCCTCAATTACGCCGATTCGACACCGGAACCCGTTCCAGAGCCAAGCATGGTTTTGTTGATTGCATTTGGAATTGCGGGGCTATTTTCAATGGCAAAGGGACGTTTACTCTTTCGGACAGAATCCTCGACATCCTGTTTTGCAAAGCTTCCAGATCAGCGGCAGCACAGCGGAATACATTGTCGCCGATGTCACGGCCCACCTTTACCAGCTGTGAGAGAAGCGTAGTCTTCCGATTCCTTCCGCGGCGACTACAATAACGGGCTTCCCTGGGGAAGCCCTCAGCTCTTGAAGAACCATCGGGTGTGTTTCTTCCATCGGCAGTAAATGCCCGCTAGCACCAAGGCCCACGCAACTGGTGACGGTCCAATCTTGCTTTGGTGAGCTGGTCAAGGACTTGAATGACCTACTCAGGATCAGTGAGCGACAGTTACAGGAGGAGCGCAGAAGTAGTCGATAAGGCTATGCCGGTTTGATCCTCCATGGGATAGCTGCAAGGATTTTGCGATTCCGGCTTTCTCTTTATCGGCTCTCCCTCTCCAACAGCCAAAAAAATTGCGAGATAGCCAATGCCGAGGCTATTTCTTTCCACGGTAGCAAGGCCGAGAAACTGCTCATGACTGAACAATCTCAATTCAATCCGCGACTACTTGACTGAACCCAGTGCGAGACCGCCCTGCCAAAAGCGCTGCAGCATGAGAAAGACAATGATCACCGGAACGATGCTGACGAGCGCTCCGGCGAGCACGATGGAGAACAACACTTTGCCGCCGCCGCCACCTTGACTGGCCAGCTGGTACCAGGCCGACAGACCCACGGTCAGTGGAAAATACTCTGGGGATCGCAGGACGATCAGCGGGAGAAAATAGTTGTTCCAGGTTGCGACGAACGAAAGCAGGAAAACGGTCACGAATCCGGGAGCGATAAGCCGGAACACGATGCTGCGGAAGATGCGGAACTCGCCGGCGCCATCAATTCGCGCCGCGTCCAGGAGCGAATCGTCGACGCCCTGCTCGATGTAGACGCGCATCAGATAGACGCCGATCGGCGAGATCATCGAAGGCAGAATGATTCCAAGCGGGGAGTCGGTCAGCCCCTGGCGCGCCAAAAGCAAGAAGATCGGCACCACAAGCGCCGTTTGCGGGATCATGATTGCTCCGAGGATCATGGCGAAGAAAGCATCGCGGCCACGGAAGGCAAATTTGGCGAAAGCGTAGCCGGCCGCCGAGGCCAGCAGCGAAGCGCCGAGGGCCGAGACCGACGCGTACACAAACGTGTTCACCAACCAGCGTGCAAACACCCCATCGGAGTAGGCAAACAGATCATGAAGATTGGCGGCGAGGGCAAACTCCGATCCGAACCAGAGGCCAAAGGTCGAAAACAGATCCTGATTAGATTTGGTTGAAGCGACCACGAGATAGAAGAGCGGAAGGAGCGTATAGGCAAGAAACAGGCCGAGCAGGAGGGTGCTCATCCGCCGCGCCCGCAGGTGCCTGCTTCGCTCCACAACGATCCCGCCGCTGGCGAGCGCCATCTTCATGTAGCCGTGCCTCCGCGCCGGTTCGTCATGACGGTGAACAGGTAGGCGACCGAGGCAATGACCATGCCGAGAACAAATGAGATGGCGGCAGCATAGTTGTATTGCTGGTTAGCGGCCGCGAGGAAGTAAGCGTAGATGTTGGGCGTGTAGGATGTGCCGATCACCTGCGGCGCTATAGCGCGCATCAGGAACGGCTCGTTGAAGAGCTGCAGCGAGCCGTTGATCGAGAAGATGATAGTGAGAAGGATGGCTGGCCACAGAAGCGGCAGCTGTACCAGACGCGCATATTGCCACGCGCTGGCGCCGTCGACGATGGCGGCTTCCTGGAGATCCTGCGGAATCGCCTTCAGGGCCGCGTAGTACATGATCATATTGTAGCCGGTGAACTCCCACGTGACGACGTTGGCGAGCGAAAAGAGCATGGCGCCGTCGGAAAGGAAGTTGGGCGGCGGAAGGGCCGCCCACTTGGCTGCTTGGGTGAAGGGGCCGAAGACAGGCCCGTACAGGTAGCCCCAGATGAGCGCGGCAACGACGCTCGGCACGGCATAGGGAATGAAGAACCCCAGGCGGAAAAGGCTCCTGGCGTGGACGTTGCCGCGATCAAGAACGAGAGCGAACGCAAGCGCGAGGCTCAGCATAATGGGCACCTGCACGACGCCGAAGAGGGCGAGGTGCGCGATGCCCCCCCAGAATTTCAGATCGCTGAAGGCGCGAAGATAGTTGGCAAGGCCGGCAAACTGCGTACCGCCGACAAGGGTGTCGCGAAACACACTCGTGTAAAACGCATAGATCAGCGGCGCGACGGTGAAGGCCAGAAACAGAGCCGCAAAGGGCGCCAGGAAGATATAAGGGACAAGGGCGCTGACGAAGGCCCGCCCCCGCCGCACCCGTGGCGCGGGAGTGAGCGCCGACCGATCGGAAGGGCCGGATGCAACTTTACCGCTTGCAGCAGTGTTCATCGACAATGTGGTGTCCGATGGAAGCGGCGTTGACCGGCCGCCAGAAGCCGCGGCCCCGGTCGAGTCAGGTCTTCACGGTGAACCCTTGATCCTGCGCATACTGGACGAAGGTGTTCTGCAGGCGATCGAACGCTTCGGCTAGGGTTCCCTTGCCGCTCGCGGCCGCGCCCAATTCGTCTCCCATCGTTAAGTTGACATAGTCCTGGAACGGACTCCACTGGAACGATGGGTCAACGTTTTTGGCGGACTCGATGAAGATCTGATTGACCTGCTGACCGCCGTAGAATTCGAACGGCTTGTTCGCGAACTCCGGGCTGTTGAGAAGGTCATTGAGGACCGGGAACAGGAACTGCTTCGTCGTGTAGAGGGTCGTGGCCTCCTTGTTGGTCGTGAGCCAGATCGCCAATTCCGCTGCTTCCTTCGGATGTTGACTTGCGGCGAGGGCGGCAAGGGTCGAGCCGCCCCAGTTGGCCGAGACAAACTTGCCGGACTCCCACTGAGGGATCGCAGCCGCGCGCCACTTTCCAGAGCTCGTCTTGGCGAACGAGGTCAGGAACACCGGTCCCCAACCCGCCGTCAGCCACGTCGCATAGCGTCCCTGATCGAGCGAGGTGTACCACTCCGCCACGAAGCCCGGCTTGGCTTCGACAGCCTTCCTGTCGAGCAGATTTTGCCAGTAGGCGGCGAACTTCTTGGGGACCACCCCGTTCACCTGGATGCTGATTTCGGTGCCATTGACCTCGAACGGACGCCACCCCGCCTGCCACAGAAGCGAGTTCACCCAACCACCATCGTTAAAGATTGCGTTGGTCAGGTAGGTATCCGGCGCGGCCTCGTGGAGTTTGATCGCCTGCTCCGCAAACTCGTCCCAGGTCTTCGGAAGTGAAATCCCATGCTTCTCAAAGACGTCGTTGCGGTACAGCATTCCAAGCGGGCCGCTGTCCCATGGCATGGCGTAAACCTTGTCGCCGTCACTGACCTGATTCCAGCTCCATTCGGCGAACTCGCTCTTATGTGAGTTGGCCCATTTGCCAATATCGGCAAGCGCGTTCAGTTGCTTGAACGACCTGACCACCTGGAATTCGACGTGACAGACATCCGGCAGGCCCGACCTGGCCTTCAACCCGGCGCGGAGGTTGGTGTACTCCGCGGGGCCCTGGCCGGAATTGATGAGCTTGACTTTGATGTTCGGGTGCGCCTTCTCAAAAAGGTCCACTTGCGCCTGGAAATCGGGCAGCCACGCCCATAGCACGAGGTTCACCGTCTCCTCGGCCACCGCCGGAACGGCGGGAATTACCGCGGCCGCAATACTTGCGCCGGCAACCTTGAGGAAGTGGCGGCGATCCATGTCGCGTTTGTTAACGCTGAGCATTTCGGTCATTTTCGATCCTCCGTTGAAAGCCCGGCAGCTGCCTTCAGTCTCGCGTGGCACGCCGACGTGGCAAGCTCATTTCTTTGAGGTAGAGAGTTAATCCTCGAAGCAAAGCATTGTCAACGTTGCGAGGGCACTGATCAGCGGAAAGCATCCGTCGGATTCAGGGTCGTTGCTTCAAGCACCATCACGATCGCTCCCATGACCACGTCGCGATGGCCGGGCTCGCTGAGCGCACCTTCCCAAAATACCAAGTCACACAGGTGTTTTGCCAATGATTCCATTGCTCCTATTAAACTACCGGCCTAAATTGATTCGTGTCATTCACCAATCTGCTCCTCCCAAAGTCTGCAGGCTTGAATCTCGAGCTTGGTGAGGATGCCTTTGGATCTCTTAAAAGTTCGACGGGCATCATCCGTGACCCAAAAATGTTGCGCGAACGGCTGTTGGAGGAAGGCTATCTGTATCTCCAGGGATTTCTCGACCGCGACGCGGTATTGCGGGCACGAGACTCAATCACAAAAAGGCTCGGTACGGAAGGCCTACTACATCCGGATTATCCAGCCTTCGAAGGGGTGGCTAAGCCCGAGGAGCGGACAGCTTTTCGGCCGGATCTGGCGTTCGGAAACAGCGCGATCGAAAACCTAATCTACGGCCCAAAGGTCACAGAGTTCTACAGGACACTACTTGGGGGGTCAATACGTCACTATGATTTCACCTGGTTCAGACCGGTTGGCCCAGGCAAGGGCACTCCTCCGCATTGCGATCTCGTCTACATGGGGCGCGGCACCAAGCAGGTCTTTACTATGTGGGTGCCGTACGGCGACATCTCCCTTGAACTTGGTGGATTGATGATTCTGGAAGATTCTCACAAGAAATCGGACCTGCTGCGCAATTATTTGCGCCGTGATGTGGACAGTTATTGTCGCAACCGCCCAGGCGCAGAAGAAGCTAAGGCTAAGGAACGGAGTGTCTGGGACGGTTGGTTGGCGAGAAACCCCGTCACGATACGTCAAAAGCTAGGCGGTCGGTGGTTAACAGCCGAGTTCCAGATTGGCGATGTTGTCACCTTCGGGATGACTGTCGTTCACGCCAGCCTTGACAATCAGACTGATCGCATCCGTTTTTCCTCGGATTCGCGCTACCAACTTGCATCGGAAACAGTTGATAACCGATGGGTTGGTCCAAAGCCGCCTGGTCACTCGAGCGCAGGTAAGCTCGGCCGGATCTGTTAAGAGGCTGTAGCAGGCGCAGGTTTTGCGTTTTGGGCCACCTAATGTGCGTTCGTCCAACCACCAGCCTGGCATAGGTTCTCTTCTTGTTTTCCAGATCAAGCGCGTCTTTGGAGATAATATCTCGACCACAAAATCCGGTGGACCTTCCGCACCCGCGTCCGTAAGGATATGCCTGTTCTCGTTGAATATAATGACAATATCAGGCTGAAAAACATCCGTTTCGGTCAGATAGACATCGAAAGAAGCATGGTAAAGCACTCCGATGGAGGAGGGCACGAATCTTAACTAAAGCCTCATCTGGGTGTTAGACGTTAGGCGACCAGATGCCAACTGCGAATTCGCTCATGGATGGTGGGAATCGGCTGAATTCTGGCAAATTCTCTCGAGCGACTTTGAGAGTTTTGATTTTGGAGTGCTCACCTCTTATTCGATGGAGACACCCCCACCGAGCTCGTTTGTTACCATGCCGGTCGTTTCTGCTCTGGCGCCGAATCTGGAGATCTATTTTAAAGAGAGCTGGGTGGTTGAGCCCAATTACACCGTGGAGCGTGAAGTGGCTTCTTCCCGTCCCTTTGTCCTCCTTGATGTGTTGCAGCCTCTTGATGGCCGGAATAGATGGTTGCTGCGGGATTTCCCGACTGATTATCTGTATGAGCCGTTTCGCGAAGGAGTTTCCGCTTTCTCGGGATCCGTCAAAAATCAGCATCTTTTGTACGCGCTATTTACCCAAACACCCGCACCACTGGTGCACCAAGTCAGTGACTAGTGCAGTGGCGCTGCTGCGAATTTTGGCTGGATGCGCGAAGCGAAAGAGGGAGAAAACCGCTGTGGTCTTTGACCGATGAGCGACAAAGCAGCCGGCCAAAAGACGCCCAGCCCGCAGGGTTGCGATGAAAATGGGCAGGCGGCCGCGTTGCTCCTCAGTCACGTATCGATTCAGATATGCTCCTTCGTCGCACCTTGCCGGCGGCCCATTTTGATCGCAACGCCACTACATCAGTCACTGACTTGGTGCACTAGCGCACACTGGAACGGTCTCGAAGCCGGGACGGGAGATCACGGGATGCGGTCAGAGAAGCCCGGGCAAATGGAAGAAGCAGGTGACTGATGATGAGGAGAAACAAAAAAGGAAATAGAGCCGTCAACCGCGCAAACCCAGACTTCGGCCGCGCCGGCATCAAAGTACAAGGTGCGCTTTTCGTTGATTTCGGAAAGCGAATTGGAAGGAGAAAAAATCTCCATACAGATTTCAGGAGCGCAGGTGAGGACTTGAGGATCTTCGGCGATCTCTGGGCGATTGGCAGCGAGCCAAGCCACGTCGATAGCCTTGACGCCATCAGCGGTAGACACCGGGCACTCCGGCAAGGTTCTACCCCCAGGCAGAAGCTCATTCAGAAGATGGATAACGTGACCCTGGCGACGCGAGTGTCGGAAAGCTGGAGGCGGGCTCATAAGGATGTGGCCATGACGATCGGTCTCAATCCGATTCGGGAGCTTCGCAAGGGCTGGATCCGTCAAGATTTCGGCCCAACGCTCGAGGTTGAACTTGGTCTGAGAAACGCGCTCCGGCATCTCAAAGGTGATAGGCACGATAGAAGGTACGCCAGGAAAAAAAATGAAGTACAGGACCGAAGAGCAGCAGCAGGGACGTCCAAAGTCAGCGCCGCTGGATTCCTGGTTCGCCGCCGGCCTGGTTGTCTTTACTCTATCCTCTATTATCTCAAAGGCCCTCAGTCTTCCCGTCTACAAAAGAGTTATCGCTCTCGAAGGCAGTGATTCAATTCAGTTGGGAGAGGAGCGACTGAAGTTGCAAGCGGCAAACAATATACGTGCAGTACTTTGCACTTTGTCTCTCGTTTTGATGGCGGTCGGAATGGGCTGAGGCCTGTGCCCATGTCGCGAAGACGTTTCTATAACTTACGGCCTATGATTGGTCGGCGCTTCGGTGCGATCGGCTGCCGCTGGTATCTCACAACTTGCGCCATCACATCCGCTCAATTCACGGTCGATATAACGCCGGAAGGAAGAAAACCGGAGCAGCAGTCTGATGGGAGCGTAAAGTGGGATTTGCCGAGCAATCAAATCGAAAGCGGCAGCGCCGCGATGGAAGTTTCCACTCGCGAGTTCCTCGACGACTATCTCTCCCTGGCGCAGCGGTCCAGTCTTTGGAGTCGCAGTAGAAGTCACCAGGCGATCGCGCCAATCGAGCAGATGCCCCACTCGCGCAAGCCTAGCGCATCTTTGACAGTCCGGATTGCGATAAATACAAATCGTTTTCATTCAATAGATGATTTTAGTTTCGTCAGAGGTCGTCATCAAGTTCTGTTGGCGACAGTTGACGGTTCAAAGGGTAACCTGCCATCAGGGAGTGAACGCTCCCGACAGCCTCTGCCAGGCCATCTTCCGCGCCGCATCTTTGCGCCGACGACGAAGCTCGCTCCCGCATCTCTGTCGACTGGGTAAGGGCGATCGCATGAGACAAGGTGGCGGCCGTGACCTTCTGGGCGCTCGCCGCTGCGGGCGCTATGCCTCGCTGGCGTAACTGCTCGGCCCAGAAGAACTGATCTGCTGCGAAGGGCAGAACGACCGAAGGTACACCCGCACGAGCTGCAGAATGCGTGGTCCCGGACCCGCCGTGATGAACCACCAGGGACGTACGAGGGAACAGCCAGTCGTGCGGGGTATCGCCAATGACGCAGAAATTCTGTGGGAGCCTCAGCGAATCCGCGCCGCTCCAGCCTGGATAGAAAAGGGCTCGCTGGCCGCCTACAGCAGCAATCACGATGTCGAGCAGCGCGCGCTGATCGAAACCTAGCATGCTGCCGAATCCCACGTAGATCGGCGCGTCGCCCGCGGACAGAAAACTTTGCAGCGATAGAGGGGCCTCCCACTCGCGTACTGGGCTCACCCACTGCCCGCACATGCGGGCGTTGTCCGGCCAATCTGACGGTTGCGGCAGAAGGCTTGGAGAGATCCCATAAAGCATGGAATGACCGGACCAGATCTTGCGCCCGGGCGGCAATCCCACCTTCGCGCGCGCCGCATTGGTGGCGTTGCGAAAGGCCCGCCACAGCAATTCGGCGACCAGACGATAGCTGAAACGATTGAGCCATCGCGGCGTCGAACGCGGGGGCAGGAACGGCGATGGGAACGCGGAGGTCGGCGTCAGCGGAATCATTCCGGCGCCGATAACCGGAACGCCCAGTTTCTCAGCCGCGGAGAAACCGATGAACGCAGCGAGACCAGCAACGATCAGCCCGTCGCTGCCCCTGCGACTTCGAGCACCTGACGCATCCAGGCGTCAGCGTTCTCGTTGGCGATGCGTGCGAGCGCCCGTACGGTAGCGTTCAGGCTGTTCTTCCCCGCAACGAACGATGAAATGCTGCTGATCGATTGCAATGTTCCGCGAATGTCGCCCGCGAGCGCCGTGTGGGGGACACCGAGATCGCGAGCGCTGCCCAACGTTCCGCGGTCGGCCAACAAGGTCACATCATAACCGGCATTCATCAGTGCGCGACAGAGCGCTGCCACCGGCCGGGTGTCGCCTTCCGTGCCATAAGTCAACGCGACTAGCTTCATGCTTTCCTCTCGCGCTTTTGCGCAACCGACAGTCTGCGGAACAGACTATTTGTCGCCTGCCGCCATGTAAATGGCACCGGCATAGAATTCCCTGATCGATACGTTCCTAAAGTATCTACTCATGGTTTCCCACGGTTTCTGACGTAAATGTTCATAGAGTTTCAATGCTTCAATTGCTGCGCTTCGGTATCGGCCTTCCCAAAATCCCAATAGATGAAGAAGTATTAACTCCGAGTCGTATGTGGCAGCTCGCCTTCTGTAAAGTTGCTGGATGCGATTCTTTTGCATGTTTCCAACCTCTTACGATCAGCTAGATTAAATCGCGGTAGTTCAATTTCGTCCAACATGCTTTCCTCGATGCGCGTCTTTCCCACCCGGAAAGCATGCTGTCCACCAAAAGCCTTCCGCCGTCCAAATGGACAAGACCGCGGCTGAATAGAAAGCAAGTCATCGAATCCGGGACCAACCGTTGCGCAATTTTCTAGGGTAGCAAAGTGAGATAGGCGATCATCGCTATCATGATACCAGACCGGCCGGACGTTCTTCGCCTATCACGTCGAGACAGCTAAACGATTACTTTAGAATCTGATAATGGTCTTTATAACATTCTGTTAGCAGGATCAATTTTGGCCTTGACAGGCGGTAGAGTACGGCCGTACTCTTACGTCGTGCGATACTCGCTGGAACACAAAGCGCAGAATCACGAGAACATTCTTTCCGTGGCCGCTCGCTCTTTCCGCGAGCACGGCGGTGACAGCAGCGGCATCGGGACGATGATGAAGAAGGTAGGCCTGACTAAAGGGGGCTTCTACCGGCATTTTGAGAGCAAGGACGATCTGTTCGTCGAAGCGGTGGCACGGGCATTCGACGAGATGGGAAGCGGCATGCTGGAAATTGCAAAGTCCGCGCCCGAAGGTAAAGCTCTGCGGGCCATCATCGAACATTATCTGAGCCCACGCCACGCGAATTCCCCAGGAATGGGTTGTGTGATCTCCGCGCTCGGGCCAGAGCTCGCACGAAAGCCCTTGTCCGTGCGAAGACGGATTGAGGTGTCGCGAGAAGCGTATCGTGAGCGGCTACTGCCATTTGTTCCTGGTCAGACGCGAGAAGAAAAAGTGGCAAAATTTCAGCTGTTGTTCCCAAGTATGGCTGGGGTGCTGACTGCGGTCCGGATGACCTTGTCCCCCCAAAGACGTGAACAGATGTTGATGGAGGCGAGGAATTTTTTCATAAAGTGCTTCGCTGAAGAGTAAAAATTTTTTTCGTCCGAAAGCGTACGATAGTACTCTTTCCAAGAAGCAGAACGATACCAGACTGATCAAGAGGTGAACCAATGAAATTTATGATCCCTTTACTAATGTCCATGCTCCCGGCGGCATCTGTGGCGCACTCCCAGTTGCCCTCGCTCAAACCAAATAATTTCAATCTTCCCTTCGTTCTGAGCGTTATCGGCGCCTTCATCGCCAGCTTCGTAGTGGCCAACCTCTACGTGTGGCCAAGGCTTCGTTCGTTGCCCCGATACAGGGCATTACGAATCCTTGCCTCTCTGCATGCGTTTCGATTTTTGGGGATGAACTTTATCGTGACTGGATTCGTATCTCCCGTACTCAGCTCTGCGGTCGGTGACCAAATAGCATGGGGCGATTTCGTCGCCGCAGTTTTGGCGCTTTTTTCGATTGCAGCGCTCACGTGGCGTTGGGCGATTGCAATTCCAATCGTCTGGATCTTGAATCTCTGGGGCACGGCCGATCTTTTGAACGCCTACTATAAAGGCGTGACTCAAGTTGCCGATGTGGGACTCTTCGGTGCCGGAATCTACATTCCAGCCCTTTTTGTCCCGATACTGCTCACCGCCCACATGCTTGCCTTCATGCTTCTTTTGAAGCGCGGCGACGTTGTGGAACAATCCGACAATTCACAGCCGCTCAAGGATTTGTCGGACGAGTTTCAGCACGGTCTTCATGAGGCGCGTTGAGCGCAACTAGCCCAACAACGCGAGGAACTCCGGCCGATGAATACAACTTCTTTGCCTACTCAAGCCTCTGCTGCTTCGTGGCTATCAATGAACGGCGCCGTGACAACTCAGTCTTCGGCGACTTCTATCGTTCTGGCTGCGGCAGTTCAGGGAGGATCGCATAGCTTTCTGGCTACGGCGCGCACGTGGCTCCGGGACTTGTTTACTCCAGCCTCGACCCAAGACCTAGAACGGCGTTATCTGCCCTCGGTCGCTTTTACGCCCGCCGGGCCTTTGGTCTACAAATGGCAGATAGATCTCAGCACTGCGCCAGACCGTTAAGTTTTATAATAAGTACGACCGAGCCCCGACTCCAAGCGGATGTCGGCTCCTCGAATCACATCGCCAATAGCCAATAGGGCGCTCCAGAGCGTGAGAATCGCCAGCATTGTGGGCGATTATTCTCCCCGTTCTTTCAGGGCCACTGGCATTACCAACCACCTGGAGAATGGAGGAACTTTGGAGGTAAACACCGATGGGAAGGCAAAACCACTGTATCCGCAGTATGGATTTCAGCCAACTGCGCCCGCATCAATAGGGATGGCTCAATGGCTTGGTCGCTAACCTTTTATCGTTTGGTGGGCGTGTCATTACCGTTGGGTTCCGGCTAGTTCTAGAATATGAGGTCATACTAGGAGGATTGTTGAGCGAGACCGCAGCAAGCAGTGGCTGAAAGAGATGAGACGTTGCGAGAGTTAGCGACGGCCGCGCGCTGGTTCGATCGGACAGTGTTTAAAAAAAGAACGGAGAGGTTTGGGCAATCACACCAGGCGATTTTGGAAAGCTCTGGATAAGGCGGCGAAATTTGTTTAGACGTGCTCGTTGTGTTTCTGGCTGAAGATGAAAGACTGGGCCGTTGTTGCGCAGTAAATCGCTGATTTTCGCTTGACTCTCCCCTCGCTGGAGGGCGTACGAGGGGGCTATGTTGAAGATCGGAGACTTCTCGAGATTGAGCCAGGTCTCGGTAAAAACCCTGCGTTACTACGATGAAGTCGCCTTGTTGAAACCGACTCAGGTCGACGAGGTGTCTGGCTATCGTTACTACTCGGTGGCTCAGCTTCGTCAGTTGCATCGGATTCTGGCGCTGCGCGATCTCGGATTTTCCTTGGACCAGATCGGGTACGTTCTCGAGGCTGATCTATCTATAGAAGAACTCCGTGGAATGCTGCGGTTGCGCCGGGCTGAACAGCAGCAGCGGCTTCTCAAAGAGCAGGAGCGCCTAGACCGAGTCGAGGCCCTTATTCAGCTCATTCACCAGGAGAACACCGTCAATACAGACGCGGTCATCACTAAAGATACCGCAGCTCAACGGTTCGCATCGATCCGAAAGACGATCCCCGCATACCATCAGATCGGCCAGCTATTCGCGGCGCTTTTCCGCGTTCTCCCATACTCGGCCACGAGAGGTCCGTGCTTCGCGATCTGGCACGACGACGAACACAAGGATCAAGACGTGGACGGCGAGGCTTGTGTTCCGGTCGACGAGAAATATCGGGGGCTGCCCACAGTACGATGCGCCGATCTGCCAACGACCAAAGTGCAAGCGTCATTCACCATGGTGCCTACAACACGCTGTCGCAAAGCTATCAGACGGTTCTAAAATGGGTCGAAGCGAACGGATATCAGGTCCATGGACCGATTCGCGAAATTTATCTGCAGTGCGGAGAACCGCTGCGCCAGGATGACGACTCTTATGTCACTGAAATTCAAGTTCCCACTGCGAAAATCTAACTAAATGTGTCTGCAGAATCTCGAAAAAGGAAACAAAATGATCACTGAACCAAAGATTGAAGATCGCAATGACCAACACTATGTGGGGATTCGAACCCAGGTCACTATGCAAGAATTAGGAGTACTGCTTCCGCCGCTCTGGGGTGAAGTGTATGGCTGGTTGGCAAACAAGGGCTTAAAGCCGGGTGGTGCGCCTCTGTGGCGCTACCGCGTTATTGATATGGCGGCCAAGTTGGAGATCGACGTAGGCGTTCCGGTCGCGACGCCCGTGACAGGCGATAACCGCATCACGGCAGACACTCTTCCGGCGGGCCGGTACGCGACGATTGTCTACACCGGCCCTTACGAAGGGCTCATGCAGGCGACGGCTGATTTGCTGGCTTGGGCGCAGAATAAAGGCATCGTCTGGGACAAGTGGGCCACAGGTGCCAGAGGCGAGGGCTGGCGGGCGCGTATCGAGCACTACCTCACCGACCCGAGGGAGGAGCCAAATTCAGCAAGATGGCAAACAGAGTTGGCGTTCAAGCTGGCGGATGATCGAAGGCCAGGTTGAAAACCGAACAATATATTGGACCCGAATGCGACACTTTTTCGGCGTATGAGTATCACCAGAAAAAAGGGATTGATCGGGCTGGCTGTCTTGTGCGTGACCATTCCGGTTATGTTGGTTGCACAGACGGCTGAGAAAAAGACGTTGGTGGGGGTGTGGGAAGTGAAGATATCCGCTGGGGGCGTGCAACCATCGGCTCTACTGAGCATTGCGAGCTTTGGCGGGGACGGCAGCTTTACTACGGCCGGTAACACCAAGTTTCCGCCAGGCCTTGGTTCGGATGAGCGTGGTCCCGGATACGGCCGCTGGGCCCAAACGGGCGACAGTGAGTTCAAACTGACGTTTTACGCGGTGTTATTGAAGGAAGGTGAAGTGAACGGATACATGCGAGTCCATAGCACCATGACTTTGTCCGACCCAGGGAACGAGTTCACGGCCCGCGAGTGCCAGGTGGAATTCTTGGATACAAATTGGAAGGTGCTGGACAGCGACAACGACGAGGTGAAAGGCAAGAGACTGGAAACTCCGTAAGCGCTCCTGTCCAATAAAAACCGATTTGAAGCTCTCAGGCGCTGTCTGAGGTGTAGTATCAACTACGGCGTACTCTTTGCAGAGGAGAGTACAAATGGTCTACGATTTTCCTGAAAAAAAGCTGGGTTAGTCCACGATTTACTTGAAGGGATCTGACCCGGAATGGAATGCGCATCAAGAAGGTGGGAGGAAGTTCGCATCAGTACGCTCCGCCATCCTTGTGACCAAGCCACCTCGCTACGGTCGGAACCGGTATCTGGGCCTCGATCGCTCGCGTAGTGAACAAGTGCCACAAATCGTGATGTCCGATCTTGGGCACTCCAGTCTTTGCGCACGCATTCGCGAGAGCTTCACGGCATTCGGTCAGTTTGAGCAGATACCCTTTCCCTGGCCGTTCCGGATCCCGGGGTTCGCGTCTGTCTTCCAACTGTCGCGCACACAGACGTGCATGGCTGGATTGATCGGGATTGTGCGAGATACGATATTCTTAGTTCCCTGCACTGGATCGCCGGAGATGCGTATCGCTCGGCTTCCAGGTCGACGTCATCGCGCTTCACATTCGCCGCCTCCTGGATACGGCAACCGCTGTACGCCAGGAATCGAGCCTGGTAGGCTGCATCATATGCGCACCAGGCGCCTGAGGACTCGATGTTTACCAGAATGTCCGCGAACTGTTCAGCGCTCGGCAATCTTAGCCTCCGCCCGTGCACTTTGGTTCGGACGTAGTAAATCTCTGTCCGCTCATCCCGATAAAGATTTGGCACACTTGAACGACGATAGCCCATCTAGCCATCATGTAGGCAAGGGGTGTGGTCAAGTTTTGCGTAAGTCGTTTGGGCCCAGTCGGATTCGAACCGACGACCAAGGGATTATGAGTCCCCTGCTCTAACCGCTGAGCTATAGGCCCTTAAACCCCTATTTTGCAGTACTAAGGAGAACACTCAACCTTGTTCTCTCCCGACAATCCACAGCGCCTCTACCGATTGACCGGCGGAGTCTACTATGCCCGGCGCCAAGTCGCCAGAAGAAGGATCTGGAACCTCCCGCAAAGCAATCGCTCGCTCAATCCACCGGCCAGGAAGCTACCGACGCAGAGACGGGCCGGTGAGCCCGCTGTTTGCGCGTCTGCCGTGAACTTCCAAAGAGGTCAAGGGGTCTGCAGAGGAATCATTGGCGCCAAATGCGAACGCCGACGAGATATTAGGAAGTTCAATATTCTGATCGGACCTGGACGTTGTGCGTTTCACTCCACTCAACCATTTGCCATGCCGCCCATTGACCGCATGGCTGGCCACATCGCTGATGCTTGCCGGCTGCGCGGCACACAAAACGGCGCCGCCACCGCCGGTGACCTATCCTGCGACCTCCGAGAGTGCGCTTCGGGAGTTGAACCGCCTTCCTCAAGGTTCTTATGACAAGCTAGCAATCATCACCGTCGCCGGCGAAGTAGGCGAGCAACTCGCTTCAGCGATCAAAGGGGCGCGCGAAGCTGCCGCGCAAAAAGGAGCGAATGCACTCGTCATTCTGAAAGAGGTCGAGTACCGGCAAAAAGTCGGCCGACGTACGCTCAAGGTCCGGCGAATCAGTTACCTGGCTATACGGATGCGATGACCGAGTTCGGGTCTCGTCCGGGAAAAAGACTCGAACGACGGAGGGCAAAACGCGGGCCGGCTTTATCGAGGTCCTTCAAGCTTGAGGACGGTCAGATCTTTCTGGTTCTCGACAGTGGCCTTTACTTTGTGATCTTGCGTTTTTGTCTTTAAGACTTCCGCCACATATTTAGTACGCGGGTCAGAAAGATCCCCGCGCGGAATGAGGGCCAAAAAAAGGGCGAAGCCCGCGCTCAAAGTAAAGATGCCGCCCCATGCGAGCCGCGGCAGGCCAAACCACCACCAGCGAGATGACCTGATTGAGGTACTCCGCTCCTGGCTGATCTGTTCCATGATCCGAGAACTGAAGAAATCAGGATTCTCGAGTTCGGGACGGCACATACTTTGTCTCAACAAGCTCTTGAGCTTCAGGAAATCGGCTTTTTCGTGCAGAATTGAAGGGTGCTCGCTTTCGAAGGACTGCAACTCCTGGCTGCTGAGCGTGCCATCAAGCCAAGCGGTGAATTTTTGCTCAAAGGTTTTCATACACGTCTTGCAGGAGGATCTGTAATTTCTTTCGGGCGTAGAATAGCCGCGACATCACGGTGCCGAGGGAACAATTGAGAATTTCCGCAATTTCGCTGTATTGCAAGTCTTCGATTTCCTTCATGACGATCACTGCGCGGTGTTCGGGAGAGAGTTTCCTGATTGCCTCATCGATTCGCTGGCGTATTTCATTTTGTTCAAGTTTTATATGGGGAAGAGGGACGGCTGAAGGGGTTGTTCGCGAGCCCGGATCCACGTGGGCAGGTGCAATCCGGTCGTCGAATTCCGCCTCGCCATGAATACCTTTCCGGCGAAGCGCGTCGATCGTCACGTTGGTCATGATTCGATAGAGCCAAGTATAAAAAGAGGATTCCCCCTTAAAGCGGTGAATCGATTTCCAAGCCTTCAGGAACCCTTCCTGAGCGAGATCCCAAGCGTCTTGTTCGTTCTGGACCATCCCGTAGACCATCATAAAAGCCTTATTTCGATAACGGAGGACCAGATCGTTAAAAGCGCTTGAATCTCCAGCCTGACATCGTTTCACCAAGACACGGTCGTCTGGCTCGACTGAATCATTAGAACTGTGACTCGCCTCTAGTTTAGACGCGCGTTCGTCAAGTTCATTCAACGGCAAAAATTCCCGGTTGTCCGATTTAGGATCCGTAACGCCTTCGCCATTCGGCCCGAAGATCGCCCATCATGACGATGATACTATCCCTGACCTGGAAGAGGCGCTCATAAAGCTCCTCAAATTGGCGGATTTTAAGACTACCATCGTGGCTCATCTGGGTCGCGGCCTCGACTGCTGTTGATATAGCTCGAAGCGCCCGCTTCAGGTAAGCGATCGTCATCCCGATTTCTTCGGTTTCATGGTCGCTGAGAGCAGCCGCCAGTTTGGCGCTGGCAACCGCCACGTGCGACGCCAATTTAACGCCAAGGGGGCTCGAAGCGACACTGGGAACTTCGTCAAACAGCTGATCGATCCAGACTGTCAGAGAAAATGCGTTTTGATAGAGGGGGTGGGATTCAAAGACTTCCTGAGTCTCTTCTTCTCCCTCCTCCTCGACCTCGAAATCGGATTCGAACTCGATCTCCTCAATTTCTTCACTGGGCTGATCGAGCAAATGGGTCCAACCCATCTCCTGAGCGATAATCTGATCACGATTCGGGTCATCGATATATTTCTCGAACAGCTCCATATAACGTTCAGTTTTGCTATCTTGCTGTTGGAGAAACCGCTCCCAATCGTACTCGTCCCAAGCACGCTCTGGCTCATCGTAGAAATCAGCCATACGCCGTTCTTATCTCAGGTTATTGGAACCTGCAAAGTTTTTGTCTTGCATTGTCTGCAGGCGAAGCTGACCACAGGCGGCATCAATGTCATGTCCTTTTTCACGCCTGATGGTGGCATCCACTCCGCTTTTGCGGAGAGCGCGATAAAAAGTCTGCTGTCGCGTCTGGGAGGGACGCTTCCAGCTTAAACCCTCGACAGTGTTATACGGGATCAAGTTAATTTTTGCCTCCAGCCTTCTTGCCAGACCGGCCAACTCCATCACCTGATCGAGCCCATCGTTGACGTTCTCAATCAGGATATATTCGAACGTAATCCGCTGGTGCTTCTTTTCACCGTAATATGCGCAGGCATCCATCAAGGTCGCGAGATTAAACTTGCGGTTGATCGGCATAATCTTCTCGCGCACCGCATCCGTCGCCCCGTGGAGGGAGACGGCCAGACGAATCTGAAGCGGTTGATCGGCCAGTTCGCGGATCCGAGGGGCCAGGCCGCTGGTCGAAATCGTGATATGCCGCGCTCCGATTCCGATGCCCCAGGGAGCTCTGATGATCTCAATCGCCTGCAAAAGATTTTGATAGTTGGCCAGAGGTTCTCCCATCCCCATGAACACGATATTGTTAATCTTCTCGCCGCTGAGAGCCTCGACTTGCAGGATCTGTTCCACCATCTCCCCTGGCTCCAGATTTCTCGTCCATCCCTCCAATCCGCTTGCGCAGAACTTGCAACCGTAGGCACAGCCCACCTGCGTCGAAACACAGAGTGTTTTTCGGTCCGACGGGGAGCCGTACAACGCGGGGCTCGCGGGAATTAAAACGGATTCGATGAAACTCTGGTCTCTCAGGGCAAAGAGAAATTTCTGCGTCGTATCGTTTGAGCCCGTCTTCCGCACGCAAGCCAGCGGATCCAGGAGAAACTCCTGGTCGAGCTCATCGCGCAATCGTTCGGATAGGTCCGACATCTCGCGAAATCGGGAAATTCTCTTTTGGTAAAGCCATTGAAGAACCTGTTTAGCCCGGTAAAGAGGCTCCCGGCGTGTGGCAGCCCATGCTTCCAGTCCTGATAACGTGAGATTGAAAACCGACGGCTTCTTATCCATTTCCTGAACTCTGCAGCATCACACAGATCGAAGGGGGAGCAAATGACAGGATTCAATTCAGGAGTTCAGGAGTTGCAGGAGTTCAGGAGTTGCAGAATGGTTGCGCAACATCGGTCCGGCAGTCCGGATCCGGATTCTGAACTCCTGAACTCCTGCAACTCCTGAACTCCTGTTTTTTCACCCCCATGAAGTGTTATGAAGTGTTCGGCAAGCTTTCTCCGGAGCTGACGAACGAGATATTTGCTTACCTGCTTGAGTTCGAAAAACCGGTCTATAAAGCGATGGTGCAGAACATCGCTTCGCGTCGAAAGCTCCGACCGATCTTTATTGAGCGAAAACCGAGACAAGAACGGCATCTCTGGCTGCATCAGGCGCTTTCACTGAAAAGCGCCGATGACCTCACGATGCAGCTGCTGCAAATCTGGTTGTTGGGGGCTCAGCGGGAGATGATTTGCGAATTTCTCGATTCTCTTGGGATCGAGCATGATGGGAAAGGCGTCGTCGACAACTTGCCGGCAGCTCCGTCTCGCGACAAGCTAAACGAAACTATCAGCAAACTGCTCGAAAAGCGCTCCCCCGAGGCGGTAGCCCTTTACCTTCATGCCTTTCAAGCAATGGACGAGACGGGTTGGTCAATATTGGATGAAGCTTTAGCCACGGACCCGCGGATTTCACTACCCCGGAAATCTGACGATCCAAAGCATTCGTGAAATATTCAGGCAACAGCGCGATCGAGTTGGAAGTCCTGCGCTTTCTGAGTGAACCCGCGGAGGAAAGATTCGAGTCTTTAGCACTATCGATCTTCAATTACCAGCGACGGGCAAATCCGGTCTACGCTCAGTATTGCGAGTATCTCGGGACGCCGGAACAAGTCGATTCCTGGGAACGGATCCCGGCAGTCCCGCAAATTGCGTTTAAACGATCCGACATCCGGTCCTTTCCGGTGCAAGAGACTCAGACGGAGTTTCGGACCAGCGGGACCACTGGAGAAGGCCATGGGAAGCACCACTTTCCGTCCTTACGCTTGTACGAGGCTGCGGTGCAACGGGGCTGGGATTATTTTCGGCTACCGCGACATCGATCCATCCTCTTAATGCAGCATCCCGAAGACGCCCCGTTTTCCTCGCTGAGTCGCATGGGAGCCATCCTCGCGGGCTTCGAGCGCGAGCGGTTTGTCATCTCGCAGGACGGTGGTCTCGACTTCAATCGGCTGCGCGAACAACTCAGCCACCGTCATGAAGCCGTGACCTTGGTCGGTACGGCCTTGGCCTACCTTAATTTGTTTGAAAAAGCTCCGGATCTCGACTTCGCCTTGCCTCCGGGCAGTATGGTGATGGAAACTGGCGGATTCAAAGGGAGCGGACGTGATGTTGCGAAGGGCGATTTGTACGAAAAGCTGTCGCTCCGTCTAGGCGTCGAGGCCGACTCGATTTGGAATGAGTACGGAATGACCGAGTTGAGCTCGCAGTTTTATTCCCGTGGTGTCGGCCGCTCGCACCAAGCCCCGCCTTGGGTGAGATTCCAGATCATCGACCCGGAGACCAACCAGGAAGCTTCCCGTGGAAAGGTCGGGCTATTGCGTATTCTTGACTTGGCAAATTTGTGGTCTGTACTCGCTGTTCTGACACAGGATCTGGCGATCGCTCAGCCTGACGGAGGCTTTTTGCTGCTCGGACGCGATCCTCAGGCGCTCCCGCGCGGTTGCTCGCGAGCTGTTGACGAGCTGATGCACTTGGCGCGCGGATGAGACTGGATGACCGCATCGCCTCCCTCGTTGCTGCCGCCGCGCAGGTTTTCTGGCTGGTCGACCTTACCTTCGAAAACATCTCTCGCTGGATCGAGCTGGAGCTCGGCCAATATCTAAGCGATCCCAAGCCGCAACCGTATGGGAGCCAGCACTGTCAGACCTATCCACTCAGTCCCATCTTACATATTGTCAGCGGAAACACGCCGCACGCGGCTTTGCAAAGCCTGATTCGTGGCGTGATTGTCGGCGCCACCAATTGGATAAAGTTGCCACACCAGGGAATTCCAGAATTGGACATTTTTGTCGGCGCGTTGCCGAAAGAACTCCGGCCGGAGATGGCCACCGAACTTCTTCCCCACTGGATGGAGGAGGCTGAGGTCATTGTGGTGTTTGGCTCTGACCAGACAATACGGGAGTTTTCACAAAGGGTTCTCCCATCTCAGCGGTTCCTGGCACATGGGCAAAAAGTCAGCCTGGGGTTGATCTGGGGCCAATGCGATCCCCAGATCGCAGAAGGGATCGCTCGCGACGTCTTTCCCTTTGATCAGTTGGGCTGCCTGTCACCGCAATTTTATTACGTGGTCGGTGATTCGGCAGAGTTCGCCTTGCAACTCTCCCATCAGCTCGAAAAGCAACGTCCACGACAACAATTTGCATCCGCGCGAGATCGTGAGACCGCAGGGGCGCTGCGCGCGTTTCGCGAAGAGTGGAAGTTTCGCGCGGCTACCACATCGGGCGTCTTCCTATGGGAAAGCCGCGGAAATCTAGACTGGGTGGTGATTCACGACCCGGAGCCCGTGCTGGTCACCAACCCATTGCACGGAACGATCTTTATCAAACCGATGCCGCCGGACGCCGAATTGATCCTGCTGCCCATTCGACGGTTGATCAGCACGATCGGACTCTTTCCGATGAACCGGGAGTTGGTCCATTTTGGGATTCGTTTAGGAGCGCAGCGGATCTGCCGGATTGGCCAGATGCAAAATCCGCCTCTCACTTGGCATCATGACGGCTGGCCGGCCTTGGGAAGCTTCGTTCGCTTTGTGGATATCGAGGGGTTGTGAGGATGACAGGGCGAAGGTTCGTCGGGCAGGGTAAGACATCTGCCTGCTTGGTCGACAGTCAGCCCGCAATCAGTGCAGGACAGGACACTGTCACGACCAAGAGCCTTCATCGGTGCTCTGCGCTCTTTGAATTTTCGTAGAATCGCAGCATACTAAGCATTCCTTTTTTAGCCAATCACTCGGCCTCAAGATTTTTTTCATGACCCAACAGCTCCAAAGTTACCTCGGGTACTCTTATCCTGCACAACTGGCCGATCTGGTGAAAAAAGTCTGGCCGAAGGATCGTCTGGCGAAATTGCCGCAGGATCATCATCTTCGGAAGCTCTTCGACATTTCCTACCACGCGAGTTTGCTGCGCGACGAGGATCGACAGGTAACCTTCAGGATGATTTTTGAGGATCCGGGTTCACTGCCGCCAGATGAGGGACCTCCGAGCGGTCTGATGCCGCTGCACCTGGATCGCCCGCGACCGTTTAACGAACAAGAAATTCGACGTCTTTCGATGGCCGCGCTGTTTTTCCGTTCGATGATCGGGGTGTGCCGAAGCGTCCACCATGATCTCCAAATCTGGGGGATGGTCATTTCCGGTACACGCTGGCTGAGCAGTCTCGCCGGAGGCCGTTACCATGGAGCGCCCGAACCAGACTCGCTGGTCATCCATTCTCTCGGTCCAGGCCGACTCACCATTCACCTCGGCAGGAATCGAATCGCTACCCTGGCGGGAGGTCGAATCGAATCCCGAGCCTTTGATTTATTTGAGTCGAAATGGCTGCAAGCGGTGTTTTCGCAAGTCCGCAGCAGTTTTTTGAATGAGGCATTTGGCGAACACACGGACGCCAAATACGTCCCGGTGGACGTCGATTTTGTCAGGATGATGACCTATAACATCGTCCTTCGCGCACTTTCGGTGGTGCGGAACGGCCGTCACGGAGGAACGCTGGTGATCGTTCACCCGGATGACGAAGCGCTGATCCGCACACCTGAAGCCGCGCTGCGTTTCAAATATTTGATCGGTGATTGTCCTGCTCGAAGGCGTTACGCGCGAATGCTAAGGCAGGCGATCATTCGCCTCGCGAAACTGGCCAGCCATCATCGCAGACCCAACGCCGGATGGACGGAGTACCAGACACTCCTGGACACCGAACTAAGCGATATGGACGAGGCACTATTCGATTTCGCACACTTTCTGGCAGATTTGATGGCGGTGGATGGTGCACTAGTCGTCACCCAAGCCCTGGACCTGGTCGGGTTCGGTGCCGAATTACGATATGAAGCGCCGGGCCTGAAAAGCGTGCGGCACGCTCTCGACCTGGAGGGCGAGATCTGGGCCAATGAACCGCTCGACAATGTCGGGACCCGGCATCGAGCGGTGTACCGATTTTGTCGTGGCTATCCGAGATGCCTGGCCATTGTCGTTTCGCAAGATGGATCCGTTCAATTTGTCAGGAACCACAATGGGGCGGTGACCTACTGGAATCAACTTTCATGGTAACTTCCACTTGGAAGTTGGCTAATTCGTTTCCATATTCTCGCCCGAAATGAAGCAGGCTCTTATTGTCCTCGAAGATGGGCGCACCTTTCACGGAGAAAGTTTTGGAGCAGAAGGCACGAGTGTCGGTGAAATTTGTTTCAACACTTCCATGACCGGCTACCAAGAGGTGCTGACTGATCCTTCCTATCGCGGTCAAATCGTCACCATGACTTATCCGCTGATCGGGAATTATGGCGTGAATACGCTCGACTCGGAAAGCCGCGAACCACATGTCCGCGGATTTGTGGTCGGCGAACTCTCGCCTATCACGAGCAATTGGCGGGCGAGCGGCTCACTGGATGATTACCTGAAAAAATGGAACATCTGCGGGATTCAAGGAATCGATACGCGGGCCTTGACCAAGCACCTCAGGGTTCGGGGAGCCATGCGGGCTTGCCTCAGCTCCGAACTGACGGAGGAGGAAGCCGTCCAACGCGCGCTGAGTTCTCCAGGTATGCGAGGCGCCGACTACGTGAAGGAGGTGACGACTCAAGAGCCGTACGAATGGGATCCTGATGACAAACTCAGCCGCGATTGGACGATCGTCAAAGGTTCGGCTGAGCACTCGGGTGAAGTGCTCGAGAACGGCCAGGTTCTCAAATCGCTTCCGCCGATCCGACATCATGTCGTGGCCTACGATTACGGCATCAAATATAACATCCTGCGAAGACTGCGTCAGCATGGGTGCAAAGTGTCGGTAGTGCCCGCAACCACCAAGGCAGAGGATGTTCTTGCGATGAAACCAGATGGAATTTTTCTCTCAAACGGCCCCGGCGATCCAGGCGCATTGCCTTACTTGTCCGATGAGCTCAGGAAGCTTTTCGGCCGCAGCCCGATTTTTGGTATTTGTCTCGGACACCAGTTGCTCGGCCTGGCATACGGAGGAAAAGAATTCAAACTCAAATTCGGGCACCGCGGAGGCAATCAGCCGGTTAAGGACCTGAGAAGCGGTAAGGTTTCCATTACCTCCCAAAACCATGGATTTGCGATCGACGCCGCCTCTTTGCCGGCGAACGTGGAAGTGACACACATCAATCTCAACGATCAGACTGTGGAGGGGATGCGGCACCAGGAATACCCTATTTTCAGCGTCCAATATCATCCCGAGGCTTCCCCAGGCCCACATGACGCAAGCTATTTCTTCGACCAGTTTGGCGCGCTCATGGACGATCATCGCCCGGGCAGAAAGACCTGAAATTAGCCGGCATTTCCGCAATCTATGATAGAAGGTTCAGCGCGTGAAGGGCATCACCCGGGTGGGCGGTTGCCTGAAATGCTCTGCCCGAAAACAGACCGTTGGGACTTATCTTCGCTCGACGCCTTGAACGGGGTCTGGGCCAATTGCGCCAGAATTTCTCTGCGCGAGAACCTGTCCGGACGGCCGCCTCAATGGGGGACGGAAGTCCGTCTCGGCTGGAGCGGGGATTTTCTCCACGGCCTTTACCAATGTCAGGATCCAAATCCATGGGCCACAAAGACAAGGCGGGACGACGCACTGTGGGAAGAAGAAGTGGTGGAGATTTTTCTGGATCCTTTCGGGGATTCACTTTGCTATTTCGAGATCGAGATCAATCCTCTGAACACGGTGACTGATCTGATCATCCGACGGACCTGGACCGGATTGAGAAAAGATTTCAATTGGAAATGCGAGGGGTTGGTCACAGCCTGCGGCACCTTGGCGTATGGTTGGGTGGCAGCGTTTCAAATTCCATTTGCATCTCTGGGAGATTGTCATCCGACCCGCTCTTCGGTTTGGCGAGTGAACTTTTCGCGGATCGATCGACCGAAAGACCAGCCGCTCGAATTGTCAGCCTGGTCACCCACCCTGGTCCGAAGTTTTCACCTGCCGAGGCGATTCGGGGTGTTGCGCTTCGATCAAGTGGAGGTCCCCTGAGAAAGGAGTCAGGACTCTTGATTTTTCCCAGTGGAGCGCAGAAGGTCGGTGGGTACTAACAGAACAGGGAGTCAACAGAACGACGATTGCGAGGATAAAACTATGGCTGAAGAACAGGATCCACAAGAAGCGGCAAACAGCGCCAAAGAACATGTCAAAAGCGCAGCAGACGATTTGAAGGCCGCGGCAAGCGCGAAAGCGGATGAGATCCGGCGGGCCGCCGAGCAAAAGGCAGAAGAGCTTCGTCACCACGCGGAAGGGAAAGCTCGTGAATTTCGCGGCGCCGCGGAAACCGCCTGGACTGATGCTCAATCCAAGGCAAAAACGTGGCAAGCGGACAGCGAAACATACATTCGCGAGAACCCGACCAGAGCGATCTTAGTGGCTCTCGGTTTGGGTTTCTTGCTGGGACTCTTGTTCCGGAAATAACTCATGGACCCTGATGCTCCGCTAGGGGCTCAAGCTCCAAGCCAGTCGACGAGCGATTCAGTTAAAAAGTGGGTGGCTTCGTTTTTGGCATACCTGGAGCTCAGGCTGCAGCTCATTGGACTTGAGTCTAAGGAGGCCGGCCTTCATCTGCTGGTGCTCGCGCTCCTATTTGTCGGGGCCGTGGTATTTTTTGCCGGTTTTCTGGTCATGCTGGTGGTCTTTTTGCTCTACCTTTTGACGCTTATTTTTCATTGGGGCTGGGGATGGAGCGCGCTTGCCTGCGGGGTGGTCTCTCTCCTGATCGCCGTCGGCGCCGGTGTGACCCTTCGGTTCCGGATCATTAGACCTCTCTTTCCCACGACCTTGGCGGAATTTAAAAGGGATCGCGAATGGCTGACGCACAAGACGAAAGAAAGCGAATAGCAGCCGAGCTCGCGCGCAGGCGAGCCGAACTCACTGATCAGGCTCTGCTTCTGCGCAGAGATCTCGACATTGGACATCGGATGTCTGATTCGCTAAGGGAGCATTCCTGGGGCTGGATGAGCATTGCTGCGATGTTCGGCTGGATCCTCTCTCGACTGCCGGCCAGGAAAAAGAAAGTTTATATTCAGGCAGCGAATTCGGAGAAGTGGACGGCCCCGAAGGGAAGTTTCATGGTCCAGATCTGGAAGGGTTTGTGGTCGATCGCTAAACCGCTGGTAGTGGCCTATGTCACGAAGCAAATCGCCGAAAAGGCCAAGATCCCCGGAGCGAAATGGCTTTAAAAAAGGAGTCAGAGAACAGGAGTTCAGAAGTCGCAGAATGAAGGCCAAGCTGTCTTCCGGCTTAGATCTGTAATTTTTGCATTGCAGCCGGCTTCGCTTCCAATTCTGAACTCCAGAACTCCTGCAACTCCTGAACTCCTTCTTCTGAATCAGCTTTTCCGGCCAAACTTCTTCTCCAGATCGCCGTAGCCGATCTGAATCATCGTTGGTCTTCCGTGCGGGCAGCAATAGGGCAGCTCGCAATCCATCAAATCTCGAAGCAGCTTTTCGACTTCCGGCTGGTGCAACTCGTCGTTTGCCTTGATCGCGTGGCGACAGACGGTGCGGGCAATGACCTCTTCGCCCATCCGTAAACGGGAGGTAGTGGTGGTCATTGAACGGAGTTCGTCTACCAGTCGCCTGATCGCCACACTCGGATCATCCGTCCGGAAAGAACTGCGGAATTCCGTCGATCTTCAACGTGGAATCGCCAAACGGCTCCAGAGCGAACCCCATTTTCTCCAGCGTTTGCGCATTCGTCGCAATCCAATCGTAGTCCTTCGGGATCACTCGGACCGTAAGCGGGATCAGGAGACGCTGGGTCGGCACGCCTTCCGATTCCATCTGGCGTCGCAATTTCTCGAACAAAATCCGCTCATGAGCCGCGTGCTGATCGACTAGAACAAGGCCTTCCTCGTTTTCCATGATGAGATACAGCTTGCCAAGCACGCCGAGAATCTTGAATTCGTGAAGGGGCCCTGGAAGGCCGTTGGGAACCGGGGCGACACTCGGCGACTGGTCGCCTTTCGACGGCACTGAAATCTCGACAGGGAGAGCCGCCTCCGGTCCGATCGCACTCGAGCGAAACTCCGCCCAGTCCCGCCTTAACGCAAATTGTTCGGAGGGCGGGATGAGCGCCGGAGTCAAATCGGCGATCGGTACGCGGACGGGCGGGCTGAGCGTTTCCGCTGGTTTGTGAAACGAGTGCGTCCAACGCTTTCGGTCGGTTTGAAATGTCTTCCGAATTGTCTCTGCCACGCAATTTCGGACCAGATCCGGTTCTCGAAAGCGGACTTCGCGCTTGGCCGGATGAACGTTAACGTCAACTGTCTCCGGATCCATGACCAGGAACAGAAACGTCACCGGGTATTGCCCCTTCATCAACGCGGTGTGATACCCCTCACGCAAGCCGTGTTGGATCGTGATATTTTCCACCGGCCGCCCGTTTACGAAGAGGATCTGTTCCGATTTCGTGGACCGGCTGATTCCAACTTTCCCGATAAAACCGGAAACCGTGATTCCATTGACTGTCTCAGGGCTGATTTCCAGCAACTGTTCGAAAAGTTCCGATCCGCGAAGATCCCGGATGCGGTCCGCGAGCGTTTTCGCGGGCGGCGCCTGGAATAGAATGCTCTGATCGCGAATCGATACAAAGCCGACGTCCGGATGACCGATCGCTTGCAGCGAGATCTGATGCTGGACGTGACTGGCTTCGGTGTTTTCGCTGCGGAGAAACTTCCGGCGAGCCGGCAAATTGTAGAACAGGGAACGCACTTCGATTTGCGTGCCAGGCGCTTCGCCGGAGGCTCGGACAGAATCAATTTTGCCCCCATGGACGACTATCTCCGTCCCTTCCAGTCCTTCGTGAAGCCGGGTGGCCATCCGGAAACGTGACACGCTCGCGATACTCGGGAGCGCTTCACCGCGGAAACCGAGGGTGTGAATCCTCGCCAGATCGTGGCCAGACTTGATTTTACTGGTGGCATGCCGCTCAAGACTGAGCAACGCGTCATCCCGATCCATCCCTATTCCGTCGTCAATCACACGGATCACGCCGGCTCCGCCGCGGGCGATCGTCACTTCAATCCGGCCTGCACCCGCGTCGATACTATTCTCGACGAGTTCTTTCACCACGGAGGCCGGTCTCTCGATGACTTCACCAGCGGCAACCTGGTTTGCTACTTCATCCGATAAAAGCGCAATTCGGCCCACGCACAACTCTACAATGAAGTTTGGGACCGGAAGAGGAAAAAAACGCGAGCAACCACCACAAACGCCCCTGCCGTAACGCCGATACGCCGAGTCGTTGACTTTTTGTCAGGGTGTCGCTTAATTGAGGCACGCAATGATCAATGTGACAGATTCTGCCTTTCGACGACTGCACGAGCTTATCGCGGAAAATCCCGAGTACCGCGATAAAGGGCTCCGGATCTTTGTTGAGACAGGGGGCTGCGCCGGAATGCAGTATGGAATGCAGTTCGACCAGGCAAAGCAGGGAGATCAACGGATCGAACAAAATGGTGTCGAGGTATTGGTCGACGTCTATAGCGCAAACTATCTCACGGGTGCGACGATTGATTTTTTAGACGGACTGAGCGGTGCCGGCTTTAAGATCACAAATCCGAATGTTGCGCGAAGCTGCGGATGCGGCAGCTCTTTTGAAGTTCCTCGTGAATCTTAGTCGACACCTCTTTTCGTGTTTGCCCGTCAGTTGAGCCATGAAAACGGTCGAGCTCGGACGATCTGGCAGGAGATCTCGTCAACAACCGGAAAGCGACAATTTATTCGGTTGGACAGTTTTCATCCTCTTACTTTGCGGATTTGCCGTCGCTTGCTGGATTGGCACCTTTTACATCTTCACTCACCCGGAAGAACCGTTCAATTATCACATCCTTGCCAAGCTCAAGAAACTTGATCCACCCAAGCGGTTTGAATTGACCGGTGCGCCCACCGGCGAGTTTTTGACGCCCGAAAAGCTATTGACCAAGTACGGGGCGATGAGTGCCTGGCAAATTGACGACGAGAGCAAGAATTTGCTCCGGGCATTTCTGCGAAATTACGATCACCAGACCGGTAAGGTGCCCTATGTCACTGGGAAATTTACCGTACTGGATAGTTACCCTTTGTCCCAGACCAAGTTTTGCGATTCGGGCGTCGTCGTCATTGCGCAGTCAGTTGATGTCCCGTCGATCTACATTGAACATCTGTTTCCGGCCGGAACGGAGCAATTGGCTGCGATGCAACGAACATTGACCACCGGCCTCGGGATTGAACTTCGGCGCTCTTACGATCTGTCGGCCATCGTCCACATTGACAATCTCGGAGGAGGCCGGTTGCTTTTCACCTTGATTCCACTGCTTTACGGACCGTATGGAACCACCCAGAGCGGCTCGGGTTTCCAGCTGGATCCGCCGAAGTCCGTGAACCTGAAGGCTGGACTGCCGGTAGTCAGCCAAGTTCAGTTTCGTGATGCCGATCATCGATTGGCTCAGTATCGCCGGGCGATGGCCAGCCAGGAGACGGCTTCGGCGCAAGTCAACGCCAAAGCGCAGCCCAACCTGGTCGGCGCGGAACCGTCCGCTGCGGCGACCTCGGCAACGAGCGCTAGCGTCGCTGAGGTCACTCCAAAGGCGGTCGCGACACCGGCTGGGAAAACCACTTCGGGTCAGTTAGCGGCAGCCGCGTCTGCACCGCCAAAGGCTTCAGCGTTGGCCACTCCCACTCCGACCCCGGTCGTAGTGGCGGCAAATAATGTGCCATTGCAACCGTTCCTCACCGCTTCACCGACTCCCGCAACGAGCGGACGACTCGAAGCCTGGCAGACCTATCGGCCGGGGCAGATGCCTCGGGGCCGCCTGCTCGACGTCGATCAAACCGCGGAGCTCGCAGATAAGGGAATCGGGAGTGTCACGATTTATCTTCGCGGGGATTTCACCGTTACCGCTGTGCGGGATAATCGCGCAGTCTTACGACCGCGTCTGTCCTTGGCCGATCATGTTTTCAACCGCGGTAACGCGCGTATCATCGTCGAATATCCGCGCGGAGTTCCGACCCCCCGGGAGGGAGAAGTGTTTCAGCGTGCGGCCGAGCGGCCCTTTCAAATTGATGATGTGCGTCGTGGAGCAGACGGCCAGGTGAACATCTACGTTCGCGAGGTAACTAGCGCGGAATGAAAACAGGAGTCAGAATTCAGGAGTTCAGGATTCAGAATGCAGCGAATTCGTGCCTTTCCACCAAAGAGCTCGCCCGGAAGGGCCCCATTCTGACTCCTGTCTCCTGAATCCTGGCTCCTGAATTCTGAATTCTGACTCCTGCCCCTAATAAACGTCCCGTTTATAGCGCTTTTCTTTCCTCAGTCCTTCGACATAGGCGGCGGCGGCTTCAGGAGACAATCCGCCCTCTTTTTCAACGATCTGATGAAGCGCCAGATCAACATCTTTTGCCATTCGGGATTCATCTCCGCACACGTAGAAGTGGGCTCCCTCCTGCAGCCAGGCATAAATTTCTTTGGCGTTCTCCAACAAACGATGTTGAACGTAGACCTTGTAGGCTTGATCACGTGAAAACGCCGTGTGAAACCTGGTGAGAACTCCTTCCTTCTGGAGAGAGGCAAATTCGTCCTGGTAGAAAAAATCGCATTGTGACCGTTGCTCTCCGAAGATCAGCCAGTTCCGGCCCGATGCGCCGATCGCCTTTCGCTCCTGCAGGTAGGCGCGGAAGGGAGCAACCCCGGTTCCGGGCCCAACCATAATGATCGGGCAACCCTTATCTTCAGGCAGGCGAAAGCCTTTAGCGACATGAACAAAAGTGGGCACCTGTGTGTTCCGTTCGAGTCGGTCGGCGAGATAAGTCGAAGCCACTCCTTCGCGTCTGCGTCCGCGGCTTTCATAGCGAACGCTCGCGACAATAAAATGGACCTGATCAGGAAAAGCCTTAAGACTGGATGCGATCGAATAGAGGCGCGGCTGTAATTTGCGAAGCTTGCTGACAAACTCGTCAGGACTGAAGCGAACGGATGGCGCCTCGAGCAGAAAATCGATGATTTCGAGACCCCAAAGATAACGCTCAAGGTCTTTTTTGCGATCGGGATTCATTAACTCTCGCAACTCAGTGGCGCTCTGCGACCGCTCGACGATCGCTTCCAAATATTGTTTCGAAGGCTGCGTGATCTGGTAATGCTTCAAGAGCCCTTCCCGCATCGAAAAGGTTTCGCCTTCTTTATTTTTGACCTGTTCATCCCCGGAAAAGTGCAGTGCATCGAGAAGGTCTTGGACCAGCTGAGGATTGTTCCGGGGGAGTATGCCCATCGAATCCCCGACTTCATACTGATAACCAGAGCCGGCCAGCGAGAACTCGTAATGCCACGTTTCCTTCTCTGAACCTTCCCGGTTCAGTTTCTCGCTGACGAGGAGCGTCGCTGGAAATGGATTTTTGCGAGAATACGGAGCTGTGGGCAACAACATTGACATAGAGCCGGAGAAGATATTGGCGAGGGCAGCGGAGTGCAAGTTGCCAGTGTCTTCCAGTTGTCAGTGTCAGTTGTCAGTTGCCAGAGGGGAACGTGGAACTGGCAATTTCCTTACGCTCCTCTCCCCAGTGACAATTGGCAACTATCCGGCCTCCCCCTCCCCACTGGCAACTGGTAACTGACACTGGCAACTGCCAACTGACCCGGCAACTATCCGACCTTCACCAGTGGATTCAGGAGATCTTCGACGCTGACAATGCCGGTGGTATTTCCCTGCTCATCGACCACCGCGGCGAGGCTGCTGGGAGCAGCACGTAGCCTGCTCAAAACGATCGAAGCCTGATCGTCCTGGCGGACGGTCAGTATCCGGCGCATAAAACCGCGAACTGTGGAGATAAGCGACTGGTCAACGAGCAGGTCAAAAATGTTCACCATCCCGATAATCCTGCCCCGTCGATCGACGACAGGATACCGGTCAAATCGCGAGTGCCGCGAAAGTCTGATCAGTTGTTCGATGGTCGTGTTCGGCCGGACAGTGACCACATTGGAAATCGCCACCATGACGTCCCGCACCTTGACGGAACGGAAATCGACGACGTTGTGAATCATTTGTCGTTCAATGCTGCTCAACATTCCCAACCGTTCGATCTCGCTGGTGAGGTATTTCAGATCCTCGCGAGCGACAAATATTTCGCGCGGGCGCTTCAACCCGAAGAAGCTTTTGGCAATAATCGATCCAACATAGAGAGCGGGCGTGAGGATTCTGGCCGCGATATCGAGCGGAACGGCCAGGGATGCCAATCGCTGGTAGGCTATACGGCGAAAAATCGCCTGCGGCAAAAGTTCGGCGACCAAGAGGAAAATCGGCAAGGCGAGAACCAACGTGAGGATATATCCCATCCAGCTCAACCAGCTGACAAGGGTCTTCACCAAGAGCGCCAAGGCGACGATATTCAGCAGGCTGGTGATCACCAGAGCCGTCACCAGGAGCCGGGCCGGTTGTTCTAAAAGCTGCTGAAGTTGAACGGCGGCGTGATCTTGCCGCCGTGCCAGCCGACGCAGACGCAGGCGGTGCAAAGAAAGGATGCCGGCTTCTGTCCCGGAGACGAGAAACGAGGCGCCGAGGCACAACAATAGTAAAAACCACGTCATGCTTCGCTCTCCGACGACAATCCTTCTATTCTCTCCAGCGCGACCTCGAGCACTCGTTTGCGGCTGCTTTGGCGGATTTCCAGACGGAGCGGAGGGATCTCGACCCTGGTTCCGGGTTTTGGCAGATAGCCGAGCTGGTTGAAAATCAACCCCCCGATGGTATCGAGACCTTCTCGCTCTAAATTGACGCCCACCAACTCGCCTAAATCGTCGAGCCGGGCACTGCCGCTGGCCAGCCACTTTCCTTTCCCAATCTGTTCGATGTAAAGGGTTTCGTCTCCACGCGGCACTGCATCACCAATCACTTCTTCGACGATATCGTTGAAGGTGACCACTCCTTCGGTCCCCCCAAACTCGTCGACCACAATAGCCAGGCGTTGAGTGTGGGTGAGAAAACTTCGCAGTAAATCGAATGCCCGCATCGTTTCCGGCACGAAAGAAGGAGCCTCCAGGCGCTCGGTGTAATGCTCGCCGTGATCAAGGAGAAAGCTCTTCACGTCAAGAACACCGAGAATCTCATCCGGGCTATCCCCGTAAACGGGCACTCTCCCATACCGCTTCACCCGGACCTGGTCGATTACCTCCTCGTTCGAGAGCGTATCGGAAATCGTAAAAGCATCCACGCGCGGGGTCATGCAGTCTTTGACGGTTTTGTCACCCAGCTTGATGATCTCCTGAATCATCTCCTTTTCCCCGGGGCTGAGTTCTCCTTCTTCCACACCTAGCTCCACCAAGGTTTCCAGCTCCTCCTCATCCAGGTGGTCTTGTGGGTGTGGTCGCTCTTTTGCGAAAAGGTCCGCGATTTTTTCGGCGAGCTCCTGCAGAGATCGCGAAAATGGTTCTGCGACCGGCATCCATACGGCGAGGATTTGAAGGGCGCTCTTTGAAAATCGAAACGGATCCGCCAGCGCCAGGAGCTTTGGCAGCAGATCGCAAACAAAAACGATGAGTCCGAAAATGACAAGGGTTTTGACCCAATTCGGTACCGGCATCGGGATGGCGTTCACGAAATCAAGAGCGATAATGATCAGCGGAACGTTGACCAGCGTGTCAGTTAAGAGGATCACGCTCAGGACACCTCTGGAGTTCAACATCAATTTTTCAAACTGGGCCGCGACAACCGGTTCGCGTTCCCTCCAGCGGCGCACCTGAAATCCGTTGATGGAGAAGAGGGCTGTTTCCATGCCGGAGAAAAAGGCAGAGACAACGGCCAGCAGAGCAAGTACTAAAGACGTCAAAACAACGACTGGAATCGACATTTGCCTTGGTCCACCTCGGCGGATCTCCCCATTGGACGGAATTCTCTTTGCGATCAGCGGGCTGACAAGCAAATTCAAAGCAGGCGCGAATGAAAAAAGGCGAAAAGATCCAAGCATTTGTGGAGTCTCTGGGCGGAGGATCGGCCCACGACCCTTGTTATGAGGGCTATTTCGTTTGCTTCAATGACCAGAAATATTACGAAGCGCACGACGTGCTGGAACACCTCTGGCTGAAGGAGCAAGGCCCCTCCCATCAATTTTTCAAAGGCCTCATTCAGCTGGCCGGGGCTTTCGTGCATCTGCAGAAGCAGTACAGGCGTCCGGAACATCCAACCGACGGGCGCCGACTTCGTCCCGCTTGGCGATTATTTAAACTCGCGTACGCCAACCTCGAACCATACTTGCCCACGTTTCTCGATCTCGATGTCTGTTCGGTCCTCGAACTTTGCTTGAAAAACGTCGTTGCGATCGAGGGAGCGGAGTTCAAAACCAATCCCTGGAGCCCGGTCGCTGCGCCAACTCTTGCTCTAAGTATCGAGGAAACCTCTGGCGATAAATGAGTTCTCGATTGTCTTAGCCTGGAACCGAAATAGAGTGTGCGCGAGTTTTCGAATAACATGCGGAGCGTTGTAAGAAGTCTTTTTTTGATAGCGGCCGTTCTCCGGTTCGCTGCAGGGGCGGAGGCGCAAATGGCGGCAGCCTATGCGATAGCCGATCAGACCACGGGTTATGTTCTCGAGGCCTCCAAGGGCACGGAGAAACGGCAAGTCGCAAGTCTGACTAAAATCGCCACCGGGAAAGTGGTCCTGGATTGGGCGTCAAAGACAAACACTGACCTGGCGCAGCAAGTGGTAGTACCGCCGCAAGCAATCGAAGAGTCGGGCGGCACGAATCCGATGGGGCTGCTGCCAAACGACCTGATCAGCTACCGGGATCTGCTTTACGCCGCTCTTATGCAATCCGACAATACCGCGGCCACGACACTCGCCTATTACGTCGGAGCGGCGCTCCGGCCCGCCGGGGGTGACCGGATGCGCGAACTCGGCGCAGTCGAAGTATTCGTTTCCCAAATGAACGCCTTGGCGAGGCAATTGGGTATGGAGAGAACACTTTTTGTCAATCCGCACGGCCTCGAACCGCGGAAAGGCCTTCAACCTTATTCCACCGCGGTCGATATGATCAAATTGACCTCTTATGCAATGAAGGATGCCGCTTTCCGCTTTTACGTCTCGCAAAAAGAAAGAAAAATCTCCTTCAGCCGGGGCAGCCAGGTTTTCCAGTATCTTTTGCGAAATACGAATGAGTTGGTGGGAACCGAAGGGATTGATGGAGTCAAGACCGGCAGAACAGCAAAGGCCGGCGATTGTATTATCATTTCCGCTCAACGGGACCCGGAGATCACGCAACAAGGCGGCACGACGCTTGTCACACCGCGCCGACTCAATGTGGTGGTTCTCGCGGCAACCGACCGTATCACGGCCGCCAGCCAGCTGTTAAGCCGCGGATGGACACTTTACGATCAGTGGGCTGCAGCCGGACGGCCGACTGGGAAACCAGGCTTTCCAAAGATAGCATGCTCCAAACCGATAAGATTCGCCTCTATGGATCCTTTGCTTGAGCTCCTTCATCAAAACGCCACCATCCCCCGAGGCGATTTGGCAAAAATGTTGAATTTATCGGTCGAAGAGATCGATGACCGGATCGATCGCTACGAGAAAGATCAGGTGATTCTCGGTTATCAGGCAGTGGTGGATCCGGAAAAGATCGATGCCGACGCGGTGACCGCATTTATCGAGGTCAGCATCACCCCGGAAAGAGGCGGCGGATTCGATCGCCTGGCCGAACGGATAGCCCGCTTCGATGAAGTCAAAAGCTGTTGGCTAATGAGCGGAGGGTACGACCTCGCGATCCTGGTCGAGGGCAACAACCTGCGAGAAATCGCCCGTTTTGTCTCTGAGAAACTGAGTACGGTGGAAGGCGTCGTTTCAACGGCGACCCGCTTTCGCCTCAAGACCTACAAACAAAACGGCATGCTGTTAAGCCAGCCCGCCAGCCCCGAAAGGTTGCTAGTGACGCCTTAGAAGCGCCCGGAGCAGACCCCTCGTACTGGCCGCATCGTCGGCTGCCGCGCGGGAGCCAAAGCAATTATTCGTTGGATGGATTTCTCAAAATACATAGCTGATCGCGTCCTCGAGATTCCGCGTTCCGGAATTCGGGATTTTTTCGAGGTAGTGCAGACGATGTCCGACGTCATTTCTCTCGGCATCGGAGAGCCGGATTACGTCACTCCCTGGCGGATCCGGGAAGCCGCTATCTTCGCAATGGAGAAAGGGAAAACTGGATACACTTCGAACCTGGGCACGCCGAAACTGAGAGAGGCGGTATCGAAGTATCTCGAATGCCGATGCGATGTCAGTTATGACCCGAGCACCGAGATTTTAATCAGCGTCGGCGTTTCTGAAGCTTTGGACCTGGCGTTGCGGGCATTGCTCAATCCCGGAGACGAAGTCATCTACCATGAGCCGAGCTACGTCTCGTATAGTCCGAGCGTCCTGCTCTGTCATGGCAAACCCATCCCGGTACGAACTTCCAGCGACCGTGAATTTCGCGTTCTGGCTGATGATATCGAGCGAGTCATCACTCCCCGTTCCAAGGCACTTCTGCTGAGTTTCCCAACCAATCCGACTGGAGGAATACTTTCAGCAGCGGATCTCAAGCCGATTGCCGATCTTTGCGAGCGCCACGATCTGATTGTGCTTTCCGATGAAATTTACTCCGAGCTAACCTACGACGGTGCCGAGCACAGGTCGATCGCCTCGTTACCGGGGATGAAGGAGCGCACGATCCTTTTGAACGGATGTTCCAAATCTTTCGCGATGACCGGTTTTCGAGTCGGGTATGCCTGTGCGCCCGGACCGATCATTGAGGCGATGATGAAAATTCATCAATATGCCATCATGTGCGCCTCGAATATGTCCCAGGAGGCGGCGATCGAAGCACTCGAGAACTGTCAAAAGGAAGTTGAAGTCATGCGCAATGACTATGAACGGCGCAGAAATTACGTCGTTAACCGATTGAACGAGATTGGGCTTCAATGTCATACGCCCAAGGGCGCTTTTTATGCGTTTCCCAGCATCAAGGCGACCGGCCTGAAGAGCAAAGACTTCTCCCTGCAATTATTGAAACACAAAAAAGTAGCGGTTGTTCCCGGCAGCGCCTTCGGGGATTCGGGCGAAGGCTACGTTCGTTGTTGTTTCGCGACTGGGATGGACAAACTCAAAGAGGCCACGGAACGAATTGGGAAATTTGTTGAAGAGATCGGACGACGATGAGTGAAGCAGTCACAAAAGCGGTCATTCTTGCTGCCGGACGAGGGAAGCGGATGGGCGATCTGACCCGCACGCTGCCAAAGCCGATGGTGGAAGTCCGCGGGAAACCGGTCCTTTCCTACATCCTTGAGGGCCTGCGCGACGCGGGCCTCCGGCAGATACTGATTGTGGTCGGATACAGAAAAGATGTGGTCATGGACCATTTCGGAGACGGTTCGGCTCTCGGATTGGAAATCGTCTATATCGAGCAAATCATGCAGGATGGCACAGGGAAGGTCGTGGAACTGGCTAAAGAGTTCTGCGGGCCCGACTTCTTCATTCTCAGCTATGGGGATATTCTAGTGGATCCATCCAGTTATCACCTCCTGACGCATCCCGGCGACGCCGATCTCATCCTGACCGTGCGGCACACGGATGACCCTTCGAAAGGAGGCGCCGTGTATCTCAACGAAAAATTCGAAGTCACTGATCTTCGCGAGAAGCAACGACCCGGAGAGGCGAGCACCCCTTGGTACAACGCCGGCGTCTACACCTTCAAATCCACGATTTTTTCATACGTCGCGCGATTGGAAAAATCGCCCAGAGGCGAATATGAGTTGACTGACGCGGTCAGCGCAATGGCCCGTGAGGGCAAGAAAGTGAAAGCGGTCGAGCTCAAGGGCAATTGGGCGGACGTGGGGGATCCCGAAACATTATCAGCGCTTAACATCCGGCAGCCCAGCCCTGCCCGGCGAGATTCGGTAAGGCAGACGGAAGTTTCCCGTTGTTCACAACGCGATATGAAATATTCTGGCAACAATTTTGATGCGAATTGGTTTCGCTTAGATCAGCGCCACGGTGGGCGATGTCGATGCCAATAAGGACCGAATTCTTTCCAGGAAATGAAAGAGTACATAGCTTCGCGCCAGAAATTGGTGGACGACGCGTTGCAACGTTACCTGCCAAAGCCGAGTGTCAAGCCGAAGACGATCCACAAAGCGATGCGCTATAGCGTGTTCGCCGGAGGCAAGCGGCTTCGGCCGATCTTGTGTTTGGCCGCTGCAGAAAGCTGCGGCGGGGAAGCCGCCACGGCTCTCCCCCTGGCATGCGCCGTCGAATGTATTCACACCTATTCGCTGATTCACGACGACTTGCCATGCATGGACGATGATGATCTACGCCGAGGCATGCCCACTTCCCACAAAGTGTTTGGAGAAGCGATCGCAGTGCTGACGGGCGATGCCTTGCTTTCATTTGCCTTCGAATTGGCCGTCCAAGTCCCCGGATGGCCGCGCTATTCATTGGGCGAAATCATCAGGGAACTGGCCGTTGCTTCGGGTAGCCAGAACCTGATTGCCGGCCAGGTGCTCGATCTGGAAAGCGAGGGAAAAAAAGTCCCGTTGGCATTGCTCAAATTTATCCACACCTCCAAAACCGCCGCCCTCCTTCGCACAGCGATCCGGCTCGGCGGGATGAGTGCCAATGCGACGCCGGCACAACTTGCCAATTTGTCCGGGTTTGGAATATCACTCGGGCTCGCCTTCCAGGTGATTGACGATATTCTGGATGTCACCCAGACTTCCGAAACGCTCGGCAAGAGCGCCGGTAAAGACCTCGCTTCGGAAAAAGCGACCTATCCATCGATTGTCGGACTTGAGCAGTCGCGGAAAGTAGCAAAAAAATTAACGGGTGAAGCCCATAACTCCCTTAAGTCATTTGGGCGGAAGGCCGATATTCTGCGTGGGCTCGCCGACTATCTGCTGGACAGAGAGTATTAGGGACTGTGCATGAACAGCACGTTGACGAATACCAAAAAACCATTTGTCAGGTTGTGCTAGCCATGGCAGTCTCATCATCTTTCCAATTTTCCAATTAGACACTGACCATGGCGTACGCGATCATTCGTTCCGGAGGCAAGCAATATCGGGTAAGCCCCGGACAAACCATCACCGTTGAAAAACTCTCGGCAGAGCTCGGAGAAAAGGTCACATTCGGGGACGTTGTGATGGTCGCTGATGGCGCAACCGTTACCGCAGGTGACCCAACCGTATCGGGTATTAAAGTTTCGGGCGAAGTTATCGAACAGTTCAAGGACAAAAAAGTGATCGCCTTCAAATACAGGCGCCGCAAGGGATACCACCGGACGGTAGGTCATCGCCGGGCCCTGACTCGGGTGAAAATCGAAGCGATTGACCAGTAACTCTTTTGTTGGATTGGAGATCTGAAGTTATGGCGCACAAAAAAGGTCAAGGCAGTGTTAAGAACGGGCGCGACAGCGTCAGCAAACGCCTCGGGGTCAAGAAGTTTGGGAGTGAGCAAGTGGTGGCTGGAAACATTATTATTCGGCAACGCGGAACGAAGTTTTTGCCAGGCAAAAACGTCGGACTGGGTCGCGATTACACGATTTTTGCTCTGGTAGACGGTATCGTACGGTTCGATCGAAGTGGTCGCAGGGTCAATGTCGAACCAGCTGAAGTGGCGCAAGTTAGTTCGACCAACTAATCCGGCATTAAATATTCCCTCCCGACGGAAAAAGCGCCTCGGACGTTGAGGCGCTTTTTTTGTTTTTGCCGTAGTATGTTGAACGTCGTGCTGATTGAACCAGAAATTCCTCCGAATACGGGAAATATCGCCCGGCTTTGCCTGGCGACGCGAAGCCGGCTGCATTTGGTGGAACCACTTGGTTTTACAGTGAGCAACCGTCAACTTCGGCGCGCAGGCATGGATTATTGGGATCGGGTCGATGTGCAGTATTGGAAAAACCTGACTGAATTTGAAATTGCGACGCGCACCCCCGCCCGCCGCTTTTTTCTGACGACCAAGTCCAAACGCAAGTATTGGGACGCCAAGTTTCGCGACGGAGACTATCTGGTCTTCGGCCGTGAAACAAAAGGCTTGCCGGAGAGTCTCCTTTCCTCCGAGCCAGAAAATTGTTTAACCATTCCGATCTGCGCGGAAGCCCGAAGTTTAAATCTCGCGACGGCGGTAGCCATTGTGTTGTTCGAAGGCGTTCGTCAGCTTCAATGTGATTGTGAATAATCAGCCACAGCTCACCGCCAAGGAAATCCATCGTTCTTTCAAAATCGGTTCGCGAAAGATCGAAGTACTTCGAGGCATCAGCATGGAGGTTCATCGCGGAGAAGCGCTGTTCCTCTGCGGCGTCTCTGGGGCCGGAAAAACGACTTTGCTCTACACCTTGGCCGGCCTGGAGCGGCCCGAGGCCGGTGAAGTGGTTTTCGAGGGGCACAAACTTTATCGAAATAGTTCGTCTGCAGACGCCAGGATTCGGAGTGAAAAAATGGGGTTTGTCTTTCAGAGTTATTTTTTGCTGCCGGAACTCACCGCACTTGAGAATGTGCTTGTACCCTCTCTGATTCGGAACAAACAAGAACTGGGGGGCGCCATTGAGCAACTCCGGCGTGTCGGTCTAGCCGATCGGATGAACCATTTGCCCAATGAGCTGTCCGGCGGAGAACAGCAGCGCGTGGCAATCGCACGAGCCTTGATCAATGATCCTGCCATCATTTTCGCCGATGAACCGACAGGCAATCTCGACACGGCCAATGGCGATGCGATCATGGAATTGTTACTTGCTTTGGCCAGAGAGAAGCAGAAAACATTGGTCGTCGTGACTCACGATCAGAGGCTGGCGTCTGCTGGTGACCGGCGCGTTGACATTCGAGACGGACTACTTACCAACTAACCTTGAACCCCTCGCTATGAACCTTAAAATCTACATTGACGGAAATTTCTACGACCAGGCTGAGGCCAAGATTTCCGTCTTCGACCATGGTCTGCTCTACGGTGATGGAGTGTTCGAAGGGATTCGATTTTACAATGATCGGGTCTTCCGTTTGGATGAACATATTGACCGTCTTTGGGACTCATCCCGATCGATTGCCCTGGATCTTCCGATGTCGAAGTCGGAGCTTATCGCGGCAACCTTGGAAACTATCCGGCAGAACGATCTGCACGACGGTTATATTCGTCTCATTGTGACGCGCGGCCCTGGATCGCTCGGGCTCAGTCCGGACTCTTGCCGGCGGCCCAGCGTAATCATCATCGCCGCCACCATCGCGCTTTATCCAGAGGATTTATATCACAAGGGATTGACCATGGTCACTTGTGCGACGCGGCGAACATCCTCTGCCGCTTTGAATCCGCGGGTCAAATCGTTGAACTACTTGAACAACATCATGGCCAAGCTGGAGGCTCAGAACGCAGGCGCGGGGGAAGGTCTCATGTTGAACGAAGAAGGGTACGTCGCAGAGTGTACCGGCGATAACATTTTCATTCTCAAGCAGGGCCAGATTTTCACGCCTCATCTGAACTCCGGGATACTGGAGGGCGTCACCCGGGCCGTGGTCTTTGAACTCGCGGAGAGACTGCAGATTCGGACGATCGAATGCGAGCTCAGCAAGTATGACGTTTACACCGCGGAGGAATGTTTTCTGACCGGGACCGCCGCTGAAGTCATTCCCGCGGTCCAATTGGACCGGCGCCTGATCGGGAATGGTCAACCCGGACCGGTGACTTTGAAATTCATTGAGAGTTTCCGCGAGTTGACACGCACGACGGGCACTCCGATTTATGAGTAGTGTGCTTTAGTAAAAATGAGACCGGACGAATAACGGAGTATCAACGGCATGATTTGTGACGTCTGCAAAACAAACACCGCGACAGTCTACCTGACGCAGATCGTCGATGGGAACATGAAGAAGATCAATCTGTGCGAGGCATGTTCCAAAGACAAAGGTGTCTCTGATCCGACCGGGTTTGCTCTGGCGGATCTCTTGCTGGGACTTGGAGAAACGCAGCAGGTCGAGCAGGCTGCTCCCACGGAACACTGCGCGGTGTGCGGATTCACCCAGGCCGATTTCAAAAAGACGGGCCGGCTGGGATGCAGCGAATGTTACGATACCTTTGCCGATGGACTGGCCTCGCTGATTAAAGCGATGCACAAAGGGACCAAGCACATCGGCAAAGTTCCGGCACGCCTTTTCAGAGATATTGTGCGCTCCGATCGCCTCAATGAGTTGAAACGAAGTTTGGAAGATGCCGTTTCAAAAGAGGATTACGAATCGGCCGCGACGATCCGGGACGAAATCCGCCAGCTCGAGCTGGAGGAAGAAAAATGACATGAAAATCAGCACGATCTTAAAAACACGCGGCGATTGGATGTCAGCGGACGCCGGCACCCATCCAATCGTGATCAGCAGCCGCGTCCGATTGGCACGCAACCTGGCGAAACTGCCATTTCCGGGCTGGGCAAAAAAAACGGAGCGAATTCGGATCCTGGATGAGATCAAGCCCGAAGTGGACAATTTGGCGCCAATGCGCAATGCATTTTCGGAGCAGCTGAACGAACTTTCCGCGTTGGAAAAGCAGGTCCTGGTGGAACGGCATCTCATCAGCCGCGAACACGCGGCAAAAGGAATGGGCAGCGCCGTCGCCATTAATTCGACTCAGGCGATCAGCATTATGATGAACGAGGAAGATCATTTGCGCATGCAAGCGATCACCTCTGGGTTAGAGCTGCAGAAAACTTTTCGGATCATCGACGAAGTGGATACCGCCCTGGAAGCGCACCTCGATTTCGCGTTTGACCCGGAGCTGGGATACCTGACGGCCTGTCCGACGAACGTCGGAACGGGGATGCGAGCTTCCGCAATGGTCCATTTGCCGGGCCTTGTCTTAAGCGAGCAAATCAATCAAGTGATTAATTCAATTAACAAGATCGGACTGGCGGTGCGAGGCTTGTACGGGGAAGGGACCGAGGCGATGGGCAATCTTTTCCAAGTTTCCAACCAGACTACCCTGGGCGAAAACGAAAACCAGATCATCGAACGACTGAACAAGGTGATCGAAACATTGATCCAGCGCGAGAATCAGGCTCGGGAGAATCTGGTTGAAACCAAACGCACCATGTTGATGGATCAAGTCGGCAGAGCGTACGGGATTTTGACTCACGCCTATTCAGTTTCTTCCAAAGAAGCGTTGAACTTTCTGTCTGTGATGCGCCTGGGGATTGACTTAGGGTTTTTCCCGGAGGAGGGTCGGGTACTCACAAACTCATTGTTGATGGAAACACAACCGGCACATCTTCAGCATCTTTCCCAGCAGAAGCTGGCCGCGGAGGAGCGCGATCACCTGCGCGCCGACATTGTCCGGGAGAAGTTAAAGGGCTTCCCAAAACCAAATAAGAACAAGTTGTCGGGGGGACAAGCAGAGGGCCCGGCACCGGAAACGGAACGATGAATAATTTTACTCCACGCGCCCAGCAAGTACTGGCACTCGCTCGCAAAGAGGCTGACCGGTTTAACCATAACTATGTAGGGACCGAACACCTTTTGCTCGGATTGATTAAACTTGGCCAAGGCGTTGCCGTGAACGTCCTTCAAAAGATGGGCCTCGACTTAGAGACAGTACGGATGGAAGTCGAAAAACATGTCGGTTCCCATCCCGAGACGAAGATGGTCGGGAACATCCCGTACACCCCTCGAGTCAAGAAGGTCTTGGCCCTCGCCGGCAAAGAAGCCAAAGCTCTCAATCATTCTTACGTTGGCACGGAACATATCTTGCTGGGACTTTTGCGTGAAGGGGAAGGCGTCGCGGCTCGAGTTTTAAAGAGCCTGGAAGTTGATATCGAACGAACTCGGAACGAAATTCTTAAAGAATTGGACCCAAATTTTACACCGCCCGAAAGCGAAGCTGAGTCTCCGCAAGAAGGCAATAAAAAAGATGTTAAGACGCCCGCCTTGCGCGCGTTCGGCCGTGATTTGACCGAACTCGCGAAGAAGGGCGAGCTGGATCCGGTGATCGGTCGAAAAAATGAGATCGAGCGCGTGATCCAGATCCTATGCCGGCGCACGAAAAACAACCCAGTGCTTCTTGGGGAAGCAGGCGTTGGAAAAACGGCGATCGTCGAAGGGCTGGCACAGGAGATCGGAACCGGAAACGTGCCCGAACTGCTGCGCGACAAGCGGGTTATCACCCTGGATCTCGCCCTGATGGTGGCCGGAACGAAATATCGAGGCCAGTTTGAAGAGCGCATTAAAGCGGTCATGGATGAGATTCGGCGCTCGAAAAATGTGATCCTCTTTATTGATGAGTTGCACACCATCGTCGGTGCCGGCTCTGCGGAAGGCGCGATGGACGCCTCCAATATCATCAAGCCTGCTCTGAGTCGTGGCGAACTGCAGTGCGTCGGAGCGACGACACTGAATGAATATCGCAAGTATATCGAGAAAGATGCGGCTCTCGAACGCCGGTTCCAGACGGTGAAGGTCGAGGCGCCTTCAGTTGAAGAGGCTGTCCAAATCTTGAGAGGGTTGCGCCCGAAGTACGAGGCGCATCACAAGGCTCGACTCACGGACGAAGCATTGGACGCCGCAGTCCGGTTGTCGGACCGCTATCTGACTGGGCGTTTCCTGCCAGACAAGGCGATCGATGTAATGGACGAAGCCGGTGCACGGGCACGCATCAACGCCATGACTAGACCTCCGGACGTCAAGGAGATCGAGAAAGAAATCGAAACGATCCGCGCAGATAAAGAGGCGGCTATCAAAGCGCAGGATTTCGAGAAGGCGGCAGCGCTTCGCGACTCGGAAAAACAGGCCAAAGATAAGCTGGAGCGCATTCTGACCGAATGGCGTGAGCAGCGTGAAGAACGCGAAGTGGTCGTCACTGCTGACGACATCATGCACATCGTCTCCAGATGGACCGGGGTACCGCTCAGTCGGATGGAGCAGAAAGAAGCCCAAAAGCTCCTGAAGATGGAAGAAGAACTCAGGACCCGGGTAATCGGTCAGGACGAAGCAGTCGTGGCCATCAGCAAGGCGTTGCGGCGATCGCGGGCCGATTTGAAGGACCCGCGGCGGCCTATCGGTTCGTTCATCTTTTTGGGTCCTACCGGAGTAGGTAAGACCTTCCTGGCGCGCTCGCTCGCGGAGTTCATGTTTGGTGACGGAGACGCCCTCATTCAGATCGACATGTCCGAGTACATGGAGAAGTTTACCGCGTCACGCCTGATCGGTTCACCGCCGGGTTACGTGGGATACGAGGAAGGTGGTCAGTTATCGGAGGCAGTCCGGCGCCGCCCCTATTCCGTGGTTCTTTTCGACGAGGTCGAAAAGGCGCATCCGGATGTTATGCATCTTCTTCTGCAGATACTGGAAGAAGGCAAAATCACCGATAGTCTCGGGCGGAAAATCGACTTTCGTAATACGATTATCATTATGACCTCGAACGTGGGCGCGGAATTGATCAAGCGCCAGAGCGCTTTGGGCTTTGGAGCGATCTCCGGACACGAATCGTATGAACAGATGCGCGATAAGATCCTTGAAGAATCGAAGCGAACGTTCAAACCGGAGTTTTTGAATCGGCTGGACGATATGATCGTCTTCCACACGCTGGGGCGCCCTGACCTGGCTAACATTGTGAACCTGGAAGTGGCAAAGGTGGTCGGACGAATTGGGGCGAAGGCAATCAAGGTGGTTCTAAGTCCGTCTGCGGTGGAGTTCCTCATCGATAAGGGCTACGATCCGACCTACGGCGCGCGACCGATGCGTCGAGCCGTTGAGAAATTCCTGGAGGATCCTCTCGCTGAAGAGCTCTTGCGCGGGAATATCAAAGCGGGTGATACGCTTGAAGTTCAAGGTGCCGTTGAAAAGTTGGAATTTAAAGTGATCCAGCCTGAACATACTCAACCTGCGACTGCTTAATGCCGCCGGCCGCAGGCAGGCAAGCGACAGGTAGGAGCAGGTAGGGCGAAGCTCCGCCTGAGCCAGGACCTGCAGGCTGTCTCGCGCACCATCGCCCCTTAGAAGTGGATGGTGCTGGTTGCCGGTTTTGATCTGGGGCGACAAGGTCGTGCGAAGCTCTTTAAGAGCTGGGCGGTGGTCGCCCAATCCCGGGGGCGTGGCGTTAATGGGGCAGGGACTCGCGGAAAGCCCCGGTTCGGGCGGAGCCTCACCCTACCTCCAGGTCGGAACGCGAAACCATTTGCAAATCGGTCGCTTACATTGCGAGTGTGACGCATGATGTGGAAGCTCCGGAAGCGCTCGGTCAATCTGAGCCATTCGGGTTCCATCATGGGCGTTTTGAATGTCACGCCTGACTCCTTTTCAGACGGCGGCCAGTTTGTCGACGCGGAAGCCGCGTTTCGGCATGCAGAGCGGATGGTGCAGGAAGGAGCAGCAATCCTGGATGTCGGCGGAGAATCGTCTCGGCCCGGATCTGAACCTGTGGGGCTCGAAGAGGAGCTCCGACGTGTCATTCCGATCGTGCACCGAATCCGGGTCCGATTTCCGGACCTATTTTTGTCCATCGATACATACAAAGCAGAAACCGCTCGCCAAGCCCTGGCGGCGGGCGCGGATATCATCAATGACATCTCGGCGCTCAGGGGCGATCGGGAGATGATCGAAGTTCTGCAACAGTCGGACGCCGGTGTCATCTTGATGCATATGCGCGGGACACCGAAGACGATGCAAGTCGATCCTCACTACGAAAATGTGGTCAGCGAGGTGTTCGACTTTCTCCGTCAGCGGCGAGACAAGCTCGTCCTGGGCGGCGTTGATCGTGCCCGAATCGCCATTGATCCGGGCTTCGGATTCGGCAAGCGCGTTCAGCATAATATGGAGCTGATTCGTCGACTCGACCGGTTTGTCGAACTTGGCCAACCCATCGTCGTCGGAATCTCCAGAAAATCGATGATTGCCCACCTCCTAGGCGATCAGAAGTTGCAATTGGAAGACCGATTGTGGCCAACTGTCGCTTTGACTAGCTTACTCCGGGAAAAAGGCGGTCACATTTTCAGGGTCCATGACGTGCGCCCGAATCTTGAAGCGCTGCGGATGACAGAAGCCATCCTGTCCGATGTTTAAAGAAATCTTAGATCTGTTGCTGAATTATTGGAATGCCGCGATCGAAATTCTCCTTTTAGCGGCGGCGATCTACTATGGCTACCTCTATTTTCGCGGGACGCGGGGCGCCAAAGTCCTGACCGGTCTCGCCATTCTTTTCATCACCTTGACGCTGGTCTCGCAGATTCTCAATCTGACGGTTATCAGCTGGCTGTTAAGAAGTTTGACTGCCTTTTTGGCTATCGCTTTGGTGGTTATCTTTCAACCGGAGCTGCGCCGGGCTCTGGCAGAGCTTGGCAGCAGCCAGCTTTTCTCGTCGGCAACCCAAAAAAAGGAAACGATCGAGGTCATTACGGAAGCTGTCTTTGAACTTGCCAGCAGACAAATCGGGGCGTTGCTGGCGATAGAACGAGATACCGCGATCCGAACCTTTGCTGAGAGCGGAGTGAATATTGATTGCGACATGTCGCAGGAGCTCCTGATAACGATTTTTTTTCCGAAGACACCCCTTCACGATGGTGGCGTGATTATTCGGAACGATCGGATCATTGCCGCTGCTTGCGTTTTTCCAGTCAGCCAGCGAGAGGACCTCGACCGCACTTTGGGCCTCCGGCATCGGGCTGCTCTTGGCGTCACAGAAGAATCGGATGCGATTGCAGTCGTCGTATCGGAAGAGACAGGGAACATTTCGATCTGCCACCGGGGAAAAATAGAACGCGGATTTAAATCGGGACAGTTCGAAAAACGTTTGTCCGAGCTCCTGCTGCGCGAAAGCGATCCTTCAAACGACGCGGATAACACTCTGCCGGAACCGGATACCACCCCTTGATTCAATGAAACGGCTTTTCCTCGAGAACTGGCGGGCCAAATTGATGGCCTTGATTGTAGCTACCGCGGTTTGGTACCTGATCAAGAAGAACGTCGACGTTGCGCCTGATCGCTGGGGACTAGAACGTCGGGGCACCGCGCTGGTCCCGGGACATCGCTGAAGTGGCTCTGAATCATTCGAGAACCCACCTAACTTCCAGGTTGATCTTCCAGATGACCATCACGAACGTGACCGGTGTCAGATAAACTCTTTGGTACCGACGGCGTACGCGGAATTGCCAATAGTGAGCCGATCACCGCAGGCTCGGCTCTGAAGCTAGCTCAAGCAGCCGTGCGCGTATTGGTCAAGGAGACGAACTGCGCCACGGTCGTCATCGGCAGGGACACCCGCGCATCCGGAGAAATGCTCGAATCGGCAATTGCTGCCGGGCTTGCTTCCAACGGGGTGAATGTTTCGCTCGCAGGCGTTGTTCCCACTCCTGCGGTCGCCTATTTAACAACCAAGTATTGCGCATCGTTTGGCGTCGTGATCTCCGCATCGCACAATCCTTTCCAGGACAATGGAATCAAGTTTTTCGGTGCGAACGGTTACAAGCTGAGCGACGAATTTGAGTCCGCCATCGAATCGGAATACTACCGGCCCGGACCCTACCAGCCCCCAACAGGAAAGTCGATTGGCCGAATTCGGCGGATGAAGGAGGCAGTCGAAGATTATGCCGTGTTCGCTGCTTCTACGGTCCCGAAAGATTTTTCGCTAAAGGGCGTTAGAGTCGCTGTCGATACCGCCAACGGCGCCGCCTACCAGACGACCCCCATGGTACTGACAATGCTTGGAGCCGCGGTCGAGCTGATCTCCGGAAGTCCCGATGGTTTCAATATCAACGCTGATTGTGGAAGCATCTATCCTGCAACCCTCTCTCGTCTGGTTCAAGAATCGGATGCTGCATTCGGGATTGCTCACGACGGAGACGCTGATCGTCTCTTGTTCTGTGACGAACATGGAATCCCATTGGATGGCGACGAGCTAATGGCCATTGCTGCCCTCGATTTATTGACGCGAAATCAGCTGCAAAAAAATACCCTCGTTGCCACGGTGATGAGCAATTTCGGCCTGGACGAGACTCTGCACCAACATGGCGGCAAGGTATTCCGCACCGAGGTAGGCGATCGATTTGTCATCGATGCTTTGGTCCAACAGCACTTGAACCTGGGAGGAGAACAGAGCGGTCACCTGGTCTTTCGGGATTTCACCACGACCGGAGACGGACTGATCGCCGCACTCCAGATAATCGCTGTCATGTCAGGCACCGGCAAACCACTGAGCGAGCTTCGCCGGGCCTTGAACAAATTTCCGCAACTTCTTTGTAACATCACGGTCCGGGAAAAACTCCCCTTTGAAGGATTCGCTCTTTTAATGGAACGATTGCGCGAAGCCGAATCAGCACTGAGAGGAAAAGGGCGAGTTATGCTCCGGTACTCTGGCACCGAACCCAAAGCGAGGCTGCTTCTTGAGGGGCCAGAAGCGGATGAACTCCACCAACACGCGGAAGCAATCGTCGAGGAGTTGGCAAAAAACCTCGGCGCATGAACTATTTGGTGACAGGAACAGATACCGGCGTCGGCAAGACGTTTGTCACCTGTGGCCTGCTTCGATTCTCCCGATCCAAAGGGATCGATTCCGTCGGAATGAAACCGATCTGCACCGGCGACCACAACGACGTGCGTCAACTCCTTGAAGCGTGCGGCTCTTGCGAGCCCGAACATCTCGTCAATCCAGTCTGGTACCGGACACCGGTCGCACCGTACTCCGCGTCGATCATCGAAGATCGCATGATTGATCTCGGCTCCATTCACGATGCCTTCGAGCGTCTGGCGGGCCGACATTCCACCATTCTAGTCGAAGGCGCGGGTGGCATCGCCGTTCCAATTCTGGCTCACTACGACTTTCGCGATCTTGCGCGAGACCTGCGCTTGCATGTGATCATCGTCGCTGCCAATCGCCTGGGGGTCCTGAATCACACCCGACTTACCGTCGAGGCTCTTCGGGCGGCCGGTCTGAGATGTTCTTTGATTGCGATGAATTCTCTGCAGGCAGATTCCGATATTTCCCAGGCGAGCAATCTGAGCGTTCTCGAGAGTCTCGTGGATGTACCGGTTCTCCCCATCGAACACAACCAGCATCAGTTTGAGGATCTGGCCAGGCACCTCTGGTAGCCTTTTCGGTTCGCCGACGCACTGGCGCGATTCCAATCTTTTTTCACGCTGACATACCGCGCCTTCGGCAGAATAAATTTCCTAAGCTCAACCTCAAGCCGCTCCATCGGGAAACGCGCCATCAAGCCGTCGCCAATCTCCGACACTAGTTTTTCGATCAAATGCGCTTCGGTGGTCTGGACGATTTTTTCGACTTCAGCGGCAACCGCGCCATAGTCGATGGTTTTCTCAAGTTGATCATTCAGCACCGCAAAGGTGGTCTCGATCTGGAAACGCAAGGAAACAAGCATCCTCTGCGGAGTTTCTCGTTCGATTTCGGGTACTCCAATTCTGCCGCTGACCTCCAAATCGTTAATCTCGATCCATTCGCTGGAACAAATTTGTTGGCTGGTTTCCACGGTTCGCCGAAGAGTCGCTAGAGTGCGGAGAATGTTTGCGATCATTACCCGATGCGAAAGCGGAGCTCCTTGATCAACTTGCCGCCAAATCGTTTTTTCAACTTACTCAAAATCAGCGTCTTCCCCTGTCTGTCGAGCTCGTATAACACCGTCGGCTGCAGAACATTCACCACCAGCAGCCCTTGATGCAGCCTGACAGGCCGCGAATGCCGCGCAAAAAACTCGCCGACAATTTCCGACCAGGCTGAGAAAATTTCCTCCTCACGCAGGCGCGCTTCCAATCCCAGTTCTGGCGCAAGTTGGACTAGGACATCGCGAATCGACAGCATCCGATCCGCCTTTTCCTCGGGCTGAGGGAGGCCGCGCCACTCTTGAATAACCCGTTTACGAATCGACTGCGGCGTCATAAAAAAGAGAATCCGCAAACGAGAACAAACAGTCCCAGGCAGATCGCAACATCCGCCCCGTCTCAGGCGGTCTGACTAACCGCCATCGCTGCCGATGGCCTCGACGGGGCATCCCTCCATGGCCTCTTTGCACAGAGCTTCCTCGTCCGGGCTTTCCGGCTGTTTATGGACATAGGAATGGCCGCCGTCATCGTTGCGCGTAAAATTCGCGGGTGCCGTCTCACGGCATAGATCGCAATCAATGCATTGATCATCCACGTAAAATTGCCCAGCCACATTCTGCGGATACTTATTTGCAACGTCAGCCATAACTTACTTTAATAATCACTTTAGCGGTCCCAAACGTCGTCCCCATGCGTCCTGTTCAATGGCCGCCAATCTAACGAATCGAACCAAGACTGCAAGTCACGGATCAGTCCCCGACTCTGAAGTTCTCGGCTTTGAGATTTATAAATGTTTTAGATCATCGTCCTCTCCCACGGAAAACGCAAAGGCCATATTGTCGGCGTATCGGCGTAGGGCGGGGGCAGAGCGTGTCGGCGGATCGGCGTAGGGCGTGTCGGCGTAGAAGAACTTCGATCGTCTCTCTCGCCGACACGCCGACACGCCGCTCCGCCGACACGCCGACCCGCTTCTCCCGCCGCTGGACAGCCAGCCGAGTACAAGTAAGGTTTCGTATGACCGACAGGCCTGCGTTACGTCCAAAAGAGGGTTGGCATGTTCTGCATCTGTTTTACCGGGTTGAGTTCGGCCAATGGCAGGTGCTGACTTCCGAGGAAAGACTTGCGGCGAAGACAAAACTGTCCGCCTTGGTGCAGGAGATACGATCACTTCCTGCCAGCCAGATTTTGACTTTCAGCATCGTCTCCCCAAAAGCGGACGTCGGGTTCATGCTTCTGACCGACGATCTGCACACCGCTAATCAGATTGAAAAAAAGCTGACCGTATCGCTTGGACCCGATGTGTTGACCCCCGTTTTCAGTTTCTATTCCCTCACAGAGCGAAGCGAATACACCCTCGGTGAAGAGGATTACGCCGCCTCGTTGGTCGCCGAAAAGGGTCTCTCCAACGGAACACCGGAGTTCACTGAGGCAATGACCGAGTTTCGGCAGCGGATGCAAAAATATCTCCAGGATCGCCTTTATCCTAACATGCCGGACTGGCCTGTTTTTTGTTTCTACCCGATGACAAAACGGAGAGATGCCGTCCAGAATTGGTACGTTCTTCCTTTCGAAAAGCGAAAAGAACTGATGCTCGGACACGGCCGCATTGGGCGCCAGTATGCAGGCCGAGTTCGCCAGCTCATCACCGGAGCCACCGGTTTGGACGATGCCGAATGGGGTGTTACTTTGTTTGCCCACGACATTTTTGAAATCAAATCGATCGTCTATGAGATGAGATTCGATCCTGTGAGCGCTCAATACGCCGATTTTGGGGAGTTTTATGTTGGCCTGCAGCTGCCACTCGACGATTTGTTTCGCAGGATCCAGTTGTAAATGGAAATCACAACGATCAACCCACCTGCAGTAGGGGAAAAACTGCGCGAATTACGGACGATCCTGAGCGGCACCGGTCCCCTTCTGGTTGCCTATTCCGGAGGTGTCGACAGCACATTTCTCTTAGCGGAAGCAGCCGGGGTCCTTAAGTGACCGCGCTCTGGGCGTCATTGCAGACAGCCCGAGTTTGCCTCGCTCTATGCTGGCGGACGCCCTGGCGAATGCCAAAAACTTTGGCGCTCAGGTGGAAGTGATTTCCACGGCGGAACTCGACGATCCCCGGTACAGTCAGCAACCCGGTCAACCGCTGTTACTTCTGCAAACTGGAGCTTTTCACCAGAATGCACAGGATGGCTGCCGATCGCGGATTCAGCACTCTAGCTTACGGAGAAAATGCGGATGACGCTCAACAAATCAGACCCGGGTCCGGGGCCGCCCGCGAGTTCCGCGTTCTTGCTCCCCTTCGCGTGGCCGGGCTGACGAAGGCTGAGATTCGCCAACTCTCGCGGGAACGGCATCTCCCGACTGCCGAAATGCCGGCACAACCTTGCTTGAGTTCGAGGATTCCCTACGGCACGGCGGTGACGACGAACGCCCTGAGGATGATTGAGCAGGCCGAGGAATATGTGCGGTCCCGTGGGTTTAGAATCTTCCGGGTTCGCTATCTCCAGGAACCGGGGCGTAACCCGGTCGCAAAACTCCAGCTCGATCCGATCGAGATGCGTCAGTTACCTCCTATGGAAGCGCAGATCCGGGACGCACTTCGCGCTATCGGATTTCGCGATTTGGCCATAGATCCGGATGGTTATCAGGCGCCCGCCGGGTCTGTCCGCCTCGGTTAGGAGCGAGATGAAGTTTCGATCCTTCGCTCACCACGCAAGCTGTCCAGTAATATTTACTTTGATCCAGCCGCCTCTTTGAGTTATTGCTCACTTCCCCTGTTCCAAAGGCAAGACCTTCGTCAAGGGGTCAGTATGCATCCGATGATTTCAACAATTTTTTTCCTAGCTCAACAAACAGTTCCCGGTGGTGCCGCTCCCCAACCTGATCTGCTGCAGACGCTTCTGCCTTTTCTTTTCATGGGAGTCATCTTCTATTTTCTGCTGATTCGTCCGCAGCAGAAACGGCAGAAACAGCATCAGCAATTGATGGCCAACCTGAAAACCGGCGATCGGGTCGTCACCAGCAGCGGCATTCACGGTTTGATCGCCAATGTCAAAGAAACCACTTTTCTTCTGAAAGTCGCCGACAACGTTAAGATCGAGATCGACAAGAGCGCGGTCGCTGGAGTCGAAAAGACGGCGGAGCCCAAGTCAGCCATTTCCGAAGCAAAGCCAGCCTCTTAGCAGTTCGCCATGAACGCGACGTTGACCTTCTTTTTCGGACTCTTCGTTCTTTTTCTTTTCGCCTGGTATTTTTTGACCGACAAGGAGAAGACTAAACGTTGGCTGGGCACGACCCTGACCCTGCTGCTTTGCGCTTTCTCCATCGACGCGTTCTTACCGTTCGAGCAGAAAATTCATCTCGGACTGGATTTGCAGGGCGGCACCTCCTTTTTAGTTCGGCTGGTTCCGCCGGTTCTCGAAGAGGGGGGTGCGGCGCGACCGATCACACCCGAAATGCAAGAGCAGGCGGTCGAGGTCATCCGAAAACGGGTGGACGAATTCGGTGTCAGCGAACCGGTGATCACCAAGCAAGGGACCGACCACATCCTGGTCCAGATCCCCGGATTGAACACGGCGCAAGTCGAAACTGCGCGGCAGCAATTGCAGCGGGTCGCGAAACTCGAGTTCAGGCTTGTCCATTCAAATAGTGATCAACTGGTGCGGCAGATTACAGCCGGCACGGCGTTTACACCGCCGGGCTACGTCGTTCTCACCTCCATTGAGCGCCGAAATGGACAACCCGAAAAGTTGCTGGTCAAGCGAAGGCCCGAACTCACCGGACAGGACGTGGCAGGCGCCCGGCCGGTTTTCGAGCAGCGAGGCTATGAAGTTTCTCTGCGACTGACCCACGCCGGCGCAGAAGCGTTCCGGCGAGTCACGCGAGACAACATCAACAATCGCCTGGCCATTGTTCTCGACAATGAAGTGGTTTCGGCGCCGAACATCCAAAGTGAAATTCCGAATGGTGAAGCGGTTATCACTGGGAATTTTACGGCCGAAGAGGCTAAGAACCTCGCCAGTGTGATGGAGAACCCGCTCCAGACGCCGGTTGCGATCGATGAAACCAGGACCGTTTCGGCGACTTTGGGTAAGGACTCGATTTTCCGTGGAATCGCGGCAGGGTTGGCAGGCTTGGCGGCTACGCTGGTTTTCGTTCTCGTTTATTATCGGGCCGCAGGTTTGGTCGCCTTCATCGGACTGGCAGTGAACGGGATTCTTTTATTTGGCGCCATGTCGCTCTTTGGATTCGTCCTCACGCTGCCTGGAATCGCCGGTATCATCTTGACGATCGGGATGGCGATCGACGCCAATGTGCTCATCTATGAACGATTAAGAGAAGAACTTGAGCACGGGAAGAGCCTCAAACCGGCCATCGAAACGGCCTATCGCAAAGCCTTTAGCGCCATCGTCGATTCGAACCTGACAACCCTCCTGAAGGTTGCAATTCTTTTCTGGCTGGGTTCAGGACCAGTCAAAGGATTCGCCATCACGCTGACAATCGGCATTATCGCTTCCATGTTCTCGGCGCTGCTGGTGACCCGAAACGTCTTCGGGTGGGCGCTTAAGCTTGGCTGGTTGAAGCGCATTTCCATGCTGCACCTGATCAAATCGAAAAGCTTCGACTTTCTGGGTAAATGGCGCGCCGCCTTGATCGCATCGCTCATTTTTCTGGTGGCGTCGATGGCCGCATTCGGGCTGCGAGGCAGCAAGATGTTCAATATCGACTTCACGGGCGGCGATTTTCTGCTCGTGAAATCGTCAACGGAGCTTCCAGAGGCCGACATTCGCGCGGCACTTGGAAAGATCGGGTTTGGCGGCGCCGTGATCCAACAGGAGGCGAGCGAGCAGCAAAAACAGATCTCACATTTTATCTCGGTTCGATCACCGTTTGGCAGCGCCGAAAAGATCGTGCATCAGTTGGAGCAAAGCTTTCCCAAAGCCGGTCTGACTGTTGAGCGCTCGGAGGGTGTCGGCCCGATCATGGGAGCACAACTGGCCACCACTTCTTTATTTGCCCTCGGCGTCGCAATCCTTGGCATCCTGCTCTACGTCACCATTCGATTTGAATTTTCATTTGCGATTGGAACGATCGTGGCCATGCTCCACGATTTGGTGATCACGCTCGGCATTTTTGTGATGACCGGGCGCGAGTTCTCGCTGGTCATGGTCGGGGCTATTTTGACGGTGGCCGGCTATTCCATCAACGACAAGATCGTTGTCTTCGATCGAATCCGCGAGGGGCTGCGTTCAGGTCGAAAGGGCTCTATTCAATATCTGATGAATGCCAGCATCAACGAGACGTTGAGTCGAACAATTCTGACCAGCGGTGTCACATTGTTGTGTATGCTTTCGCTCCTCATCTTCGGCGGCCCGGTCCTGGCCGATTTCGCGTTCACCAACGTCGTGGGAGTGATCGTTGGCACCTATTCGTCGATCTTTATCGCGGCGCCGATCGTTCTCTGGTGGTCGAATTTGCACAAAGGAAACCTGCGGCGCGAAGTCGCCAAGCCGCAGGAATCAGGCGCAAAAGGAAAACAGGTCGCAGCGAAGTAACGACAAAGGCGGTTGCCACTCGGCGCCGCCGCTCCTGACACCCGGTTCTGCTGCCTGAGAATAAACAGATGCATTAACCGGTCAAACGGTCCATAATCCCATTCGCCATGTCGACTATCAAGGATGTAGCTTCCTTGGCGGGAGTCTCCTACACGACCGTCTCCCACGTGATCAATCACACACGGCCCGTGAGCGATAAGGTGCGCGGCGAAGTGGAGGCTGCAATCCGGCGCTTGAATTATGTTCCCAGCGCTGTGGCACGATCACTGAAGGAGCAATCCACCTTTACGATTGGGCTGCTCGTCTCCAATTGTTCCAATCCTTTTTTCGCTGAATTGGCGCAGGGAATTGAAGATATCTGTTATCGCGCTGGTTACACGGTGATTCTGTGCAACTCAGACGACCAGCCTGAACGGCAGCAGACCTATCTCCGCGTCTTGATCGAGAAACGGATAGACGGACTCATTATCTGTTCAGCAGGCGATGACCTTGGACTGGCTGAGCATTTGCGCGAAGCCAAGATACCGGTAATCATTGTCGACCGGGCAGTCAAAGGAGTGTCCGCCGATCTTGTACAGATCGATCACTTGAAAGGAGGCTATCTGGCCACGCGGCATCTGCTCGAACACAAGCACAAGTCGATCGGGTGTATCGCCGGACCCGCATCGACCAGCGTGAGTGCCGAGCGCCTGAACGGATATCGAAAGGCTCTCGCGGAAGCAGGCGCACCTTTTCGATCTGAATGGGTGGTGATGGGGGATTTTACCGCTGAAGGTGGTTATAAGGCTGCGCGAATATTGCTGAAAAGATCGGAAATCACCGCCGTATTTGCCAGCAATGATCTGATGGGGATTGGCCTGCTGCGATTTGCCGCTGAACACGGCATTCGCGTCCCGCACCAATTGTCGGTCATCGGGTTTGACGGTATTGACCTTGGCCGCTACATCTATCCGGCTCTGACCACCGTCGGCCAATCGATTCGCCGGGAAGGTGAGGTCGTCGCGGGAGCGCTACTCGAACGCATCCGCAAAGGGGGCGAGGGTCGGTTGCGCAAGATCTTGATGAGTCCGGAGCTGACGGTACGCGAATCCACCAAAGCCGCGGCACCGTTTACTCTGAGCAGGCATGAATGACACGCATCGCGATATTTCGCCCCTCGAACCTCTTTTCTGCTTCTGGAACTGGCTCCGCTAACATTTGAAGCTATTCGAGAACGCTGATGCGCAGAAAGGGAGAAGCGAAAGAGGAAATCTTTCATCCTCTTTCGCTGCTCCAGTGCTTAATTGCGCAAGTGCAGGTCGACTCCTCCGACCTATATTACGATCATTACAGTATCATATGACAACTACTAGTGGCTCTTGTTCGAGCCGCTGTTCATCCCTCCTGGATATTACCTGCCTCTCATTTCAGGCAGTATTCGGATAAGATACGTCGCAACATCGGAGGATGTTTATTAGGGAGCTTTGGCGGAGACTTCATTTGAGGATGGGCCGCTGACCCCGGCGTTGTTGTAAGCGGTCACAACAAAGAAATAGGTGGATCCGCTTTTCTGCATTGGGATCGTTACAGAAGTGGCTTTCCCAAGATCGGTAACCTGTGTGTAGCTGCCGCTGGAGAATCCCGTACTCAATTTGTAGCCGACCGCGTTGGTGGCAGGATTGGTCGTTGCGAAATCGGCGCTCCAACTTAACGAGACGCTGCCTGTAGGGGCAGGCGTGCTAGTGGGTGTCGACACCGGAGTTGGAGTTGGAGTTGGTGTGGGCGTCGGTGTCGTTTTAGGTGTAGGTGTTGGTGTTGGTGTCTTAGGAGTAGCGGTAGGTATGGGTGTCGGTGTTGGGGTTAATGTTGGTGTTGGTGTCGGTGTCGGTATTTTAGGAGTAGCGGTAGGTATGGGTGTCGGTGTTGGTGTCGGTGTTATAGGAGTAGCGGTAGGTGTGGGCGTCGGTGTCGTTTGGAGGACGGTAGGTGTGGGCGTCGGTGTTGCTGCCGCTGAACTCGCCGTGCGGAAAGTCGCCGCTTGCGCTATCCATGGACCCGCACTGGAGAGGGGCGCTGCGGCGGTGTAGGAACCGGCCGCTGTCAGTGCGCGATCCTGGACGATGTCGCCGTCATTGGTCAGCAATCGCTGGGTGAAACCGGCGCCGGGGCCGGTCGTGCTGGTCCATACGGTATTAGCGCCCACCAATAGATCCGTGGCGTTCTTGGTGATCAACGTGCCACTGCTGGTTGTCGCACTGCTGCCCGTCGCGGCCGCACTGACTTCCAGCGGGCTAACCTGATCAACACCGCAATACTCCAAGATGCGAAAGTCCACGTAGTTTGCTGCGGCGTTAAGGTTGACTGTGACAACGTTAGCACCTGCTGCGGCAGGCAAAATGTTCTTGGCGTAATAAATCGATTGAGAGAAGGCGGGCGGACCCGTGAGCACCGTTGGCCCCACTGCCAGCTGATAAACATTCCCTTTGGAGTCGGTGACTGAACTGACCTGCGCCGTCGAGCCGTTCCATCCCACGATGACCACATTGAGATCCCCTGCGCCTTGGGCGATCGTATAAGGTACCGTCACTAATGCCAGGGGCGATTGCGGCGTCGCATCGTTCCCTTGGACATAGGCAAGGGCTACCGGAGGTGGCGTTGGCGTTGGAGTAGGAGCTTGCGTCGGTGAAGGCGTCGCTGCAGGAGAACCTGCCGCGCGGAACGCCACCATCTGCATGATCCATGCGCCGGAAGTGTTGAGGTTGGCCGAGGCACTGTAGGAACCGGCCGCTGTCACCACCCGGTCTTCCACGATGTCGCCATCATTGGTAATCATTCGCTGAATGAATCCACTGCCGGGACCGCCGGTCACAGTCCATATGATATTCGCACCCACCAACAGATCCAGTGCGTTCTTGGTGATCACCGCGCCGCTACCGGACGTCACACTGTTGCCGGTGGCGCCCACAACGACATCCACCGGAGTGACCGGGTCAATGCCGCTATACTCCAAAATCCGCACGTCCGGATAGCCCGCTGCCTTGGTGAACGTCAACGTCACCGTATTCGCGCCGGCGGTGGCGGCAGAGATGTTCTTCGCGTAGTAAATCGATTGCGATAAAGCGGGCGAGTCCGTTAGCAATGTCGGACCAACGGCCAGTTGATAGACGTTGCCTTGGGAGTCGGTGAGTGAATGGACCTGCGCGCTGGCGTCATTCCACCCAACCACCACCACATTGAGATTTCCCACGGTCTGAGAGCTCTTGAAGGGTACCGTCACTTGGGACTGAGGCGCGGTAGGCGTCGAGGAATTGCTCTGAACAAAATTGGGGGGCGCCGCCAGAGCGCCGCAAGCCAAGAAGAGAGTTCCCAAGCCTGCCAGGATGGCCAATTTGGCTGGAAACCGGCCTGGAGGTGGGAAAGGTTTGAGGTCGGGGTCAGTAAGGAGGAGCGAGAGCATGAAGTGATAATATTAATAAAAATCATAATTACAACCACTATTATGATATTTATAATATTTACCATACATCCTCCGATGGGCGCGTCTCCGGTGCGATTTGGCAAAAAACGCGCAAACCCGAACACGGCGGCCACCTTCGACGCGACCTGCCGCAGCTGGAATCAACAGCGACTCAAATTCTTCGCGCCTTCCGATTGGTTTTGTTCACTCCGGCGAAAATGCCCCACTACCAGCTACCACTCAGAAAGCCAAACCGTGTCAGATCGCCTTTTCTCCAATCTCTTCCGTTCGAATGCGGATTGCTTCCTCGATCGCTTCAATTTTTTTCATCCCTTTATCCGGTCGAGATTAGTCCGGTTTAAATGATATAGGCTTCCTCACCGTGTTCTGAGATGTCCAAGCCTGTCGATTCCACTTCAGGACTTGCACGCAGACCCATCACACCTTTAAGAGCCAGGGCAATGACCGCCGTGGCCACGCACGCCAGAACGATGGTGAAAGCCACCGCGGTCAATTGCGACCGGAAAAGCGAAGCCAGCAAATCATCTTTCAGGTTAGCGTTCACCTCTTTGGTGGCCAGAAGACCGGTCAAGATGGCGCCCATGGTTCCGCCGACCGCGTGAACTCCGAAGGTATCCAGCGCATCATCGTATTTTAGTCTCGGCTTCATCAAGGACACGGTCATATAAGGAATCGCCCCGGCCAGAACCCCGATAATCACGGCCCCGGTCGCATTGACGAAACCGCAGGCAGGAGTGATAACGACCAAACCGGCGACAGCGCCGCTGCAGTAACCGAGCACACTCGCTTTGCCACGAAAGATCTTCTCGATGAGCGCCCAGGTGAGCGAGGCAATCGCTGTTGCCAAGGTTGTTGCCATGAAGGCATTGGACGAAATGACGTCCGCCGCAACCGCACTTCCCGCGTTGAACCCATACCAACCCACCCAGAGCATTCCAGTCCCGATCATGCAGAGCACCATGCTGTGAGGAGGCATCGGTTCTTTGTTAAATCCCAATCTCGGTCCGAGAATCAGGCAGAGAATCAAGGCACTCCAGCCCGAGGTCATGTGGACAACCGTCCCGCCGGCGAAATCGATCGCTTTGATGGCGGAGGTGGGATTCCAGATTCCATTCATGAAACCCGTAATTCCCCACACCATATGGGCCATCGGAAAATAAACGACGAACATCCAAAGACCGATGAAAGTCATGATGGCCCAATACTTCATTCGTTCGGCAATCGCGCCAATAATCAGGGCAGGCGTAATGATCGCAAACATCAATTGATACATCGCGTAGACATTCTGCGAGACCCAATAGCCGTAGTCGGCATTCGGGACGGAATTGACGCCCTGCAGGAAGAAATATTCGGAACCTCCAAAAAATGGGTTATTAAAATTTTTTCCGAAAACCAGGCTGTAGCCAAAGGCCCACCACAGCAAAGTGACGAGGCCGGTCGTTCCCAGACACTGGGCCAGCACCGAGAGAACATTTTTTTTGCGGACGAGGCCGCCGTAAAAGAGCGCTAGCCCCGGCAAGGTCATAAAAAGGACGAGCGCCGAGCTGGTCATCATCCACCCATTATGCCCTGGACCTGGTGTACCGACTGTTGCCATGGTGAGGTCCTTGGGAATGTTGCCATCCTTGTCCTTCAGAGGCGCGGTGGGGTCACCGTTCGTGATGTAGGCTTCCAGTCCCGCCACCCGTTGTTCCAAGGTGGGCGTCTGCGCGCTGGGAGTTGGGGATGCCGCTGGGGTGGCGCTCTGCGCGTGCAAGGTGCTTCCGAGTATCGCCCAGGAAAGGCAGGATACCACCCCTGTTAGTGTAAGTCTCCGCAATAGCTGGTCATCGAATCTGAGGTAGGGTTAAGAATACGTCTCCCGGATTGGGATTCCGTTTTAGTTGGGGCCCTCAGCGAATCTCCCACATGGAAGGTCGTCTGGGCGCTTTCCGCCTGAAGCAATACGCGTGCCATGCATTAACAGAGCCCACTTAAATCGAAAGAATCATGCGAAACCCAGGCGCGAGCTACGCCTGAGACGCGGACAGAGTCGGAAGCTGGACTGGCCTCGCCACTGGAGTCTCTTTTTCGGATAGAAAATGAAAAACAAAACAGGCTGAGCAGTTTGTTGTAACTTTCCATTTTACTCGTTTCTAGCGCACACCGTTACGACCCTTTAATGGATTGTCAGGACTGAGCTCGGATGGTGTAGTCAGTCGTTGAAAAAAGGGCGGGGCATGCGCTAAGGTCCCGTCTGACCAGCTATGAATGAAGAGAAGAAACGAGTTGTTATTGTCGACGATCATCCACTATTTCGCGACCGGCTGGCTCAGCTAATCAATCACGAGGCCGATATGCAAGTTTGCGGAGAATCCGAAACTGCGGAGCAGGCGATCCAGTTGATACGAAGACTGACGCCCGATCTAGTCATCGCTGATATCACCCTGAAAGGATCGAGTGGACTGGAACTAATTAAAGGAATCAGGGCGCTTTCCATCGGGATACCGGTCCTCGTACTCTCCATGCACGACGAATCGCTCTATGCGGAGCGAGCCCTTCGCGCGGGTGCCACTGGATATATCACCAAGAATCAAGCAGCCGATGAAGTGTTAGCGGCGATCCGACGGGTCCTGACTGGAGAAATCTATCTTTCGGACAAAATGACTTCTGTCTTTTTACGAAGTCTGGCGACGGCAGGAGCCAAGAGCATCCCGCGACCTGTCGATCGCTTGGCAGACCGAGAACTGGAAGTCCTGGAATTGATCGGGCGCGGCAATACGACGCGCCAGATCGCGGACAAACTTAAACTCGGAGCCGCCACGGTGGACACTTACCGGGCGAGGATTAAAGAGAAAATGAATTTTCGGAACGCCACTGAGCTGCAGCACTTTGCTATCCGCTGGGTCCGCGAGCAGGAGTAGCAGTGGATCGGATCCGTACCTTCCTGCGGAGACTGTCCCAACTTCAGCTTTTTGCTGGGGTCTGCGCGCTCGCGATCCTGGTCGGCTCGATCGACTATCTCACCGGATACGACGTCACGATTTACCCTTTCTATTCCATACCGATTCTGATCATGGTCTGGTTCGGCGACATGAAGCTCGCTGTCGTCCTCTCGGTCTTGAGTACGGTGGTCTGGTGGTGGGCCGACAAGGCCGCCGGCCATCACTATAGTACGGAGTGGCTACGGGTCTGGGAGGCGATCATGCGCTTTTTGTATTTCAGCCTGGTCATGTTCGCCGGTTGGGCGTTCAAGAAGCAGCGGGACAACATTCGCGACCCGTCTGGAACTGCTCGAGCGGGCTCAGCAACTGGAACAGGAGATCATCACCATCAGTGAACGCGAACAACAACGCATCGGACGAGATCTCCATGACGAGGTTTGTCAATATCTCGCAGCAATTGGATTTACGGCGTCCATGCTCAAGCAAAAGCTCGAAGCTCGATCGGACACGCTGGCCCAGACCGCAGGGGACATCGCCTCCCTGCTTCAGGATGCCGCGATGCGTACACGCGACCTGGCCCGAGGCCTCTCGCCCGTCGATCATGATGAAGGGGGACTGGAATCGGCCTTGGAAGAGTTGGCCTCCACCACTTCGCGGCTAGCTGAAATTTCCTGTTCGGTCATTTTTCAAGAGACTGTCCCGATCATGGACAATATTCAAGCGATCCATCTTTTTCGAATCGCCCAGGAAGCTCTCAGCAACGCGCTGAAACACGGCCATGCCAAGGCCGTCGTGATTGCCCTCGAAGCAAGTGACGGCACCTGTTCGCTGCGGGTAAGCGATAACGGCATCGGATTCCAACCTTCGTCAGGTGAACGCAAAGGAATGGGGCTCAGCATCATGCGTTATCGTGCCCGAATGATTGCCGGAAGACTTGAGATTCAACCGAATTCACCCACGGGGACGGTCGTCGTTTGCACCATCGACAAAAAAGCGTCACCAAGCCCGGCGTTATTTCGTGAATCGTAGTGCCCATTCCCGTGATCCCGACACGCCGACCGGCCTCCATCAGACCATTGGCCGGAATTTTCCAACCAGCTCGCATAACCGTCGTGTAATTTGACCCAGCGAACAATGTTCAACGGTACAGATCAATTCCTCGAAGACGTTCCCTTTCTGCACGACGACCCGCGATAGCCGGTCAAGAGAACGTTCCGATTCTTCGGCATGCCGCTCCTCAAAATCCAGCAACCGATCCCGTTGAAGTTGCTTCCTCTCCTTAGGCGTTCGGGTCATGTGGACCTCAGGCCAAGCTCCGGCCGGATCCTGGTATCGGTTCAGACCGATCACCGGCCGGATCCCGTCATAGATCTGGCGCTCCAACAGGTGGCCCGAAGCCTGAATCTGACTTCGCTGGTACCGCCGTTCCACCGCACCGATGACCCCGCCCTGAAGCTCGATTTCGCGGAACTCTTCCAGGATCGCCTCTTCCACGGCCTTACCGACCATCTTCATGCCAGGCGACCCCTGGAGCGTGTTCATCATGTGTTTAAACAACCCGCTCTCCTCGAGTAAAATCGCCTGCGCGTGGGCCGCATACCGGGCGTATTCCTCACTCGGCGTCGTGAAAGGCTCATCCGCCGAATTGCTATGGCAAGAATTCGTCGCGTTCATGCAGGCCAACATCAGCTCGAGCGCCGTTCGCGTCAGGTTATTGCGCCAGTCGGCTGCGATCAGTGAACGGCCGCTCGTCTGCGTATGAAGCTTCAGGATCTGCGCCCGTTTATCCGCGCCGAAAACATCGCGCATCCCGATCGCCCAGATTTTCCGGCAGACCCGCGCGAGCGCGACATATTCGATGTCCAGCGCGCAATCCAAAAAAAACGACAAGCGTGGCCCAAAGACCCGGACGTCCATGCCGCGATTTCGAAAATAATCGACGTACGCGAAACCGTTCGAGAGCGTGTACGCGGCCTGCTGAACCGGGGTCGCGCCGGCTTCAGCGATATGGTATCCGCTGATTGAGATCGGATACCATTTTGGCATCTGTCGAGAACAATAATCGACCATGTCCGCCAGAAAGCGGAGAGAAGGTTCGATGGGAAAAATCAACTCGTTTTGAGCCTGAATCTCTTTCAGTACGTCGGCCTGGATCGTTCCCCGCAACTTACTGCCAACATCCGTTCCGAAACGCCGTTTGGCCGCGGCCAGGTACATAGCCAAGAGAATCGGAGCCGGTCCGGAAATCGTCATTGAAACGGAGACGTCGGCCTGATCGAGCGCAAATCCGTCGTACAACCGCTCCATATCTTCAACCGTGTCTATCGCCACTCCGCCCTCGCCAATCTTGCCAAAGACGCCGTCCGCACCGGCGCCCACCCCGTAGAGCGTCGGACCATCAAACGCCGTACTTAACCGTTTGCTGCGCTGATTACGGGACAGATAATGAAACCGTGAGTTAGTGTCCTCAGCCAGACCCAACCCCGCAAACAGCCGCGTCGGTTCTTCGCTCCCCGCTTTGTCGCCGTTCGGTCTTTTTCCGTTGCCTGTTGATCCCTCTGACACCGGCTCCAGGTATTGCTCCGGATAGGCAGCCGTCAAAAAAGGAAACTCGCCGGGTAATCCTTCATCCCACATGAACCGTGCAATTTCTCCGGCCTCATCGAGGTCCGGCAAGGCCAGACGCGGCAGGCGTAATCCGGTCGGTGTGAAGGTGGTGCCAATTTTATCCTTCGCTTCTTGCCATTTTTGGAGCACCTCTTCGCGATAATCACACTCGCTGCGAGCCTTTTCGACATGCTCCGAACTGGACCGTCGGTAGTTTTCGACAGCCACAACAACTTGATTTAAGAAGGAGTTCAATTTCAGGATTCAGGATTCAGAATTCAAAAGTCACGAGGACGACCGCCTCGCGGAAGATATTCCCTGAGCATTGTTCTACGCAAACCGGATTGTTCCAGAATTCTGAGACTTCTCTGAAAACCAGGTGAGTTTCTTCTCAATCTTCATCCGCTGCCCGTGGGGTGCTCCTGAATCCTGAATCCTGAATCTCTGGCTCCCGGCTCCTGGCGCCTGCTTCAGAATAACCATTCAAACAGCTGATCCACGCCCTTATCACCGTGGAGGTTGGCCTGGGTACGGAGTAATCTCTGCCCTTTTTGATTGGTGCGAATTCTGTATTCAATTTCGGCAAGTGCAGTTCGAGATCCCTGCAGATCGGATTTGTTGACTACGATGGCGTCCGCCGCGTCGATCATCGCGATTTTCTGAAGCTGAAGCCGGCTCCCATAATCAGGCGGCATGACCAGGACCGCCTTATCCACGGCCAGCCTTTCCGTTCCAAAAGGGACCGCTTCCTGGCCGGTTCCAACAGTCTCCACCAGAATCAGTTCAAACAGCCCGCTCCTGGCGAGAACTTCCAGGCATCGGCCCGTCGAAAGACTGAGCCCTCCTGCTTGCCCTCGCGTAGCCAGACTCCTCATGAAAACGCGGTCATTCTGCGAATAAATCATGGTTGCTCTGTCCCCCAGCAGCGCTCCCGAACCGATCATACTCGGATCATGCGATAGAATCGCAACACGCTGGTTATCCGAATGAGAGCGTAGAAACCGATAAACCAGTTCGTCGATCAGAGTGGTTTTTCCCGCACCTCCCGGGCCGGTCAAGCCGATCACCTTTGTCTTGCGGACCGGTTTGTGACCACCGGCGGCCTGGTCTGGCACCCCTGAAACGCCGCCGCCTCCGCGCTCTGCCAAGGTTAATTCGCGCGCCAGGAAGTGGTCGGTATCCCAAAGGGATAGATCATAGGGTAACTGAGCCACATCGCTGTACTGAGTCCTCAAGTAGGTCAGCATTTCCCCAAGCGACGTTCCCGCGAAGAATATTCGATCCACTCCTCGCTCACGCATAATAACGGCATCTTCCTGAGTGATCGTTCCGCCGCCTCCGCCAAAAACTTTGATCACCGGCGCAAGACGATGCCGAGACAACCCTTGGACGACTTCCTCGAAAAACTCAATGTGACCGCCGTTGTAGCTCGAGATACCGATCGCCACCACATCTTCTTGCAAAGCGGCCCGCACAATGTCCTCTGCCGAACGATTGTACCCGAGATAAACCACTTCAATCCCATGACGAATAAATTCCAGATTGATCGTGTTAATGGCACTATCGTGACCGTCACAAATCGGGACTGCTGTCAGAATCCGAATCATTGAAAGAAGGAGTTCAGGAGACGCGAATGCGGGAAGGCGACGCCTCTCAAATTCTGCAACTCCTGAACTCCTGCAACTCCTGAACTCCTTCGCTCAATCCTCCACCACCGCATCCGGCAGGTTATTTCGCCCTGCCGCGCTCGGCGGAAAATGCGCGGCCAGGAGGGAGGCCACCTTTTCGACTCCATGGACAATCGCCTCGGTAAAGTCACCATGCTTGAGACTCGGCTCCATCACCTGAACGACTTCCCGCCAGAAATCGTCTCCGCATCGGGCGTGCACCCCGGTATCACCGACCACCGCAAATTGATGCGACGCCGGAGCGATGAAAATCAGGACGGCGTTCCGCAATGGCGTACGCCTCATTTTCAACTTTGTGAAGCAATGACCGGCTTCCTGGAGCGCACGGTCGATTTTTTTCCGGCTAATATAAACACGAATTTCACCGCTCGTCCGTCTTTCGGCTGCGGCAATCGCCGCCACAATTCTGTCGTGGTCAACAGCCTTGAGGAAATGATGAGGTTTCATGCGGAATCTCTCTATGAAAATCACCAACCACCGCTCGCACCCCCGCCGCCGCTGTCCCCACCTCCACCGGAGAATCCACCGTCTCCGCCGCCTCCTCCGCCTCCACCACCCCCGCCGCCTCCTCCACCAATCCACCAGACCCCCCCGGATCCGCGTGACCCTGAACCGGTAAGGAGCGTTCCCCGACGCGCAGCTCGAAACAATGACAACCCGATAAATCCGAAAACAACGAGAAGAATGATCCCGTCCATCATACTTTCCTGGCCCCTCCGAGCCCCGGCACGAGCCTGAGCTTCAGTCCGGCCCGTCCCTTTGTATTCCCCTCGCGTTGCCGCAATCATTGCATCGACAGCCGCCGTCAAGCCACCGCCGAAATCACCGGCCTGAAAACGAGGTGCCATCTGATCGGAAATAATCCGTTTGCAGATTGCATCCGGGAGCGCGCCTTCCAGCCCATACCCGGTCTGAATTCGCATTTTCCTGTCCTTAACAAACACAAAGAGTATCGCCCCGTTATTCCGATCCGCTTGGCCAGGTTTCCATGCACGGAAGGCGTCCTGGGTGAAATCCTCGATCGATGCGTCCTCAGGCAGGCTTGGGTAAATGACAACCAGAATCTGATTCGAGGTCTGGCGCTCAAAATCCTGCAGCTTCTGCTCAAGCTGTTGCGCGGTTTGCGAATCAACCAGCGAGGCAAAATCATTAAAGTAATGGGCAGGTTTCGCCGGGATGTCGGCTGCAATCGCCTGAACCACCAGCAGGCCGAAGGCGACCAGGAGTGAAACACGAATCAAGAATTCAACGGTCAGTTTCTTCATCGGCGGTACCCGTGTGATCTGGGTTCAGAATCCGGTGGTAACCAGGAATTGCCCACGCCACAAAGGCCACCCAAAACCTAAGCTCGTTGTGCCTCTTGCGCCAGCGCGACCGCTCATTTCGGACTGGGACTTGGGCTGAACGACGGGAAGTTCACGCTCGGGGCCGCCTCGGCGCCCGCCGCGCTCTGGAAATAGGGCTTGGGTTGGAACCCGAACCATCCGGCATAAATCGCCGTTGGAAATGAGCGCACTTGCACGTTATAGCCCTGCGCGGTGTTGTTGAAATCACGACGCGCTACGGCGATTCGGTTCTCTGTCCCCTCGATTTGAGCCTGCAAATCCCGGAAGTTATTGTTTGCTCTCAACTGGGGATAGTTCTCGCTCACTGCCAGCAGGCGACCCAAGGTGCCGGTCAGGGCGTTTTGCGCCTGCTCAAATTGTCGAAGTTGCTCAGGGTCTGTCGGGGCCTTGGACGGATCGATCGTCACTTTGGTGGCATTCGCCCGCGCGTTGACCACGTCGGTCAGTGTCGATTTCTCGAAATTGGCCGCTCCCTCAACCGTTCGTACCAAGTTGGGAATCAGATCCGCTCGACGCTGGTACTGCGTCTGCACTTGCGCCCATGACCCATCCACCGCGGCTGAGGATCTCACCAACCCGTTATATCCGCCCGCGATCGCTAAGCCCAAAACGACCACCGCAAGAACCAGGACCCCCAAACAACCGACACCAAAAACGACCGCTTTATTCATGATATTAGCCGCAGTATCCATCGCGTGGGTCGCTGAAAACGCAAGCTCGTTTCCCATCCACCTCGTTCTCTACCTCGTACTCCCACTCGTGCTCGTGCTCGTGCTCGTCGTCGTCGCGGAATCGAGCACGACCACGACCAGGACTGCCGGATTACCGTCTCAATGAACATCCCGAAACCCTCCCTAAGGATTTTTGCTTGATCGATTGACGCTCCGAAAAACCCCGGCTACTATTTATCCCTCGTTTGAAAAAGCATTCGTAAGATCAGAATTTTTATGCCCGAAGTAATTGTGAGAAAAGGTGAGCCGATCGACAGAGCGCTCAAAAGGCTGAAAAACAAGCTCGACGCCGAGGGCATTATGGAAGAGGTCCGCCGTTTGCGCGCTTTTGAGACGCCTTCCCAGAAAGTGCGTCGGAAGGCAAAACTGGCCGCGAAACGTGGAAAGCTCAAGTTTCGATTTAACCCGTAATCTCCCGATATAGGGGACTTGCCGAACTCCACCCTCAAGGTGGAGTTTTTTGTTTTCCAGAACGGCGATTCTATGGCGAACGGGTGCTTCTGCCGGCCAAATCGGAAGTGCGTCGAGCCTCGCCTCGGCTGCCGGTGATTTTTTGTGGCATAATCGCGGCGTTCACATCACGATCTTGTATCTTCGGTATTGATCTGCACATCCTGTAGGATATAATCGCCAGATATTTTAGGAACGGAATCTCTGAGTGAGTAGTTGGTGAAACGAATCAAAGCCCGGGAAGCTTATGCGTTGGATCTCGAACTCAACAAAGGCGGCACTGAGGAAAGTCGCGACGGGCATTTTGCCCGCCCTCCTAGGAGTGGGCGCAATCTATCTGATATTATCCAACGGCTTCACCAGAAAAACCATTGAGTCTGCTAAAGCCCCGTCGGATATCCACGCCGCACCTCTGGTTAAGGATGCGCAAGACGCATCGGCCGGCGACAACGACAGGACGAACGCGATAGCGGGGCCCACCGGTCAGGATCCTCACGAAGCCACCTCCGCAAAGAACTCCGCCCAAGCTCTCACCCCTGCACCTGTTCCTACTCCGGCTCTTACCCCTGCACCGGCACCCAAAGGTTTCGCAACCGACAGCGAATTTCTCGCAACACAGCAACCGGCTGCAGTGGCCCAGCCATCGCCAGCCCCATCGCAGCAATCGACTCTCGCGGACCAGCAACCGGCCAATGATCGCAATCAATCAGAGAGGCAGCCAGGAGAGATCAAGCGCAAGAGCCTCGAAAGAAAACGACTCGCTGCTGAGCGCAATCGGGCTCGCTTGGAAAAAATGTACCAGAAGCACCGCATCTCGAGCGACGCCTACAAAAAAGGCGAGGAGAAGTACAAAAGCGAAATTGAAGAATATCGTAGCGCAGTCAATGCCGGCAAAGCGCCGAGAAGTGATTCTTAAGAATCAGCCTTCGGTTGCATAGAGCTTCAACACCGCTGCCACCAAACCTTCCACATCGTATCGTGAGGCCTCAATATCCACCGACAGGCCATGCTTCCGCATCGTTTCGGAGGTGACAGGCCCAATGCTTGCCGTTTTCATTTTCGACGGCCATGGAAGCTTAAGCGCCAGAAAATTCTCCACCGTCGACGAACTGGTAAAAGTTATCAGATCCGCTTCCTCCTCTCGAAATCTTTCCAGAGCGCCTGACGTATCCGCGGTTTCCGGGACCGTCCGATAGGCGATCGCCTCGTCCACGATTGCCCCGAGCTCCGCAAGTTTCTTCGGCAAAATCTCCCGGGCCCCAAGAGCTCTCACCACCAGAATTTTCAAATTTTCGACGCTGCCCAATTTCACAAGCCCATCGATGATAGCCTCTGCAATGAATTTCTCAGGCTGCAGATCGACAGCCAGATGGAGATCTTTGATGCGCTGCGCGGTGGCCGGTCCGATCGCCGCAATCTTCACATTGCCGATACTGCGTGCGTCATCATAGAGACGGTAGAACATATCAAAAAAGGCATCCACGCCATTGACGCTCGTAAAAATCAACCAGTCGTACTGGAATGCATCGCGAACCAACTCACCGAATTCCATCAGATTTTCCGGCGGTTCGATGCGGATCGTTGGGATCTCGTACACGTCGGCTCCGAGCGCTCTCAGTTTCGCGCTCAAAGCACTGGCCTGCTTCCGGGTGCGCGTCACGACAATTCGCCGACCAAAAAGCGGACGTCTCTCGAACCAGCGCAGTTTGTCCCGCAGTTCAACTACCCGGCCAAAGACTGCAATCGCCGGCGGTTCGAATCCCGCCGACGCCGCGACGATGGATTCAAGCTTCCCAATCAGCGTTTCCTGGCGTCCGGTTGTGCCCCAACGGATCAGGGCGACCGGAAGCTGGCTGTCCGCCCCGCTTGCCAAGAGCTTCGGAACGATCGACGCCAGGCGTTCCATTCCCATCAGCATAACCAAAGTCCCCTTACCGCCCGCAAGCGCCCGGTAATCGATCGCCGTTTCGCCTTTCGCCGGATCTTCGTGACCGGTAAAGACCGTGAAGGAGGAAGCGAGTTCCCGATGAGTCAATGGTATGCCCGCGTAAGCGGGGACTGCGATGGCAGAACTTACGCCCGGCACAATTTCGAATTGCAGGTGCGCTTCGGCCAGCGCCTCGGCCTCTTCACCCCCTCTTCCGAAAACGAATGGATCCCCTCCTTTCAACCGTACCACCCGCTTCCCTTCCTTGGTCCTATCCACCAGAAATTGGGTGATCGCCTCCTGCCGTAAGGTGTGTTGCCCCGATTTTTTCCCGGCATAGACAATTTCAGCATTCGCCGGGGCCCATTTGAGAATCTCGGGGTTGCAAAGATAATCGTACACCAGAACCTCCGCCTGTTCGACGGCTTCTCTCGCGCGCAAGGTCATGAGTCCAAGATCGCCCGGTCCGGCTCCGGCTAGAATGCAAAGTCCTTTACTTTCCTTTTTCATAAATCCTCTCCAAAAGTGCGGTTGCAGCCGCCCTGGGGGTAGTGAATTTGCCGGAGAGCATCCCGGCTCGCGGCCGGTTATTCTCATCAAAAACGATCGCCTGGCAACGGAGTTCGGCCCCGTCCAACCAAGTGCGAATCCCGACCGGCAGATTGCAACCGCCGCCCAGGAGCCGCAGGAACTCGCGTTCCACGCCGGTACAAAACCAGGTGGGTTCGTCGTTGATCTGGCCCAGGAAGTGATGGAGCTCCGAGTCGTTCGCTCTGATCTCCAGACCGATCGCGCCTTGTCCGGCAGCGGGCAAAATTTCCGGCAGATCGGCAACAAATAACCGGTGCGTTTCGACCTCCAGTTGCCCATCCGCGAGGCGGTAGCCCAGTCTCTCCAACCCTGCCTTTGCCAGTACCAGAGAGCTCCACGAATCTTCGGCTAAAAGTTTCGCAATGCGGGTAGGGACGTTGCCACGGATATCGCAAACGCAGAGATCCGGACGATGAGCCATAAGCTGAGTAGCCCGGCGTGGGCTGCTGGTTGCAACAAGTCCGCCGGCAGGAATTTCGCTCAGGGATTTCGCCGACTTCGAGATTAGGACATCCGCCGGATCATGCCGCGGCAAGGTCGCCGCCAATTGAAGTTCCGGAGGCAGCTCGGTGGGTAGATCTTTCAGAGAATGAACCGCTACGTCGATCTCTCGACTCAACAATGCCTCTTCGAGTTCCTTGGTGAACAATCCCTTGGCAACTTTCGGTCCTGGCTGGCTGAGGCTGATATCGAGTCGCCGGTCACCGGTGGTCCGGATGATCCGGACAGCGATCTGAGGCCTTTCCGGGAGACGCTCAAACGCCTCTTGAACAAGTCGAGCCTGAGCCAATGCCAGGCGGCTGCCGCGCGTCCCGAGAATTACCCCTTTCACGTTCGCGGGCACTCGATTGCCGCCGGGGCAATCGCCTTGTCAGCAATCCGGTTTAGCCAGGTTTCGAAATCGTGGACATGTTTCTCGATCAAGTCGTGGCAAGCCTCCGCCTCCTTTTTCCGAGCCTCCAGCGTTCGGCCGGCTATCGCCCGGAGCGAATCCAGATCATACACATAAACGCCATCCATATCGTGGACGGCTGGGTCGACGTCGCGCGGCATGGCAAGATCAATGATGAAGAGCGGCCGGTCACGTCGCGTCCTCAGCATGGGCTCAAGCTTCGCCCTGGTGACAATCGCGTGGGGTGCTGAGGTAGAGCTGACCAGGATGTCCAGATCCCGAAATTCTTCTTCCCAATCATCGAAGCGGATCGCCCGTCCGCCAATCGCTTCGGCCAGCTGGGTGGCCCTTTCGAAAGAACGATTGGAGACAAACAACTGCCTGGCGCCGCGTGACTGAAAACTCCAGGCCGTGCGCTCGCTTGTCTCACCGGCGCCCAGAATCATGATTCTCCGTCCTTCAAGCTCTCCGAAAATCTGTTGAGCAAGATCCACGGCCACAGAACCGACTGAAATAGATCCCCTGGTGATTGCCGTGGCTGATCGGACATGCTTGCCGACGTGAAAGGCCTTTTGGAAAAGTCGGTTTAAAATCCTGCCTGTCGTTCCGGACCTCGTTGCCGCCTCGTAGGCGCGTTTGACTTGCCCAAAAATCTCCGTTTCGCCCAGAACCATCGATTCCAACCCGGAAGCAACCCGAAACAAATGCCGAATTGAGGGAAGCGCCGGCAACCGGAAAAGATGCTGGATGTCGCTGCTCTCCACGAGGACCGTAGAAATCATGAAAAAGCGGTTCAATCGCCAGCTGCGAATCCTCGGTGACAACATAAAATTCCGTCCGGTTACAGGTCGACAAAACCACTCCCTCCTGAACGCTCGAAATCCTCGGCGAGGCGAGTCAATGAATCCGCCAATGCGGAGTCAGGGATCGCAAATCGTTCCCGGACCTCGACATTGGCCGTCTGATGACTGATGCCAAAACAGAAAATATTCATTTAAAGCGATGGCTCCGAGATAAATCGAATTCCCCAGAACGTGCTCAATAACAAGCTAAATGCGACAATCGACAAGATTGCGCCCCACTTGTCCGCCATGGCTTGGAGGATCCGGGCGAGGATGATGCCGCCATAGACACCCCAAACAAGGATAGACCATACCGCTTGGGCCCAATTGATACGGCCCCCGATCAAAAACCCCGTCGCGATTCCGACCGTGAACAGGGAGAAGCCCAACCACAACAAGCGTGCATTCGCGACCGACAACGCCGTAATCGGAGGGAGCCGGTAGAAAATCGAGCTGGGTTGCCGGGTTTTCAATTGCCGCTCCTGCACCAGAAACATTGTGCCCGCAATACAGGCCAATGCGAATGCCCCACAAGCCACCATCAAAAAGGAAGTGTGCGCTTCCAGCCAAGGGTTGACCTTAATTCTTCTGGGCTGCCGGCTCACTGCTCGAAAAGGCAATAGCAAATAAAAGCAGGGCTGAGGCCACCGGCGCGGTAAAGGCTCCCATTAACGAGAGGCGATAGCTTGACCCGATGACCAGGTAAATAAGCACCATCGACCAAGTCATGAAGACCAGCACCTCATAGCGATTTGTAATCGGACACCGGCCGATCGCGTGTCCGCGGTCAAACAGGAACAAAGTCGTAAACAGGAACCCGGTGCAGATCGCCCAGAAGGTGATGCGTGGAGTCAAAAATTTATTGGTGGCCAGCGAGTAGACCGAATACGCAAAGCCGACGAGGTACGAGAACAAGGATAATTCCACCCAAACGCGATCAGACCAGTTCATGAGGATGAATGCCCGGGTCTCCAGAGGGAAAGCTGAGGTCGCCACCGCTCAACAATTTTTTATGGATCATCATTGACGTTCGCCGTCGTTCGGTCAGGTTCGTTGCAAATGAGTCGGGTCGACCTCGAACAGCTTAAATCCGCCATCCGTGACATCCCAGACTTCCCGAAACTCGGGATTATTTTCAAGGATATAACACCCATTCTGGGAGACGGGCAATTATTCCAAAGAGTAATAGACGACCTTGGGGAAGAGGCAAAAAAGGTCAATCCGTCAAAAATCGTTGGAATTGATGCGCGCGGCTTCCTTTTCGGAGCAGCCGTCGCCTACAAACTAGGGCTCGGTTGCATCCCAATCCGGAAAAAGGGCAAGCTCCCTTATAAAACGGTCGGTTCCTCTTACCAGTTGGAGTATGGCGATGCCGAGGTCGAGATGCATGTGGACGCCATCAATCCCGGCGAAACCGTCGTGCTGATCGATGATCTGCTAGCCACTGGTGGCACTTCAGGGGCTGCCGTGAATCTGGTTCAAAAGGTCGGCGGTATCGTCGGGTCGGCACTTTTTGTGATTGAATTGGAGTTTCTCCATGGGCGCAAAAAGCTCCCGCCCAACGTGCCCGCTTATTCGATGGTGCAATACTAGCGAGAAACGGGTCGGCGGGTCTAGGGGAAACGGGTCGGCGGGTCGGCGTAGGGCGTGTCGGCGACCGCGGAACGAGACGAGAACGAGAACGATTGAACACTGAACGCTGAACCTGAACGTTGAACGCTCCGCTGAACGCCGACACGCCCCTCGCCGAAACGCCGATCCGCTTCTGCCAACGCCCCTCGCCGACACGCCGATACGTTTCCCTATGGTCCGGTTTATCGCGAAGAGATTAGTCGGTTTGGTGGTGATCCTCTTCTGCGTGGTTACAATCACTTTTTTCCTGGTGCGCCTGATGCCGGGCGGACCTTTCGATCGGGAACGAAAGTTGCCCGAACACATCGAAAAGGAGCTTCTTGCCAAGTACAAATTGGATGGGCCGCTCTTCGAGCAATACTTCAACTATCTGCACGACCTTTTGCACGGCGACCTGCGTCTCTCGACAAAGTACCGGAGCAGGTCGGTCAATGAAATCCTGGCTGACAGCTTGCCGGTCTCCGGATTGCTGGGTGGAATCGCGTTCTGTGTGGCGACCGTTGGCGGTGTCTTTCTTGGATCGCTTGCCGCGGCGAAGCAGCAGACCTGGATCGATCGGACGGCGATGCTGGGTGCTTTGTTCGCAGTTTCGTTACCCTCTTTTGTGATCGGCCCGATCCTTGTCCTTGTCTTCGCCATTGAGTGGCCGTTGCTCCCGGTCGGCGGTTGGGGAAATCTGCAGAGCCTGGTTCTTCCTTCCATCACGCTCGCTGCCCCGTACACGGCCTACATCGCGCGACTTACCCGGTCGAGTATGCTGGAAGTTCTGACCCAAGACTATATTCGGACCGCGCGAGCCAAAGGACTCAGCAATACAGCCGTTATCTATAAACACGGCCTCCGAGTGGCGATTCTCCCGGTGGTCTCTTTTCTGGGGCCGCTCGCTGCCAATTTGTTGACCGGCTCGATTGTCGTCGAAAGCATCTTCAGTATCCCTGGAACCGGTGGCTTTTTCGTGAATTCCGTGCTGAACCGAGACGGATTTCTGCTCGCCGGCGTCGTGATCGTCTACTGCTCGCTCCTGGTCCTCTTCAATCTGGTGGTCGATCTCCTTTACGGTTTGCTCGATCGTCGTATTTCCCTGTATGACTGAACCTCGCTCCGCGTGGGTCAAACTGCGGCGCAATCCCGCTGTCGTCGTTTCGGCCGTCATCCTGTTTATCACTGCTCTCGCCGCCATTTTTGGGCCGAGTCTTCTGCCTGCAGGCTCCGGTGAAGTCACCCGCCAAAGTTTTCTACCTCCTTCCGCTCAGCATTTATTGGGGACCGACCTCAATGGACGCGATCTCCTTTACCGGGTTTTACTCGGAGCCCAGATTTCATTGCTGGTCGGAATCACCGGGGCACTGGTCAGTTTTGCCGTGGGGATCGTCTATGGGATGGTCGCCGGCTACGTCGGCGGACAAGCCGATTCGATCATGATGCGGCTGGTGGACACACTGTACGCGATCCCGCGCTTGATTTTCGTGCTCGTACTGATCACTGCGCTTGATCCACTCCTTCGCCACGCCATGGCGACGCACGGCTTACAGGGGTTGATCGGTTATTCGAAAATCTTTATCCTTATCCTCTGCCTGGGCTTGACCGAATGGCTGACCATGGCCCGCATCGTGCGGGGGCAAATCCTCGGATTGAAAACTCAGCAGTTCGTGCTCGCCGCGAGGAGCATCGGTCAAAGTCATTTCAATATCATCTTTCAGCATCTATTGCCGAACCTGGTTGGTCTCGCGCTTGTTTATCTGACTCTCACGGTCCCTGCTGTGATTCTGGACGAATCATTTCTCAGCTTTCTGGGGGTGGGTGTCCAGGCGCCGCTGGCGAGTTGGGGATTATTGCTCAGCGACGCGGCGCAGGTGATCAATCCGATCAAAGGTTACTGGTGGTTACTGGTATTCCCGGTGATCGCCATGTCCTTGACCCTTCTGGCCCTGAACTTCTTAGGAGATGGTCTCCGTGATGCGCTCGATCCGAGGCAACGAAAATAATTCCAGGAGTTCAAGTTCAGGAGTTGCAGAAGTTCAGGAGTTGCAGAATGGGGATGAATGATTTAAAATTGGCGATGAATGATTCCGGTTTACTCCTCATCCGAAAGCTCGAACTGAACTCCTGCAACTCCTGTAACTCCTGAACTCCTGGTTTTTGATGCGAATTGTAAGATCCGTGCCTCGGATGCAGCAGCTTGCGCGCGCTTTACCAAAGCCGGTCGTTCTCGTTCCCACGATGGGCGCCCTTCATCAGGGACACCTGGCCCTTGTCGACCAAGCCAAGAAACTGGCCGGCCGGAAGGGATCCACCGTTGCCACCATCTTTGTGAATCCAACCCAATTCGGACCAGACGAAGACTATGGAAAATATCCGCGCCCCTTTAAGCGAGATTGCCTCCTCCTCCAGAAAAAGGGGTGCGATCTGCTTTTTGCCCCGGCGCCTGCAAGCATGTACGGGCCGGACGCGTCCGTGACCGTGACCGAATCACAGCTCGAAACAGTGATGTGTGGAGCTTCTCGTCCGGGCCATTTCACCGGGGTTTGTACGGTCGTCACCAAGTTATTCCACCTGGTTCAACCCGACCTCGCCATCTTCGGTGAGAAGGATTTTCAACAACTGGCGATTCTGCGCCGAATGGTGCGCGACCTGAATTTTCCGGTCCGCATCGTCGGACATCCAATCGTTCGAGAGCTAGACGGTCTGGCGTTGAGTTCCCGAAACGTCTATCTCAGTGCCGAGGAGCGGCAGCAAGCACCTTTCATTCAACAGGCGTTGCGCAATGGCGAAAAAGAGTTACGAACCCACTCAATCTCGCGGCAGACCCTGGAGAACTTGATACGACGCCAGATCGAGCGAGCACCCCTGGCGAAAGTCGACTATGTGACGGTGGCCGATCCTGAAACCCTTCGAGCGAAGGAACCCAAAGAGCTGCCGGTCCTGCTCGCCGCGGCTGTTTTCTTTGGCGCAACTCGCCTCATTGATAATATTTTGGTTAAATAACAAACCGCGGCTAGCATGTCGATGCCATCTCAGGTACCGCCGACCCTGATATAGCATCGATTTACTAACAGCGGATGATCATTCGATGGACTTTCTAGAAGAATTAAACTCCTCCGTGCTTTGCGGCGACGGAGCCATGGGAACAGAGTTGATGTCGTCCGGAGTACCGGTGGAGGTGTGCTTCGAAGAATTGAATGTTTCTGCTCCCGAATTGGTCTCCCGTATCCATGACTCCTACGTGCAAGCAGGCGCTCGCCTCATCGAAACCAACACTTTCGGGGCCAACGCTGCGCGCCTTGCCAGGCATGGACTACAGAGTCGCGTTCAAGAATTGAACCAGGCAGCCATTCGGTTGGCCCGGAAGTCGATTGGCCAGCGCTCCATTTATTTGGCGGCCAGCATCGGGCCGCTGGGTATCGCTGACCCTCAGGCAGAATTCCAGGAGATCGACCGGGCAAACCTGTTCGAAGAACAAGCCAAGGCCATCCTGGAGGCGGAGGTCGATGTCCTTATTCTGGAGACCTTCGTGGATTTCGAGGAAATTCAGATCGCTCTCAATGCGGTCCGAACACTCGACACAAAGATTCCGGTGATCTGTTCGATGGTTTGCTCCGAGGAAGGCCGCCTTCCCTCAAGCCTGCCGATCGTCCAGGCGTTTCGGGAACTGATTCGGCTGGGCGCAAATGTCATTGGGGTCAATTGCGTGACCGGCCCTAACGCCATGTCGCACATCTTGCGGCGAATACCGCTTGAATTTCCGATCAGCGCTTTTCCCAATGCAGGTTATCCCCGCTATCATGACGGACGGTTTTTTTACAACGCCGCGCCCCAATATTTCGCCGACGCGGCAAAGGAGTTCGTCGCCCAAGGTGCGGTCTTGATTGGTGGGTGCTGCGGCGTCGGCCCCGAGCACATTCGCGCGACGGCACAGGCCATCGCCGGATTGAAGCCCCGTCGATCGAAGCCGGTGGTTCAATGGATGGCCGAACCGGAATTGCAAATTGAAAAAAGGCCCGTTGAGACCAGTCTCCTGAGTCTGATGGCCAAGGGACAGACCGTGATTGTCACGGAACTTGATCCTCCCAAAACACTGGTGCTTGAAAAATATTTTGCAGCCGCGCGGGCGTTGATCGACGCCGGAAGCGATGCCATCACGTTGGCGGACAATTCACTGGCGATCCTTCGGGTCAGTAACCTGGCAATTGGCGCGATTCTGAAGCAACGGCACAACATCATGCCCCTGCTCCATATCAGTTGCCGGGACAAAAATCTGATCGGCCTCCAAAGCGAACTCATGGGCATCGCCGCTCTGGGTATCAGACACATCTTGCCTTTGACGGGAGACCCTGCGAAATTCGGCGATCAGCCAGGGGCATCTTCTGTATACGACGTCAACTCCATTCAACTGATGGAGATCATCTCTGGATTGAACAAAGGTTACAATTTCGCCGGCAAGAACATTAAATACCCCACCGACTTCGTGATGGGTTGCACCTTTAATCCCAATGCCAAGAACCTCGATGCCCAGGTCGCCCGCCTCGAACGCAAAATCGCGGCGGGGGCACGTTATGTCATGACGCAACCGGTGTTCGACCAGGCACTCGTCCAGCAGATGCATGCCAGAACCAAGCATCTCGAAGTCCCGATTCTCACCGGGGTCTGGCCTTTGTTGCACGCGCGGCAAACCGAGTTTCTCCATCACGAAGTTCCGGGCATCATCATCCCGGACCAAATTCGCTCCCGAATGGCCGGGACCGAAGGACTGCAAGGACGGCGTCAAGGCATCGAAATCGCCAAAGACGTTGTGCGCGCCGCCTTGGATTATTTCCCCGGAATTTATCTTATCACCCCCTTTCTCGCATATGACACCACCGCCGAGCTCGCCCAGTTCGCCCGCAGCTTATCATAGGTTTCCGTGGCCCTGGATTATTCAGGGCGGCGGCTTGGTCCTGGCGCTGATTGCCCTTTTCGTCGCATCCACCAAATATCCGATCGTCGACTGGATCGGGAATGTGCGGGAATCGATCCAACAGCTCGGCTTCTGGAGCGGTGTCATTTACCCGATCACCTACGCCCTTTGTAATTTGCTGTTGCTACCGGGCGGCGTCCTCAGTATGGGCGGCGGTTTCTTTTTTGGTCTATGGTGGGGTTTCTTCCTCGTTCTGACCGGGAACCTGCTCGGAGCGGCGCTCGCATTTCTGATAGCCAGAAGGGTGGGCCGGCAGAGAATCGAGCGACTTCTCTCCAATAATCGCAGACTCCGCATTCTGGATGGAGCGATCGAACGTCATGGTTGGAAAATCGTGCTGCTCTCGCAGCTGAACCCTTTGGCGCCCTCGAGCCTTCTGAATTATCTCTATGGCCTCACTCGGGTGCGCCTCAGCCGCTGCCTGCTCTGGGTCGCGCTCGGCCAAACTCCTGGTTTATTTCTTTATGCCTTCATCGGAACGCTGGGTCAATTTGGGCTGGATATGGCACGAGGAACACGCCGATCAGACCTTCACGATTATCTGCTCTGGGGGACAGGCTTTTTCGTCACCATCGTGACGACCTACCTACTTGGCCGGCTCGCACGTCGGATTATGGGTGAAGCAGAATCGGAGATGAGCGACCAACCTTGACTCACGCAAGTTCGAGACTACCTTCTGCGAAGCCGATTCAGCGATTGCAATGTGTTGCCCATGTGATGCTCCAGGCCCGGACCTCGCGATTTATCTCGACTACGGGATCGATTGTTGCCGTGGAAACCACGGCGACCTGGTCATCAGTGACAGGGGCATCGTACTCCGGTCCCGCTGGCATTTTCAACTTGGTGCCCAGCTCGCTATGCGCATTTGCGCACATCCTACCAGCCTCGACGAATGTCCGGTTTGCGAAGATGTGACCGGAATAGTTGTCAGCTGCGAACGGATCGAAGAACGGTTCCCGTGCTTTGAGGCCACCATCCTTTTATTGGACGTTACTCCTCCTGCTCAGCAAGGGCTTGGCCGCGTCGCAGATCGGTTGGAATTAGCCGGTCAGTTCAACTGACCGATAAAGCGCCTCTTAGGCCTTCGCCGCACCGACGGCTGCCACGATCTTGGCGGCCCTGCTTTTGCGACGGTTCGCGAGATTCTTATGCACAATGCCTCGCTTTGCCGCTTTATCGAGCCTGGAGGCCAAAATATTCAATTCAAGCTGGGCTTTTGCACTATCGCCGGAAGCAACAGCAGCGCTCAGTTTCTTCTGCTGACCCTTTAATCCGGTTAGAACGCTTTTGTTCCGCAGGGTGCGCTGAGTTGTCTGTCTCGCTCGTTTAGCAGCGGATCGTGTATTCGCCATAGTGTCGGGTTCCGAAAAGGCTCAGAAGCTATCACCTTTGGTATCAGTGTCAACTTGCTCCTTCGGCATGATCGGAGTTTGCACTTTTGGAGGACGGGCGGTTTAGCAAAGCGTTAAAGACCCGTTTCGGAAAGCTTCTTCCATTCTCCTCCTGTTCCAGACCAACCACCGCGCTGCGCTTCGCCTCTTCCCACACTGCCGGAAAACCGGGCGAACTCGAGACCATAAATCGTTCAGCTCTCGCGTAAATCTCCAACTCCCGTTGCAACCGTTTGTCCGGGTATTGGTTCAAGTTAGCGACTTTGATGCGAAGATTCTCGTTCTGTTGCTTCAACTCCTGAAGATCCAGGCGCAAGCGATTGGTCGCCTCCGACTCCAGCTCAAGTTTGTCGGAAAGATGCCGCTTGAGGCGTTTGACTTCGCCTTTCGTGTCCATCAGGCGCATGACGGCAAAAGCAATGCCGATTAAGCCCAGTACAGCACCGATACAGAGACCCAGGTAGAAATGGTGGTTCAGGAAGTCCATAACGTTCGCGGAGTCGCTAAACTAAGCTCCTCCTTGCTTGGGATCAAGGCCAACCATTTTGGGATTGTTCGGCAGGTCACGCGCGCCGACGAGAATGATAAACGAGCGCGATTCCAATGCCAGGGGGGAGAGTTGAACTCCCGACCAAGGGCTTATGAGTCCCCTGCTCTACCACTGAGCTACCCTGGCGCTTGTTCGCTCCCGAAAGACAGCCAAACTAAGACACATCTCTTCGGATTCAAGTCAGATTCTTGATTGCCTATCGCGAGGCAAACCTGTCTCAATCATTCGGTTCCGCGGTATCATTCGAGGGATGAAAATTGCCATCGTTCACTACACTTCATGGCCGGTGATTGGCGGTGTAGAAAGCGTGATTCGTCAACATGCGCTGCTGATGTCACGGCACGGGCATGAGGTCGCCATTGTCTGCGGCGAAGGAGGCGCTTTCGATCACCAAATCCAGACGATCCTTTTCCGCGAACTCCATTCCCAGGAACCCTTGGTCCGAGCGGCCCAGGAGGAAGCTTACAATGTCCGGCCCGGGCAATCCTACTTTCGCCTGCTTGAGGCGATCCAGAAGCAGTTCGAGCCCCTCTTCCACAAATTCGACCGTTTAGTCGTCCACAACATGTTCACCATGCCATTTAATCTGGCCGGAACTCAGGCCTTGAGCAGCCTCGCTGAACGAGGCAAAAAGACGATCGCCTGGACCCACGATCTCGCTGCCTCCAACCAAGACTACAAGATCCCCCCTCATCGGTCGTTTGATCTGATTCGCGAACGTCAACCTGGAGTCAGATATGTGACGATATCCCAAGCGCGGGCGGCAGAATTCAGAAACCTGATGAGGTCGGATCCGGATGCCATTGTTCCAAACGGTCTGGATCTCGCCGGCGCCTGCAACCTCACTCCGGAAGTGGCAAACCTCGTGCGTAACGACCTGGCGACATCGATCATCCTATTTTATCCAACGCGGATCTTAGCGCGCAAGAATATCGCGTTTGCTCTCCAGATCGTTGGCGCCCTGCGCGACCTCGGCCTCCAGGTACGCTTGCTGATTTCGGGCGCTCCGGATCCCCATAATCGGTCCAGCGCCGAGCATTTTGCCGGGCTGAAGCTCTTGGCCGCTGATCTTCAGATTCAGGAATTAATAAGTTGGGTCAACGAGCTCTTCTATGTTGACGAACGCCAGTTGCATAGCCTTTACATGGTGGCGGACGCCATGCTTTTCCCCTCCAGGCAAGAAGGTTTTGGTCTGCCACTGCTCGAGGCTGCGGCGCATCGGCTTCCAGTGTTTTGCTCGAACATCGAACCATTGAAATCGATCGCCCTTTCCGGCACACTTTTGTTTGATCTGCGGGATGCCCCCCGAAACATTGCGGAGAGGATTCGTGACGCCTTTGCAAAAGATCCGATTTTCAAGAGGAAAAAACAACTTCTGCAGCACTACTCTGCAGAACGGCTTTATTCGGAGAAAATAGAGCCAATCTTCCAGAACCCATTATGAACTCCACGCTTGCCCCCCACGATATTCATCGACTCCTTACCGCCGAACATGATGACCCCTTCGGCGTCCTCGGCTTGCACAAGATCGATGGCCTTTGGGTGGTTCGGGCTTTTCGGCCTGATGCTAAGGAGTTACTGGTCATTGACCGGCAGAACCCAGAGCGCCACTTTCCAGCGAGCCGTATCGCCTCCGAAGGCTTGTTTGAAGCGCAACTGACCGGGGTGTCAGAAGCGTTCGACTATCTGTTGCAGGTGACGAGCTGGTCAGGAGAGACCTTCCAGTTGAGTGACCCTTACTCCTATGGGCCGATTCTCGGTGAGCTCGATATGTACCTCTACAAGGAGGGTAACCATTACGATATCTACAAGAAGTTGGGCGCTCACCTGACCGAGATCAACGGGCACGCAGGCGCGACTTTTGCCGTCTGGGCCCCCAACGCACAGCGCGTCAGCATCGTAGGCGATTTCAACGGCTGGGACGGTCGCTGCCATGCGATGCGGAAACGGATCGAAGCCGGGATCTGGGAAATCTTTATTCCCGGCGCGGCGGAAGGGACCCACTATAAGCTCGAAGTGCGAAACTGCTTTGGCCAGATCGTCTTGAAAAGTGATCCGTTCGCTTTCTACGGTCAGCATGGAATCCAAACCGCTTCCATGGTGTTCAACCTCGACCGCTTTAAATGGAGCGATGACGAGTGGATCCAGATCCGGAAAAAGAAGCAATGGCATAAAGAACCGGTCAGCATCTACGAAGTTCATCTCGGATCCTGGGCCCGCGTTCCTGAAGAGGGGAATCGATTTCTGAGCTACATCGAGTTAGCCGATCGCCTGATTCCTTACGTTAAGGATCTAGGTTACACCCATCTCGAACTGATGCCGGTGGCCGAGCATCCCTTCGACGGATCCTGGGGCTACCAGGTGACAGGCTACTTTGCCCCTACCAGCCGGTTCGGGAACCCCGACGAGTTTCGAAATTTTGTTGACCGTTGTCACAAAAACGGGATCGGTGTCATCGTCGACTGGGTTCCGGGACACTTCCCGAAGGATGCCCACGGTCTCGCTCTGTTCGACGGAACTCAGCTTTACGCACATGCTGATCCGCGCCAGGGCGAACATCGGGATTGGGGGACGCTGATCTTTAATTACGGTCGCAACGAAGTGCGCAATTTCCTCATCGCAAATGGTCTGTTCTGGCTGGACGAATACCACATCGATGGTCTTCGCGTCGATGCGGTCGCTTCAATGCTTTACCTCGACTATTCCCGGAAACCGGGAGAGTGGGTGCCGAATATCCACGGCGGACGCGAGAACCTGGACGCCATCTATTTCATGAAACGCTTCAACGAAATCTGCTATGAGCGGTTTCCTGGGATCATGACGATCGCTGAAGAATCTACGGCTTGGCCAGGTGTCTCCCGACCAACTTACCTCGGCGGATTAGGATTTGGGTTGAAGTGGAACATGGGTTGGATGCACGACTTCCTGCTCTACATGAGCCGTGAAGCCGTCCATCGGCGGTACCACCAGGGAGAGGCTACTTTCTCCATGATCTATGCCTTTCACGAGCATTTTGTCCTGGTTTTGAGCCACGATGAGGTAGTGCACGGCAAGGGATCGATGGTGGATAAAATGCCGGGTGACGCTTGGCAGAAGTTCGCCAATCTTCGAATGTTCTACGGCTGGATGTACGCGCATCCTGGCAAAAAATTGCTGTTTATGGGTGGCGAAATTGGACAGTGGAAGGAATGGAACCACGACGAGAGCGTGGATTGGCATCTGTTGCAATATCCGCTTCATGACGGCGTGAGGAGGCTGATCCAGCATCTCAATTATCTTTACAAGAACGAACCGGCCTTTTGGGAAAATGACGACAGTTATCTGGGTTTCGATTGGATCGATTTTCACGATGCCGACAACAGCGTGATGACTTTTATGCGCAAAGCAGAGTCGGGTTCAGTCGTGGTAGTGGTGGTCAATGCCACCCCCGTCCCGAGACATTTTTATCGGGTCGGCGCCCCAGGGGAAGGCTGGTACGAAGAAATCTTGAACACCGATGCCGCTATTTACGGCGGCAGCAACTTGGGAAATTACGGTGGCGTGCACGCCGATCCGATCGCCTGGCAAGGTCGTTCCCATTCCCTGGTCCTTACACTGCCTCCTCTAGCGACGATCGCATTCAAAAAACACGCCCCTCAATAACCGAAGAGCCAGACCCGAACCGGGGCGCGTCATCCAGATCCGAATGACCTATCAGCCCGGTAAGGACTTCTCAGCAGGCGGCTGATCTTAAGCAGAAAACTTTTATCTAGATATATGCTAATTATGGTAATTAGTGCTAATCTCCTCGATCAAGAAACCGCCCGGCCCATGGACCTCTGCGGTTTTAGAGTAATATCCGCACCGCCAGACATCTTGAGCTCTGTTTAAAGAGCAACGTTTTAAACCCAAAAGTATCAGTTAGCCCGCGGAAAAGTAATGAATCTGGAAACGATGACGCCAAAAGGATTGCAGCAAGCCCATGGTGAATTGGTGCTGGTCATAGATGATGAGGCGGCAATCAGGCAAGTCATTCGACGAACTCTCGAGGCTTTCGGCTATCGCGTAGTGACCGCAGAGGGTGGGCCGGAAGCTCTTTCCATTTACGTTCAGCGGCAAGCCGAAATCGGGGCGGTGATCACCGATTTGATGATGCCTGCCATGAGCGGAGTCGCCACTATCAACGCCCTGCTGCAAGTGAATGCCTGCGTGCGGATTATCGTCCTCACCGGCTTGGCCACGGAGACTCAGAAAGAAGCAGCAATGGCGGCAGGAGCAAGCGAGTTTCTGGCGAAACCCTTTACCATCGAAAAGTTAATTGAAACTCTCAGTACTTTCTGGCCTGGTGCGTCGTCTCGTATATAGCTGAGTTACATATGAGACGATGCGCCACATCGCCCGTCCATCTCTGGCTGGAAAGCCGCGGGCCCATCCAGCAGCGGTTCCACTACGGAATTCACCTCCCCCTCTGCGAGCTTGGTAAGAATCCGGTCACCTGCCTTCAACGTGTGGGGCGACCGAACGACCCTTTGCTGGTTGTCCAGGGTTATTGAGTAGCCGCGCTCCAGCGTTTGCCGCGGTCCAAGCAATCGCAGGAAATTCGACAGTTCCGCGACCCGGCTTTTGCAGGAGTCGAGCCTGGATGACACGTTCCGCCTGAGGCGCCCTTCCAACCCGGCCAGCTCTCCCCGTTTCGCCTGCAGCCAGCGCTCAGGTCGAAACGCCGATAAAAATGTCAGGTTCCTTTCGATCCTCGATCGACGCTGTTGAAGCGCGCTTTTCCAGATCTCCGAAAGTCGCATTTCCAGCTGGTCCACCCGTTGTTGACGTTCCACAATCAACCTCCGTGGCTCGCGAAAATAAGGTCTCTCCGATAAGCGCCGGACCTGGAGCTGACGAACCTCCAAAGCTTGCCGAATCAATCGGTCGAGAGCTGAGCGCCGTGACACCAGGTCTCCTCGCAGGGCTACGATATCGGGTCCAACCAACTCGGCCGCAGCGCTCGGCGTAGGCGCCCGCAGGTCGGCCACAAAATCCGCGATCGTAAAATCAATCTCGTGCCCCACCGCCGAGACCACCGGAATGCGCGACCCATAAATGCTGCGCGCCACACGCTCTTCATTGAACTCCCAGAGATCTTCCAGGCTCCCGCCGCCTCGGCCGACGATCATCAGATCAATCTTCAGCTCATCTGCGCGCAAACTCAGAAAATCGATCATCTCTGAAATTTCTGCGGCTGCGCCTTCTCCCTGCACGCGAACAGGGCAGATGAGAATCCTAAGCCAGGGACTTCTCCTTTTCAGGATGTTGAGCATATCCTGGACTGCCGCTCCGGTCGCGGAGGTCACCAGGGCCACCCGTCGAGGAAATTTCGGGATTGGCCTTTTATGATCCCTCTCGAAAAGACCTTCCACCTGAAGTTTCCGCTTCAGGGCCTCGAACTTTGCCTGGAGCAGACCTTGGCCTTTGGGCTGGAGTAATTGGACAATCAATTGATATTGTCCTCTCGCTTCGTAGACGCTCACCATGCCGTACACCTGAACCTGCATCCCGTCGGAAAGCGCCACCCTGCTCTGCGCTCCATACGAACGCGCGAACATCACGCAGGGGATTTGGGAACGGTCATCCTTCAGCGTAAAGTAATGGTGCCCCGACGATTGCTTCCGATAGTTTGAAATCTCACCTTCAACCCAGACTTCTCCGATTCGACCCTCGAGAACCTCCCGGACGACCCGGGTAATTTCCGATACGGTGAAAATGGTGGCCATGCGACACTAAAACGGCAAAGGAATCGAGAAACAATCGGAAGAATCTTTGTTCTCCATTTTCTGGGATGGATGCCGAGTTCAGGCTTTTAAACTTCGTTCGGGAGAGTTCTTTCCCGTGCCACCGATACCATCGCTGTTAAAATAAGAGAGACGATCAAGAGCGCACTGCCGACCCAGAAGGGCGCCCTCCCAAACTCCGGCGTACGCCTTTGGTTAAACGCCAGAAGCCACCCTCCCAGCAAGGGTCCAAAAAAACGGCCAAGGCTCGCGCTGGCCTGCATCAGGCCAAGAGCGCGTCCCTGCCAATATTTGTTGACGGAGCGTGAAACTAATCCGTTGATCGTCGGACTGATCAAAGAATTTCCTAACCCAATGCCGGCGCCCACCAGGAGCAGTATCGTTCCCGTCTGTGCCAGCGGCAACGCGAACGCGCTGCACGCCAGGAATCCCAAGCCGATGATCGCGACTCTTTTCTCCGTGAAATTTTTCACCAAAGGTCCAATCAAGACGCCCTGGACGATCACACCAATCACTCCAATGGAAGCGAAGATATAACTATTTGCGCTGGCGTTGTAGCCAAAGCGGTCTTCCGTAAAGATCGCAAAAAAGGCCGTCACCATCGAAAATCCGATCATCATGAAAAAGTAGGCCACCGTCAGCGGCACGAGCACTGAACCCGAACCTTTTCGGAACAAGGCCGCGAAAGTCTCTCCATCGGGTTGCGAGCTCTCTCGTACTGGCAGGCTTTCAGGCAAGACAAAGAAAATCAGCACCGCGTTAACCGCCGCGAGTCCGCCTGCGAAATAAAAGGGCGCTGAAAGCGAGATCTGGCTTAGGAGACCGCCGGTGAGGGGCCCACAGATGAACCCGACCCCGAAAGCCGCGCCAAGCAATCCCAGCGCTCGCGAACGATCTTCAGGCGGGGTCACGTCGGCCACGTAGGCCTGAGTAGTGGAAACGTTGGCTCCGAAAATTCCGTCAATGATTCGGGCAACGAAAAGCCAAAGAAGCGCGTTGGCCGCTCCCATGATGAAAAAACCGGCCGCTTGACCAACGGTGCTCAAGAGCAGGATTGATCGTCGGCCGAACCGATCGGAGAGCGCGCCCACCAGAGGCGAGAAGATGAATCCCATGCCCGAGTAGACCGCCAACAACATCCCAATCGCCAGTGGCGAAGCACCGTATCGTTCCGTATACAACGGGAGCACGGGGACGACGATCCCAAAGCCCACCATGTCGATGAAGACTGTGAGCAGCAGGATGGGCAGCGGCGATAAAAGTCCGTGACCAGATCTGGGTGGGAGGTTGAATTTCATGTGAGGGTACTGACAGGGTGAAAGTTGCTCAGAACTTCCGGTTCAACCAGCGAGGGGTGCGCCCAGGTCTCTCGCAGCCATCCCCCAGCTTTCTGATGCTACCCCAGGATCTGGCTTCCCGCCATTTCGAGGGGACTTGCGTTTGCCAGAGAGGGAGGACTTCTATCAACATCCAACTTGCAATCGGATAAGCAAAGAATCCGCTTCTAAGTATCGATCGCAGGCAACAACCTTGAACTGACCAACTTTGGGGTTGCCTGTTTGACCAATGCGCCTCAGCTTGTCTCCCCACCAATCACACTAGGAAGAGGATCACAAATTGCCAAAACCAAACTATCAGTTCGAAAAGCGGAAAAGAGACCTGGAAAAAAAGGCCAAGAAGGAAGAGAAGAAGCAACGCAAGCTCCAGCAGGCCAATCCATCCGTACCTCCTGCGGAACCGAAGTAAGTCCGTTTTAAAACCGTAGCCGCCAATGTCAGGGCGGCGAGAACGGGAGGCGCAGTAGCCTGAATGTTGGGCAATCTGCGAAGTCGTCAGCGACGCGATAACCCTTTTGTATTTTCTGTTATTTCCATGATTAAGGAGATATTTGCTTCCCGGCATCCAGTCTTACTGCTGTCGGTCAGCAATACCCTTTAGTAAAGGTGAAGGTGTGAAAGTCGATGGATCGATCGAAATCATAACCTTGACTCCCGTGAGGGACGGGAAAATGAAGTCGCCCCGCGGTTACGAAACGCGGATCAAAGCATTTGGTGTGGCGGTTGTTTTGGCGGTACTGGCCCTTTCGGGAGGGTTAGTCTGGTGGGCTTTTAGTTAGACCGAAGACTGTTTTCCGGAAACCGGCGGCTGAATCAGCAAACGTTAGTCGAAGGTTTTTGATGAAGAGTCAAGGCGCTCAGTGTTTACCTTCATTACCCAAATAGGCCCCTGACGGAAGCGTCTAGATCACACTTCTTTTCGGGTCCATACTATCATTTGGATTGATCGTTTTCTTTACCTAACATCGAACAGCCATTGCCGATCTGGCGATTTTTTGCGGAAAACTCGACTAAATTGTAACCAGTGACGCGTGCGGCAAGTCTGTCGACTATGTAGGATCGATCGGTTCGGATGTTTGCAGCGCACCAAAAGGTAGATCATAGTTAGTTCTGCTAAGGAGGAGAGAAGACTGACAACTCAAGTTTTGTTGCAAGCTGTCGTAGGGCGCGGAACATGCTTCTACTTTTACTCGTGATATCCATTGCTACCGTCGCCGTCTGTACTCTGCTTTTCATAAGCAAAACTCTTTGAGTGCCCAATGTCGTCTCAGCCTGCTGCGCCAAACTTCACGCTCAAGCAAGGGCAGTATTTGGCCTTCATCTATGCATACACCCACGTGCTCGGACGGCCTCCCGCCGAAGCTGACCTGCAACGGCACTTTGGCGTCAGTCCGCCTTCCGTTCATCAAATGGTACTTACGCTCGAACGAGCGGGCCTGATTCAACGAAAGCCCGGAGTCGCTCGCAGCATCAAAGTGCTAGTTGCTCCCGAGTTCCTCCCGGTCCAGTGACCGTCTCGCAAATTGTGACGCTGCGATGCGCGAGATGGGCGAGATTACCCGATCTCGACTGATAAGACTCAGCGGATCGAAGAGGGTATAAAGCGGGACGCTTTACTTACTGCGCAAGCGAGCGGCGGCCCTGCGGAAGTGTCAGTGCCAATGTCAGGCGGAGGCGACAGGGCCACATTGCCGACCTAAGTAAAGCGTCCCGCTTTATACCCTCTTTCAGCGATCCGCATTCCGTGTCACCATGCGCCCAATCATCGCCGATTGCTTTCTTCGCCGGTAGGAGCGAGGGCGACGACCACGAGAGACAAATGGATGCGCGATGCAGGGTTCGAACCTGCGACTTCTTGCGTGTGAAGCAAGCGCTCTACCACTGAGCTAATCGCGCGAAGTCACGAGAATTTCGAAAATAGTTCATCGAATTGCGGATGCAACAGATTTCATCCCCGCGTGAGCCTTGCGACGGAGGCGCTTTCTATGATGCGCAGTCATCGGAATCCCATACGGGATCCTTGGCAACAACCTCCAGAAGCCATTCCGAAAGGGCATCCTTGGTGGGCAGCGTGCGGACAAGGCCACGGCGGGTGCAGAAGCCGAATCCGGACCCAAAAGCACTCCCGTTCACAATGCATGCATCCGTCCCGTTGGACTCGATCTGTTGAATGCCCTTTCGGACCACATCCGCCGGCGTCCCTTCCAACTCAAACTTCCAGCCGACAATAAAGGCGCTGGTGAACAACCCGCGGAGCCGGCGAATTAACTTCGGTTTGGGGACAAGGCGGAGTTCGACCAGTTCCGCGTCGCTCGAAATCTTGGCAGCGTCCGACGCCCTGCCCGAAACGATTGCTTTCGCCACTCCGAAATCTGAGAGGGCCGCCGCGTGCAACACAGCGTCCACAGGGGCGCGCACGGCAGCCTCGCTTAGCAACCGGCCTAATTCTTCGTTGGTCTGAAAATATCTTGCCGTCTCCAAACGCCAGCTCGCACCACGACCCAGAAACAACACCACGTCGTGCCCGGCAGCCAAGAATCTTTGGGCGAGCTTAACCGCCAATTCGCCGGTCGATCGGTTCGTAATCAATCGCACCTGATCAATTGGCTCGCTGGCCGGCCCGCCGGTGATCACTATTTGCATAACCCTCCTTCAATTATTTGTTTGCGAATTCATCATCGAGCTTTTGAATCTCAGGTTCCATCTCGTAGATTGAAGTTGATGACAGCGAGAGCAGCGGCGCGGGTTTTTGTCGGGAAGTACTCCGAGAAAGCGGTGATCGAGGTTGCGAATTCGCTGCGACACGAAATCGGAACCAACGCTTCTCTCGGTTTGCTTTTCCTGACGCAAGAGTGGCGCCCTCATCTGGAAGATACTCTTGAGCTCATCCGTCTGCACGGTCACGTTCCGCAGTTAGTCGGGTGCTCCGGATGGGGCGTCATCGGGAGCAGGCAAGAAGTTGAGCATGCGCCAGGCTTCAGCCTGATCTTATTTTCGCTGCCTTCCGAAGGCTTTTCTGTTGTCCCGGTCAGTGAGACCCAAATTGAGGAATCGAGTGGGCCGGACTACTGGCGCACCGTGACCAGGCTTTCCCCCGAAGAAGTGACTTCCTGGATCCTGCTGGCAAATCCCTATTTCGGTGGGGCTGAAAGTTGGCTGGAGGAATGGAGCGCGGCTTACCCAAAAATTCCTATCCTGGGCGGACTGGCGAGTTCCACCAATTCAGAGATCTTTCTCCTCAAAGATGGGGAGGTGTCCGCGGCACCGGTGCTGGCGATCGCCATCAAGCGCGGGCTTCTGGTCCGACCTCTGGTCAGTCAAGGATGCCGTCCGATTGGTGACCCTTCGCCCATTACTAAAGCGGAACAAAACTTGATCCTGGAGATCGGGAACCTGCCAGCGTATCAAGCATTGGAGGCGGCGTTTCTGAGCATCCCCGCGGAACAACGCGTCTCGGTCAGAAATAATTTGTTCCTCGGCTTAGCCGTCTCAGAATATATCGAGGAGTTCAAGCAGGGTGACTTTTTGATCCGCAACATTCTGGGGGCGGATCCGCAGATTGGTGCGCTGGCAGTGGGCGCTCATCCCAGGGTTGGACAAACCGTTCAATTCCAACTGCGTGATTCGAAATCTGCCCGAGAAGACCTGGTCCTGGCTTCCGAAAACGTCAAAACAGGATTATCAGCGCCGATTGGAATTTTGCTCTTCTCCTGCGCGGGCCGCGGTAAGGGATTGTTCGGCACCTCAGACCATGACGCAGAAACGCTGGCCAATATTCTGGGAGACATTCCTTTAGCAGGATTCTTTTGTAACGGTGAGATTGGGCCGGTCGGCGGTAAGACTTTCCTTCATGGGTACACCGCTTCGGCGGCTATCCTTTGCGTGGCTTAGCGACCGATTCCGCTGTGGCAGATTCCTCAAAGGCAAATTCGGATCTCAAACCGCCCGAGCCTGCGATTTTTTCGTTTGCAGATTACGCTGCCGGCGCCGGAGAAAAACTCCACGTCAGCACATTAGAAGAAGGTTTCCGATACCGGCAGAATCGGCAGCGTCCCCACCGGCACGATTTTTACCAGATCTTTTGGATGACGGAGGGAGCTCCATCATTCAACCTGGATTTCGATCATATGTCGATCGAGGCACATACTCTGGTCTTTGTGCCGCCGGGAGCGGTCCACACTTTTGGCGCGAGGAACAACGCCGAGGGTTTCATCCTGTCCTTCGAGGAGGATTTTCTGGAATCAGAGGGTCATTCCGTGGATCTCTTCGCGGAGTGCCCGGCGCTGGATCCCGCACAAATCCGGACCCTTTTGGCGGTACCTGGTTCATCCGTGGAGATCGTTGACGGCTATTGCAGACGGATATTTGAAGAATTCACCGCGAAACGAGAAGGGTACAGGTCGGCCACTGCTGCCCTCTTGCGGCTCCTGTTTGTCGAAATCCGCCGTTGTTTATCCTATCAAACCTCTCCCAGCTCTTTTCGCAAATATTCGTCTTTAACCGCTCGCTTCCTGCGCACGTTGAGCGCTCGACCGTACCAGGTGACCACGGCCTCGGAAGTGGCGAGACTTCTCGGCGTATCCAGGAGTTGGTTAAATCAGCTGGTGCGCCAGGAAACGGCGAAAAATCTCACTGATCATTTGCAAGGAAGATTGATTCTCGAATCGAAACGTCTTCTTGCTCATTCCGACCTGAACGTTTCAGAGGTGGCCTACCAGCTCGGCTTTGAAGACCCGTCTTATTTCACTCGTCTCTTCCGCCAGATGGAAGGGCTCAGTCCGCGCGAATTTCGAGAGGAATATCGCTGAAAACGAGTAGAAGCCTCGCCGCGTCGCCCTCCTGAGTGGCGGATTGTTTCGGTTTGCTCGGTCTTGAAAGAAGCAAAGCCCGGCATCCTGCATACGAAAAGTCGAAAACTCCTAGAACAAGCGCGAATCATTCCAATGAATGTGATGGCAAGTGAACGGAATTCCCGGATTGTTCCTTCCACATGACCGACTGGTCAACTAGCTTTATTTTAGTTTTGTTCTTAGCGTCAGTGTGTGATCTGTTCACCCTTACGAGGTACAGTCTATGTGGATCGTCCAGTTAGCTTTACGACGACCGTACACCTTTATCGTCTTAGCCATCTTTATCCTGATAGCAGGTGTTCTGTCCATTTTACGAACCCCGAAAGATATCTTTCCGGACATCAATATCCCGGTTTGCGCGGCCATCTGGAACTTTACAGGCATGCCAGCCGAGGAATTCTCCAACCGTATCACCTCGGTCTTACGAGCGAATCCTGACTACGGTTGTTAACGACATCGAGCATATTGAGTCCACCTCCTACAACGGCATCGGGGTGGTCAAAATCTACCTCCAGCCCAATGCCAGCGTTCCCGTTGCCATGGCGCAACTGACCGCCGCTTCGCAGGCCGTACTAAAGCAGCTGCCTCCCGGAGAAACTCCTCCCCTGATTTTGAGTTTCAGCGCCTCCAACGTGCCTGTGTTACGTCTTGGCCTCAGCGGACCCAACTTTTCGGAGCAGCAGCTTAATGATTTGGCTTTGAACTTCCTCCGGGTTCGCCTGGTGACGGTCCCCGGCGCTGCGGTTCCCTACCCCTACGGCGGCAAACAGCGGGTGATTTCCATCGACATTAACAGCCAGGAACTTCAGGCCCGTGGGCTTTCACCTACCGACGTCATCAATGCGATGAACGCCCAAAATGTCATTCTTCCTTCTGGCACGGCAAAAATCGGGGATCAGGAATTTGATATCGGTTTGAACTCCAGCCCGAAAACGATCAAAGAGCTGGGCGATATCCCCATTCGGACTCTCAACGGCACAACCACTTACGTGCGCGATATTGCCAGCGTCCGCGACGGATTCATCCCTCAGACTAATATCGTTCGTTTCGACGGTCGACGCGCGACCATGGTCCAAGTCCAGAAGAATGGCAAAGCTTCAACTCTGGATATCGTCCAAGGGGAGAAGCAGTTGGTTGAAAAGCTGAAGCCAACTTTGCCCGAGGGCCTCAACATTCAGACTCTTTCCGACCAATCCATTTTCGTTACCGCTGCGATCGAGGGAGTGGTGAAAGAAGCGGTGATTGCAGGGTGCTTGACTGCTGCAATGATTCTTCTTTTTCTGGGAAGCTGGCGAAGTACGCTAATCATTGCCGTCTCGATCCCGCTTTCGATTCTTTCATCGATCGCCGTCTTGTCCGCGCTCGGGGAGACCATCAATATCATGACGCTCGGAGGTCTGGCCCTCGCCGTCGGTATTCTGGTCGATGATGCGACGGTCACGATCGAGAATATCGATAGACACCTCGAGGAGGGCAAATCCCTGCATGACGGAATCCTTGATGGCGCGGCGCAGATCGCAGTGCCCGCGTTTGTCTCAACTCTCTGTATTTGCATCGTTTTTGTGCCGGTCTTCTTCCTGGGCGGGACAGCCAAGTTTCTCTTCGCGCCCCTCGGAGAAGCAGTCATTTTCGCGATGCTGGCTTCCTACCTTCTCTCTCGAACGCTCGTTCCAACACTTGCCATGTACTGGCTGGGCGGGGACCACGCCAAGCACAACGCAGACGGGGGTAAAGGTGCCTCTCCGCACAAGAGAGGCAACCCGATTCTGGGAATATTCGGGGCGATCAATCGAGGGTTCAACCGGAGCTTTGAATCGTTTCGCGAAGGGTACCGGGACGTTTTGGCCATGTGTCTGAGAAACACTCGAACCGTCGCGATCTTGTTTATCGGTTTCGCCGCGGTTTCGATGTTCCTGGTTCCCTGGCTAGGTCAGGATTTCTTCCCGGCAGTGGACGCAGGCCAGTTTACACTGCACGTCCGGGCTAAGAGCGGAACCCGCATTGAAGAGGTCGCAAGGCAGGTGGATAAGATCGAAGGTGCCATCCGTGAAGAAATCCCGAAAGATCAGTTAAAGGGCATTATCGACAATATCGGCCTACCTTACAGCGGTATTAACCTCACTTACTCCAATTCCGGCGTGGCAAGTGCCGCGGATGCGGATATTCTCGTCTCGCTGAATGAAAAGCACGATCCGACCGCACAGTTCGTCAGCAAGATTCGAAAACGGATGCACCGGGACTTCCCAGGGATAACTTCCTCCTTCCCGCCGGCGGACATCGTCGCCCAGATCTTGAACTTCGGATTGCCGGCGCCCATTGATGTCCAGATTCTCGGTGCCAATACGGCCGCCAATGCACAATTGGCCAATCGCATGGTCGAACAAATCAGCCGTATTCCAGGAGCGGTCGATGTCCGTGTTCAACAGCCGTTCGATTCGCCCCGTATGAATTTAGTGGTCGATCGCACCCAGGCTTCCCAGCTTGGGATCACCGAGAACCAGGTCGCCAGTTCGCTCATTGGCGCATTGAGTGGTTCGACACAGGTTAACCCAAACTTCTGGCTGGATCCTAAAAATGGCGTCAGCTACTCGTTGAACACTCAGGCGCCCCAATATTCGATCGATTCGTTAGATACCTTGAGAGCGCTGCCAATTCTCGGGCCAACGGGAACAACTTCGTCGGCCACCGCAAACTCGGCAGGGGGAACGCCAACTCAAATCCTGGGCAATCTGGTGCAAATCGCGCGTTCCTCTGAACCACCGATCGTGACCCATCGTGATATTCAGCCGGTGGTCGATATTTACGGCGCGGCAGAGGGCAAAGATCTCGGATATGTCGCTGCTCAAGTTCAGAAAGTGATGGATGGCGCACAGAAAGATTTACCCAAAGGAAGCAGCATCGTCCTGCGCGGCCAGGTCCTGACCATGCGAGAGTCGTTCACCGGATTAATCGGCGGCCTCATCTTTGCCATGCTCCTGGTCTATTTGTTGATGGTCGTGAACTTTCAATCCTGGGTCGACCCATTGATCATTATCTGCGCACTCCCGCTCGCCCTGGCGGGAATCGTCTGGATGCTGTTTGTGACTGGCACAACCCTCAGTGTGCCCGCGCTGATGGGGGCCATTATGTGTATGGGCGTCGCAACGGCCAATAGCGTCCTGGTGATCACGTTTGCCAACGAGGTGCTGGAAGAGTATCAAGATTCGTATCGAGCTGCTCTACAGGCAGGCTACGTTCGGCTACGCCCGGTTCTGATGACCGCAATCGCCATGATCATCGGTATGGTTCCGATGGCTTTGGGATTGGGAGAAGGCGGTGAACAAAACGCGCCACTCGGCAGGGCGGTCATTGGTGGTCTGTTGTTTGCCACCGTGGCAACGCTGTTTTTTGTGCCGACCGTCTTTGCCGCCGTCCGCAAAAATAAATTCAACCGGCCGATGAAGACCGTCGCCCAAACCGCAAATTAATTTCGCTGGAGACCACCATGACGCAGGCTATTTTGAAGGAAACTGAACCATTGGACCAGAAGCCTTCTATCCCTGAAAGGAGCAACCGAAAAGGCATAAAGCTTGTCTTTCTAGCGGGCGGCGCACTTTTTATCGCGGTGGCTGTTCTGGGGATTACTTCCCGCAATGCGAAAAATTCGGGACTTCAACAGCAGTCCAACGATGCCGCCCAGATGATCGTAACCGTGATCCATCCGGAAAAAGCGTCGACGACGATTCCACTTCATTTGCCTGGTCAAACCAGAGCCTACATCGAAGCGCCTATCTTTGCTCAGACCAGCGGTTACCTGAAGAAGTGGTACTTTGATATCGGAGCGAAGGTTAAGGCGGGCGATGTTCTCGCGGAGATTGATACCCCGCAGGTCGATCAACAATTTAACCAGGCCCAGGCCCAGCTCAAGGTGGCCGAGGCAGCTCGAGATCTCGCCGAAGCCACGCTCAAGCGGGACCAGGACCTCTTTAATCGAAAAGTGATCGCTGCGCAGGATTTTGACACGGCTCACGATACCTACCGGCAAAATCAGGCGACGGTCATCGCTGATCAAGCCTCGTTGAACGGGCTCAGCGCGCTTGAGAATTTCAAGGTTGTCAAAGCGCCATTCGACGGAATCATCACCGAACGGGATACCGATATCGGAGCATTTGTTCCTTCGGGTTCCGGCGTGCAACTTTTCAGGATGGCCCAAACCTCACCCCTTCGCGTTTACATCAACGTCCCTCAAACGTTCGCGCGTTTTGTCAAACAAGGGGTCCAGGCAGAGCTGACGTTAAACGAACTTCCGAACCGCAAGTTTCCTGCTCATGTGACCAATACCGCGGGTGCGATCGATCCAACATCCAGGACATTGCTGACCGAGCTCGAAGTTCCGAATGAAACCGAGGAACTGCTCCCCGGTGCCTATGCACAGATCAATTTGAAGCTGGAAGGCAACACTGGGCTGGTCACGGTACCTTCCAACGCGCTTCTGTTCCGATCGGAAGGCGCGAGCGTGGGCGTCGTCCACCCGGACGGTAAAGTCGAGATCAGGAAAGTCGTCATCGATCGGGATCTCGGCGACAAGCTGCAGATTTCGCAAGGACTCTCCGAAGCGGACCAAGTCGTCGTCAATCCGTCAGACGGCCTTGCCAACGGCATGTCCGCCTCCGTCGCGACCCCAAAGCCAAGCGCCACCCCGCAGGCCAAGGGCTGATAACAGGAGTCAGAGTCAGAAGTCAGAAGTCGGGAGCTCCTGACAGGCGTGATCGCGCGTATGGATCGCTCCTGACTACTGAATCCTGGCAACCTGGCTCCTGATTAGTCAGCTCCGCGCCGCTTCGGCTCGCCGGATGATACGAGCAAAGCTTCGAGGGTCCAGACTTGCTCCGCCGATCAAAGCGCCATCGATATTTTTTTGGCGCATCAAGTCCTCCGCGTTCTCCGGCTTCACGCTTCCGCCGTATTGAATCCGGACGCGATCGGCGGCCGGTGCTCCGAAGAGCTCCGAAAGAACTGAACGAATAAAAGCGTGTGCCTCCTCGGCCTGGGTCGGCGTCGCAGATCGCCCGGTACCGATGGCCCAGCACGGTTCGTAAGCCACGACGATTTCGGGAAGATCCTTCACCGCGATGCCAGCTAGACCCTTGCGCACCTGGTTGCCCAAAACCTCATGAAACTGACCGCCGTCCCGCTCCTCGAGCGATTCGCCCACGCAGAAAATGGGGCGCAGAACAGCCTCCAGCGCGGCTTTGACCTTCCGATTGACGATCTCATCCGTTTCTCCGAACAACGTCCGTCGCTCGCTATGTCCAAGGATGACATACTTAACGTAAAGCGCCCGCAGCATGGTGGCGCTCACTTCTCCCGTGAACGCTCCGCTCTTCTCCCAGTGCATATTCTGGGCTCCGATACGGATAGTCGGCATTCTCTCCGAGGCGGCTATCAAGATGGGAATGGCCGTGAATGGAGGGATGATCACGACTTCAAGGTCATCGACTTGTCCAATCTCTGTGAGAAAGGTATCGAAATACGATGCCGCCTCACTGTGGGTGAGGTTCATTTTCCAGTTGGCCGCAAGAATTTTCTTCCGCATGCTTACTTCTCCGTGAGCGCGGCGACCCCCGGAAGTTCCTTACCCTCCAGAAGCTCGAGAGAAGCGCCTCCTCCGGTGGAGATGAAAGTCATCTTATCCGCGTACCCGAATAGCTTCACCGCCGTGACTGAATCCCCACCGCCGATGATCGTCTTGGCGTCGGATTCGGCCAAAGCAGCGGCAATTTCCCTTGTGCCATTGGCAAAGTCCGGAATTTCAAAAACACCTACCGGGCCGTTCCAAACAATCGTCTTTGCGCGTGCGATTTCGCCCTTATACAAAGCAACTGTCTCCCTGCCGATATCGACTGCTTGCCACCCTTCACTGATTCCCTGGGTGGGCGATAGCAGCGGCGTATTCCGGCTATTGGCCCCCGCCTTAAACTCATCAGTTTCAATGCTGTCGATGGGCACGAGGAACTTAATTCCTTTTTCTTTCGCCAGCGACAAAAGCTCTTCGGCCAAGTGAACCTTATCAGCCTCAACGCGACTCGCGCCGGTTGGAATCCCCATCGCCCTGAAAAACGTGTGTGCCATGGCGCCTCCAATCAGGAAGACGTCCGCCTTCGCCATCAGCGCCTTGATCACTTCGATCTTATCGGAAACCTTTGATCCACCTAAGATCACCAGAAACGGCTTGTCCGGGTGAGCAAGCTCCTCGTGCAGGTACTGGAGCTCACGCTCCATCAAAAGACCCATAGCTGCCTGCGGCAAAAACCTGGCAACTCCCGCGGTGCTCGCATGTGCCCGGTGAGCGGCGCCGAAAGCGTCGTTCACATAGACATCACCCAATCGGGCGAGCGCCTGCGCAAAACCTTCTTCATTGGCTTCTTCCTCGCTGAAGAAGCGCACGTTCTCCACCAGTAAGACGCCCGCATCGGGCAGCGCTTTCGAAGCGGCTTCCGCTTCGGGTCCAATCACCTCCGGGCTGAAACTCACGGGCGGCGGAATCATCTGCATGAGATGCTCCGCCACCGGTTTCAGGGAGTATTTAAGATTCGGCTTACCCTTCGGGCGGCCAAAGTGCGCAAGCAAAACAACCTTCGCTCCTTTTTCGCGCAACAGCTCAATTGTCGGTAGGCTTTCCCGGATCCGGGTGTCATCCGTAATCCGAATTTTCCCGTCAATTTCCTCGGTCGGAACATTAAAATCGACCCGCATGAGCACACGCCGACCTTTTACGTCCAGGTCGCGAACGGATAGTTTCGCCATATTTTCCGCTCTGTTACAGAATGTGCTTCAACAGATCAACACACCGGTTCGAGTAACCCCATTCGTTATCGTACCAGCTGATCAATTTAAAAAAGCGGCTATTGAGTTCCATGCCAGACCCCCCATCGAAAATGCTGGAGTATGAGCTGTGCAGAAAATCCGTTGAGACGACCTCATCTTCGGTGTAAGCGAGAACTCCCTTCAAATAGGTCTCACTCGCATTTTTCATTGCGGCACCAATTTCCTTGTAGCTGGTCTCTTTGACCGTCCGAACTGTCAGGTCCACCACGGAGACTGCTGGTGTCGGGACACGGAATGACATACCCGAGAGTTTCCCTTTGACCTCCGGACAAACCAAGCCCACGGCTTTTGCGGCTCCGGTGGTCGATGGGATCAGATTGATCGCCGCCGCGCGGCCTCCTTTCCAATCCTTCCTCGAAGGTCCATCCACCGTCTTCTGGGTGGCCGTGTAGCTATGCACGGTAGTCATCAGTCCTTCTTCAATTCCGAAACCTTCCTTCAATAGGACGTAAACCACCGGAGCAAGACAGTTTGTGGTACAGCTTGCGTTCGAAATAATGCGATGTTTTGATGCATCGTACTTTTCATGGTTCACGCCGATGCAGACCGTGATGTCTTCGCCCTTGGCGGGAGCCGTAATCAGTACCCTTTTTGCGCCTGCCTCGAGATGGCCCTTCGCTTTCGAGGCCTCCGTGAACAACCCGGTCGATTCGATCACAATTTCACACCCGAGCTTTGCCCACGGCAACTCGGACGGACCTTCTTTCACTGCCAGACAGCGAATCTTGTGTCCATTGACAACCAACGTATCGTCGCTCTCAATGTCCGGGCTGGATTTTTCACTGTTGACCTCCCCTTGGAATCGGCCCTGAGTGGAGTCGTATTTCAACAGGTAGGCTAGATTGTCGGCAGGAACGAGATCGTTCAAAGCAACCACATCGACCTCTTTGCCAAGCAAGCCTTGTTCGACAAGAGCTCGAAAAACCAGACGTCCGATCCGCCCAAAGCCATTAATTCCAATTTTCGTCATGGTGACTATCCCTTAGAAGTTTAAAGTTTTAAGACAGAGCCAATAAATCGGGACCGCGATTCACCGTCAACATAAGATTAGCAAAGATAGAGCATCGCCCGCAAATCCTCGCGGATCCGCACGGCGATGCCTGCTGTTTTTCAAACGGGGGCGCCCCGGCGCAGGTAGGGCGAAGCTCCGCCTGAGCCGGGGCTTTCCGCGTGGCCTCGCGCAAGACATCGCCCCAAAAAAGATCCGAGGTTTTCGCACGTTAAAGCGCCAAACGGTTCGATCTATGAATTCTTGGGGGTGGCGCCATAGGCAGGTCGAAGCGGGAAGCCGGCTCAGACGGAGCTTCGCCCTCCTGCGCCGGGGCTTTCCGCGTGGCCTCGCGCAAGACATCGCCCCAAAAAAGATCCGAGGTTTTTAGCACGTTAAACCGCCAAACGGTTCGATCTATGAATTCTTGGGTGGCGCCATAGGCAGGTCGAAGCGGGAAGCCCCGGCTCAGACGGAGCTTCGCCCTACCTGCGCCGGGGCTTTCCGCATGGCCTCGGCAGACTTAAAAGATCCGAGATTTTAGCCACGCGTTAACCCCAACGGTTGATCTATGAATTCGTGGGAGTTAGCGCCATGCGGCATCAAAGCGGAGGCTCAGGCAGAGCTTCGCCCTACCTGCGCCGGGAATCCAGCATTTACGCCGGGGCTTCAGTCAAGCCGCCTACCCCTTCTGGCTGAGGGCGAGTTGTCTCGTGGGGACGATCATCTCGATTGACCGGTCCAATCGGCGGGGGCGGATTGACAAGCCTGCCGTTATTTAGAATTTCGCGTATCTGGTTGCCGTCCAGCGTCTCGTATTCAAGTAGCGCCTTGGCAATGACCACCAGCGTCTCTTTGCGCTGCGTTAAGACCTTCAACGCACGTTGATAGGAATCGTCACACAGTCTTTTGACTTCCCGGTCGATCTCCTGCGCCGTCGCTTCGCTATAAGCCCGTGAACGGGAAATATCACGGCCGAGAAAGACATAGTCTTCGTGCTCTCCATATTCGACCATTCCGAGTCGCTCGCTCATCCCCCATTCGCAGACCATTTTACGCGCGATACCGGTTGCCATCCGGATGTCACCGGTCGCTCCGTTTGTCACATCTCCAAAGACGAGTTCTTCCGCAACACGGCCACCCATGATGACCACCAGGCGATCCAATAGCTCGTTCTTGCGATTGGTGTATTTATCCTCCACCGGTAGATACATCGTGGAACCCAAAGAAGGGCCGCGGGGAATAATCGTGACCTTGTGCAGCGGATCGGTGTGCTCAAGCACCTCGCACAGCAAGGCGTGGCCCGCTTCGTGATAGGCGGTATTTTCCTTCTCTTTTTCGCTGATTGCCAGGCTGCGGCGCTCTTTACCCCATCGCACCTTGTCGCGAGCCTCTTCCATTTCGGCCATGGTAATGGCCTTCAGTCCGCGCCGGGCAGCCAGCAAAGCCGCCTCGTTGATGACATTCGCCAACTCCGCTCCGGAATAACCGGGCGTTCCTCTGGCCACCACTCCAAGGTCCACACCCTCGGCAAGTTTTACTCTCTTGGCATGAACTCTTAAAATTTCCTCGCGACCTTTCACGTCAGGAAGATTGACGGTGATCTGACGGTCAAATCGACCCGGCCGCAAAAGAGCTGGATCCAATACATCCGGTCGGTTGGTCGCGGCGATGATAATGACGCCTTCCTGCGTGTCGAAACCCGTCCATCTCAACCAGCAGCGCGTTCAAGGTTTGTTCGCGCTCGTCGTGCCCGCCACCAAGACCATGGCCTCGGTGCCGGCCCACCGCATCGATTTCATCGATGAAGATAATGCAGGGGGCGGATTTCTTTCCCTGCTCGAACATGTCACGAACACGGGAGGCGCCAACCCCAACAAACATCTCGACAAAATCGGATCCGCTGATGCTGAAGAAAGGTACGTCGGCCTCACCGGCAATTGCCCTCGCCAGAAGTGTTTTACCCGTTCCTGGAGGCCCGACCATCAGAACACCCTTGGGAATTCGCCCGCCCAATTTCTGAAATTTCTTCGGGTCCTTCAGAAAATCGACGATTTCCTGGACTTCCTCTTTGGCTTCCTCGACCCCGGCGACATCCTTAAACGTCACCCGGTTTCGATCGCGAGCCAGCATTCGAGCCTTGCTTTTACCAAAGTTGAGCGCTCCTTTGCCGGCATTTCGAATTTGCTGCCTGAAAAAGAAATAAAGAATCAGGAAAAACAATGCGATGGGCAGAAATTGGAGCAGCGCAGATAGCATGACATCCGAATCGGCCTTGATATCGACCTTGTAACCTTTGTTCTCGAGCTCCGATTTCAAGTCTTTGTTATACTCGATAAAAATCGTCGTCTTGAAATGATCTGGCGCGCCAGCCACCGAAGATGGCTTCTTGCCCTTTTCGTACGCTCCACGCAAAGTCTGCGTTGAACGCCCTTCAGTCACGATCAGCTGGAGCGGCTCCTCTTTGCTGACGCGACCTTCATCAATGTACTTCTCGAAATCGGTAAAGCTGATCTCTTCGACATTTCCGTAGTTGCCATTGCGGGACAACAAAAAGCCGCCTAACAGAGCTATCGCACAGGCAAACAGCAGAATGCCACGCCAATTGAAGTTGTTATCGTTGCCGAAATTTCGAGAGTTTTTGTCCTTAGAGGACCTGGGATCTAATTGTGCCATACACTATTACAAACAACGGCTCTCACCTTAGCACATGGCGAAGGCCATGCAAAGGGCGAGAACATTTAGGGTTGAACGGCAAGTATTTCAAGCGCCAATTCCGCGCTTCGAATTCCTGCCTTAGTTAGAGGCGTATTTCACACTGCAACCGTACGGTTGGGTCGCGGTCGTAGGAACCGTTTTCCCACTCATTACGGCGTCGAGCGCTCCTTTGACGTAATTCGTCGCGGTCTGGATGTCTGCAAGATCGGTGCTTCTCTTATTATCAATTGCGCCTTTGTAGACGAGGATCCCCTTCGGATCGATGACGTACATGTCCGGTGTTGTCTTGGCACCATACAGTCGTCCGACATTTCCGGTCGGGTCCACCAACAGAGCTGTCCGGGAGGCGCTGTCCTGTGCCGCAATCTCATTTAGCTTCCCAGCCGGATAGTTTCCCTCCTCACCTGGGGCAGAAGAATCAATCGAGAGCCAGACAACTCCTTTTGCAGTGTATTCCTTTTGCAAAGCCTGCATATTGCCTGACCGATAGTGCTTCCGCACAAACGGGCAATCCGGCTGATACCATTCTAAGACCACATATTTTCCTTTAAGATCCGCCAGAATGTGAGTTTTCCCATTCGTGTCCGGCAAGGAAAAGTTGGGAGCCGGTTTTCCAATTTCCGTCTCCGCGAAGCTCAATCCTGCAGTGACCGCCAGTAATCCACAACCGACGAGGAGCGATTTGATAATTTCGTTTTTCACAGTTTGAATTTGAATATGAGACTAGGACTAGTCAGGTTTTGTTCAATGCATCCAAGACAGTTTGAGATGTGATCAACTCTGGTAGAAGGACCGGCTGCGCCTCTCCAGTCCCGCCCGGATAAAAAAGGTACATCGGGACACCGGCTCTGCCGAATTTTTTTAATATCTCAGTGATTTCCGGGTCGCCTTTCGTCCAATCGGCCTTCAATACGACCACATTTCGCTTCAAAAATTCCTGTCTTACCTTTGGGGTATCGATGGCAAAGCGTTCATTGGATTTACACGTGATACACCAATCGGCCGTAAAATCGACGAACACCGGTTTGCCGGAGGTCCGTGCCTCGTCCAGTGCGGATTTGCTGAACGGCTGCCAAACCAGTTGGCTGGGCTTGGTGACAAATCCATAGGCAGCGCCCGCCAGGAGGAGAACAAAGACCATCGCGGCGAACGCCAAGATGCGCGAACGAGCCGAAGAAAACGGGAGTCCAGAAAGCACCTTTGATCCATGCCAAAATCGCGATCACCAGAAGGATGGCTCCCAGTTCCACCACCGCATCGACTCCTCGCATCTGGCCCAGGATCCACATCAACCAAAGAAGGGTGCCCACGAGAAGAAAACCCATACTCTGCTTCAGACGGAGCATCCAGCCTCCAGGTTTCGGCAAATATCTCAGCCATTTGGGATTGACGGCCAACAGCAGATAAGGGAACGCCATCCCAAGTCCGATAAACAGGAACACCAAAAAAGTCACCCATCCCGGCTGCGCAAAAGCAAACGCGGAGGCGGTTCCAAGAAATGGTGCGGTACAGGGAGTGGCCAGCACCGTTGCAAAGACCCCTTGGAAGAACGCTCCACCATAGCCCTCCCCTCCGGCCAGTTTCGCCAACCCCTGAGTCGCCTGTGAGGAAACCGACAGTTCAAAAACTCCAAATAAGTTCAGCGCGAAAGCAAAAACCAGGCAGGAGATAAAAAGGATAAATCGAGGATCCTGGAATTGAAATCCCCACCCCACCTGCGCTCCTGCCGTTTGCAGTAGAACGACAATGGCCGCCAACGCGGCGAAACATCCGATGATCCCGAGCGAAAAGGCCATGGAAAGTCGAAACGCCTTTTTGGGCTCCATACCCGCCTCGGAAACAAATCCAAAGATCTTGAGCGAAATAACCGGTAGAACGCACGGCATGACGTTCAGGATCAGACCTCCGATCATCGCAAATCCGAGCATTTGCAGAACTTCGACCAGCCCGACCGAAGCAGCCGGTTGATCGGGCTGGACGACGCTCAGATTCGTCTTTTCATTGATCTCGTAACCTCGCCGGGTTTCACCTGAGCCAACGACCAGCACCCCATCCATTCGATTGATCGGCTTGACCTCCGTTTCGATCGGTATCGTCAGCTTGTTTCCGTCTCGTACCACGTGTCCGATCACCGAGTCTTCGGGTGGAATTGGGAAAAAATCGAGCGCCGCGTCGCTCGGGACGCCGCCCACCACGGCCACCAGGCTTTTGCCCGTACGGCTGAAACCAATTTTGACCGGGTTGCCCACCTGCCCAGGCACCAGGGACGCATATCTCTGGAAAATCTGCGCGGAGTCAGACGCTACGTTCCCCCCACCCGTCAAAGTGAGCGAAAGTTGCGCCTTCCCAGGTACGCACAGACTCTGGCAGACCAGCCAATCTGTCTTGGCCTGAATCAAGATCGGTCCCGGAGGCAAAGTTGCAGGAGCTTCAACTTCGGCGAATAGCAATACCTCAGACGTATAATCAAATACTTCCAGGTCACCGGGCTCCTTATCCCGCATTGGAACGGGCCACTGCAGATCGCCGACTTTAAATCCCTGGGGCAGCTGCCAGGCGATCTTGGTCGGTATTCCCGCATCGCCGGAATATCTCCAGTAGACATGCCAGCTCGGCTCAATCCGGTACAGAACTCCAATTCTGAATTTCTGACCCGGTTCAATGGCTTTGACATCCGCAAGGAGGGTAGCCCTGACCAGCTCTTTGCCGTTGTACTGTTGCGCTCGCGTCGACTCACAAAGCCCAAACGCAAGGCTCACCAACAATACGACGCAGGGCAAAATTCGTACCGCCAAACCGACGGGTGGCGATTTTATCTTCGAGCCTTTATGCATTTGATGTCCAATTTTAAGAGCAATGAACTAGGCGGGATCTTCCAGAAACTTATCACAAATCTTGGCGTGCATTCGGAAGGGACCATGCATGACGCGTTTGAGCCCTTGCAGAGTGCAAGTTCTCCATTCGAGGCCTTTCATTTTCGGACTCGACTAACCCATTGATTCTGAATAACTTATCTCATGGCAGCCAGCCTGGCATGCTTTAAGCCCATCAAAGGACCCGAGTATGTTTTCGTGGGCTGTAACGATACTGATCCTTGCCGTCGTAGCGGCCCTCCTCTCCGTCGGCGGGCTCGTTGGCATGTCTGGTTGGCTGATGAGAGGATTGTGCCTGCTGCTAATTCTTCTGTGCATCGTGGCAGCTCTCTTTGCATGAAATGCGACGCGCTGTTTCCATTGCCACTGGTCAAAAGAAAACCGACCGCGCAAAATAGAAAAGGAACCCCGCAAATCAGGCTTTTCGCTCAGTTTTCAGCAGATCCCGGATTTCCGTCAGGAGCTTTTCTTCAGTGGACGGACCGGCAGCAGGCGCCGGCTTCTTGAAGCGATTCACTTGTCTGATCACCAGGAACAAGCAAAAGGCAATGATCAGGAATTCGATTACCGTATTGATAAACATCCCATAAGCAAAAACTGGTATTCCTTTGTCGGCAGCCTCCTTCACGGAGGCTACTTGCTGGCCATTCAAGACAATAAAAAGGTTGGAAAAATCGACCTTTCCAAGAATCAAGCCAAGAATCGGCATAAAAATGTTGTTAACTAACGAGGTCACAATTTTGCCGAATGCTGCGCCGATGATGACACCGACGGCGAGGTCGATCACGTTGCCCTTGAATGCAAATTCTCTGAATTCTTCGATCATTGACATTGTGAGTCTTTGGTTCTGCGTTTTCAGTTATCAGTTCTGCCGGAACCTAGTATCCGGTCGCCGGATTAGCATCTGTTTTGTTGCGATCAACAGGCCCCGGGGAGAGAAGTGTGCAGGCATGATGGCGTAGTCAATCGGAACCTCAAACTCAAAACTCCAAGCTGCAAAACAAACGGCCGGCACGGCCGAAGATGTCGCGCGACGAACTTTCCCAACTGATCACCCGCATTCGCAACTCCGACCAAGCGGCTGCGAAAGAACTCGTCGAGCGGTTCTATCCGGTGGTGATTAGAATTGTCCGTAACCATCTGCCAAGGAGGGAGTCCGAAGAGGATCTTACCCAGGAGATATTCCTGAAGATCTTCGCCAAGCTTCACCAATATCGTGCGGACATGCCGTTCGAACATTGGGTTTCGCGCATCTCGGTCAACACCTGTATCGATCATTTGCGCAAACAACGGAACCGGCCTGAGTTCCGCTGGTCTGACTTTAGCGAAGATCAGCAAGCGATTCTGGACAATCTTCAAGAGAACGCCACCCAGCCGCCCCAGCAGTCGCCCGAGGAAAACCGGGAATTGTTGAACAGGCTGCTGCAAAGTTTAAAACCTGCGGAACGCCTGGTCGTCCAATGGCTTTACCTGGAAGAAAAATCCGTTGCGGAAATTTGTGACCTGACCGGCTGGAAACCGTCTAAAATTAAGGTTACCGCGTTTCGGGCGCGACAAAAATTAGCGACAACAGTAAAACGGCTGGAGAAATGAAAGAGGAAGATAGTGTTGAAAGGCTTTTGGCATCGGCTCGCCAAGCGGGCCCGGATACGACTCCTTCTATACCAGTCGGTTTTGCTGAAAATGTCCTGCGACTGCACCGGAATCGCGTCCAGGAGAACAAGGCATTTCTTCGGACTTCCCTCTTGTCCGTGGCGACCGCGTTGATCATCCTGGGGACCGTTCTGGGGATAAACATCGAGACGACCAGCTCGTCAGGATCCGATGACCAGGAGTCAACGGTGGAAATGGCCTACTCCCTATGGGATCCAGCTGGAAACTAGTCGCTGTGTTTGCCGTCCTGTTTCTGACAGGCGGTGTGAGTGGATCTCTGATAACTTATTCGGTCGTGCGCAAACAGGCGATGCCCAATCCCACCCGCACTGTGCACACCTGGACAGAAAGTCTGATGCAGAAATTGGAGCACGCCGGTCGGCTCACACCCGAGCAAAGTGCGAAGATCCAACCCCGGGTCGAAACCGCGGTTAAGCAGATGAAATGGATTCAACTTCAAGCGATGCAGCAGGGCAGCGACGTTCTCGATGCTGCTCTGGCCGAGATCGAAACTGGATTGAATCCGGACCAACAAAAGCGGCTGGAACGTTTTCGCGAACGCCGCCGAGCGTTTCTTCAGGAAGCAATCTCCAGGAAAGAGGGGCCATAGGGGACATCGTATCGGCGTAGGGCGTGTCGGCGTATTTCGAGCCGTGGGCGGCATAGGAGAAGCCTAGGGCATCCTTCGCCGCTGAACGCCAAACGCCAAACGCTAACGCCGAACGCCGTTACGCCGTTACGCCGACACGCCGATACGCTTCTCCAGCCGCCCCTGCAAACTCTTCGGCCTGCACATTAAACTGCAGGTCATACAGTTTTCGGTAAATCGTTGAATTTTCCAGCAATTCGCGATGGGTCCCTATTTCCTTCAATTCGCCTCGGTCCATCACTACAATCTGGTCGGCCTTCAGAACGGTGGACAACCGGTGAGCGATCGCGATGACCGTTCGTCCCTCGGACAAACGATCTAATCCCGCCTGAATCTCGCGCTCGGCCTCGGAATCCAGCGCCGACATTGCTTCATCCAACAGTAAAACCGGTGCGTTCTTAAGCAGCGCGCGGGCGATCGAGACACGTTGTTGCTGGCCACCCGACAGGAGGCATCCCTTGTCGCCAATTACGGTTTCGTAGCCGTGAGGCTGATTCATGATAAAATCATGCGCGTAAGCTTGTTTCGCCGCGTCGATCACTTCTTCTTTCGAAGCGTTCAAGCGCCCGTATCGGATGTTACTCAAAATCGAATCGTGAAAGAGAAATGTTTCCTGGGAGACCATGCCGATCTGTTCACGCAAAGAGGTCTGTTTGATCGCCTTGATATCTCGCCCATCCAACCGGATGAAACCTGATTCGGGTTCGTAAAATCGAAGCAGCAAAGAAAGGATCGAACTTTTCCCGGCACCGCTCATCCCAACGAGAGCGTAATATCTGCCGGGTTCTACATGCAGGCTCAGGTTTTGCACGGCCGAAGGCAGCCCCGGCCGATATCGGAACGTGACATTTTCGATGCGAATGTCGCCCTCGCTTCCGCCAATTTCGATCGCTCCGGGCGCGTCCTGGATTGCGGGTTGCCGCTTCAGTACCTCAAAAATGTTATTCGTGGCATTGAAGCATTGCTGCATGACAAGATGAATCCGGCTCAGTTTTTTAATCGGGTCGTAAAGCATGAAAATGCCGGCCAAGAGCGCTAGAAACTTCGCGGCACTCAGATGAGTGTACCAGACGTAGAAGAGCGCCAGGCCGACTCCAACCGCCGAAACCGCTTCCACCATCGGACTGACGATCTCGATCGCTTTCCGGACGCGGATGCCGCTTTTAAATTGTTCGTTACTGAGTGATTCGAAGTTCTCAGCCTCGCGTTTTTCCCGCGCAAATGCTTTGATCACCCGGATCCCGGCAAAGCTCTCCTGCAGGATCGACATCATCGATCCGATCCTCTCCTCTTCAAATTTTCCCTGGCGTCGAACCTTTTTGCCGTAGTAGACGATCGGCACGATGGAGATCGGAAACAGGAAGAGGCTGACGATGGTAAACTTCCAATCCAGATGAAGCAGCACCGCAAAAGCGCTGATGACCGTTAAAGGCTGTTTGATCAGGTCGCTGCTGATACTGGTCAGCGCCACTTGTGCCGTCCGGGTATCGTTGGCCACTCGTGAGATGAGATTCCCGGATCGTTCGCGGTTAAAAAACTCGAGCGATTGATGAAGGATGTGGGTGTAAAGTTTGCAACGGATATCTGCCAGCACCCGCAACGCGACCCAGGCCATGTAATAGCTGTTCAAATAGTCGCACAGGCTACGCAGGACGAAAATAAGAGGGATCACCGAACAAACCAGAACCACGGAGTTGATCCCGGTGCCCGTACCGTTCACAGCGTCGTTCAACATGTCGACCTTGTTTTTGCCGTGCGGGAAGACCTGAGAATTCACGAAATTCAAGACCAGCGGCAAAAGTCCGGATATCAGTCCGAACAATCCTCCAAAGACAAGCGCCAGGATAAACCGCCCAAGATGCGGCTTTAGAAACGGAAACATTTCCCGATACGGACCCACCAGCATCCGCGCAAATTCTCTTGGTGAAGGTCTTTTCTTTCCCATTGAATTTTACAGTAGAGTTATCGTAATTCTCTCAGGCTGTTGCTATTTCACATACTTGAAAACCGTCTCTATACCACGAATCACAGTTTCGGTCGATAATTCGCTCATCGCAAAACCCTTCTGCCGCGGCTCGAATTGCTCGAGCGGATCTCCCAGACCGGCGCGGACCACGACCGCCGTGGCGTGCATCGGATGCCAGTGAAAGGGGTTAGTCGGCCCAAACAGGACGAGTTCGGGCCGCTGAAACGCCGAAGCCACATGGGCAGCGGCACTGTCCACTCCCGCAAACAAAGCTCCCTCCCGGATGATGGCAGCGCTCAGCAAAAGATCGACCTTGCCTGCCAAGTTGTAAATCCCGGAGGTGTCCTGCAAAGCAGTGAGAATGTCGTTGATATGCCGCAATTCCGCGGGCTCGCGACCGCCGGTGAGCAGGCAGGGAAGTCGGAGACGCTTTTGGGTGTGCCGGATGACCTTTGCCCAGCGGTCGGCCAACCAATATTTCTCGGGCCTGGCCGTGCCGGGGTGAAAAACAACATAGGGACCAGGTACCCCGAGCTGACGCCGCAGTTTTTCAGCCGAGCGCTCGATGCCCTCGGGGAGATGCAGCGAAAGAGCGCTTTCCGAAACGAAATCTCCCAGGAATTGAATGAGGTCGAGATAATGATCTGCCGTATGCTTTTCCCGCACCGGCGAATGTACGAGATGCGTGTAAACCCAGGAGCGTGCAGCCCGTTTGGCGACGAAACTGAACCCGATCCGTTGTGCTGCCTTCGAAAGAAAAGAGACCAGCGCCGAGCGGTCATTGCCGGTGAAGTCCAGGCAGAGATCGAATCCGCGTCGGACAAGGTCGAACCAGAGATTGAACGACTGGTTACGTTGGTAAATCCAGATTTCATTGACGTCACCGATGGCTGGCGCCAGCGCCGCGGAATGATGATCCAGCATAAGGGTGATGTGCGCCTCGGGATAGAGCTGGCGTAATCCGCGGAGAGCCGGCGTGGTTAAAATAACGTCACCGAGACGCTTAAGCTGGATCACCAAAATGGAGTTCATCAGACGGGTTGCGGCTGGCGGATGGCCATCGCAGCCCGATACGCTTCCGACACCCGGCGACGAAAATGGTCCCAGGTGAACTGTTCCACCGCTCTTTTTCTTCCGGACGCCCCCATCTTCAGGGCAATGTCCGGATTGCGGTACAATCGCAGGATCGCCTCGCAGAGCGCTTCACAGTTGTTCGGCGGAATCAAAATCCCGTTCTCTCCATCGACCACCACATCTCCGGATTCCCGCGTCGTGATCTGTGCCAGGCCGGACGCCGCCGCTTCGTAGGTAGCCTTTGCACTTCCCTCGCATTCCGATGGAAAGACAAACAGGCTGCACTGGCGGTACAACTCCTCGACCCGATTGCTAAACCCCAAAATCTTGACCGATTCCGGCAAGCCAGAGAGATACGGCACCAGTTCGCCATGAGGATGGCCTGCCAACCAGAGCTCCGCCTTCGGAAGACTCAGTTTTTTCCAAGCCTCCAAAAGAAGGTGCACGCCCTTTCGCTTGATCAGGGCTCCCACGAACAGCGCTCGGAAAACCGGAGGCGGAGATCCCGGTCTAAACCGCTCCACATCCACCCCCCGCGACATCCGGAAAAGCTTGCTTTTTGGAAAGCCGGCGAACAAAAACGTCTCTTCCGCCTTTTCAGACAGCACCAGGAGGAGATCGGCAAGCTCGTACTCCTCAAGGGATTGTTGGCGACTGACCAGCAGCCGATTCAACCAACGCTGTGGCAGAGGCGCTTCATCCATCTCGATTTCTGCGTTTGTTCTAAGCGGCACCACATTCCCTTTGTGCCGATGCCAGGTCGGTATTTCCAGAACCGATGGGATACCCAAACCTTTCGCGGTCCTCAGCGAAAGCAACGCTTCACCCGACCATCCATGAAACAGATCAAACGAACCTTTGCGTAGCAAACGGCTCGCCACCCGGTCTAAAGTCTTTTTTTTCGCTCCGTAATAGTATTTTGCTTCCAGGCTCGAGAACAGACGCACCGGATGCCATCGGAGCGTCACGATTTTGCCGGACTTAAGGTCGTCGGCCCGGTTGGCGTAAGCGATGGCCATACCGAGTTGATGTTGGATGCCTCGCAATGTCTCGTGCGCGACCGAATCGAGACCGTACCCGCCAATTCTAGCGGAGGTAGCGTAAAGGACATGGCGCGGTTCTTTCTCCATCAGTCGCCCGAAAATTACGCCAGAAGAGGGTTTAAGGAAAGGAGTTCAGGAGTTGCAGGAGTTCAGGAGTTGCAGAATGGGAACCGAGTTGCGCCCACTGGCTCGCACAGTAAACTCTGCCCCGAGTCGAACCCTGTTTTCCTCCTGAACTCCTGCAACTCCTATAACTCCTGACTCCTTCATGAAAATCGGTCTTGTTCGACGCGGATTCTCCTCTACCGGCGGCGCGGAGAGTTATTTGAAGCGGCTCGGCCGAGCGCTGACAGATGCCAATCACCAGGCAATTCTCTATTCAACAAAGGATTGGCCGGCAGCCGAATGGCCTTACGGACCGTTGATCCGCTTCGACGCCTCAAGTCCGCTCGGCTTCGCCAGAGCAGTTCAAGGCGCGCGACAACCGGACGAAATCCTCTATAGCCTCGACCGCATCATGCAATGCGAATGCTATCGGGCCGGCGACGGTGTTCACAAAGTCTGGCTCGAGCGCCGTATTGCGCATGAAGCGCCATGGCGCCCCTTCTTCCGCCTCGCGAACCGCAAACACGCTGAAATCCTGGGGCTCGAGCGCACCCTGTTCGAGCAGGGTGGTGCACAGCATGTGATCGCGAATTCTCACATGGTTCAAAAGGAGATTATCCGCGAGTTCGCTTACCCGAAGGAAAAAATCACGGTCGTCTACAACGGGCTTCCCGATCTCGACTTCAAAAAGAATCCTCAAAACCGCGATGAAATGCGGCGTTCTTTGGGTCTAAGGGAGAACGATGTCGCCTTGTTGTTCGCCGGTTCCGGTTGGAAGCGAAAAGGACTGAACTACGCCATCCAGGCCCTTAGGCGAATCTCAAGCCGGGACGTGTCCCTTCTGGTGGCAGGAACAGGTAAGAAAGGGGCGGGCGTCTCGAAGAAGGTGCGTTTCCTCGGTCCGGTGGCCGATATGCCATCGCTTTTCTCGGCGACAGACATTTTCATTTTGCCGACCGTATACGACCCGTTTTCAAATGCCTGCCTGGAAGCCCTTTCCCACGGACTGCCCGTCATCACCACCGCTACCAACGGCTTTGCGGAAATCATCGAATCCGGCGTTCACGGCGAGGTGATCGAGCGAGCTGAGGACGTTGCGGCGCTCCAACAGGCCATTGAAAAATGGATCGACCCGGCTCGCCGGGCGCCTGCAAGGGAACGATGCGCCGAGATCGCCCGTGGATACACGATGCAACGCAACGTCGAACAGACTTTAACCGTGCTGGCGAGCCTTAGGTGAGTCCGGCTAAGATGCCGGGTGCCCGCCAAATACGTTTCTTTTTCTAAAAAGCAGCGGAATGTTCCGGCGTAGCCGGCGCATTCCGCTGCCACAGCCTGCATCGCTAGTGCGATGCAGGCTAGCGGGTCCAGCCCGTGTACTCGCCGACATTGTCGCGAGTAACGAGTTTCACAGGGATTAAAATAGTCTCTTGCTCCGGTTTCTTGCCCTGCAGAACATCTGTAACCCACTTCGACTGCTTTCTGGGACATCAGGTAAGGATCCTGAGCGGAGGTCGCTTCAAACAGACTCTCCTTGTTTTTCAAGGCCTCAACCGCCTCAGGAGATCCATCTACACCGACAATAAAGAACTCTGTACGATGGGCTTTCTGCGCAGCCAGGTCGCAGCCGATCCCTGTCGGATCGTTCACCGCAAAGACTGCATCGATGTGCTTATAGGAGGTCAGCAGATCTGTCATCACCCGCTGGCCACCCAGGCTGGTCCCCTCGGCATTCTGATTCTGCGATAGAATCTTAATGTCCGGATATTTCTTAAAAACCGAAACGGCCCCGATAACACGATCCCGAACGGATGTGACAGGGTGACCGTTGACAATCACCACCTGCCCTTTCCCATGAAGCTTATCGACGATGTATTGGGCCGCCAGTTCTCCGGCCTGCTTATTATCGGACATCACCGTAGCATCCACGCCGCCTTCAGCTCCGACATCGACCGCCACCACCACAATGCCTCTCGCTTTCGCCTGTTTGACCGACGGTGCGATCGTCTTGCTGTTGGCCGCACCCAGGATGATCAATTCGACCCCGGATGAAATAAAATCCTTCATCTGGCTCGCCTGATTCTTCATGTCGTAATTGCTCGAAAGTGCAGTGACCTTAACCTCGGGGTTCAATGTTTTCGCCTGAGCCGTGGCGCCATGGGCGATCTGGTCGAAAAACGAGTTGCCAAGGTCGCCCACCGTCAGACCGACGGATTTCAGCTCCTTGTCAGCAGCAAGCGCCTGGCCTGCCGGACCCGTCGCCAGGAATAAAAGTAGTGATGTGACAAATGAAGGAATGATTCTCATTGGATTTCGGGGTTATTCGCGCTCAGTTCTACCGGCGAGAAGCCGGCTCCTGACGCGGCAAGAATCCGGCTCTTCTCGTTACTGTCCGCTCGCCGATAATGATCCCGCCGCGAATAATAAATCAAGGACCTTTTTCACCCCCGGTATGCCCCGATCTCGGGGGCATCCGAATTGGCCCCGGGACCGAAGTATCGCAAAACCACAAGATCCTCGACGTGACTGGTGTTTTCGAACACCACGCCGGCCGCCGCCGCCGGCTCCGTACAGAAAACCTCGTCTTCCGTCAATTCGGTGAATCGAATCAGCTTTGGGCAATCGAGGGTGAGATTGTTGATTCGCCCGCTGCCCTGGACAACAGTCAAACCGTAGGCGCCATCGTCACGAATGGTGCATTTGGTGCCCGGCTCCAGGGTTAATTCCTTGGCGGTGAAGAGCTGTTCGCCGTTAATCTTTCCGTAAACGATCCAGCGATCGACATAGCCTTCTGCACTGGTATCCGCAACCTGAACCGGTTCAAGATAATGATGATCCTTAAAATAAGGGTCCACATTAGCCTCCCAGTCCAACTCGCTCAGTATAAAATCCAAATCGAAATGCTTTTCAGGCGGAATATCCTTCACCAGGAGGGATCTCGGAACTTCTCTCCCCTCCACCAACGATTGGAACATTGAAAAGACATCAGAGCCCCACTGCGGCTCATAAGTGCAGAGCGACCCCGGCGCATGCAGAATTCCAGGACCGATCAGCCATCCGCTCCCAGGCTTCAGACGATACGCTTTCGACAGATCCAGAATTCCGTTGTCTCCTTTGTTCCAGTTCTCAAGACAACGCCTTGCCTCCGCCTTGGTCGTGCCCGGCTCGAACCCCATAAAGGTGTACGGAAAATTGTTTCCGACCGTGTTGTGCTGCGGAGGGAAATAGTAGCTCTCCGGTTTCCCTTCCTGACCGACCAGCCGGGCATGCTCTTCGGACTGATGCATATGATGCGGGATCGGCCCCATATTGTCGAAAAACTTGGAGTAGACCGGCCACCGACCGAATTTGCTCCAGATCGATTCCCCGACAATTTGTGCTCCGCATTCCTGCACCGCGTTCGCCAGCGTGAACCGGAAATCGTTGAACACGCAATAGCTTAACCCCTCGTCGGGTGTCCTATTTTCATTGGCTGCGATCGTGGTCGACCCGAACCAACGCTCGTCAATTCCTCCACGATCCAATCCATAGGCGTAAAGATCATCGGGATGCAGTTTGAGTCTGCGTCCCGGCTGAAGGAACGATCTGGGCACCCAACAAGGGGCTAGCCGTAGCAGCCCCCCACTTTTTTCCAGGGCCGCATCGACCAACGAACGAATATTTGTCTCAACTGTTTTGAGTGAAGGCACAGTTTTCATCTTTGATGGGGGGACTGGGGAGGAGTTCAGGAGTTCAGGACGTTCAGGAAGTTCAGGGGTTCAGAAGATCAGGAGCTAAAACATAGCAAATAAAAGCGCGGATTGCCTGTTTCATTCTGCAACTCCTGAACTCCTGCAACTCCTGAACTCCTGATTTGGAACTCCTGATTTACTCCCAAAGTTCTTCAGCGATCTTGAGTGCGCCAAAATAGGTCCGATGTTCGCCGCCTCGGGACAACTCCTCCTGGACCAGGCTCGCCATCGTCGTCCCGCCAGCGGGAAGCATCTGCTTGAGTTGAGATCCACCTTGAAGTGTTGTCTCCAGGAAATTGCCGGACCATTTGACTTCGAGACTGCCCTGATCAAATCCCATTTTGACCTGCCCGATCGATGGCCCGGGCAATGCCGTTAAACGGACGGAAATTGGCGCCTCGGCGCTGCCAGATTTAAAGCGATATTCAAAATCTTTCTTCTCGACCAGTTCCCATCCCAGCTGATGCGCGATCCAGGAAATGAAAAGCACTGCCGTGGTCCAATACTCCGGGTGATAGGTGACCTCCACGCCCCGTATCGCATTGACTTGCTGAGCTGCCCAGGGATGATCGAAGAGTTGTCCCAGGGCCAACCTGATATAGATCAACCGCCTCCAGTTCAGATCACAAAGCACGCAACGCGACCCGGCAGATGCCACCGAACCGCGCAGGATTTTGATCTGCTGGGCCGGTTCCCGCCAGGAATGGCTGTCGAAGAAGAATCGATCGACCCAGCTCCAGAGTTGTTGATCGATCTGATTCGAAAATTCTCCCTGCCACCACAAATACAAAGGAAGATCGGACTCCAGGTGGCTGAATAAAATGTTTCGGATCAGGTCCGGACTGCTTCCGTCCAGGAGAAACGCAATCTGTTCACTGCAGACCTGCCTCGCATTCGTTCCCGTCACATGGCAGTGGGCACTGATCCAGGCCTGAACTCTCCGCTTAGAAGCCGCCGGGTTCACCGCCAGAAGAATGATCCGGCAGGCATGCTCACGCGTCACCTGTTCCATCAATTGCGTGTTGGCGCTGAGTGCGTCCGCGGCCTCGCTGTAGACTGCGAAGTTGATCAAGGAAGCTCTGGTCACGACGTCACCCTCCTGTTCCCAGAGTGCCTTCAGGCTCTTGTTGATCTGCGCCACCTCGACCGGCATCCCACGAACTAGATCTTGGATCTCCGTCATAGATTCCATCAGTAAAAAACAGGCTAAGGGGGGTCAATCCTCCTGGGTCTGGTTCTTTCGGTTTTTTTTAAAGTCTACGCCACGCCCGGCCGTCTTTCTCGATCAATTGTTCTGCCTCGGCCGGCCCCCAGCTCCCGCCCGGATAGAAAAACAATCCGGATTCGTTCCCGTCCGAATGCCATCCCTCTTCAATATCATCGATAAATTTCCAAGCCTCCTCAACTTCGTCCCGGCGAGCGAAGAGCGTCGCATCTCCGGCCATGGCATCGAGCAGAAGCCGCTCGTAAGCTTCCGGACTCGCTTTCCCAAATGAGGTCCCATAGCGGAAATCCATCTTGACCGGCTGAATCCGGACGCTCGCTCCAGGCACTTTCGATTGCATGCGAAGCGAAACCCCTTCGTCCGGCTGAATCCGGATGACCAGCACATTTTGGGATCCGTCCCGCACGCCGCCCTGATCGCGATTGAACAACACGCCGGGCGCATTTTTGAAATGGATGCCGATCTCTGTGCCTCCTTTGGGCAACCGCTTCCCAACCCGGATATAAAACGGGACGTTGGCCCAACGCCAATTATCAATCAGAACTCTGAGCGCAGCGTAAGTCTCCGTCGTCGAGTCCGGTTTGACGTTTTTCTCTTCCCGATAGCCGACCACCGGCTTGCCGTTAATCGAACCGGCAGCGTACTGGCCCCGGACCACGCTTCGAACCACATCCTGTCGTTCAATCCGGCGCAGAGAGCGGAGCACTTTGACTTTTTCATCACGGATCGAATCGGCACTCAGATCCGTGGGAGGCTCCATCGCGATGAGGCAAAGTAGTTGCAGCAAATGATTTTGCACCATATCACGCAAGGCGCCCGCACCCTCGTAATACCCCGCACGATTCTCTATGCCGAGCTGTTCACTCGCTGTGATCTGGACATGGTCAATGTAACGTTCGTTCCAAAGGTGCTCGAAAAGTGAGTTGGCAAAACGCAGGACCATAATGTTCTGCGCCGTTTCCTTTCCCAGAAAATGGTCGATCCGAAACGTGCTCGTCTCGTCGAAACATTTGTGAACGGTATTATTCAGGTGCCGTGCGGTGGCTAAATCGGTTCCGAACGGTTTTTCCACAATCACCCTCGCCCAGCTTCCCGTCGGGGAATCCGCCAGACCCGAGCTCTTCAGGTGGGTCAGAATGTTCTCAAATTGATCTGGCCCGGCGGATAAGTAGAAAAGCCGATTTCCCCGCGTTCCCCGATCTTTATCCAGCTGTTCCAGGCGTTCCCGCAACCGATGGTATCCCTCCACCTCTCCGAACTCACTTCGGTGATAGTAGATCGCGCTCGCGAAATTATTCCACAAATCGTCATTAATGGTTTGCCGCGAATATTTCCTCGCAGCCTCCTCGAGTTCCGTGCGAAAAATCTCATCGTTTTTATCTCTTCGAGCGAAACCGACCAGACTCAGCCCGGGCGGCAGATCGCCGTCCGCAGCCAGATTATAGAGAGCCGGAACGAGCTTTCGGTGGGTGAGATCGCCGGTGGCGCCAAAGATCACTACTGAACAAGGCTCCGGCATCGCACGACTCGCGAGCCCCTGGAGAAGTGGATTAACAGGCATTTTCTCAGTCATAATTCCCGCCTTCGTACGAAGCGGTGACAGGACCTTACGTAGCCGGGGTAGCGGCGGCAATACCGCCGTGCGGGTTTCTCGGCAAACCAGTTTCCGTTCGGGGCATTGCGCGCAAAAAGCGATGCCGACAGGGGTAAACACATTTTGTTCAAAAAAAAGATTCCCTCCAACGGATCTTTCTGCCACTCTCGGTCCTTCCTCCCGCTCTCAGAACTCCTTTCATCCGTGAGTTCTTTCATTTTTCCCTTCTCTGCTCGGCGCGCGACAGCTCGCGCCAAAAAATGTTCAAAAAAATAAAAAAAATTCTCGACAGACACCTTTCTCCTCGGCTAAAGCTCGTGTCGTCCTTCATTAATCTCCTTAACCAAGAAAAAAACGAGAGATGGATTCCCCAGTTAGGCCGCCACGCATGCGTGGCTTGCAAGTTACGTTAGTAGCGGGATTAGCGCTACTGACCACTGACGCGCTTTTCGCTCAAAGCGCCGGTCAGAGTGACGTGGATTCGCTTAAGACGCAGATGAATCAGATGCAGAGACAATACGAGCAGCGCATCGAGGCGATGGAAGCCAAGATGAAGGCGCTCGAGTCGAATGCCAATAGTGGTTCAATCCTGAATACCCGGGTCTTGGGCGATGCGAATGGTACAGAGACTCCAGGCAAGGCTCCAGCCCCGATGCTGGACGAGTCCTTCCTGAAATCGCTGACCCGCAATTTCACGTTCAACATGTACGTCCGAGCCGGTTTTATGTTTAACGGCAACGGCGGTGCCGGCACTTTCAACTTTGAAATACCGGATAACCCAGGTGGCCGTTATCGTCTCGGTAACGAAAACGACTTCTACATGGAGCCAAGCTTCAACCAGGCTCACATCCTTGGCGATAGCCCCGACGTGGCGGATGTCTCGTTCAGGTTCACTCCAAACTTCTTTACCGAACGGCATTTTCCACGAGTCGTTCCTGACGACCGGCAATATCGGGTAACAGCAGCGGGGTTCATATTTCAAGTCGGTATGCGTGAAGCGTTCGTCGAAATGAAGAACGTCATCAAGAGCGCTCCTGAGGTCACCTTCTGGGCTGGCCAACGGTTCTACGATCGGTACAACACCGATCCGGCTGACTGGTTCTGGCTGGATACGTCCGGTTTTGGTATCGGTGCCTATAATATTCACCTCGGTCCCGGCAATCTCTACGTTGCCTGGATCGGCGCCAACCACGATAACCTCGATTTGGTCAACGATCCCGACCAGATCAATTAGGTTGGGGACCAATTCGAACAAACCTTCGACATTCGGTATAAGGATATCGATATCGGATTCGGCAAACTGTCGTTCGTTGCGATCGGCAACTACATCAAAGGTGCGAATAATGTTACACGGGTAACCGGTGGACAGACGTTCACCAATGTATCTCGGCGGTACCGATACGATCAATGTCGCTCGTCGGATGCCTACGGCGCCGGCGGCGGTGCGATCTGGCAGTATGACTTTGGCAATAAGAGCTATCTCCGGGTTTTTGGTCTCTTCGGATGGGGTGTAACGAACTTCTCCGCAGAGAATCTGGGTAACTCGGTTGGCAATTTCGAATCGAACGTCAACAATTTTGTGGTCTACGGACAGAAGCGCCACCAACGTCCACGAGACCGCTCCTGGCGTGTTTTCGGGCAGCGTCAATCCGTATCGAAATGCGAACTTGTTCAGAGCGGGCTTCGAGTTCGTCTGGAATGTCACCCACTGCTTTGCCTTCAATCTCTGGGGAGATTGGGACCACTCCAGTTCAGGGCTTTCAAACGCTTGGGACAAATGGCAGTGGGGCAATCACAACGGCGAATGCAACACGTAATTTCTACGGCGTTGCTTTGCGACCTGTGTGGTGGATCGCCGACAACATCGCGATCCAGGGGCAGGCGGGTTTCAACTATGTTGATAACGTCCGTGGGTATTCCGGCACCAACGCCTTCGGCAATTCGGGAGAATTTGGTATTTTCACCATCGCCCCGACCATCAAGCCGAAGGGTGGGTACTTTACCCGACCTGAGCTTCGTTTGTTCGCCACCTACTCGATCTGGAGCAATTCTTTCAAAGGAACAACCACTCCAGTTGGTGAAGGCGGCAACACGAGTCGTTCCAGTCCTCCTTACAATGGCAACACCAACCAAGGCTGGTTGCTTGGAAGTCAGTTGGAAATCTGGTTCTAAGTTGCCCTTATGCAAGTTAAGTCCTACATCAATACTGCACGGATGAATATAGCGAAATACTTCACCTTATTGGTCTTGGCCGCTGTCGCGCTAGGCGTTTCTGCCTGTTGCGAGCACGAGACACCACCCCCGTCACCACCCCCGGCGCCGGCTGGTAAAGAAACTCTCTCCAAATAAGGTCTCGGCCTTCGGAAATAAAACCCGCCTCAGTTGGCTCTGAGGCGGGCTTTTTTTATTTGGAATGCTAAAAAAGGAGAGCTGCTTTAGCCTTGACAATTAACGTGTGCATGCCTTGAAGTCAACGCGGATCGCTGCTGAATGGCTTCAGCCAAACGAAATTCAGCCCTGCCGGGCACTTTGTGCTTCCTTTTTCGCAGTCCCAGCCCTCTTATGCTTCGATACGAGAGAACTGACAATATTTCGGCCGCCTCTTACCCTGCGAAGTCTAACCAAGGAGGCCACCTTATGGTACAAGAAGACCATCAACTTAAATTCAATTTTCAGTCACGTCTCAACCCATGAACGTTATAGCATTTCTCCTTCTGGTCCTGGCAACTCCGGTGTTTGGCCAGTTGAAATGGGAGAATCCCGAACAGACCGTTACCGCAAAACCGCAAGATAAAGTCCTGGTCACCAAGTTTCGCTTTACTAACGCCGGAACCTCGCCTGTTAAAATCACAGACCTGCGGCCATCGTGCGGATGTACGACTGCCGTTTTGGAAAAAAAGGAGTACGCACCCGGGGAGTCCGGGGAAATTGAGGCAAGGTTTAAGTTCAACGGACGGGTCGGCCACCAGGAGAAGTGGATTGTCGTCAGCACGGACTGGGTTCCTCCCGCACCGACAGTTCTGCGTTTCACAGTCAACATTCCCGAAGGGATTACCATCCTGCCGGAAATCGTTTTCTGGCGCGTCGGCGATCAATTGAAGCCCAAGACGGTTCGGATTGCGGTCCCAGATGAGATCCCGGCAAAGGTTGTTTCGGTGCAGGCCGACAATGCGACGGTGAAGCTCGAACTCCACGAGATCCGACCAGGCAAAGAGTTGGAGGTCAAAGTCACACCGACAACCACCAGTCAGCCGGAAAGCGCCACCTTGCTCATTCGAACCGATTATCCTCCGGAGAATCCGGCAACGCATTATGCTTATGCGCGAGTGAAATGAGGATTGCTCGGTGAAAGCGGCGACTTGGATGGCGCCCCCACAAAAAATTAATACGTTGGATGATCAGACAAGTCGTTTCCGGACTTCTTTTTCTTTGTTCGGCCTTTCCGGCGTTTGCCTGGACCGATGGTGAACTCCTGATCTGGATCGGGGCCGACAAAGGCCACCGCGGTTTGGCCGAAGTTGCGAAAAAATTTGAGAAAGACGCGGGTGTTCCGGTGAAAGTCGAAGTACCGGACGAATTGACCGACAAATTCCAAGCGGCCGCCAAGTCCGGCAAGGGGCCCGACATTGTCTTTTGGGCGCATGATCGGCTTGGAGAATGGGCGGACGCCGGTTTACTGAAACCCTTGGAAATCAGGGATGATTTTAAAGCCAGTTTTATCCCGATGTCATGGGACGCTGTCACTCACAACAAACAGATCTGGGGATATCCCATCGCACTGGAAGCCGTCTCGCTCATTTACAACAAAAAATTCGCCGGCGCCGCACCCCCTGCCCAACTTTCAGAAGCTCGTCTATTCGCCAAGGAGCTAAGGGCCAGCAATCCAAATGTGATCGCAATCATGTGGGACTACAACACGCCTTACTTCAGTTGGCCCTTCCTTGCCAGCGGCGGAGCTTACTCCTTTAAAAAAATTGACGGAGGCTACGACGTCAAGGATATCGGCGTGAACAACGAAGGCGCCGTCAAAGGGTTGCAGGCCATCGTCGAACTGATCAACTCCGGGACTATGCCAAAAGGGGCTTCGTACAGCGTCATGGAGCAAAAGATGAACAACGGCGAACTGGCGATGATGGTCAGCGGACCATGGGCATGGGCAAATCTGCAAAAAAACGGAATCGATTTCGGTCTAGCGCCGCTCCCGGGCGTCGACGGCAATCCTGGAAGGCCTTTCGTGGGCGTGCTGGCGGCCTTCCTTAACCGCTCCACACCCAATTCGGAACTGGCCAGCCAGTTTATCGAAAAATATGTCGCCACTCCAGACGGGCTCAAAGCGATCGATGCGGACGTGCCAATCGGAGTTCCCGCATTGAAGACCCTTTCGGAGGAGATGGCCGCTCAGAATCCACGGATTCAAATGACCTACGAAAACGCCAAAAACGGCGAGGTGATGCCCAATATCCCTCAGATGGGCAAGTTCTGGAGTTCCATGGCGACAGCATTCCAGATTGCCACCAACGGACAGGCATCTCCTCAAGCCGCCCTGGATGACGCGAAGAAAAACATGGAAAAGTGAGCGCCAATAGGGGCTATCCAATCCGGCAAATTCTGGTAGCGCTGGTGGTTCTGCCTGCGCTCTACCTGAATTTTACCGTCTATCAGACCGGGCAGGTCTGGATTGCTCTCGTCATGCTGATTCTCATCGGCTTGGGGGCTTTCATTTACCTTTCCGATGCCGGATACACCTATCGGTACCTCTTTCCCGGATTCCTGGGATTCGGCCTGTTCGTAATTTTTCCCATCGCCTACATGGTGTTCCTGAGCTTCACGAAGTATAGCTCCCAAAACCTGCTTTATTTCGACCGATCTCTGGCCTTGCTCCGGCAGGAAAGCTATTCGGTCGGCAACGCTTCCTACAAGTACAAGCTGTACGCTCAGGAAGATGGTGAATATATCCTCTATCTGGAGAACGAGAGCGATTCCTCCAAACGTTATGCTTCTCAGCCTTTCCCATTGAAGGCCGGATTACAGCCTGCCGGACCGCGAGAGTTGGGAACCTTGACCGCCCTGTCTCCAAAGGAAGAAGTCCCAGGAAAACCGCTCGAGTTCGCTCAGGTTACCCGGCAAAAACTTTTTATCCCAATGCGTGGCAGCCAGTTCGCTTTGCCGGACGACACTCTGGTCGGGATGGAAGGATTGCAGAAGTTTGCCTCACGCGACCGGCTTTGGACGCTTAATCCGGACGGCTCACTGACCAATAAAAAGGACGGCAAGGTTGTTCGACCCGACTTCAAGCTCGGCTTTTTTGTGACCGACAGTGGCGAAAAGGTGGGCGCCGGATTTCGAGCTTTCAGCGGATTCGATAACTACATCCGGATCGTGACGGATCCCCGCATCCAGCGGCCGTTCTTCAAGATTTTTCTTTGGACTGTTGCCTTTTCGGCGAGCTCAGTGGTGCTGACTTTTGCTGTCGGAATGTTGCTTTCTGTCATCCTGGAATGGAGAGAACTCCGCTTTCGAAGAGTTTACCGGACGCTCTTCATTTTACCGTATGCGGTTCCGGCGGTGCTTTCGATCCTCATTTTCAGGGGGATGTTCAATCAGGAGTTCGGCGCGGTCAACGGGTTCCTCCGCGCGATTTTCGGTTTCGCTCCAGAGTGGGAAACCAATCCTTGGGGAGCCCGCGCGATGATCCTGCTCGTCAATGTCTGGCTGGGGTATCCCTACATGATGCTGGTCTGCACGGGAATGCTGCAATCGATCCCTTCCGCGATTTATGAAGCCAGCGCGATTGACGGGAGTAGCCCGGGGGTCAATTTTTTCAGGTTAACGTTACCCCTGGTTCTTCCCCCACTGGTCCCCATTCTGATCTCGAGTTTTGCTTTCAACTTTAATAATTTTAATCTGATTTATCTCCTCACCGCCGGCGGCCCGAAAATGGTCGGCGGCGGAATCGCCGGTGAAACAGACTTGCTTGTGAATTATACTTTCAACATCGCCTTCCGGGATTCCGGAAAGGATTTCGGCTTGGCCAGCGCCATCGCCACCATGCTTTTCATCATCGTCGGCTTCCTGGCCTGGATAAATCTGAAATTGAGCGGGCGAAACGTCAAAATTTAGCGCAAATGGAAATCCCCAGGTAATGACCGCCTCACAAAGGATTCTCTCTCGAAAAGCGGCAGCTCACGCATTTCTCATCTGTTTCCTGATCCTGATCCTGGTGCCTTTCGTCATGGTCATCTCAGCCTCCTTCCGTCAGGGTAATTTTGCACCCAGCCGATTGCTTCCGGACAAGGTGAGTTTGGATCACTGGAAGTTCGTCCTGGGAATTCCTTACCAGGAGGTGGTCAATCCAGCCACCGGCCAAACTCGGACCGTCAAGGCCGATACACCCCCTTTGCGCTGGTTCTGGAACTCAATCAAAATTTCTGTGCTCTCCTCTGCCGGAATCATTTTCCTTTCTGGCACGGCAGCGTATGCCTTCGCCCGGCTTCGGTTCAAATTCAGATCGGCGACGTTAGGCGCTTTGCTGATCTTGCAGATGTTCCCCATGGTGCTTTCGCTGGTAGCGTTCTACGTCATTCTCGACTTCACCGGACAGTATGCGAAATGGCTAGGTCTGAACACTCAGGCGGGTCTGATCATGATCTACCTCGGCGGCATCTCCAACTACATCTGGATGATCAAAGGCTATTTCGAAACCGTTCCGGCCAGCATGGAGGAATCGGCCAGAATCGATGGAGCTTCTCAGTTCCAGACCTTTGTCCGCATCCTCCTTCCGATAAGTCTTCCGATTTTTGCGGTTGTATTTATTCTCTCATTCATTTCCTATATGTCAGAGTACCCAGTGGCATCCGTTGTTCTTCAGTCCAGCGAAAACTGGACCCTGGCGGTGGGTGCCAACTCATTTTTGTACGAACAGGAAAAGCTCTGGGGTCGGTTTGCCGCCTTGGCAGTCTTGAGCGGCTTACCGATTACGGTGGTTTTCTTGTTGTGCCAAAAGTTTGTCATCGGCGGTCTAACCTCCGGTGGCATTAAAGAATAACTAACCCCAGATACTAATGCCATGAGTGAAGGTTCCGTTGAAATTAAGGAGTTGGTAAAGACCTACACGGATGATCGGGGGCGCCCGACGTTCACTGCGGTCAAAAATATTAGCCTGCCTATTCAGGACGGCGAATTTATGGTCCTGGTTGGGCCATCCGGTTGCGGCAAATCGACCACCCTTCGGATGGTTGCCGGCCTAGAGAAAATCACGAGCGGGACAATTTCCATCGGCGGCCGTGTCGTGAACGAACTCGAGCCGAAAGACCGCGGGATAGCAATGGTTTTCCAAAACTATGCGCTTTATCCGCATATGACGATCTTCAACAACATGGCGTTCGGCCTCCAACTGGCGAAGAAGAAGAAAGACTTCATCTCCGACACAGTCGGTCGAACCTCAAAAGCTCTTGGACTCGACCATATGTTGGAACGCAAACCACACGCCTTGTCGGGCGGTCAACGGCAACGCGTGGCTCTTGGGCGCGCCATTGTGCGTAGCCCAAAGGTTTTTCTCTTCGACGAACCGCTGTCGAACCTGGACGCCAAGATGCGCGTCCAGATGCGGTCAGAAATCTCAAAGCTCCACGCCCAACTCGGTTCCACGATGATTTACGTCACTCATGACCAGGTCGAAGCGATGACCATGGGGGACCGGATCTGCGTGATGCGCGATGGCCTGATTATGCAGGTCGCGGATCCACTGACCCTTTATCGGCAGCCGGAGAATCTTTTTGTTGCTGGTTTTATCGGCAGTCCCCCGATGAACCTTCTTAAAGGGAAGATCGAGAAACGTGAGGGTGGTTTGTTCTTCGTGGAGACTGCGGAAAAGAACGGTCTCACCTTCCCGTTGAAAGGTCACTTGGAATCCCTGGCCAGCAAGTACGTCGATAAGGATGTTGTTTTTGGAATTCGACCTGAACACTTGAGTGATGAGATCAAAGAGGGGCTCGCGGCCCCGATCACTTCGACCGTTGAAATCGCTGAGCCAATGGGATCAGAGTCACTGGTCTATCTGAAAGCCGGCACTGGAAATCTGATCGCCCGAATTCATGGGGAGCATCTCTATCATCTGGGCGAGACGGTGACCGTTCAGCTGAATATGGATAAGGTCAATTTATTTGATTCAGCGACCGAAAACGTCATTCGATAGCACTGCCCATGCGTCAGATTCTTGATACCGAACAATATGTTCAGGTTCCGCCGATGATGCTCTCGGATCCATTTTACCGGATCACTTACCTGATCAAGGAAGAGATCCGAAAATACAAATGGATCGAAGGTGAAAACGGTCGCCAATTGACCTGGGAGCAAGCACGGCATGATTGGATGAAAAAGCATCGGGACAAGTACGAAAAATTCGTCCTGGAGACGCTCTCCTTCCCCGAAGAGTAGCTCTTTCCTCTCAGCTTCGGTCCAAGAACGAGACGATCGAAACCCGCTACCCGGCCAGCAGGGCGGCCTAACGCGAATAGCATTGAAGGGCAAAAGGTAAGAACGCATTGAAACCATTCTTACCTTTATGTCCGCCCAGGCTTCATGCCTGGACAAGGGCTCTTTCTCGCTGGCGCACGAGATAAGGGCTCTGATTCCATCCGTAAAGTCCGGTGCCGACTCGCGTTTTTCTTATGCCTCCTCTTATTTCAATGGCTGCAACACAGATCGGCAGGCATCCTCCTGCATCCCTCATCGCTCCCTGGTTCAACCGGAATCGGCACCTTCGGACGCGAAGCACGGCACTTCGTCGATTTCTTGGCCGATGCCGGGATAAAAAACTGGCAGGTCTGTCCCCTCGGTCCAACAGGCTTCGGAGATTCCCCTTACCAATGCTTTTCCGCGTTTGCCGGCAACCCTTACTTCATCGATCCGGAAACCCTCATCGGGCAAGGTTTACTCGAAGAGCGCGATTTGGCTGATCTCAAGCGCCTGCCCGCGAATCGGGTCGATTACGGGGCTCAGTGGATGCTCCGATGGCCACTCCTCAGAAAAGCCTTTCGCACCTTCAATTCGGACGCCTCCCGTGCCGACAAGAGCGATTTCTTAAACTTCAAAAGATCGAAAAGGGAGTGGCTTGACCCTTATGCGCGTTTCATTGCATTGAAAGGAAAATTTGAGGGACGCTCATGGCAGAATTGGCCTCAAGAATTCAAGCAGCACGCCCAAGCGAAAAAATTGATTTCGAAAACTGAATTAGGAGAGGAAATCGAGACCCAGGCCTGGTGCCAGTACGAATTCTTCCGGCAGTGGCTTTCGCTTAAGCACTACGCAAACTCTCGCGGTATTCAGATATTTGGAGACATTCCTATTTTCGTAGCGATGGACAGCGCGGACGTCTGGACCCACCCCAGCCTGTTCGATATGGATTCAAATCTCAATCCGCGCGCCGTTGCCGGCGTCCCTCCGGACTATTTCGCCGCTGACGGCCAACTCTGGGGAAACCCGCTGTATGACTGGAAAAGGCACAAGACCACCAATTACGCCTGGTGGCTGGCGCGGCTCCGGGCCTGCTTCGAACTCTACGACATCGTCCGGGTCGATCATTTCCGCGGGTTCGATCAATACTGCAGAATCCCTGCCACCGCGGTAAACGCCCGTGAGTATGAATGGGTCCGCGGTCCCGGGATCAAGCTTTTCGAAACGATCAAGATGGAGTTCCCGGAGGCAAAACTGGTGGCCGAAGATCTTGGGATTATCACCGACTCCGTGCGGGAGTTAGTGCTGGCAACCGGGGTGCCGGGTATGAATGTACTCCAGTTCGGCTTCGAGGGAGCCACCGAGTATCTGCCCCACAATTGCATTCCCAACTCGGTTCTCTATCCCGGCACTCATGATAACGACACCTGCTGGGGTTGGTTCAATAAACAGTCTCAACCAGTTCAAGATTTCTTCCGCCGTTATCTTCGGGTACCGGGTGACGCCGTACCTTGGGACATGATACGTGCCGGCTATGCCTCTCCCTCCCGGCTCTTTATTGTGCCGATGCAGGATCTTCTCAGCTTGGGTAGCGAGGCACGGATGAACACACCCGGTCAAGCCGTTGGCAACTGGCAGTGGCGCCTTACCCGGGATCAGCTGGATGCTCTCTGGAGCGGAAGCGCCGAATACCTTCAGGAACTCGCCAAGCTTTACGATCGCTAAGGCAGGAGACAGGAGTCAGAATTCAGGAGTCAGAATTAGGATTCAGGAGCACCCCAGAGGCAAGCGGACGTGGCCGATCTGAGCACAAAACTCGAGGTTTGCAGCGGACCGGATAATCGGTTCGCTGCAAGCCTCGAATCTCCTGCTCAGATGCTCCACGTCCGCTCGCCTCAGGAGTGCTCCTGAATTCTGACTCCTGAATTCTGAATTCTGGCTCCTGTAAGAATCAGCCCGGCAACGGGTAATGCGACGTCAATTGCTTGACCTCCGCCCGCACTTCGGCTAACAGACGCTGCTCCCCGCCGGAGGTCAGTGCCTTGTCGATCAGATCGGCAATGGCCATCATCTCTTCCTCCTTCATCCCGCGCGTCGTCACGGCTGGCGTGCCAATCCGGATGCCGCCTCCTTTGAAAACTGATTCCGTGTCAAACGGAATGGAGTTCTTATTCACCGTGATACCGGCCTGGTCGAGAGTCTCTTGCGCCTGTTTTCCGTTAATCCCTTTCGAACGGAGGTCCACCAGCATCAGGTGGTTGTCAGTGCCTCCTGAAACAAGGCGATACCCTTTCATGTGCAAACTGGCCGCCAACGCCTTGGCATTCAGAGTGATCTGCACCTGATATTCCTTGAATCCTGGCTGCAACGCCTCGTGGAGGCAGACAGCTTTTGCCGCGATTACATGCATCAATGGCCCACCTTGCACGCCGGGAAAGACCAGACTATCGATCGCTTTGGCGTGTTCCGGTTTGCACATCACGATGCCCCCTCGCGGTCCGCGCAGACTTTTGTGCGTAGTCGTGGTCACAAAATCAGCGATCCCAACCGGAGTCGGATGGACACCGGCGGCCACCAGACCGGCAATGTGAGCAATGTCAACGAAAAGATAGGCACCCACCAGGTCTGCGATTTCCCGCATCTTCCGAAAATCGATGACTCGCGGATAGGCGGAGGCTCCGGCGGTGATCATCCTGGGACGGTGCGTTTCCGCCATCACCGCGAGAAGATCATAGTCAATTCGTTCCGTCTCTCGGTTCACACCGTAATGGGTCACCTCGTAAAATCGGCCAGAGAAATTGGCTTTGTTCCCGTGGGTCAAATGACCACCGTGCGACAGATCCATCGTCAGAATGCGATCTCCGGGTTGCAGCACACTGAAGTAAACGGCCATGTTCGCCTGGCTACCGCTGTGCGGTTGGACGTTCGCGTGTTCCGCTCCAAAAAGCTGCTTGGTGCGGTCAATCGCCAGTTGTTCCGCGACATCGACGAATTCGCAACCTCCATACCATCGGCGCCCCGGATAGCCTTCCGCGTACTTGTTCGTCAGCACCGACCCTTGCGCCTCCATGACCGCTCTGCTGGTAAAATTTTCGGATGCGATTAGTTCGATGTTTTCAAGCTGCCGTTTCCGTTCGCTTTGGATGGCCTGAAAGATTGCGGGATCGACTTGTTCTAAGCTGAGGTTTCCAGGCTGAGTCATCGCGGATGATTCGGTGTTTAATTTGCCGTCGAGCGCGCCGCTGTCGATGAATTTTAAAATTCCCGGCAGCGCCCGCCGGATGATATCACGGGTCACTTCGTAGGCGTCACGGCCCAATCCGATGGGATCTGAGACGTCCAAAGAAGGGGCATAATCTTCGAATTCACGCAGCAGAAACGTCTTTTCGGCCGCTTCCGGAAAAAGGTAATGGATCGATTCCATATGGCTTCGTGTCATCGCGATGATGCATGAAGCCCCGCGGACCATCTCTTCGGAAAGCGGCAAACTCCGCAGCTTCGAGATGTCGACCCGAAGTTCCGCGAGAACCTCAACCGCATGAGGACTCGGCGGTTGACCAGGAAAGGCGCTGACCCCAGCAGATCGGACCCTGATATCCGGCCGATTCGCCACCATATGCCGGAACAAACCTTCCGCCATAGGACTTCGGCAAACGTTTCCAGTGCAAACAAACAAGATATTCTTCAACGCCATCAAAACACGCCAGTGTGACATGTCCGCCATGCCAGTTCAACTAGTTGTCAGTGCCAAAGTTGCAGTGCCAGTTGCTTCAGTGATACTTGTCAGTGGAAAAGGCGATGGACGCGTTCGGGCTCAGAAGGCTTCCGGTCCCCACTGGCAACTGACAACTGGCACTGGCGACTGATCAACTCCCACTGACAACTGGCACTGGCAACTTCCCGCTCCCACTGGCAACTGACAACTTCCCAAGATAGCATGACCGAATTGAACTCCGTTTCACCTACCGATCATATTCAGGCCTTATATCGGCTCCTGCTGATCCGCACAGGACAGCGGCTCCAGGCCGAGAATGCTCTGCGCAAGACTTTGACAGAATCGCTCCAAAACAGCGACAGCCATCAGAACCGAACGGATTTCGTGAAGTTTTATCAGACCGCATTGAAAATACCTGGCGCCGCCTTCGATCCGTCGGAAACGGATTTGGCAGGCTGGCCGCTCGCACTTCATCAACTGGCAGAGCCGGAGCGTTCAGCAATTACTTTGTTTTATCTCGAGGTTCTCAGCCCCCACGTTTTGTCTGAAGTCCTTGGAATCGATATCGAGGAGTTGGCCCGCATCATTGGCTCCGCACGGAAAACGCTGGAAAATCAGGGAAAATAGTATGGGCCAATCGCTTTTTCCTCTGCTGAGACCCGCTTACGAAAGAACACCGGAACTTGCAACTCTCGCATCCCAAGCACGCGCCGAGAATGATTCTTCCGATGCCCTTCAGAGGCAGATCGACTTTGACGATAAAGTCGCGCGAGAGCTCTCCTCCTTGAAACTGATTGATTCCAAGGCTGATGCGTTTGAGTCTCTTTTAACTCGACCAAACCACAGCGCGAAGGTCGGAACATCCAAACCGGATGAAACTGGCCGAGAAGCACCGCAAAGCCCGTCTGAGGCTCAAGCGAAAGAAGAGGAGGTCGAGCAAGAGGACGAAGAAGAACCAACCAAACGAGCGCGACCCCGCACCATCCTGTTCGCGGTTGGTGTCGGGCTGATTGCCACGGTCTGCATGGTCATCTTTTTAATCTCCGATCGGCTGAATTCGTTCGAAGGCGCCGACCGGATCAGTGATCTACTCGAGTCGGCTAATAATCTGACTGGAGACGAATTTGAACCGGTGGAAACAAACGCCAGCAATCTTCAGGACTGGTTCTTCTTGAAACACGGCCTGGAGCATTATGCCGTTCCCAAACAGTTTGCCAATATCAAAACCGTCGGATGCCGCGTGTTCAAGTTCGACGGAGCCACCGTCGCGCAAATTATGGCCGTCACGGACAAAGAAGTCCTGCTCTACATGTTTCCGTCACGCGATCTAGGAATCAAAATTCGAAAAGGAAAATGGGAAATCGTCGAAGATGAGAAATGGGTTGGAGGTGTCACTGGAATCGATAAAACCTGTTTTCTGGTCGCATTCAAAGGAACCAAAGACGAGATGAAAGAGTTTCTCTCCGCGCCGGCCCGCTAGTTGGGAGGGAGTTGTCAGTTGCCAGTGCCAGTTGCCAGTGGGGCTTAAGAGAGTTGTCAGGTGCCGGCGTGCGCCAGAAGATTCGGTATCCACGGGCTCTTTAGCATCTTTCGATCGGACCGTACCACATCCGGCGACACGGCAACCCGCTGGCAACTGACAACTTTCTCCTACTGACACTGGCACTGACACTGACACTGGCTTACAGTGCCGTGTATGGTCGAAGTGCTGGTCATCTTCGGCTTGGTAGGCTGGCTCTGCCTGACGTTTCTGGAATCGTTGAGCAGGCAACCTTTTTTCCCCGCGCTGGTCGCGGCGGCGGTACTTTGCCCCGTCTTCAGCATTCGGGGCTACTCCCGCCTGCGCCAATCCTGGAAGCTATCCGGAATGTCTTTGAAACGTGATCCTATTCCCCCGGAACGATTTTATTGGATCAGGCAAAGAACTCGACTTCGGCGAACTTACCTTTTCTTCGGTGTTCTCAGTGCGCTCGCCTGGTTCAACACAGCGGTCCTTCCGGCTTCCTTTGCAGTAGATTTACCCTCGATCGTCGGTTGGCTGAATGCGATCGTCGGGATCGTGACCCTGAGCCGGGTGATCAGCGCCGCCACTCTGTTTTTCAACGCTTCCCAATGGTTTGATGCCATGAGTCCGAGAATCGTCGGCATTCTCCGTCAAACAATGTACAAGCTCTCAGACAACTACGAATACCTCGCACCGAAAAGACGAGACCCGGAAAAAGAGAAAGTCTATTGATGCAAGCTGCACCAATTTTTAAAAAGTCCTTAAGCAGACGCGCAGCGTCTGTTTAAAAGCTTTCTAGCCCGCAATGAGCTCGTCGCTTCAGCTTTGGTGTGATTTTTGCGGGCTAGCTCAGGCGGAACTCTCTTCCCCATTCAAAGAAAGCGCCCGAATCAGTTCCACCACTCGATCGGCTAGATTGCGACGCAACATGATCATTCGACTGGCAAACGCGATGGCCTCAAAAAGGTCTCTCTTCTGCCGGATCCCTTTGCCGAGAAAAACTCCTGGAATTTCTTCGTCGTGCCGGTCGGAGATCATCTTCGCGCTGAGCAGCGGCACGGAAAGTTTCCGGCAAACTGCAGCGACCGGTGCTGACTCCATTTCAACCGCGAGAATGCTTCCTTCCGCATTGAACCGCATTTTCGCTGCGGAGTCGGCGACAGTATCGACGCAAGCAAACCGGCCCCTCGCTGCAAAAGTGCATCGCTCATCCAGTCGTTTCACCAGCTCAGCTGAACTGTAATTCTCTGCGAGGACAAAGTCGCCGGGCTCAAGAAGGGTTCGAACGGCACCCGCGAAACCTGAGTTGATTACCAACTCGGGGCGGAAACCGGTCAGGATGCTCTTGAATCGCTCCTCATCCCGAGCACCGATTCCGAGCCAGCACACAGCAACCTCCTGCGAATCGAGACGTCCAAAGATTGACCCAAATTTAGGAATGCGTTGAAGAAGCCGCCTCTCTAATGACGCACCCTCTTGCCGAAGCGCGAAAGTGACGAGAATAGTGCGCACGTTTGCAGGACTACTAAATTGGAAACTTCAACCGCACCTGGACGAAACCAGTTTGATTGTCTCCGGGTCGAAGGTCTGCAACCGGCTGTTTCTCAGGATGCCTTAAGGCCTCCAGGAATTGACCCGTAAATTCCGGCGAGATTTCGGCAAGCACATCTGTTCCAGCCGGATCCCCTACCCCTTGAACGGCTGTTCCACCGAATCTGGCCGCCAAAGTTTTGATTCTTTCAATCTCTTCATCCACCTTTGCTCGCTCGATTGTCAGCTCCACTTCTGCGTCCGCAAGCGGCGGTAGCCCGATCGCTTTTTGGGCCGCGCTGTGCAATAAATCTTTCAGCCTGGAAGTGTCTGGTTCCGGCTGCGGTCTAGCCTGGAAGAAAATGATCAATGCGCTCCCGGCAAGTAGTCCGCCCAAAAAAACCACCAGCAATCCAAGAATATTTCGCTGACCTAAAAGCATTCAGAGATTTTTGTTATTGCGCAATCAACGTCGATCGGCCTGAGATTTCAAATCGTGAATGAATTAGAAAAAGGCAAGATCCTGGTGACAGGGGGAGCTGGTTTCATCGGGAGCGCCCTCATCTGGGGCCTCAATCGGATCGGTCTCAACGATATCCTGGTCTGCGATCAGCTCGGAGAAGATGAGAAGTGGCGAAATCTTGCTCCGCTCACATTCGACGATTACATCTCCTCGGCTGAGCTCAACGGGTATGTCGAGGCCGGCAGCCCGGTGCTCAAGGAGGTTCAGTGGGTCTTTCATCTCGGAGCTTGCTCGGCCACCACCGAACTGGATGCCGGTTATCTGATGGAGAACAACTACCGCTATACCCGGAACTTGTGCGATTGGGCTTTGCAACGGAACGCCCGATTTGTCTACGCCTCCTCCGCCGCAACTTACGGCGACGGAGCCAACGGCATGATGGATGACGAGGAACATATCGAAGCGCTCCGTCCTCTCAATGCCTACGGCTATTCCAAACAAATTTTTGACCGCCACGCAAAACAGCGATCGCTCTTCTCTAAAATCGTTGGTCTGAAGTATTTCAACGTCTACGGACCGAATGAGTGGCACAAAGGGGATATGCGAAGCCTCGTCAATAAAGCCTACGACCAGGTCCTCGAAACCGGCAAGATTCACCTCTTCAAGAGTTACAAGCCGAAGTTCAAACACGGCGAGCAGCAGCGGGATTTTTTATATGTGAAGGATGCCGTCGACATGACCATTCATCTGGCGGTGACGCGAACAGCAAACGGTCTTTTTAACGTCGGCTCGGGAACAGCGCGAACCTGGGTCGATCTCGCCAACGCCGTGTTTGCGGCTCTTTCCCGGCCCGCTCAGATCGAGTTTATCGAGATGCCGCAAGTCATCCGCGAAAAGTACCAGTACTTTACCCAAGCCAACATCGAAAAAATAAAAGCCACTGGTTATCAGGGTCCGCGGTTCACTCTTGAGCAAGCGGTCACCGATTACGTGCAGAATTATCTAGTCCCTCGCCGGCACTTGGAGCTCTAGTCTCTCTCTTCAATCGTCCTCGTCCTCGTTCTCGATTCAGTTCGATTCAGCGTTCAGCGTTACCGATGTCCTGACTGCGCCTTGCACCCCGGAACGTCGAACGCGGAACGCTGAACGCTAAATTTTGCAGCCAGCCTCCAGAAATTACTGTCCAACTCGGCCGATTCAGAGGAAAATAGAGCATGTCTCTCAGCGAACGAGCAGCGAAAGCGGCAAAAATTGCCGCGGAACCGCAGCTTTATAAGGTTTGCGAAGGGTGCGACTCTATCGTGACGAAACGAGTTGCCACATGCCCGAGCTGCCACGGATACCGTTTTATCGAGGACGCGAACGTCGTCATTGAGCAGGCGAAGATCCTCGGTTCGCGAGAGCAACGCAGCGTGGTCACAGAGGATCTGCTCTGAGCAAAAGAAAAAGTTGAGGCGAATCAGACCACGCCCCAACGCCGCGACGCCCCCACGCCGATACGTTTCCCCCACCCCATCCCCTACCTGGGCCTAAACTCTGACTCCAGCGCGAGGCTAGCAGCCCCGATGATTCCCGCATCATTGCCCAGTGTTGCCGGAACCACGTCGAGCTTTTCCCAAAAAGTCTTTTCGCAGCGCGTTCGTATTGCTTGCCGGATGTATCCGAACAATCGTTCCCCCGCTTGCGCAACGCCGCCTCCGATCACGATCCGGTCAGGATTGACCAGCCAAATCACATTCGTCAGCCCAACACCGATTTTGAGTCCGATTTCCTGCCAGACCTTATCCGCCAGTTCATCTCCATGGTCCGCTGCCTTACATAGCAGATGCAATTGCGCGTCCTCGTCGGACAAAGCTTTCCCGGCCTCCTTATAAATCTCCTGGGCCCGCGCCGAAATTTGGCGGTGTCCAACATACGCTTCCAGGGCCCCTTTATTGCCGTAGACAAAATCAACCCCCTGATAGTCAATGGATGTCTGACCAATTTCTCCGGCTACATAGGTCGCACCGCGGTACAATTTCCCGTTCAAGATCAAAGCCCCGCCTACCGCGGTGCCGAGCGTTACACAGACGACATTTGGGACGGATTGACCCGCCCCGTGCTTCCATTCCGCAAAGGCCATGGCCTTCGCGTCGTTCTCCAGGTTACCCACCAGGTCGGTTCGCTGCATGATGATCGACCGCAACGGGATGTCGCTCCATCCTTTCACGTTTGTCAGGTTCACCACGACGCCTTGCACCGGATTGATAATTCCGGGTACGCCGAACCCGACAGCTTCGGCCTCGGGATGCCATTCTTTCAAACGCCGAATCTCCTGGATGAACGCATCAATCAACGCTTCGGTGTCGCCATCCTGCCGAGTCTCAATCACATTGCCACGGGTGAGAATTTTGCCATCCCGTACGACGCCAGTTTTGGTACTCGTGGCGCCCATATCAAAGCCAATTGCGGTGGGGGTACTCATGACTGAAAATTTCTTAGTGCGATCACTCGCAATCCTTCAAGAGTGAGATCCAAATCGACGATTTGCAACTCTGGAAGTTTTGCCGCTATCAGATCAGCGTAACTCCCTGTGGCGACGATCCTGACTTTTCCGTCCAGTTTAGCAACTATCTCGGTCACGATCTGCCGGACCAGACCCCGATAACCGTACACCGCGCCGGCCAGCATCGCATTTTTGGTGCTTTTGCCGATCACGCTAACCGGTTCCTCCAGGTCGATCTTCGGCAATAACGCCGTACGCTGATACATATAATCCACCATCACGCCTAGTCCCGGCGCGATAACTCCCCCTTCGTAAACGCCCTTGCCGGAAATAATATCAAAGGTAACCGCCGTTCCGAAATCAACCACGATCGCCGGGGACCCGTACCGTGCGGAGACGCCCACCGCATTCGCCAGCCGATCCGCACCGATTCCGCGCGGGTCCGAGAAATCGATCCCAATCCCAAGATCCAGATCGGAAGTGACTTCCTTCATCCGGTCACGAAGCAGATTGCGAAAAATAACTGTTTTCTTGGGTACCACGGATCCAACCATCGCGTGGTCAAAACCCCAGGTCCGGATGGCCCGTTTAACTCCGGGAATCGATAAAGCCTTCGTCGGGATCACCTTTTTGGCCAGCAGCTTTTCGTTATCCGCAAGGGCCAGCTTTGTCGACGTGTTGTTTAGATTAACCAGGAGGAACTTTGGCATGGCGTTTGGCAGACACCGGAAAGAATAGCGCAACCCCACGCTGCCTACACGCTAAACCGGATGGAGAATGCATCGGCGTATCGGATTGGAGTATTGGAGTACAGGCGATGAAGAATACTCCATTACTCCAACACTCCAACTACTCCATTGCTCCAACACTCCATTACTCCATCACTCCATTACTCCATTACTCCAACTACTCCATTGCTCCAATTGCTCCATTGCTCCCCTACGTGATCTTCCTCTAACATGCAGGATGCTTCATCTCACTCATCGCCCGCGCCGGCTACGCTCGACGGAAAAAATGAGACAATTGGTCCAGGAAACGCGTCTGGACGTGCATCAACTGATCTATCCCCTCTTTGTTTCTGAAAAAGTCACCACCCGATCCGATATTCCAAGTATGCCGGGCGTCGCGCAGCTTTCCCTGGCCGACCTGAAAGATGAATGCCAGTCCATCAACCGCCTTGGCATTCCTGCCATTCTGCTCTTCGGAATACCCGAGCAAAAAGATGAAAGTGCATCCCAGGCCTACGCTGAGAACGGAATCGTCCAGCAGGCCGTGCGGGCGATCAAACAGGCCGCCCCGGACCTGATCGTAATCACGGACGTCTGCCTTTGTGAATACACCTCTCACGGGCATTGCGGCGTTGTGGCCAAGGAAGGAAATAACTACCAGGTCTTGAACGATCCGTCGGTCGAGCTTCTGGTAAAAACCGCCCTCAGCCACGTGGCCGCCGGGGCCGATATCGTAGCTCCCAGCGACATGATGGATGGCCGGATCGGCGCGATCCGGACCGCCCTGGACGGCCTTGGCCGCACCGATGTCGTCCTGATGAGTTACGCTTCGAAATTTTGTTCCGCTTTTTATGGACCGTTCAGAGATGCCGCCGAAAGCGCACCGCTATTTGGGGATCGCCGTACCTATCAAATGGATCCTGCGAACGCGTTGGAGGCCTTGCGCGAGGTCAGCTTGGACGTCGACGAAGGAGCGGACCTGCTGATCGTCAAACCCGGCCTCCCCTATCTCGATATCCTTTGGCGCGTGAAGGAGCGTTTCAAGTTGCCGACCGCGGTCTACAACGTTAGTGGCGAATACGCGATGGTGAAAGCCGCCGCGAAAATGGGATGGATCGAAGAAAAACGAGCCGTTCTGGAAATGATGATCGGATTTCGGCGAGCCGGCGCCGACCTGATTATCACTTATTGGGCAAAAGATCTCGCAGTCTGGCTGAACGAATAGTGCCGCGATTACGACGCGGCCTGCATCTCCTTGACCAGGGTGCCGATCAGCTCGGCCGCAGGAAGTGCTCGTGCCAGCGGCGCACCCTGTCCCGCCCATTGCGCGCCATAGCCGGGCTCACCCTTGGCCTTCGCCGCGGCGTTGAGGGCCTTGCCCGCGTCATAGGTCACCGGATAAGCGGGTATCTCACCAGCGGACACGTCTGCGACCAAGGCGGTGAAATCGGTTGGCCAGGCAGCGGGCGGGCCGACCAGAGATACCGGCAGTCATGACCGTGTGGTGCGCGGCGCCACTGGCCAGCGCCGCGCGATATCCATCATCCGCCGCGGACTCCGGGCTTCCGACGAAAGCCGTGCCGAGTTGCGCGGCGGCAGCGCCGAGATGCAGGACAGCAACGATGCCGGCCCCGTCCATGATGCCACCAGCGGCGATCACCGGAATGTCAAGATGCCGCACGAGAAGCCGGGTAAGAGCGATTGTCCCAAGACAGCTATCGGGCGCATCTTTATTGAACACGCCCCTGTGGCCACCAGCTTCATAGCCTTGGGCTACTACCGCGTGAATACCGGCATCGGCGACGGCTTGCGCCTCATCGAGATTCGTGGCTGAGGCAAGCAGGATGATCCCTGCATCCCGCAGCGCGCGCACCCGCTCGAGCGACGGGAGGCCGAAGTGGAAGCTGACGACCTTGGGTTTCTCCTGCAGAAGCACGGTGAGCATGTCGTCATCCTCAACGAAGCTGCGGTAGATCTCCGTCAGGCGGGTTGGCGGCGTCGCGCCAAATCGCGCGAACTCCGGCCGCAACCGCTCGATCCACGCGCTCTCCACCCTCTCGTCGAGCTTCGCCGGTTGATGGCAGAAGACGTTGACGTTGAGAGACCGCGGGGAGAGAGCCCGGAACGCGGCGATCATCTTTCTCGCGCCCTCAGCGTTCGTGGCGCCTACGCCTAACGAACCCAGCCCTCCGGCGTTGGAGACGGCCGCCGCCAGAGCGGGCGTTGCAGTGCCCGCCATCGGCGCCTGGATAATGGGAAATTGGATATCGAGAAGTTCAAGAAGATGTGTGGAACCGCCGATGGTCATTATGGACTCCTTCAGTGGCGATCGACCAGGTGAAATTAAGATCCTGTAGATGTCACCATCACTGGTGTCAAACATTGATGGTGGTGCCTTGAGCGACTTCAGCTAGTGAGTTAGCTCACTTAGCAATATTGCTAATATTGACATCCGCTGCAGCAACGAGATATAACGGCCAAGAGCTTGGGGGCAGACGCTCGGCGCGTGCGTGCCGGTTCTCGCGGCTGGGGAGATAAAAAGCAGTATAAGCTCTCATTTGACAATCTTTGAGAAGGACCCACCATGGCCAAGAAATCTACACAGTCCGACGTCGACCCAAAAAGGTACGCGGTGTCCAGGCGCCGTTTCCTGCGCAATGCCGGTATTGGGGCGGCCAGTCTCCCGTTCCTCGGCTCTCTAGCTAACACTGCGGATGCAGCGTCGTCCACCGAGACCAAGAATCCGTGGCCCAGCTACCCGACCTACAAGTTTGCCTTTGTCTGTCACGTGACCGCCGACGTCTTCTTCAATGCCGTCCGGGCCGGGGCGAGCGACATGTGTGCGCTCCTGGGTACTTCCTACACCTGGACTGGCTCCGAAAACGATATTATCCCCGAGATGGTCAATGCCTTCAGGGTCGCGATCACCAATAATGTCGACGGAATCGCCGTCGCGGTGGTCGACCCCAAAGCCTTCAACACCGTGACGGATGAGGCGCTGGGCAAGGGAATCCCTGTCGTCGCCTACAATGCCCAAGCTCCGGCCGGCGCCGGCAGCCACGTATTGTCCTATATCGGTCAGGACCTCTTTCAGGCGGGAGTGGCGGTGGGCAAGCGCATTCTCACCTACGTCCAGAAAGGGGACTTGGTCGGCGGCATGATCAGCGTCCCGGGCTCGCTCAACGAGCAGCCACGCATGGACGGCGCCGCGAGCGTGCTAAAGCCGGCTGGCGTTGATTTCGTCCAGGTCGGCGTTGGCGCCACCGAGGGGCCCGCCCTCGCCTCGATTGAGGCTTGGTATCAAGGGCATCCCAAAGTCAAGTTCATGTTCTCGAGCGGTGGAAGCAACGGCGTCGCTGTCGCGAAGACGATCCAAAAATTGAACCTGTCGTCCAAGGGTATCGGCGGCTCCGCCTTTGACGTCGGCCTCCCCGTGTTGCAGAATATTGCCGCCGGGAACCTGGCATTCACGGTCGACCAGCAGGCCTACCTGCAAGGCTCCATGTCAATCTACCAGCTCTTCCTCTACAACATCTCGGGCGGACTGATCACGCCCACTGACTATAATACCGGCTTCAAATATGTGACCAAAGACACTGTTGATGCCTATCTGCAGAACAAGGATACCTGGGAAGGTTCGAGCCCGTCGCCGGTCGTGTTCCCCCGGCCAAAGTCGATCAGCTTTTAATCAGCTCATTTGGCCTGTACAAGTTCTAAATCAGGAGTTCAGGAGTTGCCAGAGTTTGAGGAGTTACAGAATGAATTAGGGAGAGTCTGGAGCGGAACGTTGCAGATGTTCTGCAACTCCTGAACTCCTGCAACTCCTAGAGCACCGGGGTATCCAGGATATGAGCTCGAACACCCTGGCGCCGCACCAGATGAGCCACCGTATGCCCGAATCGGGTATCCGACGGTTCATCGGCCGGCACCTGAGCGAGCTGGTCGGCGTTCTGGTCGCTTTGGCGTTGGCGATTTTCTTCACGATCGGATCCCCGAACTTCTTCTCATTCGACAACGCACTGGTGCTGTCCCAGTTCGTTGCACCCTTTGCCATTTTTGCGTTAGCCGAAGTGCCGGTCCTGATCCTTGGCGAGATCGATCTATCCGTGGGCCAGATGTACATCGTATCGCCCTTTTTCGTGTCGTACTGGAATAATGCCGGTGTCCCCGTGTTGCCAAGCATCCTCCTCGCGCTGTTGGTGTGCTGTGGCCTCGGGTTGATCAACGGCCTTGTCACCGTCAAACTACGCGTGCCGTCCTTCATTGCCACCCTGGGAATGGCCTTCGCCCTCAGGGGTATCGTCCTCATCTATTCGAACGGGGCGCCGACCAATCCGATCGGCACGGGCGCGCTGGTGAACATCCTGGGCGGATGGTCCTGGTCCGAGGTCCTTTGGGCGCTGGGCATCGCCGCATTGCTGCATGTAATGCTGCGCGGGACGGCTTTTGGCCTCCATATCGTCGCCGTTGGGGGGAACACGGAATCCGCCAGGGAGTCGGGAATCAGGGTCGACTCAATCAAGATTTGGTGCTTCGTGCTGTGTGCGCTGTTGGGCGGGGTGATGGGCATCCTGGACGGCTATCACCTTGGCAGCCTCGACCCAGCCACCGATGGCCTAACCTTCACGTTTTACGGCGTAACCGCCGCTGTCATTGGCGGCACCGCACTCACCGGGGGACGCGGCACCATGATCGGTGCCTGCATCGGGGCGTGCGTGTTGGGTATGATCAAGGACGGGTTCCTCATCCTCGGCGCCAGCTCCTTTGCACTCGACCTGGTCACCGGCCTGACGATCCTGGTCGCCATGATCCTCAATGTCCAGATCGAGCGGGCGACTTCCATGCGAGGTCGGCGCGGGTCGTTCGGACACGCCGTCAGCTTGGTCTTCTCGATTTTCACGCGACGCAGAAAGGGAAGGGTGCGCTCATGACGCCAAACGGCGGGACCAAGGAACTGGCCCCTGTCCAGGACGTGTTACGGACCGAACAGGTCTCAATGAGCTTTGGTCCCGTGGTCGCGCTGAGGAGTGTCGATTTGCATCTACAACCCGGCGAGATTCTCGGGCTGGTCGGCGACAATGGCGCCGGCAAGTCCACCCTGGTCAAGATCTTGGCCGGCTTGTACAGGCCGGACGGTGGCCGCATCTATCTGAACGGCGAGGAGGTTAGGTTCCGTTCTGTGCGGCACGCCCGGCAGCACGGCATCGAAACTGTGTTCCAGGATCTGGCGCTCGTGGGCGAGCTGAGTGTGTACCACAATCTGTTTCTCAACCGCGAACAAACCCACGGCGGCTGGTTCCGGTTTCTCAGCAATCGAGCAATGCGCGCCGCCGCGAGCCGGTTTCTAAACGACATCGGAGTTGACATTCCTTCTGTAGACACACCCGTGGCCAAGTTATCCGGCGGCCAGCGGCAGGCCATTGCCGTGGCTCGCGCGGTCCGGCAGGAGAACATCAAGATCTTACTGCTCGACGAGCCGCTGGCGGCCATGGGCGCCAAGGAAACGTCCCTGATCATTGGCCTGATCAAGAGCCTGTCCAGGAAGTCGAACATCTCGATCATCGTCATAGATCATAACTACACCCACCTCTTCGAAATCTGCGATCGCATCAACGTGATACAGCACGGTCAGGTGACGGTGGACAAGAGTTTAAGCGAGATCAAACTAGAAGAGCTCATCGAGTTCATGGTGCAGAGCTTCCGGCGGGATGTAGCCGGAAGTGGGAAATGAGTCCCCCGGCCTCATCCAAAAGGACAAGCTTTGACTCCTCTATGATTGGACGCTCGCTAACCGGCTCGGGGGGACACACCGCGCGGCTCTGACAGCGGCAGCCTTTTGGCCACTTTCCAAGGCCATGACGAACGTGGTTCAGAGCGCGGCTTTTAGCGCGGACTGCAAATCAGTCTAGAGGCTCAGCAGCCCTTCGACGAACGGTTGGGTTGATTGCGGCCTGAAGCAACTGGATTTCCCGGGTCGAATTTGATTGCGCGCGCCAGCAGAGCGATGCCTTCTCGCCACTCTCCCAAGTGGAACTGTCGCTCCGCCTGGCTGAAGCTTGTCCAGCTCGCTTGCCGCAACTGGTCGTGCAGCTTAGAGCTGACCTGTGCTTCCGATGCCAGGGCTTGCTTCGTGCGTGCTTCTTCAGCTCGGGCCAGCGCTGAGTTCTTCTCGGCGCTCTGACGCTGGCGCTCGGCCTGCAGCCACTGAAATCCAGCAATGATTGCCAAAACGCTAATCGCGGCCATGACCGCGTAACGAATCCGCGCTTGGGCCTGCCTTCGCCGGTTTCGCTCGGCAACGCTCGCGTAGATGTAATCAGTCTGTTCACGGCTAAGCGACGGTCCAAAGTCTTGGAGCAGCTTCTCCCCTTCCGCCAGGGGGAGGCCCGGCCCGAGCAGGTCATCCCTTTGTTTGCCGCGGCTCAGCCAGAGCTTCAAGCTCGAATCCAGGCGGTCCCGCATCCGCAGGAACTCGCGGTTCTCTGTCAGCCACTCTTTGACGCGTTGCCATTCCCGCAGCAGCGCTTCGTGCGCGACGCTCACCGTGACCTCTCTTTGCGGATCGGTATCTGCTACCAATAGCCGCTCTTGAATGAAAAGGTCGACAAAGCCTTTCGCACCGGCTTTTTCATCATTATCCGTCCCCTCTGACGCGGTGAAGTCACGGTAAGGCACCGTCCGCCGGTTGGGCACTTCCTCTTCACCTTGGCCTAGCGTGACCAGGTGCCGCATTACTAAAGGAAACGCCTTTTGTTCACGAAGTGGCAATCTAGCGAACACTGCGTCTGCATGCTTGGCCAGCGCACCTTTTAATTCCCCTAGCTCGCGGTAATCGGACCACCGAAGCAAGCCGTTACCTCGGGTACTCTGCTGGTCGTAGAGTAACGCCAAAACATGCTCAAGCAACGGTAAGGATTCCGGTGTGGCAGAGGCAGCGTCACGTAGCGCCTGATCCAGGCGTTGACCTTTCTCGCCCTCCTGCTCAAAGCGCAAACCCGCTGCTTCCGCCGGGAGTCGAATCATATTCCCGATCTCATGAGGCGTCGACGGACAGAGATCGACTTTTCCAGCCGGTTTGGTGAGATCGATCAGATCCGGGAACTGCTGATACCACTGGTAGAAGTCATTCCGTAACGTGGCCAGGACAAAAACTCTGCCGCTCCGAACCAAACCAGCGACCGTGGAGATATATCTCTGCCGAACCTCCTGTGAAAAGGCAGTCGTGAACAATTCTTCCAACTGGTCAATCACCAATGCCAAACGGGCTTTCGGTGACTCAAGCCGCTCCCTTTGCTGCCAGGTCGAGTCCGCCTCGTCCAATCGTCCTGATTGCCGCAATTGCCGCTCTCTTTCAGTAAGGGAATGGGACTGCCGAATTTTCCACTCGCGTGCGACATGATCCAGCGCGTCCCGGACCCGGAGTGCGACGCTGTCGAAGTGTTCCCTTAGTTCGGTCGCAAGGTCGCGGATGTCATTCGGTGATTCCTCGTCTGCCAACTCAGGCAGCGCGGTCGGTTCCAGTAGCGCCGCCGCCAAGGCATCGAAACAATCGCCACCGCTTCCACCGGCCCCGGGCCTGGTTACCGCCCGCCGCCAGAGCCCGACCCCTGCAATGGTCTCGGGTTGCGTCAAGAGCGGAAGCACGCCCGCTCGCACCAGCGAACTTTTTCCTGACCCGCTTGCGCCCACAACCAGGACGAAGGCTTGTTGCGCTTTAGCTTGCGCTTCCAAGGCCCCCAACGCTTCGCCGATCGCTTTCGTTCTCCCGTGAAAGATGGGCGCGTGTTCGAAATCAAAGAAATTCAGCCCGCGGAACGGGTTGGATTTCCACCGACGCACTTTCCCGCCCGAGACTTTCTGTCCGACCTCCCGCTCTACCTGACCCGCTAAAAACTCACGGAAATGTGCCCGGAAGTAGTCTTCAAACTCCTGGAGGTCGTGATAGTTATTGCACGTCCCGCTGAAGCTCCCCTCGCTCTTCTTCGCCCAATCTGTGAAAAACCGCTGCAAGGAGTCCCAGTGCCGAATAAAGACCTCGCATTCCCCTATCGGTTCCAACGGTGGCGTCGGCTTCGAACAGTTGCGATAAACACGCAACGACGGAATACCTCTGTTCTTAGTCGCGTGATCCAGCGCCCACCCAATCTCGTATTCCGTTCCCGAGTTGGGCGTGCTGCCATCGGGCATCTTCAAACTCGAACCAAGCGGGCTGCCGAGGCGCGACCAAAGGATACAAATTACGAAATCAAATCCCGCTGGGTTCGGGATCGCTCCCTTATAGTCTCCGTCCGGTCGAAGGCTGTGATATTCCAAAAAATAGGGACATAGAAGCAATAGCCCAAGATCCTCCGAATCAGTTTTTGGCTCACCATTTTCTTCAACCAGGCGTTGGAAGTTGGACTGGGATGTGCTGACTGGCACGTTGTACTCTGCAGCAATCGAGCGGATCGCTCGAATTGCCAGATGCCGCTCCCTTTGGACGTCACCGGTTGAGGAGATGAAGACGCGGATCGTCTTCATAAGGCGATGCCCCGAACGAATAGCGTCGGTTACCACGGGCATTACTTCCGAGAGTTCGCACGGGCTCTGGAATCGCCGTGCGGGATCTTTCTCTAGGAGCACTTCGACCAGAGCGACGAGCGGCTGCGGAATACCATTGAGGTGTTCAACCGGTAGTGGCACGTGCTGATGCTGATACATCACCTCAGTCGCAGAACCCCGGAATGGCACTCGACCGCTCAGCATCTCCCAGAGCGTCACGCCTAGCGAGTACAGGTCCGACCGGATGTCTACGCCCATGCCCCCGAATTGCTCCGGACTGGCAAACTCCGGCGTCCCAGCGAAAACTCCGGACATTGAAATGCGAGCTTCAGAAAGAGGTTCGTTTAGCCCTTTCGCAAGCCCAAGATCGATAATTTTCGCCGTCACAGCGCCTCCATCCCCCAGACTCACCATGATGTTGGAGGGTTTGATATCTCGGTGGACCAGCTTCTGTTTGTGCACCGCAGCCAAACCGGCAGCGACCTGCGTCGTAATTTCCAGAGCTAGCTTAGCCTCCAGGCGACCCGAGCCTCTGATGAGGCTCTCGAGGGTCTGCCCTTCCACAAACTCCATCGCGTAGAAGTAATTCATGCCGCTCCTGCCCAGGTGGAAGACCGAGGCAACATTAGGGTGCCTGACGCTGGCGGCGGCACGTGCCTCGCGCAAGAAACGAAGCTGTGCCGATTCGTCACCCAGATATCGTTCGCTAATGACCTTCAAGGTCACCGCACGCCGGAGATCGACGTCGAAGGCCTTGTAAGTGACGCCCATGGCACCGCGACCCAACTCGACCGGTTTCCCGTCTTCGTCCATCATCAGTTCATAGTGCTCAAAGCGTTGGACCGCCTGTTCCGGTAGCAGCTTGATCGTGTCCTCGGAAGCAGAAGACTCGCCGGACTCAACCCCGCCAGCCAGAGCCTTGTGAAGCATGCAGACCGGACAAAATGATATTGCTCCAGAAAACGCACTCCCACAGATAGAGCAGGTTCGCTTGTCCTCCGTTTTCATGGGCCTAACCGCCCTTCACCCGTAATCTCAGCCGAAAGCAACAAGACCTACAACGGGTGGTGCCAAAGCTGGTCGGCACGGTCTCTGCTAAGCTGTTATCCCGTTCCAAAAGCAATTGCGCATTGCTCCCTCTCTAGCGTGTCAAATCACCTTTCGGAATAAAATTTTGCGTTTAATCGCTTCTAGCTCGTCCCTCGCTCACATCGATAAATCGCAAAGCTGTCCCGCGCTAATAGGCGCTAATTTGATGAGAAGATCTAACGTTCCATTCCCATCCCGCGATCTATTTCCGCTTGGCGCGCCGCCCAAAGAGCGGGCATCATTCGATTTCTGGGTTCCAGCTTCGACATTCGCAAAGCTTGGACAAGCTCCCATACTGACTTGCGCTCACCAGCGTGCATAACCGATTGACGCAACGCTGCCTTGTTGCGCGTGTAAACATGCATTGCCTCCCGAGCTCGCGATAGGCTGACGTACCAGCCTTTCGCGTCAGTACCGTCTGGCAACTCAACGACCTGATCAACCGTGCGGCATTGGCCTGCATGAGAGGTAATGCAGATGCCCTGATCAATCCGTGCACCATCACGGCGCATTCGCCGGCCGTCTCGTAGGATGAGCTCGGTATCAGTGACCTCCCGCACCTCGACAAGATCGTTGTTCTTGAACACGTTTTTCCCTTCCCTGACTCCTGCCGTAACTCGGATCTGATCTCCTACGCTGACCTGCATCGTCGAGGAAACAAAGACGTCCCACTTACCCTTAGCAGATGGTTTGAACTGACGGACCTTTCCATTGCGCTCAGCATCACGGTCTCACAATTCGCTTGCGTCACGGTCCACTTCTCGCCAGGCCGGAACCCTCCCACGCTGCAGCTATGGAATGCCACTATCCGGCCAGGAGCTAGTGTAAGAGGTCCCGGCGAGCTTCGGATGCGAGATCCATGCGGCGAAGAACGGTCACGGGTAGTTCTCGCGTCCTATTGCACCTTCAGCCTTGAGTTGCTGGCGAACAACCGCGGCTACCTTGCGTGCCTCGTCGTGCCGAGGAGCAATCATAAGCGACGTTTTGCCCGCCCGGAGTGCCTCGAGGTGCTGTTCAACGGCCCTTCGCCGCAGTGCTTCGCCATCTGTGACCTCCTTAATGACTCCGTGCCGTTCAAGTTTGTCCCAGCCGTTCTCTAGCCGGCCGGCTTTTAGATATTCGATCGCTGCTTTGAGTGCTGGCGCCCTTTGCCTCTGCGTCTGGAGTAATTCCACGTACCGGACACTGCCGGACTGTTCGAGAATGCGCAGGGCATCACCGCGTTCGACCGACCTGTGCTGAGCGCTATCGCCGGCCAGGAGCACCCTAGAACGATTCTCTCGTGCATGTTTCACGAGCCAGAGCATTTGCGGTACGCTCAACATCGATGCCTCATCAATCACAAGCAGGTCCGCGCTTGCCGGCCTGAGTTGGAGTCCTTGAAACGTCCGCGCCCGGAATCCTGTTTTGCGTAGGTTCTTTACGCTGGCGTCTGTTGGAGAAAGAATGGCTACGCTCTGGCCCACAGAAACTGCAGCTTCCTGGACCTGCTTGAGCAGATGCGATTTCCCGGCTCCAGCAATCCCGGAAACATCCATTACCAAATCCCTTGATGCCAGGATGTGAGCGAACGCCTTGCGTTGCTCGTCGGTGAGTTTCCCCGGTTCAAATGCGAACTCTCGTCCGATGGGTTCACAGGTATTCCATCCACCTCGCACGAGATCCAGCAGCTGTTCCTCCTCAAATTTCGCTTGCTCCGCTTGCACCCTTACGCTTCGCTTAACGCCGAACGACTCCCTCCCGACGCTGCGCGTCGACCTCCCTTCAAGGGAGGTTCGGAAGGTAACTGCGGATAAATGTTCAATGCGTTTCAACATTGTTAGTCGGCTGGCGTTTAAATCCGTTGAAATGCGTTGAACTCCGAAAAGAGGTAACGGTCGCTCCAGGGCCGCGACCGGCCCATTATCAGTCGCGCTAACCACATTGCGAATATACAACCGTGGCCCACTAGCAAAAACGTTAGATAGGCCTCGCGACCATGCAATTGCGCACAATACTTGCTATGCCTCAGCACCCGGGATTCTTGAGGCGGCTTCGTGTAGACTTTCCATGAATAGATCGACTGACTCCCTGTCTATGAGGCGAACCCCACGTACAGCTTTGTTATGCGACTTCAGGGATCGATTTAATTCACCCCTGTGCGAGCAACTCATAAAGCCGAGAACGAGAAAGACCGGAGTACTTTACCGCGCTGGGTATTCTGAGCCACCGCGGATTTAATGTCACAGGACCGGTACGTGTATCCTGCTGGATTTCTGTAGTTAGCATGAAGCTAACATAGCAAATTCGTTACAGCTCATTTTTCGCAAATTTTGAATCTGTAGTGAACCATTATGCGCCATAGTGTACCTTTGTGAGCTATCAATTGCAGCCAAAATACGTGAAATCGATGTCAAATGAAAATTCGTCAATTTAATTAAAAATCAGCCTATTTTCTGGGCAGAGCTTGCGTTCTGCCGAAAATTGACTTTTTCGCGCCCACCCAGGGCATCCGCTGATATTTGCCAGGCTTGAACTTGCTGCTCAGGCATCGGAAGCTTAGACTTGGGCGCATGCGAGAACTCATCTTCGAAGTGACCCAGGAAGCCGACGGCGGCTATTGGGCTAAGTGTCTGACCGAGACCATCGTAACTGAAGGTGATACGTGGGAAGAGCTTCGGCAAAACGTCAGGGAGGTGGTCAAAGCCTTCTATTTTGACCAGCCTGACAAACTTCCAACCACCCTGCGGCTGCACTTGGTTCGAGATGAGGTGCTAAGTTACGCATGAAACTGCCGCGGGATCTTAAAGGCAGTGATCTCGCCAAAGCATTGTGCCGCAATTGGGGTTACCGCATAGTCCATCAAGAAGGGAGTCACTTGATCCTCCAGACCGAGATTCCTTCCCATCAGCGAATCTCAATTCCGGACCATAATCCTATCCGGTTAGGAACACTCAACAGCATCCTTCGTCTCGTAGCCCGGCACAAAGGGGCTGAACGCAAAGATATTCTTCGCTCGCTCTAGTGGGGGGATCAAAGGCTTCCATTTTCGACGCCAAGGCATTCGTCTCCATGTCTCTCAGATCTCCGGCAACGCCGCCGCCGCCCTTTCCAGAGCTTCCCGGCCAACGTGGGTGTACAGAGCACTCATTTGCTCGGAGTCATGACCGACTAACTCTTGAACAACCGCCTGCGGGATTCCGGCGTCTTTCAGCAGGCTGACAGCGGTATGGCGCAATGAATGAAAACTAAGCTGGCTCGGTGCCCGTTTAGCTGCTCTGCCGATCCCCCTGCCCTGGTGATTCTGCTTACGCCGGAGCCCGGCCTGGGCCAATAGATCGACAAACCAATTTGAAACACTGTCGGCTCTGCCTTGGCTCTGAACCGCTTCGCATGCCCTTGGGTGAATCGGCGTGTCTGGGGGCTCGCCGGCCGGTAGAGACAGCACTGTTGACGCAGAGGCGCTGACATTGGGATTGTGAGTCGTTTGCCAGTCTTCTTTGTAACCAGTCGGATCTCGTTCCGCGCTAGATCGACATTTTCCCAGGTCAGTAGGGACAGGTCTGCGAGGCGTTGACCGGTATACAAACCGAACCGAATCAGGCTCTGCCATTCCGGGTTCGCAACGGCCATTACCGCCTGGAGTTCGCCAATGGTAAAGGGCCTGCGGGCTTCTTTTAAGCGGTCCCTGATGGCATCGACGTGTTCTGCCGGGTTCTCCAGGAGATATCCGTCCCGGTGCGCGCTCTTAAAGAACATTCGCACAATTTTGACGTATCGGTTTACGGTGTCGGCCCCGAGTCGCTTCGCCAGCTCATTACGAAACCGCGTGATGTCGCTTCGGGTCAAATCAGCCAAATCCCGGTCCTGCCCGCTCAGCTAGGAAGTCCAGAAACACCGAGATGGTCTTCTTGTAGGCGACGTGGCTGGACTCCGCAGTCTCCGGCCTTTTCTGTTCGAGCCACTGTTCAGAGTAGGCCCGAACAGTAGCGGACGGCATTCCCTCACCGTAACTCGCGGTAAATGTCTCCGAACACCTTGCGGATATGTTGCGCGCTCTTTCGCCGCTGAGCCGTTTGCTCCAGAAGATCTGCCACTCTGGCCGCACTCTTCCGGTTCTGGACCTTCAGGCGGCGCCACAATTGTCTGCCATTCCCATCTCGAAAGACTGCATACCACCGGCGCTTTTTGCCGCGTTGCAATACGGTTGCCATCTTTGC
>CAWBYX010000020.1:0-25065 GCA_963793135.1 uncultured Verrucomicrobiae bacterium
TCCAGCGATCTCCCAGAGCCATCCTGGGGAGCTATCGCCGTGCACCTGGAGTGACGACGCGACGGCGTTAATGTAGCATAGGCTTCCAGCCTGTGTTCCGTTCGCACCGTTGAGCGGTGCTTCCAGGGGGAACGATGATCGCAACGGGTGAGTGAATGCGGGCGTCGGGAAGATCGGACGAGGCGGACTGTCCCGCCGACAAACGGTGCACAAAGCTCAGGTAGAGTCCCCAGGGTTACCCCTTTCCGCACCAATATTGACGTGGATCCTTTCGCATTCCTGGCCTCGGGCGTCTTTCTCGATAGCATGATGCCGCTCGAGGCAGAGGAGAGGATCCGCCGCGTGCGGGTGGATGCGGGCGAGGTGCTCAAAGGGATTCGTTTTCTGTCTACCCCAGGTCACAGCATTGATCACTCCGCCTTATATGGGATCACTCTGCTGGGCAGGGATGAGGTTGGCGGCGATCTTCGTGCTGGATGGACGTGATGCACCATCCTCTTGAGTTATACGAACCGGATCTCGTCTCCATGTTTGTGAATTTCCCGAAGGTGCAAGGCGCTCATGGCGCTGGCTGGCGTGCCACGCCGCAGAGAGGAATGCGGTGTACTTCAGCAGTCATTTTCCGTCTACGTCGGTTGGAAGGATCACCCAGACGGGTGAAAACTTCGGCTGGGAGTTTGTGGATTAGCTAGGGTCGCTGATTTCTGCCGCCCCATTCCGTAGCTGTATTACGTGGCAGCTGTTCTATACAAGGAGAGGCGGATTAGTCTTCAATGATCCACGCTCTGCGCCCGTCCTTTGCAATAATGGGCTCCGCTTTTTCGATGATAGCTTCTGCGTCACCCTCGAAAAAAGTAGCGACCGGCGCCTCCGAAAGTTCGGTTCCACCAGGCAAAACTTCCTTCAAGCCGTTTCGTAGGGCTGTCATTGTGCACGCCCCTCGGCTGTAGCGAGCACCTGACTTTCCCAAAAGTTGTTGTCTTTGTCCCCAAGCTCGACAAAAACTCTGAATCGCGGGTCCGATGACTTCTCTTTTGAAGAAGCGACGAGTGCAAAAAATTTTGGCGTATTCATCTTACAAATCTACTCGCATCCGCCGTGTTGATTGGACTGTTCAAACCCCATCATTCCAGAACCTGCAGGTTTCGCAGGTGACAACATCTTTTCGCAAGTCAGCAAATCCGGTTGGATCTGATCGAGGTCGCCACGTTAGCGTGAATAGAGCAGTCTATTTTGCCGCCGCCGGAGATTCTTCTGCGATTTCCGGTATGATGCCGGGGTGCGAAAGCGGAGAAAAAATGCGATAACTTTAAATGATCTCTTCAAGCGCGCGGGCGCCAAATACACCCCATGCGCTTAATCCCGTAAAAATTCCTAGCAAAACGGCTGCGGGGATGCCGACCAGGTAGCTTCCGATCAGGTGACCTGCGAGTACGAATTTTGTGTCTCCGCCGTCGGCAGATCCCGTTGCCGAGGATGCTATTAAGCACTTTGACCGGCTGCACAGTGGCTGCGATCAGAATTCCCCAAAAAGCGACTTGCAGCACATCCTTTCCGACTCGCGGGTAAAGGAAGGATAGTAAAAAACCGGCACCGACGAGAACGAAAGTAAAGAAAAGTCCCGCCAGAATCCCCAGTCGAAGCACCCTGCCGGCATTCTTTTTTGCAGAACCGATCGAACCTGCTCCGATTGCTTGACCAATGGACGCTATTGCTGCAGGCGCAGACCCGGCCGCGGCAGCGATAAACAAATTTTCGATTACCATCACGATTTGACTCCCCGCCAGCGCGACGGTGCCGAGATGGGTGAAGATAACCGTATAGATAAAGGCGCTCGCGCCCCAGAGCATTTCGCTCAAGCCCAGCGGAAAGGTGATATCGGTGAGCCGCTTTGAGATCGTACTGATATCTGTGTATTGCCATGGCCACGTCCATTGCGGCCCTTCGCTTCGACGGTAGAGCGAGATAATCAGAACAAGCAGCGGGCGGATTGAGCAATCAGCGTAGCGACTCCGGCACCAGGTACGCCGAGCTTTGGAAAAGGACCAATACCCAGGATAAAAGAAAACTAAGCAGTGTATTTAGAGCCACTGCGCCCATGGTGATTACCATCGGGGTCCGAGTGTCGCTCAGCGAACGGAAAGTCGCCGCGCTGACCGCGGTCATCACGACCAGCGGTGCAGAGGCGGCAAACAGCTGAAAGAACTCGCGGTCCCGTTTGCTACGTTTTCCTCGGCTCCGATCCAGCGAAGAAGAAGAGCCGGAAAAAGGGCGAGGGGCAGGGCCGTAAAGAGCCGAAACTCCCGCCACGATTAGGCCCAAGGCGGCAATCGCGGATACTTCCCCCATATCTTTATGCCCGTACGCCTGGGCAATCAGAACCCCGCTTCCGGTTCCAATCGCGGAGTAAACGAACATGACGATAAAGGAGATACTATTCGCTAGTCCAACACCGGCCACTGCGCTTGCCCCAGCAGCCCGACAATAATCTGATCAATCAATCCAAATGAAGTCTGGAAGAAGCTCCAAGCTGACCGGCAGGGCAAGTTGAAGAATCTCCCCATAGCTTTTCGTTGATTCGTCTTTTTCGATAGGTTTGCTCCTTCTGTTTTCTGCACGCGCACTCATTTGCTCTGTCAGTAGTCCATTACCAGCCAGATCCGCTCTCGAGGGATAACGAACAGTCGCGAGTCTTCACGTCTATAAAAAAGCGGCCCGGGAGCGGCGTCCTATCAGCGCCACCCGGGCTGCGTTCCAGAAATTGCTTTGCCTGCCAGGGCTAAGGTTCCAGAACCTCCGTCACAAACCGACCGAAAGAAGTAATGAAACGAGCACCGTGGGTCTTCAGAATTTGTCTTACCCCGTCGCGGGTGTCGCCGTTCTTGACCTCCACTCCGATCATCGTGGAGCCATCCATCAGGGCACTGCGATATTGTTTTAAGTATTCGGTGTCCCTGTCGCCCATATCGATCCCGGAAGTCAGCATCTTTGCGAAGAACCCTTTTTTTCCAGTGGCCGCGTCCAGTTTCTCAGCGTCTGCTTCCCCAGTCAGAAGGCCAATTTCATCAGGAGAAAGTCCGCTCCCGTGCAGAGTTTCGAAAATGACCTTTGCTTCTTCGGGGTTGTTGATGATTGCCAGAATATGATTGTCTGGTACTGGCAGCGATTCTTGATCGTCGAATTTATTTGCCGATTTCATGATATAGAGGAATCCGAGCCAGTGTTCGACCAGGATTATTCCTGGAACCCGTACTCATTGAAGATCGCGCGGGAGTTCGTGCCGGTTTGAAAATTCAAAGCGGATCATCATGTTTCGCTCAACAAGAGTCAGGAGTCAGGAGCCAGGAGCCAGGAGCCAGGAGTCAGGAGTCAGGAGCCAGGAGCCAGGGAGCCAGGAGTCAGGAGTCAGGAGTCAGGAGCCAGGAGTCAGGAGCGCAGGAGCCAGGAGCCAGGAGCCAGGAGCACTCTCGCGGCCCGACGCGCGTGAATTGGAATCGAAATTTGACCAGATCAGCGGAATATTAGCAGCAACTTGCGCCGGAACTCGACTGTTGCAGAGAAGTCAGTAGTCAGGATCCAGGTGGGGAGAGCATCCTCGCGATCCGGCATGATTTTCTTGTATTCTGCAACTCCTGACTCCTGGTTTCTGGCTCCTGCTTCACGGTTTCCATTCCAACCTGACTACTCCGGGATGGTCGCCAAATTCTTGCAGAAACGCAGGAGAATGCGCTTCGTGTGGATGCGCTCGCCAGCGTACTTCTGTCCGCAATTCGCGCTGGCGGGCCCGATCGAAAGAGACCACGCCCCACGGGCTGATCACATACCCTTCTGCCTGCAATTTTGAGGTAAGCTCCTCCTCCGACGGACCGTTTGTACCCATGATCACGCTCAGCATCGCGTGGCGGTCTTGTTTCCATCGATCCTCCACCCGTTTAAGAACTTCGAGCACCAGGACACCCAAGGCCAGCCCGACCAGACCTAGCGCGAGTTGTCCACCTCCGAAACACAATCCTAAACCGGTAACAAACCAAAGTGTAGCCGCCGTGGTCAAGCCATGCACAAAATTGTCTTTGCGAACGATTGCGCCGGCGCCGATAAAACCCATGCCGGATAAAATACCCAAGGGCAGCCGCATCAAGTCCATGACTGCAAACGAGGACGAGGTTTTACCTGTCATCGGTAGCAGTAGGTTAACCTGAAGCATGCTGAGCGAAGCGGCCAGACAGACCAGTAAGGTGGTGCGCAATCCGGCCGCATGGCCGTGTTCGCTGCGATTAATCCCAATCAAGATTCCGGCTAGGACGGTGAGGGCGAGTCGCAATGCGATTTCCCCCCATCCGATGTTTAAGGGCATAGGCACTAATTGTCCTGAAGTAGATAGGATTTATTACACTCTTTGATTAATGAGGAGGCTTTTTTCGGCCCTTTCCAACCTAAGATCGCGGGCTTTTTTGCCAGTAAAAAAGGTCGTGCTCAAGAAGAATTGCTCGATTTCCTCTTTCAAGCGAGTCGGGAAGTCCGAGGGATGTTCGAATTCGCCTACGCGATCGTGCCAAGCTGGCATGACAATGACACGGTCATTTCTTTCCCTCTGACCGTCCTCTTCTTCCTGATCCAGTTCCACCACGCCAAGCGGTCGGCACGGTAGCACCACCCTGGATAAGTCGATGCTTCGTGCAAAATCAGGATATCCAATGGATCGCCATCAGGAGCTTGCGTACTTGGAACAAATCCCCAGTCGAACGGGTAAGAGAGACCTAAGGGTAATGAATGAGCGACGGTAAAAGCTCCAAGCTTGATTTCATATTTAAGCTTCACAAGTGAACCCTTAGGAGCTTCCACACGGCATGAACGGCACCATCCTCGCTGTAGGATGGCAAATTTGATAAAAGATGAGGATCTTTGTTTTTCATTCCTTCGAACCAACCCAAGAAGCTGTTCGTCTGTCCAGTGTGAGCCGGCCTCATTTGGCTATTTTGGCTTTAAGCGAGCGCCATAGATCCGACTGCCTTTGACCGTGGCGGATTCATTGTGCGCTAGCGGAAGTACCGCTTATCTCCACCCCCTGGTCAGGAAATCGCTGAATGCAAGAACGAACATAATACCCAGCCAAAAGAAACCGGCGCCGACGAAAAACCACAGCAGTGGCTTGATACGGCGGACATGCATGTAGAATAAAAGAATCAGGGCGGTGCTGGCCACCGAGATCGACGCCGTGATAATCGGATTGAAGACCCCCAGATTGAGATAGGAAGCAGCAATGGTCAGTGCGAGCAAGCCGAGCAGTCCGACTCCAGTGAGAATGTAGTTCCGGGCAGGAGAAGCGTTGGTACTCATGAGTGTCGATCCACGAGATAAAGTAGGGGGAATAAAAAGATCCAAACAATATCGACAAAATGCCAATAGAGACCAAGCAGATCCACCGGCGTGTCGCGGTTTAGGAAGGCATTGGTGAAGCAGGCGCGCGCCGCGAAGATTAAAATGAGGAAAATACCGATGGTAACGTGGAGTGCGTGAACGCCGGTCATCAGCCAGTAGATGTAAAAAAACAACTCTTCTTTCGCGGGCTGTGCAGCCTCGACATGAAACGAGGAACCTGGCAACAAATGTTCGCTAATCTCTTTTGAATATTCGAGGCCTTTTATCACCAGAAAGAGGCAACCAAGGGAGGCGGTTAGAAGTAAGAATAAAACCAGCTGCCAACGTCGATTTTCACGCGCCGCCCACACTGCGAACGCCATGGTGGTGCTGCTGATCAGAAGTACCGCGGCGTTGATCCCGCCGAATACAATCAAAGTATGGCGGCTGGCCTCCGCAAACGCTTCCGGATAAGAAGAACGGTAGACGACATAGCCGAGAAACATGGAGCCAAAGAAAAGTATCTCCGTGGCGATGAAAAGCCACATCCCCATGGTCGAAGCTTCCCGCTGTTGGCCGGCATCGTCGAACTGATGTGGAAGGGTCGGCGATCTACTAAGCATCGGCTGCCTCCAATTCCGCCTCCGCAGCTTGGGGATCATACTTGTATGGCCCTTCTGTGACCAGCGGCGTCGTTTTGAAATTGTCCGGCGGGGGTGGTGAGGAAGTCGTCCATTCCAGACCCGTGGCACCCCATGGATTAGAGCCAGCGGTGGCACCGTAGCGCAATGACCAGAGCAGATAGGCTAACGGCAAAAAGTAACCGATAGCCAGGATTGATGCGCCCGCCGTGGACAAAACATTGAGCACTTGAAATTCCGGCGCATAGACAGGATACCTCCGCGGCATCCCAAGATAACCGAGAATAAATTGAGGGAAGAAAGTCAGGTTAAATCCGAAAAATACGGTTAACGCCGCTAGCTTGGCTGGGAGCTCGGGATACATCCGGCCGGTGATTTTCGGCCACCAGAAATGAAGTCCGCCCAAATAGGCCATCACCATGCCGCCCACCATGATATAGTGAAAATGGGCGATCACGAAGTAGGTGTCGTGCAAGTGTACGTCGAGTGCCAGGCACGCCAGAAACAGACCAGTCAGACCTCCGATGGTAAAGAGTCCGATAAAACCGAGTGCGTATAGCATCGGTGTCTGAAACCGAATTGAACCCTTGTAGAGAGTGGCTGTCCAGTTGAAGACTTTTATGGCCGAGGGAATGGAAACCATGAAGCTGAGCAGGGAAAAAATCATCCCTGCATAAACGGATTGGCTGCTGACGAACATGTGATGACCCCAGACCAGAAATCCGAGGACGCCAATGGAGAGACTAGCGGCAGCCACAAACTTGTAGCCGAAAAGGGGCTTGCGCGAAAAACAGGGGATCAGTTCACTGACTACGCCCATGCCCGGCAAAATCATAATGTAAACCGCGGGGTGGGAATAGAACCAGAAGAGGTGCTGAAAAAGCAGCGGATCACCGCCGAGAGCAGGATTAAAAAAACCGACCCCGAAGGCACGCTCCAGGGCCATCAGAGCCAGGGTAATCGCCAGAACCGGAGTAGCGAGTACCAAAATGATGCTGGTGGTGTAAAGTGACCAGACAAAAATTGGTAACCGCCACCAAGTCAAGCCAGATGCGCGCATGGTGTGTACGGTGACGATGAAGTTTAGGCCTGTAGCGATTGAGCCGAACCCGGCGATGAAAATTCCCGCGGCCATTGCGATAACGTGTCCGTTCGAATAGGTGCTGCTGTAAGGAGTGTAGAAGGTCCAGCCGGTGTCAACACCACCCGTCACTATCGAAAAGAGAGTGAAGGCGCCGCCGATCATAAATAGATACCAGCTGGCCAGATTCAATCTGGGAAAGGCAACATCGCGCGCTCCGATCATTAAGGGCAGGAGAAAATTACCCAGGACGGTCGGGATGGAGGGGATCAGAAAGAACCAGACCATGACAACGCCGTGAATTGTAAAAAGCTTGTTGTAGGTCTCGGAGGTGACCAGTTCGCCTTTCGGCGAAAGGAGCTCAAGCCGCATCAGCGCTGCCGCAGTGCCGCCCACGAAAAAGAAGAGGGTGATTGACACCATGTAGAGGAGCGCGATGCGCTTATGATCGCCGGTTAACAGCCAGGACGAAATCGTTCGCCCCACGCTAAGATAAGTCAGCTGAGGCGGAGCAGCATTTTGGGAGGCGGCCCGAATAGTAACACCATTCATCATTGGCTCCTTTCCGAACCAGGGAGGGATTTAATATATGCGACAATAGCGTTAACTTTTTCCTCGTCGATCTGCCCCTGAAACGTGGGCATGACTGCCTCGTAACCCGCAGCAATTTGCTTGTTAGGAAGCAAAATCGAATCACGGAGGTATTGCTCGTCAGCAATGACTACGGTTCCATCAGAAAGGGGCACCGGTTTGCCGTAAATTCCCTCCAGAAGCGGTGCATGAATCTGGGAATCCGGAGAGTGACATCCGCTGCAGCCCAAGCTGTGAAAGTCGCGCTGACCCTCTGCTACCAGCGATTCTGAAACCGCGCCTTTGTTCAACCATTCTGCGTGTTCCGCAGGCTCCATCACGTAAATCCATCCGGTCATCGTGGAATGATTGGTGCCACAGTACTGGGAGCAAAACAGATGATATTTGCCCGGCTTGGTGGGGGTAAACCATTCGGTGGTATAACGGCCGGGAACGACGTCCTGTTTGGTGCGAAAGGCCGGGACAAAAAAGTCGTGAATGACGTCTTCAGAGGTCATGATTAATTTCACCGGACGCCCTACCAGGATGTGCAACTCGTTGATTTCACGTCGACCGTCCGGGTGTTGAATTTTCCACATCCACTGTTTCCCGACCACGTGGATCTCCGTAGCATCCCCTGGCGGACTCGACATGCCGAAAAAAACGTTGGCGCCCCAAAAGAATACTCCGATAAAAATCAGGAACGGAATAATGGTCCAAGTGAGCTCGAATCCAAGCGGCCCTATTTTTGCAGGTGTTCGGTCCGCTTTCGAGCCGCGGCGAAACCGAAGGCAAAAAAACAAAGCCACCAGGAAGACCAGCAGAGCGATGAAAGCGCTGAGGGCGAGAAGCGCGAAAAGGATCGCATCGACTGAAGGAGCGAGGTTGGATGCCTGATCCGGAAAGATGAAAGAGAGAACCCGGCGCATACTGGTTTTGCCCTAGCTCGGCGAAGGGTGCTCGCGCCGTATCATCAGGACGATGCAACAACCCAGCACCAGGACCGTACTGATGCCGGCGAACTGGATAACGTCTTTGATCAGCAGCCCGTATTTCCCACTCGCGGGGTCGTAGTGAAAACAGAGCAAAAACAATTGTTCGGTTAGAGAACCGATGCGGTTATTGGAGGCTTCGATGAGAGCCAGGCGCAAGTCTTTTGGGGGGTATTCGATGCCGGCAAAATAACGAGAAACTTTGCCGGTCGGTGTCAGCACCGTGATGACACTGGGATGAGCGAATTGCCTGGTTTCCGGGTCGTAAACAAAACGGAATCCTATGGTGTTTGCCACTGACCGGATCGAGGCCTCCTCGCCGGTTAGAAAATGCCAGCCATTTGCCGCTCCCGGCCGGCCATAACGTTGGGTGTAGATCTGTTTTTTAGCAGCTGCCAGCGCCGGCCCTTCATGGGGATCGATGCTGACAACAACGATTTGGTATTCTTTTCCAATCTCGAACTTTAAATCCTGTGCACTCTGTAAAAGCGCGTTCAGGACCAGTGTGCACATGTTCGGGCATTCGTAATAGGCGAGGACCAGAATCACTGGCTTCGATCCGAAGTAATCAGCCAGCAGAGCGGGGGCTCCGTGCTCGTCGTGAAACGCCAAGTTTAGCGGCAGCTGGGCATTCAGTTGTTGGTCCAGTCCTGCCTTGGCAGTGAGGTTGGCTTGGGCGTTTTGCCCGGGGGCGTGAGACAAGAAGGAGAGAAGACAGATTAGCGCAAAAACAGCTTTCATGGTTCCGACGCCTTCGCCTTTTCTTGTCGCATCTCAAGGGGTGTTTTACCTCCCGTTTCGTGGTCGCCATCCCGGGCCGGCAATCCACGCTGAGCTAACAGGTCCATCGCGCGATCGATTGGAATTCGAATCACCCCGGCGCCTTTGTCAACCCAGCCGTAGCTGTTCAGTTTAGCGTTTTCGGCCTCCAGGAGCTGCTGCAAATCGGCAGTCGGATTAGTTTGCAGCCGAGGTGTCGGGGGCAATCTGCCGGGAATGGTGATGCCCGATGGCGCGTTCACGGATCGATACTGGGTCTTGAAAAGGCTGAACAAGCCTCCAACCGTCACGCAAACCGCAATCACCGAAATCATCAGACCGATTGCCGTCCAGGTGACCGCGCGGACATTAATGTCGGACGTTTGGTGCCCGCTCCCTTGCTGATTCAGTTCATCAGCATCGAGCACTATCTTGGTGATTTCCCGGGACTTGCTGCCGACTTGGTGGCGACGCTCGAAAAATTTAGGCAGTCAGTAAAATCGCCATTGCTGAAACGAACAAATCGATGGCCTTCCCGATGACCACGCGAAGGCTGCGCTTGGGCGTTCGATTCCCGATCCGCTGCTGGTTTCGTTCAGCCATGGGGCGTGCTCTCCACCAGGGGCCACGGCAACAGAGGGCGCCGTTTGAGGAAGAAAATAAAGGTAAAGCTCCAGATGCCGCCGAGGGCTAGAAGCTCCGCTAAATCCATCCAATGAACGGAGAAACGGGTCGGATGAAAGGACGGCGCGACGAGCCAGAAATTGCTCACCACGCTAGCAACGACGATCAGCAGGGCGATCATCGCCAGCCTGAACTTTTGGCGCTTTGCAGCGCGTGAAAGCAGCAGTGCGAAGGGAATGAAGAATTGCGAGAGCACCAGCACCAAGGCAACCCATTGCCACCCACCGCTGCTCCGGTGCAAGTACCACGAAATTTCTTTTGGTAAATTGCCTGACCAGATCACCAGAAATTGCGAAAACGAGACGTAGATCCAGAAGATGACGAATGCCAGAAGCATCTTCCCGAGGTCGTGAAACACTTTAGTTGGTAGACTCTCAGAGAGCGAGCCGTGCCCGGAAAAGAAGGCCAGGAGGGCTGTCATCAGAGCCAGCGCGGAGAGGAATTGCCCCGCCATAAAGATAATCGCGAAGATGGTGGAGTACCACTCCGGTTCCAGTGACATCACCCAGTCGGTGGAGGCAAAATTCATGCAGAGCACGTAAAGAACCAAACCGCCGCCGCTCAACGCTCGCAGGCGACGCGCAGCCAGGAGGTCTCCCTCATCCTGTTGGGTCGCCCAACGTCGGAGCAACAGCGCCATGGTGATCACTGCCGCGAAGTAAAACATGGTTCTCACCGCGAAAAATGGGGTGTTGAGATAAGCATGCTTGTGCACCCAGCCGGGCGTCTGAATCACATCGGCTCGCGACCATGGAAACAAATCGTGCATCCCGAAGAAGATCGGTGCAAAGAGCAAGGCGATGACCGGGAGAGCCATGAAAGCAGCCTCGGACAATCGACGGATCGCCAGGCCCCACACACCGCCGGTCAGAAATTGCATCATCACAATGACCAGGGAGCCGAGCGATAATCCGCACCAAAACAGCCAGGCAAACAGGTACGACTCGAAAAATTGTGCGTGATTGAAAATACCGCCGAGTAAAGAAAGCGCGGCGGCTATCCCGCTAACGATCAGCATGTATCGCTGGAGCCGGTTCAATCGTGAGTTGAGCGTGCTGTCCATCATTTTTCGGCCGCTTGCAGTTGTTCACGGTGAATCGAATCGGCATCGTCCAGGGTGGCGTGCTGGCTCAGTTGGAGAGCACGTATGTAGGCGATGATGGCCCACCGCTCCTCCGTCGTCACTCGAGATGCGTACGGATACATTATCCCGTAGCCGTTCGTGATGACATCGAAGAAATGGCCAACCGGAGCCTTACGCAAGCGTTCCTCATGCAACGAAGGGGGTGGCGGAAAACCCCGCTGGACGATCATCCCATCGCCTTCACCAGTCTTGCCATGACAAACGGCGCAATAAACATCGAAGCTTTCGCGTCCATGCTCAATCATCTGCCGCGTCACCGCAGCGGGAAAGGTGGTGACTAATTGCCCACCTGATTTTCCTTCGAAGAATTGCTGGTCTTCATTTAAATGACCCCGAGCAATTGTGTGAGGCGGAATCGGACGGGCTCCACTTCCGTCCCTGAAGAATGTTTCCTCGGCGAGCGGTTTGAGATGTTGTTGATTCACCATCCCGTTTCTGCAGCCGCTAACAATGACCGAGAAAACGATGATAGTGACCACGCGTGCACCGTCTCGCAAATAATGGGGACGTCGCCGGCCTAGTTTCATCCTTCAACCTCATGGATCGCCATCGGTTCCAAGGATACGAGGAAACTCCGGGCACTCTCCTCGCCGAATTCCAGATCGTCTGCTTGCAAACAAAGGAAGAAGCGCGTCTGGCTGGCCAGTTTGAACTCCGGAACGTTGAAAACCGGATGGTATGGCTTCGGTAGCCGGTTCATAGCAAGCATACCAAACACCGCGGCGAAAGCGGCAAAGAGCACCGTTAGCTCGAAAGTAATTGGAATGAAGGCCGGCCAGCTATGAAGTGGTCGTCCTCCGACATTCAATGGATAGTCACGTACCGCGGAATAATATTGCATCCCGTACGCAGTGAAGGCGCCGATGATGCCGCCGATCAGAACGACGAGTGGTACCCGCGTTTTGTTAAAACCGATTGCTTCGGCAACGCCGTCGACCTGTGACGGGCTGTAGGCATCCATCTTGCGATATCCAGCGTCGTAGGCTCCTTGCGCTGCGCGGAGCAGCTCTTCGGGGGTGGCGAATTCCGCCATCAGACCATAAAGATTGGACTTCATCCGGCCGGCTCCTTTCTTTCTCTGACCAGAGTTCGCATCTCGGAGATAGAGATTGCCGGCAGCACGCGCAGAAATAAAAAAAGGAGCGACAAAAAGAGTCCGAATGATCCTAACAAGGTCATCCAATCCCATTGCGTCGCGTTGTAACTACCCCAGGACGAAGGAAGGAAGTCACGATGCAGGCTGGTGATCACGATGACAAAGCGCTCAGTCCACATCCCGATATTTACGAGGAGCGCGATGACAAACAGCGCCGTGGGGTTAGTGCGAACTTTTTTGAACCAAACGGCTTGCGGGACAATTACGTTGCAAAAGATCAGAAGCCAGTAGGTCGGTGCGTAGGGACCGAACATTCGGTTCAGCGTCGCGTAGATGTCGAACTTGTCATCGCTGTACCAAGACATGAAACCTTCGGTGAGATAGCCATGCGCCACCATCAGGCCGGTGGCCAGCATGATTTTGGCGCAGTTGTCAAGATGGCGGATGGTGATAAAATCCTGCAGGCCGTAAAACTTTCGAATCGGGATCGCCAGCGTCAGAACCATAGCGAAGCCCGAAAAAATGGCGCCCGCGACAAAGTAGGGCGGAAAGATGGTCGAATGCCAGCCGGGGACGATAGCAACCGCAAAATCGAGGGAGACTACGCTATGCACCGAGAGTACCAGCGGCGTCGCAAGTCCCGCCAGCAACAGGTAAGCCATGTGAAATCGCTTCCAATGCTTTGCCGAGCCGCGCCAGCCGAGTGCGAAAATTCCATAGATCAACTGCACCGGTCGGTGAACGGCGCGGTCGCGGATTGTTGCCAGATCGGGTAGCAATCCGACATACCAAAACATGAGCGAAACGGTTAAATAGGTGCCGACTGCAAAAACATCCCAGACTAGCGGGCTTCGCCACTGCGGCCAGAGGTCCATGGTGTTTGGATACGGCAAAAGCCAATAGAAAACCCATGGGCGGCCCAGATGAAGAAGAGGAAACAATCCGGCGCATGCGACGGCAAAAAGCGTCATCGATTCTGCAAACCGGTTAATCGATGTTCGCCAATCTTGCTGCAGTAACAGGAGAATCGCGGAGATGAATGTTCCGGCATGCCCAATGCCGATCCACCAGACGAAGTTCACGATCGCGAATCCCCACGCGACCGGGATATTGATTCCCCAGATACCGACTCCTTTCAGCAACAGCCAGCCAATGGCGAAATTCAGCAGCAGCAGCAAGGCAAAGGCAATGGCGAATCCACCTAGCCAGCCTCTTGTGACCGGTCGTTTGAGAACGATATCGCTTATCTTTCGAGTAACCGACTCACTGTTGTATCCAGGGGCGACCAATGGCTCTTTGATTTGCCTGCTCATGCTTTGCCCAGCGCCCTGTTCGGATTGGTTAACTTCGCCAGATAGGTAGTTCGCGGACGGGTGTTTAATTCTTGCAATAATGCATAGTTCAGCGGCGAGGCTTTTAGCTTTGCCACCCGGCTGTTTGGGTCATTGATATCGCCAAAGACGATCGCCTCGGCTGGACAGGCCTGCGCACAAGCGGGCGTGATTTCCCCGTCGAGAATCGGCCGATTTGCTTTCTCGGCATCGATTTTAACGGCGTTAATTCGCTGCACGCAATAAGTGCATTTCTCCATGACGCCACGAGTGCGCACCGTGACATCTGGATTGCGCATTAGCTTAAGCGTCGTGCGTGCCTCAAACCGATTTACGTCGTACTCGAGAAAGTTAAAACGACGAACTTTATAAGGGCAGTTGTTTGAGCAATACCGAGTCCCGACGCATCGATTGTAAACCATCTGGTTCAAACCCTCCTCGCTATGGACGGTTGCCCCGACCGGGCAGACCACCTCGCAAGGAGCATCCTCGCACTGCATGCATGGCACCGGCTGATGAAAGGTGGCCGGATTTTGGACTTCTCCGCTGTAATAGCGGTCGACTCGAATCCAGTGCATCTCGCGTCCCGCGGCGACCTGATCTTTTCCGACCACCGGAATATTATTTTCGGCCTGACAGGCGATCGCGCAAGCGTTGCAGCCGATGCAGGTATTCAGGTCGATCGCCATTCCCCAGGCCAGGTTCCGGTAGCCGTAGTTTCGATAAAGCGTGTCGCTCTTAGCAGGGGGTGGCTCATCGGTTCGGGTGATCGCGGAAGGATCTTTCTCGAAATTGGCGACAGTGCCCGTCCGAATGAGTTGACGATCTTCCATCGAATGATGGTGCTGGGTGGTGACGAGCGTTTGTCGCCGTCCCGTCTTTTCGATCAGCAAACCCGGACCGCCCCAGGGTGCGTCCGACGTTCGAAGCTCATTGGCGTTAAATCCAATGCCAGAGCCGATGTTTCCTGCACGCCTCCGGCCGTAGCCGAGGTGGACGGTCACGCAGTTATCTGCCTGGCCAGGAAGAATCCACACCGGCGCGTGGACCGTGCGGCCACGGTATTTCAATTCCACCACATCTTCGTTCGCCAAGTGAAATCGTTCTGCCGTTGCCGGGCTAACAAGTGCCGCGTTGTCCCAAACCAGTTTTGTCAGCGGTTTCGGGAGTTCTTGCAGCCACGCATTGTTCGAAAACCTGCCGTCCCCGATATGCGGATCTGCTCGAATCAAAAGATAGAGCCCGCCGACTTCAGCTACTGGCGTGAATGCCTGGTTGCCGCCGGCAGACGATTCTGGGGGTGTCGCCCGCCAATCAGCGACTATTCCGTCGTGCAACGACTTTCGCCAGATCTTCTCAAAATCTGCCGGTGGAAGCTGCTTTTTCCAAAATTCCCGAACGATATCATAGCTGTCCGCTGGTGCCTCCTCCAGAAGAGCTGCCAGCAATTGGTGTCGCGATCGCCCGGCAAAAAGAGGTTCGATCACCGGTTGCATGATTGTCGCGGTGCCGTCGAAGGCACAGGCATCGCTCCAACTCTCCAAGACGTGTGCTTCCGGGATGTGCCATCGACAATGTTCGGCGGTTTCGTTGGCGTAGAGGTCGATGTGGATTGAATTGGGAACTTTGGCAAGCGCTCTGGCAAATTCCAGATCCGCTGGCGCGTCGTAGACCGGGTTTCCCCCGACGATCAGTAACGTTTCAACGCTCCCGGCGTTGATCTCATTGACCAACTCTCCCAAATCGTGACGCCCGACGTCAGGAGCGAAATAATCAACTGTTACATTGACGTTGCCGAGAAGTTCGTTACACCAGCGGGCGAATTCTTGAACCGCGGGCGATTCATGTGGGCCAGCGACCACTAAGCTTTTGCCAGCGGATTGCCGAAGGTCGCCGACGAGCGCTGAGATGAACTTGTCCTGTCCGGGTGAGGGGTTAGACTCGTCCGGTTCCAGCGCAATCCGGATTCCGCGGACCAAATCAGCGATCCCTTTCGGATCCGACGAAATGCGATGGTCAGCCATCGCACCGGTGAGACTCGGCGTGCTTTCGACAACGTACAACCGATTCATTCCCTGCGGCCGATCGCTCACTCGTCGCGCCGCCGCGAAATCACGTTGTTGTTTTAAGCTTGCCGGACCGGAGGAAAGGAAATCAGCGCCAATCGAGAAAATGATTTCGGCTTTGTCGAAATGGTAGACCGCGCCTGGAATGTTGGTCGGAACCGGCTCGTACTCGTGCCATACTGCGGCGGGATATTTCGATGAAAGCCTCTGTATTTGGTCGCGAAAAGTGGGAGAAGTTTCATGCCTCGTCAGAACCCGAAGGCCACCGCCACGATTACTTCTCCACTCCTGTGCGCGACGGGCGAGATAACCGAGAAAGGAATCCCAGTTGCTGATCTGTCCGTCCTCAATAACGGCCTGCGAACGATCCGGATCATAAAGAACCAGGATTTCGGCCTGCATGAAGGCATCACTCGCGCCGTGACTCGCCGGATGTTCAGGGTTACCCTCGATTTTAGTGGGTCTGCCTTCGTGCGTTTCCACCAGTACTCCCCGAGCATAGCCGGCAAGGGTGAGTGCCGTGGCAAAAAAAAGCGGGCGACCTGGAATCAGCTCTTCGGGTTGACGAACGTACGGAACGATGGCCCTCAAAGGCTGCCGGGTGCAAGCGCCGACACCCGCCAGCGCGATCGATGCGCTCATCAGCTTCAAGAAACTGCGACGGCCAAGCGGATCGAGCCATTCGGACGCGCCATCAGGAAACTCGCTTGGCAAAGTCTTTACAGGTGCCTGGCTATTGCCAGCCTCTTGAAGACTTTGCCAATATTGCGATCTTGTGATTGCCAACCCAGCGCTCATCGGTGGCAGGTATAACAGTCTGTTAGTCCTTGCGGATGGACATGGTTTTCAACCAGTAGCTGGCGTTCCGAAGCAGATTGGCCGGGAGACGGCTTAAAATGCAGATCGAATACCTCACTAGGCTGGCGCAGAAATTTCTCCGGCTGGCGATGGCAATCCAGGCACCACCGCATGTAAAGTGGTTGCGTCTTCCAGGTGATCGGCATCTCATCGACCTGGCCGTGGCAAGTCACGCAGGCAACGCCTTTATTTACATGGATGCCGTGATTAAAATAGACGTAGTCCGGTAGATCATAAACGCGGGTCCACTTGATAGGGTTGCCGGTTTGAAAACTCTCGCGCACCGGCTCTAACACTGGCGCGTCCTTCCAGATTTGCGAATGGCAAGTCATGCAGGTTTCCGTCGGCGGCAGCCCGGCAAAGGACGATTGGGTGACCGAAGTGTGGCAGTAGCGGCAGTCGATACCTAGTCCGCCGACATGATGCTGGTGGCTGAATGGAACTGGCTGATCGAGCGGCGAATGAACGCGGGTAAGATAATCTGATTGTCCGAGGACGTAAAAAACTGCGCCGGTGAGAAAGATCAAAGCCGGGCCGCCAAAGATCACCAGCCTGGCGATGGCATTCGCACGCTCTTTAAAGATTTGTCCCACGCAGAGCCGATTCCGCCGGCAAGGCCAAACTCGTTGGAGACCTCTTCTTGAGAGCTATTTTTTCACGTCGCCGCGATCCCCCTGACCTTTGGGCACTTTGGTTTTTGCCGAGTGCTTCCGATCGGCGGCTAGCGACTTGCCGACATCGACGGTTTTCCCAAAAGTGCCGTCGGCATTTCGACGAACAAAACGTTTATCGCCTTTAGTTGGCTCGATCAGTTCTCGTTTGCTTGGAGCTTTTTTTTCTGTAGGCATCTGTTTGTTTCCTCCGGAGTTCAGCAACATTTCGCATGTCCAACTCGGAGCGACCTTAAAAATCGATCATCTGTCCGAGAACTTCTTCAACGGAGCTCACCTGAAGAGCGTGAACTTACAGTTCACTGGTCGAATAAGCGCAGGTGAGGGCGCATCAGCTCATGGAGAAGCCGGAGCCGGAGGCTTACCGCGTAGCACTCGGTCACGTGCGGCACCCCTAAAGATCAGTCGTTCCATCCCGAACACGAAGTATACCGGCCATGAGCCGGGGAAGACCGAAAGCGGTCGCTTGATCGTTTGAGTCGGCGGGAAGCCTATGTACATTACAGGCATCCGAGCGAGAATCGTGTCTGCGGACCACGCCGTCGACGGGGTACGCGACGAAGCGCTCGATTGACCCTGGCGGATCTTCAAATGCCCAAGCGCTGCGCCGGGGCTCCTGGAGACCCCTTTCTTCGATGTTATTCGGGAACCTATCCTTCGCTCTTTTGGGTGGTGGCGATTGCGGATTCATTGGCTTTGGAAAGCTTTGCGTCCGTTGCCACTTCTTCGCCTAGCGTTGTGGAGAGGGTCTTTACGACGGAGGTTAGACCAAGAGCTTTGGCTAGAGAAATGGCGCTAGTATACCCGGCGATTTCGTAATGCTCTACCCGCTGGGCGGCCGCGATAAGCATAACATCCTTCGCCTCAGTTGTGGCATTTTCATCGATTGCTTCCTGACCTTCTTCCACGAGACCGGCCGTCGCCATGCATTTCTTACCGGTAGCCTTTTCCTTTAAATTCTCGCAAATGGATTTGATCCGAACAGCGTGTTCCTTTGTTTGAGACAAATGCAGCAGGAAGCCTTGTTTTAAATCAGGCGAACTGGCGGCTTTAGCCATTTTGGGAAGAGCCTTGGTGATTTGCGTTTCGGCGCTATAGAGATCTTTAAGTTGATCAACAAGGACCTCTTGGAGAGAAGTAATTTTGGGCATGAATTAACTATCCATCTTCGAGGGCTAATAGCTACCGTTAAAAAAGATGGTGCGATATGGTAAGAGAAGTTCTCCTAGAGATTGCTAACCCAGGCGTGGCACGCCGGGACCGTGAGTGCCGGGCGGTGAAAGCTCGCGGCGCACCGGCGGCGGAGTCATGTCGCGCTGGTCCGAGTTAAAGATCGTCGTGCCCTGGGAGATAAGATAATCGGCCGTGCGCGCGGCCAGCGCCTGGATGGTCAGGCCGGGGTTGGCCGAGCCTTGGGTGGGAAGGATGCTGCCGTCGCAGACGAAAAGGTTGGCGATATCGTGGGTGCGGCCAAAGCCGTCGACTACGCTTGTAGCAGGATCGTTTCCCATCCGGGCCGCGCCGACCAAATGGGCATAGCGAGCTTCCTGTACAATCTCCTGTGCCCCGGCGGCACGCATGACTTCCTCGGCCTTGTTTTTGCCGAATTCCATCAGCTTTTTGTCATTCTCGTAGAGGTCGAAATTCACATGGGCCACCCGCAGTCCGAACTGATCAGTTTCATTCGCCAGCGTAACGCGATTGTCCGCCCACGGCAGAATTTCGCCGAGCAAGCCAAACGCGGACCAATGGTTGTAGTCCATCATGATCCGGCGCATACCCCATCCCCAACTCCCCCGCGCCGCCATCATCTGTTTGGCAAAGGCAATGGGTAGCGGGCCGACGGTCTGGATGGCAAATCCACGGGCAAAATCGCGCTTCGGATCGGTCTCGTAAAATTCTTCCGTCAAGGCATGCGCGGGCGGCGCTTTGTACATCCGGACCGGTTCGTCGAATCGGCCCAGGATGACATTGCCGACTTGCGCCATCAGGTAGCGGCCGACCGTGCCGCTCGAGTTGGCAAGGCCGTTTTCGTATCCTTCGCAGGCCGAATTCAACAACAGACGCGGCGTCTCGATGGCGTAGCCCGAGACGATGACCGCCTTGGCTTTCTGGAAATGTTCCTTGCCTTCCTCGTCGATGTAACTGACACCGGTGACGCGGTTAGTTTTGCTCGTGATGAATCCGGGAGACCATGCAGCGATCGCGAATTTCCGCGCCGTTGTCCAGCGCGTCAGGGACATGCGTCATCAGCGTGCTCGCTTTCGCGCCGACTTTGCAGCCCTGGATGCAGAAGCCGCGATAAATGCAGTGTGGGCGATTGCCTCGTGAACCGCTCAGGATGGCCACCGGTCCACCAATGCTGACGTCGATTCCGAGTTTGGTGCAGCCGCGGATAAGTGTGTTGCCGACGCCGCCCATGGGATGCGGCCCAAAGGCATAACCATGGGGATCGCCCCAAGGATAACAGGCCGGGCCTGCCACGGGCATTTCCAATTCCAGCAGCTCGTAGTAAGGTTTGAGATCCCAATAAGAAATTGGCCAGTCCGCTCCGACTCCGTCCTGCGTGTACACTTCAAAATCAGACGGATGAAGCCGGGGCGTGAACGCAGCCCAGTGAACGGACCCTCCTCCGACCCCTTTGCCGCAATTATTGGCGCCGAGAGCGAGAGGATTTTTGCCGCCGGTGATGCGCATGTCTTCCCAGTAAAGCTGGTGTGAACCGGCCTCGTCGCTGACCCAATCGCGCTCCGTGTCCCAGAATGGGCCGGCTTCCAGTCCGACCACTTTAAAGCCCGCCCGTGCGAGCCTCTGCAGCAATACGCCGCCCGCCGCGCCGACCCCGACAATGAGATAATCGACTTCCTTTTCCCGGATGCCGACGCATCGGAAAGTCGATGCTCTGCATCGGGCCCAGGCGATGGTGAACCTGATCGTCCCGGCGCGTGAACGCGCCGCCAATGGGGGATTTCAATGCGTGCCTCCCTGTCCGTGTGGAGGGTGTTCACGTGCGCAGCGATGTCCGGCCCTTTGGGATCGGAAACAGCGTCTTCCGGGGCCTCCCATTCATAACGCTTCTCCTCGACCTCCCAAGGTTCGGGCTCGCCATGCTCCAGTCGCATGTACCCGCGTGGATAAGCCGGGCCGCCGAAACCGATTTCGTCCCAAGCCCAAGGGTGGGCGTAATAGGCCTCCAGGCAATCCTGCACCATCAAAGCCCAGTAGCGATGGATCGGCATTTTCTCCCAGATTTCCGGCGCTCCGTTCTTTGGCTTGGCGTCATGGATCGATTTCAAAAGCTCGTCCTGCTCGCGCCAGGAAAGCTGCTGAAAGGTTCGGCCATAAGATTGAGTGGCGATCTTCTCAATGGCTTGAAAGCCGAGCCGATAAGCATCGCCGTCGGCGGCATGGTAGCAAAACGATAGCCCGGGATCCGACCTTCGTGCAGTCGCTCGTCGATGCTCGGCACAATGGGAATGCGCTGCGACGGCATCCGGTCATCCTGCGGCAAAAGATGTGCAGCGACGACTTCCATCAAATTGGCTTCGTGCGGATCGAAGAATCGAATCGGTGGTATCTCCTGCACGCGTTCAACACTTTGTCCGTGTCGCCTCGTCCCAAAACGCTTGCTGCTCGACGTGCTGAAACCAGGGTAATAGCCGGGCTGTTCCGCAGCGGCAGCGGTTGATGGGTTTCCGGATGGATCGTTGCCGGCCGCCCTTGGCGATCGTCTGAATCGGTCCGCCTGTCGGGTTCATCGGCGTTCTCTCCGCATCAAACAAGCCAGCAGGCCGATGACGCCGCAGGCAGCAAAAAGCAGCGGCGCGAAAATGGGCGGCCCGTAAACGACATTATAAAGCGGTTTCTTTAATCCGCCCGGTCGCCGCAACACGCCGCGTGCGTGATAAAAAAAACCCACCCCGCCGTCTAAAATCGCCAGCACCGACATCACTGGCAACCAGGTACGCGCTGCCTTGGGACTGTTGATCGAAACCGCCGCGGCGGTCATCAGCGCCGGAGCAATGATCACCGGCGACCACTGTGCTTTGTATTTAAAGTTATTTTTATAGTGGGAATACAAGGCCTCGAAGCCACTGAAGAAGGCGCTCAGGATAGTGGCCACGGCCAGATGTTTTTGGAACCGGCCCTCCCGCAATTCCTGCGGTCCATGAAGGATGCTTACGCCCGAAGAAGAAGCGCGCCAATTCCTTGAAGCCGGCTCGGCGACGAACCGATCTCAGGAGTTTCCTCGGGCCGGAGAAACGAGGCAATCAAGCCCAGGTACGCGCTGACGCCGAAAAGCAGCGGAGCGAAAATCGGCGGTCCCATGACGATGTTGGCCACCGGCAATCGCCAGCCGCCAGGCTTGCGCGCGATGCCGCGCAGATGAAAGTAGAAACCGACCACACTATCCAGCAGTGTCGCAGCCGACGTCCAGCGCAGGACGGTTCGTGCGGCCCATTTATTGAAGAAGCCCCAGATTCCCGAGACCGCCATTGCCCCGCTCAGCACCACCGGGGTCCACATCACCTTTTGCCCGAAGCTGCCTCTGTAATGCTCATAAGAAACCTCCAGCCCGGCCAGGATGCTCGATGCGCCGGCTATCAATGCCATGCAGCGCTGAAAGCGTCCTTCCCGCACATGAGCGTCCGCCGCGATCGCCTCTGTCGCTAAGGCGAGAGGCAGCGTCTTTCGCCAAAACCGATCCAGGTGACTCTCTGAACTATCGCCCGGAAGGCGCCACATTTCCTGGCTTTCCGCGGGCCCGTCGAGAAAATATGATCATAATTTCGTTAGATCCGAACAGAAGGCGGGGCATTACAAAGCGAAAGGCGCGGCGTCGACGCGTTTGAATTCAAGACCGCAACCCGGCCGGGAACGATCGGGCTTGAGGGCGCCATTTATGGGTTGCGGCACACCTTCAAAAAACATGTTCTCAATGCGGGCATGGTCAAAAAAATATTCCCCGACCCAAAACGCGGGCAGCGCGCAGGCGGCTGCCAGGTGAATGGCAGGGGCGCAGTGAAAGGAAAAGGGCAACTCGAAGGCCTGGCACAAGGTGCCCGCCTGCAGAAAGCCTGTGATGCCGCCGCAGCGCGTGGCGTCGGCCTGAAGCACATCGACCGCTCCAGCTGCCAGCATCCGGCGAAAATAGTAGACGTCGTAGCCATATTCTCCGGCAGCGATGTTCATACCGGCGGGCGCGCGGTCACGAAGAAGACGCAGACCTTCCAGGTCATCCGACGAAACCGGCTCCTCAAACCAACTCACATCGAGTTCGGCAAAGTGTTCTGCCTGGGCAAGTGCCTGCTTGCGCGAATACGCTCCATTGGCATCGACGAAGAGCTCCACGTGCGGTCCGATGGCTTCTCGAGCCGCAGGCACTCGATCAAAATCGGCCGCCGGCTCGCGGCCGATCTTCATTTTGACCATTTTAATGCCTTGCGCCGCCCAATCGCCCAATTGTTCTTGCAGCTCGGCTATCGAATAGGAAGTGAAGCCTCCGCTCCCGTAGATCATGGCGCTTTCACGCGCCGCCCCGAGCAAATCAAGCAACGACACACCGAGCAATTTGGCTTTCAAATCCCATAGCGCATTGTCAACGGCCGAAATGGCCATCGACGCGATCCCGGGCCGGCCAAGATTGCGGATTTTTGGAGCATAGAGGCATGGGCGCCGGGAACATCAAACGCATTTGTTCCTCTGCATCACGTCGACTGAGTAGCGATTCGACCAACTTTCCGGTCGCGACATCGGCGTAGGAATAGCCCATGCCTGTTTCTCCGCCGGCCTGCGCTTCCACTAGAACCAGCGTCGTTTCGTCCAGTATAGAGTCCCGTCGGATTCAGGCGTTTCCGTCGGAACAGTGTAACACGAAACGACGATGTTCTTGATCAGGGGGCCGCCTTCGCGTGGTGTCAGGAAGTGTCAGTGCAGTAAGAGCGTCATATTTTGAGGTGAAATGTTTCAAGAGATCTCTATTTCACGGACACTTCTTAACTCTTGTGGGGAAGAAAGCTCTCGACCATATCCTTCATTGCGCCGCGGATCATTCCTTTGCGGGCGGGGTCATGCAGGAGCGATTTGCTGAAATTCATCGCTTCCTTGAAAGTGATATGCGGCGGCAGCGGCGGCACTTCCGGATCGGTGACTGCTTCGATGACCACCGGTCGATTGGCGGCCAGCGCCTCATCCCAGGCCGGGCCGATTTGCTCGGGTTGGTCCACCCGGATGCCGGTCAGGCCGAGCATCTCGGCGTAGCGGGCGAAGTGAAAATCTGGCACCTCCTGGCTCGGCTTGAATTTCGGATCGCCATTCATGACCCGCTGCTCCCAGGTGACTTGGTTAAGATCGTGGTTGGCCAACACCATGATGATGAGCCGCGGATCACTCCATTCCTTCCAGTAGTTGGCGATGGTTACCAGCTCATTCATACCGTTCATCAGCATCGCGCCATCCCCCACCAGCGCGATCGCCACTCGATCCGGCCAGGCGAATTTGGCGGCGATCGCGTACGGTACGCCCGGTCCCATGGTGGCGAGATTGCCGGAAAGCGTTGCCATCATACCCCGACGAATCTTGAGATCGCGCGCGAACCAATTCGCCGCGCTGCCGCTGTCGGAAGAGAGGATGCAGTTTTCGGGCAGCCGCGGCGAGAGTTCCCAAAAAACGCGCTGGGGGTTGATCGGATTGGCCGAGTTCATGGCGCGCGCTTCGAGCACCTTCCACCAATCAGCGATGTTCTTGTCGATCGTCTCGCGCCAGGACCGGTCAGTCTTGCGGGTAAGCAGGGGGATCAGCGCCCGCAGAGTCTCTGCGCTGTCGCCCACCAGCGGCACCTCCATCGGATAACGAATGGAGGGCATTTTGCCGTCGATCTCGATCTGCACACCACGGGCCTGTCCTTCTTTTGGCAAAAATTCGGAATAGGGGAACGAACTGCCGATCATCAGCAGCGTGTCACAATTCATCATCATGTCCCAACTGGGTTTGGTGCCAAGAAGCCCAATTGAACCACAGCAGCCGGGCGCATCATCGGGGATCACCGCCTTGCCCAGCAGCGCCTTGGAAACACCCGCGCCGAGAAGATCGGAAATCTGCAGCACTTCGTCTGTGGCCTCGAGCGCTCCTGCTCCGACCAGGATCGCGACTTTCTTGCCGGCATTGAGAACGTCGGCGGCGCGGCGCAGGTCGGCATCGCTTGGCAGAACCCGCGGCTTGCAGAAACCTACTCCACTAAAGAGTGCTCCATGGATGCGTGGCGGTTCCTCATAGGCTACTTCCTGCAAATCATTGGGCACGATGAGGCACGTGACGGTCCGTTCGGCCTTGGCGATGCGGACGGCGCGGTCCACCAGATGGCGAATCTGCGGGGCCACGGTGGCCATGTGAACATAGTCGCCCGCGACATCTTTAAAAAGCGAGACCAGATCGACCTCCTGCTGGTAATTGCCGCCCATTGCCATACGGGCCTGCTGCCCGACGATTGCGACGACGCTTTGGTGGTCCATTTTTGCGTCATAAAGGCCATTGAGCAGATGGATCGCACCCGGACCGCTGGTGGCCAGGCAGACACCTACTTCGCCCGTGAATTTGGAATGGGCACACGCCATAAACGCGGACATTTCCTCGTGGCGGACCTGAATATAGTCCACCTTCTCACCGGCGCGGCCGATGGCCCCAATGATGCCATTGATGCCGTCGCCAGGAAATCCATAAATTCGCCGAATTCCCCATTCATTTAAACGCTGGATCAGGAAATCGCTGACGTTGACGACTCATAGTACTATAGAATCGCTTCTCGGAGGGACAAC
>CAWBYX010000021.1:0-43125 GCA_963793135.1 uncultured Verrucomicrobiae bacterium
TCTTCTGTCACTCGCTGCTTTCCGACTGGAATCATGGAAATGCTCACTTCCTCCGGGGAATCTGCTCAGAGTTGTTAGCACGGGGGCACAATCTCACTGTTTATGAACCGGAGAACTCGTGGAGCTATAGCAATCTTATTGCCGATGGAGGCGAGCAATCTTTAGTTGACTTCGAGGCTGCCTATCCGCTTCTAAGGAGTAATCGCTACCGGACACTTAACTTAGAGGAGATCCTGGGTGACGCTCAGCTTGCCATCGTACACGAATGGACTTCTCCAGAACTGATCGATGCAATAGGGACCTTTCGTGCTCATACCCCTTCGCTTCGGGTACTCTTTCACGACAGCCATCATCGAGCAGTGACCCAGCCAAAAAAGATAGCAAGCCTCGCTTTGAACGGCTATGATGGTGTTCTTGCTTATGGCGCGTCGCTGCGAGACATTTACTTAAAAAATGGATGGGTGCGCCGTGCATGGGTTTGGCACGAAGCGGCAGATACCCGCGTCTTTCGGCCGACTCAGACCTCGGAAAATCAGTACGATCTAGCCTGGATTGGAAACTGGGGAGATGATGAGCGGACGAGCGAACTGCTCGAGTTTTTGATCAAACCGGTTCGTGATCTCCGGCTCAAAGCAATTGTCTACGGTGTTAGGTATCCTGAGATCGCTTTGCAGACTTTAGCTGAGGCTGGGATCAGCTACGGCGGTTGGCTGCCAAACTTTCGCGTCCCCGAGGTCTTTGGAGAGGCCCGGGTCACCGTGCACATCCCGCGCAGACCTTACGTGAGCGCTTTGGCTGGAATACCGACGATTCGGGTCTTTGAGGCGCTTGCTTGCGGCATTCCGTTGGTTTCGGCTCCTTGGCAAGATGCCGAGGGCTTATTCAGAGTTGGTGAAGACCTGCTTTTTGCCGAAAATGGAAAAGAGATGACGAGCAGGCTTGATGCAGTCCTGAGCGAGTCTAACCTGGCGAGAGGACTCGCGCAAAAAGGACTGCAGACGATTCGTGACCATCACACGTGCGCCCATAGGGTTGATGAGTTGTTCAATATTGTAGATAGCCTGGATCTCGATGAGGGATGATGCGTCATTCTAATCGTATCTGGAGGCTTGAGTGAATTGGATCTCAGACGAAGAGAAGACTGCTCAGCAATGGCTGGCGGCGGCGGTATCCGGCGATTTTTCCTCCGCGTGGGCGGCGAGCGATCTGCTTCGGCAGATGAGAATTGATTATTCGAGGAGAGAGCGGTGGTGTCGTCCGCTTTGGGACGGCTCCTCGATGGATGATCGCAACGTGCTAATACGGTGCTGGCGTGGTTTGGGCGACGCCATTCAGTTCCTTCGTTATGCGCCCCTGGTTCGGCTGCGGGCGAGCAGCCTGACAGTCGAGGCGCCACGGGCACTCCTTCCTCTTTTCCAGACGATCAATGGCATTGACCGTCTTATCGAGCTCGATCATGGCGAGACTGAAACGAAGGATTACGTTGAAATTGAATCAACAGAACTTCCGTATGTCTTTCGCACCACATTGGACACCATACCCTGCACGATACCTTACCTCGATACCCCACTAGACTTTCCGCAAGTACGGGAAAAACAATTAACTGTTGGTCTCTGCTGGTGCGGCGGTTCTTACGATATCCGGCGTTCTATTCGTTTGGCTCACCTTGAGCCGCTCAGCGGATCGTCAAAATTAAGCTTTTTCCAGCTCCAGCGAGGAGTAGCTTTGCAGGAAATTGCCAACTCACCCATTGTGTTTCGAAATCCGGAAGAGGGTTCAATGGATCTCTGCATGACGGCATCGTTGATTAAATCGCTCGATATCATTGTTACAGTGGACACAATGGCGGCTCATCTCGCGGGAGCTCTTGGAAAACAGGCCTTTTTGTTGTTGCATGCAGATGCGGATTGGCGCTGGTTACGTGATCGTGAGGATAGCCCGTGGTATCCGAGCATCAGACTTCTTCGGCAGTCAAAAACCGGAGACTGGAAACCAGTTGTGGCCAGGTTAGTTGAATTGTTGACTGCACTCGAAAAGCCCTAACCTAACAGCACTATTCTGGAGAGAATCTACTGGTTTCACGTCCGATTGGCCGGGATTCGCGCTTTCGGGGTTTAAGAAAATGCGTCTTTTGATGGGCGGCTTGGCACATACGTTCTATCTCCTTGCGAATCTGGAGGGACCGATCGGCTCCGATTCCAGGGCGCCCTGCTATTTCTTCATTGATCCATCTATATAGCCCGATCCTATCGCACAAATTCAGTTTTCGGATCTCGTCTTTGATCTGTTCGGAATTCATAAAAAAAGGTCCAGAATTGAAGGCCCGGGACTATTCAATGTGCCGAGAAGTTCTTGATCACTGGTTGCTTAAAGTCTCGCCTTTTCGGGTTTTATGCCGGCTGGCGGAAGAATCGCGTCTTGCTTCCGCACGCAGCCGAGTTTCAATGTCCAATAGAAGCCTGAAGAGACTTCGATGCGGTTGGTCATTATCTGGATTTCCCGGCCTAACCGGCACAGATCCAGTAGGAGCTTCTGAGCTTGGGAGAAATTTCATCAGCTTGCTAGCCGCTAAGTTTAACGGCAAACGTTAGTTGGCGCACTCAGGATTCGCCCTGAAAGATTTATCGGGTGTTGAAGTCGCAACACCTCAACGGACGACCGGTTCTCCGTTCCTAAAGGGCATCCGCCTTTAGGCCATAAATCGAAACTAAAGGGACACTTTCGTATGGTTAAACGTAGAACTGAAAGACCGAGCTCAATCGCTTGTATGTCAGGCTCCGCACAGGCAAACAAAGAAGGATCAGCTGAACAGTGAACCCAACTCAAAAAGCAAATACCTTAACTAGCCGGAGCTTCACGGTCCTTATCCATTCTGGTGGTGGAGGATCACCCCGACACTCGTCGGGCGTTGGAAATGTTTCTTCAGTTGCTGGGTCACCAGACAAAGTTGGCAGCAGACATCAAGGAAGCTTTGGAGATGGCGGCTGCTGGCAGCCGTTTTGACTTATTGCTGAGTGATCTTCGACTTCCTGATGGAAATGGCTGGGATCTTTTGCGTCGATTGGAAGGGGCGGGGCTGGCGTCCCAAATACGCGATCGCCATCAGCGGTTGGGGTAGCGAGACCGATTTAGCCAAAAGCAAAAGTGCCGGTTTTCAAGCACATTTGATTAAGCCGCTCGCTCCCGAGGCGTTGAAAATGGCCCTCGATGGCGTGCAACCGCGATCTGGCCAAAGAAATTTAAAAGATCGACTCTTTAAACTGCAGCAAAGGGTAAAATCGGGCCGAGCCATCGCCAGAAACGTCAAAAGAGCTCCCATGAGTAAAGCGACTGGCTCGGGAGTTCATGCAAGATCGCAAGGAATTCTTAAGACCTACCGAGTTGCAAAAATCATTCTCAAACCTTAAAATCGAGTATGCTCGATGCGATCGAGCTACATTCTTGCTTTGCCCAACAATCAGAGCTTCGCTTGCAATGCGATGTTCTGAGGCGGCCGAGGTGCAGCAAAATTATGAAGAAGTTCCGAACAGCTAAAGAACCGATTGTGACTGAAAATCTCGTGTCGCGCTCGACCCATTATCGAAACTCAGCCAGCCAACGCCTTCTGGAGGTGGAATAGGACACACCAGGTGCCTATGGCTGATGCACCATTTCCTTCAGCGGAATCTTCTGAAACCGTGGAGATTCGAAGCGTGCAACCTTTGGCTCCGGATCCCGTTGAGAGTCCTATCGGCGAGTCGCTCGATGAAGTGATCCCGCAATCCGGGAAATTCATCGCAGCCGATAGTCGGGTTGGGAGGCTCGGCCGGCAGCCTAGGTGCGTTACGAAGCTTCTTCTCCAAAATGGCCCCTGATAGTGGGCTGGCATTTGTGGTGGTTGTTCATCTCTCGCCAGATCACGAAAGCAGCATGGCAGCTCTTGCTGCAGGGCTTCACGTCGATGTCAGTTGTGCAGGTACTCGATACCGTCAAGGTGGAACCCAATTGCGTTTACGTCATTCCGCCAGCTAAAAATCTTTCGTTGTCCGACGGAGAATTGCGCCTTTCGGAGTTGTTAGCTGGGCGAGGTCGGCGAGTCACTGTCGACCTCTTCTTTCGCACTCTGGCTGATACTCACGGGACACAGGCTACTGCGATCGTATTATCCGGCGCTGATGGCGACGGAGCGATCGGACTGAAGCGAGTCAAGGAACGCGGGGGGCTTACTATCGCACAGGATCCAGAGGAGTCCGAGTATGACGGGATGCCGCGCACGGCAATCGCCACGGGTACGGTGGACTGGGTTTTGCCGGTAGCCGAGATGCCGGATCGGTTGCTCAAATATTACCGCAGCGAGGCTCGACTTTTTCTTCCTCCAGAAGAGCTGCCCGAGCGACCGCAGGCTAAATCCTCCGATGCCGAGGCGGCTTTGCGCGACACGCTTAGCTTACTACAGGTACGAACGGGTCACGACTTTTCTGAATACAAGCGGGCCACCATCCTGCGCCGAATTGCGCGCCGTATGCAGGTGAACGGCGTCCAGGAACTGCCTGATTACCTTTCTTTTGTGCGCACCCACGGGGTGGAGTTGGAAGCGTTGCTCCAAGATCTTTTGATCAGTGTGACCAATTTTTTTCGTGACCGCGAGGCCTTTCAGGCGCTGGAAGCTGAGCTATTCCGGCTCTTTCAAGGTAAGAAATCTGGGGATCAGGTGCGGGTCTGGGTGGTGGGTTGCGCTACGGGTGAAGAGGCTTATTCCATTGCCATGCTCCTCGCCGAGTACGCCGCAAAGATGGAACAGTTTCCGTCGGTGCAGTTGTTTGCCACTGATCTGGATGAAATGGCGATTCGTGTCGGACGTGAAGGCCTTTATCCCGAAACCATCGAAGCCGACGTGCCTGAGGAACGATTAAAGCGTTTTTTTTCTCGAGAACATGGCCAATATCTTATTAATCGAACACTGCGCGAATCGGTGCTCTTTGCCAGTCACAATGTCCTTAAAGACTCGCCGTTTTCGCAGATCGATCTGATTTCGTGCCGCAACTTGCTTATATATCTCAACTACCAGGCTCAGGAGCGAGTACTGGACCTTTTTCATTTCGCATTGAAGTCAGAAGGTCTGCTGTTCCTGGGTTCCTCCGAATCAATCGACAATGAATCCCCGCTCTTCAGGATTCTTGATAAAAAGCACCGCCTCTACACCCGAATTGCGGTAAACCGGCAGTCGCTACCGATGTTTACCAGGCCATCCAGTTTGATGCGAGCGGTAGAGCTCGGTCATCGTTTGCAGGCTTCTATGCCCCAAGTACCGATGGCCCCTCAACAAATTCAGCAACATCGATCGGTTTCGCTGACGGAGCTCCATTTCAAACTACTTGAAGAATTCGCTCCCGGCTCGGTCCTGATCGACAAAGATGATAACATTGTTCATTTATCCGAGCGGGCGGAACGTTACTTGCACCTGGGGGGAGGAGAAGCCACCCTGAATCTCTTGCGTGTCGTGCACCCAATGCTGCGCATTGAGGTGCGGGCGGCCATCTTTCGCGCACGCCAAACGCATACTCCGGTCAAGGCGGGCAGCATTGCGGTAGAGTTGCAGGGCGACCGCTATTCAGTGGACCTCCATGTGCGTTCAGCCAAGGAGCTGGCACCGGATTTTCTACTGGTAGTTTTTGAAGAACACGGGATCGAATCGGTTGAGGGAATTGTCGAAGCGCAGCCGGCGGAGCCTCTGATTCGCCAACTAGAGACCGAACTTGATCACGTCAAAACCAATCAGCGCGCCACGGTGGAAGAATACGAATCCTCGCTCGAAGAGCTGAAGGCTTCGAACGAAGAACTGCAATCGATCAATGAAGAGCTCCGTTCGGCCACCGAGGAGGTGGAGACCAGCCGTGAAGAACTGCAATCGATCAATGAGGAATTAAGTACCGTCAATCAAGAGCTCAAGCATAAGGTTGAAGAACTGGGTAAGGCCAACAGTGATCTCCAGAATCTGATGGCCTCCACTGATATCGCGACCGTCTTTCTCGATCGTCAGCTGCGCATCCAACGCTATACTCCCGCGGCGGTCGGGCTTTTCAATTTGATCCCGACGGATGTAGGACGGCCGATCTCCGACCTCAGCCATAGGCTCGAAGATTACTTCATTGTCAATGACGCGCAGCGTGTGCTGGAGCGGCTGATACCTGTTGAGCGAGAGCGGCGTAGTCGAGATGGCCGGTGGTATATCGCCCGGTTTTTGCCATACCGCACACCCGAAGACCTTATTTCTGGCGTGGTGCTGACTTTTGTCGACATCACAGAGCGCAAGAAGGCTGAGGGAGAACACGCGCGCTTGCATGCTGCCGTTGCCGGTGCCCAGGAGCACCTTCGGCTGATCTTCGAAAATGTACGTGAGTACGCGATTTTTTCCGTGGATCGCGAACGGCGTGTCATCAGCTGGAACATCGGAGCGGAACGGCTACTGGGTTTGGCGGAAAGCGAAATACTCGGATTGCCGTATGACGTGATCTTCACTGCTGAAGATCGGGCGGCCGGAGTACCCGCAAACGAGGTCGCGCAGGCCCTTGCTCAAGGTCACGCCAGCAATGAACGCTGGTACCAGCGCAAAGATGGCGCTCGATTATGGGGCAGCGGAGTGATTATGGCTATCGGCGGCACCACGGGAGAGGCGGTTGGTTTAGTCAAGATCCTTCGAGACGAGACGGAGAGTCGACAAGCGAGTGAGGCGCTGGTGAAGGCGCTGCGAGAAACCGAAGCTGCACGAGCCGAGGCTGAAGCAGCCAACTCCGCGAAAGATCGATTTTTGGCTGTGCTATCGCATGAATTGCGGACGCCGCTGACTCCAGTGCAACTTGCATTTCCTATTCTAGAGTTGCAGCCGGAATTAACTGACTCTTCAAGGGAAGCTCTGAAGATGATCCGCCGCAACGTCGAGATGGAAATACTGCTCATTGATGATCTGCTCGACATCAATCGCATTGTGCATGGCAAAGTTGAGATCGAGCTTTTGGCGCGTGGACGTCCACGCTTGCGTGCATCGCGCGCGTCGAGCTTACCGCTTTGGACTTTAGCAAGAATGATCTGGAGTGTACCGTCAGGCTGACAGCCGAACGACATCACATTTTAGGCGATGCCGGGCGCCTGAGACAGGTATTTTGTAATTTGCTGCAGAATGCTGCTAAGTTTGCTCCCAAGGGCAGCGAAATTTCCGTGTGCTCCCGTAATTTAGACGGGACTGGTATCGCCATCGATTTTACGGATCACGGGATCGGAATCGAGCCGGAAATTTTGCCGAAGATATTCACTCCTTTTGAGCAGGGAAGTCCAGATCTCGCCCGGAGATACGGAGGGCTTGGACTTGGATTAGCGATTTCGCGCAGTCTTGTCCAAATGCACGGGGGCCGGATTACGGTAACAAGCGACGGACTCGACCAAGGTGCTACCTTTACGGTCGAGCTTCCGATCGCATCGGATTATCAGGTCGGCAATGAGCTTACAGGTATGGAAACCGACTGAGGGGCTCATAGATACTATACTCTGGCGCCTCTTTGCATCTGTTGATGCGCGTCTGGCAAAGAAGGGGTCGGTCTATCGGCCTATCCTGCGCCTTGTGGCGCAAGTGTCTGCACTGCGGGACTATCTCCACCCAACCAATCGGGGTGCTTTGCGGTGGAATCAAAATGCGCTGTCGTTTTGAATAGCTCGTACCGCCCGTCTGCGGCAGCTTTCTGCGTCTTTGCCACTAGGGCAGTTATCTGTTCAGGATTCATGGGACGAAACGTCTTCACCGCATCGAAGGCCTGATCAAGAACATTTTGGTTGTCGATGCCGGTGATCACGACTGAGGTCGGAAGGTTCAGCGAATAGTGCAAGCATTCCAGCGGTTCAACGGTTTTACTTTTAAGAATGATCCCATCGGCACCGCCGAACGTCTTCATCCCCAGCACCCCGATCCGTTGCTCGATCAACCGCGGCACGACCAGCTGAGCGAAGCTGCGGAAATGGGCGTCCATCAGGTTGAGTGGCATTTGGACGGTATCGAACTTGAACCCGCTCTTCGCTGCTCTCTCAAGCATATAAAGGTGAATCCGAGGGTCCTTATGCCCGGTAAAGCCGATAAAGCGAATCTTACCACTCTGCCGGGCAGCCAAAAAAGCCTCCATCGACCCGCCTTCTGCGAAGATGCGGTCGGCATCGTCAAAACGGAGAATTTCATGATGTTGCAACAGGTCAATACGGTCTGTCTTGAGCCTTTCCAAAGAGGTCTCAATCTGACGAGTCGCCTCTTCCTTTCCACGCCCATCAATCTTGGTCATGAGAAAGACCTTTTCGCGATATCCTCCCTGTGAGAGCGCTTCGCCCATGCGCATTTCACTCTGACCTTCGTTATAGTCCCAGGAATTATCCATGAAGGTGATACCACGATCGATTGCCTGATGGATGAGACGAATCGATTCCGAACCGGACAATGCGGGTTTGCCAATGTGAGATCCTCCGAGACCGATCGCGGAAACGCGTTCCCCAGTGCTTCCGAGCGCTCGGTAAAGCATTTCGCCTCTGAGCTCACCGGGATCTTCCACCCTGGGCAATCCTAAATCTTCGACAGATGCCTGGACTCCTCTTGAAGCCGGCGATTGCTGGGCGATCGTCCGCACGGCGGCGCCCCCCAACCCGACGGCCATGGCCGCCTTGATAAAATTCCGTCTCTGCATACTCACAACTCCTATAACGCGTTATCTCAGACCGCCGGCTTTAGCACGACCTTGGTCCATCCGGCGTCGCGGGCATTGAAATGTTCGTAGAATTCGTCCCAGATTCGCCGGCTGGTTGTACCGGTAGCCAAGGCGACCCCGATCACTCGATCCTTCTATCAGATTGGCGCTGGTGCCAGCTGATCGCCAATTTGTACCCAAGCCTCCATTTTTGCCGGAACGCTCTCACCGTAATAGGCGCCTTGAATCGGCGCAGCCCCAGCTGGCTCATGAGAAGCAGCCACGGCAACGTGAAGATCGGTAATCGGTGCACTTTGTGTGGGGTCGTAACCGCGCCACCCTCCGCCTGGCAGAAATACCTCCGGCCAGGCGTGCATGTAACGCTTCGCTGGATCCCTGCCGTAGCGGCGATAGCCGCTGACGAACCGAGCGGCTATCCCTACTGCACGGCAAACGTCGATAAACAGAACGGTTAAGTCGCGGCATGAACCCTGCCGTTGCTGGAGCGTGAATGCCGGTTCTTGCGGTTTGCCCGTTTCTCGAATGATGCGCGAGCAGGTCTCATAGAGCCGCCGGCTAAGACCGTCGAGAAAATAGAGGGTATTTTCGCCGGCTTCGTGGGCAATTTCCTGTGCGAATTGATCGACCTGATCATCGGATTCTGCCCGCAAGCTATAAGGCGCGAGGAGCCTCTCCAAACCGGCCGAATAGCGTGGTGGCAATCTGGACGCCTGAGGATCGAGCAAGTAGTCGGAGGCATTTGTCCGAAGCGTTTCGACTTCGGACCGGCTCGTAACATGAAGCCGGTCGGTTTTACCATCGAACCACGCGTGGCTTACCGTGTTCCCCTCAAGGTCAAAGCACTGCGATAGAGCAGAAGGTTGGGGTTGAATACGGATATCAAAATGAGTCAACCATAGAGCACCATCACACCGGGGCCGGAGTCTAATTACGTGCGGTGCCAACAGTACAGGCTTTGCGTAGGTATAGGTCGTTGAGTGTGTGATCGAGATTCTCATAATGAATATTCACGCCGCGGGCACAGTCAGAATGGTCCTTGCCAATTTGTCAGGCTTAAAATAGCGAGAACCGCGCCAGAGTACCGGCGTGACCTCCCAGCAGACGGTTGCTCAAGCTGTGCAATCCCCACGTGGAACAAATGGAAACTCAGAGTGGTTCGATGCTGCGATTCGCGATAAGCAAGCTGCTCGTTCGAGATTGGGAATGCGCATCCCAGAAGCGGGAAACAATTTTTACGCCTGCTTTCCAAGCCGGAGACAGTTCTCTGGGAGATTGTCCTTCTGCGACGCTGGCATGAGCCGTGCTTGTTCAAAGTAGGAGCCGGGAAACAAAGAACTATCCGGCTCAAAGAACAATAATCAATTTATGAGAAAGTCTCTATTAGGTTTAATCGCAGTTGCAGCTGTTTTGTTACCGCTAAGCCAGAACGCTCAAGCGCATTGGGGTTACTATCATCACTACTATGGCGGCTACCACCAAGCTTATTGGCATCACCGCTACTGGCATGGAGGGTTTTGGAATGGTGGGTACTGGTTTCCAGGTTATTGGTATGCCAGTCCAGTGGTCGTCGTTGCACCGTATTGATTTGCCTGCAGGTAAGCACCTTTATTTCGGTTCTGATGGAACAGAGTTAGATTCTGAGGCGCTTCGATGGGAGAATGGCTTTCGTCCCCGGGGACAGGCTGATAGTAGCCAGGCACGAAGTGCCTGGCTCTGGAGTTTGGACGTTTGTAGAGGGTCACTCGGGGTGATTTATTGCCCCGAAGGTGGCTAAAGGACTCAGTCCAGGGTTTCAACCTGGGACCCTCAAAATAAGCGGATTCGACCTGAAAAGGGGCGAGAGGCTGACCTGATAGAACTCGCACCCATTGCTGCCAAAAAATTACGATGCGCATTGAGACGTTGCTAACAACGTGGAACATCGCTCAACGTGCGAACAGAACACACGCTGGAAGCCTATGCTACATTGGCCTTCTGGACAGTCGATCGATCTCCCAGAGCCATCCTGGGAGCTATCGCCGTGCACCTGGAGTGACGACGCGACGGCGTTAATGTAGCATAGGCTTCCAGCCTGTGTTCCGTTCGCACCGTTGAGCGGTGCTTCCAGGGGAACGATGATCGCAACGGGTGAGTGAATGCGGGCGTCAGGAAGATCAGCCTGTGTGAACTCCAACAGAGAGCATCGTCTCTTTCGCACCAATATTGACGTGGATCCTTTCGCATTCCAGTCCCAGGAGTCTTTCTCGATAGCATGATGCCGCTCGAGGCAATGGTAGGGTCCGCCGCGTGCGGGTGGATGGAGGCGAGGTACTCGAAGGGATTCGTTTTCATACCTGTCGGACCCCAGGTCAAAGCATCTGATCACATCGGGGCGGCCATATACAGGATCACCAACGCAAGGATCTGGATCGCGCGATCTTCGGTGGAGACGTGATGCATCCCAGGTCCTGCATTGATACGGTTATACGAACCGGATCTCGTCTCCATGGCGGATTAGTCTTGAACGATCCACGCCCTGCGCCCGTCCTTTGCAATAACGGGCTCCGCTTTTTCGATGATAGCTTCGGCGTCTCCCTCGAAAAAAGTAGCGACCGGCGCCTCCGAAAGTTCAGTTCCACTAGGCAAAACTTCCTTCAACCCGTTCCGTAGGGCTGTCATCTGTGCACGCCCCTCGGCTGTACCGAGCACCTGACTTTCCCAAAAGTCCTTGTCTTTGTCCCCAAGCTCGACAAAAACTCTGAATCGCGGATCCGATGACTTCTCTTTTGAAGAAGCGATGAGTGCAAAAAATTTCGGCGTATTCATCTTACAAATCTACTCGCATCAGCCGTGTTGATTGGACTGTTCAAACCCGATAATTCCAGAACCTGCAGGTTGCGCAGGTGGGAACGTCTTTTCGCAAGTCAGCAAATCCGGCTGGACCTGATCGAGGTCGTGTTCGTTGGCGTCGATGGAACATTCTATTTTGCCGCTGCCAGAGACTCTTCTGCGGATTTCCGGTACCACGCCGGGGTGCGAAATCGGAGGAAAAATGCGATAACTTTAACGATCTCCTCAAGCGCGCGGGCGCCAAATACACCCCATGCGTTCAATCCCGTAAAAATTCCTAGCAACACCGCCGTGGGGATCCCGACCAGGTAGCTTCCGATCAGGTGACCTGCGAGTACGAATTTTGTATCTCCGCCGCTCGGCAGGATCCCGTTGCCGAGGATGCTATTAAGCACTTTGATCGGTTGTACAGTGGCCGCGATCAGAATCCCCCAAAAAGCGACTTGCAGCACATCCTTTCCGACTCGGGGGTAAAGGATGGATAGTAAGAAACCGGCACCGACGAGAACAAAAGTGAAGAAAAGCCCCGCCAGAACTCCGAGTCGAAGCACCGTGCCGGCATTCTCTTTTGCAGAACCGATCGAACCTGCTCCGATTGCCTGACCAATGGACGCTATTGCTGCAGGCGCAAGCCCGGCAGCGGCAGCGATAAACAAGTTTTCGATCACCATCACGATTTGACTCCCGGCGAGCGCGACGGTGCCGAGATGGGTGAAGATAACCGTGTAGATAAAGGCGCTCGCGCCCCAGAGCATTTCGCTCAGGCCCAGCGGATAGGTGATATCGGTGAGCCGCTTTGCGATCTTACTGATACCTTTGTATTGCCATGGCCACGTCCATCGCGGCCCTTCGCTTCGACGATACAGCGAGATAATTAGAACGAAGCAGCGGGCGGATTGAGCAATCAGCGTAGCGACTCCAGCACCAAGTACGCCGAGCTTTGGAAAAGGACCGATCCCCAGCACTAAAAGAAAACTAAGCAGTGTATTTAGAGCCACTGCGCCCATGGTGATTACCATCGGCGTCCGAGTGTCGCTCAGCGAACGGAAAGTTGCTGTGCTGACGGCGGTCATCACGACCAACGGTGCAGAGGCGGCAAACAGCTGAAAGTAACCGGCGGTCTCGTTCGCTACGTTTTCCTCGGCTCCAATCCAGCGAAGAATAATAGCCGGAAAAAGGGCTAGGGGTAGGGCCGTAAAGAGCCCGAAAGCTCCCGCCACGATTAGGCCCAAGGCGGCAATCGCGGAGACTTCCCCCATATCTTTACGCCCGTACGCCTGGGCAATCAGAACCCCACTTCCGGTTCCAATCGCGGAGTAAACCAACATGACGATAAATGATATACTATTTGCTAGTCCAACGCCGGCCACCGCGCTCGCTCCCAGCAGCCCGACAATAATCTGATCGATCAAGCCAAATGAAGTCTGGAAGATAGTCTCCAAACCGACCGGCAGGGCAAGTTGAAGAATCTTCCCATAGCTTTTCGTTGATTCGTTTTTTTCGATACGTTTGCTCCTTCTGTTTTCTACACGCGCACTCATTTTCTCTTTCAGTAGGTCTGTCCGCTCGCGAGGGATGCCGAACAGCCTCGAGTCTTCACGTCTACAAAAAAACGGCCCGGTAGCGGCGCCCTATCGGCGCCACCGGGCTGCCTTCCAGAAATTGCTTGGGCTGGCAGGGCTAAGGTTCCAGAACCTCGGTCACAAATCGACCGAAAGAAGTAATGAAACGAGCACCGTGCGTCTTCAGAATTTGTCTTACCTCGTCGCGGGTGTCGTCGTTCTTGACCTCGACTCCGATCATTGCGGAACCTTCCATCAGGGCACTGCGATATTGTTTGAAGTAATCCGTGTCCCTGTCGCCCATATCGATACCGGAAGTCAGCATCTTTGCGAAGAACCCTTTTTTTCCGGTGGCCGCGTCCAGCTTCTCAGCGTCTGCTTCCCCGTCAGAAGGCCAATTTCATCAGGAGAAAATCCGCTCCCGTTCAGAGCTTCGACAATGACTTTTGCTTCTTCTGGGTTCTTAATGATTGCCAGGATATGATTGTCTGGTACTGGCAGCGATTCTTGATCGTCGAATTTATTTGCCGATTTCATGATAGAGACGAATCCGAGCCAGTGTTCTATCAGGATTATTCCTGGATACCCGTACTCATTGTAGATCGCGCGAAGAGTTCGTGCCGGTTTGAAAATTCAAAGCGCATCATCATGTTTCTCTGTCGAACAGGAGCCAGGAGCCAGGAGCCAGGAGCCAGGAGCCAGGAGCCAGGAGCCAGGAGCACTCTCGCGGCCCGACGCGCGTGAATTGGAATCGAAATTTGACCAGATCAGCGGAATATTAGCAGCAACTTGCGCCGGAACTCGACTGTTGCAGAGAAGTCAGTAGTCAGGATCCAGGTGGGGAGAGCCATCGGCGATCCAGCATGATCTTCTTGTATTCTGCAACTCCTGACTCCTGACTGCTGTCTCCTGCCTCACGGTTTCCATTCCAACTTAAGTACTCCGGGATGGTCGACAACTTGTTGCAGAAACGCAGGAGAATATGCTTCGTGTGGACGTGCTCGCCAACGGACTTCTGTCCGTAATTCGCGCTGGCGGTTCTGATCGAAAGAAACCACCCCCCACGGGCTAATCACATACCCTTCTGCCTGCAATTTTGAGGTAAGCTCTTCCTCCGTCGGACCGTCTGTACCAATGGTCACGCTCAACACCGCGTGGCGGTCTTGTCTCCATCGATCCTCCACCCGTTTAAGAACTTCGAGCACCAGGACACCTAAGGCCAGCCCGACCAGACCTAGCGCGAGTTGCCCACCTCCGAAACACAATCCTAAACCGGTAACAAACCAAAGCGTATCCGCCATGGTCAAGCCATGCCCAAAATTGTCTTTGCGCACGATTGCGCCGGCGCCGATAAAACCCATGCCGGATAAAATACCCAAGGGCAGCCGCATCAAATCCATGACTGCAAAAGAGGACGAGGTTTTACCTGTCATCGGTAGCAGTAGGTTAACCTGAAGCATGCTGAGCGAAGCTGCCAAACAGACCAGTAATGTGGTGCGCAATCCGGCCGCATGGCCGTGTTCGCTGCGATTAATCCCAATCCAGATTCCGGCTGCAACGGTGAGGGCAAGTCGCAATGCGATTTCACCCCATCCAATGTTTAAGGGCATAGGCACTAAATGTCCTGAAGATAGGATTTATTGCTCTCTTTTATTAATGAGGAGGCTTTTTTTGGTCCCCTCCAACCTAAGATCGCGGCCTTTTTTCCAGTGAAAAAAGTTGTACTTAAAAAGAATTGCTCGATTTCTTCCTTCAAGCGAGCCGGCAAGTCCGACGGATGTTTGTATTCACCTAAACGATCGTGCCAAGCAGGCATGACAATGACACGGTCATTTCTTTGCCTCTGACCGTCCTCTTCTTCCTGATCCAGTTCCACCACGCCAAGAGGCCGGCACGGTAGCACCACCCCTGGATAAGTCGATGCTTCGTGCAAAATCAGGATATCCAAGGGATCGCCGTCAGGCGCTTGCGTACTTGGAACAAATCCCCAGTCGAACGGGTAAGAGAGACCTAAGGGTAATGAATGGGCGACGGTAAAAGCTCCAAGCTTGATTTCATACTTTAGCTTCACAAGTGAACCCTTAGGCGCTTCCACAACGGCATGAACCGCACCATCCTCGCTGTAGGCTGGCAAATTTGATAAAAGATGAGGATTTTTGTTTTTCATTCCTTCGAACCAACCCAATGAAGTTGTTCGGATGTCCGCTGTGAGCCGGCCTCATTGGCTTTAAGCAGTTGCCATAGATCCGGCTGCCTTTGAGCGGGCTGATCCATTGGTGCGCTAGCGCAAGTACCGCTTATCTCCACCCCCTGGTCAGGAAATCGCTGAATGCGAGAACGAACATTATTCCTAGCCAAAAGAAACCCGCGCCGACGAAAAACCACAGCATTGGCTTGATACGGCGGACATGCATGTAGAATAAAAGAATCAGGGCGGTGCTGGCCAGCGAGATCGACACCGTGATAATAGGATTGAGCACCCCCAGATTGAGATAAGAAGTAGCGATGGTCAGTGCGAGCAAGCCGAGCAGTCCGACTCCAGTGAGAATGTAGTTCCGCGCGGGAGAAGCCTTGGTATTCATGAGTGTCGATCCACGAGATAAAGTAAGCGGGAATAAAAAGACCCAAACAATATCGACAAAATGCCAATAGAGACCCAGCAGATCCACCGGCGTGTCGCGATTTAGGAAGGCATTGGTGAAGCAGGCGCGCGCGGCGAAGATTAAAATCAGGAAAATACCGATGGTGACGTGGAGTGCGTGAACGCCGGTCATCAGCCAGTAGATGTAAAAAAACAACTCTTCTTTCGCGGGCTGCGCAGCCTCGATATGAAACGAGGAGCCTGGCAACAAATGTTCGCTAATCTCTTTTGAATATTCGAGGCCTTTTATCACTAGAAAGAGGCAGCTAAGGGAGGCGGTTAGAAGTAAGAATAAAACCAACTGCCAACGTCGATTTTCACGCGCCGCCCACACGGCGAACGCCATGGTGGTGCTGCTGATCAGAAGGACCGCGGCGTTGATCCCGCCGAAGACAATCAAGGTATGGCGGCTGGCCTCCGCAAACGCTTGCGGAGAAGAAGAACGATAGACGGCATAGCCAAGAAACATGGAGCCAAAGAAAAGTATCTCTGTGGCGATGAAAAGCCACATCCCCATGGTAGAGGCTTCTCGCTGTTGACCGGCATCGTCGAACTGATGTGGAAGGGTCGGCGATCTACTAACCATCGGCTGCCTCCAATTCCGCCTCCGCGGCTTTCGGATCATACTTGTATGGCCCTTCTGTGACCAGTGGCGTCGTTTTGAAATTGTCCGGCGGGGGTGGCGAGGATGTCGTCCATTCCAGACCCGTGGCACCCCATGGATTAGAGCCAGCGATGGCGCCGTAGCGCAATGACCAGAGCAGATAGGCTAACGGCAAAAAGTAACCGATAGCCAGGATTGATGCGCCCGCCGTCGATAAAACATTGAGCACTTGAAATTCCGGCGCATAGACAGGATACCTCCGCGGCATCCCAAGATAACCGAGAATAAATTGCGGAAAGAAAGTCAGGTTAAATCCGAAAAATACGGTTAACGCCGCTAGCTTGGCCGGGAGCTCGGGATACATCCGGCCGGTGATTTTCGGCCACCAGAAATGAAGTCCGCCCAAATAGGCCATCACCATGCCGCCCACCATGATATAATGAAAATGGGCGATCACGAAGTAGGTGTCGTGCAAGTGTACGTCGAGTGCCAGGCATGCCAGAAACAGACCGGTCAGACCTCCGATGGTAAAGAGTCCGATAAAACCGAGTGCATACAGCATCGGTGTCTGAAACCGGATTGAACCCTTGTAGAGAGTGGCTGTCCAGTTGAAGACTTTTATGGCCGAGGGAATGGAAACCATGAAGCTGAGCAAGGAAAAAATCATCCCTGCATAAATGGATTGGCTGCTGACGAACATGTGATGACCCCAGACCAGAAATCCGAGGACGCCAATGGAGAGACTGGCGGCAGCCACAAACTTGTAGCCGAAAAGGGGCTTGCGCGAAAAACAGGGGATCAATTCACTGACGACGCCCATGCCCGGCAAAATCATAATGTAAACCGCGGGGTGGGAATAGAACCAGAAGAGGTGCTGAAAAAGCAGCGGATCACCGCCGAGAGCAGGATTAAAAAAACCGACCCCGAAGGCACGCTCCAGGGCCATCAGGGCCAGGGTAATTGCCAGAACCGGAGTAGCGAGTACCAAAATGATGCTGGTGGTGTAAAGTGACCAGACAAAAATTGGTAACCGCCACCAGGTCAAGCCAGGTGCGCGCATGGTGTGTACGGTGACGATGAAGTTCAGGCCTGTCGCGATTGAGCCGAACCCGGCGATAAAAATTCCCGCGGCCATTGCGATAACGTGTCCGTTCGAATAGGTGCTGCTGTAAGGAGTGTAGAAGGTCCAGCCGGTGTCAACACCACCCGTAATTATCGAAAAGAGAGTGAAGGCACCGCCGACCATGAATAGATACCAGCTGGCCAGATTCAATCTCGGAAAGGCCACATCGCGCGCTCCGATCATTAAGGGCAGGAGAAAATTTCCGAGGACAGTCGGGATGGAGGGGATCAGAAAGAACCAGACCATGACAACGCCGTGAATCGTAAAAAGCTTATTGTAGGTCTCGGAAGTCACGAGTTCGCCTTTCGGCGAAAGGAGCTCAAGCCGCATCAGCGCTGCCGCAGTGCCACCCACGAAAAAGAAGAGGGTGATTGACACCATGTAGAGGAGCGCGATGCGCTTATGGTCGCCGGTTAATAGCCAGGACGAAATCGTTCGCCGCGCGCTGAGATAAGACAGCTGGGGCGGAGCAGCATCTTGGGAGGCGGCCCGAATAGTAACACCATTCATCAGTTGGCTCCTTTCCGAACCAGGGAGGGATTTAATATACGCGACAATAGCGTTAACTTTTTCCTCGCCGATTTGCCCCTGGAAGGTGGGCATGACTGCCTCGTAACCGGCCGCAATTTGCTTGTTAGGAAGCAAAATCGAATCACGGAGGTATTGCTCGTCAGCGATGACTACGGTTCCATCAGAAAGGGGCACCGGTTTGCCGTAAATTCCTTCCAGAAGCGGTGCATGAATCTGGGAATCCGGAGAGTGACATCCGCTACAGCCCAAGCTGTGAAAGTTGCGCTCGCCCTCTGCCACGAGCGATTCTGAAACAGCGCCTTTGTTCAACCATTCTGCGTGTTCCGCAGGCTCCATCACGTAGATCCATCCGATCATCGTGGAATGATTGGTGCCACAGTATTGGGAGCAAAACAGATGATATTTGCCCGGCTTGGTGGGGGTAAACCATTCGGTGGTATAACGGCCGGGGACGACGTCCTGTTTGGCACGAAAGGCCGGGACAAAAAAATCGTGAATGACGTCTTCAGAGGTCATGATTAATTTCACCGGGCGCCCTACCAGGATGTGCAGCTCGTTGATTTCGCGTCGACCGTCCGGGTGTTGAATTTTCCACATCCACTGTTTCCCGACGACGTGGATCTCGGTAGCATCCTCTGGCGGCCTCGACATGCCGAAGAAAACGTTAGCGCCCCAAAAGAATATTCCGAGAAAAATGAGGAACGGAATAATGGTCCAAGTGAGCTCGAATCCAAGCGACCCTATTTTTGCAGGTGTTCGGTCCGCTTTCGAGCCGCGGCGAAACCGGAGGCAAAAAAACAAAGCGACCAGGAAGACCAGCAGAGCGATGAAAGCGCAGAGGCCGAGAAGCGCGAAAAAAATCGCATCAACTGATGGAGCGAGGTTAGAGGCCTGATCCGGAAAGATGAAAGAGAAAACCCGGCGCATATGGTTTTGTCTTAGCTCGGCGAGAGGGTGCTCGCGCCGGATCATCAAGGCGATGCAACAACCCAGCACCAGGACCGTGCTGATGCCGGCGAACTGAATAACGTCTTTGATCAGCAGCCCGTATTTCCCGCTCGCGGGGTCGTAGTGAAAACAAAGTAAAAACAATTGTTCGGTTAGAGAACCGATGCGGTTATTGGAGGCTTCGATGAGCGCTAAGCGCACTTCTTTTGGGGGGTATTCGATTCCGGCAAAATAACGAGAAACTTTACCGGCCGGCGTGAGCACCGTGATGACACTGGGATGAGCGAATTGCCTGGTTTGCGGGTCGTAAACAAAGCGGAATCCGATAGCGTTTGCCACTGACCGGATCGAGGCTTCATCTCCGGTGAGAAAATGCCAGCCGTTTGCCGTTCCCGGCCGGCCATAGCGTTGGGTGTAGATCTGTTTCTTGGCGGCTGCCAGCGCCGGCCTTTCGTGCGGATCGATGCTGACGACAATGATTTGGTATTCTTTTCCAACCTCGAACTTTAAATCCTGTGCACTCTGTAAAAGCGCGTTTAGGACGAGCGTGCACATGTTAGGGCATTCGTAATAGGCGAGGACCAGAATCACAGGCTTTAATCCGAAATAATTAGCCAGCAGAACGGCGGCTCCGTGCTCGTCGCGAAATGCGAGGTTCAGCGGCAGCTGCGCATTCAGTTGTTGGTCGAGGCCTGCCTTCGCGGTGAGCTTGGCTTGGGCATTTTGCCCAGGGGCCTGAGACAAGAACGAGAGAAGACAGATCAGCGCAAAAGCAGCTTTCATGGATCCGACGCCTCCGCCTTTTCTTGCCGCATTTGAAGGGGTGTTTTACCTCCCGTTTCGTGGTCGTCATCCCGCGCCGGCAATCCACGTTGAGCCAGCAAATCCATCGCGCGATCGATCGGAATCCGAATCACGCCGGCGCTTTTGTCAATCCAGCCGTAGCTGTTCAGTTTGGCGTTTTCGGCCTCCCGGAGCTGTTGCAAATCGGAAGTCGGATTGGTTTGGAGCCGCGGTGCCGGAGGCAATCTTCCGGGAGTGGTGATCCGCGATGGCGCGCTCGCGGATGCGATACTGACGCTTGAACAGGTTGAACAAGCCTCCCACAGTGACGAAAATGGCAATCACTGAAATCATCAAGACCGATTGCCGTCCAGGTGACCGCGCGGAGGTTGATCTCAGACGTTTGGTGTCCACTCCGTTGCTGATTTCGCTCATCCGCGGCGAGCACCTGTCTTGGTGATTTGCCGAGGCGCGCTGGCGGCTTGACGGCGACGCTTGAAAAATTTCACCAGGGCGCCCCCGTCAGTAAAATCGCAATTGCTGAAATGAAGAAATCAATCGCCTTCCCGGTGACCACGCGGAGGTTGCGCTTACGCGTTTGGTGCCCGATCCGCGGCTGGTTTCGCTCATCCATGGCGCATGCTCTCCGTTAGAGGCAGCGGCAATAAAGGCCGGCGTTTAAGGAAGAAAATGAAGGTGACGCTCCATATTCCGCCGAGGGCAAGAAGCTCCGCTAAGTCCATCCAATGAACGGAGAACCGCTTGGGATGAAAGGATGGCGCGACGAGCCAGAAATTACTCACCACGTTGGCAACGACGATAAGCACGGCGATCATGGCCAGCCTGGACTTGTGGCGCTTTGCGGCCCGTGAAAGCAGCAGCGCGAAAGGGATGAAGAATTGAGAGAGCATCAGCACCAGGGCGACCCACTGCCACCCGCCGGCGCTGCGGTGCAAGTACCACGAAATTTCTTTTGGTAAATTGCCGGACCAAATCACCAGAAACTGCGAAAACGAGACGTAGATCCAGAAAATCACGAATGCGAGAAGCATCTTCCCGAGGTCGTGAAAGACTTTGGTTGGTAGACTCTCAGAGAGCGAGCCGTGCCCGGAAAAGACGGCCAGCAGAGCAGTCATCAGAGCAAGCGCGGACGAGAAATTGCCCGGCCATAAAGATAATGACGAAGATGGTGGAATACCACTCCGGTTCAAGCGACATCACCCAGTCGGTGGAGGCAAAATTCATGCAGAGCACGTAAAGAACCAAGCCGCCGCCGCTCAACATTCGCAGGCGGCGCGCAGCCAGGGGGTCTCCCTCATCTTGTTGGGTTGACCAACGGCGGAGCAACAGCGCCATGGTGATCACTGCCGCGAAGTAAAACATGGTTCTCACCGCGAAAAATGGGGTGTTGAGATAAGCGTGCTTGTGCACCCAGCCGGGCGTCTGAATCGCATCGGGTCGCGACCACGGAAACAAATCGTGCATCCCGAAGAGGATCGGCGCAAAGAGCAAGGCGATAACCGGGAGAGCCATGAAAGCGGCCTCGGACAATCGACGAATCGCCAGGCCCCACACACCGCCGGTCAGAAATTGCATCATCACAATGACCAGGGCGCCCAGCGATAATCCGCACCAAAACAACCAGGCAAACAGGTACGATTCGAAAAATTGTGCGTGATTGAAAATACCGCCGAGTAAAGAAAGCGCGGCGGCTACCCCGCCAACGATCAGCATGTATCGCTGGAGCCGGTTCAATCGTGAGTTGAGCGCGCTGTCCATCATTTTGCGGCGGCTTGCAGTTGCTCGCGGTGAACCGGATCGGCATCGTCCAGGGTGGCGTGCTGGCTCAGTTGGAGAGCACGTATGTAGGCGATGATGGCCCACCGCTCCTCGGTCGTCACTCGGGACGCGTACGGATACATGATCCCGTAGCCGTTCGTGATGACATCGAAGAAATGGCCAACCGGAGCTTTGCGCAAGCGTTCCTCATGCAACGAAGGCGGCGCCGGAAAACCCCGCTGGACGATCATCCCATCGCCTTCACCGGTCCTGCCGTGACAAACGGCGCAATAAACATCAAAGCTTTCGCGTCCGTGCTCGATCATCTGACGCGTCACCGGAGCGGGAAAGGTGGTGACTAATTGCCCACCTAATTTTCCTTCGAAGAATTGCTGGTCTTCATTTAACTGACCCCGAGCAATTGTGTGAGGCGGAATCGGGCGGGCTCCACTTCCGTCCTTGAAGAATGTTTCCTCGGCGAGCGGTTTGAGATGTTGTTGATTCACCATCCCCTTTCTGCAGCCAGTGCCAAGGACCGAGAAAACGAGAGACAGTGAACACAGACAGTTTCATCGTTCAACCTCATGGATCGCTAGCGGCCCAAGGGATACGAGGAAACGCCGGGCACTTTCCTCGCCGAATTCCAGATCGTCTGCTTGCAAACAAAGGAAGAAGCGCGTCTGGCTGGCCAGTTTGAACTCCGGAACGTTGAAAACCGGGTGGTACGGCTTCGGTAGCCGGTTCATAGCAAGCATACCGAACACCGCGGCGAAAGCGGCAAAGAGCACTGTTAGCTCGAAGGTGATCGGAATGAAGGCCGGCCAACTATGAAGCGGTCGTCCTCCGACGTTCAATGGATAGTCACGCACCGCGGAATAATATTGCATCCCGTATGCAGTGAGGGCGCCGATGATGCCGCCGATCAGAACGACGAGCGGTACCCGCGTTTTGTTAAAACCGATCGCTTCGGCAACGCCGTCGACCTGTGACGGACTGTAGGCATCCATCTTGCGATATCCGGCCTCGTAGGCTCCTTGCGCTGCGCGCAGCAACTCTTCGGGGGTGGCGAATTCCGCCATCAGACCGTAAAGATTGGATTTCATCCGGTCGGCTCCTTTCTTTCTCTGACCAGAGTTCGCATCTCGGAGATAGAGATTGCCGGCAGCACGCGCAGAAATAAAAAAAGGAGCGAAAAAAAGAGACCGAATGATCCGATCAAGGTCATCCAATCCCATCGCGTCCCGTTGTAAATACCCCAGGACGAAGGAAGAAAGTCACGATGCAGGCTGGTAATGACGATGACGAAGCGCTCGGTCCACATCCCGATATTTACCAAGAGCGCGATGAAAAACAGCGCCGCCGGGTTAGTGCGAACTTTTTTGAACCAAACGGCTTGCGGGACGATGACGTTGCAAAAGATCAGAAGCCAGTAGGCCGGTGCATAGGGACCGAACATTCGGTTCAGCGTCATATAGATGTCGAATTTGTCGTCGCTGTACCAGGACATGAAACCTTCGGTGAGGTAGCCATGGGCCACCATCAGGCCGGTGGCCAGCATGATTTTAGCGCAGTTGTCAAGATGGCGGATGGTGATGAAATCCTGCAGGCCGTAAAACTTGCGGATCGGGATCGCCAGCGTCAGCACCATGGCGAAGCCGGAAAAAATGGCGCCCGCGACAAAGTAGGGCGGAAAGATGGTTGAATGCCAGCCGGGGACGATAGCGACCGCAAAATCGAGGGAGACTACGCTATGCACCGAGAGCACCAGCGGCGTCGCGAGTCCCGCGAGCAACAGGTAAGCCATGTGGAACCGCTTCCAGTGTTTTACCGAGCCACGCCAGCCAAGTGCGAAAATTCCATAGATCAACTGCACCGGCCGGTGAACGGCGCGGTCGCGGATGGTTGCCAGGTCGGGTAGCAATCCGACATACCAGAACATCAGCGAAACGGTTAGATAGGTGCCGACGGCAAAGACATCCCAGACCAGCGGGCTTCGCCACTGCGGCCAGAGGTCCATGGTGTTTGGATACGGCAAAAGCCAATAGAAAACCCATGGGCGGCCCAGATGAAGCAGAGGAAACAATCCGGCGCAGGCGACGGCAAAAAGCGTCATCGATTCTGCAAACCGGTTGATCGAGGTGCGCCAGTCTTGCTGCAGTAAGAGGAGAATCGCGGAGATGAATGTTCCGGCGTGGCCAATGCCGATCCACCAGACGAAGTTCACGATCGCGAATCCCCACGCGACCGGGATATTGATTCCCCAGATACCGACTCCTTTCAGCAACAGCCAGCCGATGGCGAAGTTCAGCATCAGCAGCAAGGCAAAGGCAATGGCAAATCCGCCTAGCCAGCCTCCCGTGATCGGCCGTTTGAGCACGATATCGCTGATCTTTCGAGTAACCGACTCGCTGTTGTATCCCGGGGCGACCACTGGCTCTTTGAGTTGCCTGCTCATGCTTTGCCCAGCGCCCCGTTCGGATTGCTCAACTTCGCCAGATAGGTAGTTCGTGGACGCGTGTTTAATTCTTGCAATAATGCATAGTTCAGCGGCGAGGCTTTAAGCTTTGCCACCCGGCTGTTCGGGTCATTGATATCGCCAAAGACGATCGCCTCGGCTGGACAAGCTTGCGCACAAGCGGGTGTGATTTCCCCGTCGCGAATCGCCCGATTTGCTTTCTCCGCATCGATTTTAACGGCGTTAATTCGCTGCACGCAATAGGTACATTTCTCCATGACGCCACGAGTGCGCACCGTGACATCCGGGTTGCGCATCAGCTTAAGCGGCTTGCGTGCCTCAAACCGGTTTTCGTCGTATTCGAGAAAGTTAAAACGTCGAACTTTATAAGGGCAGTTGTTTGAGCAATACCGGGTCCCGACGCATCGGTTGTAAACCATCTGGTTCAATCCCTCCTCGCTGTGGACCGTTGCCCCGACCGGGCAGACCAACTCACAAGGCGCATTCTCGCACTGCATGCATGGCACCGGCTGATGGAAGGTGGCCGGATTTTGGCCGTCTCCGCTGTAATAGCGGTCAACGCGAATCCAGTGCATCTCGCGTCCGGCGGCAACCTGATCTTTCCCGACCACCGGAATATTATTTTCCGCCTGACAAGCGATTGTGCACGCGCTGCAGCCGATGCAGGTATTCAGGTCGATCGCCATTCCCCAGGCCAGGCCCCGGTAACTGTAGTTCCGATAAAGCGTGTCGCTCTTAGCAGGGGGCGGCTCGTCGGTTCGGGTGATCGAGGCAGGATCTTTCGCGAACTCGGCGAAGGTGCCCGTCCGAATTGAGTTGACGATCCTCCATCGAATAATGGTGCTGGGTGGTGACAAGCGCATGCCGTCGACCCGTTTTTTCAATCTGCAATCCCGGACCGCCCCACAGTGCGTCCGACGTGCGAAGCTCATTGGCGTTAAATCCAAGCCCAGATCCGACTGATACCCGCGCGCCGTCCGGCCGTATCCAAGATGGACGGTTACGCAGTTGTCAGCCTGGCCGGGAAGAATCCACACCGGCGCGTGGACCGAGCGACCGCGGTATTTAAGTTCTACCACGTCCTCATTCGCCAATTGCAATCGTCCCGCCGTTGCCGCGCTCACAAATGCGGCGTTATCCCAAACCAGTTTTGTCAGCGGTTTCGGGAGTTCTTGCAGCCACGCGTTGTTCGAAAACCTGCCGTCCCCGATATGCGGATCTGGGCGAATCAAAAGATTGAGCCCACCGACTTCAGCCGCTGGCTCCAGATGCCTGGCTGCCGCCGGCAGATGGTCCGTGGGCTGCCGCCCGCCAACCGGTGACCATGCCGTCATGCAACGATTTTCGCCAGATCTTCTCAAAATCTGCCGGGGGAAACTGCTGGTGCCAAAATCCGCGAACGATGTCATAGCTTTCCGCTGCGTGCCTCCTCCAAAAGAGCTGCTAGCAATTGGTGCCGCGATCTCCCGGCAAAGAGAGGTTCGATCACCGGTTGCATGATTGTCGCGGTGCCGTCGAACGCACAGGCATCGCTCCAACTTTCCAAAGCGTGCGCTTCCGGGATGTGCCATCGACAATGTTCGGCCGTTTCGTTGGCGTAAAGGTCGATGTGGATTGAATTGGGAACTTTGGCCAGGGCTCTGGCAAATTCGAGATCGGCTGGCGCGTCGTAGACCGGGTTTCCCCCAATGATCAGTAACGTTTCAACACTCCCGGCGTTGATCTCCTTGACCAACTCTCCCAAACCGGGACGCCCGACGTCAGGAGCAGAATAATCGACTGTCACATTGACGTTTCCGAGAAGTTCGTTACACCACCGGGCGAATTCTTGAATCGCGGTCGCTTCGTGTGGGCCGGCGATCACCAAGCTTTTGCCGGCGTATTGCCGAAGGTCACCGACCAGCGCCGAGATCAACTTATCCTGTTCGGGCGAAGGCTTAGCCCGTCCGGTTCCAGCGCGCTCCGGATTCGCCGAGCAAATCAGCGATCCCTTCCGGATCTAACGAAATGCGATGGTCGGCCATCGCGCCGGTGAGACTCGGCGTACTTTCGACAACGTACAACCGGTTCATCCCCTGCGGCCGTCCGGTCACTCGCCGCGCCGCCGCGAAATCCCGTTGTTGGATTAAACTTGCCGGACCCGAGGAGAGGAAATCAGCGCCAATCGAGAAAATGATTTCGGCTTTGTCGAAATGGTAGATTGCGCTTGGAATGTTAGTCAGAACCGGCTCGTACTCGTGCCATACTGCGGCCGGATATTTCGACGACACCCGCTGCATTTGGTCGCGAAAAGTGGGAGAAGTTTCGTACCGCGTCAAGACCCGGAGGCCAGTGCCACGATTACTTTTCCACTCCTGTGCGCGACCGGCTGAGATACCCGAGAAAAGAATCCCAGGTGCTGATCTGCCCGTCTTCAATAACCGCCTGCGAACGATCCGGATCATAAAGGACCAGGATTTCGGCCTGCATGAAAATGTCACTTGCGCCACGACTTGCCGGATGGTCAGGGTTACCTTCGATTTTAGTGGGTCTGCCCTCGTGCGTTTCCACCAGCACGCCGCGCGCATAGCCGGCAAGGGTCAGTGCCGTGGCAAAAAAAAGCGGCCGTCCCGGAATGAGCTCTTCAGGTTGACGAACATACGGAACGATGGCCCTCAACGGCTGCCGGGTGCAAGCGCCGACACCCGCCGAGCGCGATCGATGCGCTCATCAGCTTCAAGAAATCTGCGACGGCTAAGCGGATCGAGCCATTCCGACGCGCCATCAGGAAACTCGCCTGGCAAAGTCTTCTCCAGATGCCTGGCTACCGCTAGCCTCTTGAAGACTTTGCCAATAGCGAGATTTTGTTATTGGCAATTCAGCGCTCATCACGATGGCAGGTATAACAGTCTGTTAGTCCTTGCGGATGGACATGGTTTTCAACGAGTAGCTGACGTTCCGAAGCAGATTGGATCGGGAGACGGCTTAAACTGCAGGTCGAATACCTCACTAGGCTGGCGTAGAAATTTTTCCGGCTGGCGATGGCAATCCAGGCACCACCGCATGTAAAGTGGCTGCGTCTTCCAGGTGATCGGCATCTCATCGACCCGGCCGTGACAAGTCACGCAGGCGACGCCTTTGTTTACATGGATGCTGTGATTGAAATAGACGTAGTCCGGGAGATCATAAACGCGGGTCCACTTGATAGGGTTGCCGGTTTGAAAACTGTCGCGCACCGGCTCTAGCACCGGCGCGTCCTTCCAGATTTGCGAATGACAAGTCATGCAAGTTTCCGTCGGCGGCAGCCCGGCAAAGGACGATTGCGTAACCGAAGTGTGGCAGTAGCGGCAGTCGATACCTAGTCCGCCGACATGATGCTGGTGGCTGAATGGGATTGGCTGATCGAGCGGCGAATGAACGCGGGTAAGATAATCTGATTGTCCGAGGGCGTAAAAGACTGCACCGGTGACAAAAATCAAAGCCGGGCCGCCAAAGATCACCAGCCTGGCGATGGCATTCGCACGCTCTTTAAAGATTTGTCCCATCGCAGAGCCGATTCCGACGGCAAGGCCAAACTCGTTAGAAACCGCTTGCTGGAGAGCTATTTTTTTACGTCGCCGCGATCCCCCTGGCCTTTGGGCACTTTGGTTTTTGCAGAGTGTTTCCGATCGGCGGCTAGCGACTTGCCGACATCCACGGTTTTCCCAAAGGTGCCGTCGGCTTTTCGACGAACATAACGTTTGTCACCTTTAGTCGGCTCGATCAGTTCTCGTTTGCTTGGAGCTTTCTTTTCTGTAGCCATTTGTTTGTTTCTCCGGAGTTCAGCAACATTTCGCATCTCCAACTCCGAGCGATCTTAAAAATCGAATCATCTGTCCGAGAACTTTGTCAACGAAGATCACCTTGGAAAGCGTTGAACATTATCAGCGATACACGATAGAGCGCATGCGTAGGGCGTCATCAGCGCATCTCGCGCCGAGACGGGACATACCAGGCGTCAGCTATCTCTGGCACGTGGCGGACCACCTAAAGACAGCTCGTTCGACCTCCGAACACGAAGTACACGGCCATTGATGCGGGGATAGATAGAAAGTTGTCGCTTTGATCGTTTGAGACAGGCTGGAAGCCTGCGTACGTAATAGGCATCGAGCGCAGAATCGTGTCTGCGGACCATACCGACGCCGTGGCTACGCAGACGAAGCGTTCGATGGACTCTGACGAATCTTGCTTCCCATAGAGCAGGCCCGAAGGGCTCATGGAGTTCGCCCTTTCTGACGTGTCAGGACAGGGACGCTATCCTTCGCTCTTTTGGGTGGTGGCGATCGCGGATTCGTTGGCTTTGGAAAGCTTTGCGTCCGTTGCCACTTCTTCGCTTAACGTTGTGGAGAGGGTCTTTACGACGGAGGTTAGACCAAGAGCTTTGGCTAGTGAAATGGCGCTGGTATACCCAGCGATCTCGTAATGCTCCACCCGCTGGGCAGCCGCGATAAGCATAACATCCTTCGCCTCAGTTGTGGCATTTTCATCGATTGCTTCCTGACCTTCTTCGACGAGACCGGCCGTCGCCATGCACTTCTTACCGGTAGCCTTTTCCTTTAGATTTTCGCAAATGGCTTTGATCCGAACAGCGTGTTCCTTTGTTTGAGACAAATGCAGCAGGAAGCCTTGTTTTAAATCAGGCGAACTGGCGGCTTTAGCCATTTTGGGAAGAGCCTTGGTGATTTGCGTTTCGGCGCTATAGAGATCTTTAAGTTGATCAACAAGGATCTCTTGGAGAGAAGTAATTTTGGGCATGGATCAACTATCCATCTTCGGGGGCTAATAGCTATCGTTAAAAAAGATGGTGCGATATGGTAAGAGAAGTTCTCATAGAGAGTGTTAACCCAGACGGGGTACACCGGGTCCGTGAGTGCCGGGCGGGGAAAGCTCGATGCGCACCGGGGGCGGAGTCATGTCACGCCTATCAGAGTTAAAGATCGCAGTGCCTTGGGAGATGAGATAGTCCGCCGTGCGCGCGGCTAGCGCTTGGATAGTCAAACCCGGGTTTGCAGACCCTTGGGTGGGAAGGATGCTGCCGTCGCAGACGAAAAGGTTGGCGATGTCGTGAGAGCGTCCGAAGCTGTCGACCACGCTGGTGGCCGGATTTTTGCCCATGCGCGCTGCGCCGACCAGATGCGCGTACCGCGCCTCTTGAACAATTTCCTCTGCCCCGGCGGCCCGCATCACTTGCTCAACTTTGTTTTTACCGAATTCGATCAGTTTTTCGTCGTTGTCGTGGAGGTCAAAATTCACCTGAGCCACCCGAAGTCCAAACTGATCAGTTTCCTTTGCCAGGGTGACGCGATTGTCCGGCCATGGCAGAATTTCACCGAGCAAACCAAAAGCGGACCAATGGTTATAGTCCATCATGATTCGACGCATCCCCCATCCCCAACTCCCCCGAGCCGCCATCATCTGCTTGGCAAAAGCGATGGGTAGCGGTCCAACGGTCTGGATCGCGAATCCGCGCGCAAAACCGCGTTTCGGATCCGTTTCATAAAATTCTTCAGTGAGTGCGTGGGCGGGCGGCGCTTTGTACATCCGGACCGGTTCGTCGAATCGGCCCAGGATGACGTTGCCGGCTTGGGCCATCAGGTAACGGCCCACGGTGTCACTGGAATTGGCAAGGCCGTTTTCGTAGCCATCGCAGGCCGAATTGAGGAGCAGGCGCGGAGTCTCAATGGCGTAGCCAGAGACAATGACCACCTTTGCTTTTTGAAAATGCTCTTTACCTTCCTGATCCAGGTAGCTGACACCGGTGACCCGATTAGTTTTGCGATCGTGATGAATTCGCGAGACCATGCAGCGATCGCGGATTTCCGCGCCGTTCTCCAGCGCGTCCGGAACATGGGTGATGAGAGTACTGGCCTTCGCTCCAACTTTGCAGCCCTGGATGCAGAAGCCCCTGTAAATGCAGTGGGGACGGTTGCCGCGCGAACCAGAGAGAATGGCCACCGGTCCGCCGGCGCTTACTCCAATGCCGAGATTCGTGCAACCTCGGATAAGAGTGTTGCCCACACCCCCCATTGGGTGCGGTCCAAAGGCATAACCATGCGGATCACCCCAAGGATACCAAGCCGGCCCGGCGACAGGCATCTCCAATTCCAGAAGCTCATAGTACGGTTTGAGGTCCCAATAAGAAATTGGCCAATCCGCGCCGACGCCGTCCCGGGTGTAAACTTCAAAGTCCGAAGGATGAAAACGGGGAGTGAATGCTGCCCAGTGTACGGACCCGCCTCCGACGCCTTTGCCGCAGTTGTTGGAACCGAGAGCGAGAGGATTTTTTCCGCCGGTGATGCGGAGATCTTCCCAATAAAGCTGATGAGAGCCGACCTCGTCGCTGACCCAATCGCGCTCCGTGTCCCAGAATGGACCGGCTTCCATCCCGACAACTTCGAAGCCCGCGCGGGCAAGTCTCTGAAGCAGCACGCCCCCCGCAGCGCCGATCCCGACGATGAGATAGTCAACCTCTTTATTTTCCGAATACCGCCGCATCGGAAAATCGACGGTCTGCATCGATCCAAGGCGATGGAGATGCTCGAGCGTCCCGCGCGGTAAATGCGCCGCCAATCGGTGTTTTCAATGGGTGCCTCCTTGTCCATGCGCAGGGTGTTCACGATGCGTCGCGATCTCTGTCTCTTTCGGATCGGAAACTGCGTCGACCGGGGCTCGCCATTCGTAACGAACCTCCTCGACCTCCCAAGGCTCCGGCTCACCATGCTCCAATCGCATGTAAGCGCGCGGATAAGCCGGGCCCCCGAAACCGATTTCGTCCCAAGCCCAGGGATGCGCGTAATAAGCCTCCAGGCAATCCTGCATCAGCAATGCCCAGTAACGTTCCACGGGCATTTTCTCCCAGATTTCTGCGGCGCCGCTTTTTGGCTTGCCGTCGTGGATCGATTTCAAAAGCTCATCTTGCTCCCGCCAGGAAAGCTTGAGGAACGTTTGGCCGTAAGATTGACTGGCTATTTGATCAATGGCTTGAAAACCGAGCCGATAAGCATCGCCATCCGCAGGCATGGTAGAAAATCGATAGCCCGGGATCTGCCCTTTGTGCAGGCGCTCGTCGATGCGCGGCACGATGGGAATGCGGCGCGAAGCTTCTCGGTCGTCCTGCGGTAAAATGTGTGATGCAAGCACCTCCATCAAATTGGCTTCGCGCGGATCGAAGAAGCGAATCGGTGGCGTCTCCTGCACGCGCTTCAACACTTTAGCGCGCGTCGCTTCGTCCCAAAACGCTTGCTGCTTCAAGCGTACTGAAACCAGGGTAATAGCCGGGCTGCTTCCGGAGCGGCAGCGGTTGATGGGTTTCCGGATGGATCGGTTGCCGCCGCCCTTGGCGATCATTTGAATCAGTCCGCCTATTGGATTCATCGGCGTTCTCTCCGCATCAAACAAGCCAGCAGCCCGATGACGCCGCAGGCAGCAAAAAGCAACGGCGCGAAAATGGGCGGCCCGTAAACTACGTTATAGATCGGTTTTTTTAACCCGCCCGGTCGCCGCAACACTCCGCGTGCGTGGTAAAAGAAACCTACGCCGCCGTCTAAAATCGCCAGCACGGACATGACTGGCAACCAGGTGCGCGCTGCCTTGGGACTTTTGATCGAAACCGCCGCTGCCGTCATCAGCGCGGGAGCAATGATCACCGGCGACCACTGTGCTTTGTATTTGAAGTTGTTTTTATAGTGAGAATACAAGGCTTCGAAGCCACTGAAGAAGGCGCTCAGGATCGTCGCAAAGGCCAGATGTTTTTGGAACCGGCCATCGCGCAATTCCGCGGTCCATGAAGGAGGCTTAAGGCAGAAGAAGGCGCACGCCAATTCTTTGAAGCCGGCTTGGGGACGAACCGATCTCAGGCACTTTCCTCCGCCCGGAGAAACGAGGCGATTAAGCCGAGGTAGGCGCTGACACCGAAAAGAAGGGGAGCAAAGATCGGGGGTCCCATGACAATGTTGGCCACCGGCAATCGCCATCCGCCGGGCTTACGCGCGATGCCGCGCAGATGGAAGTAGAAACCGACGACGCTGTCCAGCAGTGTCGCTGCCGAGGTCCAGCGCAGGATGGTTCGCGCGGCCCATTTATTAAAGAAGCCCCAGATCCCTGAGACTGCCATCGCGCGCTTAGAACCACGGGGGTCCACATCACCTTTTGCCCAAAGCTGCCTCGATAATGCTCATAGGAAACCTCCAGGCCGGCCAGAATGCTAGATGCGCCGGCCATCAGTGCCATGCAGCGCTGAAAACGTCCTTCCCGGATATGAGCGTCTACCGCGATCGCCTCTGTCGCTAAGCGGGAGGTAGCGTCTTCCGCCAAAACCGGTCCAGGTGACTCTCTGAACTATCGCCGGAAATGCCGACGCTTTCTGGATTTGCGCGGACCCGCCGAGAAAATATGATCATAATTTCGTTCGATCCGATTCGCAGGCTTGGGGTTTACAGAGCGAAGGGCGCGGCATCGGCGCGTTTAAATTCAAGACCACAACCCGACCGGGAACGATCGGGTTTTAGAGCGCCATTTATCGGTTGCGACACGCCATCGAAAAGCATGTTCTCAATGCGAGCATGGTCAAAAAAATATTCTCCCACCCAAAACGCGGGCAAGGCGCAGGCAGCCGCCAGGTGAACCGCGGGGGCACAGTGAAAGGAAAACGGCAACTCGAACGCTTCGCAGAGGATGCCTGCCTGCAAGAACCCTGTAATGCCGCCACAGCGCGTCGCGTCTGCCTGCAAAACATCCACCGCTCCAGCTGCCAGCATCCGACGAAAATAGCAGATATCATAGCCGTATTCTCCGGCGGCGATGTTCATACCGGCGGGCGCGCGATCCCGAAGAAGACGCAGGCCATCCAGGTCATCCGAGGACACCGGTTCCTCGAACCAACGCACATCGAGTTCGGCAAATTGTTCTGCTTGGGCAAGTGCCTGTTTGCGCGAATACGCTCCATTAGCGTCTACGTAGAGCTCCACCAGTTGGTCCGATGGCCTCTCTAGCCGCGCGCACTCGTTCAAAATCGGCCGCTGGCTCGCGGCCAATCTTCATTTTGACCATTTTAATGCCTTGCGCGGCCCAATCGCCCAATTGCTTTTGCAGCTCGGCTATCGAATAGGACGTGAATCCTCCGCTCCCATAGATCATGGCGCTTTCGCGCACCGCCCCGAGCAAATCAAGCAACGACACACCGAGAAGTTTGGATTTCAAATCCCATAGAGCATTATCTACCGCAGAAATGGCCATCGATGTGATACCGGGCCGGCCAAGATTGCGGATTTTGTGAAGCATGGAGTTTATGGGAACCGGGAACGTCAAACGCATTCGTTCCCTTGACGACGCCACTGAGGAGCGATTCCACCAACTTCCCTGTCGCGACATCCGCATAGGAGTAGCCGATGCCTTTTTCTCCGCCCGCCTGCGCTTCCACTAACACCAGCGTCGTTTCGGTCCAAGATAGTGTCCCGTCCGATTCGGGCGTTTCCGTCGGAATAGTGTAACATGAAACAGCAATGTTCTCGATCATTGGGCCACCTTTGGAAGTGCCAGTGCAAGTGTCAGTGTCAGTAGGGATACTGCTCGAGTTAGATGTCATATTTGCAGCCTCAAATCTTTCAAACAGATCTCTGTTCACTGGCACTGGCACTGACACTTCCCCCAGGCTTAGCTTTTGTGGGGAAGAACGCTCTCCACCATATCCTTCATCGCGCCGCGGAACATTCCTTTGCGGGCTGAATCATAAAGGAGCGATTTGCTGAAATTCATTGCCTGTTTGAAAGTGATATGCGGCGGCAGCGGCGGCACTTCCGGATCTGTGACTGCTTCGATGACCACTGGCCGATTGGCGGCCAGCGCTTCATCCCAGGCCGGCCCGATTTGCTCGGGTTGGTCTACCCGGATCCCGGTTAGCCCGAGCATCTCGGCGTAGCGGGCGAAATGAAAATCTGGCACCTCCTGGCTAGGCTTGAATTTCGGATCAGCATTCATGATCCGCTGCTCCCAGGTGACCTGGTTAAGATCGTGGTTGGCCAAAACCAGGATGATGAGCCGCGGATCGCTCCATTCCTTCCAGTAGTTGGCGATGGTTACCAACTCATTCATCCCGTTCATCAGCATGGCGCCGTCACCCACCAGGGCAATCGCGACTCGATCCGGCCACGCGAACTTCGCGGCGATGGCGTAAGGCACGCCCGGGCCCATGGTGGCGAGATTCCCGGAAAGACTTGCCATCATCCCTCGACGAATCTTTAAATCGCGCGCGAACCAATTCGCCGCGCTACCGCTATCGGAGGAGAGGATGCAGTTTTCGGGCAACCTGGGTGAGAGTTCCCAAAACACGCGTTCCGGGTTGATCGGATCCGCCGAGTTCATGGCGCGAGCTTCGAGGACCTTCCACCAATCGGCGATGTTCTTATCGATCGTCTCACGCCAAGACCTGTCTGTCTTGCGAGTAAGCAGAGGGATTAGCGCTCGCAGAGTCTCCGCGCTATCGCCCACCAGCGGCACCTCCATTGGATAACGAATAGACGACATTTTGCCGTCGATCTCGATCTGCACGCCACGGGCTTGACCTTCTTTTGGCAAAAATTCGGAATAAGGGAAGGAACTCCCAATCACCAGCAGCGTGTCACAGTTCATCATCATGTCCCAGCTGGGCTTGGTACCAAGAAGACCGATCGCACCGCAACAGCCGGGCGCGTCGTCCGGGATCACCGCCTTGCCCAGCAGCGCTTTGGAGATGCCCGCGCCGAGAAGGTCTGAAATCTGGAGTACTTCGTCCGCCGCCTGCAGCGCGCCCGCGCCGACAAGCATCGCGACTTTCTTGCCGGCATTCAGGACGTCAGCAGCGCGACGTAGGTCAGAGTCGTTTGGAAGGACGCGGGGACTGCAGAAGCCCACTCCGCTGAAGAGTGTTCCATGGATACGAGGCGGTTCCTCGTAATCGACTTCCTGCAAATCATTGGGCACGATGATACAGGTGACGGTCCGTTCGGCCTTGGCGATCCGGACAGCCCGGTCTACAAGATGACGCATCTGCGGGGCCACCGTGGCCATATGAACGTACTCACCGGCGACGTCTTTAAAGAGCGTGACCAAGTCGACTTCCTGCTGGTAATCGCCGCCCATTGCCGTACGGGCTTGCTGCCCTACAATCGCGACCACGCTCTGGTGATCCATTTTAGCATCGTACAACCCGTTGAGCAGATGAATGGCGCCCGGTCCGCTAGTGGCCAGACAGACACCCACTTCACCGGTGAACTTGGAATGGGCGCAGGCCATAAATGCCGACATCTCCTCATGGCGGACCTGAACGTAATCCACCTTGTCACCGGCGCGCCCGATGGCGCCAATGATGCCATTGATGCCGTCGCCAGGAAATCCATAGATTCGCCGAATTCCCCACTCGTTTAAACGCTGGATCAGGAAATCACTGACGTTGACACTCATAATATCCTAGGATCGTTTTCGAACGGACAACTGCGTTTCTTCAACTATAAGAAAAGTAAAATACGCCCGCTATCGCTTGGATGGCCCGAAATCGCGTGCGACTAGCTTAGAATCTCCCAGAGTTCCATATCGTGACGGGAAGAAGGAACCGAGCGTAATTGCATTTTGGACATCTCCTCTTCGCTGACTTCGACGAATTGATCTTGTTGAACATCAACGAGAAAATTTAGCTTTATACCTTCCGCTGCTCTCACCAATGGGTAACCGATCGCTTCGTCTTGAAGAGTCTGCAAATCCATGACGACGAGATACTCCCTTGCTTCATCGGGGCGTTTCACCTTTACCCGAAAACGGATCTGTTGTGCTTCGCTCATAATTGGATGGTCGATCTGATCCGGGGATTAAACTTAGGAGGCAGCTGATCACCAGACGCTATTACAAATGTCCTGATGACCAACCGGGTTCTCCTTGCCGTAGTAGAGGGACCATAGATGTTCGCCGCAGACCGCTTTTGTGGATCCCGGCCGGCGTTTTTGCCTTTCGAATCTCAAAGAGACAGTCGGAATCCACGTCCTCCCGACCCGCTTGCTTTTTTTCGACGGTACTCTGCGTAGGTCGTTTCCGCGCGCTTCGCCAGTGCAGCCGACTGCTGCCGCTTGGCCGTACGGAAGGATTCGCGAAAAGAAGCCTCGATGACCGTCGGAGCAGCGCCGAGCGCGGCGAGAAACACAGCGCAGAGCCGGTAGAGTTCCGCAGACCACCAGCGCTCTTCAGATCTTTCGACCAGTTCTTTTGCTTCATTGATTACCCCAAGCGCTTCGGAGATACGATCGGCCAGGTACAGAGCCTCGGCCTTGAGTGCAAGGAAAAATGGCACACATAGCGTTGCGCCCGTTGCGCGCCAGTCTTCTATCCCTTCCTCGATCCACGAAAGGCTTTTCACCGTGTCGCCTGCAGCGCTCCGCGCCCAGCCGCGGAGAATGGTTCCGCGAATTAGGTAAAGGGCAAAATCTTGACGGGTTGAAAGTTCAATTAAATCGGAGGTTAGACGTTCCACTTCGGCAGGATTCCGGTCGTAGTGGCTGAGGCAGGCCGCGAAATAGAGTGCTTCCGCTATCCCGTGCATGTCATCCAGGTCTTTCGCCACGGCGATGGCTTCCGCCATGGTCGCTTTGCTAGTGTCGATCTCCCCGAAATGCCACTCTGATTGCGCCCTATCAGTCAGACAAGCGACGACAGGCGGATCGACTTCTTGGACCTGCGATTGGACGTCTCCTGAGCGCCAGAAATGAAGACCCCGTATCGCGGATTGGCGTGCGGCGTCGAAATCGCCGAGAAAGTACTGCGTGCAGGCCAAAGCGCGAGAGGCTCCGAGCATTAGCGCAGCATCGTTCTGCTCCTGCGCCAGGGCGTCAATTCGTTGTGCATTCTTCATCGCGACAGCGAGCTTGTCGGTCAGGAGGGAATAGCGCCATTGTCCCATCAGCGCGGAATGAAGGAGCAGGGGGCGATTGAGTGAATGACAAAAGGACTCCACGTGCTCGTGACAAACCCGAGCTTCCGGTGCTGCGAAGCCTCGCGTGACCGTTAAATAGAGCGCTGCCTGCGCGAGAATAAAGATCTGATCTTCTGAAGTTAGACTTTGGCCCTCAACGTTCGTTTCCATGGGCAAACCCCAGCGTCCCGGTTTGAAGAAATGAGCCAAGACAGAGAGTGCCGTCCCTCTGGCTCCGAGGACGTTCGCGGCGAATGAAGCCTTTCCTCGCTGAATCCGCGGAATATAAACTTCATGGAGCGCATCGCGAAATAAACCGGCATGGCAGCCGCAGATGACGGCTAAGAAAAGCGGCTCCATTTCCCGGAAATTGTCGGGCAGCTGCGGGGCAATTTCTCGATAGTGATAGTAGAGCCGCCGGTTGCATTCCTTCCAAGCCTCCGTTTGTTGACTTCGAAGCTGTTCGCCCAGGTATTCCCGAACGAGGGGGTGCGTGTCCAAATGTCCACGGTTGTGAGGGTCTTCGGCTGCGAGGAGTCTGGCTCTTCTAAGCCTGGCAAGAAGCGTTCGCCACTCGGTTGGACTCAAATTCGCCAGGGGTTCTGTCAGGCCTGCGATAGCAGGCGGTTTGAGCAGCGCGGCAAGCACTCTTTCGTCCACCGGCCGATCAAAGAGGCCTAAGATGCGCAGGAATGACAGCTCGGGCCCCGGCCCGAACCACGTTTGATAAGAGTCCATAACCTTTCGGGCGTGAACTCCCTGTCGGACGTCGTCCGCCAGACGTGCTGATACCTCCCGGCGGCAACGAATGTCGCCCTTGTAGGCATCGGTTAAATAGCTGCCCAGCAGCGTGAGAGCTAGACAATGGCCGCTGAACTCTTCGCTGGCACTTCGCAACTCCGACTCATTTCCCTTTACGCCCAGTGCTCGAAGCAGCTTCGCGCCGGCATCACTCGACAATTGTTCCAGATCCAGGCGCAAAGCAGAGGTGCGCTCGTGATCTGCCAGATCCGCGACCGGCAAGCGCGTGGTAATCACGCAAAGCCCGTATTGAAGGCAGCAAGTTCGCGCAGCAGCGCCTGGAAGGAAGACTCACGTACCCGTCCTTCCTGGGGGCCAGGCGGATTTTGCAGCGGCTCCAAGCCGTCGAGAACCAGCAGCGTTCGACGATGGGCAACGAGTTTCGCCAATCTTTCGCCCTTTTCCCATGCCGTTCCAATCCTGGGATCTGGGTCTCCAAACCACGATAAGGCAGCATCGAGAAATTCATCTGCAGACGAAGAGTTCCCGCTGGTGCCCTGCTGATAGAAGGACCAGCTAAAAATGAGTTCTGCGGAACGATAATGGTCGGCAGCCAAGCGTCGGAGCCAATGGTTGATGAGCGTCGACTTGCCGACCCCTGCCCAGGCGACGATCGTGACGACATTGACATTCGGATTGGCCCAGGCTTTATCCAGAATAACAAGATCCTCCTCCCGCCCAAAGACATCGCTTCCTGTCACGGGCAATTTGGCTACCGAAATTTTCTCCGGCCGCAGGCTTGCAAATAGCTTAAGACTTCCCTCGCCGGGCCTGGCAGGTTCCCTTCTCTCGGTGTTCCGGCGGGCGATTGGAACTGCGTCGATAGTCGTGGTAACCGTCGAGATCATCCTGATGAATTCGGCAGGAGTCTGAAAACGACGCGCTGCATCTTTTTCCAGGAGCATCTCCAGCAGCGCGGTGACCGACCGCGGGATACCTTCAAGTTGTTCAATCGGCGGCGGTGCGTGCTGATGCTGATACATTAATTCAGAAGGGGAACCCCTGAAAAGCACGTGGCCGGTCAGCATATTCCAGAGCACCACGCCCAGCGAGTAAAGATCCGATCGGATATCGATGCCGAATCCTGCAAACTGCTCCGGACTGGCAAACTCCGGGGTCCCGGCAAAGCCGCCGTGGATCGATAACGCGGATTGAGAACCTGGTTCATTGGCTACCTGGGCTAGACCGAGGTCGATGATTTTCGCAGTCACGGCATCCTCCTCAAAGGTCACCATGATGTTGCTCGGTTTAATGTCTCGGTGAACAAGTTTCTGCTTTTGGACCGCGGCCAAGCCGGTGGCGACCTGGGCCGCAATTTCCAGCGCCAATTTTACCTCAATACGGCCGAAACGTTTGATGAGGTGCTCGAGCGTTTCCCCGTTAACAAACTCCATCGCGTAGAAGTAATTCTCGCCCTTTCTGCCGAGGTGAAAGACCGAGGCAACATTTGGATGACGCAAGCTGGCTGCCGCGCGGGCTTCGCGCAAGAAACGAAGCCGCACCGATTCGTCGTTTAGGTGTCGTTCGCTAATCACCTTGAGCGCGACAGGACATCGGAGACCGACGTCGAGCGCCTTGTAGGTCACGCCCATGGCACCTCGACCCAACTCGACCGGCATCCCGTCTTCGCCCGTCATGAGCTCAAAATGCTCGAATCTATACTTCAAGGAATCATCGAAAATCATTCCGGTAGATTCTTTTCCACTCAAATCGTCCGCCAACGCGCTGCGCAACATACAAACCGGGCAGAACTGACTAGCAGCATTCGCTGAAAGCGGTGCCTTGCAGGTCGGGCAGTTGCGTATCTCCTGACCGTCCACCAGGACGGCTGTAGGCCCGAAATGGTCATCCGAATATTGGACTTCAGACTTCATTCGATTATGCGGTCCTCTTCCGCGTGGTTATGAAACTGCGTTTCACCAAGCCTCGATAACCTGTTTTTCGGTTCATAATCTGTACCCAATCCCCTCTCATTGATTCGTTAAACCCTCGGAACATAATAATAGCCTAGATGAGCGACATGGCTCTCACTTTTTCGATGTGCTCCAAAACTGATTTTTGAGAGGGCGGGTCCTGACTCCGATTTGAGGTTGTAGCTAGCTTTAACGGCTCTTCTGTAGTCTCATGGCCTCTCAGCAAAGCCGCGGTAACTTTGCAGTGCCTTATTCACACAAAGAAATATCCTCTCCTTGATCGGACCTTCTCCGACATGGAAGCTTTTCGCTTGCTCGACAAAATTTTTATCGGCTTTCGTCATCCGCTCGCGCTGCAATACATATTGAGTCCAGGACGGTACCATCATCTCTATGCGAAAGATGTTGAACCGGGTCAGATCTTCATGCAGCCGCCAGCTAAACGCACCGTTTCGGAGATGAATCAGTCGCAGGTGTCTCATCAATTCCATAAACTGGCTTTCGCGCGCCCGATCCACCTCAAACTCATAGGTGATCGCCACTGGTCCCTCTTGAGGGTCAGGCAAGTGGATCAGTTGATGGGAAAAATTAGTCACCGTTCCAGGATCGAGCTCTAGCTTCTCGGTGAAATTAATCGATAAAGGAATCGCCAGAATCAAGCTGATGAACAATAGGACTGCCCCGCCGATCAAGGTATGGTTCACTCCCAAGAGGGCGGCTGCCGATCCCCAAACAACGCCCCCAATAGCCATCGCCCCCTGCGCAGCCATGATAACGGTCGCATTGATACGGCCTCTTGCCCAGCTCGGCATCGCCCGCTGCGCCACCACCCAGAGTTCCGCGGCAGACAAAGTCCACCCTAAGCCCGCCAAGGCGGCTACCAGCATAAAGATTGTCTGGTCACGGACCAGCGACATAAGCAGGTAGACAACCCCGACCAATAGATTTGCGATTAAGGTAAGCTTGTTGGAGCAAAAACGTGCTCGGGCCCAGGGTACGACAAAAATTGCGCCAACCACCGAGCCGGCACCCATAGAGCTGAAGAGAATTCCGCAACCTGCAGCGGTGAGTCGCAGTTCTCTTAGTCCAATGACCGGCATAAGCGCCGGGATGAGGGCTATGAAAAAGGCGAACAGGACGTTGCGAGCTAATACCACCTGGATCCCAGGGGCATAGCGAACATAACGAATCGCGGTCAAAAAGGATTCGAGGAAGTTCTCCACTGGGCAGTTTCGACGGTCCTTTTTCTTGTTTCCATTGTGAGATCGCCAGAATGACGACCAGGAAACAAATCGCATTCACGGCAAACACCCAATTTGCTCCAATCAAGGGCAGCAGCATGCCGCCGAGAGCGGGCCCGATTATTCCGGAGATATTCAGTTGCAAGCCGCTCAGGGTGGCAGCCGATGGCAATTCCTCGTCTGAGACCACTTCTGGTACGATCGCTGTCCAGGCAGGCGCGTTAAAGGCGAACCCGGTTCCAATCAGGAACACGAAAGCTAGCAAAATGTATGGATTTAGCAGCCGGAACGAAGCCAGGAGAGCAAGGGAACCGGCAGCCACCGCCAACCAGAGATTCATCGTCGAAATCAACTTCCGGCGGTCGACGATATCGGCCAAAGCTCCTGCCGGCAGAGTAAATAAAAAGAAAGGCAAAGACGCGACCGTTGACATTAATGATAAGAACAAGGTCGAGGGGCTGAGCTTGTACATCACCCAGGTGGCGGCACAGTCGTGAGCCCCAACGCAAACTCCGGAAAGCACGCTCGCCAACCAAAGCTTCCGATAAACCGGGTTCAGGAGAGCCGTAAAAGTCGAAGTACTTTTCAATCTCGTTTGCATCCTCCCCTCTTTCGCTAGTGTGCCGTCCCCTAATAAAATCTATTTGCTGGAGGTCAGTTGGCGATTTCTCAAGTCAAGAGGCGGACGAAGCGCCAAATCGGAATAGGACTCCAGATGGGCTCGTCGGCCTTCATTTATCTATAAATGGATTGGGAACGAAGAGTTTCGAAGTTTCTGCGGAATCTTTAGGAGACAGCGCACGTCTCCGGCCAGGATGCCTCTTATTTTGCGTGAACTCGGGAGTCAGTTCAGATAACGTCGGAATTTGTACGTTCTTCCCCTGCTTTAAAACGAACAAGGTTTTTATGTCCGCCTTTCCACCCGACTTCCGCAGCCGCGACTTTCTGCTGAAACATGTTCAGCATACCATGGACTTCTACCACCCTCGAGCCGTTGATCCTTTAGGAGGGTTTTACCACTATTACAAAGATGACGGCACCGTCTATGACACCGTCACCCGTCACCTGGTGAGCAGTACGCGCTTTGTCTTTAACTATTCGATGGCCTATCAACACTTTCACCGGGAAGAGTACCTTCAGGGGGTAAAACACGGTTTGGCTTTCCTTCGAAACGTCCATCGCAACCCAACCACCCGCGGGTATGCGTGGGTACTGAGGTTCCCGGACGGCAAATCCGAGATCGAAGATCCCACCAACCATTGCTACGGGCTCGCCTTTGTTCTGCTGGCCTACGCCTGCGCGTTCCGTGCCGGCCTGGCTGAGGCGAGAGAATATCTCAGCGAGACTTTCGATCTGATGGAGGAACGGTTTTGGTCGCAGGAATACGGCCTGTATGCCGATGAGGCGACCGGCGATTGGAAAACACTTTTTCCGTATCGTGGCCAGAATGCCAACATGCATGGCTGTGAAGCTTTGATCGCCGCGTTCGAAGCGACAGGAGAACGTCGCTACCTGGAGCGCGCCGTGCTGATTGCCCGCCATATTACTTTACGCCAGGCCCAACTTGCGGGAGGACTGGTCTGGGAACATTACCATCCCGATTGGTCCGTCGATTGGGAATACAATCGCAATGACAAAACCAACATTTTCCGGCCGTGGGGCTATCAGCCGGGCCATCTGACCGAATGGGCAAAGCTGCTTCTCATCCTGGAGCGTCACAAAGAGCATCTTGAAGGCGATACGGACTGGCTAGTCATTCGCGCCGGAGAATTATTCTCCGCTGGGATGGCCAAAGCATGGGATGATCAATATGGAGGCATTTACTACGGTTTCGCCCCTGACGACACCATTTGCGATAGCGACAAATATTTCTGGGTCCAGGCCGAGTCGCTGGCCGCGGCAGCCCTCCTCGGAGCCCACACCGGCCAAGCACAATATTGGGACTGGTATGATCGATTTGGTCCTATTGTTGGGAGCACTTTGTCGATCACCAGTACGGCGCCTGGTTCCGAATTCTCACCCGGGATAATCACCGTTATAGTGATGAAAAGAGCCCGGCGGGCAAGGTGGATTATCACACCATGGGCGCCTGCTACGAGGTTCTCAAGGTTCTATCTTAATCTTAATCATAAATTGTCATCGTGCTCCGGTGATTTTCGTGGACGACGGCGATTGGGCGCAGGGCGCCCGAATGCGGATCGCCGGAAGAGGGTATAAAGCGGGACGCT
>CAWBYX010000022.1:0-273914 GCA_963793135.1 uncultured Verrucomicrobiae bacterium
ATTTAACTGCAAATGACACGGACAGCGGGTTGTGGATTTCCATGGCGCGTATAGTTCTTCGCGAAACCCAATTGACGGACTTTAATTTAATGGGACGAATTCGGTGGCCGATCCAACGCCTCGCGAACCTTTCTGGCCAGATCATCGAGTGAGAAGGGCTTCTTCAGGAACGCTACTTCTGCGCGCAAAATGCCCCGGCGAACCACCGTATCGTCGGTATAGCCACTCTGGAAGAGCACCTTTAGGTAAGGGTCCATAGCCTGGAGCGCCTCTGCCACCTCGCGGCCGCTCAGGTCCGGCATAACCACGTCGGCCATCAACAGATCGATCTTCTCCCGGCTGGCCTCGAAGAGGCGCAAGGCATCCTGGCCGTTTTCGGCTTGGAGCACCCGGTAACCGAGGGCCTCTAATAAGAGAGTGGTTACGCTTCGAACCGGCTCCTCATCTTCGACCAACAGAACCGTTTCACTGCCCCCAACCGGGCTAGGAGGGGCGCTCTGTGCCGGCCCCTCCGCGAGTCCGTGCACCGTTGGCAGGTATATTTTAAACTTGGCTCCTACACCCGGTCTGCTCTCGACGTCGATGTGACCCCCGCTCTGTCGGACAATGCCGAGCACCACCGCGAGGCCCAGCCCGGTACCCCGGCCTTCGGCTTTGTTGGTGAAAAAGGGCTCAAAGATGCGCGCTTGCACATCGGGCGCCATTCCCCTGCCCGTATCGGTAACCGTCAAGAGCACGTAGCGGCCCGGCCGGACCTCCGGGTGGGCCTCGGCGTAGGCCGCGTCCAGATCGAGCTCGCGCGTTTCTAGCGTCAGACTGCCGCCTTGGGGCATAGCGTCGCGGGCGTTGACGGCCAAGTTCAGAATCACTTGGTTGAGTTGCCCCATATCCGCCCGCACGGGGCTAATGCGCGGTTGAAGAAGGGTGGCTAAGCGCACGTCCTCGCCGATGAGTCGCCGCAGCATCTTCTCCGCGTCGGCCACAACGGCATTCAGATCCAAAATCTTAGGTTCAAGGATCTGCTGGCAGCTGAGAGCCAACAGCTGTCGGATTGTGGTACTCCCGAGCTTCGTCGCCCGGCGGATCTCGGCGATGGAGTCGCGCCACCGGTCGTCCAAAGGCGAGCGCATTGCCAACAGCTCGCTGTGGCCGGAGATGACCGCTAGCAGGTTGTTGAAGTCGTGGGCCACCCCGGCGGCCAATTGACCGACCGCGTCCATCTTTTGAACTTGGTGCAGCTGCATTTCCAACTGGCGCCGTTCGGTCACGTCTTCGGCGACGCCCGCCATCCGGATTATCCGGCCCGCAGCATCAAGCACCGGGAAGGCCTGATCGCGGATCCAGCGCACCGCGCCATCGGGACGAACGATGCGATATTCGAGTTCGTAGGCAGCGTCCGTCCGAACCTTACGCGCATCGAGCACCCGCGGGCGATCTTCCGGATGAATCGCGCCAAGCCATGCGTTGGGTTCGGCATAAAGACTCTCGCAAGAGCGGTGCCAAATGGTTTCGTAAGCCGGGCTGATGTAAATAATCGATTGAAGCTCGGCATCGGCGAGCCAAAACAACTCGCCGATGTTCTCCGTGAGCTGCCTAAATCGTTCTTCGCTCTCCCGCAGTTTCTCCTCAGCCCGCTTGCGCTCGGTAATGTCCTGCGCCATTCCGGTCATGCGGAGCGGTTTGCCCATTTCGTCAAAGATCACTTGTCCGATAGAGTGCAGGGTTCGCGCCGTGCCGTCCGGATGGACAATGCGAAATTCGCAATCGTAGGGCCGATGACCCTTTAGGCATTCGTCGAGAGCTCCTTCGAAGAGTGCCCGATCGTCGGGGTGGACGAGATCCAGGAATGCCTGGTGAGTGGGGCGGAATGCATCTTTATCCCGCCCAAAAATACGGTAAAGCTCGTCCGACCAGGTCAGGACACCGGTCGGGAGCTTCCAGCTCCAGCTGCCGAGGTGTGCGAGGAGTTGGGCCTCCTCCAACTGTCTCTGGTGCGCAACGAGCTTCTCTTCGGTCTGCTTGCGCTTGGCACCTTGAGCGACGGTATCGGCCACCGACGCGAGCGCCTCGAGAGTGTCCGATCCCAGTGTTCGACGCGCAAACAATGCGAGCACCCCAACCAGGTGGCCCTCGACCAGCAATGGGTAACCAGCTAGGGCGATGATCTGCTCCTTTTTCGCCCACTCGCGATGCTCTGTGCGTGCATCGTTTACGAGGTCGTTCACAATGTAGGGTTTGCGCTGCTGTGCGACGAAGCCCACGTGCCGCTCGCCGATCTGGATCCGGGCAAACTCGCCGTTCAAGCGTGTATACTGACCGGCGCTAGCCTGCAACTCCAGCAGGCTTTCCCGGTCGTTCAACATCCAAATGCGTGCGAACGCTGCGTCCAGATGGTGCACCACGGCCTCCGCGCTGGCCTGCAGGATGCTCTGCAAGCCGCTGTGGGCCCTGCTGGCGAAAGCGGCGTGGATCTCCTCGTTTATGGCCGCATGGCGCATACGTCTTTCCCGCAATTGCTCCATGCGCTTGCGGTCAGTGACGTCACGCACAAAGCCTGTTAAGAAACGCTTGCCGTGACTGGTGTGCTCGGCCCAAGAGACCTCCACCGGGAACTCCTGGCCGCTCTTGTGCAGGCCCTTTAGTGGCGCACTCCTCTTGGGAATGTGGCTCTGGCCTGTTTCGAAGTATCTCTTCAGAGAGGTCAGGTAGTTCTGCCTATGACGCTCAGGCATCAGGTAGGTAAGGTTCTTGCCCATCATCTCAGCTGGCTCGTAACCAAAGATTTGCCCTGCGGCAGGATTTACGAACAAGATGGTACTCTGGTCGTCGATCAGAATGACGCCGTCAGCGGCCGCATCGGCTAAAACGTCGAAGGGGATTTCGCTCTCGCTCATAGCATTTTCTCGCCGGCAATACCTCTCTATTCAGCCGCTCGGGAACATCGGACGACGAACGAACAACCGCAAATCAGAAGTCTAACCGGAAGTTTTATATGAGGATATAGAGAAAGGCACATCACTACAGTATAAAAACATACTAGGCGGCTGACATGCTGGGTGCCTCTACCGCCCAGTCCGCGTCGGAGAAGCTGGGTTCAACTCAATAAAGCCTACCATCGTGCAGCCGCCCTGCTAGCCGAAGGAGCCCGGCTTTTGCAGATCAGCCTGCTAGATCTGTAAGAGGCGTTAGCATGGACATACAGTCTTCATAGGATGGACGAGTTGAACGCCACTCACGGCCTCGGGACCTGGCCACAACCGCGCCAAAGCTAAATACACATCCCCACTGCCATTCCTGAACTCGTCAAAAGGTTCAAAGAGGAAGTCTTAGGGCAAGCGTTTTAAAGCCAAAACGACGTTTATCCGGATGGAAAAATGCCCAGATCCTCTTCCCCTAACGCCATCCCTCTCCGCGACCAGAGTTATAAGGATTTTTACGTTCGATAGCCCTGAGCCAGTCTTGTTAGTATTAAGAACTATCCCTAGCCATGCTTCGTCGTATCGGTGCGACGCTTCGTTTTGATCGGCGACCACTACGGAGGCACCCGCCAGGGCAAACGCTTTTGCGGTGGCGAGTCCGATGCCGCCGGCCGCTCAGTACAAGTGCTACTTTTCCTTCGAATGCAGTGGGCATTTAGTTTTCCAGGTCCTTGCGGTTTGCATAAGTTTTGGGGTTATAACGCTACTAAAAATGGGGTGACAGGCTCGTCCTTCTGGAAAAGGAGGTCAAACTGGTTTTTCAACGTCCAACTCGTTTTTCCTCATCTGTGGGATATCGATCCCCCTGTAACTTAATGTTCGAGACGGCGTGATTGAGGTCGCGCCATTCTTCGGGAGTGAATTCAAAGTCTACCGATCTCAGATTCTCTTCCAGACGCTCCAGCTTGGTGGTGCCGGGAATGGGAACGATCCAAGGTTTTTGAGAGAGCACCCAGGCGAGCGCGACTTGGGACAAGGTCGCTCCTTTCCGTTGACCAAATTCATTGAGCAGATCGACCAGAACCCGGTTCGCTTTCATCGCCTCTGCGGTGAAGCGAGGCAAGGTGGCGCGATTGTCGTTACGGCTATCGAACTTCGTCTGTTCGTTCAAAGCGCCGGCCAGGTAACCTCTGCCGAGCGGACTGTAAGGAACAAAACCGATACCGAGTTCTTCGAGTGTCGGCAGGACCTCCTCTTCCGGCTGTCTCCACATCAGGGAATATTCGCTCTGCACAGCGGTAAGAGGCTGAACGACATGGGCGCGACGAATCGTTTGTGCGCTCACTTCGCAAAGACCGAAATGCTTCACCTTGCCTTGCTGAATTAAACCCTTCACGGTCCCCGCCACGTCCTCAATTGGAACGTTGGGGTCCAAGCGGTGCTGGTAGAAGAGGTCGATGCTTTCGCATTTGAGTCGTTTGAGTGATTCTTCGGCAACTTGGAGGATATGCTCCGGTCGACTGTTTAGACCCGTCGACTTTCCGTTCTCAATATTGGACCCGAACTTCGTCGCAATGACCACATCCTCGCGGAAAGGAAAAAGCGCTTCGCCCACAAGTTCTTCGTTGATGAAAGGCCCGTAGACTTCTGCGGTATCGAAAAAGGTAATGCCAAGCTCCACCGCTTTGCGAATAAGCGCTATCATTGCATTCCTGTCGGGGGCGGGGCCGCGATGGTAACTCATGCCCATGCAACCGAGCCCGATAGCCGAAACTTCCAAGTCGCTGTTTCCAAGTTTGCGTTTTTTCATTTTTTGAATTCCTGTCTTTGAGTTATGATTTTTCATGTTGTGACGGAAGTTGAACCAGCTCGTGCGGTCCTCTCGAATTCTTGCGCAAAAAAGGTTCTGTAGGGAGACTAAGCGCTCAATCCTCCAGCAAGCTAATAAGCCACCACGCTACTTAGGATGTTGCTCAAAAACAGCTTTGACGACCGATATTGCGTACTCGCTGGCGTCATTGATGATCTTGCATTGTTTCTCGCGCGGCATCACCTTGACTGTCGCGGCGCGCGCACGGGCGCCGATCATTGGGCTGAGGTATAGGCTCCCATGGTACTTCGCCCGGTAGGCATCGTCGATGGGGTTGTTGATCGGTCCGTCTACCGGCTCGAACGTGACTTTCTTCGTCAAACCGGCGGCGATGATCCGTCCGGCCTTCTGCCGCACCGCGGCCTGATACCAACTAGAATCCTGCCCATTGTAGCCGCGCACGTAGAGGGCGTCATCGACCGCAACGCACCAAATCCAAGTCGGAGTGCCGTACGTCAACCCTCCCTCGACGGAACGGTGAGATGTGCAAGTCATCCGCCTCAGCGATCTTGCGCAGTTCGTCTTTCGACCAAGAGATCATTGTGGGTTCTCCTTCAGACTTATGGTTAGGGACGGCCACGCCTCCGACCGTCGTACTTCGAGGGGGTCTCCGGCCTGATCGGAGATCTGCTGTCTTTCTGCCATAGGTAGACCAAAGGCCCGCCGGGTGTAAAAGCGACCGAGGGTAGACAGCGCGGTTCTAAGTCTGCATTGAGGGTGCAGTAACCGAGTCCAGAAGCCAAGTGCGTGACGCAGCGCAGAAGCAGCGCGATTCGCCTTTAAGCGATGACCAAGAAGCAACTGAGGCTTGGTTGGGCAACGAAGTACCCACGACCGATGCCGCCATTGCGATCTCGGCACGATTCGGCGTTCACCCGTCAAGAAGCAAGCTTTTGTGGTCATAATGATTCGTTTGTTTTATTTTTTCGAGGTTAGCCATTGGGGCTCGGTCAGACCTTCGGCCATCGACCAATGTAACTGCTCTCGGGATCGTGCTGCACCTGTCGTATTCTTGCGGGAAAGCGGTGCGCTCTAGTCCGCAATCACGGGTATCTTCTCACCCAGCGCGTGCGCTTTGCGTCGGGCTAGAGGGCGTAGCGGACATTGCGTGGGAGCCATACACTTCGATCCCCGAAAATGTCGAGCGAAATGGCTTGGACTCGTGTAGCCAACTTCGTGCGGCCGATTTCGATGAAACTCCGCGCACCCCATCGATCGCCTTGGAGGTCGGATACACCATCCACAGCCATTGTGCTCGAGTGTTTCGACGCGTAGTGGAAGTGACGCCGACAGAGTTCCGCGCCGCCCTGTAAGCAGCCAAAATCCTTTACAGCAAGACCTCGACAGGCTGAGCACGATCCCGCGAGAAGCGTCGCAGCTGATGCCCTATTCTCATCGCGTGCCCGAAGTGGTTTAGGGAGTGCGACGAGCACAGTAAAGAAAATGGATATGAACGGCTGTCTTCAGCGTCAACCACCGAGGCTAATTTGGGCATGCGGCTTGTGACAGCGAAGACGGCGCAGCGGTAGTGCCGGCAAATCTTAAAAGAAAGAACGCTGCGGAAACCGCGGAAATTTCGTCATCGAACAAAAAAAACTAACCATGAAACTACTCGCCTCAGCTCTCCTGTCGATATCCCTGCTAAATGCCACGTTCCCGCTCGTGAGCCAGGGGCAAACGGCCCAAGCGGATGCCACCCCGAATTCGCCGGCAATCACTATTGTGCGCAGCGGCTCACAAGCTCCTCAGAATGGGCCTGCCGACCGTTTTACTGGCTCGGTTCGCGTTCAACCCCTGTTCGGAGCTAAGGCACCGTCGCATACTTCCGGCGGCTTGGTCACCTTCGAGCCCGGTGCACGCTCTGCTTGGCACAGCCATCCGGTCGGCCAGGCGTTGATCGTGACGGCGGGGACCGGCTGGATCCAAAGTTGGGAAGGTCCCATCCAGGAGTTTCACCAAGGCGACATCGTCCTGATCCCTCCCGGAGTGAAGCATTGGCATGGAGCCTCGCCAACCTCGTCGATGACGCATATCGCGATCCAGGAGGAGAGCGATGGGAGCAACACCACGTGGATGGAGAAGGTCAGCGACGAGCAGTACAGCCACGGGCCAGCGGCCACCCAGGAACCGCTAAAATCTCAAGGAGCAAACAACATGAACAAAGAACCTTCCGCAATCAAGAAAACCTACGGCGACTTTTCGCCCAAGCTGGTGCAGATCACCGACGACGTGCTATTTGGCGACATCTGGGAGCGTCCAGAACTCTCTAAGCGTGACCGCAGTCTTGTCACCGTCACCGCGCTGATCGCCGGTGGGAACACCGAGCAACTGCCCTTCCACCTGAAACGCGCCCGAGAGAACGGCGTCACGGAGGCCGAGCTCATCGAAACCATCACCCATCTGGCATTTTACTGCGGATGGCCCAAGGCCATGTCCGCTATCGCGGTCGCCAAAGAAACCTTCAAGCCTTAGCGCAACCTTAACCTATTCAGAGAAGATCTTAGTTATGAACATATCGTATGAAAACAAAGTGGCGCTAGTTACAGGTGCCGGATCTGGACTTGGCCTCGCGACAGCAAAGGCTTTTGCCGAATCAGGTGCTTCAGTGGTGTTAGCCGACTGGAATGAGGAGGCAGTGCGTTCTGCCGCCAAGGGACTAGCTGCCCAAGGTCACAAAGCACTCGCCATCCATTGCGATGTAGCTGATGACGTTCAGGTGGAAGCTATGGTTGAGCAGACTGTCGCCACTTTCGGCCGCCTGGATGCAGCTTACAACAATGCCGGCGTGCAAAACGTTTTGGCCGAAACGGCGGATTATCCGCGAGAAGATTATGACCGCGTAATGGCCATTAATCTCCGTGGTGTCTGGAGTTGCATGAAGTTCGAACTGCGCCAGATGCGTACCCAGGGCAGCGGCGCGATCGTCAACTGCTCTTCGCTTGGAGGGCTCGTGGGCGGTCCCGAGCGGGCAAGCTATCACGCCGCCAAACATGGAGTAATTGGTCTCACCAAGAGTGCGGCTCTGGAATATGCCGCCAGGGGCATTCGCATCAATGCCGTCTGTCCGGGTCTCATCGAGACGGCGATGTCCGACCAAATGAAGGCCGCCGGTCAGACTGAGGCCCTCGACGCGATGCTCAAAGAGGTGCCTATCGGGCGGATTGGTCGTGCCGAGGAGATCGCGGACGTGGTACTTTGGCTTTGCAGCTCCGCCTCAAGCTTGGTCGTCGGCCAAGCGATCGCGGCCGATGGCGGATATACCGTGCGTTGAGGGCAAGAGTTGATGAAACCCTAAATCATCTGCCACATGCTTTCTTCCGTGGATGGAAAAATCGACAAACCAGCGCGTAACAAATTCCTGAGATCTGCTTGCTAGAGCTTACTCCGGAACTCCGTAGGCGTCACACCAACCACACGCCGGAACACTTGAGCGAAATGGCTCGGGCTCCTGTAGCCCACGTCGAGTGCGATCTCGATCAGGCTGCGCGACGTTTCGCGGATTAGTTGCTGCGCACGGGTGATGCGTTCCCGCGTAACGAAACGCAGCGGCGGCATGCCGGTCGACTGCTTGAAGATACGCGAGAAGTGGAAGGGACTGAGTTGAACTAGCTCGGCCAGGATTTCGACGGAAATCTCCTCGGCGAGGTGTTCGGTGACGAAATCCCCCAACTTCTGAAGTTGGCGGATCGGCAGTCCCCCACGGATCTCTGGTTTGCCTGAAGTGGCGCTGGTGTATTTCTCAGCCAGGTATGTTGCGAAAAGCCGCGTGATAGCAGCGACGATCCTTGAGCTGCCCGGGACGTGCGCCGAAAGGAGGTCGGCGCAAGCGGCGCAAAGGCGGCTGAGCGCGACATCGCGTCCAAAGAAATCAATCACTTCCACCTTGCTAGCGTCGCCGGGATAGATCGCTTCCAACGCGGCTCGGAACGAATCAATACCCACATGGATGGCGATTGTTTCCAGCTCTTCGCCTGCCGGCGAACGGAAGCTGACCTCGTAGGGAGTACGTGAGCGCGTAACAAAGATGTCGCCCCGCCGAATATGACGCGTAAGCCATTTCCCGCCCGGATCGCGTTCAAGAAATTCGGCTGAACCAACGATAGTGCAGCTAATGTGCGGCTCGGCTGTCGCTGGCACAAGAAAGCGATCAACGACCCGCGGAAAGCGGCAATGTCGGACATAAAGGTCGGACCATTGGAGCGACCTGCTGTCCGCCAAAATCTCTCCATTCAAATAGCGAGAAAATGCGGCGGCGGTCGTCCGGTCGGGCGTGTTCACAAGTTAATTGAAGGGGGCAAATTAACGATCGACCTCCTGACCATGTCATCTTTAGCTACGTAGCGGCGAGTCAATAAGTCGTTCATTGAGAAGATCGAGAAGAACCCGACGGCTTCTGGGCTGCGATCTTCCGGTACTCCTGAAAGGCATCTACAAGCTCTGCGACGGCATTCTGGCGGTCACGGAACGCTTTTTGACGAATCCTCTAGCCCCTTCGGCTTCGGGGCGAAATTCCCCGATGTGATCCTCGGTAAACGTGCCGAGCTAGCTGCGAACACAACACGTTAGCGCTTTTCGGCAGAGCCCACCCAACCCTCCTCTTCGCAGTGACGGGAAGAATGCTTGATCGCGTGACCGCGGACACGACGTCCGCTCTTGAGAGAACCGCTAGGAACCAGACTACTTCTTTACCCCTAAAACCCCGTCTTTGGCCGCCTTGGCGACGCGAAACTTGATCACCGTTTTCGCGGGAATCTTTATCTTCTGTTGAGTTTTGGGATTAAAGCCCGTGCGCGCTTTTCTCTTTTGCTTTACGAGCTTGCCAAAACCAGGCAGGACGAATTCGCCAGTTTTTTTCGTCTCTTTGTATGCGAGCGCGCAGAGCGTCTCGAGGAATACTCCGGCAGTTCTTTTGGTGGTCTCGGTGGCCGCGGCGAGCGCTACTTGGATTTCAGTCTTCGTCATGTCTAGCCGTTGTTTATCGCAGCAGAATAGGACTTTATCAAGGAATTCGCTGAAGGATTCATCTCCTGCGCCCAATCCGGATTGACCTGCTGCGTTCCTTTCTTCGGCAATAGGTGCTAGATTCACCTGATTGCCTCCCGGAAACTGTCAGACAAACCGATAATTTAGAGGGTCCTGGGGTTTAAGGGTATTAACCATGAGTTTGGTAGTGAAAAACACACTGCCAGCATAGCTAGGCCGGTCTCTGGAGTCTGGACATTTGTAGAAGGCCAGTCAGAGAATTTGCCCCAATGGGGCTCAAGGGCTCAGCCCAGGGTTTGGTTCAACCCTGGAAACCGTCCACCTAAGCGACGCGCCCTGAAGAGCGCGAGAGCTGGTAAGATAAATCTCGCACCTATCGCTGCGCGAAAATTAAATGCGCAATCGAGACGTGCAACAATTCGATTCTGCTTTCAGTTGTTAGCACAACAAGTAGGCGCTTATGGGTCGGCGAGCCTCACTCTACCCGGAGCGACTCGGGCTTCCAAAGGCCGAGCGTGGCCCCGGTTGGGTCGACAATAATGCTGAGCCAGCCGGCTCCGATGATCTCGGTTACGTCTTTGATCACCGTGGCGCCGAGCGATCTGGCCTTTTCCGTGGCAGCCGCGATATCGTCGACCAACACATAGGCCAGCCAGGCAGAAGGGGCGCCGGGTATAGGGTGTTGCATAATTCCTCCGCCGGTTCCCTCCCCCACGCCGATCATCGTGTAGGTACCATTTGGCATTGGTACGTCCTCCAGTTTCCAGCCAAACAAATTTCCGTAGAAGTCCTTCGCCTTGGGAACATCGGTCGTGTTCAGTTCAACGTGTACAAATGGATTTGCCATAGAAAAGCCGCTTTTGGTTTTGATTTTTTGATGCCTTTAAATTGGCGCCCTTATCTTTGAAGAAGCGCCATTCGGAATTGACATCTTGGACGGTGTGACAGAAGCAGTTCAAGAATATGAGCACATTAATTGTGGTCGGTTACGATGATCCATTTAAGGCGGAAGAGGTTCGCCTCAAGCTGCGGAAGCTGCAGAGTGAATACCTGCTTGATCTTGAAGACGCGGTTGTCGTCGTCAAAGACAATCAAGGCAAGATCAAGTTGCACCAGGCAGTGAACCTGACGGCTGTCGGGGCGGTCAGCGGCGGCTTCTGGGGATCGCTCATCGGCTTGATCTTCCTGAATCCCCTCGTCGGCATGGCAGTGGGCGCAGCGGCAGGCGCAGCTTCCGGTGCGCTGACGGATGTGGGGATCAACGATAATTTCATGAAGGAATTGGCTGACACGATGACTCCCGGCAGTTCGAGCCTTTTCGTCCTGGTCAGAAAAGCCACCCCGGACAAGGCGCTGGAGGAGCTGAAGGGGACAGGCGGAAAGATCCTTAAGACCTCCCTTTCGCACGAGGATGAAGCCAAGCTGCAGGCTGCTCTAAGCGCAGCCACGGCTTAGTTGCATCGTCTCGATGACGTGGCGTGCCGAGGGGAAAATCTCCTCGGCCGTCTCGGAGAAACTTCTCGACAAGCCGTAACCTGTCTGACAGGTTCGGCTTCATGCATCCCCCCGTGAAGAATACATTAGTTGGACTCTGCTGTGCCGCGATCGCGCTAGCGCTTTGTTCGCAGCTGACTGCCTCGGCGAAGGACATTGTCTATTTAACTCCAGGATTAGATCTACCTTTCTGGCGTTATCTTTCAAAAGGTGTTGAAAGTGTCGCCCAAAAGGAGGGGTACGGTTATCAGGCGTTCGATAGTCATAATGACGCTCAGACACAATTGAAAAACGCACAGGACGCCATCGCCCGTGGAGTAGCCGGAATTGTGATCTCGCCGACCGACAGCTCGACTTGTCCGAGCGTCCTGGCGCTCGCCCAAAAGGCGAGCATCCCGGTCGTCATCGCCGACATCGGAACGAACGAGGGGGAGTATGTATCGTTCATCATCTCCGACAATCGTGAAGGCGCTTATGGGACGGGCAAGGCGCTCGTTGCCGCGATGAAGGAGAAAGGCATGACCGACGGCACCGTTGGACTGGTCACAATTTCTCTGACCAGGAATAATGGCAAGCTGCGAACCGCGGGGTTCCGGGCAGCGCTCCAAGAGGGAGCAATTAAGGAAAGTGCGCTTGAGCAGATGCAGAATTATACGGCGAGCGAAACGTTCAAATACACCCAGGACATGCTAACGGCTAATCCAAACATGAAGGGGATGTTTATCGAAACCGATCAGCCGACAATGGGAGCGTTGCGCGCCATCAAGGCGGCTCGAAGAGAGGGATCTATCGTGGTCGCCGGGTTTGATGGAATTCCCGAGTTTGTGGACCTTCTAAAGAAGGGCGAAATCGTGGTCTCCGGAATGCAACAGCCCTATTTAATGGGAGTTCGTTCGGGCGAAGCTTTGTTTAAGCATCTTAAGGGGGAAGAGGTCGAAAAACAGGTCCTGGTTCCGATCGTGATTGTGACGAGCAAAAATATCGACGAGATGCTTCCGACGATTAAGGAAACCGTTTTTGCGAATGAAATGAAGTAAGCATCGAGATCGATGAAGGTCGAGGACTCCGAAGCCGCGGTTCAGTCTCGGGGTGATTCTGTGCCGATGCTTGTGGCCCTTGGGATCGAGAAAGCATTCGATCGCACGCGAGCGTTGTCCGGAGCAGAGTTAGACGTCTATCCGGGGGAAGTGATGGGCTTGCTGGGTGCCAATGGAGCCGGTAAGTCGACGCTCTCCAAGGTCATCTCCGGTCAGGTCATCAGAGACGCAGGCTCGATCACGTTGCGAGGTCGCCCGTTGAACCTGCGAACGGCGCGCGAAGCTATTCAACATGGGATCACGATGGTCATGCAAGAGACCTCGCTGGCCCCGGATCTTTCGGTCCTCGAGAATGTCTTTCTGGCGGAACTCGGCCGGCCAGGATTGCTCTCCTACCGCCGGCTAAAGCGCCAAGCGGAAGAGATCCTGGACCGGCTTGGTCAAAAAGAAACGTTGCCGTTGGATCGCGAGGTTCGCCTTCTCTCCGCGGCCCAACGCCAGCTGGTCGAGATTGCAAAAGCGCTAGCACTCAATTCCACGTTAATCATTTTCGACGAACCAACCGCGTCTTTGAGTCCACCTGAGGTGGAGCGCTTGTTTCAGGTGATGACTACGCTGAAACGAGCTGGTCATACGCTGGTCTTCGTCTCGCATCGACTGGAGGAAGTCTTCGCCATTACGGATCGGGTCACCGTGATGCGAGAAGGCCGCACGGTGGCGAAGTCACTGGAGACAGGGTCATTGAGTCAGGCGGAATTAATCCGGCTGATGGTCGGTCAAGAGATGAGATCCACCTTGCCTGCCGAAAAGAGCCGCTCAGTGCGCCACCTCTTCCCGGCCAGCGGTCCTGGAGGTCAAGAACCTCAGCTCGGCCCCCGGTGTCCGCGATGTTTCTTTCCAAGTGCATCAAGGAGAAATCCTCGGATTAGGAGGACTCGTCGGAGCCGGCCGCTCCGAAACCGTGGAGGCGATCTTTGGGCTACGCGCTCGACAGCACGGAGAGCTCCACCTCAATGGAAAACGGTATGAGCCCAGGCGAGCCGCGGATGCCATTCGCGCCGGCATCGGATTTGTCGCAGAGGATCGTCGCGTCCAAGGTATTGTCCCGGACTTTTCCGTTCGTGAGAACTTGCTGTTGGGGCACCTCGCAGCCTCTCGCAAATTTGGATTGGGGTATTCTCAACGAAAGCTCAAGGTCGATGAGCTGATCCAAAACCTGGGACTTCCCGCCCAACGCCTCGATACCAACCTGCTCAACTTTTCGGGCGGGATGCAGCAAAAGATTATCATCGCGCGATGGCTCTTGCTGGAACCCTCACTCCTCCTTCTCGATGAGCCAACCAAAGGGGTGGATATCGGAACTCGCACCTCAATTTACGCTATACTTCGTCAAGTCGCGGAGACCGGCGTCGGAATCGTGGTTATTTCATCCGATTTCGAAGAACTTTTGAGCCTTTGCGAACGCATTGTCGTCATCAGCGACGGCATATCCATTGCCAATGTGCCGAGCGGGATGCTCAATGAAGAAAAGCTGACTCTTTTCGCCGCGCCACGGACCTCGATGGAAAAGAACAGCGCCTTTCTGCGAGATATCGCACACGATCTGAACGGCGCAGCATTCTGGACTCTGGTGGATCAAGATCGGCTATTTTGCCTGTACGCCGCGATCGCCAACCCGGAGGCTGACCCAGGGTTTCGCGCCGCGGATACGCCAACAATCGAAAACACCCGGATTCCAGCGGCTCTCACGGAAAAGTCTGAGGACTTCGTCTCCGAACCAGAAAAGAAACTCGCCACGCTTTTGATTTCAGTGCGCAGCAGGCGCGGCCATGACATGGGCTGGGTTGGGGTCACGCTTAACAGCCGGTTTCCCCTTCCGCCTGCCCAGCAACTTCGGGAACAGATCCAGACCTTCCTGGATCGGATTATCAAAACCCAGTGAAGAGTGCCGGATGAATTCCACGACCGCTCAACGTTCTCTCTGGAGCAAACTGGTGGCGCGGCTGGAAATCCGAATGCTCGCGCTCGCGCTCGTGCTTGGCGCGGCGCTCTCCTTCCTTTCCCCGCATTTTCTGACCTCCAATAACCTATGGAATGTCCTCGACCAGTCCGTAGTGGTCGGCATCGTGGCAATCGGAATGACCTTCGTGATTTTGATCGGTGGCATCGACCTTTCTGTTGGTTCGGTGGCCGGCTTAACCGGAGTCATCCTGGGGCGCGGCCTGGAACACTTTCCGATCCCGGTCGCCATCCTGCTGGCTGTTCTCGGAGGGATGATGATCGGCTTTTTTTCGGGTGCGCTGATCGCTCGATTTGGCCTTCCGGCCTTCGTTGTCACCCTGGGCGTCATGGCCATCGGGCGCAGCCTGGCTTACATCTTTTCGGGAGCAACGGCGATCGCTGATCTGCCCGATAAATTCGGAGATATCGTTTATACGAGTGTCCTGGGCATTCCTGCCAATGTCCTTACTTTGCTGGTGCTGTATGGAGTCGCCTGGGCTTACCTGAACCTGACCAAAGGCGGACGCACCATTTACGCAATCGGCTCTAACCGCGAGGCTGCACGGACCGCCGGCCTCAATGTATTGGCCTTTAGCATTCTTCCCTATGTGATTGCGAGCGGACTGGCAACCGTCGCGATCACCTTTTCCTCAGCGCAGGTCATGTCCATTGATCCAGTCGCGGGAACTGGACTTGAACTCGATGCCATCGCGGCGGTAGTGATCGGCGGATCCAGCCTCTACGGCGGGCGCGGGTCAATCTTCGGCACCTTGATTGGTGTTCTGATTATGGTGATGATTCGGAACGGGCTAAACCTCTTAAACGTATCGCCGTTCTGGCAGGGATCGGCGATCGGCGCTGTCATCATTGCGGCTGTTTTGATCGAGCGGCTGCTATCCACCCGGTCTTTCTCTCGTTGAACCTAAACTTAACCTCCTTATTCCCATGCCAGAGGCAATCTCAGATGCGATTCGGTTATTTGGAACAGACGAACCAGTTGAGCCACCGAGAATTCTGCGGGCTGGTCCGCTCACAGTGGAATTCGAAGCCGGTAATCTTCGTCATATTCGTTATCACGGCCGGGAAATGATTCGCGCCGTTTCGTTTGTCGTGCGCGACAAAAACTGGGGCACCTACGCACCGCAGATCGGTCGGCTCCATTTTCAGGAAGAGCCCGAGATGTTTCGCGTTTCGTATGAAGCGACCGTAAAAGAAGGAGAAGAAGAATTTCGGTTTTTGGCGGCAATCGAGGGCCAATCCGATGGTTCACTTAGCTTCTCTGGAAAAGGAACGGCGATATCGGATTTTCGCACCAATCGAACTGGTTTTGTCGTGCTCCATCCGATTGAGGGGGTGGCCGGCGCTGCATGCACGATCGAACACGTCGATGGGACGACCGAAGAAACACGGTTTCCCCTATTAATCGATCCTGTTCAACCTATGACTGCCCTGCGAGGGATCAGGCATCAATTTTTCCCCGGACTTCACGTCACCTGCCGCATGGAAGGCGATACTTTCGAAATGGAAGATCAGCGCAACTGGACGGACGCTTCTTACAAAACCTATGTTCGCCCGCTGGCCTTGCCCTGGCCCTACCTGATTGCCAAAGGTGAAACAATCGACCAGAAAGTCACGCTGATCGTCTCCGGCAGCGCGAGCGAGATCGAATCGGTCGAGACCGGTCTTTCGATTACTCTTCGCAAACCAACGAACAGGGCCATGCCACCGCTCGGGCTTGGACTCGATCCGAAAGACTTGGAGGGCACCGAACAAAATTTGCCCTTGTTAAGGCAAGCCGCCCCATCCCATCTCGTTTGTTACTATGATCCGCGTCTCGGGCATAGCCCAGCCGATCTGAAACGCGTCGCCGCCATCGGCAGAGCACTGGGAGTCGAATTGTGGCTGGAGTTCGTTGTACCCACCGTTGATCATTTCGAACGAGACATCCAGGATCTTGGTCGCGCTGTGCGCGAACTCGACAATCCTTTCGCGGCCATCATGATCTCCCCGGCCCCGGACCTCAAATGCACGCTGCCGGGCAGTCCCTGGCCGCCCTGTCCACCCTTAGAAGACTGTTACCGGGCGCTTCGCGCGGCTCTTCCCGAGGCGCGACTGGGTGGCGGGATGGCCAGCTTCTTCACGGAGCTCAATCGAAAGCGGCCGCCCGTCGCACTGCTTGACTTTGTCACTTTCACGACGGTCGCGATCTTTCATGCCGGCGACGACCGTTCAGCGATGGAAGGATTGGAGTCGCTCCCGTATCTGGCACAGAGTGTCGAATCCTTTATTGACGGCAAACCGTACCACGTCGGTCCGAGTGCGATCGGATTACGGATGAACCCGTATGGAGAAGCCCCGATGGCGAACCCTCGTAATATCCGTCAGGCCATGAACGGAATGGATCCTCGTCAACGCGGACTGTTCGCCGCGGCCTGGTCGGTGGGATTTGTGGCGCGCTTCGCACAAGGGGGCGCTTCCGCGCTGACACTAGGCGGGACGGTCGGGGAATTCGGCATCGCCTATGCGAAGAGGGATTACCCGCAGCCATGGTTCGATCAAGCGGGAGGAGTTTATCCAGTTTTTCACGCGATCAAAGGCTTGGCTGCCTTGCGCGGGCAACCGCTCGTCGATTTAGTTATTTCGAATCCTCGCGAGGTCCAGGCGATTGCAGCAGAACGCGATGGCCGGATAGAGGTTTGGCTGGCTAACCTAACCGACCAACCGGAAACCGTCGAATTGAGGCCAAAGTTAGTGGGTAGCCTCTCTGTTTTATCCGCTGCCAACTTCGAGCTAGCAACCCAGGATTTCTCGGCGATGCGCTCGTTGGAACGATCATTCTCCGGGGAGTCCATTACGCTCCCACCGTACGCGATTTCGCGCCTGGAGGGTCAGGCAGCGTTTAGATTTTTAGGCCAAGGGTCTTGATGGTGTTGCGTCTGGGGAAGTGTCAGTGTCAGTGTCAGGCAGGCGCGCAGGGCCGCATTTACCGACGTAAGTAAAGCGTCCCGCTTTATACCCTTTTCCAGCGATCCGCATTCGGTCGTTCGTCACCGCCCAATCGTTCCTCGGCGTCCTTATAGTCGGTTGTCGGTTAGGGATTGATATCTCTTCGCTCTTTCGCTCGTGCTTTCGTGCACGGGACGAGACGACCACGAGCACGATCAGGATCGATCGCGTCCTCGATTTCTCCCGCCGGACAAGAGACGACCACGAGCACGAGCACGATTGAAGAAGGCGGCAGAACTTGCCTCCTACTCCAGATCAGGGATAAGGTGAGAGGCAAAGGCATTCTTCATGCGACGACGGGCATTCAGAACATGTTGTGCAGCCAAACGGGAAGCGAGATCCGCCTTTCGATTTTCAATTGCCTGAAAAATCTCGCTGTGTTCACGCTGAACCTCCTCCATCATCTCCTTGGAATAAGATTCCAGCGTCCGCGTAAACAGAATTCCGGCACGGAGATGCTCGAGGAGAAAAGTCTGGATAGAAACAAAGTATTCATTGCGCGTCGCCCGGACGATCGCCAAGTGAAACGCCAGATCCGCTTCCACAGTTTCCGGGATCGTGAGGTCCGGCCGAGAAGCGGCGGTATTCATTTCGCGAAGGAATTCAACCTCCTCCGTGGTCCGCCGAATCGCCGCGATGCGCGCGGCGGCCGCGTCGAGACCGGTCCGGATTTCCAGCAGCTTAGCGGTACTGGCGAGATTGCTGGAGTCGAGCCCTCGGAACTCGAGATTTCCTACTATCGGCGCGCGGACAAACATGCCGGCTCCTTTTCGTATCTGTACCAGACCCAGCGACTCTACACCGGAGACCGCCTCGCGGACTGCTGATCGACTCACCCCGAACTTTTTGGCCAGTTGACTCTCGGACGGGAGCCTTGAGCCAGGAGCTAATTCTCGAGCTGTCGCCACCAGATACTCGGCAATCGCGTCCGGCAGCCTTCGCGTCCGTTTGGTCGAAGAAATGTTCTTGTCAGACATCTCTGAAACAATAGCTGAGTCAAACCAAACGGGAAAGGCGATAAAACGCGTGCACATGCTTGTATTCAGATCGGAGCAACGATCAGGAAATTTCACGGAAAAGCCGCAACCTGTCTGACATGCGCAATCCAACTCCGACGGAGCAGGCCCATCGAAATCGAACTACAATGCAATTATTCTAATTGCTTTTGGCTGCATCCGGATTAAACGTTTCTGGTCGTAACAACCCCCGAATCATGAAAAAGTTGCTCTGCATTTCTGCGCTTGTGGCGGTAAACCATCGGTGCGTCCTCGCTGAAGGTCTAAAGGACAGCTTCGTCCCATTGGGTTGGGACAGGGAATCGAGCTCTCAACCTATCGGCATCCTCGATTTCTTTGGCGGGTTGAAGTATCCGCGAAATCTATGGAATCAGACGGTTCGACAAGTGGCGCGGGTGAGTATTGGTGGCTCGCGCTCGCGTCGTGCTCTCCAACGAGTACGGGGATAGTCCGGTGAAGATCGGCGACGCCATGTCGCGCTGCAGACAAGGGATCGGCCATCGTTCCTGGCTCGCATCGCCACTCACTTTGGAGGCAGCACGACGGGGTGATTCGCGAGAGGCGCCGGTTCTCAGTGATCCGATTGAGCTCGCTGTCGACCGTTAGGAAGCGTCGCGATTAGCTATTCTGCCTGATGTGACGACTGTTACGACGTGGCACAACGACGGCGCAGACGGCTTTGCTGGTGGCCGGTAACGAAGTCGGCGAGACCGACTTCAAGCCTGACGCATGAGTCACCGCGCGAGTGTTTGCCAGCCAGATTCTGGTCGATGCGCCCGCCGCGGCGCGAGCGATCGTGACTTTCGGGGATTCGATCACGGACGGTGACGGTTTGACCGTGGACGCGATACACCGATGGCCGGATTTTCTCGCGGCGCGGTTCGTCGAAGGCGGGGGTGCGCCGGTGGCGTTTTGAACGCGGGAATATCGGGCGCCAAGCTGCTCAAATACCGCATGGGCGTCAACGCACTCGCGCGATTTGACCGCGACGCCCTCAGTGTACCCGGAGTTGAGACGGTCGTGGTGATGATAGGAATCAACGATATCGGCTGGCCGGGCGGCGTCTTACACCCAACGATCCTCCGGTTTCTGTAGACGACCTGATTGCGGGATACCGGCAGTTGATAGCGCAGGCTCACGCGCGCAACATCCGCATTATCGGGGTAACGCTGACGCCGTTCGAGGACACCTTCAAAGTCGTGAATCCGGCGCTCGACTATTATTACAATCCAGAGAAAGAGAAGACAGGTCAGGGGCTCAACAAGTGGATCCGTGAAAGTAAGTAATTTGACGGTGAGATAGATTTTGAATGCATTAACGAGAGACCTAAAGCGACCAAGTTATATTCAAGCAGATTTCGACTCTGGCTATTATCTGCATTATAACGACGAAGGTTACAAGGTGATGGAGGATTAAGATTGATATAAAATAGTTGACCAAAGATCTAGTGTCAGTGGCAGTTGTCAGTGTCAGTTCTGCCGCAAAGGCGGCAGGCGACCGCGCCAGAACGCTTCTCTCTCCCCTCAATTTTCCGCCCCTCTGTTAGCTTTGTTACCTTCCGTTCAATTTATGAACAAGATCGGATGCCTTGTTTTATCGTTGCAGGCCCTACTCGGCTTTGCGCTCACGCCGGCTCCGGCTCAGACCCCGACCCGGGGGACTCGCGCAGCCAACACCCACTCCTACCTTAGGAGATCGCTTCACCCAGGTACTACCGGATCGGCACGTGCTGTTCCGGTTCTTCGCGCCAAAAGCCAACGCCGTGGATGTCGTGATCGGTATCAAGAGCGGTCCCTACGAAATCCAAGGAACCAAGACGACCGCGATGACGAGAGATGCGGAAGGCCTCTGGAGTGTGACGTTAGGCCCCTTCGAACCGAACCTCTACGAATATCAATTCAACCTCGAAGGACGTAAGATCACGGATCCGAGCAACGACATGCCCAAACCACAGCGGCAGGTTGACACGAGCCTGCTGCTCATTCCTGGAACGCCCCCTGATTTCCTGGACGTGCAAAACGGTGCGCATGGGACAATGCGGGACGAGACCTACTATTCGACCACACTCGGCAAGAACCGACGGGTCTTGGTCTACACTCCACCCAATTACGACCGTTCTCCCGCTCCGCTCCCCGTCCTTTACCTTTACCACGGCTTCTGGGACACGCGCTACTCCTGGGTCACTGAAGGGAGGTTAGCCCAAATCCTGGACAATCTTCTTGCGGAGGGAGAAGCCATCCCGATGATCGTGGTGGTTCCGGAAGCGCACGCCCTGCCTCCCGAACCAACTCCGGTGACAAGCCCGAATTTTGTCACGAACGTTACTCCCTATTTGACCAGAAATCAGCAGGCGGTGGATGACGAGCTTTTCCACGACATCATCCCTTTTATCAAGGCCCACTACACCATCAGCGATGAGCCTCGGGAACGAGCCATTGCGGGTCTATCAATGGGTGGGCTCCAGGCCATCGAGACCGGGATCGTGCACCTGGGTTATTTTGGTTGGATCGGGGCCTTCAGTCCCGGCGTAATTTCCGGTGCGCTTTCCGATGAGTTTAACAACGCACTGATGGAGCCGGAAAAGATTAATAAGAGCCTGCTCCTTTTCGAGATCATCACCGGCGATAATGACGAGATCGTCGGAAAACATGTGACCGAGTTCGAAGCCCGGCTGAAGGAAGCAAAAGTCGAACATGTCTATACAACCGTCCCCGGCGGAACTCACAGCATGTTCGTCTGGCGGCCTGCTCTCAAAAGCTTCCTTGAACAAATATTCCGGCGCTGATTTGAAGTTGCAAAGTAGTAGATAAGGAGAATTACGGACGGGTGGCCCGAAGTGGCCAAAATAGCCTTGGCTTCGCGGCAAAATCCCGCTCAATTTTCAAGTTCTCTTCTCTTCTTATCTTCCCTAGCTGAAGCTTGTTTGAAATGTCCCGGAGGGACGGTGCGATCATAGCCTGGCACGAATGCCTGGGAGAGCGCCACCTCAAAAGATCCGTCCCGCAGGGTACGGCGTGATTCTTACGCAGGAACCGATCGAGAACGTCTTTGCGCCCGATCATACCGTACCCTACGGGACGGTTCTTTTGAGGACGCTTTCCCAGGCACTCGTGCCTAGGCTACATCGAGGTGTCCCACGGGACAGTTGCAGCGCTTCGCAACGACATCTGGCTAGGGAGCGCGCGAGCAATTCCGTAACACCCTTCGTACGGGGCGAAAGCCATGTACATAAACTGCCCTTAACTTCGCCCATTCGGCCAGGGTTTACACATTTGGAAATTCCCCCACCGAAATTTCTAAGCTAACCCAAGGATGACCCCTGGGGAGGATTGACCACACCAAGATGACTCGCGCGGAGAAAACCAATTCTTCCGGGAAAGGTAGGGTCATCGGCTTCGGCGCCGCCAGCCATGCCAATCGGTTGTCACGTTAATAAGTAATTCGCGTTTTTCATCCACCTGGCTCCCTGTTCCAGCAGAAAACCATATTGACGGGCGAGTGCCGGGCCAGTCGTTTCATTCCTGGCCACGATCAAACCGTCCGTAAATCCCGGGTCCCGGTGCGTCGCAAGCAATCGCCCACGCCGTTCGACCGCTGCCCAGGAGGACAAAACCAACGCCGGGAGGCAACTCACTGGATCGGATCAGCTTCGCGCGGTCGTATAATCGGTGTGCAACCTTTCAGAAACCCATCGGTATTGACGATCGAGTTGACGGACTGAATCCCGTTCGCGCAGCGTGAAATTCACCAGTTAATTCGAGCCATACTACTTTGAAGGGGGTCGAAATAGCCTTCGGCGAACGCCAAGTGCAGGAAGCCCCGTTCCGACGGAGCCTCACCCATACCGCGCGTCGTAAATGCCTCCTGCGTCAAATCCAGGCTCAACCCGCGGTATAAGAAATTATGAAATCGGGTCCCGAAATTTCCCGGGACGCCCGGCTAGTCGACATGCAAAGCTGGCTGCCTTTTTAATTAGAAATCCATTTGCTTATTACTAATATTAGACTCCGTGTTCGGCCGGTAGTCGACCGGACTTGACAGCCTGCTGGAGCGCACGGTGGTCGGCTTCGGTCTGGTCTGCATAAGCACGTGCGAAATGCGCGAATGCCCGGTCAGCAACGTCGCTCTTGCCGAGGTAGCCGGAAAGCATTGTGGCACCTGTCGAGCGGGCATGGCCTTTGGCGAGCAGGGCGCCGCAGATCCGGCCGTAGTCCATGAGCGCGGAGCCATCCATACCTTCCACGGTGACGGCACCCTTCATATCTCGAAACTGGCGGACATAATAGTCGCGTTGGTCCACTGTGGTCCAACCCAGCAGCGGGTCACTGACGGTCTGCAGCGTCTGCTGGTACTCCACCACCCTTTGGCCCTGATGGGTGTGCCACGCGACGTCGCCGTGCACGAAGGAGGCCACACACGAGCGCCGGGCCTGCTTGAGCTGCAGGAAGATCATGTCATGCGCCCCGTTTCCTTGCAGGAGGGCCACAAACGCCCGCAATCCCACACTACCAACACCGACCACCTTGTGGGCCAGGTCGACGACCACGTACGAGCTGAGCACCCGGCGCCAGTGGGGAGGAATCGTTTTCAGATACTCTTCCAGCCCATCGATGAGCCGTTCCTTCTCCTCATCGGAGACGTGCGTTATCACGGGCGGTTGGTCGACAATGTGGCGCACTCCGTCGCGCTCACGGGTCAGCTTGGGTAGCGCCCGGTCGCTGGTCCGTAGTCGCGCCAGGTTCGCGGAACGCTCGATCTCCGCTCGCAACGACCAGTCCGCCATCTCCTGCCGCATGCGGTCAATGTCCATCCGGTCGAATGAGCGAGCCAACAGCGGCTGACCGGCAAGCCCGGCGATTTGCCGCCGGTACGCCGCCGCACACCGAAGTACCGCGTCTTCGCAGGTCGCTTCGGCGAGACCGTTCTGCCGACCGGCCACCCAAATACTCGTCGTCAGCCGCCAGAGGTCCCATTCCCACGGGCCTGGGTGCGCCTCGTCGAAGTCGTTGAGGTCGAACACCAGATCGCGCTCGGGTGAGGCGTAGAAACCGAAATTGCCCAGGTGCGCGTCGCCGCAGATCACCGGCTCGATTCCGGTTCTGGGCAGGCGGGCGAAGTCCTCGGCCATCAGGGATGCGGCTCCGCGCAGAAAAGCATAGGGAGAGGTCACCATCCGGCCAATCCTCACGGGGACCAGGCGCTCCAGCCGACCAACGTGCGCCTCCTCAATGAGGTCAATCGGGTCCGCCCGTTCCTTTTTCGGCTGCCAGCGGCCCAGATCGCCACGCTTGATCTTCTCCCGCAGCGCACGTCCCGCCGCCTTTCGCTCTTCGTCCGTTGGCAGCGCGGTGCGGAGTTCGTTCATCATACGTTTCCGCCCAGTGTCACAAAAAATACCGGGAGTCTTTCAAGGCTGCACTGCGAGTGTACCTGGCTCCTACATCCTGATCTCACTTGACCACGCACTTGCAAAAAATTCCACTCAGCAGGGCCAAGATCGCTCCTGGTAGAAAGTACGCAGTGGTGACGTATTGCAGGGTATCCAAGATTGCCTTTTGATGGTAGACGAGGCAGTAGATACCGCTCAACGTATAGATGGCTAGAGCGTGCGCTCCCAGAGCCCTTCCAGGCCATATAACCTTGGTCACCCACCATGCGACCAGCGTTCCTAACAACGGAGCTCCCCAGATGAGACATATCCTAGGCAGAACAGTGCCCTCACTAGGGTAAACAAAGGTGACCAGCCAGTAAGCGATCAGCGTGACCAAAAAGTTGATCAGAAAAAACTCTCATAGTTGGGCGAAAGGACTTCGGTGGACAGCGCAAGATTCCGGGCGAGAAACGCGGATTGGGCAAAGCATCGCACAGAGGTCACGGAGGTCACAGAGGGGATTGGATTGAGCATTGTTGCCGAGAGGCTTTCGGTGGATACCGGAGCTTTTAGGCGAGAAACACGCGAAAAAGAGAACATCGGGAATCAAAGACCGATAGCGATTGAGGAGCTAACGAAACGCAAAGCCGCAAGGATTAAGCGCCGGGCGGAGTTAGGAAGCTGCATCGGAAAATGCGGCTCAGGTAGAGATTCCTACCGCTTTCGCGCGTTCCTCGAACGGAAGCGCCGGTGTCCAAAGAAGGTATCAACGCCAATCCCGGTCCCCCTTCTGCGACCTCTGTGCAATGCTTTTTCCGTTTGCCGCGCGTCTCTCACGCAGAACCCACGCTGTCCGCTGCGGCTACCCTTGAATTTGGCTGATCTTCTGAATGGTTCGTTCAATCTCAACGAGAGCTTCAGCCAAAGTGGGACTCAACTGAATCAGTTTGGGTACTGCCTCGCGCAATGTCCCGGCCATGAACCGGAGAAGGTTCTCGGTCGTACCATATTTTGCCGTGTTGAAAAGTCTCTTCTTATCCCAGGCTTTGCCCTTAGCCTCTTCGCTGGTCAGCTCACCAAAGCGGATCTGGACGAGCTGACGGATCAGCTCGCTCACCAGGTACCCATCACGACCATGGAGCTTCTGGTCGGTTTCTCTCAGCTTTTGCATCGAGGTGATGCTCCAGTCCTCGTAGTAGAGCTGGGCGGCGGTACAGACAAGTTCCTGACCATCTCTGGTGGTCGCCAGTTCATCGATAATTTTGCCCAGAAGATGCTCGTAATAGCGCTCGGCTGTCTTGAATTGCTGGGTCAACTCGATTGATTTTTCGTACCGGTTCTTGACCGTGATGACTTGAATCGAATGAATCATCTCCTCTCGGATGGCCGAACGGATGCGCATCCGGTAGCCCCCAGCATCCTTTTCCATCAGATCCCAATCGCCAATGAGCGGATGGTAAAAGGCGACGACGTTAACGTCCCCCAAGTCGCCCACGTTGTAACAGCAGGCGAAATAGGGAGGCTTTTTCGGCTTGCCCGCTCGGATTCGCTTTTTAGCGTAGGATATCGAGAATCCAATCCGCAGCGCCCTTAAGGAAGGTTTGGCGCGGGCGATTTCGCTGGACAGGATACTCTTCGGTGCAAAATCTGCGGTCGCAATAGGCTGGTGCAACTCTATAAGATCTGGCATGACCAAAGTCCTCGAAGCAATTGTTCTGTGGAACCTTCGAAACGACCCTCGCTTTCATTTTCCCGGATGCAAGCTTTACCACAGGCAATAATGTCGTTGGTTCTCGGGATTTGTTAGACGGAGCATTTCTCATACCATCCTGTCTAAAGCTCCTTATAGAACCCTTCTCAATCGGTTTGCCGATGACGCAGAATCATCTCGCGATTGAACCCTCCGATCGGACTGGTCAATAAGGAACAAATTGAGAACAAAGACGCTGGTATGGTAGTGGGAAAAATAACACCCTTGTGCCGTTCGCCAGGAGTACTGTAAATCTACTCCCCAGGCCGAAAATCGCAATCCGAAAAGAACCGTTCCTTCCTTGGAGTCTCTCTTACAATTGCAAGATATCTGCAAGTCCTTCTACGGGATCCGAGTGCTTAAGAATGTCAACTTTGATCTCCGGAAAGGCGAAGTCCACGCTCTCTTGGGCGAAAACGGGGCCGGCAAGTCCACCCTGATCAAAATTCTTTCGGGAGCCTATAAATTAGATTCCGGCACGATCCGACTGAAGGGGAAAGAGATCAATCCGAGCTATGGTCCAAAAGCAGCAGAAGATCTGGGCATAGTGACAATTTACCAAAACTTTCACCTCGTGCCTCACCTAAGCGTGGCCGAGAATTTGGCCATTCGAGGATTCACCACTGAGAGAGGAATGCTGGTGAACTGGTCTGCCGTCTACCATCACGCCCAGGCCGCGCTCGATAAAATCCACTTCCCGATCGACCCCCGGGCCAAAGTGAAAGATCTCAGTGTCGCAAAGAAGCAGATGCTCGAGATCGCGATCGCCCTGTCGAAAAGTCCTGAAATTATCATCATGGATGAACCGACGGCGGCACTTAGCAAAAAAGAGATCGATGTTCTTTTCGAAATGATCGCGCAATTAAGAGCACAAGGAATCAGCATTATCTATGTCTCTCATAAACTTGAGGAAATAAAGCAGATTGGAGATCGGGTAACTATTCTCCGTGATGGCACCCATATCGCCACTCTCAACCTTCGGGATGCGGAGTTAAGGGAGATTGTCCGGTTGATGATCGGTCGAGAGATGCCGATTGAGCAAAGGGACAGGACCGCTCGTCAGAGCGATATTGTCTTCGCGCTGGAAGATGTCACGAACCAACACTTTGCGCGTCCATTCAATCTAGGGCTGCGTGCCAACGAGATTTTGGGTATCACCGGCCTGGTGGGCGCCGGGAAAACGGAGTTGGCCCGGGCGATCTTTGGGGTGGACAAGATGGTGACGGGCAAAATGTATCTGCAGGGGAAAGAAATCAAGGTCAGTAGCCCTCGTCACGCGGTGAGATCCGGGATTGGCTACCTGCCAGAAGATCGAGATAGTGAAGGGCTGTGTCTTAATATGGGGGTACGGGAGAACCTGACCCTGGCGCTTCTGGCGAAACTGCATCGGGTATTCCTGGATCGTGCTTCCGAGACGAGATTAGCGAAGGAAACGATCAAATCGGTCAAGATCAGAACAAGCGGTGTTTCCCAGCAGGTGAAGTATTTGAGCGGTGGCAATAAACAAAAGGTGATCTTTGCCAAATGGCTGGAGGCCAATTGCCAGGTGTTAATTCTGGATGAACCGACCATGGGCATTGATGTTGGAGCCCGGAAGGAAATATACGATCTGGTGCGTCGGTTCATCAAGAAACCGCAGAAAGCCGTGATTTTAATTTCCAGCGACATTCAAGAAATATTGGAAATTGCTGATTGGATCCTGGTGATGTCAGACCACCGTGTCGTTGCCGAGTTGAACGCGGGCGAGACGAATAAGCAGGAAATTGTCGAATACAGCATGCGGCTGATCCACTGAGCGGAAGAGGTTCAGAAAAGCAAGCGCAGGACGAAAGACTAATCGGATGATCTCACGACAGATTCGCGCTGCGTTTAGTAATCAAGCGGTTTCTATGTTCTTGATACTAATCGCGATGTGGTTAGTCCTCTCGCGGCTTTCTCCCTATTTTTTGACCGTTGGCAACATCTCCGAAATCACCCTGCAAACGGCGGTGATTGGTATCATTGCGGCAGGAAGCACGCTGATTATCATTTCCGGTGGGATCGACCTTTCCGTGGGCTCGATGTTCGCCTGTTCCGGTGTCCTTGGAGGACTGGTTTTACAAAGGACTTCTAACCTGCCAGCCGCGCTCCTCACTACGATCCTCTGCGGTGGTCTACTAGGGCTGGTGAACGGCTTTTTTATTACCAGGCTGCGGGTGCCGCCATTTATTGCGACCCTCGGAATGCTGGGCATCGCGAGAGGATTGGCGTTGATCTTGTCGAGGGGTATTCCGATTTTTGGTCTGAGTCCACAATACCTGTGGATTGGTCAGGGGAAGGTCTTTAACGTCATTCCTGTCCCGACGATCATCCTCTTGCTGGTATTCGCTCTGGTTTTCTTTGTGGCTCACTACACACGGTTTGGCCGGTTTGTCTATGCTATCGGGAGTAATGCGGAAGCGGCAGTCTTATCGGGAATCAATCTAAAACTGGTGACCCTCTGCATCTACGCCGGTGGCGGTTTATTATGTGGAGTGGCATCCATCATCGAAGGGGCTCGTCTGGCGACGATTCAACCGGCGGGGGGCAGTGGATATGAACTTTCGGCGATTGGCGCAGTGGTCATCGGCGGTACCAGCTTATTTGGCGGAGAGGGTAACGTGGTCGCGACGCTGATCGGCGCAATCATCGAAACAACCATCCGAAACGGTCTCAATATTTTGGGAGTGAACGCCTTCTGGCAATATGTCGTGAATGGCGGCGTAATTATTGCGGCGGTAGCGGTGGACCAACTGAAAAGGCAGCTTTGACCGGAGATGAGAACGCCCGCGAAATATGCCGCGCGTGAGCCGCGATCCTTCTAAGGCAAGAACCTTTTAGGTTGAAGTCGAACCACGAAGAGATACGATCCAGGTGAAGCTGGTCACCAGCCTAATCCCCCCAAGGTCCGCGTATGAAAAAAATAATCCGCCTTTTTACGTCCATTGCCATCCCCACCCTTCTTCTCCTGGATTGTACTGACACCGTATTCGGTCAAGCCAAAGACCAGGGGACGATCGTTTTTATCCCGAAGTCAACGTCTGCCACCTTTTATTTGTTTCTGGTCAAAGGAGCGAAAGATCGCGCCAAAGAGCTTGGTTATACCATCGATTATCAGGGTCCGGCCACAGAGTCGGAAATCGCGAGTCAAGTCGACTTGGTGCGCAATATCTCCAGGTCAAAACCTGCAGGCATTCTGCTGGCCGCTCTAGATTCGAAAGGACTTATCCCACCCGTCGAAGAGGCCTTACAAAACGGTGTGCCGGTGGTGATGGTCGATTCCGGTATTGATAGCGATCTGCCAAAAGCCAGTGTCACTACCGACAACTACGACGGAGGGTATAAGGCCGGCCTTCAAATGGCAAAATTGTTAGGAGAGAAAGGCTTAGTCGCGAACCTCGGTATCCAGGCTGGTTCGGTTAGTTCAAAAAGAAGCACCGGCTTCAACGATGCGATCGCCAAGTTTCCCAATATGAAAGTCCTTCCGACGCAGTGGACGAATGCTGACGCCGCGACCTCGATGAATATCGCCTCGGATTTGCTGAATGGGAACCCGGATCTGGTAGGCATTTTCTCGGCCTGTGCACCTACTGCGGTCGGCGCTTGCCAGGCCGTCAAAGCAAAGGGTCTGGAGCAGAAGCTAAAGGTGGTGACCTTTGATCCGAGCCCGGAAATTCTGCCGCTGTTCGAGGCGGGAGTCATTCAATGCATTATTGCGCAAGATCCATATCAAATGGGATATCAAGGGGTCGACTATATCGATAAGGCAAGGAAGAACACCGCGATTGATAATAAGAAGGTTGAGCTGCCCCCGGTCCTGATAACTCCAGAAAACTACAAGAGTCCGGAAGTGCAAAAATTGCTTCAGACACCTGATAAATTTTAGCTTTCCAAACCTAAATTGATTATTACCCGAACATGAGCATCACCACCCTTTTCCGGATTGGAAGTCGAACGATGAGCGGCTGGCTTTTGGCAGGCCTTCTGGCGACGACGACGGTTGCAGAGACCAAAAAGCTTAATTCGGTGGCCCTGACGGTAGGCGACCTCGGGAATCCCTTCTTTGTCCAGATCGCCCATGGCGCGGAAACCAAAGCCAAGCAGATTAACGACAAGGTCAAGTTCACCTCTCTGTCGAGCAATTACGATGTCAATAACCAAACCAATCAGATTGATAACTTCATTTCCTCGAATGTTAACCTGATCCTGCTAGGTGCGGCGGACAGCAAGGGCATCGCCCCTGCGGTGATGCGGGCGAAGCAGGCGGGGGTCACGGTGGTAGCCGTAGACGTCGGGGCTGAAGGCGGGGTGGACGCCACGGTCACCTCGAACAACAAGCAGGCCGGCACTAAGGACGGCATCTACGTGGCGGAGCGGCTGAAGGGCAAGGGCCAGATTGTCATTGTCAATGGGCCTCCAGTCACGGCGGTCACCGATCGGGTAGCCGGCTTCCTGGAGGAGATCAACAAGCATCCGGATCTCAAAGTCATATCCCAAGACCAGAACGCCGGTGGCAGCCGCGATGGAGGCTTGCGGGTGATGAGCGACCTTTTAACGGCGTTTCCACACATCGATGCGGTCTTTGCCATCAACGATCCGACCGCCATCGGCTGTGACTTGGCAGCGAAGCAAGCTCAACGGAAAGAGTTCTTTATCGTGGGAGTGGACGGTTCGCCAGACATCGTGCCTTTTCTGAAAGATCCGAGCAGCTTGATCGCAGCCACCGCTGCACAGGATCCTTACTTAATGGCTGAAGAAGCCGTCAAGATTGGTTACGACATCATCGAGGGTAAAAAGCCCAAGGAAGATCCGACCCTTATCCCGGTTGGTCTGATTACCAAGGAGAACGTCGATCGCTACGCTGGCTGGACGAAGTAAGCGGTGCGACCGGGCCCCGGCGCAGGCAGGGCGAAGCTCCGCCTGAGCCTGGGCTTCCCGCGTCGCCCCCGCCTGCAGCATCACCCCCAAAGATCAGTCGTTCGACGCGATCTTGATGTGCACGGCCTATTAACCTCGTACAACAGAAAATGCGCGACGCTCCTGGCTGGTCGCGCGGTATGTGCAATCCGAGCGAGAATTTGTGAGGGATTACGTTCTCTGGCGAGACCACGCGGGAAGCCCCGGCTCAGGCGAAGCTTCGCCCTACCTGCGCCGGGGCTTCCCTTTCCAGCCTAACCAGCCTTCAGCTTGGATCTGAACTCCTGTATAATTTCCGGTGCTAAGATGGGCGTCGCTCCGTCATGCGAGGCCACAATGGCACCCAGACGGCAAGCAGTTTCCACCACGGTTTGGGCGTCGACTCCACGCGTCAGCCCGATCATCAGACCGGCCATGAAGGCATCTCCCGCGCCAACGGTGTCCTTAACGACTATTTTCGGCGCAGAAGCGGTCACGAGGTTGCCACGATCCCAGAGCGCTGCGCCCGCGGAGCCCATGGTCACGCAAATCCGAGGCGTATGGGTGGCCTTCGAAAGGGTCGCACAAGCTTCGGCGACAGCCTCCGGATTGCCGGGTGGGTTGGGTGTTGCCTCGCCGGTTTGCAGCCAGGAAGCCATCTGGCCAACTTCGTCGTGATTGAGCTTGAGAACATCAGCGCGAACAGCCAGCTCCACGATGCGCTTTGGATCGGCAAACGGAGGACGCAAATTAACATCGAAGAACTTCAAAGGTCCCTTGATATCGAGCAAACGATCCAACTGCTGGAGATTGTACGGCGAGCGACCGGCCAAGGAGCCGAAGATAAAGGCGCCCGCTTTCGCCACCGCCGCGAAGGCGTCTTCAGAAACAATGATCTCGTCCCAGGCCACCGGCTGAACGAGTTCGTAGGTGGCGTTGCCCAGAGCGTCTATCGTGGCAATCACTGTGCCGGTCGGAAGGCCAATTCGAGCACGGTCCACAAACTGCACGTTCACCCCTTTACTTTTAGCAACATCCAGGATTTCATCGCCGAGAGGATCCTGGCCGACCGACGAGAGCAAAGAGACGGAGACTCCTAATTGCGCAAGGTGAGCGGCGACGTTGAACGGGGCGCCGCCCGCGTGCCTACCGGATGGCAAACAGTCCCAGAGTATTTCGCCAAAAGTGTAAAATTCAGTGTTCATCGGAAGGAATGTATAGATATGGCAGGCAAAACTGCCTCACCTGCCTTCTAGGGTTGAGGACTATGCACGAGCAACAATGTGGAAAGGCAACAAACGCCTGGTTTTCCCATGCTAAAAGGTGTTAGTGGAGAAAGAAACTTTTTTCTCTCAAAATGAATGCTAGTTTTGATCTAAATCATCGCAAGTTGGCAGCAGACTCCAGGTACGCAGCCATCGCGGGTAGCTTGAGTGCCCAGTCGCGCATCGACTCCCAGGAAGCCTTCAATCATTATTGTCGCCAGGCCTGCCTGCTCTGGAGGCAGCACTTCCGCGATGGACCGGTCGGAACTACCGCGCTTTTTCCCGAACTCCTCGACCGCATTCAGAGGGGTGGCGACGGGATCATTCAAACACCCTGGGGAGGCGTAGTCATCATTCTCCACGAACACCCGCGTGTCGAAAAGTATCTCGTGGTTCGTCAAGGCGGCTATCTCGCTCTTGAAATGCACGAGGAAAAGGACGAACACCTGGAAGTGCAGGAAGGTGCAGGGCTCATCTTGTATCGGAATGCCACCCATGAACCGCTGACCGTCGAGGCGCTCGCTCCGGGCGATCGGTTTCATTTTGAACCTGGAATGGAACATTGTCTGATCGGGACAGAAAACCTGCTGGTGTTCGAGAGATCGGTCGATCCTAAGGGGATGGACCAGGACTTGGTCTTCATTTACGTACCCGACGCCGATATTTCCTGAACCACCGACGGGGGGATTTCAGGAGACGGTACACTAGTGCCCGCCGGTCGTGGATACACCGTGCAGACCCTCAGAACCACTCAGTTTGGGCCACATATAGGCATAGGCCGCAATAAAGGCAAAGCAGAGCATCGGCACAATAAATCCGCGAGACAGGTCGGACATGTCGGCGATTGCCCCCATCACCTTTGGCAGGATGGCGCCGCCCATGATGGCCATGACCAGAAAGGAGGACGCCTTTTTTGCCCGCTGCCCGAGCCCAAAAATGCCCAGCGCAAAAATGGTCGGGAACATAATCGACATAAAGAAATAGGTCCCCAGGACGCAAACCCCGGACAACCAGCCCAATTTCAAAAAGATCAGCAGGCAGAGCACCGTATTAATGGCGCCATATAGACCCAGAAGCTTGTGGGCGGAGAATTTTCTAAGCAGAGCGGTGCCGATGAACCGGCCGCCCAGGAAAAGAAGGAGGCCTACCGATACGAGATTGGAAGCGCCTTTATTGCTGAAAGCGACCGCTCCGGTGGTGCGAATTTCGGTCAAACTGTTTAACCAATGTTTCAAGAAGTCCGGGCTGTTCTGGATGGCCGCGTCAAGCGTCGAGGGAATTTCGGGGACCTGCGAGGTTACGTAATTGATAAAGAAGCTGAAAATGCCAGCCTGCGCAGCGACATAAAGAAATTGGGCAATGACGGCCATCACGAAATGGGGATGCGACCAGATGGAGTGTGAAACCCCCGGTGTCGAGTCGTCCATATGAAAGTCGTCCTTGGCTTTGATGTCGGGGACGTTGGCGAAAAAGAAGACAATCGCCAGGATGATGACCACCACGCCGACACCGGCGTACGGAATCCAGAGATTCTCGCTCCCGGTGCTCTCTCCGGAGGCATTCTTGGAATAGAAAAACATGCCGCCCGCGATGGGGCCGAAAATCAAGCCAATGCCGTTGCAGGACTGGGCCAGATTGATTCGGGTGGCGCCATATTCTTCTGCCCCTAAGACCGTGGCATACGGATTGGCGATGGTTTCGAGGAAGGTGAGACCCGCGGCAATCGCGCAGACACCCACCAAAAACGCCCAGAAAGATCCGATATGGGTGGCCGGGATAAACCAGAACCCACCCACTGCCACCAACAAAAGGCCCGCGATGATGCCGCCTTTGTAGCCCAGCTTCGAGGCCAGCCAGCCCGCTGGAAGCGCCATTATGAAATAGCCTAGATAGTGGGCGAATTGCACCGACGCAGATTGCGACAAGGTCAGATGGAGCACTTCCTGAAAATGCTTATCCATCACGTCGATCATGCCGTTGCAGAATCCCCATAGAGCAAACAGCAAGATGAGGAGGAGGAAGGTGAACAGAACGTTCTGGCCGTCCTCAGTGACAAACATGCCTTTTTTGGTAGTTTTTTGGTAGTTCATTTGGAGGAACAGGTGGAGGTTTAAAAATCGGCTTGCGCCCTTTGCAGGGAACGAACCTAAATTTGTCCCATCTGAGCACCAATTGGATCAGGAGTCGCGAAAGGTTTCTAGTTAAAAACTCACTAAACTTAAATTACACATGGACAAAGATCGTTTATCCTGACTAACTCAGGGTAAACCCTTACTCTTGTCTAGAGTCAATTGTCAGCCTGTATGGACCGCACGAGCGGAGCAAATCACAGGCTGGGAAGCTATCCCATGAACGGCGTGAGGACGCAGCCGAGGTATTACAAGGCTGAGCTTCGGCCCATTACTGCCCGGGGGGAGGACTCGCCCGGTTTCGACCCGCGTTTCACTGAACCGCCCAAGCATCGTTCTGAAGGGGCACAGCTCAACGTGCGAACGGAACACAGGCTGGAAGCCTATGCTACATTAACGCGCGTCGCGTCGTCACTCCAGGTGCACGGCGATAGCTCCTAGGGTGGCTCTGGGAAATCGCTTCGACAGTCCGGAAGGCCAATGGAGCATAGGCTTCCAGCCTGTGTTCTGTTCGCACGTTGAGCGATGTTCCACGTTGTTAGAACATCTTAGCGCTTCCCCCCGAGGCTAGCAAATAAATCGAAAATCGATAATAGGCAATGGAGACGACATCACTTATACTCGTGCCGTTTAAATCCGATCGTGGATAACGGAGGCAAAGTTAGGCAAAGGGAATGCGAGCGCCCTTGCCAACCGATGGGATCGGCGTGCAGGCCGCCCCAGTTACCGATGTTGCCGCCTCCGTAGATACCGGCATCGGTATTCAAAATTTCTTCGTACCACCCCTCGCCGGGCGCTCCGATTCGGTAGGCGTGTCTGGGAACCGGTGTGGCATTGACCGCGAAGAGAATTGTCGAACCGGATTCCCCCTTGCGGACGAAGGTGAAAATGCTGTTATCGGCATCGTGCAAGTCGATCCATTCGAATCCGGCATAACTATCATCGTTCTCCGAAAAAGCGGGCTCGCTCTTGTAAATATAATTGAGATGTTGGACCAGACGTCGAAGGCCATCGTGCAAGGGATAATGGAGCAGATGCCAATCGATGCTTTGGTTGTGATTCCACTCCAGCCACTGGCCGATCTCGCATCCCATGAATAGCAGCTTTTTACCGGGGTGTGCATACATCCAGGCGTAAAACATGCGGAGGTTAGCGAACTTCTGCCAAGGGTCACCCGGCATTTTGTTTAATAAAGACCCCTTGCCGTGCACGACTTCATCGTGGCTTAAGACCAGGACAAAATGTTCCTGGAATGCATAGACCAAAGAGAAGGAGGCTTCTCCTTGATGGTAGCGGCGATGGATGGGTTCATGGCTCATGTATTGGAGAAAGTCGTGCATCCAACCCATGTTCCATTTGAAACCAAAACCCAATCCACCCAAGTAGGTCGGACGCGAGACCCCAGGCCAGGCCGTCGATTCTTCGGCGATGGTCATGATTCCCGGGAATCGCTCGTAGCAAACGGCGTTAAAGTGTTTGATGAATTCGATGGCGTCAAGATTCTCCCGCCCGCCGTGAACATTGGGTACCCATTCGCCAGGTTTCCTGGAGTAATCAAGGTAGAGCATGGAAGCAACGGCATCCACTCGCAGGCCGTCGATATGGTATTTGTCGAGCCAGAAAAGTCCGTTGGCGATCAGGAAATTTCGTACTTCATTGCGACCAAAATTAAAAATCAGCGTTCCCCAATCGCGGTGTTCTCCCTGTCGCGGATCAGCGTGTTCGTAAAGCCGTGTTCCGTCGAATTCAGCTAATCCGAAGGAGTCCTTGGGGAAATGGCCGGGGACCCAGTCCAGAATAACTCCAATTCCCTCCTGGTGACAGCGGTCGACGAAATGACGAAACTCATCCGGATTCCCGAAACGGCTGGTCGGCGCATAGTACCCAGTGACCTGGTAACCCCAGGAACCGTCAAACGGATGCTCGGCTACGGGTAATAGCTCGATATGGGTGTAGCCCATTTCTTTGACATAGGGGATCAACCGATCTGCAAACTCAGTATAACTTAGATATCGGTTGTGCTCCTCGGGAACTCTTGCCCACGATCCAAGGTGCACCTCATAAATGCTAACAGGTTGTTTAGGCCAGTACCGAGTCTTACGTTCCGCGATCCAGGCGTCGTCACTCCATTTAAAGCGATTGAGATTGAAGACCAAGGATGCTGTTTGCACCCCGTGCTGCCCAAAGAACGAAAATGGATCGCTTTTCAGGACGATATTGCCGAAGCAATTGCGGACCTCGTACTTATAATGATCGTTCTCACCTACCCCTGGGATGAAGATTTCCCAGATCCCAGCTTCGACGCGTCTTCGCATCGGATGCGTACGGCCGTCCCAGCCATTAAAGTCACCCACCACGCTGACCCGTTGAGCATTGGGAGCCCAAACGGCAAAACAGACGCCCGCATGTCCATTGATCTCCGTTAGGTGTGCTCCCAGCTTTTCATAGATCTCATAGTGGTTGCCGACTTTGTACAGGTGCATGTCCAGTTCGCCTAGGATCGGTCCGTATGAGTAGGGATCACTCAACTGAAAGGTAGCTCCGGACCAGGTGGTTACCTCGATCAGGTAGTCAAAGACCTCCGTCACACCCTCCAATTGGGCTTCAAAAAGGCCCTCCTCCGCGATCCGATTGGCGGGGAAGCGCCGCGAGAGGTTGTCGCGGTCCAGAATCGCGAGTTCTTTCGCGTCCGGTCTAAAACTGCGCACAACCCAGACTTGATCGATCTGATGTAACCCGAGCACGCCGAACGGATCATCATGTTCCGCGTGCAGAAGTCGGTGGATATCTTGGGGGGCTAGCTTGGTATTCATATTTTGATTCCTTCAGCAGAGCTCGAGCTTTTCGCCATCCGGGCAGCTCCCTGGTCGACGCTTCGTCTCGCATCTCCCGATGCCGATCATCATGCTTGAGTGGCCCGCGCAAGACAATCCGTTTCCTACGTTGTTTGCCTGGCAGTGAATTTTTGCGAGACGATGGCCGATCACATCGCGGCGATACTCGTGTGCGAGGCCACGATCTTCCATCCGTCACTAAATTTCTGGAGGTTCATGGTGCTATTTCCCACCACGGTCTGTTTGGAACTCGGGAAAGTAACGGACCACCAGGTGAGAGCTAACGCGAGGTCCGGTTTCAGCAGCTTGACCTGGATGCGTTTGGGTTGGATAAAACCCATGGTACTGCGATCCGGATACCCGTTGATATAGGAATCATGCAGTTGCTGCCAGCCGTTAAACTGTTCAGAATCCACCACCACCAACAGTTCCGGTGATTTCCAATACACTTCCAAATGTCCCTCGATATCGTGGGCATTCCAGCGATCCAGCATTTTGAGCAAGAGCTCATAGACCTGCTGAGCATCGGACTTGGGAACGTTTGTCTTGCCTTGGGCCGAGTCAAATTCCCAACCTTTCTGCTCCTGGCCTGTCACCGGCAAACAGAACGAAACGGCTGCGGCCGCCAGAATTCGAATGAACGTTCGGGAGCGTTTAAGCTGCGCAAAACTGCGGCATAATACAACGCATATATGGATAAAAGGGTCCAATTTTTCTAGTATACATGAAGTCTACTTTTAAAATAACGAATCCAGTGATCATTATGGTTTTACTTTGTTGCTCAACTCATACCCGCCTCCCTGATCACGAACTGCAGAAGCTCAGGAGCAGAAGCCTGGAGCCCGGATTTGCCTGACACCCAAGCCTGTCATCGAGGCGCGTTTTTTTTTCGCATGGCAGCCGACGTACCAGCGTCGTACGATTCGGAAAACCGCTGCCCCATGCCGTAACTCCTGCAGTCCGGGACCTCCGAGATCCTGAAGAACTACTTTTTGACTCCCAGGATCGCGTCCTTGGCCGCCTTGGCGACTCGAAATTTAACGACGGTTTTGGCTGGAATCTTGATCTTTTCCTGCGTCTTGGGATTAAAGCCCACGCGCGCCTTCCTTTTCTGCTTAACGAGCTTGCCGAAGCCAGGCAAGACGAATTCACCGTTCTTTTTGATGGCTTTGTAGGCGAGGGTACTCAGCGTGTCCAGGAATAATCCAGCGGTTCTCTTGTTGGTCTGAGTGGCTTCAGCGAGCGCGACTTGAAGTTCGGTCTTGGTCATGTCTAGCCGTTGCTTATGGCAGCGGAATCGCAGCTTTTCAAGGCTCGATTCCATTCAGGAGACAGGCAGGATTCAGGATTCAGGATTCAGGATTCAGGATTCAGAATTCAGGAGCCAGGAGCCAGGACCTCACGAGTTCGGAAGTTCGGGAGTTCGGCGGTCGCAGGACGAATTCTGGAGTCGCATTGAGTTCTAAGGTCACTCGCAGGTTCGGCCAAGAATCTGCGGCAGGAACTGCCCGACACAGACCCGTGACTGCTGACTCCTGAATTCTGAATTCTGAATCCTGCCTCCTGCCTCACGGTCTCAGCCAGACTTCGACCCGCCTGTTCTGCTCTCGACCTTCTTCGGCATCGTTGGAAGCGATCGGCAATGCCTTCCCATAGCCGGTTACCAGCGATGAGACCAACCCATGGTTCTGTAACTGTTCGGCAACTGCATTGGCGCGTTCTTTCGAAATTCTAAGATTCGTCCGATTGCCGCCATAGTTGTCGGAGAAACCGAAGAGGAGCAGACGCCGGCCTTGATAGGTCGGATTGTTCAGCAGGTCGACCAGGCGTTTTAGATCCGCCAAGGCGTTGTTGTCCAGCTGCGTGCTGCCGGGACGAAAATGGAAAATGATATTGAGTTTGGCAGCGCCTTTGACGTCATTTGCGTACCCAGGCGGCGCGTCCTTAGGCACCTCCGGGCTTACCAATTCGATTGTCTGACTGGCAAACTCGAGTCGCCCCATCGTATTTGGGCCAACCTTTTTCGCCTCCTGCACTAGAGCAGTTGAGAAGGTTTCCACATTCTTGTCCGCGACGAAAGTGGAGACCGCATCGTTCAGCGCTTTCTGAAAAGCTTCCGGAGCCGCTTCACCGTGGACGCAACTCGGGAGCAGTTTGTCTTTGGCGAATTCTTCCATCGACCATTGGTGGTAACCGTCAAATTTCGATTTATCCACATCGGTCCGAGCCGGGAATTGAGCCCTTCAATGGATTGAATGCCTCCTGAGCTTCCTTGCTGCCGATGCTTTTCAGCCAGGCGATGGCCGATTCTTTGTGGGGCGCTCCTTTAGCCAGGGTGAAACCGTCCGCAACAATCAGAAAAGAGCCGCCGGTTCCTGGGTGATTGACCCAGCCGAAATCCACATTTTCCTTTAAGTTCGCTTTAATAAACTCACCATCTGCCCAGTCTCCCATCGAGTTGAAGGCTACTTTACCGTCCATCAACTCCTTGACCGCCTGATCCCAGGTCAGGCTGGCGTGGTCAGGATTGATGTAGCCTTGCATTTTGGCAAAATAGGTCATTGCCAATTTCACCTTGGGATCATCCCATTTCATCTTACCGGTGAAGAGATCCGCCCACCCTTGTGGACCAACGACGCCGAGAAGAGTGTTCTCAAAAAGCTGAGAGGAAGCCCAAATGCCCGAGTCACCTACGCCGATGGCCGAAATGCCAGCTGCCTTCAGCTTGTCGCAGATCTCAAAGAACTCGTCAAAGGTCATGTTATCGCGGACCTTGATGCCGTTTTGATCCAAAAGCTTTTTGTTGTACCAAAGGACGTTCCCATGGTGGACACCGGTTAATACCGCATAGGCCTTTCCGTCCTGAGACACCAGGTTCACGAGGGCCTTTGGGAAAGCCTTTTCCCAGCCTCCGCTTTGATAAAGTTCGGTGATCGGCTCGCAATAGCCCGATGCCACATACTGGCCCAGCAGCTCCAAGCCGGGATGACTTTGCCAGGTATCCGGCGGATTATTGACTGCCAAACGCGTTTGCAGGACCGGACGCGCTCCCGAACCACTTCCGCCCGCTACGGTCGCGTTAATAATACCGACGCCGGCATATTGTTTTTTATAGACGTCAAATAACGAATTGAGTGCCGACGCTTCGCTGCCCGACGTCCACCAGGAGAAGACTTCCAGTTTCGGGAGCGCGAATTCGACAAACTTGTGTGCCCATTTGTTCTGGGTGTTCGCGGGCACATACAGATACGAGCGATGGGAGAGCGGATAATCTCCCATTGAAACGGCAAATGTCGTTGGCAGCTGAGGTTTTCCGTTCGCGTCCGGAATGGCTACTGCTTTGCAGTTGCGCGTGAACGCCTTGCCGGCAAAACCAATGCCATTCGTATCGGCTGCCACCGCTTCGGAAAGCCTGATGCTGTCCTCAAAACGCGAGGCCCGGAAAAAGAGAGGCCGGGAGCCGAGGATGACAGACTTGAAGGTATCCAAAGTGCCGGATTTTTCGTCGGGGGCATAAAGATAGATCGGACCGGCCGGACCGCCGACTTGAGACCAATCCGTGATTCTGCCGCTAAAGATGTCGGCGAGTTGCTGTTTGGTGAGCGAGTTCACCGGGTTATTCTTGTGGACAAGCACAGCGATGGCATCCAAGCCGATGACATTTTCGCACGCCGGTGAAGACATATTGCCTAAACCAGCGGAGGCACACCGTTGAACTTCGTCTTGCTTTACCTGCCGGGAAGACATCCCGATGTCGCACTGACCGCTTGCGAGATCCTCAAAGGCCGTGCTTGAGCCATGAGATTCGATCTCGAAGATGATCGGTTCGCTTGATTCGGTCGGCAAAACCGCTTCGATGTCGACTTCGTCTTCTCTTGACCCAGGTTTTCGCTGAACAGAAGTGGCACCCTGATATTTCAAGAAATCTTCACAGAGCGTCGGAACGATTTCCTTTCCTAGCGTGTTGGATCCATGGAGTCGTAGCGCGACCTGTCGAGCCGGGAGGACGGGCGTCGGAGCCGGAGGCGCGGGAGTCGGAGTCGTAGCCGCTGGAGTCGCCGCCGCCGGAATCGCAGCCACTGCCGTCGCAGCTGCAGGCGTGGGCGTCGAAGTGGGAGAGGCGGCGGCGTCTGAGGCCGTGGAAATGACCCGCAAATCCGCAAACTGCCAGGTATTCTGTGAGTCTTGGGCCGAGCCACCGGAAACTCCGACGCAGCCTCCCCCTTGTGGAGGCTGGCCATTGATTGTGATGACCTGCTTATCATTGATAAAAGCGCTTGCCTGGCGCCCTTTGGTCACCACTCGCAATTTGTTGCCTTGTGCAACTCCCTTGTTAATCGCGTCGCTTTCTGTCCAGCCGACTGGAGTGAGCCAGCGGTCGGTCACAAAATGGCTTATTTTGAAGGAACCCTTACCATCGATGCATAAGCAGTAGAAATTGCTGTAATCCTTGGCCCAAAAAATCAATCCGCCCGCCACGATTGGATCGCCAGAAGATAAGGTGACCTCGACCTGGATATCCGCATCCTCGAAAACATTCGATTGGTTTAAAACGCTTTGCGTCGTGTTAAGCGCGGGCTTGAGAATGAGTTTACCATCCTTGACACTCAAGATGTCGCCAGGGGTGCCCCAACTCGGGTCTAAGTTGGTGAACTCATCCTCATAAAGAATATCCCCGCCAAAAACGCTTAGAACCGGGGGTAACAACAACAGCACGACGACGATCGCGGAAATGCAAAATGGATGGATCCTAGGTTTCATAATGCATTTGAATTTTCTAAGGACACTTTTCAACTCTCCTGTTCTTCCTTTCTTTTGTAACAAAATAAATCACAGTTCGGCCGCCCACTTTAATGGCCGGTCGATTGAACCGGCGCAATCAACGGTTGAGTTGAGTTGCCAGGCTCGGGATTTTGGCCAGCATCGAGCGGCAAAGCCCGTCCTGACCCAGGTTGGTTTGGGGATCGCCCATTCTTCCCTACAGCGCCTTCTTTTGAAGTTCCATTCTGTTCAGGGTGTGCCTGGGCAGCAACAAGATCTGCAATCTTTTGAGCCAGTTGAGCTTTTTGTTCGGCCTCTCTTAATTGAGCTTCTAGCGCGGCCCGTTGGCTTAAGGCCAAATCAGCATTCTGTTGAATCTGTTGCAGTTTGTCCTGAGTCTGCTTGAGCTGCGTTTCCAAAGCGGCGCTTTGATCCGAAGCCAGATCAGCATTCTGCTGAGCCTGCTGGAGCTCGTCCTGGGCCTGTTTGAGTTGCGTTTCCAAAGTGGCGCGCTGATTCGAAGCCAGATCTGCATTCTGGAGCTTCCCCTGGGCGTCCTTGAGCTGGGTTTCCAAGGCAGCCCGCTGGTTTGAGGCCAGCTCAGCGGCGTCCTGGGCCTGCTTGAGCTTCTCTCGGGCGTCCTTGAGCTGACTTTCCAAAGCGGAACGCTGGCTGGAGGCCAAGATCCGCACCCTGCTGCGCCTGCTGGAGTTTATCCTGCGTTTGCTTGAGCTGAGTTTCCAAAGCGGAACGCTGGCTGGAGGCCAAATCAGCGTTCTTCTGTGCCTGCTGGAGCTTATCCTGGGATTGCTTGAGCTGTGCTTCCAGGGCGGCGCGCTGGTTGGAGGCTGGTTCGGCAGCCTGTTGGAGCTTGTCCTGGGCTTGTTTGAGCTGAGTTTCCAAAGCGGCACGCTGGCTGGAGGCCAGATCCGCACTTTGCTGCGCCTGCTGGAACTTATCCTGGGCTTGCTTGAGCTGTGTTTCCAAGGCGGCGCGCTGGTTGGAGGCTGGTTCGGCAACCTGTTGGAGCTTGTCCTGAGCTTGCTTGAGCTGAGTCTCCAAAGCGGTGCGTTGGCTGGAGGCCGAATCCGCGTTCTTCTGCGCCTGCTGGAGCTTGTCTTGGGCTTGCTTGAGTTGGGTCTCGAACGCACTCTGCCGTGCCAGCGCAAGGCTGGCGTTTTCCTGCGCCTGCTTAAGCTGCGATTCCATCGCGCTCCGCTGCGCCGCAGCAAGCTCGGCATCGTGCTGCGCCACTTGCGCTTTTTCCTCGGCTTGCCCGAGCTCGGCTTGACTTCCACCCCGGTCGGCCTTCAAGAGCTCGGCGAATCTCCGCTCTACGCTGCCAAACTCACGCATGCTCGTGCGCAGGCTTTCGTTGTTGAACCATCGAAATTCAAAAAATGCAGCCAATGAAAACAAAACGACGACGAAAGGCAGCCAAAGCAGATATCTTACTCGGCGGCCTCGTTTTTGGTCCGCGAGGCTTTTCCGAACGTATTCAATCTGGGTATTCGAAAGAGAAGAGTGAAAATGGTTTAACAAGGTCTCTCCATCGGCGAGGCCCAGACCGGGAGTGAGTAGTTCGCGTCTTCTGCGGCCCCTCTTCAGCCATAGTTTGAGACACCCGTCGAGGCGGTCCCGCATTCGGAGGAACTCTTGATCCTCAATCAGCCATTCTCGAACCCTCGGCCATTTTCGCAAAAGCGCCGGATGAGCGACGCTGACCACTTCCTGCTGCCTGAAATCCGTCTCCGAAATCAAAAGGCCCTCTTTGACCATGGAGTCCACGAGATCTTTGGCACCTCCCTGCAATCGACTATCGGTTCCCCCGGAGGCAACCAGATCTCGATACAGCGCCGTGCGGCAGCTGCCCTTTTGGTCCAGCTCGACCGGAGCAAGCCGTCGCAAGACAAAATCGAAGGCCTGCCGGGCCTCACTGCTCAGTGTTGTAAAGAGTTTTTCGGCATGGTGGGCCAATGCGCCTTCAAGTCCCCCGAATTCCAGATAGTCAGACCATCGAAGCAAGCCGTCGTCGCGCGCGACCTGTTTCCAGTACAACAACCAAAGAAGGTGCTCAAGCAGCGGAAGCTGATCGGCAGAAGCAAGTGCTGCCTCAATCAGCGCATCGTCCAATGCTTGACCCGTTTTAGCTTGGCGGTCGAACCTCAAGCCATAGATTTCAGCCGGCGCACGCACCATTCTTCCCAATTCCTCCCGCGTCGGGGCTTGGAGATCGAATCGACCGCCCGGATTGGTTAAAGCAACCAACTCGGGGAATTCCTGGTAAGCCGCGTAATAGTCGCTCCCCAGCGCGGCAATGACATAAACTCTTTCACTTCGCACTAATGCCGTGACGGCGGTAAAATATTGATGCTGAAGTTCGAGAGAAAAGTCGTTGGTAAACAAATCTTCCAATTGATCGATAAACAGCGCGATTTTCGCCTTTGGTTTGACGCGTCGCAGCCTTCTGTGACGCGCAAGTTCGGTACTCTCGATTCTTCCCGGCGCCGGAGTCTGGCCCTGGCCCTTTTCGCGGTCGAGGAGATGATCCAACTCTTGAACGCTGATCCGATCGATCACTTCGGTGATTTCGAGCGCTACCTTTGCCGGAGTTTCCTTCAGATCGGCAGCCAGCTCGCGCCAATGGTCGTGCTTCTTTGCCCTTTTCAGTTCCGGCAGAGCCGTGCTCTCGAGCAAGGCAGTGGCTAGCGAGTCAAATGGATCGCTTCCGGAGCCGGGTCGAGTAACGGCATACCGCCAGGGCCCCTCGCCGGCTATGGTTCCGACCTCTGTCAACAGGGGCAGAACGCCGGCCCGAACTAGAGAACTCTTGCCGGAGCCGCTTGGGCCTAAAACCAGGACGAATGGGGTTTGAGCGATCGCTTGTTTGCCCAGAGCGTCGAGTACCTGGCCCACGGCTTTTGTTCTGCCGTGGAAAATAGGCGCGTCCTCGAAATTGAAAAACCGTAGTCCCCGAAATGGTTCGGTCTTCTTCCGATTCACTCTCAAGACGGGTTTGCGCGGGACAATCTCTTTCTCCAATTGCCTGGTCAAAAAATCTCGAAAATGAGTTCGAAACAGGCTCTCAAACTCTTGAAGATCCGAGTAGCGACTGCAGGCCTCGGCGAACGTTTTTTGTTTTTCCCAAACCGTAAAGAATTCCTGGACCGCATCCCAGTCGCGAAAGAACGCTTCCCGCTGCGTTTTCGGCTGGAGCGGCGCGGACGGGGCTGCTCCATTGCGGTAAACCCTCAGCTCGGGAAAACCGGGCGTGCGATTTACCTGATCCAATACCCAACCGATTTCGTATTCGCTGGCGACCTTGGGCTGACTTCCATCCGGCATTACGAACGCGTTAGATAACCTAGTTCCGAGGCGAGACCAGATGATGGAAATGACCAGATCGTATGAGCCGGTATTCGGGATCTGTTCGCGATAATCTTGATCCAGCTCGGTATCCCTGTACTCCCAGAAACAGGGGCACAGCCAGGTTCTTCCATCTTCAGAGCCGTTCGCACTTGGTACCGCAGTCTTATCCAGCAGAATATGCTCCCTCAGCCAATTGGAGTAGGTGACGGTGATCGGAACACTAAACTCGTCAGCGACAGCGCGAATCGTTCGCTCCACAAGGCTACGCTCTTTCTGAACGTCCTCGGGGGAAGAAACAAAGATGTCTATCCTTCTCATCTTTCGCGGAGTCTCAAAGCAACTCGCAAATTCCTAGAACGGATATTAGTGGCATTACTTTAATTGCGAACCCATTTCTCGACCAAAATGAACTTAAACTTTCACCCTTTCGTCCTACCTGTTGCATCGCCTCATATGTGCTGGCATATGAAACGGCGCACTAATTCAAATTGTAAATGGCGAAATAAGGGCGCTCGCCGGTGAGGGAAACTGACGGCGCCCATCATCAACCGTAGAAATCACCCGAAAAGATGGCGGCGCTGGCCAGGAACCCTGCAGGTCCGTGCGACGCATGTCGGCAGTCCAGAGTGTTGCGAGCGATTCGCTTACTGCTCAGCATGTAAATATGGTAAATATGGTTAATATGCTAAAATTGCGAGTCTCAGGGACATCCGCTTCCAAGCCTAGCGAGCGCTTGGCGTCGGCAGATTCCTGTGGTTGAGTCTGCACCGTGCTGAGTAATTCTATCGCTAGCCTTGGCTCCAAAGGGGTGTCAAGGCAAACAGGTCGCGCGTTGTCGCGGGGGCTCGAGTTCATCGGGCGGCATCCACTCCTGATTCTCGCCTTGCCATCCATGTGGTATTTTATCTTTTATCTGCCCTTCTGGAAAAGTTCCGACGTTTTGTGCCAGTTGGGGGATCCATTCACCTCAGAAAATATTCTGCTGGTCCCTCCGATATATTGCCTGGTCGGCCGGATACCTTTCTGGTTAACGGACACGCTCTTAATGGGCTCAGCGCCCAACTTATTTACTTTTCAGCACCCATCGCTCACTGCGGTTTATGTTCTGATTGTCTGTCAACACGTGGGCCTGTGGCTCGCACTGCGATATTTTGTGTTAGCTGTTCCCGCTTCGGCCAGCGGTCGTGGCGCGATCACCCTCCTCCTTGCTTCGATTGCCAGTTTCTATTCGTTTGCTCACACCGCGGGAGCAGAGGCCACTACGGCCATCACCTGGTTTACCTTATTTGGAGTCGGATTTCGTATCTTGAATAACGAGGCCACTTGGAAAACCTGGCTCCTCTATGTCTCGATCTTGCTGTTCTGCATCGGGTCGAGACACGTGAGTGCCCTGCTTTTAGGTTGGATGCCGGTGACGGCGTTCCTACTGTTTGTTTTTCACTTGTTAGGCAGCAAGGGATCATCGTCCGCACTGCTCTTCGTTCGGATCGCCGGAGTTGCTTTACTGCTGAGCGTCCTCGCCTTCGGGATTGAAAAGACCATCGTTTGGGTCATGTGTGAGCACTTCGGTGTGATTCAACGAGAGATGGTGGGGCGAACCCTTTGTGAGCGGGTTGGGAGCTTTTTAAATTCACTATCGCCGGCGGAGAAAGAGCAGGTGGAACGCAAGGTGTCTCGGAACGACGATCAGCCAGACCTGAAGCTCGCCCTGGATTCTCTGATTCGAGTCGGCACTTATTACGAGGGGTCGAACGAAGTCATCACTCAGGCCCTCAAAGAGCACGGTCTACAAGGAGAGCAACTTCGGGCCGAAGTTGACAGGATCACTCTTCAGGCGGCGCTGCGTTATTATCGGACCTTCGACCCTCGGCTGATCAGTATCACTGTCCTGGATGTCTTGAGAGGATTTTATCCGACAAATGACCAGGGAATCGCTTTAACGGGTCCAAAAGCAACGTTTTATTCAGTCGAAGATATCGAGAAGAATCCCGCGGCATGGGCACAGCTTCGGTCGCTCTTATTTTTTGAGCCGGCCATCGCTCGTGCCACTCAGGAAAGGGCGTTCAAAGATAATATGATTCGGCACTGGCGATTTTTGCCGATTGCGATTTGGTGTCTGCTGTTTGCGATCATTGGCGGGTGGCGAATGGTCCGCGGAAAACTATCAGTGGATTTAGCGATCGTCGCGGCCTGCATTTTTGGAATTGGCTTAGTCGTTTATGTGGCGACTTGTATTTGCAACCTTTCTCAACCTCGTTACGTTCTGCCGCTCTGGGTTGGGACCATTGCTTCCGGCTGCCTTTTGATTGCGGGAACCCGGATCAATCATCGCCGCGGAGGCGCTTAGTTGCGGCTTCAAAATGAGGGTTATTGGCGTAACATGTTCGCCTTGGCTTCTTGCAACGCCGCCTCGGCCGAAGCTCGACCCTCGGTGGCAATCTGCAAGGCGGCTCCAACCGAAGTAAAAAACCGGCTCATCTGAGGGACGTTTGGCATGACTTGACCGTTGTCGACCGACATTTTCAGCGCCCGCAAAAGGGGCCTGTCTTTGGCCATCTCGTTGTACAAGGACTTCAAGGCTGGAACGCCGATGGCCTTTGCATGATTCATCGCAGTGAGCCCGGCGGAGGTGATGAGATATTCTTTCAGAAACTCTTCCGCTAAATCGTGGTTGGGGCTGGAACGATTGAGATAAGCCACCGTCACACCGACAAAAGGACGACCCGGTTTACCGTCGATGCCTGGCATCGGTGCCACCCCAAAGTCAATTCCACGCTGCCTCAAGTTCGCCCAGGCCCAAGGCCCGGAGAGCATCATAGCGATTTTCCCTTGGCTCATCATCTGTTCCGCGATGCCATAGGAGACACTCTTCGGCAGCAAACCTTCATCGACCAAGGCGATGATTTTTGAGAGTCCCTCGACGGCGGGGGGAGTCGCCACGCCCACATTGTTCAAATCATAGTCGGTACCCTCTTTGCCAAAAATGTAGCCACCCGCACTATCGATAATCCCCCACGAATAATAGGGGCTCTTGTAGTCCCAAAGGATAGCGGTCACCGACGGATGATCCGCTTTAATCTTCTGGCTTACCGATTCCATTTGGGAAAGCTGCGTCGGAGGAGGGCCATCGAAGCAGTTTCCGATTATAAATTAGCGTGATCGTCTCCAAGGCTAGTGGATATCCCCAGGACTGGCCCTTATGCATCACCGCCTGCCGGGCTTTCGGGAACAGCTTTTGCGCAAATTCATCCGATAGTTCAACCGGGGCGATTAAACCTGCGTCGGCCCATTCACCAACCTTGTCATGCGCCCAGATGACGATATCGGGCCCCTTCCCCACCTGAGCAACCAACGGGAAATTGTCCGTAATCTTGTCCGGAGTTTCGATCGTGATATCGACCCCAATTTCCTTTTCGAATTTTCGCGCAATCGGATCGAGCGCGTGCCCTCGGTCGGCATCCATCCAGATCAGAAGCTCGCCATCGGTCCAGGCGAAAAGGTTTCTTGGGGCTAGACAGAGAACCCATAAAACGATCAACCACCTCTTCGTTGGGGATATTGATTGCATAGGCAAAAACTCTCAGCCGGGGGACTGGGAAATATCTGGGAATCTGGCGGTTCAGGAATTCAATAAGGAAAAATCAAAATTTGCGAACTATTTAGGAGAAATCTGGGGCGCGATCTGAACTCCAACGCCGCAGGCTCGCGACCCCACCCAAAATACCCGCCCCCAGGTGCCTTTTTGCGTGCGAAAAACTTCGGGATAGCGCAGAACTACAGGTATGCGTCGAGCCTATTGCTGCTTTCTTACCGCGTTTCTCTTTTTCCTTGGGTGCGCTCAGAATCAACAGAAGACTTATGGCTTCCCGGGCCATCAGGAGAGTTTCCAACCGGCATCAAGGGACTACGATCAGCGCGCGATGGTGGATGACGATGCTTTAGATTTTCGCAATGGGAATTACGACCCGATCGATCCGGATCCGGATTTTCTTTACATGTAAAGCTTCTTAAAGCTTCTTCTAGTGCTCGTCTGATATGTGCTGGGATGGCTGCTGTATATGAGACGATGTACTCAAGCTCTCTCGGACGACCAAGATTGATGCTCAGGCTGCAGCCCTATTAAACATCCGTGCGAGTGAGTCAACGATCTGCCCACATTGACTATCCTCGCTCCGGGAGCGGATGGTCAGTACCGTCGGTCGGAGGTTCCTTCTCCAGGATCGTTAGCTTTTTGACACGCAGATCTTCCACTTCCAATTGATTGATTCTGAGATGGTGGAGATGAACTCGCTTTGCCAGCAACTCCCGGACAATCAGGCGATTGATTACCAAGAAGCCCACCGCCAAGCCGCCGACGGCTAACGCGCCCAGCGCTAAAGCGCCGGTCGCACTGGCCCCGGTCGCTTCCGCGATCGCAGCGTGGGCGCTCAAGGCCTCGGTGCCGGTTGACGGCGCACTGATGGCCAAACCATTTAAATTATCTCGCTCTTTTTCGCTGACGCAGGAACCCAAACAGCGCTTTCGCAGCCAACCTATTCGTTTCATGGAAATACCATGCCACGAATCAGATTGAATTCCGCTGAAGATCGGTGATGCCACGATTCAGCAAAACCGTTGGCTTCCGATGAGTCGATCAACCAGAGAAGAAGCTTAACTTTCTGTCTGGATCGGTTTCCGTTGAATCGGACAAACAGCAAAACGTCTGGACGTTTTCGTAATTTTTAATATAAATAGCAGTTCGGAAGCAAGCACGCTGAGCAACCATCAGTACGGAGTAACGAGAACCAGCGTCCCCGAAGATTCTTAAAACAGGATGTCTCTTCCCCCCATTCAACATTTCCCGTGCATGCGTCTCCAACAAACCCCCCTCGCATTCAACAAACTTATGAACCTTAAATCCCTGCTGGTCTGCGCGCTTCTAGGAGCGCTCCCTTCCTTCGCTCAATCGGAAACAGTCGTTAAGATTTTGCATCTGCAAACCAACCCGAAGATAATTTCCATCTGGCAGGACGCGGCACAGACCTACGAAAAGGCTCACCCTGGTGTCAAAGTCCAATTCAACTATTTGGAAAACGAAGCCTTCAAGGCCAAACTGCCTACTTTGCTTCAGTCCAAGGACCGGCCAAGCGCTTTTCATAGCTGGGGCGGCGGAGTGATGTACGAGCAGGTTGGTTCGGGCATTTGCCAGGACATTACCGCGGCTGCGGGAGAAGGCGGCTTTACGGACACCTTTTATCCAGCCACGATTCATAATTATACAGTGGACGGCAAGCTCTACGGGCTCCCGAACGATCTGGCACCCATTGTCTTCTGGTATAACAAAGAGCTCTGCCAAAAAGCAGGTATTGACCCGACCAAAATCCAGTACTGGGAAGACTTCGTAGATGCTGTCAAGAAGTGCCAGGCGGCGGGTGTTACGCCGTTGGCTGTCGGGGGCAAGGACAAGTGGCCGCTGCATTTCTTTCCGACATTTCTCATGATGCGCATCCTGGGCAAGGAAGGCATGCAAGCGGTCTACGACGACAAAAATGGTGGGTTTACCAGCCCTGAAGTCCTCAAAGCCTTTCAGCTTTACAAAGAATTCGCGGCCTTACAACCCTTTCAGAAAGGATACTTGTCCAACACCTATGCGGAGTCGGCTGGCACCTTTCACGACGGGAAGACGGCTTTTCACCTGATGGGGACGTGGGATTTGGTCGACGGCCGGACCAATGCGGCGGACAAAAAAGGATTGCCCAACGAAAAGCTGGGCTGGATCTTCTTTCCGGAGGTTAAGGGAGGTAAGGGAAAAGCGAACGACTTGTTTGCCAGTTTAAACGGTTGGCTGGTCGCAAAGCAGGCGCCGAAAGAGACGGTGGAATTTATGAAAGTCTGGCTCGGAAAAGAGACTCAAGACAAGCTTGCCGCTGCAGGGGTGTTTATTCCCGCGGTCAAAGGGACGGCCGACGCGATCCAGGATCCGCTGATGAAATCCGTCGCCCAGGAAGTGGATAAGTCGCAGTGGATCGCGATCGCGATGGATCAACTGCTGGGTCCTGACACCGGCCGCGTGTTCAATGATGCAAGTGCGGACATCGCTTCCGGGAACACGACCCCCGAGAAGGCGGTTAAGACCATCGAAGACTCCTGGAAACAAAACAAGGCGCAATGACCTGACTTTGTAGGATAAACACCCATGGCTTCCTCTCTCGATTCAGCCTCGTCCGGCCGGGACCGCTCCACAGCGCCGACCACCACTACCCGGATGGCGGAGGATCTGCCCGGCCTCACCAAGGCGAGCCAGGTCGGGCCATCGAAGGGAGCAAAGCCAACCCCGCAACGGCGGCTGCAAAATTTTATCCGCTCGAGCGAGGCGCGAACCTGCCTCATCTTTTTGCCACCGGCGCTTCTGCTCTTTACCCTCTTTGTCACTTGGCCGGTAGTTGAAGCCGCTTATTACAGTTTTTTTAACTGGAACGGGTATGGTGCGCCGTCCAAATGGGTTGGCCTGGATAATTTCATCCGGGTCTGGAACGACCCGATATTTTACCATTCGTTATTTAACAACCTGCTCATCATTGTGGTCTCGGCCTGCATCCAGGTGCCGCTGGCCCTGGCACTGGCGTTGATGATTTCGGATAAGAGCCGCTCCAGCGTGGTCTTCCGGGCCATCTTCTTTTTACCTTACATCCTGGGCGAGATCGTGGCGGGCTTGATCTGGCGCTACATGTACGACGGAAATTATGGGGTGGTGGCGGTGGTTTATCGCTGGTTTGGACAGGAAGCCCCCCAGGTCCTGGCCACCCAGGGTTGGGCCACTGCGGCGCTGCTGCTGGTGGTGATTTGGAAGTATTTCGGCTTTCACATGGCGCTCTTCGTCGCCGGCCGGCAGGGGATAGGTGATGACGTGCTGGAGGCGGCCAAAATCGATGGGGCCAGCCGTTGGCAATCCACCTGGAGCATTGTTCTACCCCTGATGCGTCCGGTGGCAGTGCTTTCGCTCTTCTTCAGTATCTTGGGTTCATTGCAGGCTTTCGCGATTATTATCGCCTTAACCGACGGGGGCCCATCCAACTCGACAAACTCAGCAGTCTCTTACCTTTACAATTTCGGCATTAAACGGATGCGGGTGGGCCTCGGCAGCGCGATTGGGGTGAGCCTGTTCGTCATCTGCGTTTTGGTGATGGTCTTCTACAAGCGGCTTTTCATGCGTCCAAAGGAGGGGCGATAAGCTATGACAAAAAGTCGTTCCGGTCCATTTGTCTACTACCGCTGGCTGATACTGCTACTGGCCTCAGGGCTCTGTTTGTTGCCTCTTTGGGCCACGGTGATTGGGGGATTTAAATCTCCGGGCGAGTTGCGGACCAACGCCTTCGGGTTGCCTCGCGAGTGGCTGTTCGACAACTACGTCTCGATCGCGACCAGCGGGCGATTCTGGCAGATGCTGGGCAACTCCGCGTTCATCGCCCTGGTGACCGTGGTGTTAACCTTGCTGGTGAGTTCGATGGCGGCCTTTGTCCTGGCCCATCTCCGTTTTGCGGGTAAGAGGTGGCTTGCTAACTACCTGGCTTTGGGACTCACCTTCCCGTTTGCCACGGCTGTGCTCCCAGTCTTTATCCGGGTGCGTGATCTGGGGCTCTTAGATTCGTACTGGGGAGTCATTCTGCCTCAGATCGCTTTCAACCTGGGCTTTGCAATCGTCCTGCTGCAGGGCTTTTTTGCGGAATTGCCCAACGAGTTATTCGAAGCCGCGTTTGTCGACGGTTGCAGTTACCCGCGCATGTTTTGGCAAATAACGATGCCATTGTCCCGACCGATCCTCGCCACGGTGGGAGTGCTCTCCCTGGTCGGAAGCTGGAACGAATATTTACTGCCCCTGGTGATGATCAACAACGAGTCACTTTATCCCTGGCCGTTGGGTATCATGCAGTACCAGGGCCAGTACGGGACAGATTGGGGAAAGGTGTTAGCCTTTGTCAGCCTGACCCTGGCGCCGGCGGTCATCTTTTATTTGATGGCCCAGAAACACATCATCGCAGGCCTCACTTCGGGCGCGGTGAAAGGGTAAAAAGAGCCCTCTTTCGACAGTTATGATCTACGAACGAAGCACCTCGCCGCAACATTCGACCGACACTATTTCCCAAGCCACACAGCTCGTGGCCAAAATGACGCTTGAGGAAAAGGCGTTGCTATTGTCCGGCGACGGGTGGTGGAAAACTCACGCCATCGAACGGTTGCAGATTCCCTCCATTTGCATGACAGACGGTCCACACGGGCTTCGGAAAGTCCAAGGCGGCGGCCTGTCGGAGAGCGTGCCGGCCACCTGTTTCCCAACGGCTTCAGCGTTGGCCTCTTCCTGGGATGTCGAACTGATTCGAGAAGTCGGGGCGGCCTTGGCCGAAGAATCTCAAGCCAGTGACGTCCAGATCCTCTTGGGACCGGGAATCAACATGAAGCGCTCGCCTTTGGGCGGCCGCAACTTTGAGTATTTCTCGGAAGATCCCTTCCTCGCGGGAAAAATGGCTGCAGGCTATATCCAGGGGGTCCAAAGCGAAGGTGTCGGCACATCGGTGAAACATTTTGCAGCCAACAACCAGGAGTTCGAACGGATGGCGACGAGCTCCAATTTGGATGAGCGTACCTTGCACGAGGTCTATCTGCCGGCGTTCGAAATCGCCGTCAGGGAATCTCAGCCGTGGTCGGTCATGGCAGCCTACAACCCGGTCAATGGAATTCACTCAGCAGAAAACGGACTCCTGTTGAACGAAATTCTCAGAACACGGTGGGGATTTAGGGGATTCGCAGTTTCCGATTGGGGCGCGGTGCATAATCGCGTGCAAGGTGTCAACGCCGGCTTGCATCTCGAAATGCCCGGAAGCGGCGACTATAACCGCAACAAAATCATCGCAGCCGTGCAAACGGGAGAGATCTTGCCAGCGACGCTCGACAAAATCGTCACAGAATTGCTGGCGGTTATTCTCGAGGCTAAAGATCATCATCGGCCTGGAGTCGTGTTTGACGTCAACCAACATGATAGCTTGGCCAGAAAAGCGGCCGGAGAAAGCCTCGTTTTGCTGAAGAACGCGGACAATCTATTGCCTCTCGACTTTGGCGATACGAAAACGATCGCGGTGATTGGCGCATTCGCGAGAAGACCTCGTTACCAAGGTGCCGGAAGTTCGCAGGTTAACCCGACCAAAGTTTCGACGGCCTACGACGAGCTAGTTAAGCTAGCGGGCCAGGAGGTCGCCATCCGTTATGCGGAAGGCTACACCGACGAAGGAACGACGACTGATGATCTGGTCGCTGAGTCCGTGGAGCAAGCCAAAGGTGCCCAGGTTGCGGTCGTCTTTGCCGGTCTGCCAGACGTTTTTGAATCTGAGGGCTTCGATCGGGCCTCTCTGGACCTGCCCGCCGCGCACAACCGGATCATTGAAGCCGTGAGCGCCGTACAGCCGAATTTGGCGGTCGTCTTAATGAATGGCTCGGCAGTCACCATGCCATGGGCTAATAAGGTCAAGGCCATTATCGAGGCGTGGCTGGGCGGTCAAGCAGGAGGAGGCGCCATCGCTGACGCGCTGACCGGCAAGGTCAATCCCTCTGGAAAATTGTCCGAAACCTTTCCTTCGAGACTCGAAGACACGCCTGCTTTTCCGGATTTTCCGGCCCGCCATAAAGAAGCCAATTACGGAGAAGGAATTTTTATCGGTTACCGCTACTACGACACCAGAAAGGTCGCTCCCTTGTTCCCCTTCGGATTCGGCCTGAGCTATACGACCTTTTCCTACTCAGACCTCCAGGTGAACGCCACCGAAATCAAGGAGAGGGAGAGAATGGTCGTGACAGTGAGGGTCAGGAATACGGGGCGGCTCGCCGGTCAAGAAGTGACACAACTTTACATCCACGAACAGCGCTCCAGGGTGGTCCGCCCGGAAAAGGAGCTGAAGGCTTTTGCCAAGGTCGCCCTGCAACCCGAAGAAGAGGTCGTCGTCAGCTTCGAATTGGAAAGGCGCGCTTTTGCCTACTATGACATCTCGACTCACGAGTGGGTCGTTAACCCTGGCAAGTTTGACATTTTGGTGGGCGGTTCTTCCAGGGATTTGCCACTGAAACAGACGGTTGAAATGACGACCACCCAGACGCCTGGTCATCGGTTGACCCGCGATTCGCTATTAAAGGAGTTCGTGGACCATCCGACGGGCAAAGCGTTTTATAACGAGTTAGTCGAAGCTTTCGGTCTGGGAAATCCCAATGAACAGCTCGAGGATGATTCCAATTTGACGCCCGAGGAGGTCGTGACCAAAAAGAAATCCGACATGGCGGTCAAAGCATTTCTGGATGATATGCCGGTCTACAAGGTCTGCGCCTTTTCGGAGGGCAGGCTCGGGGAGAAGAGGTTAGAGGAGATACTCAGTTCTCTTTAGGAGTGCCAGTGCCGAAACAGGATGAGTCCGGTCGTCCCTTAGATTAAATTCCCTTCGATTTTTATGTCTGAATATCGCACCGAAACTGACAGCCTCGGCGAGGTTAAGGTTCCCGCCGACAAGCTGTGGGGAGCCCAAACCCAACGCTCGCTTGAACACTTTAGCATCGGCAAGGATCTGATCCCCCGGGAGATGATAACCGCGTACGCCATTCTGAAGAAAGCGGCCGCTCAGGCGAACCACTCCAGCAAGCGGCTCGGCGACCAGCCGTTCACACTGATCGTTCAGGTGTGTGACGAGATACTGGACGGCCAGCATCACGACATGTTCCCGTTACATGTGTGGATGACAGGTAGCGGCACTCAGTTCAACATGAACGTCAACGAGGTGATCTCCAACCGCTGCTGCCAACTCGCCGGAACGCCGCTGGCAAGCAAGACGCCGGTTCACCCTAACGACCATGTCAACATGGCGCAGTCGTCGAACGACTCCTTTCCCTCTGCGATGTACATCGCGGCGGCGGTCAATGTGAAGCAGCGGCTGATCCCAGCCGTTCAGACGCTCCACGACGAGATCGCAGGTAAGGCCGAGGAATGGCGAGAGATCATCAAGATTGGCCGCACCCATATGCAGGATGCGACGCCACTAACGCTCGGCCAGGAATGGTCGGGCTATGCCGGCATGCTCGCGGACAACTTGGAGCGGGTTGAAGATGCGCTGGTGGGTGTCTATCGCCTCGCCCTTGGCGGAACCGCGGTGGGCACCGGCATCAACTCGGCGCCCGGTTTTGCGGAGGCAGCGGCAGCGGAGATCGGCAAGCTCACGGATTTGCCGTTCGTCAGTGCGCCCAACAAGTTCACTGTGCAGGGCGCCCACGACGCTTTGGTCCAGCTGTCTGGGACGTTGCGCACATTGGCCGTGTCGCTCTACAAAATCGGCAACGATATTCGACTGATGTCTTGCGGCCCGCGGGCCGGATTCGCCGAGCTCATAATCCCGGAGAACGAACCGGGTTCCTCGATTATGCCAGGCAAGGTAAACCCGACCCAAGCCGAAGCACTGACGATGATCGCCGCGCAGGTTATGGCGAATGACGTGGCGGTAGGTTTCGGCGGAGCCGGCGGTTACCTCGAGATGAACGTTTATAAGCCGCTGATAATTTTCAACGTCGCCCACTCCATCACGATCCTGACGGACGGGTGCACCAACTTCGCCAAATTCCTTGTCAAAGGTACCAAACCGAATCTAAAGAAGATCAAGGAGTACGTGGACCGCTCCCTGATGCTTGTCACAGCGCTGGCACCGGTCATTGGCTACGACAAGGCGTCGAAGATCGCTCACCATGCGATGGACAACGATCTCACGCTGAAAGCCGCCGCGTTGCAACTTGGGTTCGTGACGGAGGCTGAGTTCGATCGGGTCGTCGATCCGGCGAAGATGGTCAAACCCTACGTCGCGACCGCCCAGTAGCGGTTATTGCGGCGCTTGGGCAATGATGAGTAATCCCGATGCTGAGCAACGCCGCTCGCCTCTGCCCGAAGAGCGACCGTCGCCTGCCCTCCAACCTGGGAAACCGCTGGACCCGGCATCAGCGCTCAAATCTGATATCGACCAGTGCCGGACTCCTATTCAGGAACGGCCAGAGCACTGAACGAATGATTGGGGCGTCGGAGCAACTTGCTGAAGCCCTGGCTTATCGAGGCAGCCTCTTTCCACGCTGGGGCGAGCTGGTGGTGCGAATCGAGGACGACGCCGGCTCACGTCACGAGATCGTGGCCGCGCTTCCCGCAGGCATGGACATGAGCAAAGTCACCGCGACGATGGCCGCAATTGATAAAGTCTGCGATGGCTCCATGGATGCCGCGGCAATGCGATCGACTCTGGAGGCGATTAACCAACTGCCGCCTGTCTCAATCGCACGTTTCGCCTTGTTCGCCGCGGCCGGAGCCGCGGCGCTCGGCGTCATCTTCGGCACGACTCACGTGGTCAGCCTGGTCCTGATCGCGCTCAGCGCCGGCAGCGGCGCCTGCCTCCGGCGATGGTTGGCAGGGATAAGTCACAACCTGTTCATTCAACCCCTCTGCGCCGCGTTGCTCGCGGGCATCATCGGCGCGATCGCGTTTAGGCTCCAGCTCAGTTCCATTCTCCGGCTTGTCGCGGTCTGCCCGTGTATGGTGCTAGTCCCGGGCCCCCATTTTCTAAATGGGATGATCGATCTCGCCCGTGCCCGCATCGCGCTGGGAGCAGCGCGCATCGGCTATGCGAGCCTGATCACCCTCATGATCTGCACGGGCCTACTCCTGGGACTAGCATTGGTAGGCGAGAGCCTTCCCGCTTCGGGGACCTCCCACTCGGTGCGGCTCGGGTACGATGTCATTGCGGCAGGGGTCGCCGTGGCTGCCTACGGCACATTCTTCGCCATGCCATGGCAGATGCTGCCGATTCCTGTTCTAGTCGGAATGCTCGCGCACGCTTCTCGCTGGGCAGCTATTTCCGTGGCAGGGGCCAGCGCAGAGATCGGAGCGTTGGTTGCTTGCCTGGTGGTCGGAGTGATCATCACGCCGATCGCCGACCATATGCGGCTGCCTTTTGCGGGGGTCGCATTCGCTTCGGTGGTGTCACTGATCCCCGGGGTGTTTCTATTTCGAATGGCCGGGGGAATGGTCGACCTCGTCAGGCTCGGCGCTCGGGCGCCTCAGGAGCTCCTGGTCCAGGTAGTCACCGATGGGACAACAGCTCTCCTGATCATCTTGGCGATGGCATTCGGCTTGATCATTCCGAGAATGTGCATCCACTATTTCACCCAGTCAGGTCGCTCAGGAACGAACTATCCGGCACGCTGAACAGCGCGTTGAAGACCAGCGCCGCTCCGCCCAAGGCTGCACTGTCTCTGCCAAAGGATGTCACTTGAATCTCCAGATCTTCTACCGTCGGAAATTTTCTTTCCTCGAGCCACCGCCGAACTTTCTGCTCTACCGACGGATAAATCTCGGACATTGGGCCGGCGAGAACAACGAGCTTCGGATTGATAACATCGGCTAAATTACTGATCACCAGGGCGAGCCATTCGGCCCAGACTTCGGCAGCGGTCCGCGCCGCCGTTCCGCCTGCTGACAGGTCTACCAGAAACCCTGCCAGATCTTCGGCCTTTCCGCCCGCGACGCGGTAAGAGGCGACGAGATTGTCGCGACCGAGCCGGCTTTCCAGAATCCCCCACTCTTCATCACGTTGACGCTTTGCAGGGTCAAAGCAGAGATGCCCGATTTCGCCTGCCAGCCCCGAATAGCCCCGAAAAATCTTTCGGGCTGAGATAATTCCGGCGCCCACTCCAAAATTCAACAACAGAACGCACAAGTCACTATACCCGGCACGCCCACCGAAAGAAAGTTCCGCTAGCGCGGCGGCGTTGGCATCATTCTCAGCAAAGGCCGGCAGAGAAAATTTTGCTAATAGCTCATTCTTCAGATCGAAGTTATGCCATCCAAGGGTCGGCGCTTTGCGTACTATGCCCTGGGTATCGAGCAGAGCCGAAACGGCCACGCCGACACCGCGCAATCGATCCGAGTTCTTCAGTTGCTTCGACCAGGCGTTGTTAACAAGACAAACCAGGTCGCGGCAGATCGCCTCGGGGTTCTTCAGACGGTGGGGGGTGGTTTCTCGATGGATGATCGATCCAGCAAGATTGATCAGCACCAAACGAATTTCATCGGCGGCTATCTCGGCACCCAGAAAATACGCGCCTTCAGGGTTTAGCCTCAAGCCGGCGCCAGGCCGCCCTGTACTCTGTGTCACAAATGCCCCGCCAGTCGGGGCTACGAGTTTTTCCTTGATCAACTCGGCTGTAATCAGAGTAACGGTCGACCGAGTCAAACCAAGATAACGAGCCACTTCTGCTCTGGAAAGTGTCCCCTGTTCCTTCAGCAGCCTCAGAACACGCGCCTGGTTAATATGACGGAGAAATGTGGATCCCGGCATTTGTCCTTAAGGCAAAGGTCAGGGATTGCCTTCGATCAGGACACTCTGAGGATTTGCGTCGCGCGTGAGTTCGGCCAAATGTTCTTCCAGGCTCCGCAGATTTTCGTAACGAGTCGATCCAGTGACCGCCGTTGCGGCGACCAGCGCTCCGATTTGAGCGGCGGTCCACCAGGGCAATCCTCGGTACCAAGCCGCTAATACCCCGGCTATGAATGCGTCCCCTGCCCCCGTGGTGTCAACGACTTTGACTTGGCGGGCCGGAATGAATTCCTGACTCTCGCCCACGATGTGGATCCGCACGCCGCTTGCGCCTTCGGTCACCGCTACGAATTTCCGGACACCGGAGGCAACCAGCACTTCAGCGGCTTCCGCAGCGTCGGTTTTGCCGGTGATAGCGCTTGCTTCGAGCAAACTCGGACAAAACACATCGATCTCCGGCATAAGTTTCAGGAGATCGGGCCAGGGTCGACCGTCAAAGTAGGTAACATCCAGGGAGGTCAAGGCACCAAGCCGGCTCGCCCGCCGCATTACCCTCTGCAACGGCTCTCCGTCGAGCGCCGGCAGGATCATGGTGTAGCCGATATGCAGGGCACGCGATCCGGATGCGATTTCGTTCTCCACCTGTTCCGGCGTTAAAGTAAACTGGTCGCAGGCGCCGGCCGCGCTTAAAAAGCAACGATCCCCATCCTCCGAAACGGCCACCACGCTGGCTGTGGTGCGCCTTGAGGACAGCACGGTGACCGCATCTCGCGCAGCCCAACCGCCGATCGAATCTTTGACGATTTTTCCAAGGTTATCATCTCCCACTGCCGCACAAGCCGACACCGGCACTCCCAGTCGCGCTAAAGCCAGGCCGGTATTGGCAACTGCTCCGCCCGGCAGAACCTCGATACGATCAACTCTCGCATTTTGGCTCTTGCCCGGCCAAGCGCGTAGTGGCCGGATCATCAGATCAGCTACCAACGTGCCCGCGACTGAGATCATATGCTTTAGCGTTGAACCCTTTCGGCAAGATCTGCCTGGGCAGTGCCCAATTGGGCCAGTAATTTTTTCCCGTGTCCGGAAGCGCCGAACAAGGAGAGGCGGCTGCGGGCGATATCACGCAATTTTGCGACCACATGCCTCAAGATCCGCTGGTGCTTAGGCTCGTGATCAGCAGGTAATTCAGCCCCTTCAACCAGTCCTGCGACAAATCCGTTGATCAAGGCCGCCCCAATGTTGATTTTGTAGACGTTGAGCTTGGTCGCCGCTTGAGCATCCTCAGGATGAATGCCGCTGCCTCCGTGCAAAACCAAAGGAATTCCGGTTTTCTCCGCGATCTCGGCCAGGAGTTGAAGGTCCAATCGCGAACTCTGACCGTGCTCCGAACCAACCGAAACCGCGAGTGTATCCGCGCCGCTCTTCACCATCTCCGCCGCTTCAGCCGCGCCGGCCCGGACCGGCTCTCCACCCTGGTACTCCCCTCCGAACAATCCAATTTCAGATTCCAGGTTGGCGCCCACAGCGTGTACGATCTCCGCAAAACGCGCCGTTTCCCGCATATTATCAGCCACCGGCAAATGTCCTCCATCGTACATCACCGAGTAATAGCCCCGGCGCAGGGTTCGCAGGATATTCTGATCTTCGCCGGGATGATCCTGATGAAGTAAAACCGGTACATTGACCGGTTCTGAAAGAGTACGAACCAGGCCGTAGAGTTCTTCCATGCCTCCATAGTTGAAGTTAATGAAGTCGGTCTGGATCATGACTGGCGCATCCTCGAGCACAGCGGCTTCGACCACTGCCCGAGCCATTTCAAGATTGCTGCAGTTAAAGGAGGGTACCGCGAACCGGTTTTCGAAAACGTACTTGAGGAACGATCGTGGTTTAGTAACAAACATAAGCTTCTGTAGAGTGAGTGGAATCGTGGATAGGGTGGTCGGGCGTAACTTAGCTGTTCTTCGCGAAAAAAAGAGGCAGAGGTTTGTTTGAATTGATGACAAACAAAAGAGGGTGTCAAATTTATTTTGCGAAAACACTCCTTTTTGCTCACCCGCGAACCCAAAGGGAGTGACGGCGCGCCTGGGCCACAAACTGGGTCTGGTCGCCTGCTCTAATCGCGTTGGCAGGTCAAGCTACCGCTCCGCGTAGAGGATCGCCCGAATTCAATAACCGGGCGAATTGGTCCCAACCATTTTGTGGGTCGCCGGGGTGGGAGTCGGTGGATTCCCCACGCACGAGGCTAAGAAAACCATCCCAGCAAGGGCGCAAAGCACCAGAATTCCAAACCGTTGTCTTTCTCTCATAAGCCCTTCTACGGTTGGCTGATCCGTTTGGATGTAAAGCAGCTTCTTTTTTTGGGTTTTGTGACGAGCGCCCCAATCGTTCAAGGATTCAAGGTCCCGCAGAGGTCGAGGGTATTTGTTTAAGTATCCGACCTGTCCCCAATACCGAGGACCACGTGACCACGACCACGTGAGTCCACTGGGGACAGGTCAATTGTCCATTGGGACAGCTCAAATTGGGTCATTCGTTGGGGACAGGTCCGTTATCCGTTCAGGGACCCATGCGAGATGACTATTGACCCGTTCTAAGGACTCCGCTGGTTTCATAACCGGGTTTGACCTGTCCCCATTACGACGGGTTCTGTTTAGCGCCTCGTTCGCTGGAGATAAGTGATCGGCGTTTCCCCGTATCGTGCGAAAAACCGACGATCGACGACGACGAGGACGACGAGGACGACGAGCACGAGCACGAGCACGAGGCGCGATTGGGGCGCGATACACCCCCGAAAGCTCAACGAGCGAGGAAGGAAAGAATCCGCGACAGTTTTGACGCTTTGTGATCCACCAGCAGCGCATCCAAACCGGCGGCACGCGCTCCGGCAAAATCAGACTCCAGCTCGTCGCCCACATGCAGGATCTCGTTCACATCGACGTCGAATCGCTGTGCGGCCTCCTTGAAGATACGAGCCGCCGGTTTCCGGACACCAATTTCGCTGGATATGATCACGTGCTCGAATGCCTCTCGAATACCCAAATGGGCAAAAATCTCGTAAAGCCGGCGATCGAAGTTAGAAATGACTCCTAGCCGTATCTTCAACCGAGTGAGCTCGGCCATGACGAGCGGAACATCCGGCCAAAGCTCCCAGACACCCGGACGAGCGAAGACTTGGTAAACAGCGTTAAAGTAATCGTCAAACGGATCGATCCGGTAGCCCGCTACCTCCATGGTCCTGACAACCAGCCCGCGCCACCAATCCCGATCGTCGTCCGGAAGGGGACCCGCAGATTCAGTGGGTGGCGCAAAAGTGCCCCAGGTGTTTCGAAATGCCTCCTGCACGCGATCGGGGTCCAGGCTAAAGCCGAATAGTCGCGCGACTTCGGCATAAATCACGCCCGGGGGACGAACCAACCGGATCAAAGTGCCTGCGGCATCGAAGGTGACGACTCGCATATGAAGAAGGAGTTCAGGAGTTGCAGGAGTTCAGGAGTTACAGGAGGCGAAGGTGATCGCCGAACGATCAAGGCTCACGGTTTACTTCGGTGGAAATAGTAAGGCCTCTTCGTCACGGCAGCCCAAGCGGAATCGCGAGTATCCATTCTGTAACTCCTGAACTCCTGCAACTCCTGAACTCCTGTAGATGCAACTCCTGACTCCTGCCCTTGTAGTTGACGACCCTTTTTTTCCGTCTTAAATTCCACGTCCAGACCGAACCTGGTCGAATCCGCTTGGATGCAGTGAATCCGGCGGGTTGCCGGCCCGATCGGTCCGTTATTGTTTTTATGAACAGTGATCTTTTAGCGGTGTTGGATTACATGGAGCGCGAAAAGGGCATCAAGCGTGAGGTTCTGCTCGACGCGGTCTCTAGTGCTTTGCTGACGGCTGCCAAGAAAAGTGTGGGGCCTGCTCGGGATTTGCGCGTTTCCATCGATCCGAAGAGCGGTGAGATCACTGCGCATGCCAATCTTTTTGTCGTTCAGGAAGTTCGGAATATTCACGACGAAATCCACATTAGTCGAGCGAGAAAAATCAAAGCAGACGTCAACGCAGGCGATCTCCTGGAAGTGGAGGTCACTCCGGAGGGATTTGGAAGAATTGCGGCGCAGACTGCGCGACAGGCGATTCTGCAGCGGATTCGCCAAGCTGAAAAGGAGATGATTTACGACGAATTCAAGGACCGTGCCGGGGAAATCGTCGGGGGAACAGTACGGCGGTTTGAGCGGTCGGACGTGGTCGTGGACCTGGGCAAATTCGAAGCGATCATGCCAGCACGGGAACGGGTCGCAACCGAGGACTACAATATCGGGGATCGGATACGCGCCTATGTGGTAGCCGTGGAGAACTCGAACCGCGGCCCGGAGATCATCATTTCGAGGAGTCATCCAAATTTCGTGCGGCGCCTGTTTGAGGTAGAAGTCAGTGAAATTGCGGACCGCACGGTCGAAATCAAGGCCATTGCTCGAGAAGCGGGCTATCGGACCAAGATCGCTGTTTGGTCGTCGGACGAGAAAGTAGATCCGGTGGGTGCTTGTGTCGGGATGCGCGGATCACGGGTCAAGAATATTGTCCGGGAGCTCAACCAGGAGAAGGTGGATATCATTCGATGGAGCCAGGACCCGAGAGAATTTGTGATGGAAGCGCTGAAACCCGCGAAGATCAAATCGCTGGCGCTGGACCCGGATCGTCATGCGATCAATATCACGGTCGAAGAAGACCAGCTTTCTCTGGCGATCGGCCGGCGCGGACAGAACGCGCGGCTGACGGCGCGGCTGACCGGCTGGGAGATCAATATCTCCAAGGATGAATCAGCGACGCAGGCGTTCGAACAAAAAATTGCGCAGGCGATCACGACACTTGCGAAAACCTTGAAGATCGACGAAGTGACAGCTCGGTCTCTTGCCCGCGCGGGAGTCAACAGTATCGAAGGATTACTGGAGGTAGATCCTGAAGACATCGCAGGCATCCTCGAGGTGGATGTTGAACGAGCTCGTGAGATTCACGACGCTGCGCGTAGAGAATACGAGAAAAAAATGGCATCCATCTAACCTGAGGTGGAGCAATGGAATTTTTAGAGAAACAGATTCATGGCCACACGCGCGAGCAGCAAAAAAGAGCCTACCCAGAAAGCGAAGCCGAAGGCTGATCAGCCAGTCGAGAAGGTCGCTGCGCCTCAGCAGCAGCAGGCCACCGACCTGATCTCTTCCGTCAAGAAAAAGCCACAGACCGAGGCTAGAACTTCCCTAAGATCGGCCGTTCCGCCGATCAGCAAAGCCAAACAGCCGCCCGTTAACCTTATTCCGGCACCGCGCGTCGAACCGGTGACGGAAACCCCTCCCCCGAAGCCTGAAACTGTCTCGCTGATTGGCGAAACCCGGTCGAAACGTTCGGATTCATCGGGTACCGAGCCGAAGCTCAAATCGGTGCTGCCCCCGATTTCAAAGATTAAACCGCCCATCCTGACCAAGGCTCCGGAACCTGTCGTGCTACCGGCCCAACCGGTTGTCCCGGAAGTTGTTCCGGTCGCGGCCGGCGAGCCCCCTGCATCGGTGGGCGACGAGAAAATCGTCCACATCAAACCTCCGATCATCGTGCGAGAGCTGGCCCAGCAAATCGGGCTGAAGCCTTTCCAGCTGATTCACGATTTGATGGACATGAACATTTTTGCCGCGATCAATCATACCATTGAGCCGGACGTGGCAGCGGCGATCTGTAAGAAACACGGGTACACTTTTGAAGTCGAAAAGCGGGAAAAGGGCGCGGGCGTTCACACCCGTGTCGTAGTCGTCGAAGAGCCGCCGGCACCGGTCCATCAGCCCCAGGAAGAACTCAAACCCCGTGCTCCAATCATCACCTTCATGGGGCACGTGGATCACGGAAAGACTTCCCTGATGGATTCGATACGCAAGAGTCGCGTGGCAGCTGGGGAAGCGGGCGGCATCACTCAGCATATCGGCGCTTATAGCGTGGTCTACAAAGGGCAAAGCATCACCTTTATCGACACTCCTGGACATGAAGCGTTTACCGCGATGAGGGCGCGCGGCGCTAAGGTGACGGATGTCGTTGTCCTGGTGGTCGCCGCTGATGACGGGATCATGCCTCAAACCAACGAGGCCATCAACCACGCGCGGGCGGCGAAAGTTCCGATCATCGTCGCCATCAATAAAATTGATCTCCCCTCGGCGAATGTCGATCGAGTGAAGAATCAACTTCAGGAGAAAGGTTTGACGCCGGAAGACTGGGGCGGAGAAACGATTTGCGTACCGGTCTCCGCCACTAAAGGTACCGGGATTGATCGGCTCCTGGAGATGATCCTGCTCCAAGCAGAGATCATGGAGTTGAAGGCCAGCCCGACCGCACCCGCTCGCGCAACGGTAATCGAAGCGCAGATTGAACCTGGGCGCGGTCCGACGACCACGGTGATCGTGCAGATGGGCACGCTGAAAGTTGGACAGCCCTTCATCTGTGGAAATTTCTGGGGCAAGGTCAAGTCGCTTATCAATGATGTTGGCGAGAACATAAAGGCAGCCGGACCTGCGACACCGGTGAAAGTCCTGGGATTCACCGGGCTGCCAAACGCGGGAGACGAGTTAACCGCGATGGAGTCGGAAAAATCGGTGAGAACAATCAGCGAAGAGCGCTTGGCAGACCTGCGAAATCAGAAGCTGGCGATGCCGCAAAGGGCGACCCTTGAGAGTCTCTTCGACAGCATGGGAGACGGTCGAAAGACACTGCTACTGATCCTGAAGTGTGACGTTCAAGGTTCCGCGGAAGCCTTGGCGGCGTCACTGAACCAGATAGAGAGCAAGAAGATCGACCTCGAATTAATCCATATCGGCGTTGGGCCGATCAGCGAATCAGACGTCTTGCTGGCGACGGCGTCTAACGCGGTGATCGTGGGTTTTAATGTCAAGGTGGAAAACCAGGCCTCATCCGCCGCCAAACGGGAAGGCGTCCAGATCAAGCTCTACAGCATCATTTACGAGCTGATCGACCAAGTTAAAGAAGCGATGGTCGGCATGCTCGATCCGGAGGTTCGGGAAAGCGTTATCGGGCATGCAGAAGTCAGACAGGTTTTTGACCTCTCCAAGGGTACCGTCGCCGGCTGCTTCGTGACCGACGGGCGGATTGTCCGCACAGGTCGCTCCCGGGTTCTGCGTCGCAGACAACCGATTTACGATGGAGGAATCGCGGCGCTGCGCCGATTCCAGGATGACGTGAAAGAAGTGCGAGTGGGTGTCGAGTGTGGTATCAAACTTGGCGACTTTACCGAATTTGAAGTGGGCGACATCATTGAGTGTTACAATCTCGAGAAAGTGGCTCAACAGTTGTGATTCGACTTGGTTCGTGCGGTCACTGAAAGCAGTGCCCGGTTGATGGCCGACATTATTCAGTGGCAGTGTCAGGGGGGACGAAGACTGCGGCTCAGGGTGCGCCGATAAAACATTTCGAGATTGTCATGAAACATCGGCTTGAACGGGTAAACGAGGTCATTAAAAGGGAGCTGAGCGAAATCATCTCGCGCGAAATTAATTTTAGCGCGCAAACCTTGGTGACGCTCCATGCGGTCGATGTCACGCCAGACCTTCGCCAATGCCATGTCTTCGTCAGTGTCATTGGCAAACCGGAGCAAAAATCTCGCGTCCTCGCGGAACTCGGGGAACATCGCGCCATGCTTCAGCGAGAACTGGCGAAACGCGTCGTCTTAAAGTACACTCCGCATCTCAATTTCAAGCTCGATGATTCCATCGAGCGGGGTAGTCGTGTCCTGGAGATCATGCAGGATCTGGAAATACCGCACGACGAGCGATGAAGTCCTCTTTTCACGAAATTGCTTGCGCCATTCATCGAGCAAACCGGATCGTAATCCTGAGCCACGTGCGACCCGACTGCGATGCGATCGGTTCTCAACTCGCACTTCTTTTGAGCCTGCAACAATTGGGAAAAGAAGTGAAAGCATGGAACGAGGATGGCCTGCCGGAAAGCTATCGATTCCTCGAAAAATCGAATCTAATCCAACAACCGCCGGGCGAGCCGGAGGAGTTTGATCTCGCCATCGCTTTGGATACGGCCAGTCAACAACGCCTGGGGACAACACTTCATGCAATTCGGCGCGCCAACCAGTGGATCAACATCGATCACCACGCGAGCAATCCCGGATATGGCGACTTGGTTTACATCGATAGCGTTGCACCGGCCACGGGCCAGATCGTTTACGAATTTATCCGTATCGAGAAATTGCCGTTTTCCCGAGCTGCAGCCGACGCGCTTTACGCCGCTATCTCGACGGATACCGGTTCTTTTCGCTACTCGAACACCACGGCTCGCACCTTCGAGATTGCCGGTGAACTGATCAGGAGCGGGGCCAGCGCAGCTTCGATTGCCAACAAATTGTACGAAAGCTATCCGAAAAGGAGAGTCCAGCTTCTCGGCCAACTTTTGCTCCAAGCTTCTTTCGAATTGGACGATCAGGTCGCAAGCATGTCTCTCACCAACGAATTAAAAGAGCGCCTGCAAATTCAACCTGACGATATCGATGGCCTGATTGATTACGTTCGAGCGGTCGACACCGTCGTGGTCGCGGTATTTTTTGAGGAGCTGGCGGATGGCAAAATTCGACTCAGCATGAGATCGAAAGATGATCGGGTCGATGTGAACAAGATTTGCGGTGAATTCGGCGGAGGTGGCCATCCACGTGCTGCAGGCGCCAGAATTCGGGGAAATATGGAAGAGGTGCGCAGCAAAGTTCTTAAACGGGTGTCCGATGAAATCACCAAGTCCATATGACGGTGTTCTGCTGATCGACAAAGGATCAGGGATGACGAGCCACGACGTGGTGGCAATCGTCCGGAACCGTCTAGAGACCCAGAAAGTTGGTCATTGCGGAACGCTTGACCCATTCGCGACCGGTCTGCTCCTGGTCGTCGTAGGGCGCGGCACCAAGATTCAGGATCTCCTGATGAGCGAAGATAAAGAGTACGTGGGAACTATCAAGTTGGGCCAAGTGACGGATACGCAGGATCGTGATGGCGTCATCATTGAGACCCATGAGGTGGGCACGCTCGACAAATCTGCGATCATCGCCGCCTTCGCTAAGTTTCACGGCGACTTTTACCAAACTCCGCCAATGGTTTCCGCCATTAAAAAAGAGGGCGTTCCCCTCTACAAGCTGGCGCGCGAAGGGAAGGTCGTGGAACGGGAACCTCGATTCGTGCACGTCTATGCACATGAAATCCGTGAGATTCGACCGGACGAAATCGATTTTCGAGTGATCTGCAGCAAAGGATTCTATGTGCGAACCTACGCTCATGAAATCGGTGAGGAACTGGGATGTGGAGCTCATCTGGCGGCGCTGCGCCGAACGAAGTCCGGCCGATTCACCGTCGAAGGCGCCCTGACGATTGCCGCGTTGAAGACTAGTCCAAAGGAGAGCATCGTGAATCAAATTATTTCTTTGCCGGATATTTCCAGGATGCGGGGTGCCTGACTGCGCTGGAAAGCATTCCGGAAAGATGAATCAGAGTTCTCGAGTCATGAAAGTATTGCGGGCGATCGATAGTTTAGCGACTCTTCCGGAACCCTCCCATCTTGCGATCGGCGTCTTCGATGGGCTGCACCTTGGTCATCAGGCCGTGATTGGACGCGCCCTGGAAAGCTCGCGCGAAACCGGCGGAAGCGCCGTGGTGGTGACCTTTGATCCCCATCCGGTCCGAGTGTTGCGGCCGGAAAAGGCGCCCAGGCTTCTGACCTCCACGCGACACAAAGTGAAACTGATCGAGAAGCTGGGGGTCGATGCAGTGTTGCTCTTGGAGTTCAGTCTGGAGTTTGCCAAAACTCCTCCGGAAAGCTTTATCGAGAAGCTCGTCCGGTCCGCCAACCGCCTCAGCCAGATCTGTGTGGGACAGGAATGGACCTTCGGGGCAAATCGTTCCGGCTCAATTCGGTTACTCGAAGAGTTGGCCCCTAAACTGGGGTTTCAAGTAGCGAGCGTGCCTCCAGTGCTGATCGGCGAACGTGTGGTCAGCAGCACGCTGATTCGCTCTGCAGTCGAATGCGGCGATCTGGAGTCTGCGGCGAGATACCTGGGGCGCGATTTCACCATCCTGGGCACCGTCACCGAAGGTCGCCAACTGGGTCGACGGCTGGGATTTCCAACCGCCAACCTCCGAGCGCACAATGAACTGTTTCCACCGAACGGCGTTTACATTGCGAAAGCGTTTTATCGCGGAAGCCAGTATGGCGGCGTCGTCAACATCGGTGTTCGTCCGACGATCGAAAACGAAACCGGCGAGAGAATCCTGGAACTCCACCTTTTCGATTTTGATGAGCAAATCTACGGCGAAGACATCGAGGTCGCTTTTCTTGAGTACCTTCGGCCGGAACAGAAATTCTCCGGAGTCGATGAGCTTCAGGCTCAAATTCAACGCGACGTCGAGAAGGCGCGCCTCGGCTACGAAATCAGTTTAAAAAATACCGAGAGAGGCATTTAGCGTTTGATCCGGCTGGCCGGTGACCGGTTGCCGATTTTTGGCCTGGTAATCTGAGATCGCCCGCCGCGTGTCAGGGCCGAGAATTCCATCGACTTGTCCGGAATAGACTCCTAACCGCCGCAGCGCCGCTTGCACCGAGCGGATCTGGTTGTCACTGAATTGGAAATTATACCGATGCGCCGAGTTCGGCTTCTCGACGAACCGATCTGGATCCACCAGTTTCTGCGGGTGCGCCAGGCGATTCGGGTTCGGTGCGGTCGGTGCCCCATCAGGGTTAACATTTATCGTAAGGTGCTGACTTGCATCGTAAGCCGGCGAGGCATAACTCCGCCCCAAAGGAACCTGGCTTGCACCAGCGTTTAACCCGGTCGTTCCAAGGCTGGAATGATAGGCTGGACCTACTTGAGCCATCAGACCGGTCGCCAAAAGAACTTCCGACGCTGTGACCAAGAGGAGACTTAAAAACTTCATCACGGATTCCTCCCAATTGTCAAACGACCCGCCATGGGATCAAGCGGCCCGCTCACTCAAGGTAGTTCCAGCGGGCGATATTTCAAGGGCACAGGGCCACGGGGGCCAGGTAGGGCGAAGCTCCGGGTAGGGCGAGGCTCCGTCCGAACCGGGGCTTCCCGCGTGGCACTCGCCCCACAACGTCACCCCAAAAATTCTCGTTCGGCCATTTTCTTTCTTATGCCAATGGCCGCGTGTACGTGGCTGACTCGAACGAACTGACTTCCGGGGGGGTGACGTCGCAGGCGAGGGTGACGCGGAAAGCCCCGGTTCGGACGGAGCCTCACCCTACCCGGAGCTTCGCCCTCCTGCGCCGGGGCGGGACGCCTTACTTACCTCGCACACTTTTCCCAAATATCAGATGGGATTACCAGAGAGACCGCAGGAGCTCTTCAAACTCGATCGTCAAGATCGCTCGCAGTTCATCCGTTACACCTGCGGTACGCGAGGTCTCGACCATGTCGGTTACCCGAATTGGATCCCAGATCGAGAAACGCGCGACCGTCGGACTACAGACGGCAGCCCGTCGATACATCTCGGGGCCGGCCGGGTGCGTGCCCGCGCCGCGAAACCAATACCGTGCGTTATTGAAGTCGTCGTCGATCCGATGAATGACGCCGTGAATATAGGCAGCATCCATCGTCGAAATTTCTTGGACTGTTCGGTGCGCCCGATCCAGATCACCTGCCGCAAGCAAAAGAAGACCGCGCGCGCAGCTTGCTTGCGGGCCGTTGGCCTGAGAGATTTCGTGTTCTTTCGCTGCGATGGTTTGCTGAATCAGTTCCTTATCCGGCAACGGTTCTCTTGCCGAAAGCCTCGGCAACTGCACCCTGCGAAGAAAATCGGTGATGAACGTGGAATAACTCATATTCGAATATTCACGAATTTAGAAATTTTAGAATTCCAACCTTGATCGGATTCTGCGAAAAACAGCTAACCGATTTTTAGCGAAGTCGCGTCGCGGGGATTGAAGATGCGGTGCACTCGCTTCGTAAACAGAATCGAGAACTCCATGCCGATGAACAACCCCTACCGAGCCTTTGTGGACGGCTTTGCCCGATTGCTGACAGAAGGCAAAGCGTTGGGTCCAGTGCAACTTATTCCGCCCCACCGTTCCTCAGACGCGCCCAAGGCGTTGATTTTCGCCCCTCACCCAGATGACGAGGTTATCATCGGCGGGTTGGCGCTGCGACTCCTGCGTGAACAAAATTTCAATGTCATTAATGTAGCGGTCACCTTGGGCAGCCGCCCAGAGCGACAGGCTGCACGATGGCAGGAGTTGAAGAACTGCTGCCAGTACATTGGCTTCGGCTTGCAGGCGGTTGCAGAAAGAGGGCTGGAGGGAATTAACCCGGCGGCACGTAAGCAGCAGCCCCAACGCTGGTCTGCCGCGGTCGAGGCAATCGCGGGCATCCTGGTGGCGCAGCAGCCTTCAATCATCTTTCTACCGCACGCGGACGACTGGAATCAAACCCATCTTGGCACCCACTTCCTGGTGTTGGAAGCGTTAGACCGCTGTCCGGATCTGGCTTGCCGGGTGGTGGAAACGGAATTTTGGGGCGCGATGGATACGCCCAACTTAATGGTCGAGTCGAGCACGGCGGACCTGGCTGATTTAGTAGCCGCGCTTTCGCTGCACGTGGGCGAGGTCGCGCGGAACGCCTACCACTTGCGGCTGCCGGCCTGGATGATAGACAATGTCCGCCGGGGAGCCGAGTTGGTCGGCGGTCAAGGCGGCTTGGCTCCGTCCTTTGCCTTTGCCACCCTTTATCGCCTGCGCCGTTGGGCCGGCGGAGAGTTGCACGAGGTGTTGGAGCGAGGCCAAGTGCTCTCTGCCCAAGATGATCTGAGCAAACTATTTTCAACCTCAACGCAAAACTGATCATGGAAGTAATCATTCGACCCACCGCCGAGATGGCGGCGGAGCTCGTCGCCCGGCTCATCTGCGAGCGTTTGCGTTCCAACCCGGATCTGGTGTTGGGCCTGGCCACCGGGCGCACGATGGAACGGGTCTACGACCGGCTCGTCGCTATGCAACGGAGTGAGGGCCTGGACTTCTCGCGCTGCCGAACCTTTAACCTGGACGAGTACATCGGAGTTCCGGCTGAAGATGACCACTCTTACCGCTACTACATGAATCATCACCTGTTCAGCCGCATCAACATTGACATCTCGAATACACACGTTCCGGATGGGATGGCGGCCGATTTACGCGTTGAAACCGCGCGCTACGAGCGAGCGATCCGGGAGGCAGGCGGCATTGGCGTGCAGCTCCTGGGCATCGGCGAGGCAGGGCATATCGGTTTTAACGAGCCCCTATCGGCCCTGATGTCGCGTACCCGGGAGAAAGCGCTGACGCCGATCACACGTCAGCAAAATGCGGCAATGTTTGGGGGCGACCCCAACAAGGTTCCGAAACGGGCGCTGACGATGGGCGTCGGCACCATTCTCGATTCACGTGAGTTGCTGTTGCTGGCGACCGGAGGTGCCAAGGCGTCGATCCTGGCCAAGGCGGTGGAAGGGCCGATTACCGCAATGATCAGCGCCTCGGCTATGCAGCTGCACTCCAACTGCAAGGTGATCGTCGACGAGGAAGCTGCCCGCGAGCTTAAAGAACGGGATTACTATGATTGGATCTTCCAGAACGAGCCCGAGTGGGAGGAATTCCGGGATTAAACTCCGGCTCCATTTCATATGCTCATATGCACCTTGGAGATAATCCCTGATCGAGCGTTAATTCGGGGCTCGCTTCATAAATTGGAATCTGACAAAAGAAAGTTATAAACCTCATGGATCTCATCTTCTACTCCCCTTTGTCCGGTCCCGTGGTGCCGCTTGAGGATGTGCCTGATCCGGTTTTCGCCCAGCGGATGGCCGGCGACGGCTTGGCTGTCGATCCGATCGATCATCGGGTTGTGTCCCCCTGCAACGCGAAAGTCATTCAGGTGCACCGGAAGCGGCACGCCGTCACTCTGGCCACCGACGAAGGCGTCGAAATTTTGATTCATATCGGAATCGAAACGGTCAGTCTGGACGGAGAAGGATTCCAGGTTAGGGTCTCGGACGGGCAACGGGTGAGCCAGGGTGACCTCTTGATCGAGTTTGACGCTGACCTGATCGCTCGCAAAGCGAAGAGCCTGATGACCGTGGTCCTGGTCGCGAATAACCACCTCTTTCACCCGACCAATCCATTTCAAGGGCTCGCCGAGGCAGGTACAACACCACTCTTTTTGGTCCACATCGAAGACCATCCTGCAGGAACGGTGGCGCCTCCGGTCGACCACGCTCTCCCTCCGGTGGAATCCGAGCCGATCGTTGTTGAAGCCGAACACGGAATTCACGCGCGTCCGGCAGCTGCTTTAGCGGATACCGCGCGCCGTTACCAAAGTATCGTTGAGATTGTCAGGCCGTCCGGAAAAGCCGCCGACGCCAAGAGTGTAGTCGCCCTTCTCGGGCTGGAAATTGAATGCGGTGATTCGATTCGAATCGTCGCCAGAGGCGCTGACGCTAAGGAAGCCGTGCAGGCGCTCAATTCGGTGGCGCACACCGCGTTTGGTCGGACGGACGAGAAGCCGTCCGCGTCACCCGTCGTGAAAATAGTAACTCCAATTTCCGGTGCCCCGGCTGAAGAGGAACCAGGGGTCCTGCGCGGCGTTTCGGCCTCTCCCGGTTTGGCTGTCGGCCAGGTCGCAAAACTGGTACGTCCGGTGGTACAGGTTGACGAGTACGGCCGGGACAGTGAGTTGGAAAGACACCACCTCCACGAAGCCGTTGCCCTGGTGCGGAGAGATATCGAACTGGAAGGCGCAGAGGCCGGCGAAAGCCAAAGTGAAATCCTTCTCGCCCATCGAATCATTCTCGACGACCCGTTGCTGGTCACAGAAACGGAAAAGTGGATCGGACAGGGCAAAAGCGCTGGTTGGGCATGGCAAGCGGCCGCCCGGTCCTGCGAAGAACAGATTCGATCGCTGAAGAGCGGTCTTCTCGCTGGTCGCGCTGCTGATATCGAGGATGTGGCTCTACGGGTGCTCTGGCGCTTGACAGGCGTCGAGCCGCAACTTCCAGATTTGACGGACCAATCAATCCTGGTGGCCGAGGATCTGCCACCCTCCATCCTGATTTCGCTCGATCGCAACAAGCTCGCTGGCCTGGCTACGGTCCGGGGAGGACCGACTTCGCATGTTGCGATTCTCGCCCGTTCGATGGGAATGCCGGCTGTTGCCGGTCTACCAGCCTCCGTTCTGGCGCTATCAGAACACGAGGAGATTGTCTTAAACGGCGATGACGGCGTACTCGAAACGAAGCCGACGCGGGCGCGCTTGGAGAAAATAAGTGCTGTTCGGAATGAACGGGAAGCTCTTCGGGTCGAAAACCAGAAGACGGCGCAAGAGCCGGCGGTGACCCGTGATGGCACTCGGATCGAGATCGCCGCAAACATCGGAGGGGCAACCGAGGCGCATGAAGCAGTCAAAATGGGCGCCGACGGGATTGGCCTGCTCCGGACCGAGTTCTTGTTCCTGGATCGCGCTGAGCCTCCCACCGAGGAAGAGCACTTAGCGGAGTACCTTGCGATCACCGCGGCGCTCGGTGACCGGCCGCTGATCATTCGGACCCTCGATCTGGGAGGCGACAAATTGCCTTCTTATTTTCCTCAAATCCACGAAGACAACCCGAGTCTTGGCATCCGCGGAGTCAGGCTGGCTCAGGAACGTGGGGACCTCTATCGGGACCAGCTGCGGGCGATTCTGCGGATCGGCTCGAGGGGAAGATACCGCATCATGTTGCCCCTGGTCAGCGGAGTCGAAGAAGTCCTGGAGCTTCGCGCAGTCTTCGCTTCGCTGGCTCAAGAGCTTGGAGTTTTGGCGCTCCCGGAAATGGGGATTATGGTGGAAACACCGGCGGCCGCGATGCTGGCAGATCGCTTCGGAGCTGTCTCAGATTTCTTTTCGATCGGCAGCAACGATCTCACCCAATATATTTTAGCGATCGATCGTGGCCATCCGACACTAGGCCGCAAACTTGATAGTCTGCATCCAGCGGTTCTGCGGGCAATCTCGGTCACCGTCGAGGGAGCCTCTTACCACGGGCGTTGGGTGGGAGTATGCGGCGCGATGGCCTCCGAACCGGCCGCCGTCCCATTGCTGGTGGGCCTCGGTGTGTCGGAGCTCTCGGTCAGCATTCCAATGGTACCGGAAATCAAAGCTCTGGTCCGATCCCTGGATCTGGCAACCTGCCGAAAATTGGCCGAAAAGGCAGTCGGGCTAGACACTGCGGCCGAGGTACGGACGCTGGTTAAGGAAGCCTTTCCGGTTGCCCATGCCATTGCGGAGACAGGGCACTAAGCAGGCGGAAAACAAGTCGAGTGAAACAAAGATTCTTCAGAACATGAATACAACTTCATTTGCCAAATTTCAGAAGCTCGGTCGAGCTTTGATGTTGCCGATTGCGGTACTTCCTGTGGCCGGGCTTCTGCTCCGTCTGGGCCAACCCGATCTACTCAATATCAAATGGATTGCGCAGGCCGGAGACGCGATCTTTGCGAACTTGGCGCTGGTTTTTGCGATCGGCGTCGCCGTGGGCTTTGCGAAGGAGAATCATGGCGCAGCGGGTTTGGCTGGAGCTATCGGCTATCTGATCCTGACTGCGGTTTTGAAGTCGATCAACGACAAGCTCGATATGGGTGTCCTCGCCGGAATCCTCTGCGGCATCGTGGCCGGCAATCTGTACAATCGCTTTAAGGATATCAAGCTTCCCGAGTATCTCGCTTTCTTTGGAGGAAAACGGTTTGTCCCGATCATTACCGGGCTGGTCTGCCTGGTTCTCGGGCTAATATGCGGCTATGTCTGGCCGCCGGTGCAGACAGGCATCAACTGGGTCGGGCATGCGCTGATCGGCGCGGGCGGCTTGGGTCTATTCATTTATGGTGTGCTTAACCGTCTCCTCCTGGTCACCGGCTTGCACCACATCCTGAACAGTCTGGTCTGGTTTGTCTTTGGCAGTTTTACTGGCTCCGACGGGAAAGTGGTCACCGGAGATCTTCATCGTTTTTTCGCGGGCGATCCGACGGCTGGCTCCTTCATGACCGGCTTTTTCCCGATTATGATGTTTGGTCTCCCCGCGGCCTGCCTGGCGATGTATCGCGCCGCCCGGCCGGAAAACCGAAAGCTGGTCGGCGGAATGCTATTATCCATGGCACTCACCGCCTTTCTGACTGGGGTGACCGAACCCGTTGAATTCACCTTCATGTTCCTGGCGCCGATCCTCTACGTAATTCACGCACTCCTGACCGGCATTTCGATGGCCTTGATGAACTTTTTGCACGTCAGGCTTGGATTTACATTCTCCGCTGGAGCCTTCGACTACATCATCAGTTACAGGCTCGGAACCAACGGTTGGGTCTTGATACCCGTCGGCTTCGTCTACTTCATCCTTTATTACTTCATTTTCAGCTTCGCGATTCGAAAATTCAATCTGGCCACCCCCGGGCGCGGTGAGGCTTCCATGGAGCCTTCGGCTGAAGAGGTCTCGGCAGCCGCGAGTGTTCCCGCCGCTCAGGGCGGAGCTCTGGTGGGGGCCGTGGGCTATATCAGAGCCTTGGGCGGAAACCGAAACATTAAACTGGTGGATGCTTGCACAACTCGCCTGCGTCTTGAGGTGGCGGACGATTCGCTGGTCAACGAGCCCGCCCTTCGCTCGCTCGGTGCTCGCGGTGTTGTTCGCCCCAGCCGCAACGCTTTGCAGGTGGTCATCGGCCCCCAAGCCGAAATCGTTGCCGGCGAGATTCGGGATGCAATGGCCAGTGGAGAATACGCTGCCGTTGGCCCAGCAGTTCAGCGACCGGTGGCCAGCGGAGAAAACGTCGCTCCACCGATCGTCGAGCAACCGGATCAGCCGAACGCCGAAGACACAGCCATCGCTCAGCGCTTAGTGGAAGCGCTCGGCGGTCGTTCGAATCTTCAGTTGGCCGAACAGGTGGCGGTGACCCGCTTACGGTTTGTCCTTCGTGACGCAGGCAAAGCGGATCCAGAAGCGTTGAAAGGCGCCGGCGCTGCCGGAGTGATGAAAGCATCCGAAAACGTCTGGCACGTCATTGCCGGCCAACGCGCTGCGGCAATCGCGGCTGTGCTCAACCGGAACGTGAATAAAGGCGAGACCTCGGCTCATGTAGGGGGTGTTGGTATGGCGTCGAAAGGTGGGACGACACGGCAAGGCCCGGCGCAGGTAGGGCGAAGCTCCGTCTGAGCCGGGGCTTTCCGCGCGCCTCGCATAGAACGTGATCCCCTCTGCAATTGGCCGACCAATTGACCGCGGAATCATGAGGGACCACGTCACAAGGCAGGATGACCCGGCAAGCCCCGGTTCGGACGGAACCTCACCCTACCTTACCGCGCGGCCTCGCATACGACGTCGCCCCATATGGAGATGGCAGCCAATTGACCGAGGAATCACGAGGAATCGCATCACAGGCGGGATGACGCCGTCAAAACTCGCGCTCGAAAAGAACTGCTTCTCGACGTACCATCGACACCTCCAGAAATGAACTCGACTTCCATCCGCCTCCTCATCGCTGCTTTTTTTGTCCTCACGATTCCGCTTCGTGCGGAGACAGAGCAACCGACACCAACCGCCACGGCATCGCCAGTGGCCATCGCATCACCGTCCGTCACGGCGTCACCGGCTGCCACCGAAGCACCCGGCGCCTACGAGCCGATACCAACGCTCAACGCCAGCGAGATTCTGCAGCCGCAGTATTTCCAGGGTCCGAATTTTAAGGTGCGGAATTCCGTGCCGACTTACTCTGGCTCGAACCACTACACGATCGACTCCGACTTTGGGGTTTTTGAAGCCGACGGCAACCAGATGCTGATGCGTCGCGTCGCCGAAATCAACGCGATCGCTCAATTGGAATCCATTTCTCAGACAAAGGAGTTCACCCAGGCCGCGAAAAAGGCGGCGAAAGTCCCGCTCCAGGTGGCTCAGGATTTAATCCATAATCCGGTTTCCACTCTCTCCAGTGTTCCGAGAGGCATTTGGGGCTTTCTAAACCAAGCTGGACAAGCCGTGAAGGAAGCAACGGAAGGCCGCGAATCCTCCCCGGCAGAAGGCAACGCCGTGGCGAACTTGACCGGGTTCTCCAAAACAAAACGCGACCTCGCGATCAAGCTCGGAGTTGATCCCTACAGTACGAACGAAATTTTCCAGAAAGAGCTGAACAAGGTCGCCTGGCCGGCGTTTTTGGGGGAATTCACCGTGAACCTCGGGATGGCCGCCGTGAGCGGAGGGGCAGGCGCAGCTCTCTCTGCTGCCAATTGGACCAATACATTGACCGAGGCGCTTCGTGACAAGAGCCCGACGGAGCTGCGCTTGATGAATCTCGGCTTGCTCACCAATAATATGGGCGTCGACCGTGCCGTTGCCGTTGCCTTCCTGAACAATAACGCCATTTCGCCCAGCACCCAGACACTCCTCGTGGCCGCCCTCGCTCAACTCGGCAACATTCCTGGTCAAGCGGATTTCATCATTCAGGCGACGACCAGCCAGGACGAACACGATGCCATAGCATTCCAGCAAAGCGTGCAAATCATGGCCGATCTGAACAAGAGCACTCCGGTCGTCCGCATTAGCCGTCTCAATGGTCTCACGGTCTGCCAGACCAAGGACGGCACCGTGGTCGTTCCTATTCAGTGGGATTACGCAGTTTGGACACCGATGACAGAGCAATTTATTACCGCGCTCAAGGACCGGAAATTCACACCTCCGGCCACAGGCTACTCAGTTATCCTGACCGGTGTCATCTCCCCAATGACTGCCCAAGCCCTGGCTGCGCGCGGCGTCAACGTCACCACCAAAGCGCTTCCCGGCCCACTGCAATAGGACATAGTTGGTTTAATCGAATTTCGAGCAACCTTTAAAACCGATCCTGCATCGGCCAACGATTGATTGATGTCGCGCTGGATTGTAGGAGGTTTAATGCAGCCCGAAGGCCCAAAAAAGCGTAGTAAGCCAAATAGGCGTTCGGTTTGGACCGAGGATTCGTTGTTTTTGGTGGCGATGTTAAAAGACCTAGAGCGAGAACGACTGAAGAAAAGAACGCTGAACGCCGAACGCTCAATGCCTCAAACCCTAATCAACGTCTCCAATCGTTTACCAGTGACCGTGGAAGACGATCGAGTCACCAAGTCGTCCGGAGGACTCGTCGCGGCGCTGGAAGGGCTTCCCGAGGGGCAATACCAGACAAAATGGATCGGTTGGCCGGGAGCTGCATTTCCCGAAGAGAGCCAGCGGCTGGAAATCGCGCGGAAACTGACCGAAGAGCACGGGTGCATCCCGGTGTTTCTCGGCCAGGAAGAAGCGACCGCATTTTACGAAGGTTTTTCTAATTCCAGTATCTGGCCCTTGCTGCATTACCTGCCCAATTATCTGCGTTACGAACCTGCCTGGTGGGATCACTACCAGAACGTCAACCAGACCTTCGCTGATAAGGTGATCGAGATAGCGCAGGAAGGCGATTTGGTCTGGGTGCATGATTACCAGCTGATGCTGCTCCCTGCGATGCTGAAAGCCGCAGCTCCCTCTCTCAGGATTGGGTTTTTTTTGCACACACCTTTCCCTGCCTATGAGATTTTTCGTTGCCATCCGCGCCGGCGCGAACTGGTGGCGGGAATGCTGGGTGCGGACAGAATTGGGTTTCACGCCTTCGGGTATTTGCGGCATTTCTGCAGTACGGTCCAGCGCCTCCTGGGCATCGAAACGGAGCTCACGCACATCCCGACCGAAGGCCACACGACTGCCTTAGGCATTTATCCGATCGGCATTAACGCGACCAAGTTTGAGCGAACGCTCGACTCCAAAGAGTTCCGCCAGCGCCGGAAAGAGTTTCGCTCAGCACATGAAGGCAAGCGGCTTGTCGTTTCCGTCGAGCGCATGGATTATACCAAAGGCATCCTGCACCGACTGGAAGCCATCGACGATTTTCTGGCCGGAGCGGAACAGGTCGATGCGATCCGTTTCATCTTCGTCAGCGTCCCTTCGCGCGAAGGGATCGAAGAATACCAGCAATTAGTGGAGGAAGTCGAATCGCGAATTGGCCAACTCAACGGCAAATACGCCACCTTGCTGAATAGTCCGATCCATTTCATTCACGGCTCGATCCCTTTTGTCGATTTGTGTGCATTGTACGCTTTGGCCGACATCGCGCTGGTGACACCACTGATTGATGGCATGAACCTGGTGGCCAAAGAGTTCATTGCCTGCCAGCGAGAAAACCCCGGACTCCTGATCCTTAGCGAGTTTGCCGGCGCTGCCGAGGAACTCTTCAACGCCTTCCTGGTCAATCCATACGACTCCGCGGCGGTAGCGACAATCCTGACGGACGCGCTGGCTCTGCCGATCGAGGAAAGGCGAAATCGCATTCTGCCGATGCGGGAACGCGTCATGCGCTACGATGCTCGGCATTGGGCACGTTCTTTTATTGACGATTTGAAATCAGGTCCAATCAACGACGCCCGCACGGCGGAGGCCGACATCCAGGAGGTGCGCGAGCAAATCGGAGAGGCTGTCGCAGCCGGCGGAAGGATCGCTCTCTTCCTCGATTACGACGGCACCCTGCGCGAAATTGAACTCGAACCCCAGAAGGCGACGCCAAACCCCGCGATTAAAGCTTTGCTGTCAAGGCTCAGCCAACAGCCCAACCTGGATGTGACCGTCATTAGCGGCCGTTCCGAGGAAGACCTGGAAGCGTTTCTGGGCGGCTATCCTTTCCGACTTATCGCCGAGCATGGAGCGACTATTCGGGAACCAGGCCAGAAGGAATGGGAACGTTTGGATCGCGACATCAGTTACGCCTGGAAAGAAGAGCTATTGCCGATCCTGCGCCTTTACGAACAGGCCACTCCGGGTAGCAAAATCGAGGAAAAACGCTCTTCGATCGTTTGGCACTACCGCAGAGCAGACCAGGAATTCGGTGCCTGGAAGGCGAACCAGCTCACGGAAGAATTATCCGCCTTGACCGCCAACTATCCGATCAAGGTGCGTCACGGAAGGAAGATGGTGGAGGTGACGGCGGCTGGAAATAATAAAGGGAGCCGCCGTCGCCCGGGTGCTCGAGCAAAACGATCACTACGAAGTCGCCCTTTGTGCCGGCGATGATCTCACCGACGAGAGCATGTTTGAACTCAGCCGGCTGCGCTTGCTGACCATCAAGGTCGGAATCGAACCCACCAAAGCCCGCTTCAGGGTTAAGGATCCCGCCTCGTTTCGGCAGCTTCTCACCGGGCTGTTCACCGGATAGCGGATCGGACCAGCGTTCCCACAGCACCGAGGCTCATCTCGTGGATATCCTCAAAATCGCCACCTTCAATATCAACGGCGTCCGCTCCCGACTCTCGGCCCTGCTCGAATGGCTAAAGCGCGAAGGGCCGGATGTGGCTTGTTTGCAGGAACTGAAGACGCCCGACTCGGCATTTCCAATCGATGACATCCGCGCGGCGGGTTACGGAGCCATCTGGCACGGGCAAGCCTCGTGGAACGGCGTGGCCATTCTCGCCAAAGGGTTGGACCCGCTCGAAATCCGGCGCGGGCTTCCGGGCGGAGAAGGCGACACCCACAGCCGTTATCTCGAAGCTGCAGCGCACGGCGTGATCATCGGCTGCCTCTATCTACCCAACGGCAATCCGCAACCCGGCCCAAAATTCGCTTACAAACTGGCTTGGTTTGAACGGTTGATCAAGTACGCGGCCGGCCTTTATCAGAGCGGTCATCCGGTCGTGCTGGCGGGCGACTACAACGTTGTACCGACCGATGAAGATATCTACAACCCGCGCTCCTGGCTAAAGAATGCACTCCTCCAACCCGAAAGCCGCGAACTCTATCAGCGACTACTGGCTCAGGGGTGGACCGATGCGCTGCGGGCGCGCTATCCAGACCAACGCATCTACACCTTCTGGGATTATTTCCGTCAGCATTGGCAGAAGGATTCGGGATTGCGGATCGATCATCTGCTCCTCAGCGCCGACCTGGCGACGCGCCTCCGCAATGCCGGCGTCGATCGCTGGGTCCGCGACCAGCCTCATGCCAGCGACCACGCGCCGGCCTGGATCGAGCTGGATATGAGTGCGAATAAGGAGCCCCCAGGGTTACGGAAGCGCAGTGCGGTCAAACGGTCCAACACTCCGTTCACACAGAGTTGAGATCGATTCTTCACGCTGCGGGTGCTCGACCCGAAATTGTCGAACTTTCACTCGCGATCACGGACCCACCTTATGGCAAAGCGCTGTAATTCAGCAATGTTTCTGAAATTCAATTTTTCTTCTATCTTAAATCGATAGGTATCAATCGCCCCTGGGCCAGCTTGAAGTGTTTCGGCTATCTCGCGGGTCGTTCGGCCCCGACCGATTAAGTCAAGCACTTCCAATTCGCGATCTGTTAAACAATCCACCGAACGAGATCCGATCTTAACTTCGGCCGGGGTCAGACGTTTTAACAATCCCGCAGTCACCTTCTCCGAAAGATAGACATCACCGGCCAGTACTCGCCTGATAGCCACCAGGACTTCAGAAGGCCCTCGGCTTTTTGTGATGTAGCCGCTGGCACCCGCACGAAGTGCGCGCGCAGCGTAGAGCGCTTCTTCGTGCCCAGAAAGGACGAGAACCGGCAGGCCGACGAAGAGGTGCCTTAAGCTCTTGATGAGCTTAAGCTCAGTTAGTCCTCTCAAAGTAATGTCTACGATCGCCAGATCTGTGGGTGTGCTCTGAATAAGTTGGAGTGCATCCTTAGCATTTTCAGCTTCTCCGATGACCTGCAAATCCGGCTCCGCATTGATGAGCTGAGCCAGGCCCTCTCGAAAAAATTTATAATCGTCCACAATGACTACTTTTTTCTTGTTGTCATTCATGAAACCTCTTCCGACTAGTTGTTAGGAGTTCCCCGGTCTAAGGACTGCGAACACCCCTCTTATGAGCGGGACGTATGCCACCGAGGTGCCAATCAGAGAACCGCCTATCTATCAGCTGTTTATGATGAGAACAGCTGAGCCAGGCAGAAGATTTGACTCGCAACTTGCGAGCTTCCTTCGCAAAAATGCTCGCGTTTCGCGAGGATTCGTTCGCGGCGCGTTGGCAGGGTGATTCACCGAAAAGTCGCAATAGCTGTTCGCGCCAGCATCTTGGGAGCGAGATCGCCATTTTTCAGGCCCCAGAATGGATTTTGCACGTGGCCGATGATAAGGGACGCGGCCACGCCTTGATTAAGGCGTGACCGCAACACTCGCCAACAACCCCTTGGCGTGCAGGATTGTCTGCCCGCGATTAACAGAAACTGCATCCGGCTGCTAGGCTAAGTACTCACCGAATAGTTGTACTAAGCTAGCTAGCGTTCTGAATCCGTTACCCGGAAATCATGCGCTGCGCGGCCGGCGCCGCCCGGCGCCGAATTGGAGACTCATCCATGAAAGAACATCGCGAGGGATTATGCCGGATGTGGACTCTCCACCAAGACGGACTTAGATTTCTTTTTGCTCGACGTGTAGAAGTGGATGGCCCCATAGAGGCCCCAAACCGCAGCGATACCAAGAGCGACATAGGGCTCTTTCCAGCTCATACCCGCCACTGAGAATGGCCCGATAAGATAAAAAAGCATACAGGCTAGATTGGCCAAAAGACCGAACACCGGAATAGCCACATGTTTGAATCCATTGAACATATGATGTTCTTGGAAGGCAACGATCGCGATAACGCACGTCATCATGTAGAGCAGGAATGTCCCGAAGTTACTGGCCAGCGTAATGATGAGCAGGCTCTGCGGAATGTTGGCTGCGGTATCATGCGGGAAAATACCAAAGCTATACCAGATGTTGTGCGGAAGAGTTTTGATCGTGTCGTCGGTCACCGCTGCCCCGCCGCAAAAGTAGAGCACAACTCCGAAGATGCCAATGAACATCGAAATGATGGCGAGCGTCCAAACCGCCACATGGGGTGTGAGATTCCTGCCGTGGAGCCTTCCCAAGTTACCGGCAATCTCTTCGTCGCGGCCCATCGCGAAGGTGACGCGCGCCCCGGTATTCATGCAGGCCAGAGTGGTCCCGATCAGCGCGAGAAACACCGTGATGGCTTGGATAAACATGAACCACCACCCGGCTTGCGGACTTCCGAAGATCCAGGTGCCCACAATCTGCATCATGTCGCCGATGGGTGCTGGTGAACCAGACGCTGTGGTCATCGTATAACCGCTGTTGAGGAAATAGTTCGCGCCAAAATACTCGAAGAGGTAACAGAATGCTCCCTGGATGAGGAGCGACAAGAGCACCGCGCGCGGAATGTCGCGTTTGGCGTTTTTCGCCTCTTCACCCATCGACGTTACCGACTCGAAGCCGACGAGGATCAGGATGGCGACACACGCCTGAACGAGAACGAAACTAAATCCGTGCGGCGAAATGACAGAAAGAGCGTTCGGATGAAACTGAAAAGTGTCTGTCGGGTTCTTGGGGTCCGAGCCCTTGGTGAGCCACTGGTCAGGCGCGTACGATAGAGTAAAATCTTTCTCGGTCCCATCCGGGTTCTTTTCGAAAACATAGTTGCCGTCCTTGTCCTTCACTGGGTTGGTGACATCATTCCCTTTGTCATCCTTGGTGGTCTGCGTGGCGATCACCTTTGAAACCGGAACACCGTCCGGATTGAGAGTGATGCCTTTGGAACCCTCAGTACCGTGGTTGAGCCGATAGCCGATGGCAATCACCGTGAAAACAATCAGCGCCGTAATTTGAATCACGTTGACGGCAAGATTGACACCGGTCGAGGCATTCACTCCGCGATACGCAATGTAGCCGATGAAAAATGGAAAGAACATGCAGAACAGAATCATCAACAGCGGGCTGGGCACTGCGGAATTAAAGATAGACGGGAACAGCTGCCCGGCAAGGTATCCGACCAAAAGCGCTGTCACGGTAACCATTACACCGGGATAGATCCAGTAGTAGAGATGGCTGGCCCATCCCACCGCGAATTTTGCGATCCGGGCAAATCGGAAAGCTTTCGATTTCGATAGAAAAGCCTGTTCGGCAAAGAAGTAGGACGAACCGGCGCCTGGATAAAGTTTAGACAGTTCGGCATAAGAGATGGCCGTTGCCAGGCAGAGCAACAGCGCAACCAGAATGCCGAACCACATCGCGATTCCGGCCATTGGTTGGCCGTAGAGAGCTTGTTCAGCAAAGGTCAACCAGAGAAACGCCCCGGGCGCAATAAGCGCCATGGCGTTAACGGTTAACCCGGTTAAGCCAAGTGTCTTCTTGGCTGTAGGTTGATCAATTTCGGGCATGGCGGTGGTGGTGTTGAGGTTTGACCCTGAAGGGACCACATCTTGCTAGCTGCTGCCGTGCCATCTTGTACAGGACTGTAAGGATAATATCTACATCTTCATACTTTAAAAAATTACACACTACGTGCCAGGCTTTCATCGGTCTCTTGTACCGTTGGGCCTCGCGCAACCTTCAATTTCATCTGCTCACTTCTGGCGAAATCTAGCCAATCTGCACTCACCCAGTTTAAATCGAGACAGTTGTGACAGGCTGAAGGGCATAAACGACAGAACGACACAAAAGAACAATCGAAACAGAGGGCAAAAGGGAGCAAAGGGATGGAAGGCTCGACGTCATCGGCGTCAGTTGCCAAGGCTTTTACCTCTTCAGTTGCTCGAATGCATGGATACGGCTTAGTTTCCTATCGTGGCAAGGAAAGCCCCAGGAAGGCATGAACTCGCGCTTAGGCATCAACAGCGGCAGGCCGATTGTCAGCATCGATTCTCCAAAAAACTATGGCCATCAAAATCGGTATTCTCGGCGCGGGGAAAGTGGGCGTGGCAATCGCCGCTCTTCTGGACATCATGCGCTTCGTCGACTCCGTCGTTCTAGCCGATCTCCATGAGACGGAAAATCTAGATGGGCTGCGAAGAGCCCGCTTTCGCAAATTAGATGTCCGCTCGGGGCCGGATCTCGCGGATTTCGTGAGCAGTTGCGACGCGATCGTGAGCGCGGCGCCGTACTATCTGAACAAAACTATTGCCGAGGCCTGTGCCCGTTTCGAAAGATCCTATTTCGACCTGACGGAGGATGTGGAAACAGCAAACTGCATCCGTGCGCTGTCGGCCGAATCTACGCTCGACCTTCATGCCTCAATGCGGTCTCGCTCCAGGCGCCATTAACATCATTGCCAGCGGTCTTGCTCTTTCGTTCAAAGTGGTCCGCTCCGTCGAAATGCGGGTCGGCGCTTTACCGCTCTCGGCCAGCAACCAGATGAAATATTATCTGAGTTGGAGCACCGCAGGCCTGATCAACGAGTATTGCCATTGTGGCGAAGCCCTTTACCAGGGCCGGCGATTGCCAACTTTACCCTTGGACGGCGTGGAACATCTGACGATTGATGGCGTTGAGTACGAAGCCTTCAATACCTCCGGCGGCGTAGCGACCATGTGCGAAACGTTTGAAGGACGGGTGAGCGATCTGAATTATAAAACGTTGCGATATCCAGGTCACCGCGATCTGATGAAATTTCTGTTGAACGATTTGAACCTCAGTCAGAAACAGGATTTACTGACGCAGATATTCGACCAGGAGGTGCCTCTGTCCTTTAGTGATGTGGTCGTCGTCTATGTGAACAGTGTCGGCAACGAGGAAGGTGGGCTTCTGCAAAGAAGCTTCGTGAAAAAGATTTATGCAGGAAGAGTGAGTGGCCGTCCGCTCTCGGCGCTTCAACTCTCCACTGCCGCGGGCGTTGTGGCGATCATCGAGTTGTTTGCCCGTGGCCTTTTGCCAGCTGGTTTCGTCAAACAGGAATCGATCGCTCTCGATCAGTTTTTTGACACCCAGTGGGGAGGCAGAGTTTATCGTGAGGCCGAAACCATAGCGCCGCGCATCTCCGTTCTGGCCTGACTAAGAGCTATTCTCTGGCCCTTCCGAGAGACCACCTCATGCGGATTCAAGCCTCACTTCAAACGGATGTCGGTTCTGTCAAATCTGAAATATTTCCAGTTCTCGGACTTACCGACTCGCTGCCAGGCGTCTTTTCGACAGAATGGTTTGGCAGCGGACCCTATCTGGAAAAACGATCTCCGATCGATGGCAGTTTCCTGGCCCGGATTGCGCAGGCGACCCGCGAGGATTATGACCGTGCGGCTGCCGGGGCCCGGCGCACCTTTCTCAATTGGCGCACGGTCCCAGCGCCAAAACGAGGGGGGTTGGTTCGCAGGTTGGGCGAACGCCTTCGTGAACTGAAGGCACCTTTAGGTCGCCTCGTTTCCCTCGAAACCGGGAAAATTCTGGCGGAAGCCGAAGGGGAAGTGCAGGAGATGATCGATATTTGTGACTTCGCGAACGGTCTGTCGCGCCAGCTTTACGGGCTCACCATCGCTTCAGAACGCGAAAATCATCGGATGTTCGAACAATGGCATCCGCTCGGGTTCGTCGGGATCATCTCCGCCTTCAATTTCCCGGTGGCGGTCTGGTCCTGGAATAGCGCACTGGCTATCGTGTGCGGCAACGCCACCTTGTGGAAACCCTCCGAAAAGACACCGTTAACGGCCATCGCCTGCATTCGGATCGCCGAGCAGGTCAGTCTGGAATCCGGTATCGACCCGGCGCTCTGGAGCCTGGCGGTCGGCGGTTCGGACATCGGCCGGTTGCTGGCGGAAGACAGGCAGGTCCCACTCATCTCGGCGACCGGGTCAACGCGGATGGGACGAACAGTTTCGGAGATTGTTGCGCACCGGCTTGGTCGTACGCTTTTGGAACTCGGCGGGAACAATGCCATGATTGTCACCCAATCGGCGGATCTGCGCCTGGCCTTGAGAGCACTTTTGTTCGGAGCGGTCGGAACTGCCGGCCAGCGCTGCACCACCACTCGCCGGCTCATCGTGCACGAATCCGTCAAGGAGCCTTTGACGGAATCATTGTGCGCAGCCTATCGCCAGGTGCGGATCGGAAATCCGCTGAACCCCGCCACGCTCATGGGCCCGCTGATCGATGCGGAAGCCGTGCACGCGATGGGCGCCACTCTGGAAGAGTTGAAGATCCTTGGTGGCCGCGTTCTTTACGGAGGCGAGCGACTGGAACGGCTCGCAATACCCAGGTGGGCTCTACGTAACTCCCTGTCTGGTAGAAGCAAGGAACGAATGGACAGTCGTGCAACGCGAAACTTTCGCGCCGATCCTTTCTATCTTGCCTTACCGCGAACTAGAGGAAGCCATAGCGCTCCACAATGCCGTGCCGCAGGGTCTGAGCTCGGCGATTTTTTCCGCCAACCTGCGTGAAACCGAAAAGTTCCTCTCGGCGACCGGGAGCGACTGCGGCATCGCAAATATTAATCTTGGGACCAGCGGCGCAGAAATCGGTGGAGCGTTCGGCGGGGAGAAAGAAACCGGAGGCGGCCGTGAAAGCGGCAGCGACGCATGGAAAGCTTATATGCGCCGCCAGACGGTCACCGTCAACTACGGTTCGGAGCTTCCTCTGGCCCAAGGGATCCGGTTTGAATGACGCCAATTTGATGGCTAAAGCGGATCCTGCGGATACGCCAGCCTCTATTAGAAGCTCGCGGCTCTGAAATCAGCGAAAAGCACGCTCTGCATTTCGACGCCGGCCCGGGTTTTCCGGACCGCATCCCGTGCTTCCCTTGGGATCAGAACCCTTCCAGTACGAGCTTGCCGCGTGCCCGGCCGCTCTCGATCAACGCATGGGCCTTCTTAAGGTTGGTGGCATTGATTGTACCAAGCGTCTCCGCAACCGTGGTGCGGATCACACCGGCGTCTATCAGATTCGCAACTTCACTGAGCAGCCGGTGCTGCTCGAGGATGTCGGGTGTGTTGAAGAGCGATCGGGCAAACATAAACTCCCAATGCAAGGAGGCGGATTTGCGCTTGAGTGGTTTCGCGTCGAGCAATTCCGGGTCGTCGATGACGCCGAACTTGCCTTGCGGGGCCAACACTTCCAACAGCTTCAGGTAGTGGGTATCTGTGCCTGTCAAACTGGCAATATATTCCAGTGCGGGAATTTTGATTACTTGGAGCTGCTCGGCAAAGGACTTCGAATGATCGATAACGTGGTGGGCACCGAGATCCAGGCACCGCTGTCGCGTTTCCGGACGCGAGGCGGTGGCAATCACCGTCAAACCGGTCAGTTTGCGCGCGAGTTGAATTAGGACAGAACCGACACCGCCCGCGCCTCCAACAATTAGCAGGTTGCCTTTGTTCACCGGTTTGCCAAGTCCCACCTCGAACCTGTCAAATAAAAGTTCCCATGCCGTGATGGACGTCAACGGCATCGCCGCAGCTTGTGCAAAGGTCAAGGTCCGCGGCTTCCGACCAACGATTCGCTCATCGACCAGATGCAGCTCAGCGTTTGTACCGGCACGAGCAATCGAACCCGCGTAAAAAACCTCATCTCCAGGCTTAAACAGGGAGCAGTCGGGGCCTGTCGCCTCCACAACTCCCGCGGCATCCCAGCCGAGAATCTTATACCCGTTGCCCTCAGGCCGCACGCTGGCCCGCACCTTTACGTCCACGGGATTAACCGATATGGCCTTGATCTTTACCAGGAGATCAACCCCCGACGCCACAGGGATGGGAATGTCAATATCGAGCAGCGATTCCGGGTCCTCAATTGGCAACAGGTAACTTATATCCGACGGCTCTCATATTTCCTCCTAACGGGCTGAAACGATGACAGGATCCAGACTTGGGTGCAAATAGGCGGAGCCTCGGTAGAGTGAGGCTTCCTCCGAACCGGGGCTTACCACGTCTCACTCGCCTGCGACGTCATCCCCTTTAAGACAGTCGTTCGAGTCGACCACGATATGCGTGGCCACTGGCCTAAGATGGAAATAGCCGACGCGAACAAGATCTATTCGGGCGGCCTGCCCTACCTGTTGACTTGCCGCCAATCCATGTTTATATACGTTCATCAACGTTTATACGTGTTTGGAAACGCAAATGCCTTCTCTCAACCTTCTCCCTGACGAACGTCATCGCATCATTCGCGAGCGACTCTCTTTGGGAGAACGTGTCCTCGCCGCCGAATTGGCCCGGGAACTGGGGGCTTCTGAGGACACCATCCGGCGTGATCTTCGCGAATTGGCGAACCTCGGCGTTTGTCAGCGCGTCTACGGAGGCGCCTTGCCAGTCTCACCGGCGTCTGGTTCGTTCAGCATCCGGCAGAACCAAAAGCTCGGGTCGAAGATCGCTTTGGGACAAGCGGCAGCGACGATGATCGCAGCGGATCAGGTCATCTTCCTGGATGCCGGCACCACCAATTTGGAGATTGCGCGCGCTCTGCCAAATCTTCCGAAACTCACCGTCGCCACCAATTCACCGGCCATCGCAATGGAGTTAAGCTCCCGTTCGGACATCACCCTCGTGATGATCGGCGGCCGGATTGACCCTGACGCCGGCGCGGCGTTGGGCGCACGGGCGATTCGCGACATTCAGTCTATTTGCATTGACCTCTCTTTTTTAGGGGCCTGCGCCGTCTCTGATCAAGCGGGCATTCGGGCCTTCATTTTTGAGGACGCAGAATTTAAGCAGGCATTGGTCGGGACGAGTCGCGCAGTGGCCGTGGCGGTGACGACGGAAAAACTGGGGACCACCGCACCCTTTCACGCCGCTTTATCGAGCGACCTGGATCTTCTGATCGTCGAGGCGGATGCGCCAACCGGGCAATTGCAGGCCTTCCAACGCGCGGGTGTGCGCATCCATCAGCTTGCCAACTAACGACGGTTCGCTTCCGGCTCCTGGATAAACGTTAAAAAGAAAGTTCTGATGTCTTCAACTACTACGACCATCCATCCAATACCCGGACGCCGGGAACAGCTTTCCACCCGCATCGTGTTCTTTATTGCCGGTTTTGGAATGGCCGCTTGGGCTCCGCTAGTGCCATTTGCCAAAATCCGCGCCAATATCGATGACGGGCTGCTCGGGCTGCTTCTTCTATGTCTCGGGACCGGTTCGATCGTGGCCATGCCGTTGGCGGGTGCTCTGGCGGCACGTCTTGGGTGCCGGTTGGTCATTGCGTTATCGACAGGGTTAATGTGTCTCACGCTTCCGTTTCTGGCTACGGTATCCACGGTACCTCAGCTGGTGGCGTCTCTGCTCATCTTTGGCGCCGGTGTCGGCTCCTTGGACGTGTCGATGAACATCCAAGCCGTGATTGTAGAAAGAGCGAGTGGTCAAACGATGATGTCGGGGTTTCATGGTCTTTTCAGCCTGGGTGGCATCGCTGGAGCGGCCGGTATCACTTTTCTGCTCGGAGCGGGAGCGTCGCCTTTCATCGCCGTCTGCTGCGTCATCGCCGGCATTGCTGTCGCACTAGCACTCTCCGTTTCGCGTCTTCTTCCTTATGGCAGCAAGAGCGAAGGGCCAGCCTTCGCTATTCCGCACGGCATCGTGCTATTCATCGGAGCCCTCTGCTTCATCGTCTTTTTAACGGAAGGCGCCTTACTGGACTGGAGCGCCGTTTTTTTGACCTCGGTGCGCGGAATGGATGCCTCGCAGGCAGGCCTGGGATATGCCGCATTTGCCCTCACGATGACGGTTGGACGCTTGACCGGCGACCGTGTCGTACGGCGAATCGGCCCCGTCCGGATCGTCATTTTTGGCGGCCTCTGCGCGGCAGGAGGTATTGCGCTGGCCACCCTGATTCCCTCATGGCAAGCGGCGCTCTTGGGCTATGCCTTGGTGGGCGTGGGCTGCTCCAACGTTGTACCGGTGCTCTTTAGCAGCGTTGGCCGACAGACGATCATGCCTGAAAACGTGGCCATCCCGGCGATCACGACGCTCGGTTACGCCGGCATCCTGGTCGGGCCGGCGGCCATTGGGTTTGTTTCTCACACCGCCAACCTCCAGACAGCCTTCATGATTCTGGCGGTCCTGCTACTCGGTGTTGCCGGCAGTGGGCGCCTGCTGAGAGTTTAGAACCGAAAATCGATCCAAGTTTGTCTAACCTGGCCGTCGTCGCAACCTCAGTAAACTCCCGGCTGACTTACCTGCTTCGTCCATTTGCCTCATCTTTGCCTGCCGCATCCCGTGATGCCGCGCCCTCATTGGTGCATCGCCTCATAAGTAGGAGGCATACCGCCGTCGGCGATTTTGCCGATTTTCAAGGCGCGAGCGACGAGCATACTTAAATCCGTACGTGAGGAGCGAGCAACGCAGAAAATCGGCAAAAGCGCCATCGGCCCTCCGGGTTGGCTTGAAAAGGGTTCGTCTGCGTCGTTGCTCGTTCGTTACGTATCGCACCGGATACGCGCCTCACTCGCGCTTGGCTGTCCTGTCCCCGAAATAGCAGGTATATTGCCGGAGGTCAGGTGGCTGTTTTTCAAGGCACGAGCGAAGCACCCATATCTGAGTCATACGGGTCGAGCGAGCAACGTGGAAAAACAGCCACCTGGCCCCGGCCCGGAGGGTTGCGATGAAAATGGGCCGGCGGCTGCGTTGCTCGTCGGTCACGTATCGATTTTAATATGCTCCCTCCTCGCGCCTTGCCGGCGGCCCATTTTGATCGCAACAATATACCTGCTATTTCGGGGACAGGACACTAACATCCAAACCCTTTTGAAGCCAACGGTATGCCTCCTACTTATGAGACGATGCACTAATCTCTCCGTTATTGTTTCCGTACATTGCCCAAGGACCGGACGGTACTTCGCGGAATTCGACAAATTTCCAATCGCAGACATCCATGTCGCTCAGACCGAGGTAATCCCTGACCGCAGGAGAAACGTCCAGCCCCGCGTTGCGGTTTGAATTTGGTTTAGGACGTTGATCGCCGAACACGTACTGCCAATGATCTGTGCAGAACGGCCCGCAATCTTCCCATTGGGCATAACAAACTCTCTTGCCCCGGCGGATCGCGATCCAACGCCCCTTGAGGACCGATTGACCGTCTCGCACGAAAGCATCCTTAAACCAGGGAATCACCTCTTTGGCTTCCGGTTTTGTATGGCCGGCCCCAACATCGTTATAAGGCAGCGCGATATAGAATGGATTCTGTCGCGGCTGGAAACTCGTCGGGATAAAATCCTTGCGGGATTTAGAATCGGGATCATCGTAACCGCCATAGTTGGAGAGCCATCTCGGATCCCACGAGCTGCGATCATTAGGCACGGGATTATTAGTCGTCGGGCGCTCGCCAATCCAGAAGATCGTGGTTCCGATGGCTGTTTTCCAAGGACCCCTTAACCGGCTATTGGTTGCCAAACCTTCACCGGCCACCAGTCGTCCGTCCACGGCAACGGCCAGAAGTCCGCTCTCGCGCAGTTTAACCGCAAACTTAGCAAAATCCGTTGCACTTTGGTATTGAGACTGCGCGTAGGCGTTCGAGCGGCAGATCACAAAAAGACATACCGAGAAGACCAACAAGAACGAGCAGCTATTGCTGGTCGCCGTTGCAAAGGCACATCTGAGAAAGGGAAATTCGGCCGGTCGTGGGTTCGGAGATCTAATCTCCATATGGTCCCGACATCATTTGCACATTTTGGGGCGTTAGAAAAGCAGTTGGAAAAGCTGATCACGAATCAGCCACTTTTGGGCGTTGCTCTCCAGTCCACCCAGATTTTACTCAACGCCCGGCCGAGTGCGTTGCATCCTCGCCTCGCGATTTCTGTCTGACCGATTCCAGGCCACGCACATCGTGATCGACTCGAACGACTCATTTGTGGGGGGGTGCCGTCAGAGGCCGAGGGGTGCCGGAAGCCCTGCGCAGCCGTCGTTTTTTTCAGGACGTCGCTTGTCCTTGGCTTTGGGAGCGAGCGAAGTCTTCACCCCGTCGGAACTCCAGGGGGGAGTGTCCGAGTGCCCGCTATACGCAAACGGGGCCAGAACAAGGAGAGACCCGATCCGTAAAAAGGAATGAGGATCACGCATCCGACCAGTGCGGTGAGGCGCATTAGTTTACAAAAATGGTATTGATCCTCTTGTCCATAATCTTCGCGACGTTCGCCGCGGCATTCTCAATGATGATCCGACGCCTTACCTCACTCGGAAATTTAACAAGTTCTCGGGTTAACAGAGAAGATATTGCCCCCACACGGACATTCGCTGAACAATCACCGATAGCCAGTCCGCTTAGGCAGTTCTTAGTCGTGGTGCTGCCCGACGGGAAGGTTGTTTACCAAGCAGGAGGCATCGCGCCGGCCAAAGCAGATCTGCTCTGAAGCGGTGCTCCTTTCGGGTGAGGTGCGACCGGCAAGAGGAGGTTCAACCTCGCCACTCCCAGACTTTCCATTTACGATTAACTTTTACGGGTGAGTTTTATCTAATCTGTTGCAATGAAAAAGCCAATCAAGGGTTTCAATCCTGGGAACTCCTGAAAACAAATGTTCGCCCTGAACGGGCGAGAGGCTAGTAGATGTATCTGGCACCTATCATTGCGCACAAAATAGTGCGCAATTGAGACATCCTACAAGTGGACTCTACTGCCACGTCGTTAGCTAATCACTTAATCTGCCGCTTCAGCTTCAGGGCGAACCGCTCTGGGTGGCGGTTCTACTAACAACGTAGAAATGAGGCTCAATAGTCGCATGTCTCGATCGCGCACGCTCATTTTCGCGCAACAATCGGTACGAAACTCGTCGGGTAGTCTCTCGCCCCTTCAGGGCGAACCGCTCACCCACGACAATCATCGATTGCCACTGGAAAACATCGCTCAACGGGCGAACAGAACACAGGCTGGAAGCCTATGCTATGCTACATTAACGCCGTCGCGTCTCACGCCGGGTGCACAGCAAGAGCTCCCGAGATGACCCTGAGAGACCGCTTGACCGTCCGGAAAAGAATGTTTCGGCAGATTTGCGCCGCCGACTGAAATAGGCTCAAGTGGGCCGTGGCGATATTTTCTGAAGACGTATGAAACTCGGTGCGATCTTTGATTGGGATGGAGTGATCGTTGACTCTTCTTCGCATCACGAAGAAAGCTGGGAACGCCTTGCAAAGGAGACCGGACTTACCCTACCTGAAGGTCATTTTAAAAAAGGGTTTGGGATGAAGAACGATTTCATCATTCCGAATCTACTGAATTGGTCGAACCGTCCGCAAGAGATCCGACAATTGTCCCTCCGAAAAGAGGAACTTTACCGCGAAATCCTCCTTGAATGGGGTATTCGTCCTCTTCCGGGCGTCATCGAATGGCTTACTGAACTGAGGCAACACGGAATTCGTTGCGCCATCGGGTCTTCGACTCACCGACTAAACATCCACACGATCCTGACCGTGCTTGGCTTCGAGGATTGGTTTGCGGCCATCGTCACTGCCGAAGACGTTTCCCACGGCAAGCCTGATCCCGAAGTATTTCTGACTGCCGCGAAAAAAATCGGGATTGATCCAATTCATTGCGTGGTCTTCGAAGATGCTTTTGTAGGTATTGAAGCTGCGCATCGTGGTGGAATGAAAGTCGTAGCGGTAGCAACAACGAATCGTATCGAGACGTTGAAAACCGCAGATTTGGCAGTGCACCGCCTTGACGAGCTCAGCGTCGATCAAGTAGCTGCGCTTGTAGCCTAGGTGTCGTGGCGACTGGGAACGTTGATTCACATTTCCCACCATCCTTCACGTCACATTTTGGCAAACGCCGAAATGCCTTTTGATGCGAGTCCGTCTTTACTCGCTAGTTCCCGGCGATTCAAAGGCAGCTCCTCACTGCTTTAGCGAGGGAATGTGCATAGTCACCGTGGTCCGCTTTATCGATCTCGCTACGCACCTCCGACTTACAAGAAACGACCGAACAATCTTTGCAGCCGTCTTCGCAACAGCATCAGAAGCCGTTGAAACGCTTCGTTTCTCTCGATGCTGGCGGAAGCAGACCCCAGGGAGATGAACCTATAAGCGCTAAGATAATTCTGAGGCGCTAAGAAGGTAGAATCGCTTATGTCACCGGATGGACAGGTGGATAGAAGGCACGAATTGTCCCTCCGGGACAAAAACCATCCCCATCGAAGAGATTCGCATTGTTCTAGCGCTTATGGGAGATCAACTTCAGGTTACATTTTCGCGCATGCTGACATGAAAACTTTTTTGAACGATCAGGGAGGGGCCGTTGTCTTATATAATCGGTTAAGGCGATTCGGGTTCGCGTGCGAAGTCTCGCCAACTCCTTGGTTGTACGGAACCCGGATCACTTTTTTTCGGAGTGAGCTGCGATGAAGCGTATCAACTGGATCGCGCACGACGCCTGCGTTCGAGCCAGCAAATCACGCATCCCCTGACGCATTGCCGAGTACGCTTCCATGGCATCCGCGATCTGGCCTGGATGCGTCGATGAAACCCCTTTACAAGTGAAAAGATCGATGAACGATCTTCGTTGGAGCAAAACATGTTGCACTTGAGCGAGTCCGATTTGCGTTTCCTAGTGGAAACTGTAGCAACTAACCGGCGCGACTATGACCACATTGTAAACCTTGTTCGCGACAAGGAAGACCTTTTGGAACCCATGCTCGATGATCCGAAGCTCACGGAGCGACTTTTTCGCGATGAGAAAGCCTTGGTGCGGGTAACTCCACACATGCTTTTTTCAGTGCTCCTGCGCCGATTGCGAAGGGAATTGGAAAACGAGGCGTATGTCCTTGACGTAGATACCAATGGAAAACGCATCCCGGTCTTTGAGGGTCCGGCGGTGGCGGACATGCTCTCGGACAAACAAACGCGGGACTATTTGGCCGAAATGCTTTCGTCCTTCGCCCGCACAAACAGCGGAATCATCTATTGGCAGGAGCGTGGCACTTGGCATAAGAGACGTTTCAGCGACATCGACTTGGATGACATGGTCGAGTTGGCCCGCATCATTGACCCGGAGATGCGTCCGGCGCTCTATAAACGAATTGCCGATATTGCCCTGTTTCTTAGCGGCATTTTCCCTGAACACGCAGCTCGTTCTTTAGGTTCCAGAAGAAACATGTTCTCAACCAAGCACACGCTAAAAGATTACGAGCAAGCGGGAAAACGCTTCTACCACGTGGCTGCGCAGGAAACGGATCAAACCCAATGGAAACCGGTTCTTGGAACGCTCGCGGAGAAATTCACCTTGGCACGGTTGGCGCTGAATAGCTTGAGCGACCGTTATGTGAAAACGCTCCGCTCTCGATATTTCCAATCCCCGGCAGAGTAGCAGAAACAGGATACAGGATACAGAAGTCAGGAGTCAGAATCCTCGGAGAAACCTTGACTTTCGAAGTGACTTCCTCGAATCGCGTTATGCTATCCTGAATCCTGAATTCTGTTTTCTGTTTCGGGTTCAGACCATTGCATGCTCTTTTATTCTCGAGAGAAACAGCTTCAAGACGGGAGAATCGTTTGCCTCGCGATAACCGACGGACAGATCGATCTTCGGCGTGAAACCGCGAACCGGGCGAGTGGTGACTGAACTGGGAAGAAAGGTTTTGGCGTAAGCGGGCAGGAGCGCTACACCACCGGTCGAAACAATGAGGGACATGACTCCGCCTAAATTGTCCACTTCATGACGCGGTTTGATGTTTACGCCGCTCTTTTTCAGATACCGGTCGATGGCCAATCGCAAAGCCGGCGGCCGTCCGGAAGTGCTCATAGCGGTCCCGGAAATACTCAGAAAAGTTTCGCCCGCGACTTCCTGCAGGCTGATGGCAGTTCGTTTGGCGAGGGGATGATCCTTGGGCAGATAGATCTCGAGAGGTTCCTCACTAAGAAGGAGATACTCCAGCCCGGGACCTCCATCCTCCTGACGAAGAAAAGCGACATCAATCAGCCCCTGGGAAAGTGCCACGGCCAGCTGAGGCGAGTTTTGGGTAGAGATAACCACGTGAATCTCTGGCAATTGATCATGCAAAACATCCACGGCCTTGGGAATCCACGTTGAGTCATGGCCGATCATGAAGCCCAAGGAAAAGGTGGGCTTGATTACTTGTCGCACCGACCGCAAAGCGGTCTCGGCTTGCGAAAGCACAAGGCGAGCGTGATCCAGGAACACCCTTCCGGCGGCGGTCAACTCGACACCACGCGCACTTCTCGCGAAAAGCGGTGTGCCGACTTCATGCTCGAGGTCGCGGATCTGGCGACTCAGTGAGGGCTGGGTCGTGTGCAGTTTTTCCTGGGCTGCAAGCTTAAGACTACCTGCTTCGGCCACGGCCACGAAGTAGCGAAGATGTCTGAGTTCCATAGAAGCCTCTGCTTGAGAAGCATACCTTGTCAGCCAAGAAAGCAATTCAATTTGTGATCCTTCGAGGCAATTATTCGTTCAAAACATTCAACGGAAAGATGAAGATATGCCTCGATCATTAGAAGGAAAAGTTGCTCTGGTTACCGGCGGATCACGCGGAATTGGTGCTGCCATCGCCAAACGCCTCGCTTCCGACGGGGCTCAGGTGGCGATCACCTACGCCAAGGATGCCAATTCGGCTTCCGCCGTGGTTAAGAGCATTGAAACGGCCGGTGGAAAGGCCAACGCCTTTCGCGCTGACGCTGCCGATCCGAAGGCCATCCAAGACGCAGTCAAAATGACCGTCGAGACTTTCGGCCAGCTCGATATCCTGGTGAACAACGCAGGTACAGCCATTCCCAAGTCATTCGAAGAGACAACGCTGGAGGAGATGGACCAGGTCATTGATCTGAACCTTCGCGGTGTATTCGTCGCCACCCACGCTGCTCTCAAACATCTGAAGAGTGGCGGCCGCATTATTACGATCGGCTCATGTGTCGGCGAGAGGATGATGACGCCCGGGCTAGTGGCCTATTCCGCGACTAAAGGGGCCGTCAAAATGTTTACCCAGGGATTATCCCGGGAGGTGGGAAAACGAGGCATTACCGTCAATAATGTCCAACCGGGCCCCATCGACACCGATTTGAATCCAGCTGCCGGTGACTGGGCAGCGCCTCAGATCGCCAATACGGCGCTGGGCCGCTACGGGCATGTCGACGAAGTCGCGGCGCTGGTCGCCTTTGTCGCCAGTCCCGAGGCTTCGTACATCACCGGGGCGAACCTGACCGTTGATGGCGGAACGAACGCTTGATCGGCGCCTGTTATCATCAAGGGCAACGCCCACCCGATCGCGTGAGGGAGAGCTTTGCGCAAGAATTCGGTGCAGCGTTCGGGTTGGTGCCAGAGGATTGAGTTGGTTTATCTTACAGATCTGTTTCGGTATACGGTGGCGGTGTTTCCACCGCTCCGTCCCGGTGCAATCGCTCGCGAGCTGAAAACACACCCCCTTTTGCAGGTACCGTTTTGGCAAAACGAAGAAAACCAATAGGTCGCTGGACATCGACGTAGATCGCTTCAAAACCGCCTCGTGCAGAATAGAGTTCGTGCCAAAAACCAGTCCCACCAGTGTCTCGCAAAAACTGCTTCCACCATTCGCGATGGGGTTCTGCCCGTGTAAAGCGTTCAAGCGATTCAAAATCGCGCCAATATTGGCGCATCCCAACGTTCAGCGGAAACAACGAGTAGAAAATATTCTCGTGAAGAAGCAAGCCATCGGGTCGAGCGGCAACAGAGCCCTCAATCTTAGGTCCGAAGCCGAACAGCGTTTTAACGCCCGTGAGCACATTCACGGTCATGCCCAGATAAACGACCACCAGATCCGGGTAGGCGGAGAGATCAACTGTCTGCCGAAGTGCTTTCATAAGTTTACCGTCTAGTTCTACCTTGGGTCAGTCTGGAGTTAAACAGTTTCCGGGGCCAACGCATTCGACCTTGCCTTGATCATGCATCCGATCGGACCGGTGCTTAGCTTTCGTCCACCGGAAGTCCGGATCTGCCAATCGGCAAGCCTTCTGCTAACCAAGGCTCCACGATTTCTGATGTGCGTTCGAACACCTCTGCTGACAATTCTCCGCCACTTCGCCTCGGAGCGTCGAAAAAAACGGGTGCACGGTGAGGGGATCGAACCCCCGACCTACTGGGTGTAAACCAGTCGCTCTACCGCTAAGCTAACCGTGCTTGGATGTCTCGAACGGGAGTTTCTTTTTAGATCGATTTCGGGTTGGGGTCAACCGGATGGTGCGCTGATCATTGCACCACGTTCCGGGAAGGCAAATCGCTCGTTTGCCCAAAAAGAACCAAAATGTTTCATTTTAACCAATACCACCCCAACTTACCACGTTAGCCAAACCCTCAGAACTCGCATGAGGTAAGCTTTATGTATTGCACCGTGGCACGCCCGATGCTGAGATGGCAGGCCAACCCGTGAAGAGAGCTTGACAGTGGTTTCTTGAAGCTCTGCGACCTTAGCGAACCTGTTCCCGCCGGCCTTAACCCAAATTGCAGATCAAATCGCGATCGAGACTATGAACTGTGTCCAAAAAATGCGTTTGCTCACCCTTATCGGGGCTACCGTCGTTTTGATCTCCGCGAGTGGTGCAACAGCTCTGGCAGAAGACACGAACGCCTCGCCGACCCCCACTCCGGCGCCTGCGGTATCTCCCGCACCCACACCCGCCGCCTCACCGGCGGCCGCCCAAACGCCTTCCGTCGAAGATCGCCTCGCTAGTCTTGAAGCCTACATTAATAACACGGATGGAACGAAGGCTCTCCCTGGAGTCCCCGGTCCGGGGCACAACGGCTGGATGATGACCTGCGCGGCGCTGGTGCTGTTCATGACACTTCCAGGGTTAGCACTTTTTTATGGTGGTCTGGTCCGAAGAAAGAACGTTCTATCGGTCCTCGCTCAGTGCTTCGGAATCGCCGGGATGGTAGCCATCCTGTGGTGGGCGTTCGGCTACAGCCTGGTCTTCGGCAAGAGCTTTAACAGTCCTTTCTTCGGAGGATCTGAATACTTTTTCTTTTCAGGGGTCACTTCGGCCCCGAATACAGATTATGCGTACTGGGTCTCGCAAAACGTCTACGCGATGTACCAGCTGATGTTTGCGATCATCACTCCTGCCCTGATTGTGGGAGCGATCGCTGAGCGGATGAAATATTGGTCGCTGATGCTTTTCATCGCCCTCTGGATGTTCACGGTTTACTTCCCGATGGCCCATATGGTGTGGGGAATTACCGGCTTCATGAATGGAATCTGGAATCCGAGTTCCGGCATCAAAGCGATCGATTTCGCCGGCGGTACGGTGGTCCATATGACTTCCGGATGGAGCTCTCTGATCCTTTGCCTCATCATTGGTCCGCGACTGGGGTTCAAGAAGGAGCCGATGCCGCCCCACAGCATGGTGTTGTGTATGATCGGCACTTCGATGCTCTGGGTGGGCTGGTATGGTTTCAACGCTGGAAGTGCGGTGGCCGCGGACGTGATATCTTCGAACGCGTTCACCACCACGACGCTCGCAACGGCGGTCGGAGCGTTTACCTGGGGCATGATGGAGAAGATCCTGCGCGGCAAGGCCAGCGTGTTGGGTTTCTGCAGCGGTGCGGTCGCCGGCCTGGTCGTCATCACTCCAGCCTGCGGATTTGTCAACGCGACCGGCGCGGTGATTATCGGGGTTTTGGCCGCGGTGATTCCTTACTTTGCCGTTTCAGCTTTAAAGCCGGCTCTTGGTTATGACGATGCACTGGACACCTTCGGCGTCCATGCAACTGGCGGAACGTTGGGCGCATTGCTAACCGGAATTCTGGCCACCAAAGAGGTGAACGCGAATTTAAAGGACACGCTATTATCGTCGCTGTTTTTCTCACAAGTAAAGGCCGTCATCCTGACGATCGTGCTGGCGACGGTGATGACCTTTATCCTCGGATTTGTGGTGAGGTTGATCATCGGGTTGCGGGCATCACCCGACATCGAAACGGGCGGTCTGGATCTCGCCGAACATGGCGAAGAAGGTTATATCACCTAGCAATAATTTAAAACGGGTGTCTGAACGGCAGACTGACATTGAACCGTAGATCGTAATGAACTAATGCAAGATGCTCCGATGGCAGCGGACTCAGTGACAACGACGATATGAAAAAAATTGAAGCGATTATCAAGCCCTTCAAGCTGGAAGAGGTCAAAGAAGCGTTATCGGACCTCGGAATCGAGGGAATGACAGTTACCGAAGTTAAAGGCTTTGGAAGGCAAAAAGGTCACACGGAGATTTATCGCGGGAGTGAGTACACGGTCGACTTTTTGCCAAAAATCAAGATTGAGGTGGTGCTCGGCGACGGTATGGTGGAAAATGCCACCAGTGCCGTCGTGAAGGCCGCCAAGACCGGCAAGATCGGTGACGGAAAAGTTTTCGTTTATGCGGTCGAAGAAGCGATTCGCATTCGGACCGACGAGACAGGCGAGAAAGCCATTTAGAGACCAGGAAATATAGGGCGGCGCGAGTGATGCCAGAGGTCAGGAATGTTGTTCATTCCTGACTTTCTGTATTTTATCACTCGCGCCGCCTTATCAATCTAAGTTAACGTGGTAGCTTTCGCCGCAGATGACCGCCACTGAGCACACCGATTCCGTCAATTCCAAAATCCTTGCTGTGTCAGAAGACCAGATCCAGGGTTTTGTGCGCGAACCGTTCTCGGAGATTGCCAGATTGTCCGGTATCGAAGAGAGGTTGGTCCTGGAACGGATCAAGGCGATGCTCTCCGCGGGAACCATTCGACGAGTCCGCCAGACACTTCTCTCAACGAACCTCGCACAGGGAGCGTTGGTGGCCTGGAAGGTGCCGGCCGAAAAGCTCGATTCAGCGTTTGATTACATGTTTCGGCAAGATCCATTTTCCGGGCATGTGGTGGTTCGTTCGACCGATTCGCAGACTGCCGGGAGCGAATACAGATTGTGGACCACCGTCAAGGTTCCGCAGGGCTTCGATCTCGAGGGGCACACCGACCTGTTGCTGACGCGCGTGGGGGCTGAGAAAGTCAGAATTATGCCGGCGAAAGGAATCTTTACGCTTGGCGTCGGACACGTCCGCCGAAAGACGATCTTGCCGGGCTCGAGAGGTGATCGACCGGCCCAGATGATTCGTACTGAAATCGTTGAACTCAACGACCTGGAATGGCGGGTTCTAACCTCCCTGAAGAAAGAATTCGCGATTGCTGAGGTCACGGCTAACCCGTGGGGTAACCGGGCGAAAGAGGCCGACTTGCCTTTGGAGACATTTTTCTCGGTGGCAGAAGATCTCAACCGGCGCAAGATCATCGGGCGATTTTCGACATTTCTGGAACACGTTAAGCCTTCTGCAGGAGGTATCCGGGTGACTCGATTCAATGGGCTGTTTCATTGGGCGGTGCCTCCCGGGATGGAAATCCAGGCAGGGTCCGAGGTGGGCCGGCACGAAATTCTAACCCATTGTTACTGGCGGGAGGCCGGTGCGGAATTCCGTAGCGTGAATATCATGGCCGTAGCACATGGGACCGAAAGGCAGCGTCTGCTGGATCACAAAGCGGCGATCGACAGCCACTTGGCCGGCTGCGGAATACCGGTATCGTACACTAACGTTTTCTGGGGCGGTCGATCTGAAATCAAGCCGTCGGAGATATCACCCATTGCGTATCGAGAATGGCTCCAGCGGAGCTAGACCCTAGCTCCGCCAGCGGGTCACAGGGTGTTCTGTTAGTCCGTTAAATCGCGCTCGCCGATCTGGCGGGAAGGCACCGCGACGATCCACATCTGATCGCTCGGAGATCGAAACGAAAGAAACAGCGGACGCTGCGCACACCTCTGGTCTGGTTGCCCTTCATAAGACGCTGGAGCTGATTTCTCGGCCTCGGTCAATCTTGGGGAGGTAAATTGGAACAGATAGGGAAATAGTTTCATTGGATCTTTTGGTGGCTTCTGATCAACAGGCCGACTTGTTCTGCAGACCGTTTTCGGCAGGCCGGGATTTTGTTCCAAGATGGGGGTGGCATTGGAATTGATCATGATGATTGGTCCGTAGTTTTGGGTGTGGTTGGTTTTCAGCCGCGTTTCCGACTGTTATTAAGTACAAATGAATCCCCTGCCCCGGGTTTCAACCTTTCACCGGAAATCGGGAAAATCAGTCTTCTGCGCGGAGAGGTCCGACCAGGAATGCAGGTTCCAATGGAGCTTAACCAGACAGTTGCTTCAGCTTAACAACTTGACCAACATCTCACCGACCAGGTTCGGATTGGCCTTCCCTTTGGAGAGCTTCATGACTTGTCCTTTCAGGAAATTGATGGCAGCAGCTTTGCCGGCTTTATAATCTTCGACGGACTTAGGATTGGCACCAATCACTTCGACACAGAGCGCCTCGATTGCTCCAAGGTCGCTTTCTTGTTTTAATCCTTTCTCCTCGACGATAACGCCCGCCGTTTTCCCCGTGGCAAACATTTCCGCGAAAACATCCTTCCCCTGTTTGCTGCTGATTTTTCCCTCATCGACCAACCGGACGAGTGCGGCCAACTGTTCCGCTGCGATGGGGCAGGCGGTGATCGACTTGCTCGAAGCGGCCAACGCGCTGAGCAAATCATTCAGAACGTAGTTGGCAATCGCCTTGGGTTTGCGCGCACCTTTCGCCGCCGTCTCGAAGTATGCCGATAGTTCAAGATCGTTCGCCAAAACCCCGGCGTCGTACTCGCTGACCTCGTATTCGCGGACAAAGCGTTCCCGTTTCTCCCAAGGCAACTCTGGGAGAAGAGTTCTGACTTCCTCCAGAAAAACCTCAGTTTTCACAGGCAACAGATCCGGGTCCGGAAAATAGCGATAGTCGTGGGCAGACTCTTTGGTGCGCATCAAAGAGGTTTGACCGAGGTCATCGTCCCAGCGCCGCGTTTCTTGTTGCAGCGACCCGCCTCGATCCAGAACCTCGATTTGCCGGTCAATTTCGTACGCCAGGGCTCGCCGGACACCGCTGATCGAATTGAGATTTTTTAATTCGATTTTCGTACCAAGGTTGGTCTCCTCCTTCTTCCGGACGGAAACGTTGCAGTCGCAACGCAGTTGCCCCTTTTCCATATCGGCATCGCTGACCCCCCCATAGATCAACGCCTGTTTCAACGAAGTCAGGTACGCGAACGCTTCCTCAGGCGATTCAATATCGGGTTCCGAGACGATTTCCATGAGTGGAGTGCCGGCGCGGTTAAAATCAATTCCGCTGCTCGTATCGAAGTGAAAACTCTTCGCCACGTCTTCTTCCAGATGGATGCGCACCAAGCGGATCCTCTTGTTTGGATGGCGAATGTCCTTCTGAGCATCCTTTGGATAGGAGAGATCAGAAAGGGGGACTTCGCCTTTGAGACAGAGCGGCGCATCATATTGGGAAATCTGGTAGTTCTTCGGCATGTCCGGATAGAAATAATGCTTGCGGTCGAACTTGCAGATCTGCGCCAAGTCGCACTTTAGAATCAAGCCGGTCAAGGCGGTCATTTTCAGCGCCCGCAGGTTCATCGCCGGCAATGCGCCGGGAAGTCCCAGACAGATGGGACAGACATGGGTGTTTGGCTCCGAACCGTATTCGACGGCGCAACCGCAGAACATTTTGCTCCTGGTCTTCAGCTGGACGTGCACTTCCAGCCCGATCGTGGCTACGTAATCACTCTTCATGCGTGAGGCGGCTGAGGCACTACTCCTACAGGCAGCGGCTAAGAGCCGCAAGGAGAGACGTCTCGAATTTTGAGCGCGACGCAGCCTTTTTGAAGCGGTGGCAATTTGTATGGCTTTTGTCCCGGAGGGACAGACTGATAGTAGGCAGGCACGAAGTGCCTGGACTCGGGACAAAAACCATCCGCCCATCGAAGCGCCTCGCGACGGTGCAAAATGACAACCATCCACTCAGCTACTCACCTCATTGGTCTGCCACCAAATGACTCGGCCAAAAAGGCCAAAGAGTGACCTGCGCCAGGATCGAACTTCGCTTCAGTCTCCGGTGCGCTGCATGAAAACACTCATCGTCCAACTGATCCGTATGGCCGATCAAAATTCCCTCGCTTTTCATCAGCTGGACAAATCCCCGCAAGTTGGTTTCGGCAGTTACAAAATCTGCCGGCGACAACCGGCCCTCTAACTTCATTCGCTCGGCACCTATCGCAATCCAGGCCCTTACAGAACGCGCGCCACGTGGATCGAATTCGAATGGAATGGCGGCCTCTACAGCTGTCTGCCAGAGCTTATCCTCCATCGCTCCTAATCTCAATACATCGGCCCCGATGCCGAATATCCCGACGGCTGTTTGCTTTCCTTGCTTTTCATAGTTTCCAAGCGCTGTTTTCTTTCGATATCAAGTTAACCAGAGAAGCTCTACTCAATGTAACGAGAAAAGACTCGGCGGCCTTTACCTTGCGGGCAAGAGCGATGATTGGTGAGTTACTGTTTGCGAAGATGATAGATAATTCCCGACGACAGAGCGGATCATCCAGATTTGCGGCGAGACCGATCAAACTCAATTCGCGGAGTTCATGGAGAGCAACGGCTTCGCTTCTTTCTTCTGAGGTGGATAGTTGCTGAGAGTGCATGCGATCTCCTACGATAGGCTTCACCACTGCAGCGCACTCGCTCGAACAAATCCGCGTCAGCCGTGAGACTGGTTCAGTTAATTCAAGAGCTGCAGACGCGGGAATGAAAAGAACGTTACAGAAAAAATGCGTCTGTCATGGATCGCGCGCGTAAAGCCCCGGCGCAGGTAGGGCGAAACTCCGCCTGAGCCGGGGCTTCCCGCCTGACCTCGTCCGACAACGTCACCCCCTACAAAGTTTCGCTCGGGTTATTGATCTTTCACGCTACCTTAACAAGATGTTGAATTTTAGCGCAGCGCATCTGTCTTACGATACTAATGGTCGCGCATTTGTGGTCGACTCGAACCACTGATTTAGAGGGGATGTCGCAGGGGAGCGCGACGCGGAAGCCCCGGTTCGGACGGAGCCTCACCCTACCGGAGCTTCGCCCTACCTGTGCCAGGACTCCCCGTTTCAGCCTGTCCAAATTATTAGCTCTTATGAGGCTATATCCTGAGCTATGCTCTCTTGGCCTTTCAAGCCATAGGTAGTTCCACCGTAAACTAGCTAACCTAACTAGCGCTGGATCGCAGAATCCGCCTTAGTTGGCTTTTTGCTAACTTCCGATGGAGTTGGCAGTTGCGAGACATCCCAACCCCCTCCCAGCGCCATGATCAACGCCACGGCCCCGGTCATCTGCTCGATTTGCACGGTGATGACTGTTTGCTGATCTGTCAGCAAGGTCGTCTGGGCGGTGACGACATTGACGTAGGGATCAATGCCCGTTTGATACCTGCCTAGTTCAAGCTTTAAAAACTGCTGGGCAGACTGCTCGGCTTGCCGTTGCTGGATCAATTCTTGCGAGAAAATGCGAACCTGCGCGAGGGCATCTTCCACCTGCTGAAATGCCGTTAGCACATTTTGCCGGTAGGCCGCCAGATCTGCGTTATAGGTCGCCACATTTTGGCGGACCGTGGCGCCGCGCAGACCTGCGTCAAAAATCGTTTCGGAGACCGAAGGTCCGATTGACCAGGTGTGATTGGAGGCATTGAATAAAGTGCTGAATTCCGAACTGGCAAATCCGTTTTGGCCACTCAGAGTAAGCGTGGGAAAATAGGCGGCATAAGCGATCCCGATCTGCGCATTGGCAGAGGCCATCGCCCGTTCCGAAGCAGCTACGTCAGGCCTGCGCTCAATCAATTGTGACGGCACGCCAATCGGAATGGGTGGCGGAGCGGCTTTCAAGACCTCGACCGGAATCGAGAAGTTGGAAGCGACTCTGCCAATGAGAACGGCGATCGCGTGCTCAAACTGGGCGCGTGCCACACCAAGGTTTGTTGCGGAGGCCTGCGCATTTTGCAGGGTGTTCTCAGCCTCGACCACGGAGATCTGATCAGTGATTCCGGTGTCGTATTGCGCGCGGTTGTAGTCCAGCGCTTTCTGGTCCGCGACAATCGTGTCGTTGAAGAGCTTTATCAACGCATCCTGTCCGCGGATTTCAAAGAAAAAGGTGGCCAAATCGGCTTGCTCGGTTAATCGCTCGTTCTCCAGGTCGGCTGCACTGAGCTGGGCACTGTATTGAGCCGACCGCACGGCGTTGCGCACGTTTCCCCAAAGATCCGGTTCCCATGAGACATTTAAAGCCGAAAGGATAGCGGTGACCGGTATGGCAGAGCCAACTCCTGATCGCGTGTAGGAGGCGTTCGCGGTCAGAGTCGGATAGAGCTGAGCTCTGGCCTCGGCCACCAGGGCGCGCGCTTCCATGAAGTTTTGGAAAAATTCTTTGATGTTCTGGTTGTTGATGTTGACTTGCTCTTCCAGAGCATTCAACTCGGGGTCTTTGAAGATCCTCCACCAGGGACCGCGCAACATTGCGTCCTGGGGATTCGCCACTTTCCAACCCTGGCCACCCTTGAACTGGGTCGGGCTTTCTTTGTAGGCAGCCGGTAGAGTTTCCGTGGTAGCGACCGGCCTCTGGTATTTCGGTCCGACCAGGCAACCTGTCAGCGTGCAAAGCATGACGGCGAAATAGATTCTGATCGTTTGGTGAAAAAAAGTCATCGAATGTTGGCTCTTCACTGCCATCGTTATGCCTCGCCCGAAACGGGCTTTGCTCCATGGTGAAAGACGTCGCGTTTTTTGCCCTGCATTCGCAACCGGATGCGGTCAAAGGCCAGGTAAAGCGCCGGGGTGGTGTAGAGGGTTAACAACTGACTCACAATGAGTCCACCGACAATACTGATTCCTAGCGGTTGCCGGAGCTCGGACCCGGTACCGGTCCCCAAGGCCAGCGGCAGAGCTCCAAAAAGAGCCGCCATGGTGGTCATCAAGATTGGGCGAAAGCGGAGCAGACATGCTTCAAAAATGGCATCGGCAGAGCCCTTCCCCTCTTGCCGCTCCACCTGGAGGGCGAAATCGATCATCATGATGGCGTTCTTTTTGACGATGCCGATCAGCAGCACGATGCCGATGATGGAAATCACATTGAGATCGACTTTGAAGAGCGTTAGGGCCAGCATGGCGCCCACCCCCGCCGACGGTAGAGTGGAGATAATCGTCACGGGATGCACCAGATTTTCGTAGAGCATCCCGAGCACGATGTAGACGGCCAGCAGCGCTGTCGCCACCAGGATCGGCATGGTGCTCAGCGATTGTTGGTAAGCGAGGAGCGTTCCCGCAAAAAAGCCTTGGATCGAGGTCGGTGCGCCCAACTGTTTCTCCATGGCTTGAATGCGAGTGGTGGCCTCGCTCAAAGAGACGTCCGGCGCCAGATTGAATGACACCGTGACCGAGGGAAACAAGCCCGTATGATTGATGGCCAGCGGAATGGTATTGGACTGATTTTTGGCCACCGCAAAAAGCGGAATATGGCCGTTGTTCGAAGTCGTCGCGCTGTTCGAGGCCGTCGAGTTGATCGAGGTCGTCGGCAGGTAAACGTTATTGAATCCCGCCGGGCTCTGCCAATATTGGGGCGCCACTTCCAGGACGACGTAATATTGGTTTAACTGCGTGTAGATGACGGATACTTCCGCTTGACCGAATGCATTGTAGAGGGCGGTATCAAGCGCCTGCACCGTCAGCCCGAGCTTCGCGGCGGTCACGCGGTCGAAGGTGAGTAGTTCATCGCGTCCCCCGTTCTGCTGGTCTGAATTGACATCCAGGAAGCCGGGAAGATGTTTCATCGCATTCAACAGGACCGGTCCCCATTGGACGAGCTCTTTGGCGTTATCGGATTGAAGAGTGTATTGGTACAATGCATTACTGGCTCGTCCTCCGATGCGCAGATCCTGCGCGGCCTGGAGAAAGGCCGAAGCGACCGGCAACCGGTTCAACTTCGGACGCAAGCGGTTGATGATCTCGGCCGCCCCAATTTTGCGTTCAGAGAGCGGTTTGAGCGCGATGTAGATGAAGCCGGTATTGGTCGCGCCACCCCCGCCGGTGAAGACGATGACATTCGCGACCGCGGGATCGCTCTTGATCACTTTGCTGATCTCCGAGATGGATTCGTTCATCGCCTGAAAAGAGGAATCCTGAGGGCCTTGGACTCCCCCGACTAGCGCTCCGGTGTCCTGCTGCGGGAAAAAGCCTTTCGGCATCTTGATCACCAGCACCACATTGAGCCCGATGGTCAGCAAGAGTACGATGAGCGTGAGGGTCGGATTGGCCAAGACCCATTCCAGGCTGCGCCGGTAGAGCGACAGCACCCATTCAAAAACACGTTCGTTGGCTCGATAAATGCGACCATGTTTTTTGTTGCGCTCGTCTTTCAACAGATAAGCGCACATCATTGGGGTAGTGGTCAGTGAGATGACCATGGAAACCAGGATGGCGGTCGAGAGGGTGACGGCAAACTCCCGAAACAGACGGCCCACGATTCCTCCCATCATGAGCAGCGGGATAAAGACTGCGATCAGCGAGATGCTGATCGAGACGACGGTGAAACCGATTTGCTCCGAACCCTTGAGCGCCGCTTCCAATGGAGACAGGCCATCTTCCAGATGGCGCGTAATGTTTTCCATGACCACAATCGCATCATCGACCACAAACCCGGTCGAAATGGTCAGAGCCATCAAGGAGAGGTTATCGATGCTGTATCCGCACAAATACATCACGGCACAAGTTCCGATGAGCGAAACCGGCACCGCGACAGCGGGGATGAGCGTGGCGCGGCCATTGCGCAAGAAGATAAAGACCACCAGGATGACGAGAACGACGGAAATCATGAGCGTCCGCTCCACGTCATCAACCGAGGCCCGGATGGTGGTGGTGCGATCCAGAACGATGGTCAGGTCAATTCCGTCAGGGATCGATGCCTTAATCGATGGCATTTGGCGCCCGTAACCGCTCCACCGTGGCGATGATGTTGGCCCCAGGCTGGCGGAAAATGATGACCGTAACCGCGCGCTTGCCATTCAAATACCCGCCCGTCCGAATGTTCTGCACGGAGTCTGTGACTTGGGCAACGTCTGACAAGCGAACCGCCGAACCATTGTGGTAACCAATGATCAGCGGCTTGTAGTCCGCCGCCAGGGAGATCTGGTCGTTGGCCAGAATATCCGCCGTCACATTGCCATCCGAAAGCTGGCCCTTGGGCAGGTCGGCGTTCTGCAGGCTCAGAACGGACTGCACATTGGCCATGCCAATTCCGTAGTTGGCCAATTGCGTTGGGTTGACGTCCACGCGCACCGACGGCAGCGCGCCGCCTCCAACATTGACTTGGCCTACTCCCTGGATCTGGGACAGCTTTTGTTGAATGACAGTAGACGCTTCGTCGTACAACTTGCCCGGGCCGAACTTATCGGAGGTCAGACCGAGGATCATGATCGGCGCGTCCGCCGGATTGACTTTTCGGTAGGTCGGATTGGACGGCAGATTGGTGGGTAGATAGGTTCGCGCAGCGTTGATGGCGGCTTCGACATCCCGGGCGGCGCCATCGATGTTACGATTGAGGTCAAATTGGATGGTGATGGCGGTGGTGCCGAGCGCGCTCGCCGAAGTCATTTCCGTCACACCCGCGATATGACCGAACTGCCGCTCCAAAGGAGTGGCGACCGACGAAGCCATAATCTCGGCACTCCCTCCCGGTAAGCTGGCGCTGACTGAAATGGTGGGAAAATCGACCTGCGGAAGGGGAGAGACCGGCAGCACCGTGTAGGCAATCACGCCGGCAAAGGCAATCCCCACCGTAATCAGGGTGGTCCCGACTGGCCGGCGAATGAACGGTGCGGAAATGTTCATCCCGGTCCTGAATGTCCCGGCTCGTTTGCGGCCTTCGGTCCGGCTGACTTACGCGAGAAGCGATGCGAAAGATTGTCAAAAAAGATGTAAATGACGGGGGTGGTGTAAAGCGTCAATACCTGACTGAAGATCAGTCCACCTACCATGGCGATGCCAAGCGGGCGTCGTAACTCCGAACCAATTCCTGAGCCGAAAGCCAGCGGCACACCGGCTAGAAGAGCAGCCATGGTGGTCATCATGATCGGACGGAACCGCAACAGGCAGGCCTCGTAAGCCGCATCGGTGGCATTCTTGCCGCGTTCCCGTGCTGCCTGGAGTGCGAAATCCACGATCATAATGCCGTTCTTTTTGACAATACCGAGCAGCAAAACAAGACCGATGATGGCGACCACGCTCAAGTCCTGGTGAAAGAGGATCAGGGCAATCAAAGCGCCCACGCACGCCGACGGAAGCGTAGACAAAATGGTCACTGGATGGATGAAGTTTTCATACAGGACACCGAGCACGATGTAGACCGTGACCAGGGCGGCCAGAATGAGCAGCGGCTCATTGGTCAGCGAGGCTTGAAAGGAGGCGGCAGTCCCTTGGAAGGCGGCCTGAATGCTGGCCGGCATATGCATCTCTTTCTGCACGTTCTCGACAACTGAAATGGCGTCGCCCAGGGAGGCGTTTTCCGCCAGATTGAACGAGACCGTAACCGCGGGAAACTGCCCCTGATGGTTAATGGAAAGCGGCTCAGTCGTCTTTTCGAAGTGTGAGAATGCGCTCAATGGCACTTGATTGCTGATGGCCGAATTGGTCAATCCGGCAGAGCCTGCTCCGGTGGTGACGATTTTCGCGGAGAGCGCGTTCGAGGGAGGTGCCAAAGTATCGGCACCTGCGCTATAGAGGGCGGTGCCCGTCAGGGCATTGGACCCTGCGGAAGATGATCCGGAAGCCGAGAACGAGGTAGAGGCACCCGTGCCGCTGGCTCCGGAGGAGGTATTGGCCAGGATGTAAAGCTGGTTCAGTTTCGCCGGGTCTTGCTTAAAGTAGGGCTCAACTTCCAACAACACATGGTACTGGTTAACCTGGGTGTACATCGTATTGATCTGCCGTTGACCAAAAGCGTCATACAAGGTGTTGTCGATCGTCGTCGGGGCGATGCCTAGTCGGGAGGCGGTCACCCGGTCAATCTTCATGAAGACGGCAAGACCTCCCGGTTGTTGATCCGTGGCGACGCCTTCCAGCTCCGGCAATGCCTTCAGCTTATCCACGAAACGGTCGGTCCAGTCATTGAGTTCGTGGGCGTCCGGATCTTCCAGCGTGTACTGGAATTGCGCACGACTCACCCGGTCATCCACCGTGATATTCTGCACGGGCGCCATAAAAAGATGGATTCCCTGAACCTGCTCCAGGTTGGAATTGAGCCTGCGGATCACGTCGGAGGCGCTGATCTTGCGTTCTTCCAGCGGCTTTAGATTGATCGACATTCGACCACTATTGGTCGTCGTATTGGTGCCATCCGCGCCGATGAACGACGAGAGACTTTCCACCGCCGGATCTTGCAGAATAACCTTCGCAAGCTCCTGCTGTTTCCGTGCCATGTCCTTTGAGCCAATGGTCGGCGGCGCCTGCGAAATCCCCTGAATGACGCCGGTATCCTGTACCGGGAAAAACCCTTTGGGGATGATGATATAGAGATAAACCGTCAGCATCAGGGTCGCCACGGCAATCAAAAGCGTTACCGCCTGGTACCTGAGGACGAACTTGAGGGTCCGCCCGTAAAAGGCGATCATGCTCTCAAAGACCCGTTCCGAGGCCCGAAAGACCCGTCCTTGCTTCTCTTTCGGATGATGGCGGACCATGCGCGCTGTCATCATCGGCGTGAGGGTCAAGGAGACCACGGCTGAAATGACAATGGTCACCGCGAGGGTCACGGCGAACTCCCGAAAGAGGCGACCCACCACATCGCCCATAAACAAGAGCGGAATCAGCACGGCGATGAGCGAGACGGTCAGTGAGAGAATCGTGAAGCCGATTTGCTCTGCTCCCTTGAGCGCGGCCGCCATCGGCTCCTCGCCCTCTTCGATGTAGCGGGTGATGTTCTCGATCATCACGATGGCATCGTCCACCACAAAACCGGTCGAGATCGTCAGCGCCATCAGCGACAGGTTGTCCAAGCTGTAACCCAGGGCGTACATGGCTGCGAAGGTTCCGACCAGGGAGACTGGCACGGCGACACTGGGAATGATGGTGGCCATCAGATTTCTCAAGAAGAGAAAGATGACCATCACCACCAGGGCGATGGTCAAAAGGAGTTCAAACTCCACATCCGCCACCGAAGCATTGATGGCCGTCGTCAGATCGGTCAGCGTGGTCACCCGAATGCTCGCCGGCAGGCTGGCTTCCAGCTGCGGCAGCAACTTCTTGATATTGTTGACCACGTTGATGGTGTTGGCCCCAGGCTGCCGCTGCACGTTCAAAATGACGGCCGGGGTTTCATTCATCCACGCGGCTTGCTGGTTATTCTCGACCCCATCCACAACCCGTGCGACGTCGGTCAGCATGACTGGCGCGCCGTTGCGGTAGGCCACGACCACATTCCGATAATCTTTGCTGGTGATCAGTTGATCGTTGGCATCAATCTGGAAATCCTGACGTGGTCCATCGAAATTCCCTTTGGCCGCATTCACGCTGGTTTCGGTCAAAGCCGTGCGCAAATCTTCCAGATTGACGCCATAGGACAACAGCGCCGTCGGATTGGCTTGGATGCGGACCGCCGGCTTCTGCCCTCCGCTAATGCTAACCAGACCGACTCCGGTAAGCTGCGCAATCTTGGGCGCCAGCCGGGTGTCCACCAGATCTTCTACTTCCGAAAGCGGCATGGATTTTGACGTCACCGCCATCGTTAAGACAGGGGCGTCGGCTGGATTCGTCTTGTTGTAGATCGGCGGTGACGGAAGATTGGCCGGCAAAAGACTTTGCGAAGCGTTGATCGCCGACTGGACCTCCTCTTCGGCGACATCGATATTCAGACTCAGGTTGAACTGCAGGACCACCACGGAAGTGGCACCGGAACTGCTCGAAGTCATCTGGTTCAATCCCGGCATTTGACCGAATTGACGCTCCAACGGCGCCGTGACGGTGGTGGCCACCACGTCGGGACTGGCGCCCGGATAAAAGGTGACTACTTGAATCGTGGGATAGTCGACTTGGGGCAATGCGGAGACCGGGAGCTGTGTATAGGCGACCAGACCGACCAGGAAGATGGCGGCCATCAGCAACGAGGTTGCCACCGGCCGCAAGATAAATGGACGCGATGGACTCATGAACCCTTGGCACCCTGTTTTCGGGGCGCGGGAGGTTTACTATCGGCGGCGATCGTCACCTTGGAGTTGTCTTGGAGTTTGTCGAAGCTGCTATTCGCGACCACATCTCCGGGATTGATGCCTTCCACCTGCGTCAGTCCGTTATCGGTCACTCCCACCTTGATGTTGTGCAAGTGAGCCACATTATCTTGAATTACATAAACAAACGAAGTTTGACCGTTTTGTTGAATCGTGGCCGAGGGAACCAAGGTCACGCCTTCGAGCGTCTGGACTAACAGCCGTGTATTGACAAATTGGTTTGGGAACAACGCGAAATCATCATTGTTGAAAATGGCTCGCACCTTCACGGTTCCCGTGGTGGTGTCAATCTGGTTATCCAGAGCCAGCAACTTGCCACTTCCTAATTTCGTCTGCGCAGTGCGATCGTAGGCATCGACAGTCAGCTTGGCATCCTTGCGCAGTTGGGCCTCCACCGCACCCAGGCTGTCCTCCGGCAGCGTAAAAATCACCGTGATAGGTTGGATCTGAGTGATGACAGCCAGCGGATTCGCAGTGCTGCTCGGACCCGCCGCCACCAGGTTCCCAGGATCAACCAGGCGCAGACCCACTCGGCCAGGAAAAGGAGCCGTGATATGGCAGTATTCGACCTGCAGCTGGTCAAACTGCACAGATCCCTGATCGTTTTTCACGGTGCCTTCATCCTGCATCACCAGTTTTTCCTGATCGTCCAGGATTTGCTTGGCCACGGCATTGCGCGCCCAGGCGGCCTGATAGCGTTGAAGATCCATTTTGGCCTGTGCCAGCAGGTTCTCGTCCCGCTCGAGCGCCCCCTGCGCCTGCAAAAGAGTGGCCACGTATTGACGATCATCGATGTCGGTCAACGGATCTCCCTTCCGGACAATCTGGCCCTCCTGGTAGTCCACTTTAAAGACCACCCCAGTCACCTGGCTAAAGATGGATGCTGTATAGACTGGAGTGACCGTTCCGATCGCGTCTAAATAGTCTCCGATATTCCCTTTTTTGGCCGTGGCCGTCGTGATCGTGATCTGGGCCTGCGGGCGCGTCTTGGGTTCCTCCTTGCGGCCAAGAACCAAGTAGAGAGCAAACCCAAAAAGGAGCAGCACCGCCGTCCAGATCAGCGCTCGCAGGACCCAGTTCCGACTTCGCCGTGTATTGGCGGCGGGTGCCTGAAGTCCCACGACATTTTCAACGGGTTCCATCAATTCCAACGCGCTCAACTTAAGGATTGACCGCTTCAGTACCAAAGACGGATTAGGAAAAATACAGCGCCTCTTAACGATCATTTTTCCAATTTCTCCAAGTCAGTGATATTCACTTACGGTGTACCTCGCTAGAAAACGGCATCTGGACGATCAGGATATATGTTAGCCGCTGAAGGGCATTATTCATGCCAATGCCCGTTGTCAACCGGCGCCTTATGACCAATGCGACTACGAACACAGAGATGACGAAAAGAGTTAGTTGGAAAAAGTCTTGCATTCTGAGCGATAACCCCCTGCAAATTGCAAATATTTTGCGCTCGCCACAATGATGAGATGGCGCCTACCAGTCTGCGAGTCGAGCTAAATATAGATTAGTGAAACCGGAAAAGCGTTAACGAAGCAGCTATTGATTGATTGCAGGAGCCACGGATTGAAATGCAATATTGCCTGTAACCGATCCACGGCCCGATCGTCCTATAACAACAGGGAGTATGGAGGTTATTTAGGAAGACCATCAATCAGTCAAACTGGCTTCTTGGCCCAGTTTCTTGGTGCGTCTGGTTACTCTCTTTCTGGTTGTTCTCTTATTTGATATTCCCGCTGACCGGTTTTGCGGAGAGCCCGATTTCTGCAGAGGCCTCAGACTCGAACCTGACTTGTATCAAAACTGAGAACGATGCGAATACCGCCCAGAAAGAGGTGGTCAGTCCAAAGTGTTGGAAATTCTGAATACGCCTATCCGGACGGTGACTGAGCCCGTTGCCTTAAGAAATGATCACATAAAACAAGAGCTGCCATGGCTTCAACCATCGGAACAGCCCTGGGTAAAACGCAGGGATCATGTCGTCCGCGCGCCAGTAGCTCGGTTGACTCGCCGGATACCGTTACGGTTTCCTGCGGGCGCAGAATCGTGGCGGTCGGTTTGAAAGCCACCCGGAAAAAGAGGTTCTCGCCATTGCTGATCCCACCCTGGATCCCTCCCGAGAAATTGGTCCGGGTGCGCACTCTGCCATCTCGCATTTCGAAGATGTCATTGTGTTCCGCGCCAGTGAGTTGACTTCCGGCAAACCCCGACCCGATCTCGAAGCCTTTGGTGGCAGGCAGACTGAGCATTGCTTTGGCCAGGTCTGCCTCCAGCTTGTCAAAAACCGGCTCGCCAAGCCCCGGGGGGACACCGCGGACGACACACTCAATCACTCCCCCCACGGAGTTTCCTTCTTTCCGCATCGTCTTGATCAGATCGATCATCCGCGCTGAGGCGTCAGGATCCGGGCATCTCACCATGGATCGTTCAACTGCAGCAAACTCCACCTCATCCGGATCGACGTCCGCGTCGATCCGATGGACAGACTTGACATAGGCGACGACTTCGAAGTCAGGAAAAAATTTGCGCAACACCTGTTTGGCAATGGCCGCGGCTGCCACTCGACCGATCGTTTCGCGCGCTGAAGCGCGCCCGCCTCCCTGCCAATTCCGAATCCCGTACTTTGCCTGGTAGGTGTAATCGGCATGAGAGGGTCGAAACGCCGTTTCGATTTCGCGATAGGCTTCCGGACGCGCGTCCTTGTTCCAGACCATTACCGAAATCGGTGTTCCCAAAGTAAGACCTTCGAAAACACCAGAAAGAATCTGGCATTTGTCTTCCTCATCCCGCGGCGAGACGATCGCACTCTGGCCCGGCCGGCGCCGGTTGAGATCAACTTGTATCTCCTCCGCAGTCAAAGGAACACGCGGCGGACATCCATCCACGACCGCCCCGACGCCGCCCCCATGCGATTCACCCCACGTTGTCACCCGAAACAAAACTCCAAAAACCGAAGACATGCCTAGGAAGAGATTGACGCCAAGGAGCCAAGAATTCAAGGGTTCTGCGATGCCGCAGTCGACACCAGATTGCTGGCCCTCCTCGGATCTTGATTTTCCCGGTTCATGATTTCTCGGTTTTTTGGAGACCGTTTGTAACCGCTTTGGTAACAATAGAGCAGATACTTTCTTTGACTAACGTGGGCCTGAGAACGAAATTCCAACCAATGATTGCCCAAACAAAGCTGACGGTTCCAGAAACCTTTCCGCCATTCAGCCTTTCCCGCCTGTTGAAGACCGTATTCAATCCGAGCGCCGGAGAACGAGTGGCTATCTTGATCGATCTGGAGGATCCACACGAAATCACCAACTTCGGATTTTTGAAAAATCCCGATCTGACGATTCAACGGCACGCTTATGAGGTCTTTTACCTGGGCCTGAAAAACGGCGTCTTGAAAGAATTAGGTCTGACCGGCGGCGAAATATTCGCCTACAAAAACACGGGTGGCAGCAATCTGGATCTTCCAGACCTGGCGGTGGCGGTGGACGGAACCGAAGTAAGTCTCGAGAAAGACATTTACCCGAATTACAAACTCATTCTTTGTTGCTCAACTTATTCAGCCACTGCGCCGTTGACTGAATTCGCGAAGAAATATGGATTTAGAGGTGCCACGCTGCATGGTCTGAATCAAATCATCCTCAACAGCGGTCTCGCAGTGGACTATGACCAGGTGAGCGAGGACGCTGAAAAATTGCGCCTTGGTATGACCCGCGCGGACTGGGTCGAGATCGACTTCACTTACGGCAGGCAAAAGTTCAGTCTCCGTCTCGAACTCGGCCGGCAGGAAGCACAAAAAAGCCACGGCCTCTGTCGCGGCGGTCCGGACGTCGCAAATTTGCCGGCTGGCGAGATTTATTACGTGCCGACTGGGGCTTCAGGCCAGTTTCCCCTCAAGTTCGAGGATGGCACCATCGGTCTGATGACCGTGAAGGCAGGCCGGATCGTTGATTCAAGTCTTCTGAAAGGAAGCCAGCGAACGATTGACGAACATCAACGCAAGATCCAATCCGACCCGGCCACGGGCGAATTGGGCGAACTCGGCTTCGGTACACAGCTTCTCCCTGTTTCAGGGCGCGATATTCAAGACGAAAAAGTGCTTGGGACATTGCATGTGGCGACCGGTCGCAGCGACCATTTAGGCGGGCATCTCACGCCGTCCAAATTTTTGGACAAGAAAAATGCCACCCATGACGATATCCTGTTTGCTCCACACAAGACGCCGGAAATCAATGTGCCGCAGGTACGAATGTTCCGAAATGGCAAGACGGAGGTGCTAATCGAGAATTTCCAGCCAGCCGCTTACATGGCAGAGCTTTTGAGCTGAGCCGGGAACGGTAGGACGAAGCTCGGTAGGTCGAAGCTCCGCCTGAGCCAGAGGGCGAAGCTCCGTCTGAGCCAGAGGGCTCAGCGGGTTGGCAATGAATGACCGGATCGTGCGGAGCGCGCAGCGATGACGAATGTCTACGAGAGTGATTTGCTGGTAGATCAGTATCTTCTGTTCCATTACGGAACAGCCGAGGATCAATTGCCCTACTTGTTTGGTCCACGGGAGGCGCTCTTTTATCCGATCCGATGCGTGAGCGAATTCCTTCCTGCCATCGGTGTCGTGCAACGGGCGCTGGATTTGGGTTGCGCCGTCGGGCGGTCCACCTTTGAACTTTCACGCTGGGCGCCGGAAGTTATTGGAATCGATCTCTCTCATCGTTTTATCGAGGCAGCGAACAGGGTGCGAGAGACGGGACGAATCGAGATCAGACGCCTGGAAGAAGGTGAGCTGAGCACACGGTTCACTAGAGAATTGCCTTCCGAGCTGAGACGCGCACACTGCCAATTCGAGATCGGTGATGCGACGGAACTGCGGACCAATATTGGTCAGTTTGACCTGGTTCTGGCGGCGAATCTGATCGATCGGGTTAAGACACCAGAAAATCTGCTCCGTTCGTTTTCCGTCCTGGTCCGTCCTGGTGGCCACCTGATTCTTTCTTCTCCCTATACCTGGTTGGAGGAATTTACGCCGAAATCCGCATGGCTCGGCGGCCGGTACGATGCCGCCGGTTACCCAAAGTCGACAATCTCCGGTTTAAAGGAAACGTTGCACGCTGCCTTCAATCTCAAGGTGACAAAGGAGCTCCCGTTTCTGATCCGCGAACACGCCCGGAAGTTTCAGTGGAGCGTCGCTCAAGCCACAGTCTGGCAGCGAAAATAGAAGCTTTGGCTATGGATGAGCCCGGCTCAGGTAGGGCGAAGCTCCGCCTGAGCCGGGGCTTTCCGCGTCCCTCGGCATGTGGCGGCACCCCCAAAGATCAGGTCGTTCGCCTCGAACACGAAGTGCACCCCCATTGACATCGTAAGACGGAAAATACGCGACGCTTTTGCCCGGCCGGATGTAGTAATCGCTCCGCCCGAACCGGGGTTTCTTCCTTGTCGCCTCTGATCAAAGGCCGATAACAGTACGATTATTTTGGGGGTTGACGTCGTGGGCGAGGCAACCCGCAAAGCCCCGGCTCAGACGGAGCTTCGCCCTACCTTTCCGATTTCGGTTCCTAGAGAATCAGCCCGCCGGAGGACGTGGGCTTTCGCGACCGCTGGAGTGGGTTTCACCACCGGTGGGCGCTTCGGAGGTAGAACCGACCCACCTATCGGAGTCAACTGAGTGACCACCCGCATTCTGTCATAGCCGACCACCACCGTCTCGAGGGTGTAGGTACGTCCCGCCACCATATCGCGGGTCGAAACGTTTCCGACAAATTCCGCGCGCTCCCCGGGATTGATAATCACGTAACCGGGCGCTTGATTGACTGGTTGATCGTCGGACCATTGCGCTAGCTTTCTACCGCCGGCATCTCGCAGGATGAAATCGTATTTTCGGCTGTCGTTGAACATCAGGTTTGCGGGCTTTTTGGAGCGATTAATCAGTACCAAATGAACCTCCAGAGCTCGCGTGTCAGCGAGTCGAATCACTCCCGGAACAACCGAGACCCGCATCTCCAGTCCGTAATAGACCGGCCCAGTGATCGGACCAAACGGATTGCGATTGTCCACTTTCGCTAAGGCAACCTGTGACTGGTTCTTTTTTGGGCTCGGCATGAAGGGAACCCACCGATAGACACCGCTGGAGGAGGAACAGCCCGCGAGCGCAGCCATCGCAGCGACACAGACCGTAACACGAAAATTCATTTTGACCGTTTAACGGATGAGACCTTAGGTTGCAAACTCTAACCGATGCCAGCAGAATCGTTTATGAGTTGCGGTCCCGCCAGGCTGTTCTTAAAAGGCATCGTCACCTTGGTCATCGCGAACTTCGCTCACCTCGGATTTTCAGCGCGCGGGCAGACCGTCAACATTGTCTTGCCCACAGAAAATCATGGGTTGCTGAACGGCGACAACGCGGGGTTTTATCAATACGTCAAACGTGATTTCGAGGGTGTAGTCAGCACTCCCTGGGAAGGCGGGCAGTACGGATTCGTCCGCAATCCCCGCAGATTCGGTACCACCGTTCTGGAGACCCGCTTTCATGAAGGGATCGACATTCGGCCGCTGCAGCGCGACGCGCGCGGCGAACCGCTGGATGTCATTCACGCGATTGCGGCAGGCAAAGTGGATTACATCAACAATGTTCCTGGCGGTTCAAACTATGGCCGGTACATCGTCATCGAACACCTGTTCGGCGGGTGCCCCTATTACAGTCTCTATGCGCATCTAAGCGCCGTACGGGTGAATATCGGGGACCAGGTCTCTCAGGGAGAACCCATCGCCGTGATGGGACATACCGGTGAAGGGATCGACCGGGAGCGATCTCATGTTCACCTCGAATTGAACATCCTCTTGAATGGCGACTTTGGCAGTTGGTCCGACAAATATTTCCCAAAAGGCGAGAATCGCCACGGCATTTACAACGGACAAAATCTGGATGGAATCGATATCGCTCGGTTGTACCTCGAGCTGAGCAAAAACCCGCAAAAGACAATCCCGGAATTCCTCCAGGAAGAAACAATCTGGTGGCGTGCCGTGGTACCGGCCTCGCCTCGGTTGGACCTTCTCCAACGTTACCCCTGGTTGTCCGGAGGCCAGACCACAGCAAGTGCGTGGGAAATTTCGTTTAATCAAGCCGGCATCCCGATTCATTTTGAGGCCAGAGCGCAGACCGTCGAAAAACCGGTTCTCACCTGGGTCAAATTCTCGCCCTACCCTTACGCGCTCCAGACGAGAGGGTATATCCAGGGCAGCGGATCGAACTACAGCCTGAGCAAAGATGGAGAGCAGTATCTGGATCTCATCAGTCCGGGGTAAGCAGAAACGTATCGGCGGGTCGGCGCGGGGCGTATCGGCGTGCGGGGGAAACGGTCGGCGTATCGGCGTAGGGCTGTACGGCGTGGGAAGAAACGTAACGGCGGGTCGGCGTGTGGCGTGTCGGCGTTGACGTAGCCAAGCCACCGGCTTGCTTTTCGGCTTAGAAGAAACGATGAATGCAGCGCGTTTTCCTTACAGTCGCCGACACTGCCACACGCCCCTTACGCCCCCTTACGCCGATACGTTTCTCCCCACGCCGACACGCCCTTACGCCGACCCGCCGACACGTTTCTCCCCCCATGCATTCTCATCTTCTCCTTCGGCTCTCTGCGCTACTCCTGATTCTTCCGATATTTTCCGATGCAGAAGATCGTATCAGCCCTTCGGTCACCCAGATCATTGTCGGAATTGCACCGACCTGGGACAGCATGAACGGCCGTTTGCAGCGATTCGATAGGACCCTGGAAGGGTGGCAGTGCCGCAGGTCCCCCGGTCCCGGTGCTCTTCGGAAAATCCGGGTTAGCCTGGGGAAGAGGTCTGATCACTCGACAAGATCAAGGCCCCGCGAAAATGGAGCATGATCATCGAGCTCCGGCCGGCGTCTTCCGGATTGGAATGATCTACACCTACGATCGATCGTTGCCGCCTGGAGCTAACTACCCGTTCCACACCGTAGGAGAAGGCGATGCCTGGGTGGACGACATCCACAACTCTTATTATAACCAACACGTGACCGTGGACGCCAACAATCCCCCGCCCTGGTTTGCGAAACAGAAAATGCGGAGCGGTGACTTCGCCTATCGCTGGCTAGTCGAAATTCGCCACAACGCGGATCCACCTTTGCCAGGTCACGGGAGCGCGATTTTCTTTCACATCCGGCGAGGACCAACGCGCCCTTCGGCCGGATGCACCACGATGGCGGAAAAAAACCTGGTAGAATTGATCAAGTGGCTACGAGCAAATGCGAATCCTGTCTATGTTTGCCTTCCTCGATCGGAATACCTGCAAGACTGGAAAATCTGGGGTCTGCCAGACCCAGCCTCCACCGGGCTGTTTTGACCTAATGCACCGTCTCGCAAATAACGGTCACGTGGTTGAACCCAGGTTGAAATCCCGGGCTAAGTCCTCTAGCCCCTTCGTAGGGCCATTAAACCATAAAATGCAAAAAAGACTGAAAATAATCCCTTCAGGTTATGGCAATTATGTCGGAGTAAGATACAATGGCGAGCTGGGCAGCCAGAGCCAAGCGGATTGGCTCCCAGTGAACGGCCTAACTAACTCTTTGTACCAATGATCATACCTGAAATCCTGGACTACCTTGAGGAAACCGATCTGGAAGATTGGTTGACAGCGGCTTTTATCGAAAACCAGAAGCAACTGCCACTGGACCACCTTTGCACCAATGGCGGTCACCGGTCCGCCAGCCGCCTTCCAGATATCTGGATGGTGGAGTTGACCAACCGAACAGGGAAACTCTGGAACGGCAGATTCAACGTCGAGTTTTCCGAGGAACGTCGAAATGGAACTGAACCAAGCATCGAGAACCAAACAGGGGAACTCCAATTTACCCTCGACACCGAGACCGCGGAAGTGACGTTCGATACCTCTGCTTCCCCCCGGCATCAGGATCGCGATGCCAATATGCTTGTTTCCTGACGCACCACAAAGATTCTGCACGAACGCTCTTCCTTTTCAGACTGCGGCGTGACGGTTCCAGGCCTTCCGCCGGCCGTGCCCTCTCACCCCCACGAGTCGCCACCCTTGGGCTGACGATCGAGATTTCTTCTCGCTTCTGCAGAGAAATCTCCCACCTGCGATTTGGCGTCGCAGAACGCGAATTCCATTTGAGGAACTTCGGCGAGACATCCAATTTAGAAATATGACTAACAAGCCAAAGAGCTCCCTCGTTTTGGTAGGTCACGGCTCCACCCTGAATCCCGATTCGAGCGCACCGACCTTCCAGCATGCGGACGAAATCGTTCGTCGCGGGCTTTTTGCGGAAGTCTATTGCACCTTTTGGAAGGAGGAGCCAAGCCTTCGAGAAATCCTGCGAATGGTCGAGGGTGAGGATGTCTATGTCGTCCCGAACTTTATCAGCGAAGGTTACTTCACTGAGACAGTCATCCCGCGAGAACTTGAACTTGCCGGGCCGGTCACTCATCGAGCTGGGAAAATTATTAAATATTGCGAACCTGTGGGTAATGACCCGCGGATGGTGGACCTGTTGCTTCGCCGGGCGCGGGAAGCGGCGCCCAATGTTCCGGAGGAGAAAACCAGTCTTTTGATCGTTGGCCACGGCACGAGCCTGAATGAAAAGTCGGCTGAAGCGGCCCAATCCCAAGTCAGAGCCATCAGGGATAAAGGGTTGTATGCGGAAGTTTCGGAGGCCTACATGGAGGAATCGCCCTTCATTGCGGATTGGCGCCAAAACACCACACAACCGAACGTGGTGGTCGTGCCTTTTTTTATCGCCGACGGGTTGCATAGCTACCAGGATATCCCGGTTCTCCTGGGCATTGAATCTTCACCAACCGCCGCGGCAAGTCAGCAGGAGGTCTTCCGCAGAAATCCATATCCTCTGGACGGGCGACTGCTTTACTACGCGAACGCGATCGGTACGGAACCTTTAATGGCGGACGTTATTCTCGACACCATCGATCGATTTGACCGGAAACATCCGTCCGCCTCAGCCGCATGATCAGGGATGATTTAGCACGCTTAATTAAGGCCGGTTACAACGCTCTTGGGGAACTCGAGTTTACAGAATCTTCCCAAGGATACCTTCTCTACCATTGGGCCGACCGGAATTCTTTGCCTGAGGCGGAGGTCTATCACTCGACTGATGACGCCCGGCAAATTGCAAAATTTGATTCCTCCGGTGCTTACCGCCCTTTGAAAGGAGCACCCAATTTACCCAGAGGCTGGCTCATCGAGTTAACCAGTATTGACGCGCTGCAAAGGGCGCTCGATTACTTTTATCCCGGCGCCATCGGCAGCTGGTTGGCCTACCGCGCTGGGACGGTAGCTCCCGTTTGCTTAAGAAAAACGCTGAATCGGCAATCCGGAATGTATAGAGTGACACGCCAACTCACCGAAGACCAGGCGCAAGATCTAGTGAAAGAAGCTTGTCGTTCAGATAGCCGGTGTCTACGGACCATTTTGTGGGGAATCGAGGAAAATCAATCACCGGACTTCCTTCCAAGTTCGAAGTCTGATCCCACCGTGGACCAGACGGGCCAGGGGCGTGCGGCTCTGCCAATCCTCTGCCTGGAGGCTTGCAATCTCCTGGTGGCCGCAGCGAGAACCGCCTTGAAGAAGTCCCCTCGATGACCGCTTATCGATGCCGTACGCTCATTACCATGGCTGGCACCCCGATCGACAACGGGGTGTTTGCGGTCGACGGGTCGCGCTTTGTCCAGGCTGGCAGTGCTCCTGAGATTCTGAAGAATTTTGGCGGAGAGGTCGTGGACCTCGGGGAAGTCGTGGTGATGCCCGGGTTAATCAATGCTCATTGCCACCTGGATTACACGCTGATGCGCGGTGCGATCCTGCCAGGCAATAGTTTCTCTCGCTGGGTCAAACGAATCAATGCACTCAAGAGATCCCTTACCGATAGCGACTATTTGCGCGCCACCCAGCTCGGTTTTGAAGAGCTCCGAAAGTATGGGGTGACAACAGTTCTGAATATCGTTTCTACCCCTCAAATTTTTCCACTGCTGCCCCCGCCCCGAATCCGCACTTGGAATTTCTTGGAGCTCATCGATGTGCGCCCCAGACCCTGGATCGAAGAACATGTCTTTGGATCATGGCTCTTCTTTTCGGGAAATGGCGATCGGCTGGGGGGACTTGGTCTGAGCCCGCACGCTCCCTATACCGCATCCTCAAAAATGTACGAACTGGCTCTCGAATGTTCGCGCTCGATGAACCTGCTGGTAACAACGCATGTCGCTGAGTCGAGCGAAGAATACGCTATGTTCGCCGAGAGTTCGGGGGAGCTTTACGATTTTCTCCAACAGTTGGGACGTCCCATGACCGATTGCGGTTCGACCTCTCCTTTGCGGCATCTGATTGAAAATCGATTGATCAACACCGAATGTATTGTGGCCCATCTCAATGAGGTGGACGATCGTGATCTCGAACTCCTGAGCCGACTCGAATGGCGAAACCTGCAAATCGTGCATTGCCCGAAGAGCCATCGGTTCTTGCACCAGAAACGCTTTCCTCTCGAAGCGCTGACGGCCTGCGGCTTGAATATCTCGATCGGCACGGACAGCTTAGCCAGCAATGACTCACTCAACCTGTTTTCGGAGATGCGCACGGCCAAGAAAATCTACCAGACCCTCAGCGCCCGAGAACTGCTTGAAATGGTCACCATCCGACCTGCGCGCGCTCTGAAGCTCGGTCGCGAGTTGGGCAAAATCGCCCCCGGCTTCCTGGCCGATGCTATCGCACTCCCCTTTAAAGGTTCAACCGGAGATGTGTTCGAAGCGGTTATTCAAAACAGAGGAACGGTCAAATGGATGATGGTAAACGGAAAAATCTTGAACTGATCCGGTCGATCACCGTTTTGATTGGCCTCTTCCTACTGGCGGCGCCGGCTAACGGCACTCCCAAAAAAGTGAGAGAAACGCCCGTTGCCGAAAAGTCGGGCACGGACAAGGACCCGGCGGTGGTTGCCCAAAGCGCGGCCTTGATCGATTCGTTCACCGGCGAGTTTCTTTTCCTCAAGAATGAGAACGCCATCCAATATCCAGCCAGCTCAACCAAAATCTTGACGGCCCTATTGGTGATCGAAGCGGGCGACCTCGATAAACTCGTCACGGTTGACATCTCCGACACCACTGTTGAACCGACCAAGCTGGACCTGAAACCGGGGGAGCAGTACACCCGGCGTCAGCTGATCTATGGTCTGATGCTGAAGAGTGCCAATGACGTGGCGATGACGCTAGCTCGCGACAACGCCGGTTCCATCGAGGCGTTTGCAGCCAAGATGAATCGTCGGGCGGTGGAACTGGGAGCCACCAACAGCCATTTTGCAAATCCCAATGGATTGCACGACCCAAGCCACTACACGACAGCTCACGATCTGGCGCTTATTGCGCGTGCCGCAATGGAGCAACCGTTCTTTCGGCAAGTGGTTGGGACGATTTATTACACCTGGAAGTCGCCCCAAGGCGTTGTCGAGCAGCTTCGAAATCATAATCGCCTGCTCCGGCACTTCGCCGGGTGCAACGGACTCAAGACCGGCTACACGCGCGCCGCCCAGCAGGTATTAGTGAGTTCCGCCCTCATCGAAGGGCACGAAGTTATTTCCGTCGTGTTGCACACCGACAAGCCTGGGATCTGGGAAGACAGCAAAGCGCTCCTGACCTATGGCCTGATCAAAGTTGGGTGTCCTCCCGTAGCCATCGCCCGCAGTCCGGAACACCCTTCTGAAAAGGAAGATGTTTCGGGCGAAGGCGACGAAGCACACTAGGGGAAGCGGGTCGGCGGATCGGCGGTCGGCGTTCAGCGTTCGGCGTTCGGCCGGCGTTCAGCGTTCAGTTGGCCAGCGTAGCCAGTAAGCATAGCCGATTTGTTTAGCGCACGCCCAACACTCCAGTACCTCCAATACTCCAGTACTCCAGTGCTCCATTTCTCCAGTTCTCCGATCCTGATCGTGGTGGCGACAGAAACGGAATACGGATCGAGGACGAGAACGAGAACCAGGACGATTGGTGGGGAAGGCGAGGAGAGACGAAATATTTTTAAGAACGCGCATGATATTTCTGGCAATCGAAAGCAATTATCATAATCTATAAAATACTTATAAAGAGCATTTCTATATGGCGCGTATTTTAATTGCAGATAATGAACCCGAAACTGTCGAATTGGTCTCCAACCTTTGCCGGGATCGCGGACATCAACCTTTTCATTATAATTCTTCCGAGGCGACCATCGATGCTTTGCCCGATGTCGCCCCCCAGCTCGTCATCGCTGACCTCCAATCCGAGAAGACCAACGGATTCGATATCTTACGCGAGTGCCGAGAGAAACATCCTCAAACGGTGGTGGTGATGACCGCACCTCTCATGTCTGTTGAACTGGCTCAGAAGGCACTGCAATCAGGGGCCTTTGATTGCATCACCAAGCCTTTGAAAGTGGACGAGCTGCAATTCTGCATTGAACGGGCGCTCAATCATCAGACAGCTCACCAACAAAGCGAAGTCTCAAGACCTACCATTCGTGATCCCTACGAATTTGAGAACCTCATTGGCACGAGCGTCAAAATGCAGGCGATTTATCGGCGCATGCTAAAAGTCGCCGACACCGAAAGTACAATCCTGATCCAGGGCGAGTCCGGAACCGGAAAGGAATTGGTGGCCCGCGCACTCCATTACAAAAGCTCACGGCAAAATCGTCCGTTCGTGGCGATCAATTGCAGCGCGCTTCCGGATAACCTGCTGGAGTCGGAATTGTTCGGCCACAAGCAAGGCTCATTTCCAGGCGCGCTGATGGACAATGCCGGCCTGTTTGAAGAGGGCAACAACGGAACGCTCTTCCTGGATGAAATCAATTCGATGTCGCAGCCGTTGCAGACGAAGCTTCTTCGGGTCCTGCAGGAACGTCATATTCGGCGGATAGGCGATACCAAGCAAATCCCCGTCAACGTCCGGTTGATTGCCGCTTCAACCGAACCCCTGAAGGCAAAAACGCGGACAGGAGGATTCCGAGAGGATCTCTACTTTCGGCTCGACGTGATCCCGATTGAAATTCCGCCACTCCGGGAACGGATGGAGGACGTGCCGCTACTGGTCCAGAGGTTTTTGCAGAAGCAGGCAGACAAAACGGGAACCGAGAAGAAGACGATCGAAACAAGCGCCATGGAACGGCTGATCCGATACACCTGGCCTGGAAATGTGCGGGAGCTTGAGAACGCGATCGAAAGGGCCTGCACGCTCAGTGATGGAGGAGTGATTCGAGCGGAGGATTTACCACCACACGTGTTAACTGAATCGGGCTTATTCGAAAAGACGCCGGACTCCGAATGGATAGTGGGTCAACCCCTTGACAACTTCGTGCGCAACCAAGAGCGCAAGTACATTGAGATGACGCTCAAATTCAATCAAGGTTCCCGAGAAAAGACGGCCAGTATGCTGGAGATCAGCATCGCGACTCTCTATCGAAAGCTCGACCTGAAGCATCACCGAGGTTGACGGAGCAAAACGCCCAGCGTTCGCGCCAAGCCGAAATCGGGAAGCGATTGCTCCGGCAGGGACATGCTTCCGGTCTTCCTTTATTCTGCCTCCTTGCAGTTCACCCGCTGCTCTTCTAGAGTCAGCGTTTGACGATGTAACAATATTCCGTATGGCTGGCCAGGGGATCCATCAGTTCCAAAATCTGACAATGCAGCAGGTGCTCGCACCGCAGCTGCAGCAGAGCTTGCAGATATTGCAGGCGCCGGCGATGGAACTGAGGAATCTGGTTCAACAGGAGCTGCAAACTAATCCTGTCCTCGAAGAAGAGATTGGCACGGTCGAGACCGAGGAGAGATCGACCGAAGACAATGATTTCCAAGAGGAATTTGAGCGACTGGCGAAGCTGGACGAGGAATGGCGGGATTATATGGCCCAAAATGTCAGCTACTCGTCCAGAAATCTTGAGGACGAAGAGCGCAGGCAATTCTTCTTTGACTCAATCGCCAGCCAGGAAACTTTACAACAGCATCTCTGGGAGCAGTTGAACACCTCGGACGTTTCCGAAGCGCGCCGGGAAGCAGCGGAACTGATTATCGGTAACATCGACGATCTGGGTTTTCTCCAGACTTCGCTGGAGGACATTTCCTCCAATACGGGACATGCGCTGGAGGAGTTGCAGGAAACGCTCAATCTGATTCAAACATTTCATCCAGTCGGGGTTGGAGCCCGCGACCTGCGAGAATGTCTGTTGATTCAGCTCCGCCGTCTGGGAAAAGAAGGTAGCCTTGAATATCAGATCGTGGAACAGCACCTCGAAGACCTCGGGCGCAAACGACTTCCGGAAGTGGCGCGCCGGATCGGCATTTCCGTCGAGCAGGTGCAAAGGGCCGCCAACTTTATATCCACTCTCGACCCAAAGCCCGGCCAGATTTTTACTCCTGATCCAAACAGCTATGTGCTACCTGACGTCAGCGTCGACAAAGTGGACGATGATTACTCGGTCTCACTGAACGGAGATCAAGTTCCCCATTTGCGTATCAGCAAAACCTACAAGGAGTTGATGACGCAAGGAACCAATGCAACAGATGTCCGGGACTATATCAGAGAAAAGATCCGCAGCGGAAAATTCCTGATCAAGAGCATTCATCAACGGCAGCAGACCATTTTGAATATTGCGAACGAAATCGTGAAGCGGCAGCATGAATTTCTGGAGAATGGATCGGCGTTTCTCAAGCCAATGACGATGGCTCAGATCGCTGACACGGTAGGAGTTCATGAGACGACGGTCAGTCGTGCGATTTCAGGAAAGTACATGGCGACACCTCAAGGGGTGTTCGAAATGAAGTACTTTTTTACGCCGGGATATCAGACTGCCGGCGGCGCTTCGCTCAGCAATACGAGCGTCAAAGACGCGATCTCTGACCTCGTCCGCAACGAAGAAACTCGAAACCCGCTCAGCGATAAAGAAATTGTGGAAATTCTTTCCGACCGCGGCATACCGATAGCGCGACGAACCGTTGCCAAGTACCGGGCAGAGCTGAACATTCTGCCGAGCAACCTTCGAAAGCAATACTGAGTCAGTGTACCGGCTATCCGTTTTAGTCTGTGTCCTGGCTCTCTGGAGCACCACGGCCTGGTCAAAAGAGTTCGATTTTCAAGCCGACACCTTCGGCTTTGCGAACCAGACCTACTATGACTACAAGCAACTGTCGGACAATCAGATACAAATCAGCCGAAGACACGGGCAAGTTCCTGACTTTTCGCGCCACTGCTTCCAGTTGTGCAGATCGGTTCTCCAGTTTTTTCAATTCGCGGAATTTCGTCCTGATCTCCCAAAGGTTTCTTCATCGGACTACGCACTGATCGTCCGCAAAGTCAGCGCGATTCCGGCCTGGAGCTCTGGCCCGAAAGCTAAAATCGTGGTTCCAGGCTACAAGAACTTGCACGATTTTTCTCTCGGTCAGACCTCAGGAGCTACAGCACAACCTCGGTCTTTGGTGGCCGTGCATACTGGAGACTCGGTAACTGGCGGATTGTTTTTCCGGTTCCCCGCTCTGGGCAGGAACGAATAGCAAAATGGTTGCAAAACGAACTCGCCCATGAACGAATCAGGGACGTCTATATCACCCGTTTTAAACCGATCAATCATTGCCTGGTCGTCTACCACTGTACTTCCGGCCAGAATGGCGACCTGATTTTTAACGTGTACGATGCCAATCAACCGGGGAAGCTTGTTCAATTGACCTATCGCGCGGCGGACCGGAGCTTTTATTTCGACAAAACGTGGTATTACCGCGGCGGCTTGGTGAGCGTGCTGCCGCTTTACGTTTCTCTGCTGTTTTAGCGGTGTCTGCCAGTTTGTGCCAGGCGGTTCCGCGAGTTGCCAGTTGTCAGTGTCAGTTATCAGTAGGACCGTGACCGGGAAGCCGCTTTGCCTGCGAACTCCTGCAACTCCCGAACTTCTGCAACTCCTGAACTCCTGAATATGTCCTTTCTCCATTGGTTTAAAAGAAAGCCCGAGAGCAGTGAAGCTGAGGCCAGACCTGTCCCCAGTCAGAAAACCGCCACCGAGCAGGCGCACACCCCTGAACCGACGATCGCCGACTTCCGACCAGAAACCGGGCCGCAAAGTCTGCCAAGCGAATATGGAGCCGCTGAGCCCCAATTGATATCGCCAAGTCCGGAGGTCGATCCTGAACCGGCGGCCGGCGGAGCAACGCCGCCGTTCGTAGCGCCTCAAATCTCTGTGCCGATTCGAGCATTTTACGAGAAATTGCCCGCTCATTTGCTGACATCGAAAAGGCCGGATTTGGGGCGAATCGTCCAGATCGCCGAACAGGATGTCGTGCTTAATTCGGAGACCCAGGAGGCGACGCTCTCGCTGTCAATTCTCAGTTTGTCATGTCCGGAAATATTCAATCACCCCATCGACGATGCAGAGGATATTCCGATCACTTTTCCCATTCGCACGGTTGACGCCGGCAGCGAAAAGGAGATCACAATCCGGCTTGAATCTGTCCTCTCCGATTTTCCACCGGAACTCGAGACCCCTTCCATCCGCGCTCTGAGTGGAACGCAGGCCGAAATCGCGCTGCCGTTGGGCTTGATTCAGTCGCAACTCGCGCACGGCCGCGTGATCGTCCCTGCGGAAATATTTTGCCGGGCACTTCCGAGCGACTTGAAACAGTATTTTGCGACGATCGACTCCGCCGCCGAGATCCCGATCCCTTTGAGGGAAATCTTTTCCCAAATCCCGGTTGAGGCCATCAAGCTGAGAGAAGACCAGGAAACGGATGCTCCGGAGGAGACGATTCCAACCCCCTTCACCGCGCACGCGGAAGAAGATGCTAAACGGTTCAGTGAGATTCCTGCTATCGCAGCACCCCCGGCCGATGAGGCACCGCAGCCAAAGATTGAGGCGCCGCTGCCAAAGGTTGAACCACCGCGGATCGCCGGCGAGAGCGATTCAAAAAGATTGCAATCCCTCTTCATGACGGATGAACCGCTCGACTTAGCTAAGACCATCCAAAAGGTTGCCGAGTTACCCGGTCTCCGAGCGTGCATCCTGAGCACCACCGGCGGCCTGAAGCTTGCCGGAGGTCTTGAGGATCCGGACCAGGAAAAAGTGATCTCCACCTTCTTGCCCGAGCTCTTTCAGCGCACGCAATCGAATTTGGAAAAGTTAGATGCGGGTGCGCTTGAAACGATCACCCTCTGCTACCGCCTTCATCAATTGAGTACTTTCGTACAAGGAGAACTTTGCTTGACCGTTTTCCATGACAACAGACCGTTCAAACCTGGCGTCCGGGAAAAAATCCAGGCGGTCATCAGCGAGCTTTCAGCTCTGAGTGCGTCTGGGAAAAATCTTTGATTGAGGCCACACCTATGCCGATCATTAATTACGCCAGCAAAGAGATTCAATTCAAGATCGTCTACTACGGGCCTGCGTTGGGTGGGAAAACAACCAATCTGGCCTATATTCATTCCCGGATAGCGCCTGCACATCGGGGCGATCTTGTCTCACTAGCAACGGCGGCTGACCGCACGCTCTTTTTCGATTTTCTACCGTTAACCGCCCTTACGCTTCAAGGATTCAAGACGAAATTCCAGCTCTACACGGTACCGGGCCAGGTCATTTACAACTCGACCCGCCAACTTGTCTTACGAAACGTTGACGGTGTGGTTTTCGTCGCTGATTCCCAGTGGGAAAAAATGGAGGAGAATGTTGCGAGCTTTCGCAATCTTGAACATAACCTGCAAAAGCAAAACCTGCCCCTCGAACAGGTCCCGTTCGTTCTGCAATTCAATAAGCGCGACATTCCGAGTGTGGCTCCAATCAATTATCTTGAATACCTGCTGAACAACCGGAAGAGGCGTGTGCAAAGCTTCGAATCCATTGCCGCCACCGGCGTGAACGTCTTCTCGACCCTCGACGCAGTCACTCAACTGCTCCTTCACAAATTCAAAAAGGAAAATGCTCAACTCTTTCCCGGGCCCGCTAAGAAGTAGTGTCAGTGCCAGTGTCAGTGTCAGTCGTCAGTCGTCCGTGCTCGAAATCGTCCTCGTCCAATCGTCCTCCGTCCTCGTTTTCACTCCAGCACTCCACCACTCCACCACTCCACCACTCCACCACTCCACCACTCCACCACTCCACCACTCCACCACTCCAGCACTCCAGCAACGCTCCTTTTCCCTAGTTCTTGCAGGCGGACCGTAGCTCATCTATAAGTTTCGGATGATCGACTACATGCAAAAGGGCGGCCCGTTGATGTGGCTCATTCTGCTCTGTAGCGTGGTTTCCATTGCTGTATTTGCGGAACGGCTTCTCTACTTTCACCGGGCAACGATTAACCTGGGCGAGTTTTTGCAGGGCTTGTCGAATCTGGTCAGGAAAGGGAACCTCGCCGAAGCGCGAGTTGAATGTCAGGCCACTTCGGTACCGGCGACTCGGGTCATCCACGCAGCGTTGATACGTCATCATCTGCCTCGGACGGAGCTTCGGGAAATTATTCAGGAGGCGGGCCAAATGGAGGTCCCTCGCCTCGAGCGCAATCTCGGGATGCTCATTGCCATCGGGTACATCTGCCCGCTCATCGGGTTACTTGGAACCGTCACCGGACTGATCCAGGCTTTCGTCCAGTTATCCGCAAATAACGGGTACGCCACCCTCGCCGACGTTTCCGGGGGGATCTACCAGAGTCTGCTGACGACCGCTGCAGGTCTAGTGGTGACGATCCCCACCATCCTCGCTTATTGCCATCTTTCCGCGCGTTTGAATGCCCTCCTTCATGACATGGAACGGGCCGGAATCGAAACGGTGAATCTAATTTCCGAAAGCGAGCGCGATTCATCGATTATTGAATTTGCTCCGAACTCGCAGGCTGCCGGCGAGCACCGATGAAACTGGTCCGATCAGTCCATCTGAACCCTTTTCTGATTTTTCTTATCCCGTTAGTGGATCTCTGCTTCCTGCTGCTGCTTCTATTCCTGGTGAGCTCCACTTTTCTGCTGCATCCCGGAATCAGCGTCAACCTCCCCTTCTCCAACTTCACATTGGGGCCACAAAAGAACCCTGTCATTGTCAGCATTACCGCCGCCCCTTATCCGCTGGTTTACTACCGCGATCAACAGATCAAACTCGAGGACCTGGCGCATCGCCTCGAAGAAAATCGCTCGCCGGACCGATCGATTATCATCCAGGCGGACCGTTTGACTCCTCAGGGATCGGTTGTCGAGGTGATGAATCTTTGCCTCGAGAACGGCTACTCCGTCGTACTCGCGACTTCGCCGAAGAAACAATGAATCAGCCTGAAGGTCGTTTCATATTCGATTGGCGCAAAAGCCCCTGGGATTATCGATTACCCGTTCTAATCGCCATCTCGTTCTTCGCACATCTCTTTTGTTTCTATATTTTCCGGGTCGTTTACCCGATGACCACTTCCCTGCTTCCCCCCTCCGCGCAGGTGACTGTGCTGGATCCAAACAGGCCGCAGGACAAGAGCTTACTGGACTGGGTCGCCGTGAATGATCCGGCGAAAATCAGCGCGCCGAAATTCGATTCCAGCGTTATCACGCAGGTCGCTCCCCGTTATAAGCCGATTTACTCGACCCTATCCGTAGAGTTAAAAGGTTCTGAAGCCGCCAAGCCGCAAGAACAAGGAGTCCCCTCTCTTTTTTCCGCTGAGACGCTTTTCCCAATGCGGTCGCAGCCGCAGGAAGGAGAGGCCCCGAAGCCGTTTCGGACCCGTTTGGAGATCGCATCCACGCTCCAATCGCGAAACCCGACCTTCTTGCCGGCGATGCCGAGCAGTTCAATACTGGCAGAACCAACGTCGATCTTCGTAGGCGTGAGTCCCGAAGGAAAAGCCGACTATGTCTTTCTAACCCAATCGAGCGGGAGTGGCGCACTCGATCAGAAGGCCTTGGATTTCATCCGCACTGTCAAGTTCAAATCAAGTCCAAACCGAGATTGGGGAATGGTGACACTGCACTGGGGAGGAACTCAGTCATGATTCGAGTGGAGTTGCCAGTATTGGTCTTTATCTACCTCATCGTTTTCCTTGCGGCCGTCTTTTCGCTTTGGATAGTTTATGAATGGCGCAACCAGCGTCGTGAGAAAGAGGCCTTGCGCTATCGGGTTCGATGCACCATTTGTGCTTCCATTTTCGAAGACAAAACCAACAACCTGCTTCCACGGTGCCCTCGATGCGGCAGTCTGAACGAAAGACTTAGATTAGGAGGACTTTAAGCTATGGCAATGTTCATCGGGCGAAATCGAAAAGCCCGTACCACGTATGGTTTCGATGAGATTGCGCTTGTCCCCGGCAACGTGACGATCAATCCAAACGAAGTTGATATCACGTTTAACATACCCCGGAAAAACGCAGAACCGCTTAAGCTAGCGATTCCAATTCTCGCCAGCGCGATGGATGGGGTGGTCGATGTCAATTTCGCGATCGAGATGGGCAAAATGGGCGGCTTGGCGGTCCTGAACCTCGAGGGAGTGCAAACTCGCTATAAGAATCCACGGGAAGTCTTGCTGAAAGTCCTGGAAGCGGACAAGGAACACGTGACAGGTCTTCTGCAGAAGATTTACCAGGAGCCAGTCCAGGAGGATCTGATTGCCGCGCGGATCAAAGAAATCAAAGACGCCGGCGTGATCTCGGCCGTGAGCTCCATCCCGCAAAAAGCAGAGCGCTACGGACGGATTGCTCAGGAAGCCGGAATTGACGTATTTGTCGTCCAAAGCACGGTTTCGACAGTGAGACACATTTCAAACGAGTATAAATCGTTGGATCTGAGGGATTTCTGCCGGGATATGAAATGCCCGGTCATTATCGGTAATACGGTTGGCTACGATGTTACGCTGGAGATCATCGAGTGCGGAGTGGCGGGCGTGCTGATCGGGGTCGGACCTGGAGCAGCCTGTACCTCGAGGGGCGTTCTCGGGTTAGGAGTACCGCAAGTAACGGCCACGGTGGATTGCGCTGCGGCCCGCGACTACCATTACAAGAAGACAGGCAACTATATCCCGATCATCACGGACGGCGGAATGAGCAAGGGGGGCGACGTCTGCAAAGCGCTTGCTTGCGGCGCGGACGCCGTCATGATCGGCAGCGCTTTCGCAAAAGCGATCGAAGCGCCGGGCAAAGGGTACCATTGGGGCATGGCGACACCTCACGCCAATTTGCCGCGTGGCACGCGAATCAGAGTTGGTACCACTGGCCCGTTGCGACAGATCCTGTTCGGTCCGGCGGACGTAGACGACGGAAGTCAGAATCTGGTGGGAGCGATTACCACCTGCATGGGAAACGTCGGTGCTGCCGATCTCCGAGAATTCCAGGAAACAGAAATCATCATCGCGCCGTCCATTCGCACTGAAGGAAAACTCTTTCAGCAGGTCCAAATGGTCGGCATGGGATCCAGGAACTCCTGAATCGGTCGTTCAGATTTCTGTTGCTTAACCATATTTTGCAGACTAACGCCGTATCCGAGCCTCATGAGTAACCGACGAGTCGTTGTCACCGGACTTGGAGTTGTGTCTCCCATTGGAATCGATTTGAAATCGTTCTGGGAAAACCTGGTAAACGGAAAGAGCGGTATTCGCCCGATTACCCAGTTTGATTCCTCTACTTTCGATTGCCGTATCGCCGGGGAGATCCTGGGTTTCAATCCGTCGCTTTATTTCAAGAATCCTAAGGATGTGAGACGCGCCGATCGATTTGCGCAACTGGCAATGGCCTCTTCCAAGCTGGCGATTGAAGACAGCGGCCTGGACTTGCAAAAGATTGATCATACCCGTTTCGGCGTTCTGGTGGGGAGCGGGATCGGCGGCCTCAAAAGTCTGGAAGACCAGCACACCGTTCTCATGAACAAAGGGGCTTCCCGCGTCTCGCCGTTTATGGTGCCTATGATGATCGTCAATATGGCCAGCGGATTAATTTCGATGGAGTACGATCTCGAAGGGCCAAATTTTTCCATCGTTACCGCCTGTGCGACAGCTGCGAACTCTATCGGAGAGGCTTGGCGCATGATCCGCTACGGGGACGCTGACGGATTTCTGGCGGGCGGATCGGAAGCGGTCATTTCCCCACTTGGAATTGCCGGGTTCTGCGCGATGCGAGCTATGAGTACGCGGAACGATCAACCGGAGAAGGCCTCAAGGCCGTTTGACCGGGATCGTGACGGATTTGTGATGGGAGAGGGCGCCGGGATTCTTGTTCTCGAGGAATACGAGAGAGCAAAGGCGCGCGGCGCCCGCATCTACTGCGAATTGGCGGGCTATGGTCTGACCTCAGACGCCTACCACATGACTTCTCCGCGGCCGGACGGCGCCCCGGTGGCGCGCGCGATGCAGTTGGCGCTGGATTCCGCTGGTGCCAACGTGAGTGAAATCGACTATATCAATGCGCACGCGACTTCGACAACGGTCGGCGATGTGAGTGAAAGCAACGCGATCAAGCTGCTCGCGGGTCAGTATGCGCACGAAGGCCTCCTGGTCAGTTCGACCAAATCGATGACCGGCCATCTGCTCGGCGGCGCTGGCGGCGTGGAAAGCGCCGTCTGTATTTTGTCGATTCAGAACGGCATCGTTCCGCCTACCATCAACCTGGACAATCCCGATCCGGATTGTGACCTTGATTACGTGCCAAATGTGGCGCGAGCTAAGAAGATTCGCCTGGCACTCAACAATTCGTTTGGTTTTGGCGGACACAACGCCACATTGGCATTCCGAGCATTGGATTAGCGCGGAGCTGGATATGCGCGTCCTATTGCCGTTCGATGGCCGGATGCATCTCCAATAGCATCTGGAAAAGGCGGACCGAAATTCTGCGGTGAACAGGCACGTTCTGCTCCTACTGGCCGCAGCAATTCTCTGGTCGCTGGGCGGCGTTCTGATCAAATCCATCGACTTGGCACCTGTGATGATAGCCGGCGCGCGCAGCCTGATTGCAGCGGTGGCTATAAGCCTGGTAATGCCCGGCGTTCTCCGAAAAATCTCATGGCAAACCATTCCAGGGGCTGTTGCTTACTCGGCGACTGTCTTTCTCTTTGTCGTGGCAACAAAGCTCACCACGGCGGCCAATGCCATCTTTCTGCAATACACCGCCCCAATTTATATAGCGATGATCAGCCCCTGGTTTTTGGGTGAGCGCACCAATTGGCGCGATTGGTTGCTCGTCCTCTTGGCGCTTTCCGGAGTGGGCCTTTTCTTTTTCGATCAACTCAGTCTTCAAGGGCTGTCGGGAGTGGCCGCCGCGCTCGGCAGCGGTGTCGCTTTTGCGTGGCTGACGGTGCTGATGCGCCGTCAGCGAGCCGGTTCCCCGGAAGCGGTCGTTCTCTTGGGAAACGCCTTCACCTTCCTGATTGCCTCGCCATGGATGTTCCCCATTCTCGGACTCGAACAGAACGGCGTGCGACTCCTCCTTCTGGGGGTTGTGCAGTTAACGATCCCATACCTCTTCTATTCGCTGGCGATCCGACACGTCCGAGCCCTTGATGCGGCCATTATCAGTATCATTGAACCAATCCTGAATCCTATTTGGGTGATGCTCGCCACCAGCGAGCAGCCCACCTTCTGGTCGATTGTCGGTGGGTCAATCGTTTTAGCCACTTCGCTTACCCGGAGCCTTCTCGCGTCTCGCCACGCCTAGCTTTCCTCGTGCTCGTGCTCTTTCTTTCCATTTTTTCCGTCTCTCTTCACCAAACACGATCGAAGATCGAGCACGATAAACGAGCACCGAGCACGATTGGGACGGCCCGGCGCAGGTAGGAGGGGCGAAGCTTCGGGTAGGGTGATAGGGTGAGGCTCCGTCCGAACCGGCTTCCCGCTTGGCCGTGCCCAAAACGTTCCCCCCTTTGAAAACCTGTCGGCGTATCGCCGATCGGCGGAAGCAGGGAAAAGTTCGCAAGGAGGGAAATCCCCCCATGAAAATCGTGGTCGTCCTCGTTCCATGTTTCGGAAATGAACAGGCCTCGACCGACCCGAAACGGCGCAAGGCCAAACTAAAGGCTCGTCCGCTCGTGCTCGCGCTGAGGATCACAGAACACAGGGTAGGGACAGGTCAAAATATCGGTCTGGAAATATTGCTAATTACATTTTTATCAATGTACATGAACGAGTGTAGGGACAGGTCAAAAATTTTGACCTTGTAAACATTTTTTGATTACGTTTTTATTAACTGTTGTGTTATGCTCGCCTTCGTTATGCGATTTCCGCGTGTCAAAGCCCAAGGTCGGAGTTTTTATCACTGCATTTCCAGATTCGTGCATGGCCTTTACATCTTCGGAACCTCCGGAGGCCGTTGTGCGGAGGCCGAGGAATTCCTCTCTCTGATGCGCCGCTGGGCGGCGTTGACTGGTATTCGGATCCGGAAGTACGTGCTGATGGCCAATCACTTTCACATCATGTGCGAAGTGCCTGAACCCAAGCCCTTGACCCAGAACGAAATGCTGGAGCGCATTGAGGCCGGCTACGGGCGCGAACGAGTGCAGACGCTGCGGAAGCAATTGGCGGCCTTTGCTCAGCAACCTGATGGGCTGGAGCAGAGCGATCGCCTGCTGGAGCCCTATCGCCAGCAGATGAAGAGTGACCTCTCGTTCTTTATGAAACAGCTCAAAGGCTGCTTTGCCCAGCAGTACAACCGACGCCACAAGCGGCACGGGACCCTGTGGTCGGAGCGTTTTAAGAGCGTGCTGCTGGAAGGAGGCGCTGCCGTGGCGGCGATCGCCGCCTACATCGATCTGAACCCGGTGCGAGCCGGACTGTGTGAGGATCCCAAGGACTATCGATACTGCGATTATGCGGAGGCGATTGCCAAGGAGTCCGCGACAGACCTTGAGGCAATGAGGATCATCCTGAGCCTGCCGGAGAGCGCCAGCCCGGAGGAAGTCCAAAGGGAGTATCGCAAACTCCTGTATTTGAAAGGCGCGTCAGGCAGCGAGAACAATCCTCCGGCCTTTGACTTTGCGAAGGTGCAAAAGGTTGTCGAGCAAGAAAAGGGCGAACTCTCGCTGGGGGAACGTTTACGGTGCAAGATTCGCTACTTGAGCGACGGAGTCATCCTGGGCAGCCGCGCCTTTGTGGAATTTCATTGCCAGCGGCTGAAGGAAAAGCTCGGCTACAAGCGCCAGAGCGTCCCCATCCCCTTAGAGATCCTGGGTCCAGGGGCGCTCTGGGTTTTTCGCAAACTGCGCGTCCGGCAGTTCGGTTAATGAAAACCGCCTAGCGGAACTCTGATTCCCCCGGCAAAGTAAAAGCAATGGCTCGGACCCAAGAATTTCGAGCAACGCGGGGGCGCCATCCGGGCTGAACCGTAAGAGGGCGTCGGTTTTTATCTCTCGCTCCACCCAAACGGCATTTCGTTCGTCAGATCCGCTTGCGCCTTTTGCCACTCTGCCCCGGCACGGTGGTCCGGCCGCCTTTATCTTCCCAACCACGCGATTCACGAATTCACCGGATTCGTGGCCTCAAGGTAAGCCCTCTCTTCACGTTTTTTCCGGGCCAGCTCTTTGCCTTTCAGGAAGTCACCGCGCCGAATCAGGCGCGGAAATCGACGGCGAAACATTATTCGGCGGTTCCAGGCCATCCAAGTGTTCGGCGTGAACTCGACGGAGCAATCGATCGAAATTCAGCAAAGCAAGGGTAAAACCCACCTCAGCAAGCAAAGCTTAGGTTCGATTGAATTTCGAATCGAATCAGCGACAGTTTCGAATCGGGGACAGGTCAATCGAACCGTGTTCGAACGTTCGAACCGGAGATTTTGGCGACTTTTCTTTGAAACGAAGGAAACAAAGCGAAGCAACAAAGCCAAAGAGGGGACAGGTCCTTGATCGAGAGGATCAATTGGAGGCGAAACGTCTTACCTTTCTGAAGGTAAGTTGTGATCGGCTCTTAAGTCATCTGCCATCTGACCTGTCCCCAAATGATTTTTTGACCTTTCCCCCAATGGGCGTCCGTGGGTGTCCGCGTCAAGCGCGGTAATCTCGACGGCTGCGACCTGTCCCCAATGAGTGGGTTTCCCAGGCCAACCAAGTGTTTCGAACCGGGGACAGGTCCGACCCGCCCCCCAAACCTCCGAAATCGGCCGCACCGTCAACCGCGCAATCCGTTTGACGCTTATAATTTGACCCGTCCCTCATGGGACAATTCCTTCTCGTTTAAAGTTTTACCATTTGACCAATTTGACCTGTCCCTATGGGACGGTGGGACTCAAGTGATTTTTTTGACCCATTTTGACCAGTCCCCCAATGGGTTCCCTGAAGTTAAGTTGCGATCAGTTCCTAAGTCATTGCCATCCGACCCGCCCCCAAACCGCCGAAATCGGCCGCACCGTCAACCGTGCAATCCGTTTGACGCTTATAATTTGACCTGTCCCCCATGGGTTCTTTTTTTTGACCTGTCCCCATGTGTGTGGGGTTCCCGGGAGCTCCTCGCGTCCCGCAACGCCAAGATTTCTTGCTTACGCCGGTCTTGGGCCTCCCCCTCTGCCGGGCGCAACGAAAACCGGCGCAGCGAAAGCAGAACCAACTCAAGAACCACCAAAAAAACGACCCGACGACACCCCAAACAATCGGGAAAAGTAACTGTTGCCAGAAAGGAAATTATAATTGTCGTTCCGCACACCACCGCTAATGCCAGAGGCGAGGCAATCTAGTACGCCCCGGCTCAGGCGGAGCTTTGCCCCACCGCGCCGGGGCTGACCTTGCAGTGTCTTATCTGATGTGCAAGTTTCTGCCCCGAAATGTTCGCTCAAAAGCCGTGGATTTATGTGCTGTTATCACTTTCGTTTGGCATGCCCTTTGCGGCTTCCGCAGCGGAATTCCAGGGAGTGCCCCTGCCCGAAAACACCAGCATCGTGCTTTCGGTCGTCGCCGAAGGTGTCCAGATCTACGAAAGCAAAGTGAATTCGGCCGGCGCCTACGAGTGGGCGCTCAAAGCGCCCGAAGCCCAGCTGAAGAGCTTGAGCGGCGAAGTTCTCGGAAAGCATTACGGGGGGCCGACCTGGTCTCTGAACGACGGTAGCCAACTGGTCGGAAACTTGCCACCGCTCAAGACGATCATCTCACCGGATGGACGCAATATCCCATGGCTTTTAGTGGCCACCAAATCCCGGTCCGAGTCCGGTTTTCTACACACCGTCGATTATGTGGCCCGGATCACGACTTCGGGCGGCGTCGCTCCGGAAGTAGCGCCGAAGGGTCCCGCCGATAGTGCACGAGTGGAGTATCGAGCTGTTTACCTGTTTCTGCGAAAGCAGTCTGCCTAGTGCAGCACTAAACTTTGACCCGCTCAATTTCCGCGCCGAGTTCGCCGAGCTTTTCATCGATCATCTCGTATCCGCGATCGATGTGGTAGACGCGGTTAATCTCGGTCGTTCCGTCGGCCAACAACCCCGCCAAAACCAAGGCGGCCGAGGCCCGCAGATCGCTGGCCATGACCGGGGCCCCACTTAAGTTGTCCACGCCCCGAATCCTGGCCGTGGCGCCGTCCAGTTCGATGGCGGCTCCCATTCGCTTCAACTCAGAAACATGCATGAACCGTTGAGGGAAAATGTTTTCCGTCACAGAGCTTTCGCCGGAAACAGTCGAGAGCAGGGCACACATCTGGGCCTGCATATCGGTCGGAAAACCCGGGTAAGCTTGGGTCTTCAGATTCAACGATTTAGAGGTTCCGTTGGCGCGAATCGTGAGCGAGCCGTTGGTTCCACTGACACGGAAGCCGCAAGATTGCAAAGCATCCGTGACGGCGGTCAGGTGATCGGCTCTAACTCGGTTGACGATGACTTCCCTGCCCGCAATGGCGCCGGCGATGAGAAATGTTCCGGCCTCTATTCGATCCGGGATGACCTCGTGTTCCGCGCCGTGCAGTTCCTTGACTCCTTCAATCACAATACGCGAGGTCCCAGCTCCTTCGATTTTTGCGCCCATTTTGTTGAGGAAATTGGCCAAATCAACCACCTCAGGTTCGCACGCGGCATCTTCGATCACTGTGATGCCCTCGGCAAGAACCGAGGCCATCATGATGTTGTCCGTTCCCAAAACAGTCGTTCCAAACTTGCCTTTAAGCGAAATGATCGCTCCGTGAAGGGATGGAGCGAAGACTTTGACGTTACCTCCCTGGACACGCACGGCGGCACCCAGCGCCTGAAATCCGCGCAGATGCAGATCGATTGGCCGATCTCCGATGACGCAACCGCCGGGCAGCGAAACGGTGGCTTCCTTCTCCCGGCCGAGAAGCGGTCCCAGTACGCAAACCGATGCTCGCATTTTACGAACGATTTCGTAGGGAGCCACGCTATCGACCTTTTCGGCCTGGACGGTCACAATCCCGCTGGCCCGCTCTACATCCGCGCCGAGATGGGCCAAAATCTGGAGCATATAGTGGACATCGCTCAGATCGGGCACCCGTTGGATGACGCATCTCTCTTTCGTCAGAAGCGTTGCTGCCAAAATCGGCAAAGCCGAATTTTTCGAACCGCTGATTTTGACTGATCCCTGCAAGGAATGCCCCCCGCGAATGACGATTTTATCCATACTTTGCGATCAGCAGCCGCTCGACTCCTTGGTAATCCTTCCTGATTGAGATGTCGCGATAATTATGGTCAGCCAGAAAACCCCGTACCAGTTGGGCCTGGCCCTGCCCGAGCTCGAGGGCAATCCTACTATTCGGCGCGATCTTGCCAGAAATTGATTCAATCAGCCTTTTGATAATCGTCAACCCATCTTTGCCTCCATCCAAAGCAAGCACGGGGTCGAACTTCACCTCGCGGGGCAACGCTTCCAGATCCGCCGTCGGAATGTACGGAAGATTCGCCACCACCCAGTGAAATGGTCCCTCGATCTGATCGAGCAGATCCGCACGCCGAAATGCGATCCTTTCTAACACTCCGAGCGCCTCGGCATTCTCCCGGGCCAAAGCGAGCGCATCATCCGAAAGATCCACCGCGGAGACCTCAAACTCAGGACGTTCCAGCGCAAACGTAATAGCCAGCACACCGCAGCCGGTGCCAATGTCCACCAGGCGACTAGCGGATTTTCCGCAGGTCGCGGAGTCCTTCAGGATCGCTTCGACCAGGAGTTCTGTTTCAGGGCGAGGAATCAAAGCTCGCCGGTCAGTCTTGAACCTGCGCCCGAAAAAATCCCAGTGGCCTAGAACATGTTGCAACGGCTCGCCATCCGCCCGTCTCCGTACTTTTTCACGCAAAGGCTCCAGCTCCCGCGCGGTCAAGGAGCGATCAAACTCAAGATAAAGTTCGATGCGTTTCTTCCCCAGGGTGTCTGCCAAGAGATGCTCGATATTCAACCGAGGCTGTTCCACCCCTTTTTTGGCAAAATAAGCTGTCGTCGTTTGCAAAAGCTCGAGGACGGTCATTGGGCGGGAGTTGTCAGTTGCCAGTGCCAGTTGTCAGTGGGAGCGGCAAGGAAAAATCATTGTTTTCTGCGCAAACGAAAGCTGATTCGACCGGAACTCCTGCAGTAAACGGCCATCGTCACTACGCCGCAAGACTGGCATGTTCTTCACTGAGAACTGACAACTGACACTGACAACTCTCAGCTGACACTGACAACTCTCAACTGGCACTGGCAACTGCTGTGAGTCCGGCTTCTTTCAGCCGTTGCTCCATGTCACTGGTTTGCAATGCGTTCACCATCTCGTCCAACTGCCCCTCCATAAAGAGGTCCAGATTGTAGACCGTCAGACCGATTCGATGATCAGTGACCCGGTTTTGCGGATAATTATAGGTCCGAATCTTTTCCTCCCTCCCTCCGGAACCGATCAGGCTTTTTCTATGCGCTGAATATTTTTCCGCTTCTGCGAGCTGCTTTTCCTCCAGCAAACGCGAACGAAGGATCGCCAAAGCTTTCTCCTTGTTCTTCTGTTGGCTCCGACCATCCTGACAGCGGACGATTCTGCCGGTGGGGATGTGGAGAACCTGAACCGCGGAATCCGTGGTGTTCACTCCCTGGCCGCCGGGCCCTCCTGCGCGACTCACTTCGATACGAATATCTTCCGGCTTAATTTCAATATCGACCTCTTCCGCTTCGGGTAGAACAGCCACTGTGGCGGTCGAGGTGTGGATACGGCCTTGAGCTTCGGTTAGCGGGACGCGCTGCACACGATGAACACCACTTTCGTATCGCAATACCCGAAAAACGGACTGTCCGCTCACTTTGAAGATGATTTCCTTTAAGCCGCCCAACTCGGAGGGGCTGCTTTCCAATTCCTCGATCTTGAACCCGCGCGCTTCGGCATATTTCGAGTAGGTTCGGTAAAGATCTGCGGCGAACAGAGCCGCCTCGTTCCCGCCGGTCCCACCTCGAATCTCCACGATGGCATCACGATCCTCGTGAGGCTCCGGAGGAAGGAGCGCATATTGGATCGACTTGGATAGTTTGCTCACCCGCTCTTCCAGGATCGGAATTTCGGCCTGCGCCATTTCACCTAATTCCGCATCGGGTCCGGCGGCCATTCCCCGATTTTCTTCCAGTTCACGGATGCTTTTTTCCAGGCTAGCCCAATCTTCGAGAAGCGATTTCAATGCGGAATGTTCACGCAGAACTTCCCTTGCACGTCTCGGATTCTCAAAGAGCGAAGCGGAGGCGACCAGCTCCTCCAGCTCGCGAAAGCGTCCACGCTTCTGATCGATTAAGGGTGCAAAGTCCATAAAAGACAAAACGGTGAAAGCGCAACACGCGCTTTTCACCGTTCTAAGGCCAGATACAAAAATCTACTTGGATTTGCCCTTGCCCATTAAAGTCTTACCATAACGGCGAGCAAACTTTTCCACACGTCCCGCCGTGTCGACGAACTTTTGTTCACCAGTAAAAAAGGGATGGCAAGCGGCGCATATACCGATCTTCATATCGCGACGAGTCGACCGGGTGCGATAGACAGCACCACAAGCGCAGGCCACCGTCGTCTCTACATAATTTGGATGGATATCAGCCTTCATGTCTTTAAAAAGAAGTGGAAGCTATCACACTGTTCAGATGAAGCAAGTGGAACAAAGGCTCTTCGCCCGTTCCTGGGGGCAGGTTCTCAAAAAGAGAAGCGGGAAGACAGCGATCTTCTCAGACGATGGCAGAAATCTGCGAACCTTTCTGGAGATCGAAGAAGAACGAGCTGAATGGCGCACTCGATTATGGGCATTTTCAGCCGGCGACTGCGTCGTCGCAGCGATCGGAAATGATCCGTGCTGGCCTGCACTCCTGCTGGCGTGCTGGGATCTACGGCTTGTCGTCACCCCGATCGAAGCGGATCTGCAGGCTGCCCAATTGGACTGGATCCTACACCTCACACAGGCACAAGGATTGATCCAAACAAACGAAATCCAGCATTTCGAATGTTCGCCCATCCGTTGGGATGGCCCGAGGCCAGATCTCTTGAAAATCACCTCCGGCACGACCGGCGCACCGAGAGCCGTGCGATTCCGCGAAACACAGCTGCTGGCTGACTGCCAAAACATATGTCAAACCATGGGCCTTCGTCCGGACGACCTGAACTTTGGCGTGATCTCATTTTCTCATTCGTATGGGTTCAGCAACCTCATCACTCCTCTTCTCTATCAAGGGACAGGTCTGGTTTGTTCCACCGACCGGATGCCGCGAGCCGTTTACGACCGGCTGCAGAGCTGTGGAGCGACGGTCTTCCCGGCCACCCCCGCGCTATTTCAGGCACTGAGCTCTCTCTCAGACATCCGTCGACCCGACCGCATTCGCCTTTGCATTTCAGCGGGCGCCCCGTTAGCGTCCGAGGTTGCTCGCCAGTTTCACCGCAGTTTCGGGCTTAAGATCCACAGCTTTTACGGCTCCTCGGAGTGTGGCGGTATTGCTTACGATCGGAGCGAGGACCCCGAGTTGCCGACCGGTTTTGTGGGCACCCCGATGAACGGGGTCGAGTTAGAAAAAATCGACGACGATCGCATCGCCGTCCATGGTCCAAACGTTGCCGACGGGTATTTCCCAGATGCAGAGCTCGACGTGCTGGACGGGGTGCGATTCGTCCCGGGAGACATCATCGCGTGGTCAAATCCTGGCCTTCAACTCGTTGGCCGGGTGTCAGATGTTGTTAATATCGCCGGAAAAAAGGTTCACCCATCCGTCATCGAAGAGCACCTTCGGCAACTGCCGGGGGTCATCGACACCATCGTCTTTGGTATTCCATCACCGACTCGCAATGAAGATCTGGTCGCTTATGTCGTGACCTCAAACGCAGTTTCACGACAGGCGCTGGAGAGCCATTGTCGCGATGGGCTCAGCAGCTGGCAGGTTCCTCGCGAGTTCCAGATAGTGACAGAGCTTCCGTTCAATGAACGCGGCAAGATCAATCGATTGGAACTGTCGAGGATTCACCAGGCCCGCTCATCTGACTAGCCAAAGCCATACTGATATTGCGCGCCCCTCCTCCTTTCTCCTTCTCGTCGTCCTTCGTCCTGGATTGCTTTCCTCACCAGCAGACCGAGAACGACGACGACCACGAGCACGAACAGGAAATTCCCGCGTCTTTTCCATAATCGTCCTCGCCTCCAAACAGATTCAGAGGTACTTCTACTCTTCTACTTCGGGGACAGACTCGTTTCGTTCACTCGAACATCGCTGAACGAGTAGGAAGCCGGATTCGCAGACAGGCTGGAAAGCGTTAAACGCCCTGGATTGGCTGTATCTGTTGTGCGGAAAAGCACGGTGCAATCGGTCCATTGATCGGAAACCTGGAGAGTCGTCCCTTCAGCGACGGAAGCCTGATTTCCATCCATCTTTTCAGGAACGACATAAATGAACTGTGAGGGCGTGCACTTGGCCTGAAATTTCACTTCGTAGGTTTTGCCGGGCTCGAAGTTGATATCGGTGGCCCATAACTCAACGCTCCAGAACTCCGCACCTATTTTAGAGACCACCGCCGTTACAGCCGGCTGGCCATCTGGCCCCTCGTTATTGACCGCCGCCTTGGCTTCTGCCCCTTGAATCGATTCCAGATGAAAACGATCCACCTCGATCTTCGTTTCCTGAGCGTGCACGAACTGCGCGGAGAGCAAACAAAGGGTCACCATCCATACCGCAGAAGGTCTCATAGAGCTCGTATTCTCACCCTGATCGGCCCCGGGTTCAACTCTCAAGCCAGACGGCCTGCCGGCAGACAGGAAAACGTCGATGACCAAATCGTTGCCAACCGGCTGCCAACGCCAAACGATGCATTTCGGAAAACGAAAAAGCACGGCGGAACGAGAGCCTGGCGTCAAAGCGCGTCATCGGCTCCCGATAAAGGCAAGAGGTCAATAGATAAATGCCGGCGATCCCAAAATCACTTCGCTCCAGATCTGCAATCAAGACACCAGTCTGGGCTAAAGACCGCGCCCGCTGCAAAAGCCGGATTGCGCCACCGTCCGCAAAATGATGCAGGGCCAACGAACAGAACGCGAAATCAACCGGTTTTTCCGGTACGAAGTTGAAGATATCCGAGACAGCAAAGGTGATTTCGGGATACGAACGGGAACGTTCCGTGGCCAATTGGAGGGTGGCCGGCTGAAAATCCACCGCGGTGATCCGTGCGGTGACATCGTTGGCGCGGCACCAATCGACCATGAAACGGGGGATATCGCCGAATCCCGTGCACAAATCGAGCACACGGAGAAAACTGCCTGGGCGGAACCATCGACGAAGGAAATATCGAACCAGCCTGTAACTTCCGAAATACCGGTTAAGCTGCTGAAGGTTCTGCAGGTCAGCCAGCAGCTCCGCAGATACGGGCTGCGGACGGTCCATCATTTCGACGGTCGCATCGTCGAATCTCCGTGTCGGAACCAGTAAATTCGTACACACAGAAAACGGCCGACGTCGCTATGCCAACAACCCGACCGACGATAGGTGTTGCCCGATTCCCAATAAGGCCAGCATTCGGCCGGTCCGGCCTTTCTCCATCCGATAGGAATAAAATCTTTGCAGATCCGCCGCAGTATTCTCACCTGAATCGAATACTTGCCTCACGCCGGAACTCTTTAGACTCTGGACGATATTCGCGGCAAAATCGACTTCGTAAAAGGGAGGCCGAATGCACGGACTTAGCTGTGCCACCAGGTCGGCAGGCACTGTTCCATACTCCATCGCCATCTTTTGAATCACCGCACCGACGATATTCAATTCGGTTCCCTTCTTTCCCGAATGCACCAAGCCGATGGCACTCCGCTGAGAATCGACCAGAAATACTGCGCAACAATCGGCTACGTATATTCCAAGCAAGACTTGGGGATCACGGGTGATCAAAGCGTCGACCCGCGGACTCTTCGGGGCCGAATCCGCTGTAACAGCGGCTACCGAGTTGCCGTGAACTTGTTCGGCCAGGCAAAAATGCCGCGTTCCAAAACTCCGGCGCGCCAATTGGTGATATTCTTCTAACCGTTGGAGCGCCAATTCGCGGTTTGCGCGAACGTCGAGACCCGGCACTCTGAGCACAAATCCGTGCTGAACGTCTTCCAGCTCATCGAGGGCTGGAAAGCGCTCGACCGGCGGATCAAGATCAATCATTGGGCCTGACCACTTCTCCTTTGGGCGGGCGCAGAGCGATAAGTTTTCCTTTCTTAGTCGCCGGCATGCCCGGGTCGAGCGGTGAATTGTATCTCGCTCGCGCCGCCTGAGCAGCTTCACTGCGGGTTAGAGTCATCGGACGGTTCGCCGGATCATCAAAGATATTGTTATACTTCGTCTCGGTTCCAGTATTCTGCTGATAAGAGACATAGGCTGACAGATATGAGAATTCGGCCGATACCAGGTTGGATCTCGCCGTCGTCAACTGAGTTTGTGCATTTAACACGTCCAGCTGAGTGCCGGTGCCCGCAGCGAGTCGCTCATCAGCCAGACGAAGAGCCTCTAAGTTAACGGCCACGCCGGTTTGAGCGCTATCCACCGTCAGGGCGGCTTGGTGCAGGTTGTCGCAGGCAGTGGCCACCTCCAATTCGACCTGCCGTACGGAGTCGTCGTAGGTTAACTTCGCCTGTTCCAATTGTGCGCGTGCCTCTTTCAATTTCCCGTAAGTCAAGAAACCGTCGAAGACACTCCAGGAGCCTTGAAGATTAATGAACCAACCGTTCAAGGTATTGCTCAAATCGCTGGTGAGCGGATTGTTGATCTGCTCCCAACCGGCGTTCGCAGTAATCTTCGGTTTGAAGCCCGCAGCTTGAACGGTGATATTTTCGACATTGGCGAGAATTGCGGATTGCTGTGCTTTCAGAAACGGACGATTGGCCCTGGCAGCAATCAGAGCACTGCCCAGATCATACTGGATGGGATTAAACCCGAGCTCGCCTTCGACCGGCAGCGGTTGATTGCTAGTGTATTGCGGACCAGCAGGGATAGCCAACGTGCGGGCCAGGGTCTGTTGGGCGATCAGGTAGTTGTTCCGAGCGGAGATCAGCTGAGGGATCTGGTTTTGGAGCTGGCCTTCTGCTTGCAAAACGTTGAATTGCGGAACGGTACCGGCCTCATACCGGCTCTTCTGATCCTCTAATTGGCTCTGGAGAAGGTTGACCGATTCTTCCTGAACCTGCACTAAAGCCTTGTTGAGGAGGATTTGATAAAATTGAGTGCGCACCGTGGAGACCACTGAATCGATCGTGTCTCGCAGAGTGTAATAGGCCTCCTGCTCGTTGATCAGCGCCTGTCGACGTCCAGCAATGGTGGCTCCCGCCGTCATAGACCAGTTGCGACACGGTAACCTGGACACTCCAGCTTTGGTTCTGGGTGGTTGCGTTGTTGATGAGCCACCAGTAAGCGAGCTGACAGGAATGGCGATGGCATTGTTGCGTTTCCGCAGCCCGCAGCCGAGCTGACGGTCAGTTGTCTTTCCGCTCGGCACAGCCAGCAGGTCAAAGTTTGGGCGGGAAGAAGAGACCGACGGATCGAGCGAGTTGCTGTTCTGCATGTAGTTCGAAGACATCGACACCTGAGGCAGCAGCTGGGACTGGGCCTGGAAGAACAGCCCTCTCTGAACCTTGAGTTGTTGGATTTGTTGAAGGATCGACGCGTTCTGCAGGAGGGCGATGCGAACAGCATCTTCAATTGTTAAAGGGCGGCTGAGACTGAGGGGCTCCAGAGTTGATTCGCCAGCGATCAGATTGCAGCACATCCCTGCGATGGTTAAGGCTAACAGCGGAAGTCTCATTTTTTTGTCAATTTATCGGAACAATCTGCTATCTTGCGATAGATCAGAAGCCAAGCTCTTCCTTCCTCGGCGGTAAGAAATTCACGCAAAAGAGTGATGATCTTGTTCACCATGTCACCACGAATTTTGGCGACCAGACCAGATCCTTTTCGGGTAATTTTTACCATCACCTTGCGACGGTCGTCGAGCGCATGTGAACGCTGAACATACCCAAGTTTCTCGAGGCGATCGACCAATCCGGTCGCGGCAGCCGTGGTATGGCCCATCTTCGAGGCGATGCCGGACATCGTGATCACGTCTTGTTTGTCGAGATACCCGAGCAGAAAATATTGCGGAAAAGAAACGCTCCCGTGACCGAGCTCTTCGGACAGATTATGCAGAAATTTTCTCTGCATGTGCATGATAATTTCGGCAAGTTCTTCCGCTTCCACTTGCAGGTCGAAATCAGACCGTGGCCCGGGCGAGCGCTGCTCGGTCGTAAACATAGACGATATAAAAAATCAAGGGAGTTAAGTTTCTTTCGCCATGATTAAAGCATAGACCCCTTGGTTTGCAACCCAGTGCATCGGCATCATCGAATCCGAGCTTCACGTGCCGGCGAAAATCCATCGGCTCAAGACCTAAATCGTCATTTGCACGTGGTCTGTTTTTAGGTGAGGAATGTTTCGAATAGTTTCGAGCTCCAGTAATTTCCCGTTCTAAGCGAAGCACTATGGCATACCAAAAAGCAGTGGTCCCCAGCGGGGACAAAATCACCATTCACAACGGCCAGATTCAGTGCCCCGACAATCCGGTGATTCCGTTCATCCGAGGCGATGGCACCGGACCGGACATTTGGGCAGCGAGCGTACGCGTATTTGATGCAGCTGTCGAAAAGGCGTACAAGGGTTCCAGGAAGATTTCCTGGTTTGAAGTATTCGCCGGCGAGACGGCAAAGAATCAATTCGATGATTGGTTGCCCGAAGAAACCGTTACCGCTTTTAGAGATTATCTAGTTGGAATCAAGGGGCCGCTCACCACGCCCGTCGGAGGCGGGATTCGGTCGCTGAATGTGGCGCTGCGCCAACTTCTGGATTTGTACGTTTGTCTGCGTCCAGTTCAGTATTTTAAAGGTGTGCCGTCGCCGGTCAAAAATCCTGAAAAAGTCGACATGGTCATCTTCCGGGAAAACACGGAGGACATTTATGCGGGAATTGAGTTTCGGGCCGGCACTCCGGAGTCGCAGCGTTTCTTGAAGCTGTTCGAACAAGAGTTCCCCAAAGAATTTACTAAAATTCGATTCGGCACGGAAAAAGCGACCAAAGAGTTTGTTTCTGCCGAGCCGGTACTTGGCAAGGCGGACGTTGAAGTGGGAATCGGAATTAAACCGGTGAGCCGTCTCGGCTCCAATCGCTTGATCGCTGCAGCGATTCGGTACGCCATCACGAACCAGAAGAAATCCGTCACCTTCGTTCACAAGGGCAACATCATGAAATTCACCGAAGGCGCCTTCCGAGATTGGGGATACGAGCTTGCCGACACGCTTTTTGGCAATGAGACCTATTCCTGGTCGAAGTGGGAACGGACCAAGAAGGAGAAAGGCGAAAAAAGTGCCAACGACGAAATGAAGTCGGCGCTTGCCGAGGGTAAGATCCTCGTCAAAGACGCAATCGCAGACATTACCCTGCAGCAGATCCTGACACGCCCTGAAGATTTCGATGTAATCGCGACACTGAATTTGAACGGCGATTATCTTTCCGACGCCTTGGCCGCGCAGGTCGGCGGCATCGGTATCGCACCCGGCGGCAATATTAATTACCACACTGGACACGCAATTTTCGAAGCGACTCACGGTACAGCGCCCAAGTATGCGAATCTCGATAAGGTCAACCCAGGCTCAGTGGTGCTTTCGGGAGAAATGATGTTGAGGCACCTTGGTTGGCGGGAAGCCGCGGATCTCGTGATCAAGGGATTGAACGAGGCTATCGCGAGCAAACGGGTCACCTACGACTTCGCGCGTTTGATGGAAGGGGCAACCGAGATTAAATGCTCGGAATTCGGGGACAATATTATCGACCACATGACGTAGACAAATCGTCCTCGTCATCGTGGTCGTTCTTCGTGCTCGATTTCCTTCGCCACCAGCAGACAGAGAGATCGAGGACGACGACGAGCACGAGCACGATCACGCAATTCGCACCTCTTACCCGTTATGGTTCTCGTTGTCCTCGTGGTCGTCCTTGAGCGTCAACTCAAGAGTTCATCTATCGCCGCCAGTAGACCAAGGGATCGAGGGGACTGACCACGAGCACCACTGGCGGCTTCCGCTCAAGCCAGTGCCCTCACGCGGCGTTACAACGCGCTGGCGGGCGAAGTACCGACTGACAACTTAACCGGTATAGATTTAGGCGGCTTGACACTCGTCCCAGCCGTTTACCATAGATTCTCTCAACGGCAGCTGCTTTAACTGCGCACGCTTCTCCTGGACACCACAGGCAATCTTTCCACTGCGCACCTTCGTTTTCCAGCTATCGGTCTCCAGCCTACCCGGTGACCACCTCGGTCGGAACTCGGCCGTTCACGGCTTACTTACCCCCGGTCCGGATCCCAAAATCTTCTGGCAGGTCGGTAGCAGCGGTACTGTTGGCATTGACTGCGTCTTTCAACGGAATCATCCATGTCTCGCGTCATTCGTCTCGTTTCTTTTGTACCGCTACGACGACGACGACGCACGATCAGCTATCCGCGTCCTCAGGACGTGAAGTGTCTACGCTTCGGATACTAGGTCGCGATTTCGATGTCATCCTTGGTCGAGATGTCCTCCGGAAAAAAGATATTTTTTTGACGATCCCAAACGTAACGATGGAGCAACACCTTGAGCGTCGCGGTTAACGGGATCGCCAGGACCGCTCCCAGCAGGCCCCCAAGGACGAGTGTCCATAAAAAGACGGACATGATGACCGTCATTGGGTGGAGCCCGACCGAATTTCCAACGATTCGAGGCGTGGTCACCAGGCCGTCGATCTGCGCGACGATCAAAAAGAAGATAATCGTCACCCACAGTGGGTGCGACCAATCATTGAATTGCGCAAAGGCAATCAGGATCGCCGGTATGTAGCAAACGATGTAACCGGCATACGGAATTATCCCGATAAAGGCGAATCCGAGCCCGATCAGAAAGCCGAACTGGAGGCCCACGATCGAGAGCCCGATGGCCACCATGATCCCATTGATGGCGGCCACCACAAGTTGGCCGCGGAAAAAATTGATGAGATAACCATTGATCTCCGTCAGCACGGTGACCACCTCGTCCTTAAATTCCGAGCGCCGAAGCGGCAGATAATTACTCCAGGATTCCGCAATCCGCGGGCTCTCTTTCAGAAAGAAAAATAGATAAATCGGGACGATCAGCAGGCCGACCAGAAACCCGAAGACGCCGAAAACACCGGTAAGACTTGTTTGGACAAGGGCCCAGGTCCGTTGAGCTAACGTGGGGAGCTGATCCTGCAAATACTGGAGCGATTGCTGGACATAGGGGTTATTCTGATAGCGCTGATAGCGCGAAAGACCGGTTTTCGGATTCTCGCCGGCCGGGCTCAAAGGCGGCGCCGGGGTCGGGGTAGGCGTAATTTCTTCTGTCGGCGATGGAGACGAACTGCCGCCCAACTGGGGAAATTTCTGTAAGTTTTGCTCGAGAAAACCGTCAATAGCGCCCCAGCCTCGTTCCAGATACCCAGGGAGTGTTGAAGAAAATTTCACGCTTTCGGCGTAAATCGAGGGCACGACTAAGAGCACCAGGAGCACCGCACCCAGAACAAACCCTCCAAATACGATGGTCACCGCCAGGAGGCGAGGCATTCTTTTGCGGGCCAGCCAACTGACGACCGGTTCCAGCAAGTAGGCGAAGACTCCCGCCAGAGCGACCGGCAACAGAAGGGGTTGCAGAAAGGCGAGAATTTGGGTGGCGACATACAAGGTGAAAATGACGATCGCCGCAATGACCAGCAAGGAAAGCGCGGTGATCGCGTTCCACATTAACTTCATCTGCCAGCGAGTCGGATGATACAAGATTGGCAGAAAGATGAGTACGACTTTCGCAGGTTGCAATGAAAAAGCTCCCAGAGTTGCCAGTGTCAGTTGTCAGTTAGCAGTGGCGGGGAGGGTAAGATCCCTATTTTTCTGGGCAAACGAGAGCCGATTCGATCGACTGTTATCCCGAGAGCAAGGGTGTTATTGTCGCAAAGCGGCAAGACCGGCAAGGTCCCCACTGACAACTGACAACTGCTGTATTTTAACGGATAGATGGGTAGAATGTCTGATCTGTAGCATCCACATATGACCATTTCGACAGAGGCAATCACCGAGGAAGTACTGAGCAACGGCCATTGGGTTCATGCCGTTCAAAATGAAATTTCTCGCGTGATCGTGGGCCAAAAATATCTGATCGACCGTCTCCTGGTCGGGCTTCTGACCAACGGCCATGTCCTTTTGGAGGGAGTCCCCGGATTGGCGAAAACGCTGGCGGTCAGGACGCTGGCTTCCTGTGTTCACACCAAATTTCAGCGCCTCCAGTTTACACCGGACCTGTTGCCGGCGGACATCATTGGGACGATGATCTACAATCCGAGGGACGGTGTCTTTCGACCGAAACTCGGCCCGATCTTTTCCAACCTGATTTTGGCGGACGAGATTAATCGAGCCCCGGCCAAGGTACAGAGCGCCCTGCTGGAAGCGATGCAGGAACGGCGGATCACCATCAGCGACCAGACCTATCCTCTGTCGGATCCCTTCCTGGTGCTGGCTACGCAGAATCCGCTCGAGCAGGAGGGCACCTATCAATTGCCTGAGGCTCAACTCGATCGGTTCATGTTGAAGCTAAATGTCGCGTACCCGACCAAGGCGGAAGAACGCAAGATCCTGGATCTGATGGGCACTTCAGCGCCTGATCTCTCCGTCGAGACTGTCGCCTCCACCGAGGAAATCATTCGCTCGCGCGATATCGTCAATCGCATCTTTATCGATGAGCGGGTGAAAGACTACATTGTCGATATCGTTTGGGCGACGCGTCGACCGGAAGAGTACCATCTTGGGATGGAAGGGTTGATCCGGTACGGAGCTTCTCCACGTGCCACCATCAACCTGACTCTTGCGGCCCGCGCACATGCCTTCCTGAATGGAAGAGGTTATGTCACCCCGCAAGATGTCAAATCGATCGGGCTCGATGTGCTGAGGCATCGGGTCATCGTCAGTTATGAGGCCGAGGCTGAAGAGGTCACCAGCGAAACGGTTATTCAAAGAATATTTGCCGGGCTTCCTGTCCCCTAACCCACTCCATGCAGTCCGTTCCTGAGATCCTCAAAAAGATCCGCAAGTTGGAGCTTCGCACCCGTCGTTTCGTCGAAACCGCTTTTGCCGGCCAATACCACAGCGTTTTTAAAGGCCGCGGAATGAATTTTGACGAGTTTCGACAGTACGACTTCGGGGACGAAGTTCGTTCGATCGATTGGAACGTGACGGCCCGGATGGGTGAACCCTATGTGCGCAAGTATGTCGAAGAACGTGAACTGACGGTCATGCTGCTGATCGACGTGAGCGCATCCGGAGGTTACGGCAGCATCAACACCAGCAAGAGAGAGTTGGCTGCTGAAGTCGCCTGTTTGCTGGCCTTTTGTGCCATTCGGAATAGCGACAAAGTTGGGCTCATTTTATTCACTGATCGCGTCGAGCTTTACATTGCACCGCGCAAAGGACGGCTCCACATCCTGAGGTTGATCCGCGAGATTCTCTACTTCGAAGCCAAGGGGAAAAGAACGGATCTGAAACAGCCTCTGGATTTTCTAAATCGCGTGACCACCAGGCGCGCCGTGGTCTTTCTGCTCTCAGATTTTCAGGCCGACCATTATGAAAAGGCTTTGACCATTTGCAGCCGGCGACACGACCTGATCGCAATTCCGATCGAAGATCGTGGCGAACTATCGCTCCCGAATATCGGATGGGTCCTGGTCGAAGATCCTGAAAGCGGCGCGGTCTATGAGGTCGATTCTTCCGATCGCCGTGTGCGATCCGAGTTTAGTGAATATGCGGAAAAGGCGCGTCTCGCTCGCGACGCCTTATTTCGCCGTAAGAGCATCGATTCGATCTCGCTTCGCACTGATCAGGATTACTTTCCTCTGCTCCGGTCGTTTTTCATCCGGAGAGAAAACCGGTTGAGACGCCAATGATCTGGCTCTTTCTAGCACAAACCGTTGCCAAAGCTCAGGACGAAATTGAAGACATTCGGCCACCGATCTCCGGTTCGCCCGCTCTCTGGATCGTCGGCCTGTTAGCGGCGCTTCTTTTGTTCGCGATCGTGGCCTACTTTCTTTGGCCTGATCCAAGACCAGGAATCGTCCAGCCGCCGCTCCCGAAAGACCTGGCCCGAAAGCGCCTGGAAAAAGCGAGAGCCAGAATTTCAGCCGATAGCTCCTATGATTTCAGCGTTGAAATTTCGGACATTCTGAGAAGCTTTATAGAGCAGCAGTTCGGAATCAAGGCTGTCCGGCAAACCACCATCGAGTTTTTGAACGAGGCTTCACAAACTTCCCATTTTGACCTCCCGCACCAGGACAGGTTGCGGAATTTTCTCCACACCTGCGACGCTATCAAGTTCGCCCGGGTTGCTGCCGGGACAGCGGAAAGCGAAGCGTTGTTTGAACAGGCTTCCGCCTTCGTAGAGGAGGTCAAGTGAACAACTATTTCCGGCTCGAACAACCCTGGTTTTTGCTGCTAGCCTTGTTTCTCCCTCTTTTCTGGCTCATCGGCAGTCGTTTCCAGAGGCCGCCGGCAATTCGATTTGCCGCTGCTCGCATCTTCGAGCAAGCCACTACTTTCCGACGATCTTGGAGAAAGTCGGTCCAGAATGCACTCTATTACTTAGGGTGCGTCTGTTTGATCGTGGCCTTGGCGAGACCACAGTTTGGGACTGCCACCAATCGCATTCACGCGAACGGCATTGATATCATGATTTTGCTGGACGTTTCGCTCTCGATGTTGTCGGAAGATTACTCTATCGGAACAAAACGGGCGAGCCGTCTCGAAGTGGTGAAACAGGTGACCGAAAAATTCATCAATGGACGACCGGACGATCGCATTGGCGTCATCGCATTCTCCGGCCGCGCTTATCTCGTCAGTCCGCTCACGCTCGATCACAGCTGGCTTGTCGAAAATCTCGCCCGCCTGAGTATTCGTCGAATAGGTGACCAGACTGCAATCGGATCCAGCCTGGTCGAAGATGGGACCGCCATTGGTTCTGCTCTGGCAACGGCAGCCAATCGACTGCGTGACAAACATGCAAAAAGCCGAGTGATCGTTCTGCTGACCGACGGCGACAACAATGCGGGCAAGATCCCGCCTCTCACGGCGGCTGAAGCTGCCGCGGCGATCGGTATCAAAATTTACACGATCGGCGCGGGCACCAACGGGTTGGTCCCTTTTCCCCACTCCGACGGTTTCGGGAACACCTACTACTCGCAGGAATATATGCCTTTTAAAGAGGACACCTGCAGGGAGATCGCCAGGATCGGGAACGGCGTTTTTTTTCGAGCGGCGGACACCAAAACGATGACGGAAATATTCGAACAAATCGATCAATTCGAAAAAACGGAAATCCAATTGCAAAAGTATGAGAGTTACCAGGATATTTTTGTTTGGTTGTTGGGTGCAGGCGTTTGCCTGCTGGGAGCCACTTTCGCCTTGAGCCAGACCGTTTGGAGTAAGGTGCCATGACGTTTGGTGAACCCGCTTTGTTATGGTGTTTGGTGGCGCTGCCGTTGTTCGCTGCGCTTATCATCCACAATGATCGACGACGCCAAAAGCGCCTCGAGCAACTGGTTGCTGTTCGGTTGTTGCCGGAGCTTACCGATCCCATTGCCCGTCTGCAGACGCTGATCAAACAAGCTCTCTTTTTAGCAGCATTGGCCGCCTTCGTCCTGGCGCTCGCAAGGCCGCAACTTGGATCCGTCGAACAAAATTTCGAGCAACACGGTCGCGATATTGTCCTGGCCATTGACACTTCGAAGAGCATGCTATCGACCGATTACGCTCCTAACCGGTTGACCCGCGCAAAGCTCGCCGCCCAGGATATCCTCGATTCGATGAAGGGCGATCGAATTGGCCTGATCGCCTTCGCGGGGACCGCACAGGTCGAAGCACCGCTGACCACGGACTATCAGACGGTCCTCGATGCCATTACCCAACTTGACACCAAAACAGTCGAACGCGGCGGTACCGATATCACCTCAGCAATCCATGCCGCGGAACTGGCTCTCGGTAAATCCGAAGGATCCTATCGCGCGCTGGTTTTGCTGACAGACGGCGAAGATCTTGAGGAAAATGCCGTCGCGGCTGCCAAGGATGCCGCCTCTTTCGGCATTCGTATTTTCACGGTTGGGATCGGAACCAAGGAAGGAGCGTTAATCCCGGTTGACCCTGATCGCCAAGAGCTTCTTCGGGATCGCGACGGACAGACTGTTCGATCCCGCCTGGATGAAAGCCGGCTCCGGGCGATTGCCGAACAGACTGGGGCCTTTTACGTTCATCTTGAAAATGGAGCGATGTCGCGCTTGATCGACAGCGGACTTCGCAAACTGGGAGAAGGAAAGATCGACGACCGCTCGACGCGCATCCCTGTCGAACGATACCGATGGCCGCTGATCTTCGGGATGCTGCTCCTCCTTCTATCCGCGGCATTGAATGATCGACGGAAAAAACAAGGCCAGGCGCGTCGGAACGCCGGTCCACGGCGCTGTTGCGCTGGTCATACTGGCATCGATTCTGAACGCACATGCCAATCCCGGGCTCGATCACTATAACCAGGGAGATTTTGACAAAGCCCTCGAAAATTTCCGTGAAGAACTGAAACATGATCCCGATTCTCCCACGATCAATTTTAACCTCGGGGATGCGAACTACCGTTTGCAAAAATATGATGAGGCGTTTGAGGCGTACTCCAAGGCGATGGTGAGCAGCGACCTGGCTCTTCAAGAAAAGGCTTACTACAACGCGGGCAACAGCCTCTTCATGGAAGGAAACCACGCGCAGGATCTCGAGCAGCAACTGTCGAACTACTATGATGCCCGCTACCAATACAATCAGGCGCTCAATCGAAATCCGGGAGACGAACAGGCAAAGAAAAATCTCCGACTGCTGGAAGAGCGAATCAAGGATGCCGAGAAGCAGAAGGAAGAAGAGCAGCAAAGGCAACAAAAGCAGCAGCGCCAAAGAAGGAAGCCCAAATCACGAAATCGCAATCAACAGCAGGGGGGCCAGAAAGGTCAAAAACCGGACCAACAGTCCGAATCTGGCTCAGAAGGATCAGATCCTGACGATCAACAAACACCCGGAGACCAGCAACTGGGACCTTCCGACCAAGACCAAAGCGGTGCTGATGATCAACCGCAGGACGAGCCGCCAAGCCCGAAAAAGGATGGTCAACTCCGCGAGATCACTCCATCGGAGGAACAGAAACAGCAAATGCAGCAACTTCAGGAAAGCAAGCCCGGCATGATGTCAGAGGACGAGGCACTTGGGCTGCTCGATTCACTAAAAGACGAGAGTGACAAAATCGATCTGATGCACCGCAAGACAGACCGAGGTGTGCTTCGCGACTGGTAACATGAATAAACTAATCGGCGCTCTAACCGTGTTGCTCTATCTTGGAACCCTCGCATTGGCCGAGACCTCGATTTCTGCATCGCTGTCCCAATCGGTGACAGAGGTCGATCATCCGATCCAGCTGGAGGTCAAGGTTGAAAATGCGCGCGTCGCACGGCCACCCACGGTTGTCGCGACAGGGTTATCGATTAACTTTGCCGGCACATCGAGCCGAACCCAGATTCTGAATTTTCAGGCCTCAAGCACCACCACCTTCACTTATATCGTGACACCAACGCAGGAGGGGAATTTTGAAATCCCAGCCATCGAGGTGTCAGCAGGCGGTAAGGTCTACCGTACGTCAAGTCTGACCCTCAAGGTCGTTCATGAGAGCAGTCAAAGCGCCGGCCAGCCGACTGAATCGGATAAGCCTTATTTTGCCGAACTGGTGGTTCCAAAGGAATCGGCCTACGTCGGAGAACAAATCCCAATCGAGCTGCGGTTTTATTTTAATCAACGAATGCAGTATCAGCCGTATCCGCAAGGACAGTATCCCCTCATCGATGGGGAGGGGTTCGTGACCAAGAAATATCTGGAGCCGACCGAAAAGCAGCTCGAATTGAATGGCCGAATCTACCACGTGGTGGTCTATAAAACAGGACTGACCGGCGTTAAACCGGGCAAGCTGGAACTGCAGTCGGCCACTCAGAGCTTTCTTCTCTCCAGCACCTTCGGTCAGAGAAACGCACCCGGGTTCATCGACCCGTTAGAAAATTTTCAGCAACAAGTCGTTGACGTAAAAACCAACGGAGCCTCCATCGATATCAAGCCACTCCCGACCGCCGGCCGACCCGCAACCTTTTCCGGAACGGTGGGCGATTTCACTCTCGCAACTTCAGCACAACCCACCAAAGTGCAAACCGGCGATCCGGTCACCCTGAAGGTTGAGATCAAGGGCCTAGGCAACTTCGATCGAATTGAGCAGCCGGCGCTGAGCAATACCGAAGGATGGCGTACCTACCAGCCATCGGAAGAAACCCAGGCACTGGATGATTTAGGTCTGAGTGCGATCAAAACCTTTAGCTTTCCGCTCGTCGCTGCAAAAAGGGTCGGCAGCCTGCCAACGGTTGAATTCTCCTATTTCGACCCAAACGCGGAAAAATATGTCACCCTGAAATCGTCCCCGATCAATATAGAGATCGAAGGCGACCAACTGCCTGAGAAGGTCGCCTCTCCTGCCAACCCAGCCGCATCTTCCTCTCCGGCGACCAAACCGGCTCCGATGCTGGACATACTGGATATCCGGACGCAGTTGCCGGCTCCTGCCTCATTTCTTCCCTTGGTCGAGCAACGGACCTTTTGGATAGGTCAAGCGATTCCCGCATCCGCGCTTTTGTTACTCGGCCTCGGGCTCTGCATCCGAAACGCCAGGAATGCCGGTCAGCCCCAACGGATTTTGAAGGACGAAAAGCGTCTTCTGTGGAAGAAAATTGACGGATCAAATAATCGCCCGGAAGTTTTGCACGCTGCAGTTCGACTCCTGGAGCTCAATTCCCGTCCGCATCTGCGCGGAAAGATAACCCAGCCTCGCCCTCTCAATGAGCTGATAAGCGAAGGGACGGTCCCGGAGGATCTGCAAAGCGAGGTACGCGCACTCCTCGAGACTAGAGAAGCAACGGTTTACGGACATGTCGGTCCCGAATCGCTGACCGAAGACGAAAGATCCAAGATCAAGACCCTCCTCAATCGCTGGAAAGCCACGGCATGATCTGGACCAGGTGTCTCCTAGTCGCCCTCGGTTATTTCGCTTGGACTGTTCCGCTCGCTCTTGGCGGAACAACCTGGGAGGCGGCAAATACCGCCTATCAGCACGGCAAATACGAAGAAGCAAAGGCGGATTACCTCCAGTTAGCCGACTCCGGCCGATACAGCGCTGACCTTTTCTACAACTTAGGGAACGTCTGGTTTAAATTAGGCGACCCAGGAAGAGCCATTCTCAATTACCAACGCGCGCTTCTGCTGAACCCGGGACTGGTTGAAGCGGGATCTAACTTGCACACCGTTTTCAAGATTGTTGGAAACGACGATCAACCGACTTTTCGCGACCAGATCGGGGCTTACGCCGACTATTTTCCGCTCATCGCCTCGATTGCTTTTTGGATCTTTGCTTTTTCTATTTACCCGGCATGGCTCAAGCACGGGCGCCTCACTCTCTTTTGCCGGAGGCTGTGCATCGTCGCCGGACTGATTTTTTTGGGTGCCGCTGCCCTTTTCGTTTGGATCGGTTCTGGAGCCAAAGATCCCAACCGGGCCCTGGTTGTCGATTCCGCGGTCGATCTCAAATACGGGCCGGCGGTCAGCGCACGCGCGGTGGAGAGCATGCAACTGGGGGAAGAACTCCAGTTGATTTCCGAGCGAGGCGATTGGACGTTTTGCCGAGCGAGTAGTGGCAACTTAGGATGGATACTTACCCGAAAAACCGAACGCTTGATCCCTTAGCAGTATGCGAAGCGTCCCCGCTTTGCTTCTTCGATATGCGAAGCGTTCACGCCTGGATATTTGTCATCTTTATTTTCGCGAGCACGCAGGAGGTCCGGGCGGACCAAAGCCCGGCCTGGGTCAGGTCGCTGACTTCCGATAAAGGTCCGGGCAAATTTACAGCGCCTCCGGCTATGCGGCTGGCTTATCGATTTGGTTGGAGCGGCATCCAGGCTGCCACTGCCGAGATCCACCTTTTCTCGCCGACCCGCAATACGCTTGAGATGGACGCATCCGGCGCGACTTCTGGATTTCCGCGGACCCTCTTTCGCCTGGATATCAATCACCAAGCCACAGAAAACAAAAGTACCCTGCGGCCGATCCATTTCTTTCAAGAGGAGAAATATCGGTCAGAGACAGTCAAAACGAACGTCGATTTCGACGCGGATCAAGTGACTGGACTTCGTGAAAAAATCCCGAGCGATCATCCGCCAAAGCCGAACGTTTTCAAATTCAGTCCGGTCTTCGATATGACCACCGCGCTGCTGTGGGTCAGAAGCCAACCGCTGGCAGACGGAGATAGTGAATCGATTGTCGTGTGGGCTTCGAACGCTCCGTATCTCGCGACGATCAAGGTCGTCGGCCGGGATACGATTACCGTGGGCGGGAAAAAGCAAAATGCGATCAAACTCGATCTCACACTTAAAAGGATCGACAAAAAGATGCAGTTAAAGGACCACAAAATGTTCAAGAGTGGGCGCGGATGGCTCTCTGATGACGACAAACGTGTCCCGTTGCGTATCGAGGCTGATATTTTTATCGGTTACGTCTTCGCCGAATTGGAGTCGATGCAGCTGGAGTAGTGTCAGCTAGTTGTCAGTTGCCAGTGCCGGTTGTCAGTGAAGAGAGGCAGGGCCTCGTGAAGAATTACGGCACAGGTAGCGCGAAGCTCCGGGTAGGGTGAGGCTCCGCCCGAACCGGGGCTTCGTGCGTCGCCCTCGCCCAGGGCGTGACCCCCTATTAAGTCAGTCGATCAGAGGGATCAGGATGTGCGCGGCCATCGGGCGCGGTAAGCATAGACGACGCAACTTTCTTGAGTCGAGCGGCGTCAATGTGATTCGAGCGAAAATTGTGGGGGTGATCGATCACGATCGTACGAGCACGAGGAGCAATCGAAGAGCGGAAGCCACCGGCTCGGCGGAGCTTCGCCCTTACTGGATAACTGGCAACCTGACACTGGCAACTCTCACGTCCTGTGATGAAATCGGAGCTCGGCGCGCAATCGCTCCACCTCGTCGGTCAACGCCATTACCAACTTGATCCCGGCAAGATTCATACCGCACACGGATCGGAAGTATTCGATCCGCCGCACAATCCGGATCGCCTCATCATCAAAATACCATCCGTCTCCGGCTGGATCAGTGACCGATTCCACCAAGCCATGTTTATAATAGAGAACAATCAAGCGCCGCGGTACTTGGGCCAGTCGTGCCGCCACGTCAATTGTGTAAACGGTCTGTACGCCAGGCTCTAAGACTTGCAGCGCCTTCATAGGTTTCTCATCGTCGAAGTTCTCAGTTATCAGTGCCAGTTGTCAGTTGGGAAACTCCCCAGAGAGTCTGAACGCTCGATTATCGCCGTTTGCCTCAATTTGTCGACACAGAGCATGCTGCCGCCGCTCTTAAAACTGACAACTGACACCGGAAACTGGCAACTGGCCCTGATCACGTTTTCCTTGGATTGAAATTCGAAATCTGGCTGAGCTTTTCCCAAAGCTCGCGTTCTTGGTCCGTCAACTTTGATGGGACCTCGATGTTGATCACTACGTAGAGATCGCCTTGGTTTCCGGTGCGGCCAATCGGCAATCCGCGACCAGCGATCCGCAGCTGCCGCCCTTGGTTTGTTCCGGCCGGCACGCGGACTGACACCTGACCTTTCAGCGTCGGCACAATGACTCGGCTGCCTAGCACGGCTTCCCAGGGTGCCAGGTCAAGCCCGTAATAGAGGTCAGAGCCGCGGACCCTGAAATCAGGATGCGCGGCAAGGCGCACCCGAAGATATAAATCTCCCGACACCCCTCCTCCGATGCCATCCTCGCCCATCCCGGCAACCCGGATGGCCTGCCCTTCATGCACGCCCGGCGGGATCCGCACTTTCAAGGTCTGAGTCTTGGCTTCTCCGGTGCGCCGGTCGACGCGTTGCAACGAAACAGTGCGTTCCGAACCCGTGACGGCTTCTTCGAGCGTGACCATAATGTCGCTCTCGAAGTCACTCCCGCGTTGGACAAAGCCCGCTTCTTCCGCCTGCCCAACACCTGGACCCCCGAATTCGTTGGTCCCATCGAATCGGTCGCCACGACCAAAGAATTGTTCAAAAAAATCGCTGAAACCGGTCCCGTCAAAGTGGAATTCCACGTTCTCTCCGCCGCCCGGCGCACGCCGCCCTCGGCTCCGGCGGCCAGGTGCGCCCCGGAAAGCTCCGGCTTCTCCTCCATCCACTCCCAGATTGTCATACTTGGTGCGGTTTGCCGGGTCGCCGAGAACCTCATAGGCTTCGTTGATCTCCTTAAATTTTTCCTCCGCGTTCTTTTTATCTTTCGCAACATCGGGATGGTATTGCCGGGCCAGCTTTCGAAAGGCCTTTTTAATATCCTCCTGGGTGGCAGTCCGCTCGACGCCCAGTGTTTTGTAATAATCTTTGAACTCAACCGCCATGCTGATTTACTTCCTCGAATTCAATTCTTCGGCAACCACTCCGCTCTCCTTATTTCGGATCGCTGGCAACTCCCGGCCGATAAGCTTGTAAAATGTCTGCCCGTCTATGGCTTCGTGTTCGATGAGTTCGGCCGTCACGCGTTCCAGTTCATCGCGGTGCGCAGACAAAAGCTCCTTCGCTTCGATATAAGAGAGGGCGAGCAAACTTCTCACTTCCTCATCAATTTCGCGGGCGGTCTCTTCACTACAGTCACGCTGGATTTGAGACTCCGAACTATTCAGAAACGTGGGCTGACGTTGCGCGCAAGTGGCTAACCCAATCCGTTCGCTCATCCCGTACATCGCGATCATCTGACGCGCGAAAGCGGTCGCGCGCTCAAGATCGTTCTGCGCGCCGGTACTGACCTCGCCAAACGCAATCTCTTCGGCGGCGCGTCCACCTAGTAACCCACGGACGCGATCGAGCAATTCGCTGCGGGTCATCAGGAACTGATCTTCGGTGGGCAATTGGAGGGTATAACCAAGGGCAGCACGACCCCGTGGGACAATGCTGATTTTGTGGACCGGATCTGCGTGCAAGGTATGGGCGGCGACCAACGCATGACCCACTTCATGATAAGCGACCCGGCGTTTGTCCTCGTCACTTAACCGGCGGCTCTTCCGCTCGGGGCCGGCGATGACTTTTTCGATTGCTTCCTCCAGATCCGCTTGAGTGATTTGCACCGCCTTTCGACGCGCCGTCAGCAGGGCTGCTTCGTTCAAAACGTTTGAAAGGTCAGCTCCTGAAAAACCGGCGGTGGCTGCGGCAATCCGGCGCAAATCCACATCCGAAGCTAACTGTTTGTCTTTTGAATGCACCTTGAGTACCGCCACACGACCCTCAAGGTCCGGCGCATCCACAATCACTTGCCGGTCAAACCGGCCCGGTCGAAGCAGGGCGCGGTCGAGCACCTCGGGCCGATTGGTGGCCGCCAGGAGAATCACGCCGATGTTGGGCTCGAACCCATCCATTTCCACCAGCAACGCATTCAGGGTTTGTTCGCGTTCATCATTGACAGCACCGACATGGACACCTCGTTGGCGGCCGATGGCATCCAGTTCATCGATGAAAATGATACATGGTGCATGGCCTTTAGCCTGTTGAAACAAATCTCGGACCCGGGCAGCACCCACGCCGACAAACATCTCAACAAAATCGCTCCCGCTGATTAAAAAGAAGGGCACCTTCGCCTCACCGGCGACGGCGCGGGCAAGCAACGTCTTTCCCGTACCTGGCGGGCCAACCAGGAGCACACCCTTAGGGATCCGGGCACCCACTCCCTCATAAAGTTTCGGATCCTTGATAAAATGTACGACTTCCTGAAGTTCAAATTTGGCTTCTTCACAGCCGGCCACATCGTCAAAGGTGACGCCGGTATCCGGATCCGCAACCAAACGCGCGCGGCTCTTGCCTATCGCGAAGATGGATTGGCCGGCACCGCCTCCCATTCGGCGCGAAAGCAGGTTCCAGAGAAGGACCATGACCGCAATCGGCAGTACCCACGCCAGGAAGAATTGCGAAATAAAACCAGGGCGCACAGCTCCATATTTGACGCCGGCAGCCTGGAGTTCACTGACGAGCTCTGGATCCTCGATCCGTTCCGTCCGAAAGTAAAAAGGCTTGGCTTCTGGTGGCGGTGTTTGGGTGGCTCCCGGGGAAGGCGTGGGTACCGGACTTGGGGTCTCCGCCGTCTTATTTTTTATCTCCTGATCCGGCTTGGGAACGATACGCCCGTCGATCTCGTTCTGTTTGACAACCGCTTCAGTGACTGCGCCTTGAGCCAAATAGGTCCTGAACTCGCTATACGGAATGGTCCGGTGCTCCACCTGGTTGCCCAGCTCCTGCCAGACCCAGAGAACCAACAAAGTCATTAGAAAATACCAAAGCCAAAGGCGCCACTGCGGCTCTAGCTTGTCCACCTTGGCCGGTTTTTTAAGCGGCAGCGTTATCCGCGGTTCTCGTTTCATGTTCCGATGTCGTTTAGTTCGGTCGGCGACCAAACGCCCAACAGAAAAACAAGGTAGCCCGGATATCCGAACCTGCCCATGCCCGATCGCGCGAAATTTAAGTATGATCGTCGCTGGCGACTTGAAAATCGGCAAAATTGCCGAAGCCGGTATGCTTCCCACTAGTGAGACGATGCACCGGCGGCTTATGGTTTCGGCAGACCTAAATCTGTGAAACCAAAAAGGCCTCTCTCCTTGATAATTTCGGCGACGTTTTCGGGCACCATGGTTTCCCAACCGGACTCACCATGCTGGATTTTGGCCAGCACATCACGGGAAAAAATATCCATCACCGATGGGTCGCTTCCCTTGATCGGCACCAGGCTACCGTTTTCCAAGAGGTGCGCATACAGATTGCGCAGGTGCATTTCAACTTGGAGATTGATGGCGTTGATCCAGACGTCGATGGCAAGAGGATGCTCGGATTTTCCTAAGCCGGTGGTCGGAGACTCGGACGGGTTCTGGGAACAGTACCTGTCATAGGCGTTGATCCGCATTGGATAGACGTAAAGCTTGACCAGGTTTCGGAAAAGGCGTCCGAACGATTCCAGAATGCCTCCATCGAGATTCTCGTAATATTTCTCATTGAAGACCTCCAGGAGATTATTAATACCCATGACGACGCCGACCATTTCTTTGGTATAGCGCCGGAAGTAACCAATCAATCTGTAGAATTCGAGGTAATTAGAAATGAATACGTAGCTGCCGGTGGCGGCCAGCGTATCGATTCGAGCCAGAAAATCATCGTAATCGATATTGCCGGTGGCCAGGAGGTTATGCATCGTGATCTCCATCAGCACCACGATGCTGGCACCGTTCAAGACCGGTTCAGCGGCAAACTGGGTTAACGCACAGCGCATCATGTCCTCATTCACCAGGGTGACCGGGCGAAAACTTCCGCGCTCAACGATAATCGCCTTTTTATAAAGTACTTCCGAAGGCTGGACCACTTCGCCCTTGGGGCTGAACAAAACCGCGTTGGTGAGTTGATGCTCCACGAGCTTCAGGCTCATGATCCGGTTGTCCACGTTAGCGAAGAGCGACCCGGCGAAGTTAATCATGTCAACTTCGATCCGACCCTGAGCCAGATTGTCTGCCAGGGAACGAATAAACCCATCCGGATTATCCCCGAAATAAAATGCGCCATAGAGCAGGTTGACGCCGATGATCCCTAGCGCCTGCTGCTGCAGGATATTTTCCTTATCCAACATTCGGACATGCAGGATGATATCGCTGGTCGGCCCGTGTGGCTCCGTCTGAAAGCGAACCCCCATCCAGCCATGGCATTCGTTGGTCCCTTTGAAACTTCTGGCGGCCACCGTGTCGGAGAACACGAAAAACGCCGTGCGCTCGCCCCGCATCGCCTCCAACCGTTGCACCAGCAGATCGTATTCGCGGTTGAGCATCAGCTCCAGCCGTTCTCTGGAAACGTAGCGAGCAGACTTACCGTAGAACGCATCGCTAAACTTCATGTCGTAGGCGGAAAGTGATTTCGCCACCGTTCCCGCAGCGCCGCCCGCCTGGAAAAAATGTCGAGCCACTTCCTGGCCCGCCCCAATTTCGGCGAACGTGCCATACTTTGGCTCATCAAGATTGATCCTGAGAGCCTTACGATTCGTTGTGACGAGTTCGGATGATTCCATGGGTTCCCGGATCTAGCGCACCAGTTCTGCGTTTGATATATCAGTCCTGAGACAGCTTGCAATAGCATTCACCGATCGCTCTTTCGGTTCACCTTTAAGCGCCGGAATCTTTGGTCGGCAGCCGTGAAAGCGCCGTCCGAACTCGCGGAAAGGCACCGGGATACCGAGCCTGAAGGAAAAAGAGAATCTTTTCGCGAATTTCGCAACGAAGATCAAATAACGTCGGTGAGGTTTCCGCACTAGCCAAAATACGAATCTCCACGGAATCGGATCTGAAATCTGTCACTTGCACCACGAAGACGCGTTTGTCCCAAAGTTTGGAGGCATGGACAATCCGCTGAGCTTCGGCGCGAATCTCGTCGATCGGAATCAGAAAGTCGGCATAAAAGAAAACGGTGCCGATCAGATCAGAACTGTTGCGTGTCCAGTTCTGAAAAGACTTCTCCAGGAAATAGGTAATCGGAACGACCAGACGCCTCTGATCCCACACGCGGACAACCACGTAGGTCAGAGTGATTTCTTCGATGGTGCCCCACTCCCCTTCGACGATAACCACGTCGTCTATCCGCACCGGCTGCGTTATCGCGACCTGGAGTCCCGCGATGATGGTGGAGAGTGATTTTTGCGCAGCAAAGCCGGCGATTACTCCAGCGACACCGGCGGATGCCAGCAGCCCGGTCCCGATCTGGCGAACCGGTTTAAAATTCATCAGGGTTGCGGCGATGGCGACTACCAGAATGACAAACACCAGCAGCCGCCGGATCATTTGTACGCGGGTCTCCACCCGGCGCTTTTTGTAGGCGTCGTAATGCAGCATTTCCGACCTGGAAGTCATCATGGCTTCCACGGCCATCACCGTGCGAATGAGAAGTACGGTGTTCGCAATGATACCGGCGATCGAGATTATCTTGAACCCTGCATCTCGAATCGGGGCCGGTAGTTCGAGAATGTAGATGGCGGTCGAAAATGCAAAGAGAATCAGGTTATAGTGGAGAGCTTGTCCGAGCACCGGAAAGGCGCTGTAATACCAGCGCACAGATGGACGGTTGACAAAATCATTGAGCCATTGCTGGACGAGACGAACGATCCGCAGGCAGAAGCTGACCCCTGTCCAAAAATATCCGAGCTGAGCCACCTTCGCAGCAATCGCGAACGTCGGGAAGCCGCCAAGGGCCAACCCAATGTGCGGGAGAAGCGGCACCGAAGCGAAGAATGCGCCGGTGAATATAAAAAATCCGCTCAAGGCCCGACGCAGCGCGAAAAGAATTCCATCGCGCCAAAACCGGCCGGTGTTGGGCTTGAAGCGGCTGAGCGAGTAGTTCTTGAGGATGACTACGCGCGCCAATCCAGCGAGGGCGAAGCCAATCGTCAGAATGAGTAATAAGAGCAGAACTTTGGCCGGAGTAATCGCGTAAAAAAACGGTTCCCGGCTCCATCCCCCCAGGATCGAGCTAAACTCGAGCGACAGCACGTCAATGTCGTTGGAAAATCGTTCTGCAAGATCTTGCAGCCAGGAAGTTTTGACCCACGGAAAGTGGGCAGGAACGTACTGAAAATCGGGCATCGCCTCCGGCACAACCTGCCCGGCTGAAAGAGCGACACCGGGAATCACGAAAAGGACCCAAAATAATCTCGACAGAGCATTGCGCACAGTAAGCCTTACGTAGGTAACGGGAAGTTTTGGGCTAATGAAGAAACGAGGCTACCCCGGAACTTCCGTACGGGCGACAAGATTTTAAATTCTGCCACCCGACTCGACCGACCCTCTTCCGTGCGATGGCAGGTTTGAAGCGGAGAGCTCCGGCGCTGGTAGGGTGAGGCTCCGTCCGAACCGGGGCTTTCCGCGTCGTCCTGCCTTGTGATCCGAACCCCCAATCGACTGATTTCATAGAGGGTGAGGTCGCACGCGAGGCGACCCGGGAAACCCCGGTTCGGACGGAGCCTCACCCTACCCGAGCTTCGCTCTACCTGCGCCGGAGGCTTCCCGCGTCGCTCAATCCGCCCTCCTCACTCAGATAAAACTACATTTTAATTGCATGTTGTATCTTTCTACAGAAAGATGATCGGGTACGATGAATTCGAACGACTCGCTCATTCGCTCGACACTGAAAAACAGTTTCGGTTTCGACACTTTCCGCAACGGTCAAGAGGCCGTTATTACCAAAATTCTGGAAGGCAAATCGGCATTGGCGGTTTTCCCTACGGGCAGCGGCAAAAGTCTTTGCTACCAATTAAGCGCCTTGCTACTCGACGGACTCACCCTGGTCATTTCTCCCTTAATCGCTCTGATGAAGGACCAAATCGATTTTTTGCACCAACGGAATATTCCAGCGGCGCGCCTCGATTCCACGATCGCCTTAGATGAGGTCCGCCGGATCGATGCGGACTTGCAAGCTAATCGTCTAAAGCTCCTTTACGTGGCACCAGAGCGCTTCTCCAATGAGCGTTTTATCCAGAAATTGCAACGGCTCAAAATCTCTTTGATGGTGATCGACGAAGCGCACTGTATTTCCGAATGGGGTCACAATTTCCGGCCCGATTATTTAAAATTAGCCCGCGCGTCGCGTACGCTCGGCATTCAGCGAGTTCTGACGCTTACGGCGACGGCTACACCTTCCGTGGCAGAGGACATTTGCCGCGAATTTGGTATCACGGCTGACGCGTTTATTCACACCGGTTTTTACCGGCCAAACTTGACGTTGCTGGTTACGCCGTGCCGGTTGAACGAGCAAAGCGAACTTTTGCTAGTCCGTCTGAAAGATCGTCCGCGAGGTCCTACGATTGTCTATGTGACCTTGCAACGCACCGCCGAAACAGTTGCGGACACGCTGACCAGAAAGGGCTTTCCTGCGCGTGCCTATCACGCCGGTCTTAAAAACGAGGAACGTGAGATCGTTCAGGAGTGGTTCATGAAATCTTCGGATGCGATTGTTGTCGCAACGATCGCATTCGGCATGGGGATTGATAAATCCGATATCCGATACGTCTATCATTACAATTTGCCGAAGAGCCTCGAAAGCTATTCTCAGGAGATCGGACGGGCAGGACGCGATGGAAAAGACTCGGTCTGCGAGATGCTGGCCTCCGGCAGCGACGTGACCGTGCTGGAGAACTTTACCTACGGAGACACGCCCGACGCCGAGAGTGTTTCCAGGATTGTCGATGCGATCGCGGAACACCGGAGCGAGTTTGATCTGTCGCTCTACGAATTGTCCCGGGCTTACGATATCAGGCCGCTGGTTGCCGGAACATTGCTGACTTACCTTGAACTGGCCGATGTGATTGAGTCAACAGAGCCGTTCTACAACGAATATGAGTTCCTGCCGCTCAAACCATCCCAAGAAATTCTCTCGAAGTTCGATGGGGCGCGGATGGCGTTTTTGAGTGGCCTGTTCACGGGCGCAACCAAGAAACAGAAATGGTTCAGTATCGATTTGAATGCGACGATTAGTCGACTTGACACGACACGGTCGCGCATCATCAAAGCGCTCAACTATCTTGAGGAACAGGGTGATCTGACCTTGAAAGTCGGAGGACTGCGCCAGGGGTACCGGATCAAGACACCTCCCGCCGATATTTCCGCTTTGAAACAGAAACTGATCGAACGTTTCGAAATACGCGAGCGCAACGATGTCGACCGCGTCCGGCAAGTCGTTCAGATGGCCGAAGAGTCGGGGTGCATCGTGAGGCATCTGCTGCAGCATTTCGGCGAAAACTTTGGACGGGATTGCGGCCATTGCAGCAGTTGTTCCGGCAGTTCCCACAGAGTCATTCGCCTGCCTGGAGAAACAAACCAGGTGAAACTGGACGGGCACGAAATCACCGCTCTCCAAAAAATGAACCCCGGAGCACTGGGATCAGCCAGACAAATCGCCCGCTTCTTGTGCGGGTTGAATTCGCCATTGCTCACGCAGGGGAAACTTAATAAGCACCCAAAATTCGGGAGTTTGGCCGAAGTTCCGTTTCAGCTCGTGATGAAAGCCGCGGAGACGGTGGTGCTGCCGAAACCGATCAGAACTGAGAGAGTTGTTCGATGACTATCAGGGATTGGCCAAAGAAGCAGACTTCCACGCCCCTCCCGAAATCACGCAGCGAAAGCCGGTATGCGACGTCCCGGTGTCTGGAGGAGTCCCTCGGCGGGCGCTAGGGCGATAGCTTTCGCAGTAAGATGGGTTGCAAAGGAACGAGCCCCCCTTGACGACGCGCTTGGGCGCATTGGGGTCGGCAGGATCCCAGCTTTCGCTTGGGCCTCCGGTATCCCGGCACACATTTTGACTTGCGAGCTCCGTAAAGGCATCGACTCGGTACCAATCGCTGCACCACTGCCAGACATTTCCGGCCATGTCATAGAGGCCATATCCGTTGGGTGGAAAAGATTTCACCGGGGAGGTTCCGGCAAATCCATCTTCCGCGCTGTTGGTCACTGGAAATTCACCTTGCCAGGTGTTGGCCATGAACTTCCCATTTGGGCGGAACTCATCCCCCCACGGGTAACGCTTTCCATTAAGCCCACCGCGAGCTGCATATTCCCACTCGCCTTCGGTGGGGAGACGTTTGCCGGCCCATTTCGCGTAGGCCACTGCGTCGTACCAGGAAACCTGCACCACCGGATGATTCTCTCTCCCCGTGATGTTGCTCCCCGGACCTTCCGGATGATGCCAACTGGCACCCGGCACCCACCGCCACCAGGCCGAAAGATCGTTGAGCGGTACCGGCTGCGAGGTCGGCGTAAATACCAACGAACCGGGTACTAGCACACTGTCATCGGGTTTGGGCGTTCCCGGAGGAAGTTCCTTCTTCAGCTCTTCCCAATCCGGCTTCCGTTCTGCGGTAGTGACGTAGCCGGTCGCCTCGACGAATTTTGCGAACTCAGCGTTCGTGACATCGTGCTCATCGATCCAGAATCCTTCCAACTGTACTTTGTGGGCCGGCCGCTCATTGGGAAAACTACGCACATCATCGGTACCCATGGTGAAATCGGCACCCGGAATCCAAACCATACCGGCGGGCGCATTGATGTCTTTGCTGGAAGACGGCTCAGTGACATGGCCGGAAGGCTCTCCTTTCGTCAAAGGCAAGGCGAAACAGCAGAAAAAGATCAATGCCCAACTCGCTCGCCACCATCTCACTAATGGGCAGCTCATACTCACCTCGAAACGCTTTTCTGCCGGCGTCATGGATAGCTCTGATGGATCGCCCGGACCGGCAGCACGGCGCCCGCCAGTCTGCATAAAGTGGCGAATGAAGATACTGAATAGACCATAATTGGCGCCCCTTCCGTTAATGGGAAGCCGGCTTCGCGACAAACATCCGTATGGACCTTGCCCAGTGATCTAAAAGATCCCGCTTCGCTAATCAACTGATAAAATCGTTTTCCGAGTTTATTCGCGTCGCCCGCGGGGCCTGAAGATCTCCTGCCTTAGGGACTGTCCTCTACCAGCTCGTGTTGATGCTGGACCCGCCGGGGCCCAAGCTCGAGCGACTCGGCGCAGAATCCGGAGGACCATCCAAACCGCTTCCTTCGGTTCCTTCCTGATCCGCACATGAAGAAAAGGCTAGAGCCAAAAGAACCAGAAGCAACCCAGACAAAAAGAAAGGTTTTAGTTTCATGGCGATTTCGGTCAGGCAGGCTGAAATGCATTCAGCACTTTGCAGAAGGTTTATGCGCATCATGGTCTCAGTGGAAAATTCCGCGCTTAACTACGTCTACCCACCCGTGGCACAATGATCACGCACAATTTAATGTGGTTGGTTTGTCCCTCCGGCAGGTTGGGCGCGGCGATACCTGCGGCGGGACTCCCCGTTGAAAAAAAAGCACAAAGTAATGACAGATCGCTCAATCCCGAGCCGGCTTGGCCGTTAATAATTACCAGAAATTAATGCCCGATGAAGCCCGACCCGATAATTCTACGTTCTGCGGACGCTTTTCAAAAATGGTCCGACGAGCACCGCGCTCAGATATGGACGATGATCGAGAAGCTTGGCAAGGGAGAGGTCACCTGCAAAGAAGCCAGGGATGTCCTGCGCGAAGAAAAAAAGGCATTGAATGCCGTCAGCAAGCAGGTGCTGGGGTTCAAAACGGGTCCCGGCTCCCAAGTGCGACCCGCATACCTGGAGTCGGGCCTTCCAAAAACGCCATAAAGCAAACGAGCTGCGGCACCGCGGACGACCAAAGAAGGCAATCTGCGCACTGCCGCCTGGCTCGGCTGATCCCTGCGTAGAGTGGAGACTAAGCCCGGGCTTGAATCTCCATCGTCGCATTGGCTATCAGGCGCGCCGCCTCGTCATATCCGGTTAAGCCGGTGTTGATGACGAAGTGATAGTTGATTGGGTCGTCGATCTCCGCTCGAAAATAGTGCATCACGTAACGTCGCCGAGTTTCATCCGTCGCGGTTATCAATTCTATGGCTTCCTGCGTGCTCAGGCGATGGTGCTCTTCGATCTGTCTCACCCGCTTGGCAAAGGGTGCGATCAGCCGCACGTACAAGACAGATTTTTGGGTCGCCGTAATGATATTGGCCCCTCTCCCGATAAATATCGCGTTCCCGAGGGACGCGAGCCTGAGAATAGTGGTGGCGGTATGCTCGACCATGTGTGCACCCGTCATCCGGATACCCAGTATCTCTTGCACCGCATCACGCACGGCTTGAGGTATCTCCTCCTGGAAAAAAGGACCGAGCGGGGCCGGAAGATTGTGATCTTTCCAAACCATCTCGGCCAGATTTCTATCGAACACCATCCACTCCTGCTGGGAGCGCTCCGCCAACCGATTTGCCAGCAATTCGGCAATCTCGATCCCTCCAGAACCCATTTGCCGCGAGATGGTAATGCACGGAAGGCCGCTGTTCGAGGCCTGGCGGACAAGCGCTGGCCGGGAATCTAAGTAGCGAGCAAATCCTGCGAGCAAATCCTTTTCCATTCAACAGAACCTCCTTTAACATCCGAACTTATATCCTGGCGCCGAATCAGCTCACTCATTCGGTTTTGCAAATCGACATTTCACAACGCCGCAGTGTCATCCCTCCCCCCGCGGTCAAATGCCGACGTAACTCACACCCCGCTGCTATTCAAGGTGCGAGCAAAGCGCCCGTTTGGATCCATCCGAAATCGCCGGTAGCCCATTTTCAAGAAGATCGCCATCACGTCAGATCTCATACGCTACACTGGTATGGGATGGCAATCATGGAATCTATAGAACAGTCTCCCGACCTGCCATTCCTCTCATCTTTGTTTGCCTCAGCGCAATCGCAGGTCTATTCATCTAGCTATGGAAGTCCTCCAGACTCTGTCTGTCGCGTTAGGGCTCGCTGCCCTTTCCGGCTACAGTCTGTATCTCACTGTCTTTTCGACCGGACTCGCCATTCATTTCGGATGGATCCATCTCGCACCTCAGTTTTCGTCGCTCTCTGTTCTGAGTGATCCGAGCATTCTGGTCATTTCCGGGATCCTGTTTGCGCTGGAATTTTTCGCGGACAAAATCCCGTGGGTGGATTCGGTTTGGGACGCCGTTCACACGGTCATTCGACCGATCGGCGGTGCATTTCTGGCCACCAGGGCGCTTGGTCAGACGACTCCCGTTTTCGAAGTCATCGTTGCTCTCCTTGGAGGCGCCATGAGCTTCGCCTCACACAGCCTGAAAGCCAGCACACGGCTGGTCGTCAATACTTCGCCAGAGCCCTTTTCAAATATCGCGGTCAGCGTCGGTGAAAACGTCCTGGTCGTCGGAGCCATCGCTCTCCTTTGGCACTATCCAATCGCGGTTTTCGTGCTCCTTTCGGTCCTCTTCGCCTTCACCTTCTATTTTCTCCCGAAAATATGGCGATCGATTTGGATGAATCTTTGGTTTATCTCTCGGAAACTGAATCAATTGTCCGGCGTCGAAAGCGCCGATCAGCTGCCGGCCAAGTTGCCTTCTCGATATGACGCCTTGTTCCGGCGCCTGACCGGCTCCGCAACCACGATCGCTTGGGCTGTACCCTGTGTTTCCGGCAAAGGAAAATATCTGGAACCGAATCGGTTCGGTTACCTGGTGGCGGGCAACGACGCCTTTTCCAAGGTCTGGTTCATCACCAAGAGCATGATTGGCAGCGCGTCAAAGATGCTTGAGATCGAACAATTCAAGGTATCGCTGGAGCGGCGCCTGCTCTTCGAAGAGCTTCGACTTTACAGCCTGGGCAAGAACAGACGTTTCAGTTTCAGGTTCGACAGGAGCAACGCGGGGCTCGCCGCTAAAGTTGCCGCTGATCTTGAGAATCGGCTCGAACAAGCACGACCGCTCGCTTTGTCAGAGCCGAAAGAAACAGAAGTCAGGAGTTCAGAAGTTCAGGAGTTACAGAATGAAGGGATAAAATAGTCCCCGGGGGCTCGCTCCTATTCTGTAACTCCTGCAACTCCTGAACTCCTGCAACTCCTTCCCCTTACGCCAGTCCGTTCTCCTTTAGGATCTGCTCGGCGTTCGACTTATCAATTTTCATCGTCGGCAGGGTGATTTTCTTCTCCACCTTTTCGCCATTGACGATCTTCAATCCCTGACGAACCCCTTCCGCCCCTGGCGTGGCATACAGAAACGTCGCAGTGAGCTGCCCCTTCGATACCCAGGTGACACCTTCATCCGGCAACGCATCAATCCCAAGAATCTTAATTTCCTTCTCACGCCCGGCATCCTTCGCGGCTAAATAGGCGCCATAAGCTTCAGGATCATTGTGGCCGTAGACTAGATCGATGTGATCAAATGATTTTAAGGCTGTTGACATCACTTCATAGGCCTTCTGCTGTTTCCAATCGCAGTCCATCGGCTGCAACAACGATTTGATGCCCGATTCTTTGCCGACACTTTCCATGAATCCATCGTGTCGATCGTGAGCGGGCTGCGTCCCCATGCCGCCCCACAACTCGACCAAATTGCCCTTCGCGTTGCCTGCGCCGCCCAACAATTCTACAGCGTACTTCCCGGCTTCCCGGCCGATCAGGACATTGTCACCTCCGATAAACTGCACGTATTTATCGGTCTCGACATTCCGGTCAAGAATGATGACCGGAATTTTTGCGTCGATCGCCTTCAGGACAACGCCCGTTAGCCCAGCCGATTCCTTCGGACTAACTAACAGCACGTCGACGCCCTGCTGAATCAGATTCTCGACATCGGCCACCTGCTTCTCTGTCTTGTCTTGCCCATCGGTAATGATCAACTCAAGCTCCGGATGTTTACCGGCTTCCTTGATCATATCTTTGTTGAACTGCACGCGCCATGGTTCAACGGTCGTTACCTGTGAAAAACCAAATCGATACTTCTTCGATTGGGCACGGATATAAAACGGCTTGAACACCGTCGAGGCCGCTGCTGCGACCACTGTTGCTTTGATAAACTTTCTTCTGTTCATAGGGGGAATTGGTTACCCTTTTCTTGTTATTACCTTTTGTTCTCTACCAACGTTGACTGGACTATAAAATTCTTGATGGTCCTGAAGAAATCCCTGCTCACGCGCTCGCCCGTGGTATGCTCCTGACTCCTGAATCGCCGACTTCTGGCTCCTGAATCGAAGTAGCCGCGGATTTGTTTCCATCGCACCCCAAGCTGCCCCTCTTGCAGCAGCACCGCAGCCAGGATTATCACTCCTTTCAGGACAAGTTGCGTGTTGCTGTCAATATTCCGCAACTGGAGGATATTTCCCAAGAAACCGAAGATCAGCACACCCACCAGGGTCCCGATCATTGAACCTCTGCCGCCCATCAGGTTGGTGCCGCCAATCACCACCGCCGCGATGGCATCCAATTCCGCTCCTGCGCCTGCATCCGGTTTGCCTTGCCGATATTGCGCGGTGTAAAGGACGCCGGCGGTGGATGCGAGCATCCCGGAGATTGCATAGACGGCAATTTTCAACTGATCCACCTGGATACCCGCAAGCCGTGCCGCTTGTTCATTGCCACCGATCGCATAAATGTAACGGCCGAAGGTGCTCACTTTTAAGACAAATCCAAAAACCAAAACGGCAATGATAAAAAATATTCCTGGAACCGGTAAAACCTGGAAGAGCAATGCGCGAAGGATATCAAAATCCTCGGTGCAATTGGTCCCGGTGTAGACCGCATGCACGGCCATATTAGTGCCGCCTAAGAGGCGCGCTATTCCTAATATGGCGACCATCATAGCCAGCGTTACGATGAAGGGCTGCATCTTGCCTTTAGTGATAAACAGCCCGTTGAAGGCTCCAAAAACAAGCCCGACCGCTGGGACGGAAATTAAGACTCCGAGCACCCCGAACTTCGGGCCGATTTGGCCGACCGTCCACCATACGGACAGGGTCGCGACGATTGCTCCAAGGATGATCCCGGACCAACGGATCGAGATACTCGCCTTTTCCACCGGCTTTGAGGAACCTCTGGTGGCATTGATGGCAATCAAAGGTACCAGGTAGGCGCAGAGGAAAAACGAGACAATCGCCAGAACCGGGATAGCCAGTAAAGACGCATTGGTCCAACCCTGTTCAGTCAGCAGCATCGCGCAGACCACTGAACCCAGCGCCATCATCGAGCCCACAGACAGATCAATTCCTCCGGTCAAAATCACCAGCGTCATCCCGACCGCGATGATTCCATTGTTGGAGACTTGGCGGAGTACGTCCGACTGGTTCCCTGGACTCAGGAAGATGTTCACGCCTTTGTGGTTGATCGGCGAGGAAAAGACTCCCACCAGATACAGAACTGCCAAACCCCAGAATAATTTGGTTTGCAGCAGAAACTTTCCAGTCGATGAAAGAAGGCTTTTCACCGAGCCACCTCCATCTCTTCAAATTCAGGCTGAACCGACCCTCCCGGTGAGGCATACTCCAGGATGGTTTCGTGCGAGAACTGATCCCGGTTCAACAACGCGGTCGGGCGCCCCTCGCAGAGCACCAGGATCCGATCGCTGAGCAACGTCAATTCCGGCAGTTCAGAGGAGACCAGGACAATCGCCAATCCCTGCTCCGCCAACGTCCCAATCAAACGATAAATCTCTGCCTTGGCGCCCACATCGATTCCGCGGGTCGGTTCGTCCAGCAGCAAGACCCGCGGTTGGGTTAGCAACCACTTCCCGATCACCAGTTTTTGCTGGTTGCCGCCGCTCAAGGTGCCGGCTGGTTGCCGCGGCCCGCTCGCCTGGATGGCAAGATTTTTAATCGTTCGCTCGGCCAGCTCCAACTCCCCATTCGACGAGACCAAACCAAAGGCAGCAATCGTTCGCAGAACTGCCAGCTCCGCGTTCCGGTCTATTCCTGCGCCGAGTACGAGACCGTCTCGTTTGCGATCCTCGGTCACCAGCGCGATTCCGGCAGCTTTCGCGTCCACCGGATTTAAAAGACGGACCGTTTCGCCTTCGATCCGGATTTCCCCGCCAGAGGTTCCGGCATGTAACCCAAACAAAACTTCCAGGGTCTCAGTGCGGCCGGCGCCGAGCAATCCGGCAATCCCGAACACCTCCCCCGCCACCACTGAAAAGCTCACGTTCCACACCAGCATCGAGCGGGCAACCGTCGGTGCGGGATTTTCCAACCAGAGATTTTGTACCTCGAGCACCGGCTTCCGAGTGGCAGTTTCTGATCTGCCACTTGCGAAGACTTCCTGCAATTCGCGGCCGACCATCATCCGAATGATCTCACGCCGGCTTGCTTTCTCCTGGGAGACAGTCCCGATCAGCTGCCCATCCCGTAGCACCGTTACCCGGTCCGCCAGCGCAACGACTTCCTCCATCCGATGCGAAATATAAACGATGGCCACGCCTTCTTTGGCCAATTTCCGAATCACCTGGAACAGACGCTCGGTCTCATTGATCGACAACGCCGACGTCGGTTCATCCATGATCAGGATCCGCGCCTTCGCGACCAGGGCTTTGGCAATCTCCACCAATTGCTGCTCGCCCACCCGTAATTTGGCGATCGGTTGATCGATCCGGCCATGAAAATCCAAAGGCAGCAGGACCTCGCGAGCCGCTCGGACTTGTTGCTCTCTGTCCACCATAAAAAGGGATCGAATTTTTTCCTGCCCAAGGAAGATGTTCTCGTCGACGGCAAGTTCAGGCACCAGGCTGAGTTCCTGCTGGATCATCGCGATGCCGGCCCTGGTGGCATCGCGCGGAGATGCCAAACGATGTGGTCGGCCGGCCACCCGGATTTCTCCGTCAAATTGGTCGATCAGTCCGGCCGCAATCTTCATCAGGGTCGACTTGCCCGCGCCGTTCTCGCCCATCAACGCGTGGATTTCACCGGCCCGCAGCTCAAAATCGACTTTCCTCAAAACGGGCGTCGGACCGAAACTTTTGGAGATTCCCCGCATTTGCAGAGCCAATGGACTCGATGCTTCGGTCTGTTCGGTTGGGGCAGCCATAAAATTACGGGGGCAATGCACCAACATAGAGGGAACACCAATCCGGCGAAACCAAAGTTATTCCGCCGTGCCAGATAATCCTTCCAGGATCGCCGCGACTGAAATGGGGGAGCAAAATGTAAAACTTTACATCGAGTTATAATTCGTGCAAAAAACTTGTCAAGCCCACGTTGCCAGCCCCCAGGCTCACTCTCTTTTCCATGACGCTCCACGAACTCGCCCACGAGCTGAATCTCAGCATCGCCACGATTTCACGAGCCCTCAGCCGGCCCGAAGATGTGGCTCCTCCAACTCGCCAACGCGTCCTTGCGGCAGTCCACCGCCATGGCTACACCCCCAATGGAACCAGACGCTCGCTGCGTACCCAACAGACCAGAACCATCGGCATCGTGATCTCCGATATCCGAAATCTTTTCTTTGCCGCGGTGGTCAAAGCGATCGAAGACGAAGCCAGGATCAACGGTTACACCGTCCTGATCTGCAACGCCGACGAAGACAGCGCCAAAGAAGAAGCCGCTCTCCAACTTTTGCTTGAGCGAAAAGTGTCCGGCGTCATCAATTGCTCGACGGGCGCGAATCTTGATCTTCTGCGGACCTTCCAGAAATCCGGTGTTGTCCTGGTCGATCTTGACCGTGAGTCAGGCCTGAAAAATGTCGACACGGTGGTCGTTGACAACCGGCGAGGCGCGGAGCTCGCGACTCAACATCTCATTGAGCTGGGCCATCTCGACATTGCCACGATTGCCGGACCACCACACCTTTCGAACGCCCGAGGGCGCCTCGCTGGATTCGAAGACGCGTTTCGCGCTCACAGCATCCGGGTCAAAAAGGGCTACGTCCAATTTGGGAATTTTCTTCAGGAATCTGGTTATCAATGTGCGCAAAAGCTGTTTTCGCTGCGTCATCCGCCCAGCGCGCTTTTCGTGGCAAACATGGAAATGGCCGCGGGTGTCATCGCTTTTGTCCGCGACCATGGCATCACCATTCCCGGCCAGATTTCGATCGTCGGTTTCGATGATTCCTTTTGGGCGCGCTATATGGAACCTCCTTTGACCGTTATCGCCCAGCCGACCGAGAAAATGGGCAAACGCACCATGGAACTCCTCTTGGCCCGACTCCGCGGCGGTAAACCCTTGGAAACCCTCATTTTTACTCCAGAGCTTATCGTCCGCCGTTCAACTTCCTCTCCCCCTCCCCCCTAATCGTGCTCGTCCTCGTCCTCGATCTTTGACCACCACAGCAAAAACAGGCTGCCTTCCCCCCTACATAATCAAAGAATCCGAGGACAGGCGGGCGCGGCGCGGGACGCGTGTCGGCGTGTTGCGTGTCGGCGTGGCTATGGCCAACAGAGGAGTTGGTGATGTGCTACAGGCGGCGGGAGAACTGGAGGCGGCTCAAGAGGCGTTTGGGGTGAATCTGGCGATCAGTAGATAGCAACGAGACTGTATCGCGTCACATCAGTGTTTGCCGGCAACACGTAATCCTGATCTCCCTGGTTCCCCTTTAATGCACCTAACTTAATGGAAGCCGGTCCATTTCCGTTCGGCAAACTTGTTAGCGTGATCCGAGGAAAAACTTTTTCTCCTTTGCACGCTCTGCAGCCTTTTAGCGCTTACGACTTAGGCGGTGGCGCAGGGTCCGCAGGCTATGTAGGAGGGTTTCGACCGGGAGTCTATAACTGGACTTGGATTGGCGCATTCAATACCGACGGATGGCTCTTTCGGACAACTCTAAAAGGCATCAACTACGGGATCGATGCGAGCGTCGTCGGCGGAACGTGGCAGTATGTCTTTTGAGGTCCGGCTATTCCAAGAAAAACCTATTGATCCTCTTTCAGGTGCTGCTCCGTTTTCATCGGCAACCCCTATAGTCAACTTAGACTACCAAGTACGGAGGTTTGGCGACTCGATAATCGGCAAAGGGCGATCAAACCTGGCGAAGTCCCTCAGTAAGCGCCTCGTGCGGAAAAGACAGCCGGGACTGTTCGTAACAGAATGCGAAAATCCGACTGCAAATTGCAGGTCTGTAGGTAAAACAAGTCTAATCGCACCTGCTGTTCAAACGGAAGATCAGCTCGACCGGACACTTGCGAAAGACCGGTCAATCCGGGACGAGAGCGAAGGCGCTGGCGCTGTCCTTCCGTGTAACGCATCACCTCTTCAGGAAGAGCCGGCCGCGGGCCGACGAGGGACATATCACCTGTTAGGACGTTCCAGAGCTGCGGCATTTCGTCAATCGAACTTCGCCGCAGCCAGCGTCCTATCGGGGTGACGCGCGGGTCCTTCACTATTTTGAAGGTAATGCTACGCTCGCCGTGGTGATTCATCCTGGCAATCTCGGGAAATCGCGCCCTGGCATCCATATACATCGAGCGGAACTTGTAGATAGTAAAAAGGCTGCCGTCCTTCCCGACCCGCCTTTGGCGAAAAATGGCCGGACCCGGCGACGTCAACCGAATCGCGGCGGCGAGTAGCAGCATTGGTAGCACCAACAGCAACAATCCTGCGCCAGCACCGCAAACGTCCAGAATCCGCTTTCCGGTCACACCGAGCCTGCGGCGAATTGGCAGTATCCGTGTTCGGGCGGTAGCCGCCAGACTACGCGCCAGAAAAAGGGGATTGCCGAGAAGATATCGCCGCCACATCCGCTTCGGTTCCTGATAAAGGCGATAGGCCCACTCCATCCCGATCGCTTGCCATGCGGTCGGAGCACGGGGAATACGGCCCGAGAGAAAGTCAAACAACCCTCCAACACCAAATGCAAGGGTTGGATTAAGAAACGGCATCATGCGATTGAGCCACATCTCCTGGCGCGGCACACTCATGGCCACGAGCAACATCTGAGCACTGGAACTATTGATCTGTTGAATCACCTGATTTCCTTGATCTTCACTGAAGAAGCCATGGTGAGTACCGGCGATGCGCAGCCCTGGGTAGGAATTTACTAAGTTCTTCGCCGCAGCGTCTGCTATCCCGATATCACCGCCGAGTAGAAATACCGAGCCGCCAATATCGGCCAGCCTCTGGCAAACCAACGGAATCAAATCAGTCAAATTGAGATTGCAGACCAGGCGCTTCCCATGCAGTCGAGCAGAAATGGCTACCCCTGAACCATCCGGTACTACCAAATCGGCATTTGACAGTGCCCTTCTATATTCAGAGTCGAAGGCTGCGACGTTGCTGGAATGAGCATTGAGATAGTGAACGCAAGTTCGTCTAACGGAGGCAAGTCTGGCAAAAATCCAGTCCAGCGTTTCGGTTTTAGAAGCATTGGCGACGCGAATGCCTAAGACCTCGATGGTGGGCAGAGGGGATGGCCGCAAACGCGAGCCTGGTTCGCTCCTGCGATCAACCGGTTTCGGCGATTCGGCTTCCTCCAGTTTTGGCAGGACGAACAGCGGACCATAACTACTAACACCGTCAAATTTGGCATCTGCGCTTAGCGCGTTGACGGATAACCTGTCATGGACTGATGCTGCGGGGTCGTTGACGCTTTGAGCCGTCTCTTTGAGGAGTCGTAATTTGATAGGTGGTGTTCCTTTCCCTCAAGGAGGGGCTACTATTTATATAATTGAGGAGCTAGATAAAAATTCGGGCGACGCGGGTAGATTAGGTTTGAGGTTGCCAACGGTTGGTCTGAACGGAGGTTTAGCTGCCATCTATCCGAACCCTTAGCCTCCATAACTGCAATACCAGTCGCTAAAATGAGTTGATCGACCGAATCGTCTTACAAGCGATTCACCGGAATCGGCAGTCGCGCGGCGGACGGCGCAGCGGCTTTTGGTCAGATGCTGCCCTGAATACGTACCCGCCAGAAAGTCCAAGCGGTCGAGTTCTGACCCAACATGAAAAGGACGCGATTTTATCCGGTCCGACCGGCGAGACGCTTTCCAGCGCAGGCAGTCCTAGCGCCACTGCATCCAAACCCTTTTGAAGCCAACGGTATGCCTCCTACTTATGAGACGATGCACTAAAATGCGACCGAGCGGTCGAACGGACGCCCTGGGATATTCGCAACAGCGCGCAAGCTGCGAGTGTTCCAGATGTCTTCAACGGCTCGTCTCGTAGAAGTCTGGGCCAGGTACGCAATGCCTGCAATGCAAGTTTAAGTGCCAACGCACCGTCGCGGTTGCGGAAAGAACGGCGGGCCAGGTAGCGTAGTTCTCTGGCGCGCGCTTCCTGCCCGTGCTCGGCGATGAAGTTCGGGGCGTAAGTCGCGATTTTTGCACAGACGCGTTCCCAAGTTTCAAGCTGACAAAGCACATCCGCAGAGATACCAGCGGTATGAACACGGTAACTCGTGAACTCGCCGGGCAATCCTTCGAAGGCCCACCGCGAGGTCAGAGCGATCCGGGTCCAACATTCGACGTCCTCGGACCGGCGAAAGCTTTCGTCGAAATAGCAAAGGCGATCCGCCGTGACTCTCCAGGCGATCTCGTCCAGAACCTCACGCCGAAATACTGGCACCGAGCCGTTTCTAATCACTCGTCCGCAGAAGACCTGACGCGGCGTAACTCCGTAGAGAACCGGGCGCTGATAAACGCCTAAAGCACGGCCAGCCTCGTTGATCAGATTTGCGCCTGCATAACTGATGCCGACGCCGGGACGCTCGCGCAAGTGCGCAATATGGCGGTCTAGTTTCTCGGGCGCCCATACATCGTCGGCATCGATCAAAGCGATGATTCCAGCACAGGCTTGGGCGATGCCAGTATTGCGTGCACTGGAGACCCCGCAATTCTTCTGGTGCAGGATACGGGTGCGGGCGTCCGCCAGACTTTTGCATATTCTCAGGCTTTTATCCTGGCTGCCGTCATTGACAACCAACAACTCGAAGTTGGAAAGGCTCTGCCCCAGCACGGACTGCATTGCCTGAGCTACGAACCGTTCCGCGTTGTAGACGGGCATCACGACACTGACTAACGGTTTGGCAGACTCGGTCATAGATAGACAACTTCGGCCAATCTATTCCAGATTAGCATTAATTCTGAACCATTTTCTTTTCCGGCGGAACGTGAAGGTGCTGCCCAATTGCATTACCGGCCTGGTGGACTTTTGCCAGGACCATCCCAAGGTGGGAATGGTTGGTCCGAGAATGATAGGATTTGATGGCATATTGCAGCGTTCGTGTCGCGGATTCCCCAACCTCTGGAACATGTTTTGCCGAGCGCTCGCCTTAGACACTTTATTTCCAGGAAACAAAATGCTAACTGGCTACTCGTTGACTCATTGGAAGCAAGATAGTCTCCGGTCTGTCGATATTCTCTTTGGCTGCTTTTGGGTGGTCCGAAGAGAAGCTGTGGAGCAAGTCGGCTTGCTGGATGAAGAATTTTTTATTTTCAGTGAAGATATGGATTGGTGCAAGCGTTTCTGGGCTCACCAATGGCAGGTAGTTTTTGTCCCGTCGTCCGAAGCTATCCATTACGGCGGCGCCAGTTCCTCGAACGCTCCGCTTCATTTTGATATCGAGAGGCAAAAAGCCGATTTGCAATATTGGAATAAACATTACTCATTTTTAGCCACCAAGAGTTACCTGTTGATCTCCTGCCTGCATTTATTCCTGCGGACGGTTGGCTACTCTGTGGCGGTTCTTATTAAAAAGTCCGGGCAACAAGACTATCAGTACAAACTGAGAAGGAGCGTCCTCTGTTTGAAATGGTTAGTCTTCTCAGCGCACCGCATTCTATGATAGCCACAGACAGACATGTTCACTGGAAATGTATTCCGCACTGAATACGAAAGTGTTCTTTCATAGCTGAAGGTTGTTTGAAATGTCCCGGAGGGACGATGCGATCGTAGCCTGGCACGAAGTGCCTGGGAGAGCGCCACCCCAAAAGATCCGTCCCGTAGGGTACGGTGTGATCCTTGCAGGCGCACGCACGAATCGATCGAGAGGCTCGATCGGTTTGTCCCTACGGGACGTCCTTGGCCCGAGGCTCCAAAGCCAACAGAGAATCCATTGAAAGAATCTCATTTTTGTTCCACCCGCCTTGCGAAAAAGTAACCTCGCTCTCGCGTGCTACCACTGGAATGTCACAAGGGTCCGATCCGGAAAGCGGAGCTAATGCGGCGTCGGCCGATCCGACACTTCCATTGGTTGTTGCATAATGACGTCGAGCGCGACCACGAAGCCGAAAACGACCGTGAAGAAATCGATCGTCAACGCAGTGATGTAGGCTGCGGCACTGTATTGGAGGCCTACTAAAACGTAGCCAAGCATCGCCAGTGTCACAGCGGATCCGAATACAACGAAGATCGCGAATACCGCAGGCGGCGGTCCATTGCCCACCACCTTGCGGCGCCGGCGCGGATAGGTGACCTGAAGAGACAGCATCGGTAGTGCGAAAAGCACACCAGAGCCTCGCCAAATCCACGTTTCCCGAATGTCGTAGAGCGCAAATAGCGCCGGCAGCAGCGCTCCCGCCGTCAGTACGAAAATGTGCGTCATGACCGTTTTTGCAAGGTATCTGTCAAGCAGTGACAACCTCGCTCCAGCGGCCGGTCGGATGAACAACAAGAGCGCCGAGAACCCCGCGAACGTGATCATCAGGCCAGCCAATGTGTATAAAAGGGTTGCACCTTTGATTTCCATGTTTTGCTCCAGCAGCATTCCCGCACGATCGGTGCCATACTGCGATTCGTCGCTCAGATCACCGTGACGATTTACTAGATCTCTGTAGAGGTTGCCTGAAATACGGCTCCTCCGTTCGTGTTCCAGATTCTGGGAACAGAATTAAAACCACCGAAATCGTCGCAAAATATGACGAATTCGAAGGTTTTTATCTGCGTGTTGACACCGAAGTTGGCGACCCAGTTCTCGCCTCCATCGTTGAAATCCACAAATCGAGCCGGAACGATCTGCCAAGTTGCCCAAGAATCAGTCGTTACATATAATCCGGAAATATGATTAGGCCCCCTATTGAAGATTTGAAAATGTACCGTAAGCGAGGTTCCTCCTCCCTCAGAGGTGGGTAATGGGTTGAAGCTGGCAGAGAACGTCACATTGCTTATGGAAAAAGCTGTCTGCATATCGATTAGCCTCCCTGGCGTCGGTCGCTGAATAGAAGTTGACTTGATTCGAATATGCACCCGACGAGTGTTTAGGCCAAGCTGGATGTCCAGTCGTTATCGAAAGTCGCGATGTCTGTGGAGGTCCGCCTCCCCCTTGACGAAGATTGCGCACAGCGGCAACGCCGATTTTGGCTCGCGGCACGAGGTGCATCGTCTCCCCTGGAGCAGGACCTCTGTAATCCGGCGCGGCCAGGACGTAGATAAAGTTGAGCCGGCCAGGATGAAAGCCAGAGCGAGCGGCGCGATTGTCGTAATCTTCATGGATTTACGCATGCCTGACTAATATTATCGGTTAGGTCGGATGCAGTCAGGGCTAATAATATGAAACGTAAGCCCCGCGGGCTGCGGCGGTGGAAGCTGCAATGTCTTTGCTTGTGCCGCAGACGGCTCGCTACCTCATCGTGCAGCCATCGAGTCCGCGAACGGCAAGCCCAGCGCGATCAGCAATGTGCTAACGGGGCGGCCCGCTCTTTACTCGTCAATCGTATCGTCCGCGAGGTCGTTGTGCCACCGATGTTCCGTCTTTTCCTCTGGGCGCACTTGCACTTGAGCCACTGCGCAAGAAGGCGGAGTCCCAGGGCTCTACCGACTTCAGCGGGCTAACGGCCGGAGAAGCAGCGGGGCTCTGTCGAGAGCTTCCCGCGGGTGAGCTTACCTTGAAGCTGGCCGCTGAGACGCTTCAGAGCCTCGGCGCGCTCGGCCGGCCAGGCTAAGATCGTGCGCGAAAACCGAGCATAAGCATGCCGCCCCAATCTGGCGAACCCACAAGCTGTGCGTGCCTGGCAAATCAGGAACGTGAAACACGGGGGAGCAAGCGCCCCATCATAGAGGAGTCAAAGCTTGTCCTCCGTATAGAGCGACAGCTCGATCATGCGCTCGAGAAGCTGATCCCCGGGGACGCCGCTAAAATTTCGCAGGACGAGCTCCTTGACATACAGCCTTAGTAGATAGCGCAGTTTGAGCGCTTGGGTACGCGAGGCGAACACGAAATCGCGATGGCCGTTGTTCACGACGATCACGTTGCGTGTCGCATCGAAGCGGGAGCGCCATAATTCGCCCGACGCGCACTCGAAGGTATATCCGGGAAGACCGCGTGCATCGATCACCCCTGAACCAGTGGAGGGGACAAGGCTGTCGGTCACCGTAATGAGCGCTTCCGCGGAACAGGTGACATCGCGCTGCCTCACGGTGACGCGCAATCGCACGAGTCCAGGCGTCGCCGGTGCCTGAAAATTGATCTCCTGATCGTGCTCACTCGCGAGGGTGCCCCCACCTTCGATGATTTCCCAGCGGAATTGCAGGTCATCTGTCACTCTGCGTCTGGACCGGTCGCGGGGCAGCGCTTTGAAATGGCGGGACGAGGCGTTCACGGCAATCGTGCTCGCCGCCGGCGAGACAACGACACTGAAGAGCGATCCTGCGTGCTCGAAGAACTGGCGCTGTCGCTCTGGCGAGGGCTCCGGTTCGGCCGCGCCCAGCACTTGATCGTCCGGCAAAGTCTCGGGCGCTTTGCCGTTCTCACCCCAATGACGCGCCTCGCCCCGCCGACCTGAGCGCGCGTGCACGTCGAACCAGTCGTACTCCTCCGGCGGCAGGGCCAGCAGTGCCTCGTGAAAGGCGCGCTGAATGGCACGCATGAGCTGCTGGCTCGCCTGCTCCTCCTTCGCGCGTTGCTGCTCGGCAATCAGCGCATTCAGATCTTCCTCAAGCGGCCGCAGGGCCTCGCACAGAGCCGCGTAGCGCTCGTCGTGGATGATACCGCTGCGCGTACCCGGCGTGACGTTCAAAAAAGGCACATCGATGAGGCCCTCGAGATAGCTCGACGTCCAGGGAGAATTCTCGAGACCTGGAAGAGAGCCGAGCACCTCAACCACACGCGTGCCGGAACGGTAAAGCGCAACGCGCGAGGGCTCCGCGGGCTCGGTCACATACAGTTCCACATAGGCATCGCCGTAAGAAGTGCGGACCGGCGGCAGCTGATGCAGCAGGCGACCATCGAACTGCCGCGGCTCGACCTCGAATTGTTTGCGCGCCAGCTTGTCCATGACGCTGATGCGCACTCCGGAGTTGCGAATACGATCGCGCAGCTCCGAAGCTAGATACCACTGGATCTTCTCCCCGCTCAGTGTACGAATGCCTTCGAGGAGCGGCGAGATGCGAACCTCCGTGCCACGCTCGGCGAACAGTATGCGCCGAGGGCTTATCTCGTAACTGGGATCCCCTTTGTTCATGGTCATCTGGTAGGCGCGCTGGTCACTCCCGGTAGAGGTCATGACGAGCCGCTCGCCAAACGTCCAGAAGCTCAGTAAGCCAATGCCAAACTCGCCCTGGATTCCCACTCCCGTCCCCTGGGACTTCAGACGACGCTTCACCGAATCGCAGATGTGCGTGGCGACGTAGCGGAAATCGGGAATGCCGTTAGCATCGCGTGGAACGCCATCGCCATCGTCGCGGATGGCGAGATAGTGTTCGCCGTGCTCCCGACCACGCGTGATCGTGATCTTTCGCGCGTGCGCGTCGATGCTGTTCTCGACGAGCTCGGCAATAGCTTTCAGCGGGTTGCTCTGCGATAGAGCGATGATCCGGATTGCGTTCCAGTCATCGCCAATTCGCAGCTTACCCTTCGCTTCCGCAGCACGTGCCATGAGTCAGTCAGATTTCTGTGTTGGGCTCGAGCTACACTCGTCGTTGGTACAGAGAAATCACGGCACCTGTGCAGCCAAACAGAGTACACCACGATCAACCCTTTCTCCAAAAAGTCGACCCGCGTTTCCGAAAGCCGTGGGGAGAAACGGGTCGGCGGGGCAGAAACGGGTCGGCGGTCGGCGTAGGCGGTCGGCGTGGACGCTATCGTTGATGGCGTTGGGCGTGGCACCACGTGTCTTTTGCTGGCGATGTTAAGAAATCGAGGACGAGCACAGCAAACGAGAACGATTGAGGAGCGATTGGCCACGCCGACACTCCCGCCGACACGCCCTACGCCGACCCGCCGACCCGTTTCCCCCACGCCCTACGCCGACCCGCCGACCCGTTTCTGCCCCCGCCGCCCTGCCGCGACGATCCCCGTCATCACCAGCACACCGAAAATCACCGAGCCATCGATTGGCTCGCCTAAAATCCAGTGTGCGGCGAAGATTGCCAGGAACGGTAAGATCAATTGCACCTGGCTCATCTTTGCAATGCCTCCCAACGCCAGGCCTTTGTAATAAAAGAAAAACCCGATGAATTGGCTGACCGCCGTGAGATAGAACAAACCCACCCATGATTCTGCCGGTACGGTGCCGATTTGCAGACCGGCACGCGAAAGGTAGATCCACAGCGCGATCAACTCGAGAGGGAGCACGGTCACCAGCGCCCAGCAGATCACCAGCCATCCCCCCATTTCACGTGCGAGCAGACCTCCTTCGGCGTACCCGTACGAACAAGCGATAAACGCCGCCACCAACAGCAGATCCGCCTTATCAACCGAATGAAACCCCGATCGATACGCGGAAAAGAGGCCGATCAGGCAGGTCCCTAGAATCGCAAATATCCAAAACCCGCGCGAAACCTTTTCACGTCCGCGGACCACTCCAAAGACAGCGGTCGCAAGTGGCAGAATCGATCCGAGCACCGACGCATGGGTCGCAGGGACAGATTGCAGTGCGATTGAAACCAGGATCGGAAAAAGGACAACCATCCCAACCGCCGCAGAACACAGGCGAACCAATTGGCCGCGGTCCGGAGTTCGGCTTTTGCTCAACACGAGAACAATAAGCGCCGCCAGCCCGGCTCCCGCACCGCGAACCAGCGCAATCAAGATCGGGTCAAATGTGCGCAGGCATAAGCGCGTCATCGGAAAAGTGAAACTGAAGCAAACCACACCAAGGGTCGTAAAGAACCAGCTTTGCCATTCCGGAGATCTGCTTTTGACCACCGGAGGACCAAGGGACGCAACCGACAATGATTTCACGTCACGAGATTCGGACGGATTATCCAACCAGAACAGATACAGTTCTATAGAAAACCAACCAGAACAGTTTGCCTTGTTTCCAATCAAGTGCCATGGATGCACTCACCGCCAAATGCTTCGCACCAAACGACAACCCTTCGGTCCACTCCCAAAACGATCCGCCGAGCCGCCGACACGTTTCCCAGCGTACCTCGCGCTGGCCAATTCTTTGGAAGTGCAAATTCGGGCCAACGTCTTCCGTCCCGGAGATCGTCTGCCATCCGTTCGAACGCTCTGCGGGGATCACCGGTTGAGTATGGAGACCGTCCTGCATACGTTCCGAGTGCTGGAGGACCGCGGTTTTCTTGAAGCCAGGCCCAGAAGCGGATTTTATATCAAATTCAGAAACCAAACACCGGAACCGTTGCCTCAACCGCTCCGGTTGGAAGCCTCACCGGTTGAAGTCAGCAAGCTGCGGTACCAGGCATTTTCCTTGGGAAATGCCAAAGATGTTGTCCCTTTGGGAACGGCCGTACCCTCTCCGGAAATCCTTCCGGCCACCAAGCTCGGACGCATGATCTCCGCAATTGCCCGGTCAAGTGCGTCAGAAATCGTAGGTTACACGGAACCCGCCGGCCACCCTAAACTGCGCAGGCAGTTGGCGCGACGAGCCAGCGATTGGGGATGTCTCATGAAGCCGGAGGACTTCATTGTCACCAACGGCGCGGCCGAAGCGCTCTCCTTGGCGCTCCGGACTGTCTGTCCCCCCAACTCGGCTGTTCTGGTCGAGTCACCGACTTACTATGGAATCCTTGAGATGATTGAGAATCTTGGATTGCGTGTCGTCGAACTACCCACCGATCCGCGAACAGGTGTTTCCCCGGAAGACATTGAGCATGCCGTCCGATCCATACCGAGGATTGGCGCCTGTCTGCTGGTGACGAATTACTCCAACCCTCTTGGGTGCACTTTGTCAGTCGAAAAGAAGAAGAAGCTGGTTTCGATCTTGGCCAAATACCAGGTGCCGCTCATCGAAGACGATATTTACGGTGATCTTTGCCCCCCTGGCGATCGGCGACCGGTTGCCGCAAAAGCTTTCGACACGGAGGGCCTCGTCCTGCTCTGCAGTTCGATCTCCAAGACGTTGGCCCCTGGGTTGAGAGTGGGTTGGATTGCGCCGGGCAGATTCCGGGATCAAATCCTGCAACTCAAAACGAACCAAACGCTGGCTTGTCCCACGATTACGCAATTGGCAATTGCTGAATTCCTGGAGCATGGGTCTTACGACGCGCATCTCAGGAAAATCCGAACATTTTTCGTTGACCAACTGCAGCGCTTCAGCAACGCCGTCTCATGTTATTTTCCGTCTGAAATCAGAATCTCCCGCCCCCAGGGCGGATTTGTTTTATGGATCGAGTTTGCTGGAAAACTGGATACCACAGAACTTGCCGCCCGTGCGATGAACCAGCACCGGATTGCCATTGCACCAGGATGCATCTTTTCAGCCAACGGAAAAAATTACCGTAATTGTCTGCGTCTCAGTTGCGGCTACCCGTGGTCCGCACGCATGGAATCCGCGATCCAGACCCTTGGCCAACTGGCAGGGGGAAACGGGTCGGCGGGTCGGCGTAGGGGCGTGTCGGCGGTAGTGTCGGCGTAACCAAGCTTCTCTCCTCAATCGTTCTCGTTATCGTATCGTGCTCGTCCTCGATTTCTTAACATCGCCAGCAAAAAACGGTGGGTGCCACGCTCTACGCACCACGCCATAGCGCTCTACGCCGACCCGCCTTACGCCGACACGCCGACCCGTTTCTTCCCCCGCCCGTTTCCCTTTGACTGCGGTCGACCTTTCCGCGAGCATTTCCTGCGATCATTCTATGACCTGGTATTACGGGGTAGACGGGCGGCGCGAAGGTCCTGTCGAGGAAGCAAACCTGGAAACTCTTGAACTCTCTGGAGCGATCGAGTGGAGCACTCCAGTTTGGCGGCCGGGGATGAGCGAATGGAAGCCGTTTGGAGAAATGTTCAACCGAGCTTCGGTCCGTTGTCACGAGTGTCAGCGAAACGTCGATCAGGAGTCGGCCGTCCGTTACCGGGATTTATTCATTTGCCCAAGGATGCAAAACCTTGTACTTCCAGAAGGTTCGCGAGGGATTGGCCAGCGAAGAAACAGCGCACTACGGCGGATTTTGGATTCGGTTTTCTGCCAGGCTGTTGGATGGATTGTTCTTGTTGATCGTTAGGGGTCCTTTAATGATGATCAACGCCGCTTTCGTGCAAATGCATCCACTCCCGGCGCCTGGCAGCATGGGAGGACTCGAAAACACTGCCCAGTTAGGCACCTTCCTGACCTTGGAGGCTGCCTATCTTCTGCTTGGCATGATCCTGTCGTTGGCTTATGAAGTTTTTTTCGTCGGACGTTTCGGAGGCACCCCAGGAAAACTTTTGCTTCACCTGCGGATTGTCCGTTCAGATTTTTCCAGAGTCACCTACAGCAGAGCGGCCATTCGTTTTTTTGGACTGCTGATCAGCGATCTGACCATGTACATCGGCTACATCATGGTTGCTTTCGATCCGCAGCGTCGCGCGCTTCATGACTACATCGCGGACACCCGAGTAATCAAACGCGACCGCCCTACGGAAAAGAGCTAACCTCTCTCTTTCGGATTTTCAGATTAAATGGTCGCAAATCTGAGTTGCCCTCACTGCAGTCAACCATTGCCGGTCAATTTGTTTGATCCGGGGCAACCGGTGCAGTGTCCGGCATGCCGCTCACGCGTTGAGGCCTACATTTTCCCGGAACTCTACAAACAACTTTCTTCTCGCCCCGCCATCCGTCTCGCGCTTGAGCACGAAGCTGTCTGTTACTTTCATCCTCGATACCGTCCGATAACTCCATGCGATCATTGCGGCCGGTTTCTCTGCGAAATTTGTGCGATCAGCCTCGGTGCCCAACATCTTTGTGTGGAGTGTTTTACAAAAGTGCGAAGGCAAAAGGATGAAACCGGGCTGGTTCGTTACGCTGCTTTGTACGACAATGTGGCTCTTTTCCTGGTGACAGCCCCGGTGATCACGGTGATTTTCTGGATTTTCACGATTTTCACTGCACCGATCTCGCTGTTTTTGTCATTCTACTATTGGTCAAGACAGTGGAATCTGGTGCGCCGTTCCCGTCTTCGCTTTGCTATCGCCATTCTGCTCTCGCTTCTCCTGATTGCCCTTTGGATATTCATCATTTACCTGGCGGTAACCAAACGGAAATAACCCATCGTATCCGGCTTCATGACCTACACTAGAATCTCCAATGGTGGCTTGCTGATGACCGTGATTCCCGGGTTAAGGACAAAGCTCTATCTGGGCCCCGATCACCTCTTGCTGGTCGAACAATTGGTATTGCTTGAACGCTATAAACGATTTTATTTCCGCGACATTCAAGCAATCACCGCAGCGCAAAGCGCACGGTGGATCGTCTTCGGAACGATCTGGGGGTTTCTGGCGTTGGTCGCCGCTCTCTCTTTCATGGTCCATCATCCTTTAGCAGTGGGTGCGGGAGCGTTCTTCACCGCGCTGTTCGGATTTGCCTTTGTCCATAACTTAATGCTTGGGCCCACCTGTGTCGTGCGGCTGCGGACAGCTGTCCAGACCCACCGGGTGGCGCCGTTGGAGAGAATTCGCACCTTTCACCAACGGATGGCAACGATCGAGCCGCTGATCCGTCAAGCACAACTCCCGGATGCACGGTCATCAAACCCGCCCTGAAATCCAATGGATCTGACTTTACAAACGTGCGCGATCCATGCGGATCGGAAGGCCATTGCCCGCTGTCCTTCCTGTGCCAACTATTTCTGTAGAGAATGCGTCACCGAACATGAAGGAAGATTTCTCTGCTCGAACTGCCTGCAGAGAAGATCAGCCCCGATCGAACCCGCCCAACGGAGTGGCGGGAGGTTTGCGACCGCCATCGGCATCGGTATCGGAATAGCGGTCGCCTGGTTTTTCTTTTACCTGATCGGACAACTTCTCATTCTGATTCCGTCGAATCTGCATCATATCGGCTAGATTTCCCTCGCCACTTTTCTATGATTGCGGAGATCTTTTTAACGCCTTCAAGAACACCAGGGCCTGGTTGAAGAATATCCGGCGAATCGATCTCATAAATTTCACCGGTTTTTACAGCCGACATGACGTCCCAGCCAGGTCGAGTCGTTATCTGTCGCAAATCGACGGGTTTTCCGCACCAACTGGCGAAAATAATCTGAGGATCTGCATTGCAAACAGCGCTACTTTCGACTTGCCGCTCCCGAGCAGATTTAGCGTCGGGTCGAGAGAACATGACTTCCTCACCGCCGACAAGCTTTATGGCTTCACTTACCCAACCGATACCGGTAATAAGCGGCTCGTCCCATTCTTCAAAGTAGACTCGAGGGCGTGGTTCCTGATCACGCCGCAAATCCCGAAGCTGGCGCCCGAAATCGGAGGCCAGTTTCTCGGCTTGATTAGAGCATCCGATGGCACGCCCAATCAATAGGATCGCTTCGGCTATTCCGCGCAGCGAACGCTGATTCGTCGCAAGTACAGTGTAGTGGTTCCGAATGAGATCGGCTGAAATCTGGGCCTGCACGTCAGAAAATGTGATCACGAGATCGGGTTCGATCGGAAGCACGTCTTCCATTTTGAGTGTTGAAAAACCTCCGACGACAGCGCGGCCTACTCGCATGGATCTCGGTGCGAACGCGCTTACAGCCGCGACACGATCAGCTGCCCCAAGTCGGTCACAAATATCGGCGGACTCAGCACTCAGGCAGATGATGCGCTCCGGAAACATGTTGCGATTGGTTTCTTTACTTGTTTGGATACTAATCGGCAACTTTTTCAACTGATTCCACTAAATCTGCATGATATCAGCTAATGCGGACTGACCGGACAGCTCTCATCCTAATCGAGGAAGCTATTCAACTGCTTCGTGCCGCTCCGGCCACCGCCTATGCGCTCTACTACGCAGGAACTATCCCTTTTATGCTGGCGCTCTTCAGTTTCAGTGCCGAGATGAGCTATAGTCGCAACGCTCGTGACAACTGTGCTGTGTCGGCTCTTGCCATGGCAGTGACCTATTGTTGGATGAAAGGCCTGCAGGCGTTCTGCTGCCGGGAACTCGTCCGCGTTTACACCGGCGACGTCCAGAGATGGTGGAAACCAGGCAGTATGCTGGCCATTTGGGCCAGGCAAATCGCATTTCAACCGCTCGGTTTATTCATCCAACCGCTCGCTTGGTTCCTCGTTTTTCCCGTCACCTATGTGTCGGTATTTTTCCACAACTTGACTGTTCTGGGCGGGGCGGACCGGAACGATGTCAGGAAAAGCTGGGAGTTAGCCCGTCTCTGGCCGAAACAGAGCTACGCGGTATACGGTCTCCTGTCTCTTTTGGCGCTGATTGTTTTCGTCGATGTGTACGCGATCGCTTTTTCCATCCCATTCCTTTTCAAGCTATTGTTCGGGATCGAGAGTTTTCTGACACGAAATTATACCTGGGCCTTCTCCCCGGTCTTCTTGGTCGCGATTGCCGCCGTCGCCTATTTTTTACTCGACCTACTGGCCAAAGCAATCGAGGTGATCCGCTGTTGCGATGGCGAATCCCTGACAACCGGTCGGGATTTGTTGCGGAGGCTGCAGCAAAGTAAGCGAAGCGTACCCGCTTTGCCTCGTTTAGCCGTTCCCGCTTTGCCTCTACACTTACTCTGCGCCGCCCTTCTCACGCTATTGCCTCTAGATGCCTCAGCCAACTCGCTCGAAACTAGCGGATCCCAAAATGAATCTCGAAATCAGCCGCTCACCCGACTGGCACTTGATCGCCAGATCGAAGGAGTGTTGCAAAATCCGGAATTTAGTTGGCGGGAAAAGGCCGGCCCGGACGAAGCCTCGCCGGGCCGCAAACGAGAGTCACTAGTCGATCGATGGATGGCGTCGGTCCGCTCAATGCTGGTTTCATTCGGAAGTTGGCTCAGCCGCGTGTTGCAATCGTTACTTAAGCCATTCGATTTTAACTCTCCGGTTGCTCAACCGGCGAAACCCGAAGCGGCGCTTTCTGCTGGATTGTTCAATGCGCTGGGTTACCTGCTTTGGGCGGGATTCGCCGGAACCTTGATTCTTTTCGCGATCCGGATCCTGAACATCAAGGCCACCCGTCTTCCTCTTTCAGTCGCTCCCTTGCCGAAACCGGATCTGGCAGAGGAAGAAATCGAAGCAAATCAGCTACCAGACAATGAATGGTACGCGCTGGCGTGTAAGAAAATGGCCACCGGCGAATTTCGGCAGGCCCAACGCGCCCTGTTCCTGGCAATCCTTTCGTATCTCGCTTCCCACCGTTTGATCACGGTCCAGAGATGGAAATCGAACACCGACTATGAGATGGAACTGGTGCGCAAAGCCAAACATCTTTCCGAACTACCCAAGCTCTTCGCGCAGAGTCGGCTTGCGTTCGAACGTTGCTGGTACGGCGCGGGCACCGTGACACCCGAAGACTTCGCTCACTACCACACGATTTACGAACGGATCAAAAATGAGGCCGCCTAGAATCGTGCGCCTGGTCGCGTGGGTCACTTTGATCGGCGGTTTTTGCGCCCTGTTACTCTTCGGATGGCAAACCTTCAGATGGCGTCTGGAGACTGGAGACACTTTCCCGGAGTATTCAACCTACCGGGCCGATCCCAAAGGATTGAAAGCATTCTATGAAAGTCTTCTGGCCAGCGACCAGGTGCATGTCAGCCGCCGGATGCAGTCGTCCAAAATTCTTCCGTCCGGCGAAAATCAGGTTCTTGTGCTCGCAGGTATTCGGGCCGATCAATCAACCGTTTCAAAGGAGGATTCGCAGTTGTTCGATCATTGGTTGGCCACCGGTGGACGTTTAATCTTCGCTCTGCGACCGGAAAAAAATCAACCGGCCCAAAACCTGGCCGCCCCGCTGGAAAACCAGGATGAAACAGACCGTCCACTCAGTGTCCCATGGCGAACCCTGTTTCGGCGCTGGGGAGTTGAGACAGTGCCGCTTAGTGGGATGCATTCGGCGACGACTGACTCAACTTTGTTCGGCAAGATCCCTCGTTGGCTCGGTCGCGATTGCTTTGATCGTTTAACATCCGGCTGGAAGGTGATCGCCGTTCAAGACGGAAAGAACGTCATTGTCGAGCGAACCTTCGCTCGTGGATCGCTCGTCCTGCTCGCCGATTCCTATCCGTTGAGCAACGAAGCACTCGCGACCAATCGGAATACAGGTTTTCTTCTCTGGCTGATGGACGATCGCTCCGGCGTTCTGTTTGACGAGACTCATCTGGGGCTCAGCGAGCGACCCGGCATCATGACCCTGGCGCAACGCTACGGCTTGCAAGGGACTGTCATCAGCGTCGTTGCTGTTCTCTTGCTTTTTATTTGGAAGTGTCAGTACACACTAGTTCCAAGAACCAGGATTGCTCCAGATGGACTGACTGTTTCCGGCTCCAGCTCGGATCAAGCTTTTCTTAACCTTTTACGGCGCAACGTTTCTCAAAAGGAGCTGATAGGCATCTGTATCAGAACCTGGCTGAAAACTGCCCGGCCGACACCGGCGCAGCTTGGGAGACTGGAAGAATTCCGGGCTGACCCCGGTGAGAAAAAATCGGTCGCCGAGCGATACAACCGGCTGACAACTCTTCTGAACGAAAAACTATGAATCAAGCGTTGGATGAGCTGAACGAAATTCTAACTCGCACCCGCGCCCAGGTAGCCAAAGTTGTGATCGGTCAGAAGCTTCCGGTTGATCTCTCTTTAATCGCGATTCTCACCAACCAACACGCACTTGTGGAGGGAGTTCCCGGAGTCGCGAAAACATTGCTGGTGAAAACACTGGCCCACATTTTAGGAAGTCAATTTAATCGCATCCAGTTCACGCCCGACCTGATGCCGTCCGATATTATCGGGACAAGTATTTTCAACCTGCAGAAAAACGAATTTACTTTCGTGCCCGGACCAGTCTTTACGACCTTCCTGATTGCAGACGAGATCAATCGTGCACCGAGCAAAACCCAGTCGGCATTGCTCCAGGCGATGCAAGAGCGGCAGGTTACGGTCGACCGCACCACCTACGACCTATCCCGGAATTTTACAGTGTTTGCGACGCAAAATCCGATTGAGTACGAAGGCACCTATGCTTTGCCGGAAGCGCAAAAGGACCGGTTCATGCTTAAAATTCGGATGGATGTTCCGGACCGCGAGGAAGAATTGAACCTGGCGGAACGAATGTTAGGCGAAGAGGCTCCTGAATCCGTTCTTAACCGGGGCAGCGTCGAAACGGTGGTCGAGGAAAACAATCTCCCTCGCCTGCGAGCGGCGTTAAACGAGGTTCTGGTGAAGCCCGAACTGTTAACCTACCTGGTGGATATCATCCGCGAGACCAGGAAACATGACAGCGTCCTGGTCGGAGCGGGTCCGCGGGCCACACAGGCACTGCTTCTGGCCAGCCGCGCCCATGCCGCATTGAACGGCCGGGATTTTGTCACACCGGATGATGTGCGCGTCTTGGTTCAACCGATCCTGGAACATCGCGTAATGTTGCGTCCGGAATTCGAAATCGAGGGAACCGAAATTGTCACTATCGTGCGGCAAATCCTGGAGAAAATTCCCGTTCCGAGATGATCGCGCCCCGGCTTCGTCTGGTCCTGGTGATGTTCCTGGTGGCTGTGCCCTTTGCCACTGCAGCGGGATTGAACCGTGGATTTCTTCCGATGGCGTTACTGCTGATTGGTTTCACACTCATCGTCGTGCTTTGCGATCTTGCTCTCGGTCTTGGCCGTTATCGACACTTGCAATTCTCGGTTCCTGATATTCTCCATGGGATCCGGGACGAGCGCGTCGAACTGGAGGTCCGGGTGCGAGGGACTGTCCAAGGCAACGGTTTTGTCCATCTCGCCGTCCGTTTTCCCGACGGATTGGAACCGGACGAGGAACAGACTACCTTCCCGCTGACCAGAGCTTCCTCCCACGTATTGATTCGTATTCCTTTCGTTGGAACAGCGCGTGGTACCTTCCATCTTCAAAGCCTCTATTATGATTGGCGTTCGCCGCTCGGTTTCTGGATTCATCGTGACCACCGGTCCGTCCGGAGCCAAATCCGTATTTACCCGAATCTGAAGCGTGAGGGTCAACAGATTGCCCGTTTTTTGAGTCGCGGCGCCATCGGCATCCACGCCCAAGCCCAGATCGGCCGAGGGAGAGAATTTGAGAAATTGCGAGAGTACGAACGCGGAGACAGCTTCGACGAGATCAACTGGAAAGCGACCGCCAAGCGGCGGTTCCCTGTGACGAAAGTCTTCCAGTTGGAGCGATCGAAGGAAATATATGTTGCCCTGGATACCTCCCGACTCAGCGCGCGCCGGCTTCCAGAAATATCCGGCCTGCAAAATTCCCGCAAACCTACGACTCATCTGGACCGTGCGATCTCCGCGGCCCTTCTCTTTTGCGTGGCCGCCGAGCGTCAAGGGGACCGGTTCGGACTCGTCTCTTTTTCAGATAAGGTCAACCACCTGGTGAAAGCGCGAGCGGGCTCTGCTCACTTTAATGTTTGCCGCGACTTAGCCGTTTCACTCACCTCGCAAACTGTATCCCCCGATTTCGCAGAAATCGCGGCCACCCTGAAACAGCGGATCAAGCGACGCTCCCTGTTCGTTTTTTTGACTTCGCTCGATGATCCGGTCGCCGCCGAGGACTTTGTTAGTGCCGTCGAGTTGCTATCCAGACAACATCTCATCCTGGCGCTGATGATTGCGCCTCTCGGCGTCCAACCACTCTTCAGCCAAGGGCCGGTTGAAGATAGCGACCAAATTTATCGTCAACTCGGCGGTCACCTGAAATGGGAAAAACTGCAGAATCTTCAACGAGTGCTGGCTCGAAAAAGTGTTCAGTTCTTCGTCGTGCCGAATCAACAACTGGGTCTCAGGCTGGTCAGCCATTATATGGATTTGAAACGGCGACAAACGCTATGATCGTCGATTTGCAGCAGTTCATCGAGCGCGAACGATCGATTTGGGAAGAGTTGGATAAAGTTCTCACCCGGATCGAAAATGAACCGATCCCGCTCATGACCCTCGAAGAAGTTCAACGGCTCCACTATTTGTATGAACGCACCGGGGCAGGACTCATGAAGATCTCAACTTTCGCCGCTGAACCCAACTTGGTTCGTTCTCTTGAGTCGTTGCTCACCCGCGCGTATGCCGAGCTGCAAACCGGAAGTTCCAGAAACGATAAACTGTCGCTCAGGCGCTGGCTTTTTCGCACCTTTCCGCAAACCTTCCGAAGACATTGCCGATTCTTTTGGATGGCCCTTCTTCTCACCATCTTGGGCGCATTTTTCGGCGGAGCTGCGGTCATCTTCGATCCGGACGCCAAAGTCGCGATCGCGCCCTTTCCGAATCTCCTGCAGAATCCCGCTGAAAGGGTGAAAGAAGAGGAAAGCAAAACGAACCCGATGCTGGCGACATCTAAAAGCCGGTTTTCGGCGATGTTAATTACTAACAACACGAAAATCTCGATCCTGGCATTGGCTCTGGGCGTCACCTGGGGAATTGGTACCCTGATCCTGTTATTTTATAACGGAGTGGTTTTAGGAGCGGTGATCTTCGATTACGTCCGTGCCGGTCAATCGGTCTTCCTCATGGGATGGCTTTTACCGCATGGCGTGATTGAAATCCCGGCGATCCTGATCGCCGGACAAGCCGGGCTTCTCCTGGGTCAATCTTTGATCGGATGGAACTCCAAAGAGAACCTGGCCCAACGTCTCCGTTCGGTCACCGGATCTCTCGTCACTCTCATCTCCGGAGCCGCTCTCCTCTTGATCTGGGCCGGCCTGGTGGAAGCCTTTTTCTCCCAGTACCACGAACCGATTTTGCCTTACCCATTCAAAATTGTTTTCGGTCTCTTCGAATTCGCGGCGCTTCTCACCTTTCTAATGTTCTCGGGGAGGAAAGCGGGCGCCAAGTTTTCGGGCGTATGACAGGGACCATATACAGGCTGGAAGCCTATGGCCCGAAGGGCCGTGCCCCAACGGCAACGGGGCTGGAAGCTTTGGCCGGAAGGCGTGCCGCCGGGGTTAGACTCAGCCCAGGGTTTCAACCCTGAGACCGCCGCCCAGGTGAGTTGCCCTGAAGGGGCGGCAGATCGAACGTGCTAACAACGCGAAAGTAGGTCAAATTGTGGCACGTTTCAATTGCGCACTCTATTGTGGCGCAGCATAGGTGCGAGCTTTATTAGGCCAGCCTCTCGCCCTTTCGAGCGAACTCGTCTATTCTGAGGGTTCCCAGGGTTGAAACCCAGAACTGAGCCTGTAGCAGCCTTCGGGGCATAAGTAACCCCGAGCGTCCCGCTTTATACGTCCAATCTACACAGGCTGGACTTGCTGCATTAGCATTTCGGAAGGGCCGCCGTTAGATCGAAGACAACTCGTCAGGCCTTCGAGACATCGCTCCACACTCAGGAGAGTTCAATGTAGCATAGCATAGGCTTCCAGCCTGTGTCGGGGCTGACGTTGAACTCCCGGTTATACTTGCCCATGCGACCAATCGTCCCGGGGGCGCCCCTCAAACCTAATTCGGATCTGGAAAATCCGGTACATCTATGTTTAAAATTTCTTCGTTTGCGGTTTATGATGCGAACCAACACACTTGTCATTCTCACCCCGGAAGGCATTCGTTTCACTCAACGCCTTGCCGGACCGGTGACTCGTTTCCTGGCATTTGCGATCGACTTGGCCGCCATCACCCTCGTTTCTGGGATCTTTTCCCAGCTTCTTTCGCTTGCTGCGGTGGTGAGCCCGGACTTTGTCCTGGCAGCTCAAACGATCTGTTATTTTGTTGTCACCGTCGGATATTCAATGCTTCTGGAGTGGACCTGGCGCGGGCAAACACTTGGAAAGCGTGTCCTTAAAATCCGTGTAGTCGATGCCGAAGGATTCCGCTTACGCCCAACCCAGATCGTAATCAGAAATCTTTTGCGAGTCATTGATCTCTTGCCAGCCTTCTACGCGATAGGCGGCGTCAGTTGCGTGCTCTCACCGAAATATCAGCGTCTGGGCGATATTGCAGCAAACACAATTGTCATCTACACCGCTCCAGAAAAAATTCCCGACCTCGAGTTGCTGTTCAGCGGGACCCACAACTCGCTGCGAATCCATGCGCATCTCGCCGCCCAGTTACGAAAATCAATTTCACCGGACGAAGCCCGCCTGACTCTGGAAGCAATCACCCGCCGGGCTGAACTGGAACCGAACTCCCGTCTCGAATTATTCCGTCAACTCGCGCAGCATCTGCGCTCCATTGTATCGTTCCCTGAAGAAACCCTCGAAGGCATGACCGACGAACAATACGTCCGCAATATCGTGGATCTTCTTTACCGTCCGACGCTGAGAAGTTGCCAGTGTCAGTTGTCAGTTGTCAGTGAGGCCCTGATCCAATCGTGCAACGAGCGCGTGCTACGTTCACGTTATCGTCCTCGTGCTCGTCCATCGTCCTCGGACAAAGTTATCAACGTTATAGCTGTCAGTTGTCAGCTGCCAGTGAGGAAATCCCTCGTCCTCAACCTCCATGCGATGGCCACGCCTTGAATGAAAGAAGCAGAGCGAGAAACGCTATTCCAATTAATCCGACTCTGATCGCGTTCAGCCTGTCCCATCGCCGCCGGTAGGTTTCCCAATCGTCGGGCAGGCTGGCAATATCCCAACCCTTTACCCGATCATTAATTGGTACGGGACCGATAACGCTGAACACGACGATAATGATCCAGAGGAAAACGGCGGAGATAAGAAGCACTGAGTGGTCAGCAGGCCACTGCCACGTCAGCCAAAGCAACAGAAGATGGAGCACTAGCGTCCCTGCCATCCAGATCGGCATGATCTTACCAAAGAACCGCGCGAAAACCTGGATCGCCGGCAAAAAAGCCCGATGGTCGTCCCGAGCCAAAGAGGGATGGATAAAAAATCCGATCGAAAACTCATTGCCGAGTATGAGAGCGGTCGAAACGATCAAAATGATAAATAAGGCGCTTATAATCATACCTCGTTCTCCAGGCGGGTCGATCGATCAGTTGTCAGTGTCAGCTCTTAGACTTGGCTATGCTCCTAATTCGTCTCGATTCTAAAATTAACATGGCCTACCAGATACCGCGTCGACCGAACCAAAGCGAAGCCGAAGACGAATGGATCTTAACTGACACTGACACTGGCACTGACACTACCTAATGATCCCTCTCTCGCTTTTCTCGATAAACTCGACCAATTCTCGCGCCTCCGCGACGTCCCAAAAACTCTTCTTGATTTCTTCCACCGCCTGCTTGGTATTCAGTTTCGACCGATACAAAATTCGATACGCTTCCTTCAGCGCTCGGATGGTTTCTGCGGAGACACCTCGTCTTTCCAATCCGATCACGTTCACGCCCCGAACCTCCGCCGGATTTCCATCCGCAATCATGAAGGGCGGCACATCCTGAACGATCTTTGAACATCCGCCGGTGATCGCATGTTTCCCGATTCGACAAAACTGATGAATCGCGGTCAATCCACCGATGATCGCATGCGCCTCCACCCGCACGTGACCCGCCAATGTCCCGCAGTTCGAAAAAATGACGTCATCGTCCACGACGCAATCATGGGCAATATGACTATAGGCTAGAAAATTCCCTCGATTGCCGACGCGAGTGACCGATCCGATGGCCGTCGCCCGATTCACCGTCACAAATTCACGGAAACAATTGTCATCACCGATCTCGAGGTAAGTCGGCTCCCCGGCGTACTTCAGATCCTGGGTCTGTTGTCCGATCGAACAGCACGAATGAAAGCGGTTCCGGGCCCCTATTTTGACCGGACCACAAATCGTGACCTGATTCTGTAACCAGCAGCCAGCTCCGATGGTCACCTCGCGCTCAATCACGCAATAGGGGCCAATGACGACGTCGGGACCAATCTTCGCCTCCGGATCCACGATTGCGGTAGGATGAAAGCTCATTGAGCAACAAACGCAAACATCAATGTCCCTTCGGAAGTCACTTCTCCATTCACCAGACACCTGCAACTAGCCTTTCCGATGTTCCCCTTGGCTTTGAGAAGTTCGGCCTCAATCACCAGCATGTCGCCGGGTACCACAGGTATCCGGAATTTAACGTCATCGGCACTCAAAAAGTAGCCAATACCGTTCGAACCGCTCAATTGCTTACGAAGCAAGACACTCGCCACCTGTGCCATTGCTTCTATCTGCAGGACTCCCGGCATCACCGGGTGACCAGGAAAATGTCCTTGAAAATAAGGTTCATTGATTGTGACTTGTTTTGATCCGGTACATTTGTTGTTTCCTTCAAATGAAAGGATCCGGTCAACCATCAGAAACGGGTAACGATGCGGAAGCACCTCCATGATGTCCTTGACATCCATCACGCCGGTGCCGACCGGGATCACCTGGGCGGGCGCCATCGATAACATGCGTGCAAAACGTTTCGCCAAAGCCTTGGTCATTTCTGCGTTGGCCGCGTGCCCCGGTTTAACGGCGATGACGTGACCCAAAAACCTGCACCCGGAAAGAAAGAGGTCTCCGACAATATCAAGAATCTTGTGCCGAACGAATTCGTCCTTATACCGCAAAGGCTCTTTTCCCATCACCGACTCGCCGCGTACCACAATGGCATTCTCCAAACTCCCTCCGCGAATCAATCCCTTATCGAGAAGCGGTTGCACATCCTCGTAGAAAACAAAGGTTCGCGCCCGGGCAATTTCCTTTTCATAGATCTGCGGCGTGATCTCTGTGGAATAATACTGGGTAAATCGTCCTTCCGGGCCGACCTGGGTACACGAAATTCGAAAATTGCGATCCGGCACGATCGTCAGCAAAGAACCCGACTTTGTCTCGATGTGAAGGGGTTCGCGCACCTCCATTGTTTTGCGGACAGACGTTTGCTGTTCGATCCCACATTTATTAATCAGTTCGACGAAGGGATAGGCGCTTCCGTCGCCAATTGGTGGCTCGTTTGAATCCATCTCCACGAGCGCATTATCCACACCCATGCCGCAAAGGGCTGAGAGCACATGCTCGACCGTGTGCACCTTCACATTTCCTTCAGCAATGGTGGTGGCCCGTTCGACAAACTTCACATGATCGACTTTCGCGTCGATCGTCGGCTCATCCGGCAAATCGACACGCTTAAATTTGATTCCATGATCGGTCGCCGCCGGGCTCAGCCGCAAGCTTACCTGTGAACCTGTATGCAACGAGGTACCGGTGAGACTCGCGCTCTTCGCCAACGTTTGCTGGTAAAAAAAACCCATAAATGAAGGGGACCGTGTTAGCACATGAACGGACAACGTTCCAGGGGAAACGTGCCGGGGCGGAAGCGTATCGGCGTTGGGGCGTATCGGCGTGGAAGCGGGATGCTTCCTTCTTTAATTCAATCGTGCTTGTTATCGATCTTGGATCGCGGCTAGTGCAAAAGAGAAACGAGGACGATCCAAGAAGAAAAGTCTCCGCTTCCCTCGCCGACACGCCCCTACGCCGACACGCCGATACGTTTCCCCCTGCGCCGATACGCCGATACGTCTCCGCCTAGCTCTACAATTTTTCCATTTCGCAAATGGATTCCTCGATCCGCCGTTTCGGCAACCTCCAAACTATGGGTGACCACGATCAGCGTGGTCAGGTGTTCGTCGGCAATACGCCGAAAAATTTCCAACACTTTGTCTGCGTTGGCGGCGTCGAGGTTACCGGTCGGTTCATCAGCCAGCACCACTTTCGGCCGGTGCACCAGAGCACGCGCAATCGCCGTACGTTGCATCTCGCCGCCACTGAGCTGATGCACAAAATGACGCTCCCGTTTCTCCATACCAACCAATTGGAGCATCTCGCGGGCACGGGTTGCCGCCTCACGGAATTTGACCCCTTGAAATTCAAGGGAAAGACAAACATTCTCCAGCACGTTGAGGGTCGGAAGCAGGTTAAAGAACTGGAAGACAATCCCCAGGTCGTGAGCCCGATACTTCGTCAACTCCTTGTCAGAAGCAGCCTGAAGAGCCAGGCCGTTGACCAGTACCTCTCCATTGTCCGGTTTATCAAGGCCGCCGATCAGATGTAAAAACGTGCTCTTACCCGAACCGGATTCCCCTGTCACCGCAACGAATTCTTCCGGCTCAATCCGTAAGCTCACATCATCCAATGCCAAAACTACGTTCTCGCCTTGCTGATAGCGCCGGGTAACGTTCCTTAACTCAATCATGACAACCACTGAGAGTCAGTCGAACCGGTGAATTCCGCAGCTCCAACTTTTCCGGGTGCCGGAATCGGTTCATGCATAGTCTACGAAGATCCTCGCTTTCTGGTAATTGACAAACCCGCAAATCTCCTGGTTCACCCCACAGGCCCTGGAAAACCGGATACCCTCTGGGACGAACTGAAGCGGATTCTCGCCTTCGAACTCGTGAACGGCGCACAGATTTCATTCATCAATCGGCTTGACCGTGAAACCAGCGGCTTGATCCTGGTCGCGAAAACCAGTGCTGCAGCTCGTCAATTGGGCTTCATGATCGCTCATCACCAGATTTGCAAAATTTACACGGCCATTGTGTTCGGTTGGCCCGACGCAGAAACGTTCGTCGTAGACCAGCCTTTGCTAAGACAAGGCATTGTTCGGCCATCCAGGATCTGGTTAAAACAAGCGGTTCATCCCGACGGATCCGCGGCCCTCACCTCTTTTCGCCTCCTCAACCGTTTCACCCTCTGCGAACGCAAATTTGCGCTGATGGAGGCCGAACCGAAAACCGGCCGGACCCACCAGATCCGAGTTCATCTCGCCGCAGTCGGACTGCCCATCGTCGGCGACAAAATCTATGGCCCGGACGAAAATTGTTACCTGGAATTTATCGAATCTGATTGGAGCCCAACCTTGGCAGCAAAGCTCCTTTTACCGCGCCAAGCCCTTCACGCTTCCCGCCTCTCATTCGAACTCGACGGAACCTCTTTCTCTTTCGAAGCTCCTCTCCCGGCCGACTTGCAAGAGTTTTTGAAGTTGCCAGTGTCAGTTGCCTTGAAGTTGTCAGTGTCGGTTGCCAGTTGTCAGTGAAGAAAGAGGCGACTCGCGCCAATGGTGCTCGTTCTCGTCCTTCGGTTTAAAACCACCGACTCACGCACCTTGGCACGAGGTAACATGGAGCTCCTCCCCCTCCACGCACCCTTTTCCCCTTTAAAATCCCAAAGCCAGCTGTTTCCCCTCTCCTTTTCGACTCCGCATCCATCGTTCCGCCTGCGCTTCGATCCTTGCGAGCTCATTTTCCATCATCGCTGCTTCGCGCGTTAACCCACGAATCACGCCCTCAAGTTCACGGCGGACGCTCCGCAACCGAACCTTTACCTCGGACGAGCTCAATAAGAGAAATCGCCAACTCGGCAATTGCGCCAAACTGTTTATCGACTGTCGTAACGTCGCCAATCTCGCATTGGCTTGTCGAGCGAATGCGCGAAGCTCCGACAGGCTCAGAATGTTCGTTCCTACCCGATCGCACCGGGCCAGGATTGTCTCTAGCGCGGCGACGTCCTTCTGCTCGTAGGCCCGTTGCGTCTGGTACCAGAGCTCCAATTCCCGATTGGTTAACACGCCGGCCAAATCAGGATGAAGCAACAACGCGATCCTCCTGTACAAGCTTTTGTACCGAGGAACCTCCACCTGTTCACCTGATCGCGACTCCGGGCCTTCAAGGGACATTTCAGGGACCTCATCGACCGTCTCGCCATCCCCATCCGCAAGACCGTCTTCCTCCTGATTGTCGGGTCCCCGATCGAATTGACTAGCTCCCGCACCATGAATCCCTTTCTTTTCCGGACCTCCGACGACCACTTCCTCCCAGGCGCGTCGCACATACGGTGGAATGGCCCCTCGCTCCTGTTCAATCTGGTGAAACCAGAAAAAGGCAGCAGCCACATTCTGGATCCCGTTGCGAGCCAATCCTTGGATCGCGGATAACCGGCCACGCAAACTCTGGAGTTTTTCTTCGATCAATCGACGCTCATTGAGGAGATCGCAGCACTGCACCGCTACCCACTGCCTGAATGCTGGTAAATCAAGATTCTCGTGCCGAGCGATCTTCCTCTCGCACCCCTCAATCAACTCCCGAACCCCCATCAGTTCCGACTCTACCTGCCGCCGAATAGCGTCATTATCAACCACCAGCAGGGCAGTGTCCGGGGCAGTGTCAGTGTCAGTCGGCATCGATTTTCAACTTTAGTCAGCGTCCGGGACATCACAAAGCCTCATCGCTACGTACGTTTAAAAAAAAGCGAAGACAATCAGTTCCCCACCAGGCACTTACGCACTTACACTTCTTAAGCCCGAAAGGCGAAGCCGTTCCTCAACTGACCCTGACACTGGCACTGACACTTCCCAGTCAGAAGATGAGAACTGTCATTCCCTCGGTCACTTGGTTGATCACCCGAGCGGCATCCCAATTTGCGAGACGAATACAACCGTGACTGCCAGACCGTCCGATGGTGTCCGGGTTACTCGTCCCATGAATTCCGATTCCCCGTTTGCTGAGGCCAATCCAGGCAATTCCAACCGGGTTGCGTGGTCCTGGCGGAATATTGTAAAAATTTTCGCTCCGTTCTCCGTGATTTAACATCGCCTCATCCCAACGAAACCATGGCATCGTGGCGATCCCGACAATCTTCCAGGTGCCAATGGGCGCAGGTAACTTTTCGGACCCGGGCGTAATTGGATACGAGCTGACGAGCGTGTCGCCTTCCATGATATCAAGCATCCGGTAGCGCGTATCGACTTTGATCACCCGCTTCACGAATTGAGGTTTGTTCGGAAGACTTCCGACTTCCTTTAATGATTCGATTTGGAACGGCGGAACATTCGGCACCCGCACGGTATCGCCCGGTTTCAGAGCGCTCAATTTCAAGTCACCGTTCAACTTGGTGATAAAGTTTTCACCGGAATGATATCGTTCGGCGATGAATTCCGTCATCGACCGGTAAAGCATCGCCTTCACTTTAGCTTCTTCTTTCGGCTTATATGGGATGTTACCGACCCGATTGAAATCGTCCTGCGTCAAAACATAGGTCGTGTAGATCGGAAAAATATGCTGGAGCTCTTGCTGCAGATTCTCGTCGATCTGACCGGTTGCTGGAAGCCCGTTCGCCTTCTGATAGCGTTGCAAAGCCTTGGCAACAAATTCACCCCATTTTCCGTCGATTTTTCCCGGACTAAAGGAGCGTTGATCCAGAAAGATCTGGAGCCGGGTGATTACTTCTCGCTCGGAAACTGGCTCGGCGCGAGCAACCCCAGGTTCGACCGGCTTCGAGACTGCCCCTTGCTGGACCGGCGCCGGTGCCATGGGCGTAGTGGGAAAGCTCATGTTCGGCTTCGCGGTTGGCCTCGCCTTGGCACTCGGTTTTTCTGCCTGAGTCGGATCCGCAATGAACGGCGTTGTTTGCGGCGGCGCGGGTGAAACCGGTACGACCGGCTGTTGCGCACGGAGGCATATCGCGAACCCGAGAATCCCAACGACAACAAAAAACTTCTGGTAAAACATACGGAGTAAAACGAAATCGGCTTCGACTATATCACGCGGCGGGTAAAAGGAAAGATTCCGGGGACTTTGTCAAGTCCCCTATCCTGTTCCCCAAATCCTTCTCGTGCTCGTTCTCGTTCTCGATTTTTGGTCGTCGCCGTGAAGTCGGGCGGCAGGTAGGGTGAGGCTCCGCCCGAACCGGGGCTTCCCGCGTCTACCTGCCTGAGGACGTGAACCCCATGACACTCTTCGACCGGATTTTTCCACGGTCCCGTGGCAAGAGCCTCGCGTTTCTCGGCAAAATTGGTCGCCGGCGCCGATTGGCTCAGACGGCTGGCTTAGAGGGGATAACGTCGTAGGGCAAGGCAGGCCGGGAACCCCGGTTCGGACGGAGCCTCACCCTACCAACCCTACCTTCGGACCGAGCCTCACCCTACCTCCGGACGGAGCCTCATCCTACTTCCTGGCTCCCGGCTCCTAATTCACGCGTTTGCTCGCGCGAAAGCTGGATTAGCTGCGCGTAGGTGGCCGAGGGGCGATCGCCCAGGTGATCTTCAACGAGACGGGTGCCGTCCTTGGCGTAGTTGATCGAATAAAGTCCGAACCTCGGGGTGAAGGTTCCCCACTCGTAGTTGTCGAACAAAGACCAGTGCAGATACCCGATTAACGGGATATCAGACCGCATAATGCTGATGATTTTCTCGATATGCACCCGCAAAAAATGGCTGCGAGTCATCCGATCTCTTCGCAAAGTATTTTTGTTATCGGACCGACGTCGCACCGCCATCCCGTTTTCCACGATCAGCACCGGGCGATTACCGAATTCCTTGCTGTAGTAGTCACAAAAAAAGCGCATTCCGTCCGGCAAAATGCGCCAGTCCCACCATTTGCTGGTCACGCTGTTCATCAGCCAGCTCCGGAGCGACTTATTTTTGAATTCGTGATCCCACCAGACAGGAACTCGGAACATGTGCGCCACAAAGGGATCGTAATAATCCAACCCAATGTAGTCGAAGGCCGACTCCCTCTCTGCCGCGTAGAGCTCCTCGACAAACGAAGCAAGACATTCCGGCATGAAGGTTTTGTAACCCAACCAGTTGCTGATCTTTTTGGAATACGCGCCAATGAAGTAAGGAATATCTTTTTTCAGAGGAATCTTCGCCGCGGAGAACGCTTCATCAAATTCACGGATCTTCTCAAAGATGTAGTCACGAAGAGTATCGACGCGGACACCGCGCTCCCTCACAGAAAGGAGGTCCAGCAGGATTTTATCCGACCAGTAAAGATCACTACAATAATTGTTAAGGGTAATTGAAGGTTCGGGCCAGCCTTGGTCCGCATAGATCCCATGAATCAAGTTGTAGGTGCGGACATGCGTAATCAGGATCCGGTTGTAAACCTCCAGCAGCGTTCGCAACCCGTGAGTCTTTTTGCCGCGACCGGGAAATTGGGTACCCAAGTAGGTGTTCAAGACGAACATATTCGGTTCGTTAATCGTGATGTAGTAGCGGATCGGCGGGAGAGCGTGCCGATCCGTTAAGGCGCGGTTAATATACAAAACCGACTCACGGGCGAAACGACAGAAATGTTGGGTCACCTCGGGCCCAAGCCAGGGATCTGTACCGAGCCACGAAGGATGCACAAAGTGATGAAGCGTGACGATTGGCTCAAGCCCATTTTGACGGCAATCCGCCAGGATATCGACATAGTGGTCCAGCGCCTGATGATCGAAGGGAGGGGGTGGCCCCGCCTGATCGACAAAAGTTGGCTGGACCCGGCTCCATTCGATCCCAAGACGGAAGGCGTTCAGACCAAGTTCCCGACAACGCGCAAAATCCTCCGGATAACGATTCCAGAAGTCGGCAGCGAGGCCGGAATGTGCGACATCTCTCCTTCGCTCTGCAGCTGCCCAGTTTGTCTGGGGTTGCCCGGGCCCGTTGTATCCCCCCTCGGACTGATAGGCGGAAGTTGCTACCCCCCAAAAAAACTCGCTCATTGGCTACCGTGTTTTATTATCTCGTTCTTTGCTGGCGGCCAGCGTGATTGCTACCGCCTCATCATCGGACACTTCCAGAACGGTCATTTCATCCGCCACCAGGGTATCCACAATGGTCTTTGCTGCCTCGGGTCGACTCATGGCGAAGGCCTTGCGACGCATCTGCTCGACCCGAAGCGGATCATCCAGCAAAGAATCGATCTTGTAAGGAATGGTCGTCAATTCATTGCACTTGACCGCTACGCCATCCTCCAGAAGATGATCGCTGTTCCGCTCTTCCTGACCAGGAATTGGACTGACGATCACCATCGGCAAGCCGCAGGCCAACGCCTCTGCGGTTGTCAACCCGCCTGGCTTTCCAATAAACAAATCAGAGATCTTCATCAAATCCGGCATCCGCCCGGTGAATCCGAACACTTTAAAATTTTCATTATTTTCGCCCACCATCTCGATCACCCGATCCCGGGTTTCAGGGTTGCGGCCACAGACGACAATGGTCTGCGCTTTGGACCGAAGATTCTTGAGCCGTTCGACGATGAACTCCGCCGGCCCCACACCGAACGCCCCAGCCGATAGCAACAGGGTGGGTCTCGTGGGATGGAGGCCGTAATGAATGCGGGTGGCGACACGATCAATTGGCGTGATGTACTCCGGATCGATAGGAATCCCAGAAACCGTGATTCTCTCTTTAGGCAGTCCCAATGCTTCGAGGTGAACCTTGGTCTCCTCGATCGCTACAAAATAGCGGTGAAACACCCGCGACAACCACATGGCATGAAAATCCAGGTCGGTCACCACGATCGAAAGATGAGCGTCCAACAAATTCTTCGCGATCAGATGTGAAATAATTCCGGCCGGCATGAAGTGGGTGCAGACCGTGATGTGCGGATTAAATTGCCGGATGAACTTCACCAGCGGTCCGGTGTTCAGGCGGTCAAGCATCAGACGCATTCCGTCTGTCTTCCAGGGCTCATCGCTTTGTTTGTACCACCAGCCGAGGAAGTCCGGTGCGTCCTTCACGAGATGAGTGTAAAGTTTTGAGTAGAAATCCCGGAATAGCTTGTTCGTGAAACGAAGCGCATCACTGTGGATAACCTCGCTGACCCCGGGATGCTCCTCGAATACTTTGGTTAATGCCTCGCCCGCTCGAATGTGCCCAGTCCCGGCGCTGGTCGACATAATTAAAACTCGCTTCTTCATGGTTCTATCCGGCAGCCGAATGTAGCAAAAACCCGGGAAAACGCCCCTGAAATCGAGAGGCTGGGCAGTTCGTGTTCGACAAAAAACCGATACGCGCTAGGGGTTACGAACAGTATGAACAAAGTGCGGGTATGGACCGGAGGACCCTATCCTCTGGGCGCAACATGGGCCGCTGAGGGCGTGAACTTCTCACTCTACTCGGAAAATTGTACTGGCGTAGACCTCTGCTTGTTTGATCGGCCCGACTCGGATCATGAGGCAATCAGAGTTCGATTGACTGAATGCACCGATCACGTCTGGCATGTGTTCCTGCCGGATGTACGCCCAGGTCAGCTCTACGGATACAGGGTTTACGGGCCGTACGAACCGCAGAACGGAAACCGATTTAACGCCTCCAAGGTACTCCTTGATCCCTACGCCAAAGCGATCGCGGGAAAGTTCCAATCCGGGCCCGAGATGTTCGCCTATCCGCTGGGGGATCCGGGCCAGGATCTAAAGCGAGATTACAGGGACAACGCCCTGAAAATCCCGAAGTCCGTCGTGGTCGACACCTCCTTTGCCTGGGGAAGAGACCAACGCCCGAACATCCCTCTGCACGAATCGGTCATCTACGAGGTCCATGTCGTCGGTTTCAGCAAACTTTGGGAAAAAGTACCCCAGGAGATCCGTGGAACCTATGCCGGCATCGCTTCGCCGGCGGCGATCAAATACTTCAAAGATCTGGGCATAACCGCGGTCGAACTCCTTCCGGTGCAGGAACATGTGGACGACGCATTTCTGCTGGACCGGGGCCTCACCAACTACTGGGGGTACAATTCAATCGGTTTTTTTGCTCCTGAGAGCAGCTACTCAAGCAAGGGAGTCCTGGGCGGTCAGGTCACAGACTTCAAAGAAATGGTGAGGGAACTTCACCGGGCCGGACTCGAAGTGATCATCGACGTTGTCTACAACCATACTGCGGAAGGAAATCATTTGGGCCCGACCTACTCGTTTAAAGGTGTCGATAACGCGGCCTACTACCGTCTGGTCGCGAACGATCGACGCTTTTACATGGACTACACGGGATGCGGCAACACGCCCAACACCCAGAACCCCAGGGTCTTACAACTCATGGTGGACAGCCTTCGATATTGGGTCACGGAGATGCGGGTAGACGGGTTTCGGTTCGATCTGGCCTCCACGCTTGGCCGGGAAGAACATTTCGTGGACCGAAGCGCGACATTTTTCGACATCCTGCTCCAGGATCCGATCCTGGCCCAGGTGAAGCTGATCGCCGAGCCATGGGACGTGGGCGAAGGAGGCTACATGGTCGGCGGCTTTCCCGCGCCTTGGTCTGAGTGGAACGGCAAATACAGGGATTGCGTCCGCCGCTATTGGAAAGGGGATAATGACACGATCGGAGAATTCGCCTATCGCCTGACGGGTAGCCCGGATCTCTACGAGCACCAGGGCAAGAGGCCATACGCCAGCGTCAACTTTATCACTGCTCACGATGGATTCACTTTGAACGATCTCGTTTCCTACAACGACAAACACAACGAGGCGAACGGCGAAGAGAATCGGGACGGCGACAACAACAATAACTCTTGGAATTGTGGCGCCGAAGGCGCGACCGATGATCCGGAGGTGAATCGGCTTCGCAGACGCCAGCGTCGCAACTTCATGGCGACCTTAGTGCTCTCGCAGGGCGTCCCGATGCTCAACGCTGGAGACGAGTTCGGCCGAACCCAGCTGGGAAACAACAATACCTATTGTCAGGACAACGAGCTCAACTGGTTCAACTGGAACTGGGATGAGGAGGCAAAAACCCTGTTTGATTTCACCAGAAAACTGATCCGATTCCGAAAAGAGCATCCGGTCTTTCGGCGCCCAAAATATTTCAAGGTCAGGAGAATCCGCGGCTTGGAAGTAAAAGACATCATGTGGTTTAGCCCCAGCGGCGCCGAGATGAACGAGCAGGACTGGAAAAACGGATTTGCAAAATGTCTCGGCATGCTGATCAGCGGATCTACCAACGATGTTCGCGATGCCAAGGGAGAATCCGTTCGAGACGATACTTTTCTCCTTCTGTGCAACGCACACTATGAACCACTGACCTTCATCCTCCCAGGTCGAGAAGAAATCCGATGGGAAATGCTGGTGGATACCAACCAGGAACGCGGCTTTGTTAAACATCAGAAGGTTATTCCGGCGGGCGACGAAGTGGAGCTGGTCGACAGGAGTCTCTGTTTGTTGAAACTCAGCGAAGGAGAAGAGCGTTTCGCCCGGGAGGCTGCCTGGACGACCAAGGCAGGAAAAGCACCGACAAAGGTCCCAACTCACACCACAGAAACGATAATCGATGGAAAATAGACTACTTTCCCAGGGCGCAGAATTGCAGGGAGAGGGCGTGTTTTTTCGGACCTGGGCAACAGGAAAGAAAAAAGTTTCAACCGTCATCTTTGGCGATGACGGCAGCGTTCTCCGAGAAATCCCGATGGAGCGGGAACCGTCCGGATATTACAGCGTGATTGACCCTGCATCCTCGAGCGGTACGCTTTATAAATACCGGCTCGACGACGATCTGGTTCCTGACATTGCGTCCCGCTTTCAACCGCAGGGAGTCCACGGACCATCTCAAGTGGTGGACGGCCGCTCATTTCATTGGACAGATTCCGGGTGGAAGCCTCCGGCCCTCCACGAACTGATAATTTACGAGTTGCACGTTGGTACTTTCACTCAGGAAGGCACTTTTGAGGCCATTGCTTCGCGATTCGATCACTTGAAAGAGGTCGGAGTAAATGCGATCGAACTGATGCCGATCGGAGACTTCGCCGGCGACCGGAACTGGGGATACGATGGCGTGTCAATTTATGCCCCATCTCGAGCTTACGGAAAGCCGGACAACCTGAGAACCTTCGTGAACGCCGCACACCAGGCGGGTTTTTCGGTCATCCTGGACGTCGTCTACAACCATCTCGGACCCGATGGGAACTACATGGGTCTCTACTCCGAGCACTACTTCAACGATTCGCATCACACTCCGTGGGGCGCCGCGTTCAATTTGGACGGACCCGATGCAGGCCCCGTCCGGAGCCATTTCGCCGAAAACCCGCTTTACTGGGTGAAAGAGTTCCACATGGACGGCTTCCGGCTCGACGCGACTCACGCCATTCCGGACGATTCCCCCAAGCATCTGATTCAGGAAATCGCCGAACGAGTTCAGCCCTTAGGCGCGCTGGTGATCTGCGAAGATCCGCGAAACGAGCGAAAACTGCTCCTTCCACGCGACGAGCGGGGGTATGGCTGCGACGCCGTTTGGGCCGATGACTTCCATCATGTTGTTCGCGTGCAAATGACGAACGAGAATGAGGGGTATATGGGCTATTTCAAAGGTTCAATGGACGAACTGGTCAGTACCCTGCGGGAGGGCTGGCTGTTTACCGGCGAATTGCAGAAAGACGGAATCCCACGCGGCACGCGTGGCGCAGACATTGAACCCGAACATTTCGTCCATTGCATTTCGAATCACGACCAGGTGGGGAACCGAGCGTACGGCGAACGATTGAACCAGGTCATCCCCCCGGCAGCCTACCGGGCGGCCTCCGCGCTCCTGCTGACCGCGCCCTATACGCCGATGTTCTTCATGGGCCAGGAATGGGCGGCCTCAAGTCCTTTCCTTTACTTCACCGATCATCATGATGAATTAGGAAAAGGCGTGACCGAAGGGCGCCGGAAGGAGTTCGCCGAATTCTCGGAATTCCGAGATCCCGCAAAACGCGCGCGTATCCCGGATCCGCAGGCCCTCGTCACCTTCACGAATTCAAGATTGGACTGGACAGAGCCGCATCGGCAGCCTCATCTCGAAACGCTTCGGCTTTATCGCGATTTCCTCCGTTTTCGGAAAGCGAACCTGACGGACCGGCGCCGTGGCCGTTGGCAAGTTGAACAAGTCTCGCCCAGGGCGATCGCGATTCGCTATCAACGAGAAAAAGAGGGAGACATTCTGATCGTGGCGCAATTGGTGGCCAATGACACCACGCTAGAACTGGAAAATGACCTCCTGGCGCCCGCCAAGGGTCGGGCCTGGGAATTCATCATCTCGACGAACGAACCAATTTATGGAGGAAAGCAGGCGGCCCAGTTTGATCGAGACGGTAAAAAATTGGTGCTAACCGAACCGGAGTTAATCGTGTTCTGCGAAAAGGATGAGCAGAACACATGAACCGCAAGGTTCGAAAATGCGGTCTGTGAGAGGAGAATATGGACATGGTATCTGGACCCCGCGTGCCGACATCGACCTATCGATTGCAATTCAATGGACATTTCGGTTTCAAAGATGCGACCGAAATCATCCCGTATCTTCAAAAACTTGGGATCAGCGACATCTACAGTTCGCCTTTCTTCCGCTCGCGCCCAGACAGCGATCATGGGTACGACGTTAGTAACCACAATGAACTGAATCTCTCGATCGGGACGCGAGAAGACCTCGATGCCATGGTCGCCGCCCTAAAGGAGCACGGGATGGGGCAGATTGCCGATTTCGTTCCTAACCACATGGGGATCATCGATCCGCAAAACGAATGGTGGATGGATGTCCTGGAAAATGGTCCAAGCTCGCGATTTGCCCAGTTTTTTGACATCGATTGGGACCCACTCAAAGAGTCTCTCCGCAATAAGGTGTTGCTTCCGGTTCTCGGCGACCAATACGGCAAAATTCTGGAAGCCGGCGACTTTCATATCCGGTTCGAGGAAGGCGGATTTTACCTGACCTATTACGATTGGGTCTTCCCACTCAACCCGCGCACCTACCATTTCTTACTTCGGATCGCTCTGGAAAAGTTGGTCCAATACTCCGACGAGGATATGTATCTCGATCTGGAGAGCATCCTGACCGCCCTCGAGTATCTTCCTCCGCGTTCGGACACCGACGAAGAGAAGATTCGTGAAAGAGCCAGGGAAAAAGAAGTCATTAAACGACGTATTACCCGGCTGTGCAGAGAGTGTCCGCAAGTTGAGGAAGCCATTGAACTCGCGATCAAACAGATCGAAGGCCGTGTCGGTGAGCCGCACTCGTTCGATAAACTTGACCAACTACTCGACGCGCAAGCTTATCGGTTAAGCTACTGGAAGGTCGCCGCCGAAGAGATTAACTACCGGCGTTTCTTCGACGTCAACGACCTCGCCGCGATCCGAGTTGAGAACCCGGTCGTCTTCGACACGATCCATAAGTTTATTTTCGAGCTCCTGGAAAAGCGCAGCGTCACCGGATTGCGAATCGACCATGTCGACGGGCTCCGGGATCCGAAACAATATCTCACCGCACTCCAGCAACGATATGCAGAACTGGTCGATGGTGGATCGGACGAGCCCGGACTGGGCCTCTACCTAATCGTAGAAAAGATCTTATCCGAAAACGAAAAGCTGCGCAGCGATTGGCCGGTTTTCGGAACCACCGGCTACGATTTCACCACCGATGTTACCCAACTCCTGGTGGATTTCACTCACGGGGATCAGTTCTCAAAAATTTATCGGGAATTCATCGAGCGGTACGTTCACTTTGAATCGTTGATCTACGAAAAGAAGAAACTGGTCATGGATGTCTCTTTGGCCAGCGATATCGAATCCCTTGGCCACATGCTGAGCGATGTTTCCGAGCGGGACCGGTTACACCGAGACTTTACACTCGATTCTTTGAGGACCGTCGTGCGAGAGTTGATCGCCTGTTTCCCGGTTTATCGAACCTACATCAGCGCCGAGGCCGGGGTCTCGGAGGCAGACCGGCAGGTTATCCTTCGCGCCCTGCGCGCAGCTAAACGGCGCAACGTGTCCATTGACACCTCGATCTTCAATTTCCTGCGGGATATTCTTCTCCTTGAAAAATTTGACGATTCTGACAGCGAGACTCGCCGACTGCAGCTGGAATTCGTTTTGAAATTTCAACAATGCACCGGCCCAATGATGGCCAAAGGTTTAGAAGACACCGCTTTCTATATCTTCAACCGCCTCGCCGCACTCAATGAAGTGGGAGGAACCCCGCAACAATTCGGGATCAGCTTGGAGCGATTTCACGAAAAAAACCGGGCGCGTTTGGCGGAAATACCACGGACAATGCTTGCTTCAACGACCCACGACACCAAACGCAGTGAAGACGCCCGAGCCAGAATGGTCGTAGTCAGCGAATTGCCCGAAGAATGGCAAAAGTGGATCCACGAATGGCGCTCCTTGAACACTGTCTGCAAAAGCAATATCGAAGGAGATTCAGCGCCGAGCGCCAACGAAGAATATCTGATCTATCAAACCCTCTTGGCCACCTGGCCGTTTTCGACCGATGAAGTCAACGAGGTCTACATCGGGCGAATTCAACGCTACATGCTGAAGGCGATTAAAGAAGCCAAGGTGAATAGCAGCTGGATTCAGCCCAACGAAGATTGGGAAGCCGCGGTGAAGAAATTCATCACCGGCATCCTTGGTCCCGCTCACGGGTTCCAGTCCAAATTTGATCCGATCGCCGCAAAGGTCGCCTGGCATGGAATGTTAAATTCTCTCACTCAAGCGATCCTGAAATTCACGGTCCCGGGCATACCGGATATCTATCAGGGCGCCGAGCTATGGGATTTCAGCTTGGTAGACCCCGACAACCGGCGCCCGGTTGATTTTAAGCTTCGCCAACAGATCCTCGAGGAAGTTCAGAACGACCAAGCCGACAAGCTCCTCAAGACCTGGCAGGATGGCCGCATCAAGCTGTTAACCACTTTGAAGCTGCTGCACCTTCGGCAAAATGCGCCGGCACTCTTCGAAACCGGCAGTTATTACTCATTCTATGCCAATGGAGAACTGGCGGACTGCTGCGTCGCATTTTCCCGCGAGCTGGGCTCGCAAATGATACTGGTGGTCGTGCCGCGGTTCACCACACGGCTCGGCACGCCGGGATCCGGATTTGATTGGAAAGGCACGGAACTCCTGATCGATAAGACTCTTCCGGCGATGGTGGACGCCCTGACCGGTCGTACCCTCAAAGGGGGGCTGGATACCGTACCCCTGGAAACTCTCGATGCCTTCCCATTTGCGGTGTTTCACAATCTCGCAGGCTCAGTTTAACTTGAGTAGTCAGTTGTCCAGAGCGGAAAAGACTTCACCTATGGGCCGCCTTCATCAACACACCGCCGGGCGTCAAAATTGCCACGCGATCATTCTTTTCGGGTAAAGAAAAGGCAAGACCGGTCAGCAAACCGTAGGCGGGCAACAGACAGCGTCTTGGACCAATCCAAAATGCAGGGTATCGATGCGCTAACTTTCCATCGCGCAAGGTAGCGCCGGGATGGAGATGACCGGCGAAGACGTATCGGCTCGGATGTGGCTCGGGCGCGTGCCTCAGCAGAATATCTCCGATCACCCATTCGTCGACTCTATCCACGCGTAATTGGTCAAGGGTCGCGCGCTTGTCGTGGTTGCCGGTGATCAATAAAAGCTCAAGCGCAGCGTGGGCATCGCGCCATGCGGCGAAGATCGCCAGCCACGCTGCTTGGCGTAATTCTGCGCCGTGCACCAGATCTCCCAGAATAAGTAATCGCTGTGGGCGATAATCGGCGATGAGCGAACTTAGACGGGCCAGACCTTGCGTTGTGGTCCCGGGCGGTAACGCGGTGCCTGCTTGCCGCAGGAGGCTGGCCTTGCCGAGATGGACGTCGGCAACGAGCAAGGCGTTTTGTTGCGGCCAGAATAGCGCGCGTCGCACATCGATATGCATTATCTGACCAGCGATTTCTGTTTTGATCGCGTTCATACCGCCTGATTCTCAAGTTGTTCGGCAAGCCGTTTGACGCGCGTTTCCCAGTCCTCGCTCGACAAGCTGCCGCGCACCCATTCGCTCCAAAGAGGGAAAGCGAATGGCGTTAGTCGCGCTGGACGCTGTAGTATGAAATCACGCTTTTGCATCTCTTCCAAGGTGGCCTGCAAACGCGCAAAATTGAACGTGCGCTCGAGCACTTCATCGAGTGCCTGCTTGAGTAAGACGTGATGAGGGTCGTACTGGGCGAGCACATCGTAAATCAACCCGGCACTTGCCTGCACCGCGCCAAGCGACTTATCGCTTCCAGGATAGCTGCCGAAAACCAATCCCGCGATGCGCGCGATCTCGTGAAATTGTCGTCTGGCAAGTTCGGCCGCGCCGATGCAGGCAATCACGTCTTCATGCAATGCCCCCGGATCAAGCAGTGCACGCAATTGTTCGACATCGACAGGAGGGAGTTGCTGGGCAGAAACAATCAAGCCGTAATCGTTCACGCCGAACGTCAGTGTGACCGGTGCGAGCCGACCAAGTCGCAGCGCAAGCAAGGCGCCAAGCCCCTCGTGCACGATCCGTCCCGCGAACGGAAAAATGAAAAGATGCTCACCATCGCGCGCCCGCACAATCTCGATTAAAAGTTGGTCCAAAGCTGGAACCTGCGAGCTTTCGCGTTGCAACTTCAAGAGCGGCGCCAGCCTGCCCATTTCGACTTCAAGCGCCTTCGTATCGGGAAGCGTCTGTTGAAGCCAGTGGCTCAGTTCGTTCGAAAGCGACAGCCGGCCCCCCATCCAACGGGGCACCGCGCTGCGCGATCCTCTGGCAGGTTTCACCCACACGGTCAAATCGCGCGCACGCACGAATTCAAGTTTGCGACCCGCGAATAAAAACCGGTCGCCGGGTGCGAGCCGCGCCGCGAACGTTTCTTCGATCTGTCCCAGCCGTCCGCCGCGCAAGGATCGCACCTCGATCGCACCGTGTGCGACGATGGTGCCAATGTTGAAGCGATGCAACCGTGCAAGGCGCGGACTTGCCAAAACATATCTGCCATTGCGCTCCACGAGCTTCCGATAGTCCGGATAGGCATGGAGCGCGCCGCCATGAACCAGGAAAGCAAGTACTGCATCGAACATCGTGCGCTCGAGCGCTGCGTAGGCGTGCGTCAGACGCACTTCGGTAAAGGCCGCATCGGCGACGAAGCCGCCGGCGAGCGCGAGCGTCGTTAAATGTTGTGCCAGCACGTCGGCGCCGCCTTGCAACGGGGGCCGCGGCTCGATGGCGCCAGCCGCCAGCGCGCGCCGCGCGGCGGCAATTTCGGCAAGCTCAAGGCTGTGCGTCGGTACGCACAAGATGCGCCCTGTTTCGCCGGGCCGGTGGTTCGACCGGCCAGCGCGTTGGAGCAGGCGGGCGATCCCGCGCGTACTGCCGATCTGGATCACCGCATCGACGCTGGAAAAATCGACGCCGAGATCGAGGCTTGACGTCGCCACTACGCAGCGCACCGCGCCACTGCGCAAGCCGTCTTCGACCTTGCGACGTAGGCCGCGATCCAGAGAGCCGTGATGGATGCCGAGAGTCTCAGGCGGGTGAGGCCAGACCGAAGCCAATGCCTCGTGCCAAAGCTCGGCCTGTGAACGCGTATTGGTAAATACCAAAACCGATGTCGCTGTGCTCGCGACCTCGACAACACGGCCCAATTGCGACAAACCCAAATGTCCCGCCCACGCGAAACGCTCGATATGCGGCGGCAAAGCGGTCTCGATCAAAATGCGCCGCGGTGCGCGCACGGCGATTAAGTGACCTTGCCGGGACGGGCCTAACAGTGCCAGCATCGCCTCCTCCAGATTGCCGATCGTCGCCGACAGACCCCATATCCGCGTTGTGGGCGCGATTTGCCGCAACCGCGCCAAGCCCAACTCCAGCAGCACTCCGCGCTTACTGCCCAGGAGCTCGTGCCATTCATCAACGACAATACTGCCGAGCCCCCTGAAGCGCGATCCCGCATCCTCGTAGGAAAGCTGCAGCGCAAGGCTTTCGGGTGTCGTCACCAGCACTTCGACGCGACCCGCCTTTAGCCGCGCGCGCTCGCCGCTCCCGCTGTCGCCGGTACGACGCAGCACCCGCCAAGGTATGCCAAGATCGTTGAGCGGCGTTTCGAGTTGGACGATTAGGTCGGCAGCCAGAGCGCGCAATGGCGTCACCCAAAGTAAGGACAACCCTTCATTGGTTTGGACGCCGCGCGCGATCGCCTCGATCATCGGGCCGCCGAGGGCAGCGAGCGTTTTGCCGCTGCCAGTCGGCGCATAGATTAAACCGCTTTCACCGGTGCCCCATGCGCGCCAGGCCTCGCGCTGAAAAGCCGCAACTCGTCCCCCACGGCTGGAAGCAATCCACGCTTCAACGCGTCGTTCAGCAGACCGCCAGCGCCTTGAACTGATCAAGGTAATCCGTTTTTCTTTCTAGGTCAGTTCGATCCACTATTGAGGTGGTAAGCCACCCACATTCAGGCCCTAGTGTCGGTAGTAGTAACCGCCGCCCCGGTAACCGCGAAAATAAACCCGGTGATAAAACCCCCGATAACCCCCGAAGTAACGCGGTCCCCGGAAGTAAGGACCAATCAAAGGCGGGAAAAATCCGCCTATAAAGACCGGTCCTCCATAATAATAAGCAGGAGGCGGAGGCGGATAGTAGTAAGCAGGAGGTGGCTGTTGGGGTTGGGGATAGGTATAAGATGAGGGCGGAGCCTGCGGTGCTTGTTTACCGTCTCCCACGTCAGCTTGGGCGATCAGGCAACCTGCCAAAAAGACGGTCGCCAGAAGAAGACTTACTTTCATGATATTTTTGAGTTTGATTTTTGGCCTAGAACCGGAAGTTGGACCAGTTAAGCCACACCCGCCCGGCGCTCGCGGCCGAGGGGCTGTTTGTTGGTTTCTTCTGGAATTTTTGGACGAGAAGAGGCGGTCCGTAATTCAATTAACGGTGGCTACCGAATGCCACGATACCCAAAGCCAATGGCGCAAAATAAATCGCCCCACATCCTCACCTTCGCGCCATTCGTCCCAGGGTTAAAACCCAGGGCTGGCCCTCAAGCCCCGTCGTTGGGGCAATCTGAACGGAAAAGCAAGCCCTCTTACAGACCTGAAGGCTTCAGCACGACTTTAATGCACCCATCTTCCTTATCGCGAAAGGTTTTGTAAGCGGCTGGTGCTTCCTCCAGGGGAAGGCGATGAGTGACGATAAACGACGGATCGATTTGACCTCCCTCGATCTTTTCCAATAAGGCTTGCCCGTAACGCTGGACGTGTGTCTGTCCGGTTTTAATGGTCAAGCCTTTGTTCACCGCAGCTCCAAAGGGCATCTTATCGATCAGTCCAATATAGACACCAGGCACTGAGACCGTACCCCCTTTGCGGCAGCAAAAGATCGCTTGCCGAATAACATGCGCCCGATCGGTAGCCAGCTTTACGCCGGCCTTCACGTTGTCCAGAACGGCGTCTACGCCTCCGGTCCCATGCGCTTCACAACCGACTGCGTCAATGCAGCGGTCAGGTCCCCGACCTTGAGTCATCGCGTTGAGCCGCTCATAAACCTCCTCTTTGTCGAAGTTAATCGTCTCGGCTTTCCCGTGTGTGCCTGCCATGGCGAGTCGTTCCGGCACTCGGTCAATAGCAATCACACGGCCCGCACCGAGCATCCAGCAGCTCTGAATGGCCATCTGCGCGACCGGACCGCAACCCCACACGGCAACAGTGTCGCCGGGCTCGATTTCCGCATTCTCCGCCGCCATATACCCGGTAGGGAAGATGTCCGAAAGGAAAAGGACTTTCTCGTCAGGAAGATCGGACTCGATCTTAATTGGCCCTACATCGGCATAAGGAACCCGTAGATATTCCGCCTGCCCACCTGGATAGCCACCCAGCAAATGCGAATAGCCGAAAAGTCCGGCGGGAGCGTGCCCCATCAGCTTGCTCGCTTTTTCAGCGTCAGGATTCGTCGTGTCACAGCAGGAAAAGAGCTGTTTGGTACAGAAAAAGCATTGACCGCAAGCTATGACGAAAGGCACCACAACTCGATCTCCTTTTTTAAGCTTCCTGACCAGGCTACCCACCTCGACAACGATACCCATCGGCTCATGGCCAAGCACATCCCCTTTCTCCATTCCCATCATGAAACCATCATAAAGATGAAGATCCGACCCGCAAATGGCGGTCGAGGTGATCTTGATAATCACGTCGGTCGGTTCCTGGATCTTGGGATCGGAAACCGTATCAACTCGAACGTCGTTTTTCCCGTGCCAACAAAGTGCTCTCATAAATTCTCCTTTTAGCTTTTCGCTCTCCTGGGTTTTAATGCTCAAATAGACATGCAAGAAGCGTTCATCCCGTAGTGCTCGGTAAGCACAAAGAGGCAAATGTTTTAACTATCTGAGCAAAACGTGTATGATGCTCGATCAACCCCATATGCTTAGCTGGTACCAGATGGGTAAGTTGCGCCCCTGGAATATCGCGCTGCATGCGTTTGCTTGCTTCTGGTTTGCAGACCGAATCTCTATCCCCGGCCACTACAAGCGCAGGTACGTTAATGTCTTTGAGGACCGAGGTGGCATCGTAGCGAAGCATTCCCAACATACCTCGTGCCATAACAGCTGGTGAGGCCTGTAGTTGAAAGCGAGCTACGAAATCCAGTTCCTCCAAGGTTTCTGTGCCGGCAAACCCGCTGCTTTTGGTCGATAAAAGCGCAGAACCGTTCAGATAACTCATCACGTTAGACAACCAGATCAGCGGTGATAGCCAAATCGTCAAATGTAGAAACGGAACCAGGACTGGGCGTTCCAGCGCGGTAAAAAGACCCGCCATGTTGGTGGTTCGCACCGGGTTGGTGTAGGTCGTCTGCACCAGAGCGATCGCCCGCACCCGGTTTCCCAATGCTTTCGGAAAGAGACGACAAAATGTGAGGGTGATCATTCCTCCAATACTATGCCCCAAGAGGATTGCCGGCTGATCACCAGCTAAAGCCAAGACCGCCTCCAGGTGGCGGGAAAGGTTCTCCATGCTGTAGTCCCGGTTGGTCGGCCGTGTCGACATTCCCAGTCCAGGCAAGTCCCAGACAATCAGCCGAAACTCCGCCCGATAATTCCTTTTTCAGGTAATCCCATTCCGTACTATTAGCTCCCCAACCGTGTGTCAGAATGATCGGCGGCGCGCCCTCCCTCCCATAACATTCCACTCTTAGTTGAGAGCCATCCGGCCGATCGATCTGGGAGATGGTTGCTCCTTCTCGGGATTTCTTCGGCAATTCGCTCACGCCATTCGGATTTTTAGCTTTTGCTAACAAACTGAGGATACCTCGCACGATTAGTCCGCCTGCTAACACCAGGAAGAGCAGACACCCGGCAACAGATAAGAGAAGCGTCTGACGATTATATCCAATGTGGGGATCGAAGTAAGAGCGCTGGAGATTAAAATCATAGCTCCACGCCTGCTGATACCATCGGTGGCCTAAGTAAATCCCAACACCCAGGAGGATCCACGAAAGCAACCCAAGAAACCAGATACGAAAAATCGATGTTGGGATCATTTATTTAACACCTTTCTAAACAGCGTAGTCATCAGTTCTTTTTCGACAGGTAAGCGCCGCCCATGCAAGACTTGCGCTTCCAGTACCGGGTACAAAAAGAGGCCAAGCGAGCCCACGCTCGCCTGACCAAGTTTGATCCATCCAACTCTTTACAGATTTCGTTCTGTCTTTTCTAAAGCAGCATCTTCCGAAGAAGGAACATCCCTCTCTGAGAGTCCATTCCCCGAAGTAACTTCCGGGACCCTGGTTTCTGCGGCGCCGGAAACATCTTTGGCGTTCACGTCAGAATGGGCTTCCCCCGAACTGGAAATGTCGTGAGCCCCTTCTTCCTTGAAGATGTCTTTTGCGTGACGGGTCTCATCGTCGCTTTCGGAATGAACGGAAATAAGGATGCCGCCCTCCTTTACTTTTCCCTCGTAACGCTTGGCTTCGTACTCAGGGATGCCCAAACCAACCAAGGCTCCCGTAAGGCCGCCAACTCCGGCACCAATGGCCCCGCCGCTGAGCGCCGCCATAATAGGTCCTGCTGCAATGAATGGCCCCAAACCAGGTATGGCCAATGCACCAATACCGGCCAGCAATCCAATCGTGCCTCCGACGACCCCTCCCGTGCTGGCGCCGACGGTCGCACCTTCAGGCATTTTTGTTTCTTTTTTGTGAGCGAAATCGCGTGTGCTTCCCTTATCCGGGAACAGCACGGAAATATCATTATCGGAGAAGCCGGCGCTTGTAAGCTTTCCGACGACGGCATCGGCCTGAGCTTCTGTATCAACGAGACATAATGCGGAACGTTTCATATTTGTATCTTTCTTTCTTGATATAATGGGCTTGATATAGAGGGAGCGTACCGCTCACTTTTTTTCGGCTTTGACTTCAAGCTGGTTGTCGACTTTATCTTTGCCGGCAATCTCCCCAGCATCGTTGCCGATCGTGTCCTTTTCCTGTTGGCTATCGACAGGCCCTTTCAGGGTTATTTTGCCATCTTGGGCGATGATCTTGACGTTTTTCGCGTTCATCGACAGAGAGCCGTCCTTGATGACGGCTTGTCGGACTTTCTGAGTCAGCGTCAGATCGTCTTTACTATTGGACTGCTTCTCCGCGGTTTCTGTATTCTTGTTCTGATCAGAAGAGTTTTTCTTGGTATTATCCGCCTCGGTCGCGTCCGAAGCCGAGGCTCGGTCGCCCGGTGTAGGGGTTGCCTGCTGGCCTTGAGAGGAGTAAACCATCAGGAAAGAGGCAAAAAGTGGTAGTAGGAGTTTGCTCATTCGTTTTTCTTATTCAGTTAGTTGGGTCATTTAAATGGATGGCGAGGCTTTTGGAACGGATCGTATTTGACCGACTTAAGACGACGAGTGCGGCATGATATCGCACCCGGGAAGTAGAGCCCCGATCAAGATTACAATGGTCTTCGCACAAATAGATCAGCGCTAATTGTGGATTTTTGAGTGGTTCTTTGAAGAGCATTTGACCAAAAACGCCCATCCGCCCTTGTTGTAGCTAGTTTCAATCGGTGGGAGTTTAGATACTGTCTTCGAGATTCTTGTTTTGATTCACTCACGCGCCATCTATTCGTGTCAGGCAGGCACGTTGGTTGTATGATTCCGCATGCTACACTTTTGCGGTTCAAGGGGCGCTTCGATGGGAGAATGGCTTTTGTCGTCCAAACTGAAGCCCCCTGGCATGAGCAAGCGACAGCGCGTCGAATGCTCATGCCAAGCACTTCGTGCCCTGCAGTTTGGATATTGGGAGAGGGGCACTCGGGGTGATTTATGCCCCGAAGGCGGCTACAGGGGTGCGCCTGAAAGTACGCACCAATAGTAGGGTGGAAGTCCCTATCGGACAGAAGCACTGGTCTGTCCGTAGCTGAAGGTAACTGCGTCGTCGAGAGGCGGTGGAGAGCAACCGGAAGCGAATGATCAGTCCATAAACAAAACAATGTTGAACTCGATTCGGCCAAGATGCATTGGCGAGCCTGCCCCTGTGTGGCGAAGCCAAGATCGGAAACCGTCCCGTGAAGGGAAAGCGGCAATTTCGCGACCCTGTCCCTGGAGAGCACAGTGAGCAGCAGATAGGAATGCATCGGGTGGTTGGAGATAGAATGGTCTGAAGTTGGAGCGATATGAATCAGGGATAACGAACCGGGAAAGGAACAGCGTTCATGGTCTGTAGAAGGCCCGAAGAACTGTGCCCGGGAGGTGCCAGAGCCTCCGTAGTAGCGAAGAAGCGGGGTAATGCCCGTGGAGCCAAGGGAGGCAGGAAGGTGGAGACGCTGAACGAAAGAACGAAGGAAAACGGCACCGTAAATGTCCAATGGACTCAGTTCGGTGAAGAGCAGAAACAAGTACGCAAACCTTCGACCTTAGTCCAGAGTCTGTTGGCCGCCCCGGTAACGGGAGACAACTCTTGAGCGAACCCGGAAGATCAAGAGCATGCGTCGGCCAATCTTCTCAGAAGTTAACCACCAACTGGAGAGCCGGATGCCTGAGATATGCCTGTCCGGTTCGGAGGGAGTGGCAAAGCATGCTTTGTCCCTACCCTATCTCAGCCCAGGGTTTAATGGCGCGAAGATAAGGGTGGTTCGGACGATTTATTCACCGAAGTGGGCTAGGATTCAGCTCAGGGCTCAGGGCTTCAACCCTGATCGTTGTATCCATATCGGCCGGGGATTGAGTGGTTGCGAGGCGATTTCAAAAATGTTGCCCGTTGGGAACCCGGACACAGGCTGGAAGCATAGGCTTCCTGCCTGTGTTGGGTTCCCGATGATAGGGGTAGGGACAAACGTGGGCTTTGCCCCTCCCTCCGAACCGGACGGCCGAATTTCTCGGATTCGGTTCTCCAGTCCTAGTCGAAGACAATGAAAGAATTCGATCCTGGTGGCGATTTTATTTCTAAAAGGTGGTCAAGGAGCTGGCACGTCGTTGCCCCGAGACCTCAGTCGGCGATCATCCCTCCCTCCACTACTGAAGGACGGTGACATCCGGGTAAGTCTCATTAGCTGAGCGCCTTCGATCTTTACTTTTCTGCTGCTGCACTTGTTGCGATCGAAATCTTCCCATTTGTTTCAGCATTAATCCTGAGCGACGCCCTTGCCGTCTCCGTATAGCACGCCCAACTCACGGCATGCGACTGGCTATGAGGCTACGATCCTGCCTAAATCTCAATGCGACTCAGCCGGTCCCGAGTCGCCATGTAATCCATGTTCTACATCTCTCGCATTTTTCTCGCAAAAAGCCTGCGCTTCTTCAAGGGTGTCGAATCCCTGGCATTCAATGCGGCCGAGCTGTTCTCCGCACCTGTAAGATCCAGCCTCATATTTGGCGAACCAGCGGGTCGTTTTCCTCTCATTGTCGAAATTTCGGTACACTAAGTAGTAACCGTGGATGGTTTTCGCCAGATGTCCGGGTCCGTATGCTCGCCAAACTAAATCCATAAAAATTAGACCCGACGTCGCCGGTCGATTTCGTTTCCGATGGGTTGGAATCCGGATCTGCATTCGTATTACGAAGGCGTCTGCTTGAGGAATTGATCGAGCAGTTCCTTCTGCTCGAGCTTGGTCAGGTCGCGCGGAAGATTCTTCTTGATGCGCTTGCAGACAGCCAGAGGAAGTTCTTCAAGAATCTTCTGGTTGATCTCCTTCTGTGCAGCCAACCAGCAGATGTCACAACCGCTGCGCTCGACGAGCCGCTGGATGTGGTCGGAAATCTGGCGGATGAGCCGCCGTTTGAACTCGAGCTGCAAATTGTGATCGTCGGCCAGTGGCGCGCCCCAGTTCTTTTGGGTGGGGGAGCCATGACGGCCTGCCTCATCGGTCACCTTATCGAGCAGTCGATTGTGCGCCTCTTCCAGCGCGATTTCCTCCAGCAGTTCAAGCCGCGGAGTGTTGTAAAGAGTATAATCGAGCTTGTAGGCTTTCACCCGTCCGAGATCAGCGATGATAAGCAATTTGCTTTTCATGAGTGAACGGCGTTCATCGCAGGTTGCAATCGAACCGGCCGCACACGCCCAGCATACGCGTAACTCTTCCCATCTGCGGCCTGTTCATCCGCGCGAACCATGTCGGGGCGATGCAAGACATCGCCACGACCGGTACGTTTGGTTTCAGGCGACTTTGACTTCGATTTGTTTAGGCTTGGTTTGTTCGCTCTTGGCCAGATGGACCTTTAGCACGCCGTCCCTGAACTCAGCATTCACTTTATCGGGGTCCACGCTCTCGGGAAGGACAAAACTCCGCATAAATCTGCCATAGGCGCGCTCAACACGATGATACTTTTTGTTCTCCTCTTTCTCGAACTTGCGTTCGCCAACGATGGTTAACAAACCGTTCTCGACAGAGACTTTTACGTCCTCCTTCTTGACCTCGGGTAACTCGGTTTTGATGATGTACTCCTTGTCGTCCTCGGTGATGTCCACCAACGGCGCCCATTCGGCGACGGTAATGGATTCCTCCTTCCCTTCGCCCAGCCGCGCCGGTGTGCGTCCAAAAAGGTTCGAGAGACGGTTATGCAGTTCTTCCATTTCTTTAACCGGATCCCAGCGTGTGATTGCGTTCATATTTAAACTATATCCTTTCGATTCCAACCCAATTATAGTCAACGGCGCCAGAGCCGCTCGGCTGAATTTGGCCAACTATCTTCTGATTTTGTTCTCTGTAGCATCCTGCTTGCATGCCATACGAGCTTACATCGAAGGCTAATGGCTGGAGCCTTCTTATGCTTCTAACTGTCGAAGGTTTCGGAGACGGAATGCCAGAGCGATGAGGATGATTCCGAACACAAGAGCATAAGCCCCTATCCAGATGATTATCGCAAGAGCGCCCGCGCCCGGAAATAGGATGATGAGGATGCCGAAGAGAATAGAAATCACGCCCATAAGAATCAGCAACAACTCATTGGCTATGACTGTACGAAGACGGATGCCGGCCACAATCTCGAGTGCACCAGTCAAGATGGCCCAGAAGGCAATCAGGTAAAGCAGAGCCATGGCGGTAATTCCGGGCCACATGAAAGTAACAACCCCAGCAACAATTCCAACAATGCCCTCAACCACGAGGGGCCAATGGTGGCCCGGCGCTTTGATAGCCGATACGATATCAAAGACTCCATCCAAAATTGCGTAGAATCCGAACAACATCACCAGGGAAATTAACGTCACGCCCGGGATAAAGAGGGTCAAAAGCCCGAACAGCACGGCAATTGTGCCGCGCAGGGCCAATGCCCACCAGCGGCGTGCCAAAATTTGCAGCATACTTGTAGCCCTCCGAAGTTGTGTTCCGTCTGCCCGCGTCTTTTTGGTGTGAGCAACCTTCTCCGCGGAATGAGAGTTTCAATCACTCCGTCTTTTGATAGCGTTTAGTCTAGATGACTTCACCGGGTTTCACTCACCGTTTTTTGCCTGATTATGACCTGATCTTGCACTCCCCTCCAAGCGTCCTCGTCCGACCTCGATATCAATTCCGCCACGACTGCAGCTCGACACGCTCTCGGTTGATCACCTGGCTTTCAAACTGCATCGAAAAGCAGTCGGTGATTCTCCAACGGTCCGCCGGAACAGTCGGTTGAACTGGGTCAGTGATTGAAAGCCTACTCTGTAGGCTATTTCACTGACACTCAGGTTCGGATTCACGAGTAATTTCTTTGCCATTTTAATTCTAAGCCGATTTCGAAATTCTATGAAGGTAAGTCCAGTTGCCTTCTTGAAGATTTTGCAGAGGTAAAAAGTACTGACATGAACCGATCGGGCCAAGTCGGATAAACTGAAATATTCACTTTGATGGTTGGATATATACGCTCTGGCCAACCGCACTCGGTAGGGTTCCCTTTCATCTTGCTCAATCAGGATCTCATTGGAAAAAAATGAGAGTTGTTGTGCAAATATTTCCAAGAGACGCACCATCGCCTCATAGCGCGATTGAGAGGGAACAAAAATTTGGCAATCGCCGTCCTCGATCCTACCGAAACCCCTGCTCATCCCGGCATCTCGACTTTGTCTTTCTAAATCAATGAAACGTTCGGTCGCCGTCGTTTCGAGAGTTTGTTGTCCCATTTGGAGCACTCCGATGATCTTGTCTCCAAGACGCACAGGAATTTCCGTTTTATCTAAGAATTGGTGCGCATACCTTTGGCCATTTCCATTGCAGGCTGAGATCCGTTTATTTGGCGCCGCTAAATGGAGCGACACTTGAGTCACTTCGCGGAAAGCGCGTTCAAAGTCTTGGTACACCTTAGAACGGGAAAGTTGATCTAAGACTTCTGTTTCTTGCATCATAAATCCATTCCTTTGTTTTGCTGGCCGGCGTAGTCGCAATTGTCACGAACCAGACCATTCGCCTCAAATTGCCCTGAGCAGGGAGAAGGCGTTCACGTGCTGGCGATCCGGCTGCAATACCGCCTTTACGCGCTGACTGATGCTACTTCATCGGCAGGTTTGCGCAAGAAATCCCTGGCATCCGCCTGCATTACTCTTCTCTACTCGCCGAATGATTGGAATTCGGTGCCCGCTCTTAGCGAGTATCGCCATGCGGACCAGATCAGCTCCGAAAATGTCACGTCTATTCTGATAGATTACTCGTCATTATCCTCTTTGGTCCGGAAATTCTCGACCAGGTCGACCCACGCCAGCGCAAGCGCAGCCGAGATTGCCATTTGCTTTACCGAGGTATCCTGCGAGGTCTTCTCCAACTCTCGCAGCTCATCTAGAATGCGCGCGCAGCCTGCGGACGATGTTTTGAATTTTCGTGCGAGGTCTTCGCCGTTCATTTCAGGTCCTCTATATGCCTTGGCTTTCAGCTCTGCTTCCGCTTCGTTTTCGGTGCCTTTTTTAATGGTCTCATGGCTGGTGGTCGTTTTGGACCGGCGGTGTGTCTGTTTTGACATATCCGGTGCTCGACCATGGAGGGCGTCCCGTCTGTCAGGCGGAAGCCTGATGTTTGCTTCGGGGGGAGCCTCTGATGCTTCGGTACGCAGCCATTGCCCCGAACGTGACCATCAAGACTACCCCAGGGTTGTCGACCCTACGAACCTGATCCAGCTTAGTTATCGTTGGCGATGATAGCTGCGGTAGAAGCGAATCGTACTACGACGCGAAAACCATCGTCGCGCCTGACACTGGGCCTGAACGCCTTTCTCAATAAATTGCCGACTCGCAGTGGCGTCCATCGCTCCGGCTTGCCGAGCTGACTTTCGCCCAGTATCCTAGCATTTTGTTCTCGAATTCGTTGAGCCAATATCCGCGTGGCGAATTTGCAAACGAGAACGTTTTTCGGCTCTATCATAAATTTATGAAACCTAGAAAGATCTTTGGAATTTTATCGAGCGAATGGAACGCGATGTCATTCTATGGCCAGTTTGAACAGATCATCACGTGGATACTCACGATCTCTATTGCTATTATCATTACCATTGCTCTTCTCCGGTTGATCGTGACGATTTTTCAGCTGCTTGTGATCGGTGCGTTAAACCCTTTAAACCACCAGGAATTCGAGCTCATTTTCGGGATGATCATGACGCTGTTGATCGCCATGGAATTCAATCACAGCATCCTTCAGACAATGGAACGTCTTCACCGCATCATCCAGGTCAAGACTGTCATACTCATCAGCATTCTGGCGCTTGCGCGAAAATTCATCGTCCTCAATATTGAGGTGACACCCGCGTTGACTATTGTCGCTTTGGGTTTCGCGGTAATCGCACTCGGGGTCGTTTACTGGTTGCTGCGCGAGAGGAATGATCGAAGTGTTCCCGAAACGAAGGCCAACCCGAAGGATTGATGTTGAGCGTTTTTCCCGGCGAAAATACTCCCCCTCAAAAATCCGAAGAGGAGCATGGGAACTTCGCTATGCATAGGTCCCAAGAAAGTCGTGGACGCATTCAATAGCCTGCCCGCCTTCACCCACGGCAGCTACGCACCGTTTGGTAGAACCGGCTCGCACATCACCAGCAGCGAAGACGCCAGGTAGGCTGGTCTCCATCAGCAACGGCTTACGGTCGCGCAATGGCCATTGTGGCGATTCCGACACCATGCGGCCGGTTTTAATAAAACCCTTTTCATCCCGCTCCAGCCCAGCCGGCAACCAGCGCGTATGCGGTAAGGCTCCGATGAATGAAAATAGCGCCGGAGTCTCAATTAACCGCGTAGATTTAGTCTCCGTATCCTCAAGTTCGACCGCTGTGAGACAGGTGGCGCCTTCGCATCGACGAACGCGGGTGTGTCTTAGTACCTCAACATTTGGCGTTTGCTCAATCCGGTGCACGAGATAGCTCGACATACTCTTGTAGAGATTTTCACCTCGAATGACCACAAACACTTTCTCGGCGCGCAGAGCAAGGTACAGGATCGCCTGTCCAGCCGAGTTGCCGCCCCCAACGACGACTACGGTCGAATGTTCGTACAACTGCGGGTCTACTGTGAGGGCCGCATAGTAGACGCCTGCTCCCTCGAAACGTTCACGGCCCTCCGCGTCGAGGCGGCGATATTGAGCCCCCGTGGCGATCAGCACAGAACGGGACCGCAATTTCTCGCCGCCTTCGAGTTCGAGCACCCAAACATCGCGGTCGACCGAATGTTCATTGCGCATGCCGATTGCCGGTGATGCCGCAGTGAAACCCGCGCCGAAGCGGTTGGCCTGAAGAAAAATTCGGTTGGTGAGGTCAGCCCCAGAGATCCCAGAGGGAAAGCCTGGATAATTCTCAATCTTTGAGCTGGTGCCGGCCTGACCGCCGGCGGCATACCGTTCCAATATTGCCGTATCTAATCCCTCTGAGCTTGCACCCACAGCGGCGGAAAGACCCGCCGGACCGGCGCCGATGATCATCAGGTCAAAGGTATGGCCTTCCGCATCAAGACAGCGGCGAAGACCAGTGGCAGAACCAACCTCGCGTAAGCTAGGCCGTCGTAATAACCGATTGTCAGCACCGATAATCACCGCAGGCAGGTCGCCGGGACCATCATTGGAAAGGTCATAACGCTTCAATATCGCGCTACCCTCCTCGGTCTCCACCTCGATGAAAGCATGCGGGATATGATTTTTTTCGAGGAAGTCACGGATCTGAAACGCTTCAGGGTCACGCCCTCGACCGAGGATTTGCAATACACCGGAAAAATCATCCATCGATTCCAACCACTTTCGTCGCGCCACAAATGCGTTAATAATCTTCTCCGCAATGGCCGGAAGATCCGACAGGGCAGATCGGAATGCCTTCACTGGGATCTCCGTCACCTCTAACTCTCCACGCGCCCGCACGCTGACAACTGCTGCCATCCGTGTAAGCATCGAAATGTCGCCGATAACATGGCCCTCGCCAAGCACCACGACTTCCCGCTCCGTTCCTCCGCGCATGAAGTAAACTTGGGCTTGACCGCGCAGAACAATATAGACGCTTAGGTCCCGGTCTCCCGTGCAAAACAGATGGTCACCATCCGCAAGCGTTCGATTTCGCCCAAAGCGACTTAGCGCAGCTATTTCCTCGGCGTTGAGTTTTTCTAAACCGAAACGCTCATAGTCACTTTCCTGCGGGCGAGCTGGAAGGGGGTTAGCAGGTAGAGTCATTTCGGATCAATGTAGAGCGTTCCCGACCGATGTCACACCCCAAAAACGATAAGCGAAGGTGCCAACGTCGCTCCGCCCATTTTGCTCAAGGCTTTTCCCAATTTGCACTGGAGTTCAACTAGCGGTCTGAATTCGACTGGTGCCCCTTCAGCCTTCAGGGCACGACGCGATAAAACACAATTTCCCAAGGGTAAACCCTGGGTTCGCCCTGAAATTGAAGGGCGAGAGGCATCAAACATCGGACTATTGAGCGCTCTCTCAGAACCATCCTGGAAGCTATCGCCGTGAGCCTGCGTTGGCGACCCGACGGCGTAAAGTAGCATAGGCTTCCAGCCTGTGTAGTTTGGACATTTGTAGAGAGTCCCGTCGGGAAGCTTCCGCCCCAAAGGGGCTGGAGGAGGTCCGATCTCACGGTAAAGGTAACACTTTTGTCTCAGTATTTGGGTGACACCCCAGGGTGAGATTTGGCCTGGGGTGCATCAGAATAAGGGTGACAGTTTAGAAGGTGGAGAGAGACTAAAAGGATGCCGTGGAAAATAGAAACGCCCCTAGATCAACAGCGAGAAGACTTTGTGCGAGAAGCGCTTCGCCAAGAGAAGCCATTCAAAGAACTATGTCAGCAACACCGGATTAGTCGCAAGACGGGCTACAAGTGGCTCAAACGATCTGGCGAAGAAGGAAGTAAGTCACTGGGAGACAGGCGTCGCGGTCCACGGCAGAGCTCGGTCAATGTGGCGAATGCCCAATGGAAGCTTCGGATTCTGGAACAGAAAAAAAGCATCCTAGCTGGGGATCGAAAAAACTATTTGCGCGCTTGAGGCGAATGTTTTGTGCCGAACAGATTCCCTGCGAGCGACGATAAGCCGAATCTTGAAACAGGCTGGATTGGTCACGGCACAACGCCGGACCCGGCAAAAGGTTGGCCCGGAGCATCCGGATTGCACACGCTTGGCACCTGTATGGTGTAACGATGTTTGGGGAGTAGACTTTAAGGGCTGGTTTTACACTGGCGATGGTCACAAGTGCTACCCCTTGACGATAAGTGATCTCTATAGCCGATACATCATCTGCTGCGAGGACTTAGCCTCTATGGCCCTACCGGCTATCTGGAAGAGCTTTGAGAGAACCTTTAAGGAATATGGGCTGCCTCGAGCGATCCGGGTCGACAACGGCAAACCATTTGGGGGTGGTTGGGTGTTGGGATTGACTCAGTTGAGCGTGTGGTGGCGTCAGCTAGGTACGGCTAGTCCTACATATTGGGTTACAGGGTAGGGTCGGGCACAATAAGTTGTATTAGCAGGTCGAATTTGCTCGATTTTGCCCAAAGCAATGCCTTATAAAAATCTTCCATGCAATGCGCGCCGCCCCCGATCACGTTTATCCCCTGCGAAGAGCATTTTCGTCCGGTATTACCGACCATCCAAGGCAATGTCGATTACCTTGCCTTGCGCGGACAGCTTACCACCATAGATGAGTTGTTGCGGACGAGCGGCGTCGAAAATGAGTTCGTCATGCGCAGCTTGAATCATTGGATCAAAACACTGAGCCAGAGCGAGGTGGAACAGATCGAGCTCTCGGGCGAAGGCCAAAGCGGAGTGATCCGGCTGGAAGATCTGGTTAGTGGAAAGCAACAGGCACGATTTCAAGAACAGTCTGTTCGAGCGTTGCGATGCTCGATTGCGCGCACGTTGTTAGTGGGAAGCTTCCGTGATTTCGCGGCGCGACTGGCTGATAGTCCGCTGCTGCAATGGTTTTGCCAGGTGGCGCAGCTTGATCGGGTCAAGGTGCCGGCTAAAAGCACCGTCCAACGTTATGCGACCTGGTTGCCTGAAGAAGAGATGCGCGAGGTCATTAATGTGCTGCTGTGCAAAGCTGGGGCAGCGATGGCCGCTGGCAAACAGGCGCTTGATCTGGAGGAACCCTTAGATCTGAGCACGATGTTTTTGGACAGCACTTGCGTCAAAGCTAACATTCATTTTCCGGTCGATTGGGTGCTCTTACGCGACGGAGTCAAGAGCCTGATGCAGTCGGTGGAACTGATCCGCACGCACGGACTCAGATCACGGATGTGCGAGCCGCAAGTCTTCATCACCAAGATCAACCGCTTGTCGATGGAGATGACCCATACGCGGCGCAAGAAAAATGGCCACAAAGAGCGCAAGCGGGTGTTACGGGAGATGAAGGCCGTAGTGACCGTGGTGCGCGCCCACGCCCAGCGTTACCACACACTGCTCGATGAGAACTGGCAAGCCACGGACTGGACCCGTCCGCAGGCCGAGCAGGTTCTCAAGCGCCTGGAATCGATTATTGAAGCGCTGCCGGCGGCTGTTAAACAGGCCCATGAACGGATCATTGGAGAGCGGCAGGTTGCCAATGATGAAAAGCTGCTGAGCCTCTTTGAGCCCGACATCCACGTGATCGTTCGTGGCAAGGCCGACGCAGAAGTCGAGTTTGGCAACTTGTTAGTTTTGGGCGAGCAGAGCGACGGGTTAATCATCGATTGGGAACTTTTCAAAGAGGAAGTACCTGCCGATGTGCGCTTAGTGCGTCCGAGCGTCGAGAGGGTGGAAAGCGGTTTAGGGCTTTCACTAAAGAGTTTGGTCACCGACCGTGGATTTGATAACAAAATGAACGTCAAGTGGCTGGAGGAGCGCGGGACCTTTGCCGGGCTCTGTCCGCGTGATCCGCGCGCGCTGCGTGAGGCAATGAAGGATCAACACTTTGCCCAAGCCCAGCGGCGCAGAGCACAGACTGAAGGGCGGATCGCGATCTTTAAAAATGAGTTTCTCGGACGACCAATGCGTGCGGAGGGTTTTGCCAACCGTAACTTACAAGTGGCTTGGGGAGTCCTCACGCACGACTTATGGGTGATCGCCGAGAAATTGCGGGAGCAGCGAAAGATCCGGGAGCAAAAACTTAGGCAAGCGGCCTAAGAAACGTAGCTAATAAGTTCGAATCAATGTTCAATACCAGAGGTGTCTCTCTGGCTCGCGCAAATTTGGGGTTTTTACATCGAAAACGGCTATAACATACAACAATAAGGTTTCAGTCCGCTAATTCCTGATAATACAACGTATTGCCACGCGTGTCACTGAGGGAAAGGACGTTTGCGGGACTGGCTCTAAATACTGAGACAAAAGTGTCACCCATACCTGAGACCCCACAAGGACTCAGCCCAGGGTTTCAACCCTGGGCTAACTGTTCGTGGCCGCGAACTGTCGTGGGTGACCGGTGCGATCGCCGAAGACGACGCTGCAACTCTTGGAACCCTATGCGCCTGCCGTAACCCGATGGGCCCGACCACAAAATCCTGGGCTGCCACATCGTCGGTTACCAGGGCTTCCGTGCTCCTGCACGCCGTAATACCGATTGTGAAATGGCGCAACGATATACACTCACTCGTCGACATCATCTACGTCCATCCCTCGCTGGCTGAAGTTTTCCGCGGCGCAGCGAGGAAAGCCGCTGGAATGCGCCAACCAATTACAGGGACTGGCCTGCACCGGCGCTGAGTCGCCGAGACAAAAAAATTCTTGCGGTATTTTTTCTTCCGAAGAATATCTTCCCCAACTTTTCGGGCGCTTGCGTTTCATCCGAAGGGGAAAGAATAACGAAAAAGTTCTTCGGTGCATGAATGAAGCAGTGATTTGGTGGAAAGAGGTCCGCGAAAGACTTGAGCATACCGCTCGAAATTTCCCGCGCGGCTTTGAACAACAGACCGTGTTTAACCTTCTTGCTGATCAGGATGCGCTGCAGCTGGTCTGTGAGCCTTACTCCGACCTAGAGCCCCGGTTCGCGGTGTATCAGGCATTGCACAAGCTTTTTCTTGGTTAACGCGAAGGCCGGTCTGCCGGAGCTTGGCCGTCAGGGACAAAAGGAACGGCGAGACACCCAACGCATTCATAAGCCATGTCGCCGCGGTGTCGTGGGCTGAGACGCAGCAGCCAGAGAGAAGAGCCTCGATCCAGAGCCCGAAAAAGACAAGATTCTTGAGTATCAGCCAAAACAATCTGTTTTCCTGTTCTCTGGTGGCCACAAACAGAATGTGGGCACGGTTTGGCGTGCAGCCTAAGAAAAAAAGCCATGCCAAACCGCGCGCACCGATGCAAAACTACTACGGACTTACAGTGATATGGCTTTCGACCTTTGTGGTTCCAGGTGCAGACCACGCCGCCCTCTCGGCCTCTTCTTTCTCGGCCCATGAACGGACGCTGCCATAAAGCTTTACCGTGGTGCCGTCCACCTCCACGCTAATTCGGCGGGCGTCAAGCTCGGCGCTTCGCCGCATTGCCTCCTCGATTTTGCTTTTAATCTCTGTCGGAGTAACTTTGGGCTTAACCTCTATTTTGTTGAAGATGCCGGTCACTCCTCTGAGCTTTTTCACGGCGGACTCAGCCAGCGTTTTTTGGTACTGCCAGTCAACGGTACCTTCCAGAGTCACCCAGCCATTCTTCACAACCACTTTGATTTTGTCGCTGGGTAAACTAACATGACTTTCCAGTTCTTGAACGGCATCTCGTGCGATCTCCGGATCGGTTCGCTTCGAGCTGGGTTTGACTTCAATATCGTTGGCCACTCCTCTTACCCCGTAGACACGTTTTGCGGCCTGCTCGGCTGCATCTTTGTCCCAATAGGTATGCGTGAATCCGGAAAGTGTCACCACGCCGTCTTTAACTGCTACGGCAATATCGCTGCTTGATCCTATTTTCGGATCCCATTTCAGCTCAAATAATACATCGCTGCGAATTAAATCATCACTCCGCGTTTGCATTTAATTTTATTAATCCTTTCTATATGTTTCCTCAACACTCCTTGCTGCTTTGCAAATTCTAAGATATGTCGAGCGCACCGGACAAAACAGGGCAATTAAAGTTTACTTGCTCATCGGTCTTTCGACCGATCAAAAGGCCAACTCTTTCAGTCTCGCTTCTTTTAGTCTGGCACCTGTGGCTGGCATATGTGCACTATATTTTGATCAGACCTTTTCGCAGCGCGCAGATCGCGGCGTCTGTGCGACTGAGGGCACCCAATTTCTGCATGATGTTATTCACGTGGCTTTTCACTGTGCCCTCGCTGATACTCAGTGCATCTGCAATTTCTTTGTTTGCGTGCCCTGCTACGATACATCTCAACACGGAAAGTTCGCGTTCGGTTATTTGAGGAGCCCCGATTCTTCCAGCGAGTTTGGCACCTGCAGTTCGGCTCATATAGCGTTGACCCGACGCAACTGTTCGAATCGCCAGGATAAGCTCATCACGCGGAGCATCTTTGAGGACATAGCCAATCGCACCGGCGAGCATGGTGCGGTAAATATCCTCATCCGTTTCATAAGTGCTCAAGATCAGGATCTTGGAGCCAGGTCGCTTTTTCAGAAGTCGCTCTACGGTACGCACGCCCCCCTCACCCGGCATTTGAAGATCCAGGATTAATACATCCGGCTCAAGTTTTAGAAAAAGCTCAAATGCTTCCTCCCCTGTAGAAGCCTGACCCGCCACTGCCATGTCGGGAAGAAGACCGAGAATTAAAGATAAACCCTCCCGGAGCACCGGATGATCGTCTGCAAGAATCAGACGAAGTTTCGAAGATCGGCTCATGAGCGGTAACTCCATGCCGGGCCTGGCGCCAAAATTCGATCGGGCCGAAAGCCAATGCCATCATCTTCGTCAAAATGTCTGGTCAGCTGCAGTGCCAACCTCGATTGATTTTGGAGAGCATACACCGGTTCTTTTTTCTAGGATAAGCGAAAGCGCCAAGGTCGCTCCGCCAATCTTGGCCAAGCCTTGTCGCAATTTGCGCTGTTCGGCGAATTGCGCGTCATAAAGAGCCTCTATCCTCAACCGGGAAAAAACGACAGAGGAACTCAGACAAAAGTTGGAAACGGGAGTGTACCTTTTGGTTGATTGATGGGCGATGTCTTTGGCGCCATGCTAGGTGCAACTCTTTCCTCACGATGATCGCGAATCTCTTTAGCCCGCTCGAACTCGGTGCTTGTGCGCTCAAAACCGTATTTTCATGCCGCCGCTCACGCGGAGCCGGGCTGGGAAAGGGAACCCGCCGCAAGTATCGAACGCCCTGTACTACGCTCAGCGCGCCAGCGCCGGCTTGATCATTGCGGAAGCAACCCAGGTTTCGTCCGAAGCACAAGGATATATCTCGACCCTCGGCATTCATGCCGCCGAGCAGGTTCAAAGTTGCAACACCACCGCTGTGACCTCTTCTCATACGAAATATGATCGGCTATTACGATTACCGTCTGGTCATTCTATCCGTTTTGATCGCTATACTGGGCTCCTATTGCACGATTGAGCTCGCAGGACGAGTAACTGCGGCTCAAGGTTGGACGCGAGCATCCTGGTTAATAGGAGGCGCCGTAGCGATGGGAATCAGCACTTGGTCAATGCACTACACCGGGATGCTGGCATTTCGCTTGCCAATCCCGATCGAGTACGACTGGCCCACAGCATTCCTATCTTATTTAGCTAGCTTTTGTACTTCTGCCCTGGGCCTGTTTGTTGTGAGCCGGCGCAAAATGGGATTCGTTCGAGCTTTTACCGCTAGCATCTTTATGGGTGGAGGCGTTGCGGCCATGCATTATACTGCCATGGCATCGATGCGGCTGCGGGCAGTCTGCCACTACTCTCCGGCACTTGTAACTATCTCTGTAGTATTAGCGATAGTGTTTTCTCTGATGTCGCTCTGGTTGATGTTTCTTTTTAGGGAAGAGGCTCTGGGCCAGTTCCTGCGAAAAGTTGCAAGCGCAGTGCTGCTTGGGGCGGCCATTACTGTCATGCATTACACCGGCATGGCTTCGGCCAGTTTTATACCCTGTGCCGAGTTCCCGGATCTGTCCCACGCGTTGCCCATCTCCGCTCTCGGCATCCCCGGTATCGCTGTGGTTAATTTAATGATTGTCGTAGTCGTGCTGCTAACTTCTCTGGCCGATCGCCTTCAGAAGCAGAAAGCTCTTCTCGATGAGTTGTTCGAACAAGCGCCGCAAGCTGTCGCGTTATTGGGAGTGGACCATCGGATCTTGCGAGTCAATAAGGAGTTCTCTCGGGTGTTTGGCTATAGTTCGCAGGAGGCCCTTGGCCAAAGAATAAGCGAGTTGATCGCAGGCGAGGAGGCGCGAGAAGAGGAGCAGAAATATGCAGACTCCGTGGCGCAGGGACGGCGAGTGGATGCGGAGGGGGTTCGCCGGCGGAAGGATGGAAGCAGTTTATACGTTTCGATGGTCCGCGTCCCCGTCAGACTACCTAATCGCCAGGTTGCAATATATGCGATTTACCGCGACATCTCCGAGCACAAGCAAGCCGAGGCTGCGCTCCGGCAGACGAACGAACGACTGCAAAAGCTTTCGCGTCGTCTTTTCCAAGTCCAGGAGGAGGAACGGCGGCATTTGGCACGTGAACTGCACGACCAGATGGGCCAGGCGCTCACCGCAGCGAAGCTCAATCTGCAAGCCGCGCAACGCCGCCTGGAAGAGCGCGACCTCATCGCGCGAGCGCTGGACGATGGCATTGCCGCCCTTGAAACGCTTCTACAGCAGGCGAGACAGATCTCCTTGGATCTTCGTCCGCCGCTTTTGGATGACTTGGGGCTGGTGCCGGCGTTGCGCTGGTACCTCGACCAGCAGGCGCAGCGCGCCGGGCTTCGCATCGAGTTTTTCGCGGACCCGGCCCTTGAACGAATGAGCCCGGAAATCGAGACGGCCTGCTTCCGCGTAGCTCAAGAGGGGCTGACCAACGTGGTGCGCCATGCGCGCGCCCAAACGGTAAGCGTCGAACTGCATCGGACGCCGGAGGCCCTGCACCTGGTGGTGCGGGACGATGGGATCGGCTTTGACGTGATGACGGCTGAGCAGCAGGGCGTAAGCTTGGGACTGCTTGGGATGCGCGAACGGGTGACGTTGTTGGGCGGGGAAATGGATTGCAAATCCGCGCCTGGGCGCGGCACGGAAATCCATGCATTCTTTCCGATGCGGACCCGGTCCGACGCTCAGGAGCCAAGGCTATGAAAACCGCCTCCGTACTGCTGGCCGATGACCACGCCCCGGCCTGGTGCGATTGGCCTAGCGAACGGCGCCGAGGTAAGGTTTTTCTACCTGCCGATTCAGGTTTTGCCTAATAGCATCTGGGGATAGACGGCGAGAGACTGGGCCTAGCCAATCAGAGCAACACTAGGTCCAGGAATTCATCGTGTTCCTCACTCGCAATTGCGGCTAACACAATTTAATTTTACCATTAGCCAAGCGATGCTTCGGCGGAAGTCCAAACCAACGGGAGTGCGGCAACGGAAAGCTAGCGAAGAGAATGCGATCGGACTGCGGGCGAGCGAACGGCGCTTCCGAGCGCTCCTGGAGAATAGCTGGATCGGCATCACGATGCTCTCCGCCGAGGCGACGATCCTCTATATCAATCAGAGCGTCACTCGAATTCTCGGTTTCGGCGTCGAGGAATTAGTCGGGCAAAATGCGTTCACGGTGATCCATCCCGACGACGTGCAATCCGTGCGGGAGGCGTTCGCTCGGCTTTCGAAGAGTCCGGGCAGCAGCGTGATCATTGAGTACCGCAGCCGCCACAGGGACGGTTCATGGCGTTGGATCGAGGCAATCGGCACGAACCTGCTGGCCGAACCTGGAGTGAACGCGATCGTCTGCAATTATCAGGACATTACAAGAAGAAGGCAGGTGGAAGAGGCGGTGGTGGAAAGTGAGGAGCGATTCCGTGTCGCGCTGAAGACCTCGCCAGTTGTTCTTTTCAACCAGGACCGCGATTTGCGTTATACCTGGATTTACAATCCAAGCCGCGGATATTCTGTCGACGAAGTCGAAGGCAAGACCGATGCCGAATTGCTCTCGGCAGAGGATGCGGAGCGGCTGACCAGAATCAAACGGCGAGTAATTGAGACCGGTACCAGCGCGCGGGAGGAAGTCGAGCTCACGTCAGGCGGGATAAGAAACGTCTATGACCTGAACATTGAGCCAATGCTCGACCCACTTGGCAAGATCAGCGGGATCACTTGCGTGGCGCTCGATATAACCGAGCGCAAGCGAGCGGAGGAACGAATTCGTGAACTAGGAGCCATCGTGGAATCTTCCGATGACGCCATTTTCGGGAGGACTCTGGACGGACTCATCACGAGCTGGAACAAAGGAGCAGAGAAGATTTACGGTTACGCCGAGAACGAAGTCATCGGCCAACCCGTCTCAATTCTGGTTCCAGTTGACCGTCAGGACGAAGCACCGGAGATCCTCGGTCGGGTTGCGCAGGGAGAGTCTATTAGTCATTATGAAACCGTGCGGCGGCGAAAAGATGGGCAAGAAATTCATGTGTCCTTGACAATCTCTCCGATCCGAAACTGGGAAGGCAGGATAGTCGGCGCCTCAGCCATTGCGCGTGACATCACCGAGCGTAAGCGAATTGATGAAGCGCTGCGGCAAAGCGAAAAGCGGTTTGCGGCGTTCATGGCCAACATGCCCGCCTTCGCCTGGATAAAGGATGTCCAGGGGCGCTACGTGTATGTCAATCAAATGATGGAGAAATTGCGCCCGTATTCGACCGGTTGCTGCGGAAAAACCGATGCCGAAATTTGGCCCTCCGAAATCGCAGCCCATTATACAGCTAACGATCAGAAGGTTATTACCTCGAGAAAAGCGCTGCAAACAGTCGAACCCTATTCGCTAGAGGGTGAGCAGCGCTGTGTGCTTGTGAGTAAATTCCCTATTTTTGACGAGACGGGTGCGGTCGTCATGGTGGGTGGCGCCAGCGTGGAGATAACCGAACGCGTGCGGACCGAGGAAGCGCTGAGGGAAAGTGAAGAACGATTTCGGGAGCTCGCGGAGAACATCGATGAAGTCTTCTGGATGAGCGATCCCAAAAACACGCGGATAATCTACGTCAGTCCTGCTTACGAGAGAATCTGGGGCCGCAGTCGCGACAGTCTTTACGCCTTCCCGAAGTCGTGGACTGAAGCGATTCATCCCGAAGACAAAGGGCGAGTCGTTGAGCGCATAGCCAATCGCGAGTTGCAAGGATCGCATGATTTGACCTATCGAATCGCGCGGCCCGATGGATCGATTCGGCGGATACGCGATCGCGGCTTCCCGGTGTACGATGCAAGCGGCAATATCGTCCGTATTGCCGGTATTTCCGAGGACGTTACTGAGAGCAAGGAAGCAGAGGAAGCCTTGCAGCAGGCGAATGCGCAGCTGCACGTCCTATCGCGCCGTCTCTTCCAAGTCCAGGAAGACGAACGACGGCATCTGGCGCGGGAACTTCACGACCAGATCGGCCAGGCGCTGACGGCGGCGAAAATCGACTTGCAAGCCGCACAACGGCTAGAGGAGCGCACCGCCATCGTACGGCGGCTGGACGATATCATTGCGGTCATCGAAAGGCTGCTGCAGGAAGCGCGCCAACTCTCGCTAGACCTTCGTCCGCCGCTTTTGGATGACTTGGGCCTGGTGCCGGCGTTGCGCTGGTGCCTCGACCAGCAGGCGCAGCGCGCCGATCTTCGCGTCGAGTTTTTTGCGGACCCAGCCCTGGAGCGGGTCGATGCGGCTATTGAGACGGCCTGTTTCCGGGTGGCTCAAGAGGCGCTGACCAACGTGGTGCGCCATGCGCGGGCACAAACGGTGAGCGTCGAACTGCATCGGACGCCGGAGGCCCTGCACCTGGTGGTGCGGGACGACGGGATCGGTTTTGACGTGATGACGGCTGAGCAGGGCGCCAGCCTGGGACTGCTTGGAATGCGCGAACGGGTAGCGCTGTTGGCCGGAGAAATGGATTGCAAATCCGCGCCTGGGCGCGGCACGGAAATCCATGCGTTCTTTCCGGTGCGGACCCGTCCGGACGCTCAGGAGCCAGGGCCATGAAAACCGCCCGTGTACTGCTGGCTGATGACCACGCCCTGGTGCGTGCGGGCATTCGCTCGCTTTTGGAAAAGATGTCCGGAATCGAGGTGGTGGCCGAAGCCGGAGACGGGTACGAAGCCCTGGAATTGACTAAAAAACATTTTCCAAATGTGGTGCTCATGGACATTGCCATACCCGGGCTGAACGGTTTGGAGGCGCTCGCTCGCGCAACCAAGGAGTTCCCTGCAGTAAAGGTGATCATTCTTTCGATGCACGCCAACGAGGAGTACGTTCTGCGGGCGCTTCGATCGGGGGCGTGCGGCTATCTTCTCAAGGATGCGGCGGTGACCGAACTGGAGCTGGCGCTCAGGGCCGTAACTCGCGGCGAGACCTACTTGAGTCCGCGCATTTCCAAGCGCGTCATTGGCAGTTACTTGGAGCGTCTGGGAAACGAGCGTCCTCTGCGGGAAGAACTAACGCCCCGGCAGCGCGAGATTGTACAACTGATCGCCGAGGGCAAAAGCACTAAAGAGATCGCATTTCTGTTAAAGGTCAGCGTCAAGACGGTCGAAGCGCATCGAGCGCAATTGATGGCGCGGCTGGACATCCACGAAGTGGCCAGGCCTGGTGCGCTACGCGATGCGGGTGGGGCTGGTGCCGCCGGAAGGGCAGCCCCGAGGCCCAGCGGACGGCGGTAACTAAGGTTTTTTCCCCCGCCGATTCAGGTATCGCCTAATGGTTCCTGCGCGCCAGCGGTGTCAGGCTGGGCTTAGTCGATGAGCGCCCTCCGAATGCTCCCTATGGAAGCCAAGGCCGGTTTTTTAAGCCCCGCAGCCAACTTTCTGACGTTAAATCCAGCGGAAGATTACTGGATGGCCGACCGGACCAAACATGAAATGCTTTACGTCAACCCAGCTTACGAAACCATTTGGGGCAGCACGTGCGAGAGTCTCTACGCGTCCCCTAAGAATTGGTTTGAGGCCATTCACCCGGACGATCGCGAGCGAGTGCTTCAAGCGGTGCTGACTGGGCACTCCCATGGCACTTACTACGATGAATACCGCATTGTTCGTGACGATGGCGCAGTGCGCTGGGTTCGCGACCTGGCCTTTCGGATGCGTGACGCTGAGGGTCGGGCGATCCGCATTGCGGGTGTGGCCGAGGATGTGACCGAGCGGCACCAGCTGGAAAGGCAGCTGCGCCAGGCGCAAAAGATGGAGGCGATCGGCAAGTTGGCCGGCGGGGTGGCCCATGACTTCAATAACCTGCTTTCGGTGATTTTAGGTCATAGCGAAATGCTGGCGATGAGGTTACCCGCGAACAGCCCTGGGCGTGATTCGGTCGATGAAATCGGCCGGGCGGCCGAACGCGCCGCGACCTTGACCCGCCGGTTGCTTGCCTTCAGCTGCCACCGGGTGGTTGAGCCCCAAGTGTTAGACTTGAACCTGCTGGTGGCTGACATGGAAAAAATGCTGCGACGGCTCATCGGGGAGAATGTGCGGCTGATCACGATCCTTCAGCCTGGCCTGAACCGCGTGCTGGCCGATCCCGGCCAGATCGACCAAATCATCATGAACCTAGCAGTCAATGGCCGCGACGCCATGCCTAAAGGCGGCAGCTTGACGCTGCAAACGCGCGACCTGGAGTTGGACGCGCTTACGCGAAAACCCAATCGGGGCTGCGGCCGCGCCGATACGTCCTGTTGGCCGTCACCGACACTGGCTGCGGGATGACGTCGGAAGTGCAGGCGCGCATCTTTGAGCCCTTTTTCACCACCAAAGGCGTGGGACAAGGCACCGGATTGGGCTTAGCGATGGTCTCCGACATCGTCCAGCAAAGCGGGGGTCACATAGTCGTGCACAGCTTGCCGGGCATCGGCACCACCTTCAAGATCTACCTGCCGGCAGTGGGTGAGCTTGCGAAGCAACCGCTGCAGAGCCGCGCTCCGGTCAAGTCGGTTCGAAGCTCCGAAACTATTCTACTGGTGGAAGATGAGGCCCCTGTTCGAGAGATCACCGCCCTGCTGCTGGTGAGTCTCGGTTACCGAGTGAAGGAAGCCTCAAGCGGCGAGGAGGCCTTGCACCTGGCGCAGGGCAACCGGGAGAAGATCGACCTATTGATGACCGACGTGCTGATGCCGGGCATGAGCGGCAACGAGTTGGCCGAAGTGCTCAGGGCCAGTGACGCGGGCTTAAAGGTGCTGTTCCTGAGCGGCCATAGCGGCGATACGCTGGCTCGCCACGGCGTCGTGCACACCGAAGTGGCTTTCCTGCAAAAACCTTTCACGCTCAATGCCCTTTCTGAAAAGCTTATGGAAGTATTAGACCGAACCTAGCGATTTATCACCATTGGAAGCGCTCCGGTGCTTTGGGCGGCGGCCTGAAGCTGAAAACGATTCACCTTTAGAACCCAACCTATGAGGAAACCATCAAAATTGAGTTCTCTCATGTAATCTCGCTTGTCACTTTGCGGGTTTTTCGTTCTGTCGCCGCGCATGCTGCGTTTCATTTTGTCGCAGCAACGGTGATCTTGTGCGGCTGCAGGCCAGTCCCACGAAATGCCGCCCTACCGCCCATTAAGGTCGCCGTTCAATACTGGCCAGGCATGTATTGGCTGGGCATCGCCGATGCAAAGGGCTGGTTCAAAGAAGCCGGCCTGAACGTCCAATTGGTGGACACCAATACCGATTATCTCGCCTCCGTCAAAGACCTTGTTAAGGGGCGCTTCGACGTAAATGATCTCGTGTTGTTCGACCTTTTGGATTCTGTTGCGCGTGGCGCCGATCTGGTCGGGGTCATCAACGTGGATTATTCGTCCGGTGCTGACAAGCTCATCGCGCGCCCGGGAATCGAGCAACTCGCAGATCTCAAAGGGAAGAGGATAGCCCTCCCCCAAAAAAGCTACCTCAGTTACATTCTCGAAGTGGCAATCGCGCGCGCAGGGCTGAAGGCGAACGACGTACAGATCGTGGACGTCCAAGCCGAGAAGGCGCCCGAGGCGCTGATCAAGGGGGAGGTGGACGCAATACTTACCTTTGAGCCGTATGCAACACAGGGTTTAGATGCGGTTAAAGGGCACAACCTGTTCGATACCTCTCAAGTTCCTGGGCTGTCGCCGAATCTCATCGTTTTCCACCGCAAATTCATTGAGGAACGACAGAGCGAAGTTGCGGCGTTCGTCCAGGTCTGGCTGCGTACGACCCGATTCATCAAAGAACACCCAGACGAAGCGTTTGTTATCGCCGCCGTGTGTAACAAAAAAACGCCTGAAGAAATTCGGCAATCCGCACAAATCGATAAGATCCTGGGTTGGCGTGAGAACGAACTCGCATTTTCCTTTGCCGCCAGTTTCGACTCCCTGCATGGCGTCACCCGACAGATCAATGACTTCATGATCGCGAAAGGGATCACCAGCAGGAAGCTGGACAGCGGCCGGTTCCTAGACGGCTCGTTTATCCGAGCCTTAAAATGAAGTAAGGAGCCCGCGCTTCTGTGTCCCTGACCAAAAAACTCATCCTGGCTTTTTTGCTTGTGACCGTAGTCCCGCTCGGCGTGGTCATATGGGTGTCACACCGCACCTTCGTGGGCTATGCCGAACGGCAGGTCGGCACGCGACTTGAGGACAGCGTTGTCCAAGCAGGCAGGGACATGGACGAGTTCATACTCGGATGTATTCGCGACATGAAAGCCCTCGCGGCGGACCCGGACCTCATTACCGAAGATCGCGACGATCTGGACAAACGTTTGTCTCGTTTTACCTACACCTTTCCCTATTTTGACGAGTTCATGCTGGTAGACGCAACTGGCGTGGTCGTCGCCTCCTCATACGCACCGGCAGTGGGAACGTCGCTGTTCACTCGATTGTTCACCCGGTTCGATGATGCCAGGGATGAGTTTGAGCGGGCACTCCATAGCCCACCCGGTGCTGTTTACATCTCTGATTTGGACGATGTCCCTGAACCCCTCCGCCGAGCCGCCGCCGCGGGCAATCTTATTGACGTGGCCCTGACCATTCAAATGCTCACGACCGTGCAAGATGCCTCGGGGCACTGTGTTGGCGTGCTTGTCGGCAATGTGGCGACCGGCCAATTGCGCGATTTGCTCCAAGATCTGAAACGGCGCACCCCTGGTGATGAGTTTCCTTGTTTGCTGGATAAAGAGGGCCGAGTGTTGATGAGCACCGAGCGGCGAGCACCCCTGCTCTCGACTCATCCCGACGTGATTAAAGGGGGATTGCGCGTGCCGTTGAACCGTCGCGATGACGGTTACCTGGTGTATAGGGGCGCGCACGGACGGAAGTTGATGGCCGGCTACACCAGCCTGTGGAGGTATGGCGCCAATCAGGCAGGCGACTGGCGGCTGATCACCCTTGCTCCGTACGACGCCATCATGGAGCCAGTAACGGGAACGTTTAACCGGATGATGGAAGTCTTGTTCGCAACGCTCGCGGCGGCGCTAGGCTTGAGCGTTTGGCTGGCGCGGCGATTAGCCGAGCCGGTGCTAAAATTGACAGAGGGCGCAAGGACCATCGCCTCCGGTCGGTTCGACACCCGCGTGGTGGTCACGACACACGATGAGACCGGCACGCTGGCCGAGGCCTTCAACCTCATGGCCGGTACGCTGCAAACGGAGATCACCCAACGCGCCCAAGCTCAGGAGTCGTTGCGCGTTGCCAACGAGGAACTGGAGCAGCGGGTTGAAGAGCGCACGACGCAACTGACGGCGGAAATTGCCGAACGCACACGGGCCGAGAAAGAGTTACATCAACTTCACCGCAAGCATGAGTTAGTGCTCAACGCTGTCGGCGAAGGTATTCATGCGCTTGATCTTGACGGACAGATTATCTTTGAAAACCCCGCTGGAGAGAAAATGCTCGGATGGGAATCCAGCGAACTAATCGGCAAGCCGATGCACGCGACGATGCATCATTCCAAGGCCGGGGGCGCACCTTATCCGCAAGGCGAGTGTCCCATTTTAGCCTCGCTCGTGGATGGCAGTCCACGTCGGATAAGCAATGAAGTTTTTTGGCGAAAAGATGGGACGAGTTTTCCCGTCGAATACGTCACTACACCGCTTCGTGATGAAAACCATGAAATCATCGGCGCTGTCGTTGTCTTTAGTGACATCACCGAGAACAAACGCGGCGAGCAGGAGTTGCATCATGCCAAGGAGGCCGCCGAAGCTGCAAATAGGGCCAAGAGCCAGTTTCTAGCCAATATGAGCCACGAGATTCGCACGCCCATGAACGGCGTCATGGGCATGACTGAGATCTTGCTCGACACAATGCTTACCCAGGAGCAACGCAAATTCGCTGAGACCATCCGCACTAGCGCCAAAGCGTTGCTAATCGTAATCAACGACATCCTAGATTTCTCCAAGATCGAAGCGGGCGAACTCCGCTTTGAAGAACTCGATTTCAACCTGCGCGAGGTCGTCGAGGACACTTTAGCGATGCTGGCCGGCAAAGGGCAAGCCAAGGGCCTGGAGTTGGTCGGCGCCGTCGCGCCCGAGGTGCCCACGCGGTTGCGCGGCGACCCGGGTCGTCTGCGCCAGATCCTGACTAACCTCCTTGGCAACGCCATCAAATTTACCCAGGCCGGCAAGGTGGCGACCCGCGTGACGGCCGAGCAGGAGACGGCGTATAATGTGCTGGTGCGCTTTGAAGTCCAGGACACCGGTATCGGGATAGCCCCTGAGACCCAGGCACAGCTGTTCCAGGCATTTGTGCAGGCCGATGACTCGATGACGCGCAAGTACGGAGGCACTGGGCTTGGGCTAGCCATCTGCCGGCAACTGGCCGAGCGCATGGGCGGTCGGATCGGCGTGGAAAGCACGCCGGGCCAGGGTTCGTGCTTCTGGTTTACTGCGCTGCTCGGCCGATAGTCCGCGAAAGCCATGTCTACCGCCATATCGGGCAGGGTGCCTAGAATCAATGATAATCCCTCTCGGAGCACCGGATGATCGTCCGCAAGAATAAGACGCAGTTTCGAAGGCCAGCTCATAAGAGATCGCTAAACGCCGGGCATGGCGCCAAGATTCGAATCGCCGTTCCTGTTCCCGGTGAAGTTCGGAGAGTAAATGTCGCGTCTATTCTGCTGGCGCGCTGTCTCATGGCACTCAATCCAAAACCCTTAGGTACTGTCGGATGATCGGGTCGAAAACCAATGCCATCATCTTCGATTGAAAGTTCTACATTTACATTTGTGAATCCTAGCCTCAGATGAACGCTTCTGGCCTTGGCATATCTGAGCGCATTCCCAACGGCTTCCCGGCCAATTTGGACGAACTGGTAGCCAATATCGGGAGGGACGAGACGAGCCGCTCCTTTGCAATTGAACAGCACCCTGGTGCTGGCATCACACGAAGACTCATCTGCCAATTTGCACAGATTTTCGGCCAAATCGCCGCATTGAGCAGCATCAGGCTGAAGCGTTGCCACTAGGCGTCGAACCTCCTGAAGACCTTTGTGAGACAGGTTTTTTGCCTTGAGAATGCACGCGTCGGCCAAGTCCGGGCTCTTTTGGCGTATTTGAGACGCAGCCTCCAGTTGAGTATATATTCCCGTAAGGCATTGGGCCAACGTATCATGAACATCGCGGGCTATTCGGGAGCGCTCTGCCAGCGCCCCGGCTTTCTTAGCTTCGTCAAGATGTTTGGTCAGCCGAAGTGCCGACGTCGCGTGGTTTTGCAGATAATACACCAGTCAAGGATAGGCAAAAGCGCCAACGTCGCTCCGCCAATCTTGGCCAAGCCTTTTCCCAATTTGCGCTGTTCGGCGAAATTTGCGAGTCACGAAGAGTCTTTATTTTTCGTTGAGCAACTCCTCTTTTGCTTTTTGCAGCTCGGCCAGTTGTTCTTCACCGATCTTTGGATATTTCAAGCCAAGGGACTTTAGCGTAGCGACGACTTCTCGGAGACGCAAAGGCAGCCCGCATCCAAGGCTTGAAGGACCACAAGCAAGGCGTACGTGTCATTCGCGTAAAGAATATCTTGTTGGCAGCCCAGCTGTTGGGCGCTCGGCGAGGACGCGGAACAGAACAGGCTGGAGCCTACTCGACGATGTCCGCGTCGATGAATCTACTTCCGTCTGCAAAAGTTGAGCTCTTCTCGCAGTTGCTCCACCTCCCTTGCCAGGTCCATAACGAGTTTGATGCCGACAATGTTGAGACCGCAAGCGGTCCGCAGATATTCAATGCGGCGCAGAATGCGTATGGCCTCATCATTAAAATACCAGCCGCTGCACGCGGGATCCATCACCGGCGACACAAGTCCATGTCTGAAATAAACTGCGATGAGGCGCCGGGGTAACTGGGTCAGGCTCGCTGCCGCCTCAAGTGTGTACAAGGCGCGTGCATCGGGTTCGAAGAGTTGCAGCGTGGTTATAGGCGTTTCAACCGAATTGCCGAACATTTTCATCTTTTCCTCGAAATGACGGTTTGTTGTCGTTTAATTTGTCCTGGGATTCAATTTGGAAACGCGGCTGAGTTCTTTCCAAAGGTCGCGCGTGCCGGACTGACCTGATTCGGGGCTTTCCTTTCATATTTCGATCTCGTATGAGCTAGGTGCGACGCATCCCGTCTCCTATCTTATTCGTCAGCGCTCCCTGCCGGCTTCAGCCCAGCATGCATTGCCTGATCCTTGATCCGCCATGGGAGCGTTTTTGGCGCTAGCCAAAAACGAACCTTCTCAGGGCAATTCGGGTATCAAAATCTAGGCTCCTGAGGTACTTTTGCTCACCAGTTTTTGGCTGAGGGTGCGCTCTTTTTGCTGCTTTTTTAAGCCGAGAAAAGCAGGCGACATTAACCGCGGGTTGTTGAGTCACTCACGCCCGAGATCTCGAGGCTGAGTATTCTTCTCAAGGCGGCTAGATTGTTGGTCGGAATCGCCCCCTGAAAAACATCCCGTTATGTGCTCCTAAGGGGCTCCTAAGAGTTTCTCTGGATATTGTCGGCGTGCAGCTGGCCCGGAAATGAAAGTTTAACTCGCCATTGATCTTTCGATGGACGCTTAGATCATTACTTTGCGCTTTTTCTTTTTGGTCTCCGGTCAATATGTTTAATGCCGGTGCCTCTTACTGTGCTTGCGCAAATGCGAGGCACCGAACACTATATGACAACCCCTACCGCAACTTCAACAACAACTGTGGCGCCGCAGGCGCCTTCGAAATCCGTTAACTCGGTCGTGGCGGTTTATCGCCATCACACCGACGCCGAAGATGCCGTTCATCGGCTCGAACGCGCGGGGATTCCCATGCAGAAAATCTCGATCATCGGTCGAAATTTTGAACTGCGTGAGGACGTGCAGGGCTATTACCGACCGAGTGACGCCGCACTTGAAGGAGCCGGCTTTGGCGCATGGATGGGGGGGCTTTTTGGCCTGCTGATGGGCTTTGGCATGTTTGTGTTTCCCATTGCCGGCACGCTAATCGTGCTGGGACCGTTGGCCGGCATGATTGCTGGAGCAGTCAGCGGGGCCGGTTTGGGCGCGCTGGTCAATGGCCTCATGGCTTTGGGCATCCCAAAGGACCAGGCGCTCAAGTACCAGTCGCGGTTGCAAGCCGGTGAGTTTCTGGTCACCGTCACGGGAACTCCTGAGGAGGTGACCCGGGCCAGCGAAATCCTCCAGAATAGTGGCGAGATTGAGCTCGAAACGCACGGGGCTGTCCAGACTACATAGAGGGGCTGCGTCGCAACCTTGTGGTCGAGCGATCTATGAGAGCTTTGCCGGGAGCTAACGCCGTGCACCCGGTGTTACGATGCCACGGCGTAATATACGCATAGTATAGCAAATGCTATGCGTCCACTTGGTCGGATCCGTGCAGTTTAACCAATTTATTATATAGACCGAGGATCAGAATCGTGGGAGCCCATTGCCCGACAAAAAGCGCCTCATGATGTTTATCTAACATCTTTAATATCAAAGAGGCCGCAATCGATGCCCCGGCCGCCCATAAAAAAGCATCAGAGGGAAGTTTTGCGGTTTGTTCTTCAATGGCTCGTGCTACGGGACCTTCGCTATGTTGAATCGGATTTGTCATCAAGGGGTATACGAAAACGCATTTCCATTTGGATTCACTTCTTTAGATCAGGAATGATCGGGACGCCGTGATCAGGGATTTAGGCCCCCATCCTGGCAGATGTTTCGCGGGCGGTCTTCAGATAATGCGGAAGAAGGCTTCTTGCGATGAACAACTGCCCGTGACTCCATAGAGAATGATTCCGAGATTGTAGATGACTCCTTGCTAAGAACCAGTTGAGAAGTAGGTTAAGAAACTCAACGCCCTTTTTTTATCAACAGGCGTTCCGTCAGCACGATAAGACGAAAACGCCAATCCAAATTTTAACTGTTAAGGGCTTTTCCGACCAAGCCGGTTCTCGACGCGCCAGGAGGGAGTCTCAGATATGATTGAGCTCGTGGAAGTCGCGACGGATTCGCCTCAGGTCCACCATCAATTGCAAAGCGTGCTCAGAAGCATCACCGACGGCTTGGCAGTGCTGGACAAGAACTGGCGTTACACCTACTTCAGCAAACAGGGCGCACAGATTATCGGTATGCGCCCAGAGCAGCTTCTTGGCAGGCTACATCTGGGAACTTTTCCCGCACGCTCAGGGCACAAAGTTTTATGAGAGTTATCACGATGCGGTCGCGAGCGGACACCCGGTCCACTTCGAAGAATATTATCCGGAACCACTCAATAAGTGGCTTGAGTGTCATTGCTATCCCTCCGACGAAGGTCTAGCCGTTTACTTTCGAGACATCTCAAACCGCAAACGGACCGAAGAGGCGCGGCAAGAGATTACCGAAAGATACGAACGGCAATTATGTGTCTTTGACGCGGCACTTTCGGCCATCACCGACTTCGTTTACATCATTGACCGTGACGGACGGTTTCTTTACGCAAATAGGGCGCTTCTGAACCTTTGGGGAATAACGCTTGACGCGGCGATCGGAAAGAACTTCATCGATCTTAAGTATCCTGCTGACTTAGCCGCCAAACTTCAGCGCCAGATTCAGCAAGTCTTTGCGAGCCGAGAGGGGCTGTCCGATGAGATGACATACACCAGTCCGACCGGCACGAATGGGCATTACGAATACATTTTCAGTCCCGTAGTCGCGGCGAACGGCGTCCTCGAGGCGGTTGCGGGTTCCACCCGTGACATCACAGAACGAAAGCGTGTCGAAGCGGCCTTGATCGAGGCGAGGCACGATGCTGAAGCCGCGAACCAGGCCAAAGATCGATTCCTGGCTGTACTGTGCCACGAACTACGCTCACCGCTCATGCCTGTGCTCATGGCCTTGGCCGCGTTGGAGCAGGATTCCGACCTTCGACCCGATGTTCGCGAAGAACTCGCGATGATGAAGCGTAACATTGAGCTCGAAACCAAGCTGATAAACGAATTGCTCGATCTCAGCCGCATCAGCACTGGCAAAGTAGAGCTGGAGGTCGAAACGGTCGATCTCAATGAGATCGTGCAGCACGCTTGTGAGAGCTGCCGTTTCCAAATGCGTCAGCGAGACATTCGCTTGGAAACTGAATTTCAGGATCACAGCGCGCTGATCGCTGCGGACTCGCCCCGGCTCCAGCAGGTATTGCGAAATGTGCTCGAAAACGCGGTCAAGTTCAGTCTCGAGAAGAGCACAATCAAGGTGACGACAGCGCGGCAGGCGGACGGACGATGGGAAGTGCGCGTGCGGGACAGCGGCATCGGCATCCCGGCAGAAGCGATGTCAGGCATCTTCGACGCCTTTGAGCAAGGAGGCATGAACGTCACCCGGCGGTACGGAGGGCTCGGGCTTGGGCTCACGGTTTGCAAGGCTCTCGTTGAACTCCATCAAGGCTCGATTCGCGCAGAGAGCGCCGGTCCCGGCCAAGGCTCCACGTTCATCGTCGAGCTGCCGGGCCAAGCGGCGGAGTTGCGACCCGCTTCGTTTTAATTGCTGTCAGTTAAACAAGACACGTTTCGGCTACATATTGCCGCCCCTTTTTGCAGTCAGAGGTGCGCGGGCAATTGCCGAAGTTCTGTCGCGGAATGCTGGCGCCGGCAATTCCTTCGACCTCAGTTTACTGATTGAGGTGGAGCGAATTTCGTATCTTCGAAAATGCCCAAAGCGTAACATCGGGTCGCCAATTCGAAGAAATCTTCATCTTCCCGCACCAGATCCAGCAAAATGTCACCCGCGTCGGTGCAAAGCAAAAAGGAAAAAAAGAAGACGCCTTCAGCAACGACGCCGACTGCCAGGAGCATCGGCATAAAAGTGAATCCACAAATGCCTGCTCCGACCAGGGCAAGGATACTGCAGGTCCAATTGAACAGGAGCAGTTGGAACCTGGTATCTCGAATTTTGTGAACCAACAGGATGCGCAACGTTTTAGGGGTGCTGATTAAAAAGCCGAGAGGTTCTCTTTCGTAAGCAACGATGAACTGACCATGAGACATAAAAGGATTGGGGGAACGGGCTAAGATTTGGGTTTTAAAAAATGTGACCCACCATAATACAAAAAAATGCAATAAAAAGCAAAATTGTGCAGGTTTTCATTTCAAAGCACGACATTAAGCACCTCTTTGACTTTTTTTGCCAACCATTTCCGTTGGCGGCCTTGCGCGAGTCCAACCACGGGGCCATCAGGAGGACTTCCGGGCCGCTGATAATGAGGAGAGCGATCAGAGATCTCTTTATATTCGTCTGGGAGTGGAGGGGCGGATTCATCAATGGGTTACCGGCATCAGGTGGCAATCCTGCCGTCACTTCATCTTCCGGCCAAATACGGATCGCTCAAGTTCAGGTTCGACGTAACGAACGTTTTTGATCAAAGCTACGAGTTGCGAAACGGAACTGGAATCGGCGTCTTCGCCCCGCAATTCGGCTCACGACGGGGTTTTTTCGGCGGCATGAGTTGGGTGTTTGATCGAATTACCGGGCCAGGGGTTTTAACCCTGAGCTGAATGGCGCGAAGATAAGGTGCGGATGGGGATGCTTTTTGCCCGGAAAGGGCCGTTAGAATTCAGCCCGGTTTCATCCCCGATCCCAGACACAGGCTGGAAGCCTGCTACATTGCTCTTTGGAGCGTCGAGCGATTTGTCGAAATGCCTCCTGAGGGAATTTCCGAGCGCCCACCGCTACCACGCGACGGTGCTAGTGTAGCATAGGCTTCCAGCCTGCGTCGGGGTGGCAACGGACAAGACCTTGGAAATAATGGGAGTGGTTGCCCGCCTCACAATCTTTTAAACCCCGGCCGATGTGTGTAATGATCAGGGTTGAAACGCTGAGCTGAATCCTAGCCCACTTCGGGGGGGAAAATAAATCGTCCCACATCCTCCTTATCTTCGTGTCATTCAACCAGGTTGAAACCCTGGGAACCGCCGCCCATAGCAATTCGCCTTGATGGGGCGGCAGATCGAACGTACTAACAACGCGAGAGTAAGTCCAATTGTAGCACATCTCAATTGCGCACTCTCATTTTTTGTGCTGGGATAAGTGCGAGCTTTATCACGTCAGCCTCTTGCCCCTTCAGCATCTCCAACCCGGAGGACCGGGTGTTATTCATGGAACGCACATTCATGTGCCTGTACGAGGGCGAACTCGTTTATTTTGAGGGTTCCCAGGGTTGAAACCCTGGGCTGAGTCCTCCTGGCCCTTTGGGGCAGAAACTTCCCGGCGTGACTTTCTACAAATGTCCAAACTCCACAGGCTGGAAGCCTATGCTACATAAAGCCCGTCGCCTGGTTAGCCTTGGGTTCGTGGAGTTGCGGCGGGTGCTTTTCAGACATCGCTCACAATCTGGAGAGCATACTTCCGCGTTGTTGGTACCGTTCCAACTGCCGTCCCCCCGGGTTGTGTGCAAAGCTCGGGCTGCGGTTGAAACCCTGGGCTGAGTCCTCCAGCCCCTTTGGCTTTGGGGCTAGGCCCTTCGGGCCGTCCCGGCGGGACAGGCTGATAGTAGCCAGGCACGAAGTGCCTGGAAGCGATCCAGAGAGGCCCCCGTCCCAGAGGGGCGTTGAAAGGTCGAAGTCATCTACGCACAAAGCCTTTTGATCCTGATCAGTGAACGGAAAACATCAAGGACGGGTACGACTTGGAGGGCTCAGGAATTCTGACGGGCTTCTTCCCCTAATGTTTTTCTGAACAGCTTCAGCCTCGCACTGGTGACTTGTATCCGGGAACACAACGTCGGAGCGAAACTGAGTTGTTCGACGCGGCTCATCTCCAGAAACGATTCCAAATCCTTCTTGATGTTTTTCAATTCCCAGGTGAATTGCACTCCGAGTTGTTCCTTTGTTTGCATTTTGGCTTTTTGTTCTCTCCTGCCTGCCACAACGGTCCAATCCCAAATCGGTTGAGCAGCAACTTGACCCACCTGTTACCCTCCATAATCACGATACGTTCTGAGAAACAAAGATGAGGATGCGTTTCAAACAGCAGAAACGATTTCTCCAGCGGCGGTGGTGCCGTGACTGGAAAATATGCGGCATTCGTTCTTTAATGGCCCAACCACTATTGTGACACGCTTTTGAACCGTGGCGGAAAAAGACACTTCAAAATTGAGCCCTGTGAAACGCCCCGTCCTTCTTATCGCGTTGATCAGTCTGGTTTGCGGATCCTGCGCGCACTACCCGAGTTCCTCTGGCGCACCGTTCGGTGCGGATGATTATGCCTTCATGGGAGCCGAACCATATCCGAAAGAAACGGCTCTTGCCCAAAAACGCTTCCAGAATTTCCTTCGGCGAGCCAACCCCAAACAACGATTGACGCTTGCTGAAACCCCCTTTGTGGCGGTCCGCGCCTACCAGCTTAAGGCCAGCGAAGTTCCCGGCCTGACGATCAGGATGGCACTTGGAAGACTTCCGAACAAAGCCTCTTACAGTCCTGATCTGCAGGAAAATGCCGCCAACGTCCCGGTCGAGTTTCTCCTGATATTCGACCAGCGGACAGGACAACTCGCGGCTCCTGATGGTGTTCTGATCATCGGTTCTCCCCGACGAGGAAAGATCGGGCAATTTGGCGGGGTGCGGGCAATCTACGCAGGCGGCGGATGGTGGTAGGTCTGACTCTCTGGCGGCGCGAGACCGGACCCGGGATGGGCAAATTGTTCCAGGAAATACGACTTATCACTGAAAATAACCGATCGACGGTCGATCAGTGCATCTAAAAGGAACATTACGCCGTATTGCATGTAACAGGGACGCCTATCTGATGAACCGCTTCTTCTCCATCTTTTCGATTTTCACGATGCTGCTTTCGGCATGTAGCACTTTTAATTCCGCCAAGGCAGACAAGCGTGATTTTGCCATCGACATCTACTATCCGCTCACGAATGAGATTCAATTGGCCGAACACCACGCAAGGCAATACTGGCAGGAAAACGCCAGCCGCGTCGGGACCGAACCGCGCTACCTGGCCGTTCCCGCTTCCTCAATCCTGGCCGCGGAACTGAGCCCGGAATTTTCCGTTAAGCTCGATCACTCCGAGATGAGCGGAGCTTATTTCACCCAAGGAATATCCAGCAGCTCCAAACAAGGTGTTCGAGGGATAATGATTTTTGATACGGAAACGGATCATGCCGTCGGCCCGCAAGGCTATATCATCGTCGACACGCCATCACGCGGACAGATCGTCCGGGTTGCCGACTACACAGCCCGGTACATCGGAGCCGGAGGCTAACTCAGCCAAGCCCCTCGATCCTTTACTTAAAAATTACCCGCCGGAATGTAGCCCACGGCACCTGACCCACTGGGCGCCTCAGGAGGAGGCGGCGGAGGGCCGTCTTGCTGAAGTTGAATGCCTCCATAAGCCGCGCCCCACCCCGAGTTCGCCTCGCAGCCTGTCACCAATGTCACCGTGCAAAAGGCAAGAAGGCCCAAGCTCAACATCCAATAGCCTTTCATGGTTAACATTCTTAACATTCGATTGGCGAATCGCAAGTCGACACAAGGTCATTGAATGCTAACGCCCGTTCAAAATCTGTCAAAGATTTTGGGTTTCGGGCGTTTCTGTTCTTCTCATTTACGACACCGGACGTTCTTGTAGTGCCTATGAATTTCGTGGATATCTACGTGCAGATAACAGCCTCCTCTCAGCGCTCGGGAATGTCGAGATCCGTGATTGTCCTGGTGCCTCGCGCGAACATCGAAAATTTCAGGAAACAAAAGAGCGATTTAAAATCCGACGATCACTCCATTGCCAAGATCCTTGCTGAGCCGCTGGCTGGATACGCCTTTACGCACCGGACGATTTTTTCCAGCTTTGAACTGTCGCACTCTTTCTTGACCACTCCGCCAAGCGAGATTGAGGGAAGGTCTCCGAATCTATCACAGAGCGGCTTGAAAGCCTGGGTCGTTTAATGAGTCAGGAGCCAGGAGTCAGGAACCTCACGGGCAAGCACGTGAAGATTTGAGAAGAAACTCATCTAGTTTCAGAGAAGGTACAGAATGGAGAGGCTGAGACCGGGGTCACCAGTGTCTCGGAGTTCGCGCGTTCCAACTTGGTAGCGGGCATCCTGGCTCTCCTGGCTCCTGGCTCCGAGATCAGCCGACTGAGGCAACCCGCCTGCGGGCCGCATAGTACGAGCCAATGACCAGCAGCGCGGCAAGAAGCTGGGCCAGGAGCGTCTCTACCGTTGGAAAGACAGAGAACCAGACGCCCATCCAATCCGGAATCAGGTTTTGCAGCGCGGCGATTTTTGTCGTCGGGATCCAGTTTGCCAGCTGCATCTCCTGAGCCTGTTCACCGACCATCACCAACAGCACAAAGCCGAGCATGACGCCAGTGGAGACGAGCAGCTTCCGATAGGGCAACCGTTGGTGGGCCAAAAATGTCAATACTGCCATCAAGCCGGATAAAAGAATCCCAAGCAACGCACCGCCTAAGACAATCGTCCCACCCATTTGGAGGTAGTAACTTTGCAAAAAGAGCACCACCTCAAAGCCCTCACGATAGAGAGAGGCGAATCCCAACAACCCGAGCCCGAAAATCAAGTTTCTCTCCGATATTGCGCCACCATCCGCCTGGTTAAGCAAGTCCTTCTTCTTCTTGTTGTGAAGACCAATCCAGCCGCCCCAGTAAACTTTGTGGAAAAACCAGTTCATTACTACCAGGAGGACGATAACAGCCAGTAAACCGGTCGCGGCTTGCAATTGAAGTGCTGGGACATTCTCAGCAAGATTGCCGACAATACCGACGGCGATGAACCAGGTGATCAGCGTTGCTAAAAATCCAACTCCGGCGCCCACTGCGACTGGCCGCCGATGAATGCGATGATCGCCGACCATGCTGGCGGTAATCGCCGATAGCACGAGAATACATTCCAAGCCTTCCCGGAAAACCAGCACGGCGATATCGAGAATCGCGACAGTTTGGCTCGTATGGGGTTGGGTTGGATCGGGGGCGCCCTTGGCAGTCACCCCTTGCCAGACTAGGACTCCGAGGACCATCGCAGTCGCCACAACGAGGAAGAGTTGAAACCCGATCCGGAGAAATTTGGTCGACCCAAAGCCATGGATCCGATCAGAGCCGCGGAGGGACGAAAGGGGAAGCCCGGCATTCTGCATTTGCATTGAGAATGACTCTCAAATGCACAAAGTCAACCGTTTTCCTGAATGAGCTGGCTGCCTACGAAACTTCGGAAAGTATCGCAGCAATCTACTTCTCACATAAAGAAGTGGACAATTTCCGCGGCTTCATCTAGCAGTTTATCGGTCTATGAGCACGGAAGAGGTCCTCGAAGCGTTGGAAAGATACACCAAGGAGTCCAACGAGACTGATCGAGAAACGGCGACGAAGCTCGGAGTTACCCAGGTGGTGCTGAGCACTTGGCTGCAGAGAGCAGCTCAACCAGAAAAGTGCGTGCTAGCGCGATTAGCAGGGTTTTTGAGACGGGTTGGGTATATTTAGCAATCTCATTTCCTTCGGGATACCCAAAGACAAAGTGTCCGGGATCAGGCACTCCTTAACCAGGAAATGGAAGCCTTCGTGGCGTGGTGTCAGAGGACATAAAAACCTCCATTGATCAAGACCTCGCCGTAAAAGAGGCGTACCCTGGACAGCAGATCCTGCTTTCGCCATTTTCCCGGCGAATTCTTCGCAGTGAGCCGCTGTTGAATATCGACCTTCTTCCAGGGCAGTGAACGTGACAGGTCAATTGACATAATTCTATTTCAGCGAAACGGGATGAGTTTTTAACCGTGTCCTGCCTCAGTCCAAAGTTAGTTGTGATGGTTAGTCAAAGATACAGATTGTTAGTGCAAATGAGGTAATCCAGGATCCGGCTGGAAACCAGGGCAAACTTGCCCTCTTACCCGGTCGGGTTACTGAGGAGCCTAACTGTCCTCATGGTCGTCGCGGGTAGGGTGAGGCTCCGTCCGAACCGGGGCTTCCCACTTGGCCTCGCCCAACAATGTCACCCCCCAAGTTCTCCTATCCCAGGAGAACGGCGGAAACTTGAAAAACGCCGCTCGTTGGCGCGAAAGAACACAGGCTGGAAGCCTATGCTACATTGGCTTTTAGGACTGTCGAGCGATCTCCCAGAACCGTCCCTGGAGCTATCGCCGTGCACCCCGCGTGAGACGCGAGGGGTTAGTGTAGCAAAGCATAGGCTTCCAGCCTGTGGATCCCTACTGACAACTGGCAACTGACACTGACAACTCTCTTCCCCCCTAGCCGCCGCTTTCCTGTTCGACTTTGCGTCGATACAACGCCAACCTGCAAATCTCGTCACAGAGATCCGGGAACGCGATTCCGACCGCCGCCGCAGATTTGGGAAGGAGGCTTCGATTGGTCATGCCAGGCAGGGTATTTGCCTCCAGGCACCAGAACTGACCCGCTTCATCCATTCGGAAATCTGCCCGGCTGTAATCGCGCAGTTTCAAAGCGCGATGGACCCGCAAGGCGAATTGTTGCAACGTGCGGGTCTGCTCAACTGAAAGAGCCGCCGGAAAAATCTCCTCGGCGCCTCCGGCCTGATATTTACTTCTGTAATCGAATATCTCCGAGCACTTCGGAATAATCTCGCCGACTGCGAGTGCTCGCTGACCCAGAATTCCGACAGTAAACTCGCGGCCGGGCACAAATTGCTCCAACATTACCTCGTCATCGAACCGATACGCTTCAATGATCGCCGCCTCAAGCTCTGTGGGACTCTTCACCACGGTCAACCCGACAGTTGAACCCTGCTTGTTTGGTTTAACGACGAGCGGCAAACCAAGTTCCCGGATCGCCGTTTCCTGATCGACCGGCGCCATCAACCAAGGAGGGGTCGGTATTTTGGCGGCCAGCAGGAGCCTTTTGGCGAGATCTTTGTCCATCGCCGCCGCGCTGCCTACATGATTGCTTCCAGTATAGCAGATGCCGGCGGCATCGAAGACCGATTGAATTGTCCCATCCTCCCCGGTCCCCCCATGCAGAGCCAGAAAGACGACATCTGCGTCCACAAAATACGAGGGCTGGACGATGGATCCGGTCTTCGCCCGAATCACTCGCAAGTCACGGTCGTGCGGGGGCGCCGGCGCAACTCCACGCGCGAGCAAGGTGGCCTGCTCCTGGTCGGTCAAAATCCCGCGAAAGGTATCTACCGCCAGAACCTGGTGTCCGATCTGCCGCAATGCCTTTGCCACCTGCGCACCACTGGCGATGGAGACATCTCGCTCGGAACTGTTACCACCAAAAAGGACAGCTATTTTCATAGTTGGAATCGACGTTAAGCGTCATCAAAAGACCGAATCCCACAGACGGCCGCGATGTTTGGACGAAGAATTGTACAAAACAAGCCAAAAAAATCGTCATCTGCCAGGAAGACTATGTGCAGCCGGAAAATAATCGCCGCTAATGCTGGCCAACCGGTCGGTCGGCAGGTACACCACCGGATCTTGCCGAGCGATCCTTTTTACCCTCAAACAGCTTCATGATGACGGAGAAAAAGACCGGAGTCAGAAAGATGCCGAAAAACGTCACCCCGATCATCCCGCTGAACACTGCGGTGCCGATGGCCTGACGCATTTCCGCGCCCGGCCCAGACGCATTAACGAGCGGGTAAACACCGAGGGTGAAGGCAAACGAGGTCATCAGGATCGGACGCAAACGCAACTTTGAGGCCTCAATGGCAGCGTCATGCCGGCTGAGACCGGCGTCCATCTGCTGCTTGGCGTATTCAACAATCAGAATGGCGTTTTTACAGGCCAAGCCGATCAAGACGACAAATCCGATCTGAGTGAAAATGTTGTTATCCGAGCCGCGGATGTAAACGCCGGCGATCGCCGCGAAGAGACACATTGGAACGATCAAGATGATGGAAAGCGGCAGCGACCAGCTTTCATACTGAGCGGCCAGCACCAAAAATACAAATAGCGCGCAGAGCGGAAAAATATAGAGCGCAGAATTACCGGCGAGAATTTCCTGTAAAGAGAGCTCCGTCCATTCGTAACCAAACTGGCGCGGCAAGGTCTGGTCGGCCAGAGTTTGCATCACCTCAATGGCCTGTCCGGAACTCACACCAGGCAGAGTACTTCCGTTGATTTCGGCAGACGGATAAATGTTGTAGTGCATCACTTTATCCGGGCCAACTGTCTCCTGGACATCCATCAGCGTGGCCAGAGGAACCATCTGGTTCTTGTTATTTCGAGTATAAAGTTGCCCGATCGATTCGGGCTCAACTCGATAGCGAGCCCCCGCCTGGATGTTCACCTGATTGGTTCGATTGACGAAATTAAAATCGTTGACGTAGGTCGAACCGAGATAGGCCTGGAGAGTACTAAAGACAGAATTGATCGGAACGTCCAGGGTTTCGACCTTTCGCCGATCGATATCCAGGTAAATCTGGGGAACCTGGGAGCGGAAACTGGTGAACAAACCAACTAACCCGTGACCGGAACGTCCTTTGGAAATCAATTCATCGGTTGCCGCCTGCAAAGCAGGAAGTCCCGCGCCCCGGCGATCCTGAATCTGGATCTTGAATCCGCCTGCGTTCCCGATCCCTCGAACCGGTGGAGGTGGAAAGACAAGTACCCGCGCATCCTGGATTCCCGCGAACTTTTGGCGCACCGCCGCCGTGATGGCGACCCCATTCAACCGTGGATCTTTGATCCGCTCCTCGAACGGCGTGAGCGGAAGGAAGGTGGTGACCGCGTTGTTTCGGTTCGTCCCATCGAGCGCCGAGAAACCGGCGAATTCGACTGTGTGGGCGACACCAGGAACCTGACGGGCGAGCTCTGAAATCTGTTTGCGAACCTCTTCGGCCCGCTGGAGTGAGGCTCCGTCCGGTAACTGCGCAAAGACGATAAGGTAACCCTGATCCTGGGTTGGAATAAACCCCGAAGGGACGGCTTTGAACCCAAAAAAGGTGAGGACCAGGAAGCCGACGTAAACTAACAAGGCAATGGCGGCGAATCGCAACAGTCTCCGGACCGCCCAGATGTAACCTTTCACGCTCGCCTCGAATCCCTTGTTGAAAAGACGGAAAAACCATCCAAGCACCAGGTCAAGTAGACGAGTCAGCGGATCTCGTTTGGCGTCTCGCGGCTTCAGGAGCAACCCGGCGAGCGCCGGACTTAAGGTGAGGGAGTTAAACGCGGAGATCACCGTTGAGACCGCGATGGTCAAAGCAAATTGCCGATAAAACTGCCCGGTGATTCCAGTGATAAAAGCGGTTGGAATAAAAACGGCGCTCAGGACGACGGCAATCGCCACCACGGCGCCTCCCACTTGGTCCATCGCTTTTTCGGTGGCTTCCTTGGGCTGCATCCCCAGCTCGATATTATGTTCGACGGCTTCGACGACCACAATGGCATCATCCACCACGATGCCGATGGCGAGGACCAGACCGAAAAGCGACAGATTGTTGAGCGAGAATCCGAAGCAGGCCATGACCGCGAAGGTCCCGATCAGTGAAACCGGAACAGCCAGCAGAGGGATGATGGTGGCCCGCCAGGTCTGCAGGAACACCAAGACGACGATCAGGACCAGAGCAACAGCTTCAAACAGTGTATGGATAACCGCCTCGACCGATTGCTCGATGAACTGAGTCGGGTCGTAAACAATTGCATATTTCAGGTCGACGGGAAAAGACCGAGAGAGGGTTGCCATCAACGCTCGGACTTCGTGGGCGGTTTTGACCGCGTTTGATCCTGGCAACTGAAAAATAGCAAGCGCCACTGCAGGTTTGCCGTCCAGGTAAGAAGAGACATTGTAATCTTTGGCCCCCAGTTCAACGGAACTGACATCCGACAAATAGACGATTTCCCCGTTGTCACCCCGTTTGACAATGATCTCTCCGAATTGATCCGGAGTGACCAGGCGGCCCTCGGTATTGATCGTCAGTTGAAGTTCTGTGCCTGGAGGAGCCGGTTCCGCGCCCAAACGCCCAGCTGCCACCTGGACGTTCTGGGCCAGGATCGCAGCGATAATATCGTCGGTAGTCAGGCCTCGCGAGTACATCCTGTTTGGGTCCAGCCAAATCCGCATGCTGTATTCGCGGGCACCGAAAACGTTGACGTTACCGATGCCGTCCAGACGAGAGAGCGGATCGCGAATCTGGAGAAAAGCATAATTGCTGATGTAGGCCTGGTCGTAGGTGCCATTTGGAGAGATCAGGTGCACCACCATCATCAGGTCCGGAGACTGCTTTTGCACGGTGACGCCCAAGTTACGAACTTCCAACGGCAGTTGAGGTGTCGCGATCGCCACCCGGTTCTGTACCAGCACCTGGGCGATATCCAAATCAGTTCCGAGTTTAAACGTGACAGTCAGCGTCATTGTGCCGTCCGCCGTCGACTGCGACGACATGTACAGCATGTTCTCAACGCCGTTAACCTGTTCCTCGATCGGCGTGGCAACGGTTTCAGCCACCACCTTGGGATCTGCCCCCGGATAACTGGCAGTGACCTGGACGGTGGGCGGCGCAATTTCCGGATATTGAGCGGTCGGAAGCGAGATATAAGCCAGCAATCCGGCGATGACGATCACGATGGAAATCACCATCGCGAAGATCGGGCGCTCGATGAAAAAGTGGGAAAATTTCATAGCCCTTCCAGCGCTTAACGGCTACCGCCCGCTTTGGATTGATTGGACGGGGCGCCTTGCCCTGGAGGGGGCGGCGGATTTCCGCCTCCCTTTGCTTTTGCATCGTCGACCGGGACGGTCCGGCTGCTTGTCTCCAACTGGAGCTGATTGGTCTTAAATTGGTTCATATCGCCCTCTTGCGGACTGACCTTTGAGCCAGGCCGGGCATTGACGATCCCGTTGATAATAACCTGTTCGTCACCTGTCAGCCCGTTACGTACCACTCTCAGCCCTTCGGCTTCCGGCCCGAGCTCCACTGTCTTAACGGCAACGACATTATCGTTACCGACGACTAGCACAAATTTCTGTCCCTGGTCCGTTCCCACCGCTCTGTCACTCACCAGGATAGCCTCATGCAATGGAGTTCCAGCCACCCGGATCCGCACGAACGCACCTGGGGTGAGAACCGCATTGGCGTTTGGGAAAAGCCGCGCACCTGAAGCGTTCCGGTGGAGGCATTAAACTGGTTGTTAACAAAATCGATAGTCCCTTGATGCGGAAAGCCGTTTTCATTCTCAAGCTGCAGGTAAACAGGCACCGATCCGGATCTGACATCGGGCAATTTTCCTTCGCGGACCTGTTTCTGGTAGTGAAGTACTGCCCGTTCATCCACATTGAAATAGGCGTAGATCGGATGCACGCTGACAATATTGGTGAGCAGTGTGGTGTCTGCCTGAACCAGGTTACCGACCGTGACCTGTTCTCGGCTGATCCGACCTGCGATCGGGGACGTGATCTGCGTAAAGGTAAGGTTTAATTGGGCCGACTCTACAGATGCCCGGGCTTCCAATACCCTGGCCGCAGCCCGGTTTTTGTTGGAGAGAGCCGTATCGAAATCCTCTTTCGCGATAACTCCTGTTTGGCTGAGTCTTTCTTGCCGGGCAAAATTCGCATCCTGGAGCTGTTGATCCGCCTCGGCATCACGCTGTTGAGCCTGGGCTTGATCCAACACCGCCTGATAAGGCCTTGGATCAATCACAAAGAGCAAATCTCCCTTGTTGACCGTATCACCGGCTTTGAAGGTAATATTGTCAATGTAGCCACTGACACGCGGAGTAACGTTGACGTTTTCCACCGCCTCGTTTCGTCCGGTGAAATAGTCCCACTCAATAATCCCTTTTTGAACTGGCTTGGCGATCGTCACCGGCGGGGGCGGAGACTCCGGCGGCGGCGCTTGCTTGTTACAACTGCACAGTGCCAAACTCGTCGCCAAAAACAGAACAAAATGTCCGGGTGTCCATGCACGCCTCAGATCCTGAGTCATTCGCCTCCTATAGTTCACGGAAAGTCGATAAAGCGCGCTCTCGTTCGGCCCGCCTTATTTACGGGTCTCCTCATAAGCCTTTGGCATTCGCCAGACAACTCCAATCATCAGCAAGCCC
>CAWBYX010000023.1:0-13954 GCA_963793135.1 uncultured Verrucomicrobiae bacterium
ATTCCGCGGCTTAAAGCTGGCTCATTCTCTTAATCCTACCCAAATAATTGAAGGTTTTTTCTTGCTACGAGAACTGTGCAGTTTCACAGAACAAACCAGATTCCTCGTCACTCAGATCAGTCTCGTCCAGACCTCGCGCAGGCCCCCGAATAGCGGAACAATTGAATCACTGGAAGACCATGAGCTTTTGCTTCGGGGAGGAAACTCCGTTTCAGGAAGGGCAGAGCAGTCCGGAGTCGGCACCGAAGCACAGAGTCTTCTCGCCTAGAAGGGCAGAGTCGGCAGCGCCGAAGGCCCGATGAAGCAAGGGGCACGCTTGCGCCCGGCTGTGATCCACCATCCTGAAAGAGAGCCAGCCCCTTTAAAAACCACAGATATGTACGACCGCACTGGTTGCGCAGGGATACGCAGTTTACTTTCAAGGAAGCGAGAAAAGTCCTTGGAATTCACCTTTCCAGGATGCAGGCGTCAGCCGCTAGAGGAGGACTTTTCAAGGCAAAGTAGAACGACCAGGCTAAAGTCACGGAGTCAATTCCGATTGTCAAAGGCTCCGTGCTAAACCGAGTATTGTAGGGATTTCTGCTACAATCTTACCAGAAATCCGGGCTGCGAGGTCTCTAGCGTCGGATAAAGGGAATCCCTTGGTTAGTCTTCGACCCAGTTCAGGAGAAAATGATTAACGAGACAGCAGGGAACGCTGACTTTCCTGGCCACCCCTCGGGTGAGTTTTGGCCTATATCAAGGCATCGTGCAAGATCTCTCCAGGTGCTGGCGATGCGACCGGTACGATCTTTGATATCGTGCCTGCAGCTGGTGCCAGGTGCGGCAATTAGAGTGGCAACCAGCGCAGACCGCACTGCCGGCATCAGCACCAGTTCTGCCACCTGCATAGAGATATCGTAATGTTCCTCTTCGTAGCCGAAAGACCCGGCCATTCCGCAACAACCAGAGGGAATAAGTTTGACCTTATAGTTGACTGGCAACTCGAGAGCTTTCACCGTCGCAGTGATCGAGGCTAACGATTTCTGATGGCAGTGACCATGCAAGCTGATTTCGCGCGATTCCTGGGTGAACGCCTCGCGCTTGATCCGGCCACGTTCGGCCTCACGGGCAATAAATTCGTCGACTAACAGTGAGTGCTTGGAGAGTTCCCGTGCGGCACCGACCAGTTCGGCGGGAACGAGGTCCGGACCTCATCTCGGAACCCCAGGATAGCCGATGGTTCAATGCCGATCATGGAGTGTCGTCAGTGACGACATCCTTTAGCAATTCGACATTGCGAATTGCCAAACGTTGTGCGTCTCGCAGGAGTCCCTTGGAAATTTGCGCACGGCCGCTGTCGACATGCTTCGGAATAATGATCTCGTAACCCAAACGGTTCAACAGACGCACTGCCTTCCTACCAGCTCCCACGTCATTGAAGTTTGTAAACTCGTCGCAAAAGAGGAAAACCCGCCCATTGGGAAACGTTCCTTCGTTGTTTGCGTGATTCTGGTGCCAGCGACGGAGGGTGGCGGCATACAACCGGGGCATGGAACGTTCCAGCGCGAAGCCGGCAAGTTGCTTGAACAAGCGGGAGGTGACCCGGCTTGTCACCAGGAAGTTATATATCCCAGGAGCGATCTGAGCCGCTGCCATGGCGGAAGAGAAGCCGGCGATCAGCTTAGAACGGAACGGCACCCCACGCGCGTCGTAATACTGCTGGAGCCATTCAGCTTTCAGGCGAGCAACGTCCACGTTGGACGGGCACTCCGATTTGCATCCTTTACACGAAAGACAGAGGTCCATCACCGCAGCGACTTCTTCACTATCGAATGGGTTGGATTTCGGCGAACGGGTCAGCACCTCGCGCAAAATATTTGCCCGGGCGCGCGTAGTGTCGCGTTCGTTGCGCGTAGCCATGTAACTCGGACACATGGTTCCACCCATCAGGTGGGATTTTCGACAGTCGCCTGAACCATTGCACTGCTCGGCGGCGCGCAGAATGCCGCGAGAGTCGGCAAAGTTAAGCACTGTAGGTATTTCGCGTACGGCTTGGCCAGGTTCATAGCGCAAGCTAACGTCCATCGGCGGTGTGTCGGTGATCTTGCCAGGATTGAAGAGACCCGTCGGGTCCCATTGCTTTTTAATTTCCCGGAAAAGAGCGTAGTTCTTCTTGCCGACCATGAAGGGAAGAAACTCCCCGCGTAGTCGTCCATCCCCATGTTCACCACTGAGTGACCCACCACATCGTTTGACCAGGTGAGCAATTTCCGTGGCGATTACCCGAAAGAGCCGTCGGTGCTCTTCCTCCTTGAGATTCAGAATAGGTCGGAGATGCAATTCGCCAGAACCGGCGTGAGCGTAGTGAACGGCAGCAAGACCGTGACCACCCAGAATAGAATCAAATTCCTGAACGAATGCCGGCAGATCCTCCGGATCAATCGCGGTGTCTTCGATCACCGCCACCGGTTTTGCGTCTCCAGGGATATTAGAAAGAAGGCCCAGTGCTGCTTTACGCAAATTCCAAACCCGGTTCTGGTCCGCGCCCCAGACCACCGGATAATGATAACCAAGACCGGCGGTTCGCAACTCGGTTTCTAGATTCGCGGCCCGGCCGGCGACCTCTTCGCGAGTGTCAGCAGCTAGCTCGACCGCCAGAATAGCACCTGGATCCCCTTGAACAAAAAAGCGGTTTTGACGTTGCTCAATATTAACCTTGGTGCACTCAAGGATATTGTTATCCATCAGCTCGCACGCACGTGCCGAATGTCTTAAGGCAACTAGATTAGCACGCAAAGCTTCGTCGATAGTAGCGCAATGCACGCAAACCAATGCGGCCACTCGCGGCGGCAGCGGTTCGCACGACAAGGTGATCTCCGTCAGAAATGCCAATGTTCCTTCAGACCCGGCCAGCAGGCGGCAGAAATTGAACGGCGGACCACCGGGCACGAATGGAGAACATTCCGCCAGCGAATCAATCGCATATCCAGTATTCCGGCGATGGATGGATTTCTTGGGGAACTCACGCGCTATCTCCTCACGGTTCTCCGCTTTACCGAGTAACTCGCCGATCTGGCGATAGAGAAGGGCCTCAAACGCATCGCTTTGAGACTTCGCGGCAAATTCGTCCGGCGAAAGCGCCCCAAATTCCGCGATGGAACCATCGGCGAGCACTGCTCGCACCGAAATAACGTGGTCGCGGGTGCTGCCATAGACCACGGAGTTAGCACCGCAGGCATTGTTGCCAACCATCCCCCCGACCATGCAGCGGTTCTGAGTTGAAGTTTCGGGAGCGAAGAAAAGCCCATGAGGAGCCAAGGCGAGGTTCAGTTCATTTCGCACGACACCGGGTTGAACCCGGACACGGCGGGCATCCGCGTCAATAGCCACAATCCGGGTCAAGTAACGGGAAATATCCACCACGATACCCTCGCCAACGACCTGACCGGCCAAGGATGTACCGGCGGCTCTCGGGATAAGGGATGTTCCATGTTCACGAGCAAACCGGATGAGTGTGCAAATGTCATTCTCGGTTCTGGGGAGCGCCACGGCTAGAGGCATCTCACGATAGACGGAGGCATCGGTCGCATAGAGCGTCCGCATCGTCGCATCGAAATGGAAATCTCCTTCGAGTTCGGTCGCTAGCCGCTCCAAGGTGGATGGGCTCGGTCGCGTCATGTGTTCCTCCATACTCTTCCTTGATTGGCGCCGAATCGGGGGTTGGACATTTGCCGCCTGTCCCTTCAAAACGCCCCTTCGACGGCCGGGTAACCACCATACAATTGAACAATCAAAGAAAGCAAGATAGGTCGGGCTCCGGACACTGAATCACAAAAATCTGCACAGTTTCTTGCCGCCTCCGTGAGGAAGAGGCTATCAATACCTACCTCCCTATATTCTCGGGGTCTGGCTAATGAGCTCCACTTCAACATCCATCTGGGTAGCGCTTCGCAACCCCGTTTTTTGCAAACTGTGGCTGGCCAGCGTGGTTTCCGGGTGTTGCGTCTCCGCCCATGACATGGCCGCAACCTGGGTCATGAATACGATGACCCCGTCGCCCTTGTACCTTTCCCTGTTGTCCACTGCCGCTTCTCTGCCTTTCTTTTTGTTTACGTTCCCCGCGGGCGCCCTGGCCGACATGGTCAATCGCAAGAAACTTTTATGCGTGATGCACGTCTGGCTAGTCGCAGCGGCGGCCGGTCTGGCGGTCTTTGGTTCGCTCAGACTGCTGAATCCATCCATCATCCTAATTGCCGTATTCCTTCTGGGAATCGGGTTTGCCTGCAACTCTCCGGCCTGGACGTCGGTTATCCCGGACGTCGTGACTAAAGAGGAACTTCCTTCGGCGGTCACTTTGGGCGGGGTGCAAATGAATATTTCCGGGGTCATCGGGCCTGCGCTGGGCGGATTGATCCTTCCGGTCGTCGGGGCAAACGCCGTTTTCGCGGTCAATGCAATCGGCTTTCTTCTAGTGCTCACCGCCATCCTGAGCTGGAACAATCCGCGCAAACGATCAAGAGCTCCTACGGAAAGCATGCTCGAGGCGTTCGTCGGCGCGGTGCGCTACGTCCGTTACAGCCGCGGAATCCAAGTTGTGCTCATCCGAGCCCTGATGTTCTCTTTGCTGATCTCGGTTATCCCCTCCTTGCTCCCGGCGGTGGGACTCAAGGCGCTTAACCTGAGCTCCTCGCATCTGGGGATTCTTTTCACCAGCATGGCCGTCGGTGCGCTCTTAGGCGCGGTCTTCGTGGTCCCGTGGGCAAGAGCGCATTTCAGTTCCAATGAGGTCACGATCCTGGCCAGCCTTCTGATTGCCGCCGTCTATATCTTGATGGCCGCCATTCGCCAGCTTGAAATCTTCATGGCGGTTGCCGCCTTGGCCGGTCTAGGCTGGACCTTGGCAGCTTCCGAGCTTTGGGTGGTGGCTCAGCTGGCTATGCCAGGTTGGACACGTGGGCGACTGAATGCGGCCACCATCATGGTCTCTCAGGGCGGTATCGCTATCGGTGGTCTTGCCTGGGGTGCAGCCGCAGCGTTTACCGGTTTCGAGTACACACTGCTGCTGGCGACTTTGCTGGTTTGCTTCAATTTGGTGATGGCCGGACCGCTTTCGATTGATTTCATTAAGTCACTGGATGCGGAGCCGGCCCTTCCACCGCGTATTCCAACCTTCCCCGAGCCTCCGGACGCCGATGAGGGTCCGATCGCAGTAGTCGCAGAACTCACCGTGGGAGAAGAAGACCGTAAACAGTTTTTGGAATTGATGCGAGAACTCCGCCTGGTTTACCTGCGCAATGGAGCCTCCAGTGTTCGGCTTTACGAGAGTCTTTCGAACCATTCTATATTCCGGATGGAAGCGGTCTCGCCCACATGGCAAGAACATCTGGTCCTGCACCGGCGGATGACCAAGACGGAACGTGACATTCTGGACCGGGTCTTGGAATTGCACTCCGGCGAAAAAGCCGCGGTTTTCCATTATGTCTTGATTACTAAGGATATCTCCAATCCGAGGCCCCTCGTAAACATTCATGGCTAAGGTGAGACTCCGGCCCCCAGTCGTGCTCGTTATCGGTTTTCCGTTTCCTTTTCGCTGACCGCGATCAAAAATCGAGAACGATAACGAGCACGATTTGGGGGGAGCGGAGCCTCACCCTCCCGGATCCTCTTAGGCTGCCGACTGCTTCCTGGGCGCCAACGCTTGCTCGGTTGGGACAGCAATCACGTTCTGAGCCGGGTCAGGAAAATCACCGAGAACAAGCCGTCTTCTGAGTTCTTTCCGGTCAACCATTCTTGAGTCTGGAGCTTGCAGCTCCTGAAGCCGGAGACTGCAAAAATCGTGCCTCGCGACAATGTCCAATACTTCCAGCATTTGCTCGACGGCTTTGCGTTGAGCCTCAATCGCACCAACTAGATCGTTGACAATTTGCTTGTCTTCCACACTCTTGATGTGCCGTATGCTCCCTTTGACGTACGCGAGATGGCGATCGGCATCTTTCAGTCGATCTTTGACGGGCCACAATTCTGTTTTGGACAACATAATGGCACTACTCTACACACAACATCCAGTCCATGGCAAGGCAAAGTACCACAACTAATTGTGGTTTCGCTTAAATCATGTGGGTCATCCTGGACGCTCGCTCCCGCCGAAAGGCTGGCCGAGTTTCCGCTCGCAATCGCTTTCCGTTCATAGACCATTTTCAATCGAATTCAACCCTACATTTTCTTTCGAAGTGACGTATGGAATACCGCAGACTTGGCGATACGAATATGGAGGTGTCGGTGCTCGGTTTTGGAGCATCTTCGCTCGGTGGGGTGTTTCACGAGGTGAATTTCGATGAGTGCGCTGAGACTGTCAGGAACGCCCTCGAAGGTGGGATCAACTTTATCGATGTTGCGCCGGCTTACGGGGAGACACTCGCGGAATTAAACCTGGGAAAGGCGCTCCACGGAATTCGTCGTGATCAATATTATCTCGCTACCAAGATTGGGTCTTATAGTGAAGCGAAAGGGGATTACGATTATTCCGCGGAACGCACCGAGCGCAGCTTGCACGCGAGCCTCAAACGATTGGGAGTGGATTATGTCGACCTTATCCAATGCCATGACATCGAGTTTGCCGATCATGGTCAGATTCTCGATGAAACACTGCCTACGTTGCGTCGGCTTAAGAGCGAGGGCTTAGCTCGGTATATCGGCGTGACCGGTCTGCCGCTCAAGGTCTTCCGGAGCATCCTGGATCGAGCGGATCGCGGTACGATCGACACCCTCTTGTCATTTTGCCACTACCAATTAAATGACGACTCATTGGTCGATCTGATCCCCTATGCTAAGGAAAAGGGGGTGGGTATAATCAATGCCTCACCGACCGGGATGGGACTGCTCACCGCTCGGGGAGCGCCCGAATGGCACCCTGCCAGCAAAACCATTATCGATGGTTGTCGCCAAGCGGTCGAATACTGCGCCGCCAGAGGTGTCGATATCGTCAAGCTAGCGGTCCAATTCTCCTGCTCGAATCCTGACATTGCCACGACGCTCGTCAGCACCGCGCGACCGAAAAACATCCGCGACAACGTTGCTTTTGTTGAGGAACCAATCGACGAGAATCTGCTTTCCGAGATACTTAACCTTTTGAAACCGATCCATAATTTCAACTACACCCGGGGACGCCACGAGTATCGAGATCCGATTCGAGGCAGCTCAATATGAAAGCTATCCGCCTCGAAGAGCCTCGTCGCCTCGCACTATTCTCCGCCGATGAGCCCGGCGCCTCACTGAAACCTGACGAAGCGCTGGTTCGCGTGCGTCGGATTGGCGTCTGTGGCACCGATATCCACGCCTTCAACGGAAACCAGCCTTTTTTTAGCTACCCTCGGATTCTCGGTCACGAGCTTGGCGTGGAGGTCACAGCGGTAGGCAGCTCTTCGCGAAACGTGCATCCTGGCGACCAATGTGCAGTGGAGCCTTATCTGAACTGTGGCCATTGCATCGCCTGCCGTTCCGGCAAACCCAACTGTTGCGTTAGCCTGCAGGTATTGGGAGTTCACGCCGACGGCGGAATGCGCGAGTCCATTGTTGTGCCCGCCCGCAAGTTGCATCCTTCCGCGCATCTGAAGCTGGATCAATTGGCGTTGATCGAAACGCTCGCCATCGGGTGCCACGCTGTCGAGCGGGCCCGCGTGGAGGCTGGCGAATTTGCGCTGGTGGTCGGAGCCGGGCCCATTGGCCTAACCGTGGTGCAGTTTGCCATTGAAGCCGGAGCACAAGTGATCGTTCTCGATATTAATCGGAAGCGCTTGGAGTTTTGCCGGGAAAAACTCGGCGCTCCTTTCTCGATTGATGCCGGCGTCGAAAATCCGCTCGAAGCATTGAAAAGGATAACCGCGGGCGATCTGCCGACCGTAGTTTTTGATGCCACCGGAAATCCCCAATCGATGATGGCAGCTTTCAAGTACCCGGCCAATGGCGGTCGGTTGGCGTTCGTCGGACTATTTCAAGGTGACGTTACTTTCAACGATCCAGAATTTCATCGGCGTGAACTTACCATTTTATCCAGTCGGAATGCGCGCCCTGAGGATTTCACCCGGATCATCGGCCTCGTCGAGAGTGGCCGCATCGACACTGATCCCTGGATCACCCATCGTGCCTCATTTGCGGAGGTGATCACCGAGTTTCCCCGTTGGACCAGACCCGAGACCGGCGTGCTCAAAGCGGTGATCGAAGTCTAAGGAATGTCACTGAGGCTGATATTCGGACGTGGAATGAAGCCCAACTTCGCCCCTATTATGAAACGGTCTCGGGTAATTGAATCAGGAAGAATACTTTCAGGCCAGCGCGTGCGCCCGCAATTCTTCCAGGTCGACGAATTCGACCGCGGACGAATGTGTCGCCTCTAAATCCACCGGCGGCGCTACGCCGGCCTCCAGCGCCTCTTTCCAGCGAGTCACGCACAGGCACCAACGATCGCCCGGGGCAAGACCTGAGAAATGCGGTTGCGGTGTGACCAGGTCGTTGCCACTCAAAAAAGAAAATTCCAGGAACTCTTTGGTCATGCGCGCGCAAACAGTGTGCAGTCCTATATCGCCGGGACCGGTACGACAGTAGCCATCGCGATAGAAACCAGTGATCGGATTGGTGCAGCAGCAACGCAATTCTGTACCTAGCACATTAGTCGGCATCCTACACTTTTATCACGTGATGGTTTCCTGCGCGACCTGGCATGAAGCTCCTAATTTCCCCGCTTGCGGGTCAGCATGAATTCGTTTCCCTCCGGATCGATGCACATTGCGAGGTGTGGCGGTTCATCCCCTTCCGGTTGAGGCTCTCGACTCAAGCGCCCCCCACCGGCCACCACTTCCTGCGCGCCGGAGATCACGTCTGGCACCTGAAAAGTCAGCCCCGTCCAAGTCCGCTCCCCTTCTCCGCCGCTGTGGATGCCGATTGTCGCTCCGCAGACGACCACTTCGCACATCACTTCCGACGCCTTCACCACATCGCCGCCCAGTACGTCGCGGTAGAACTGCAGCGCGCGCCGCGGATCTACCGCCCAGATAACATATTTCACACGCTCTACTTTCATCTTGCCAAGACCACTTTTCGTTTCTCACCGCACAGAGCGCAAGCTTCCGCTGGAGGAAGTGTCAGTGTCAGTGTCAGTGGGCCCGTCGGGCTCAATCGTGCTCGTGCTCGTCCTCGATCATTGGCTCATGTAGGTAGGGCGAGGCTCCGCCCGAGCCGGGGCATCCCCGGCTATCCTGTTCCGCGACGTCACCCCCGCATCTCGTTCTCGTTCTCGTCATCCTCCTCGTCGTCGTCCTTCGTCGTCGGTTGGGATCCGGGGGTCGCTAGGATGGAGGACGGAAATGATGGCAGGTTTCCGCGTATCACGCGAAAAGCGGATCGCGAGAACGATTGATTTCTGGGGGTCACGCCGGATGCGAGGCCACCCGGAAAGCCCCGGCTCAGACGGAGCTTCGCCCTACCTGAGCCCGACGGCCCTGACACTGACACTGACACTGGCACTGACACTGCTACGCCGCCGCCGCGTCCGCGCCGGAAGCCGGCTCGTTCCCTGGCATCGCACCGGTCATAATGGCCACCACTTCGCCCATCGAATGTTCTTTGGGAGTAGTCAACGCAACACGTCGGCCGAGGCGCATGATATGGATGCGATCGGCAAGTTCGAAAACGTGCGGCATGTTATGGCTGATCAGGAGCACTGGAAGTCCTCGATCCCGGATCGTCCGGATCAGATTCAGGACTTCCCCGGATTCGCGGACGCCGAGTGCGGCTGTCGGCTCATCCATGATGACCAGGCGCCGCGCAAAAATGGCCGAACGCGCCACCGCGACTCCTTGACGCTGGCCGCCGGAGAGGTCTTCCACAGCGCTGTCAATGGACGGAAGGCGAAACTTGAGCTCCGCCATTTCTTTCTGGGCCTCGCTCTTCATTCGACGCTTGTCTAACAATCGAAACCAGGATCCCAGAATTCCGCGGCAACGAACTTCTCTGCCCAGAAAAAGGTTAGTCGCGATGTCGAGGGCCGGAGCGACGGCCAGATCCTGGTAAACAGTCTCGATGCCGCGTTTGCGCGGGTCCATCGGACTACTGAAATGAACCGGAACTCCGTCCAACAAAACCTGACCCTCATCAGGTATCACCGCGCCACAAAGCACCTTGACCATCGTGCTCTTGCCGGCGCCGTTATCGCCGATCACCGCGAGTACTTCACCCGCTCGCAATTCCAGGTTGGCCCCGTCGAGCGCAGTCACGTGCCCATAGCGCTTCACGATCTTACGCGCTTCCAGCACAATTTTGCCCTTCTCTAGCGGCTTGATGCTTTCAGTATCGGCGCTCATCGTTGTTTCCCCCGGGAAATCTGGTCGACTGCGACTGCGCTGATCACCAGAACGCCGGTCACCAGATCTTGCCAAAGCGGGTCAAATCCGGAAAGCGTCAAACCGTTCCGTAGGACGGAAACGATCAAGGTTCCAACGAGAGTACCCCAGATGCTGCCGCGTCCGCCGAAGAGGCTGGTCCCACCGATCACCACGGCCGTAATGCTGTCGAGATTGGCGTTCTGCAAGGCATTCGGATCCGCGTTAGGGATCCGGCCGAGTGCAAGCCAGGCGCCGATCCCGTAGAGAAACGCCGCGAAAGTATAGACAGAGAGAAGTCTGTTCTGCACCGGAATACCGACGAGCCTGGCCGCCAGACGATTGTTCCCGATCGCATAGATGTGTCGACCCCAGGCTGTCTGGGTGAGCAAGTACCAGACGAGCGCATAAAGGCCAAACATGATCAGCATGCCGTAGGTGACGCCGCTGCCATCCATAATGAAACTGTTTCCCGTCCAGCCCAGTAGCTCGTCAGTCACCGGGAAAGCGCCACCTTGCGCGATCAGGCGGGTCGACGCGGTGACGATTCCGAGCAACCCAAGTGTCACGATAAAGGGCGGCAACATCAGCCTGCTCACCAGCAATCCGGCCAAAATACCGACCAGCGTGCAGAGGAAGATGGCCAGCAGCAGGCAGAAGACCGGATTGTGCGCGTCATTGACCATTCGTCCAGCGACAATCGTTCCCAGAACTGCCACCGCACCGTTGGCCAGATCGATTCCGCCGGTGAGAATGATCATGGTCTGACCGATCGCCAGGGTCCCGACAATCACGCTCTGCTGGATGACCAGCGACAGATTCCCGACCGCAAAGAAGGTATGAGTGCTCAGCGAAAAGATGGCGCAAAACACCAGCAGGACCACCAGTGGACCTACCGCCGGAGTCGCAATGGCACGGCCGATTGAGACCGTGCCACGATTCAAGGATGCTGCGGCGTTAGGTGCCATCCGCTATTTCAAGCAGGGTGACCGAAGGAGCACCATTTCATTAGCGTCCAGCCTAGCCCCAGCAATTCTCGATGCCAAACTTCGTGTCCTTTGAAGGCAGATCCGAAAACGGCTTGTCAGTGATCAGCTCCGCACCGGTATCGATAAATCCGCTCGGTTTCTTCCCGGTCTTCACGAAATCGATAACGTAATCGACGCCCCGGACCGCCATTTTCTTGGGGAACTGCATGACGGTGGCCGCGATTTTGCCGTCTTTGACGTATTGGACGCCAAGCCGACCACCGTCAATCGAGGTCAAGATGATGTCTTTCTGCTTGCCGGCCTTCTTGATTACCGCGTAGGCGCCTTCTGCCGCCGGCTCGTTAATGGTGTAGACGACGTTGATATCGGGATGAGCAGTGAGAAGGTTCTCCATTGCCGTCTGGCCCTCGTCCAAGGCGCCGTGGGTATTCTGTTTTCCGACGATTGCCGGGTCACCTTCTTTAATGCCGAAACCCTTCAGGAATCCGTCATGTCGTTGTACGTCGACCGTACCTCCTGGCGCTCCGTCCAGCATAGCCAGCTTCGGAGCCTTGTCCCCAAGTGCCTTCCTGGCGTATTGCCCTTGAAGAACCCCCGCTTGGAAGTTGTCCGTCGCCAACGTCGCGTCGACCGCATCCGCAGGATCGGTAGCCGTGTCCAGACCGATGACCAGAATGCCCTTGTCACGCGCTTTCTTCACCGCGCCAAGGACTCCAGTGGAGTTAGAGGGTGTGATCAGGATGCCTTTGACTCCGGCACTGATGAAATTTTCGATGGCCGCCACTTGCCCTTCGTTGTCGCCGTCAAACTTGCCGAAGCGAGCGAGGAGCTTAGCCCCGTGCTTTTCGGCCTCCGCCGTTGCGGCTTGCCGGAGTTTGACGAAGTAGGGATTGACCTCGGTTTTGGTGACTAATCCAATTAATATCTCTTCGGCGGCACGGGCCGGTGTGGTTAGGCCGTTGAAGGTCGCGAGCGCGAGAGCACCGAAAGCAAATCGCAAACCGATCCTGGTCCAATGACGGGCGCAAGTTGAAGTTTCCGATTGAGTCGGTAGTGTCGTGATTATTTTATCTGTTTCGCCGGCATTCACTTCGCCGGTGTCCGCAACGCGGGAGTTCGCATTAAGCATGGGAATAACTTTTAATTTGAAGTTTATTTTGGATGTGGGGAACGAAGTGAAATTGCCCTCACCACAGAAGAAGAGCTGCCGTTAGCCTTTAGAACTCTTAATTCCAAAGGCGGGACAAGCTGCACAATCCTGGGGGGTGGCATAAAAATATTCCCGCCTTTATAGCACCGCCTTCGGGACCGGAAAGCCTGGTTCCTTGAGTGATGGGAGGCTAAGGAACGAAAGTGCGGAAATAGTCTGCTAGGAGGCCTTAGGTGTCAAATAAAGATCGCCGCGGCCCTGATCACACCATAATTAAAAGAAGACTATATGCTTATCGGAATCGATTGGGGTGGCACAAAAATCGAAGCGATCGCCCTTACAGACGAAGGGAAGGAAATCGCGCGCCTGCGTGAAAAGACGCCTCGCCATGATTACGATGGGTGCCTCCGGATCATTGTGAACCTGGTCAAACGCATCGAGGAGGAAACGGGACACCGTGGTCCTGTTGGAATCGGCATTCCTGGTTCACTTGAACCGAAGTCCCGCCTTGGCAAAGGGGCGAGTTCCACCTGGTTGCTAGGTCGCCCGGTGGAGCGGGATCTGCAAGCCGCGCTCGGACGCGAGATCCGCGTCGAAAATGACGCCGACTGCCTGGCCGCCTCGGAGTCGGTGGACGGTGCCGGCCAGGGGTACCATGTCGTTTTCGCCGTGATCCTGGGAAGCGGTGCAGGCGCCGGCATCGCCATTAGTAGGCGAGCACATCATGGACCCAACAACAGCGCTGGTGAATGGGGGCACAACCCATTGCCTTTCCCGGACCTCTCGGAAATTTCCGGAGAGCCTTGCTATTGCGGTAAACGGGGTTGCCTTGAGACCTGGGTCTCCGGACGAGCTTTCGAGGCGGATTACACCCGGCATGGCCAGTCCGAACTAACCGCAGCGGAAATTATGACAAAAAAGCGAAACGGCGATCGTCTCGCTAGCCTGGTCTGGCATCGGTACATCAACCGTGTCGCACGCGGATTGTCCGTGGTGGTGAACACGCTGGATCCGGACATTCTAGTCATGGGGGGAGGCATGTCCAACATCGACGAACTCTACACCGATCTTCCGCCTGAACTTGCGCGTTATACCTTCTCGACGGTCTTCGAAACGCCAATTCGCAAAGCGGTCCACGGAGACTCCAGCGGTGTCCGGGGCGCCGCCTGGCTCTGGAAGAAAGAGTAACGCCGCCTTTTTCCCCTTTCCCTCTTCACTAACCTTACCGGATCTTTCTTATGGGCTCTTCATCCATCGACGAACGTTTCGATTTTGCCGCAGATCTGATCAAGGAGGCTGGCGATCTGACCCTGGACTATTTCCGGCGCCTCGAGACTTTGCAGGTGCAGAGCAAGGGCCCTCAGGATATGGCGACCGAAGCCGATCTGAACACCGAATTGCTGATTCGCGACCGTTTGAGAGAAAGATTCCCGGAGGATGCCTTTCTCGGCGAGGAAACC
>CAWBYX010000024.1:0-201975 GCA_963793135.1 uncultured Verrucomicrobiae bacterium
ATACTGCTTCAGCCCTGAAAACTGGGCCAGAATTCGGATGACAAACAGCGGGTTATTCAGGAGGTAACGCTTCCAAAGGCGTTTAGGCTCTTGGGTTAAGCGGAAGAACCACTCCAGACCGTTGCGCTGCATCCAGAGGGGCGCTTGCCGAACTCTCCCGGAATGGATGTCAAAGGCCGCTCCTACCCCGACCATTACTGTGATCGGAAGTTTTCCAAGATAGGACGCCATAAATCGTTCTTGCTTCGGCGTACTGAGTCCTACCCAGCAGATGTGAGGTCGCGTTTCTTGCAAGCGACCGAGGAGCTCAGCCTCCTCATCGAAATTCAGCGGACGAAAAGGGGGCGTGTACGTTCCGCAGACGGAGAGGCCCGGAAATCGCGCCAGGAGCGCAGTTCTCAGTTTGTCGGCCACCCCCGGTGCGCCACCATACAGGAAATGCCGAACCGAACCGTCTTGGGTTGCCGCGCATACACTGAGCATCAAATCGGGCCCATACACCCGATCCATCTCTTGCACGCCCTGCAATCGACCGACCCAGGACATCGGCATGCCGTCGGGCGTGTTGAGAAACGCTCCATTTAGGATCCGGCGGAATTCCGGATCCGATTGCGCTTCGCTCACGCCATGGACACCCGTTACTGCGACATAGCCCCTGCGATCTTGTCGCACCGCCTCCAGAATCATCCGAGTGGCTTGCGATAGATTGATCGCGCTAACACCGACGCCCAAAACATTAACTCGAGTCATAATCAAGGCTGAATAAAAGTACCTCTTCCTTGCTCTGGGCCGCCGTCCAGCGGCAAAGTCAGCCCTGATCCAAGTTGTCTTGTGGGATATTCGGTCTTCTTTGTAGCTGGCGAGGAACCCTGCGTGTCAACTAGCTCCGCTACCTGCATGTTTGCCTCTGCCTTTTTCAGCCGAATCTCCAAAGCAGCGCGTTGACTAGAAACCACCTCAGCATTCTGCTGCGTCTGTTGCAGCTTATCTTGCGCCTGCTTGAGCTGAGCCTCAAAATCGGCACGCTGGCTGGAGGCCAGATCAGCATTTTGTTGGGCCTGTCGGAGCTTGTCTTCGGCTTGCTTGAGTTGAGTTTCCAAGCCAGCGCGTTGGTTAGAAGCCGAATCTGCATTCTGTTGGGCCTGCTGGAGCTTCTCCTGGACTTTCTTGAGCTGAGCTTCCAAATCGACGCGCTGGGTGGAAGCCAAATCCGCATTTTGCTGAGCGTCGCTAGTTGCACGTTCTCCTCAGCCTTTTTCAGCCGCGCCTCTAAGACAGCTCGTTGACTGGAGGCCAAATCAGCATTCTGCTGGGCTTGTCGGAGCTTTTCGTGATCTTGCTTCAGCTGAGTTTCCAATTCGATCCGCTGGGTGAGGCCAGATCTGCATTTTGCTGGGCCTCCTGGAGCTTATCCCGAGCTTGCTTAAGCTGAGCTTCCAAATCGACGCGCTGCTGAGTGGCCAGGTCTGTGTTCTGCTGAGCCTGCTGGAACTTGTCCTGGGCTTTTTTGAGTTGAGTTTCCAAGGCAGCTCGTTGGCTTGGAGTCACATCTGCGTGCTGCTGGGCCTGTTGTAGCTTGTCCTCGGCTTGCTTCAGTTGAGTTTCCAAGCCAGCGCGTTGACTAGAAGCCAAATCTGCATTCTCCTGGGCTAATTGCAGGTTCTCCTCAGCCTTTTTGAGTCGCGCCTCTAAGACAGATTGTTGGCTGGGAGTCAGATCCGCGTTCTGCTGAACCTGCTGGAGCTTATCCTGGGCTTGCCTAAGCTGTGCTTCCAAGTCGCCCCGCTGCTTGCCAGCCAAGTCCGCGTTCTGCTGAGCCTGCTGGAGCTTATCCTGAGCTTGCTTAAGCTGCGCTTCCAAATCGCCCCGCTGCTTACCGGCCAGGTCTGCATTCTGCTGGGCCTGCTGGAGCTTTTCCTGAGCTTCCTTGAGCTGTCCTTCCAAATCGCCCCGCTGCTTACCGACCAGGTCTGCATTCTGCTGAGCCTGCTGGAGCTTTTCCTGAGCTTCCTTGAGCTGCCCTTCCAAATCGCCCCGCTGCTTACCGGCCAGGTCTGCATTCTGCTGAGCCTGCTGGAGCTTTTCCTGAGCTTCCTTGAGCTGCCCTTCCAAATCGCCCCGCTGCTTACCGGCCAGGTCTGCATTCTGCTGAGCCTGCTGGAGCTTTTCCTGAGCTTCCTTGAGCTGCACTTCCAAATCGCCCCGCTGCTTACCGGCCAGGTCTGCATTCTGCTGGGCCTGCTGGAGCTTATCCTGAGCTTCCTTGAGCTGCACTTCCAAGTCGCCCCGCTGCTTACCGGCCAGATCTGCCTTCTGCTGGGCCTGCTGGAGCTTATCCTGAGCTTCCTTGAGCTGCACTTCCAAATCGCCCCGCTGCTTACCGGCCAGGTCTGCCTTCTGCTGGGCCTGCTGGAACTTATCCTGAGCTTCCTTGAGCTGCACTTCCAAGTCGCCCCGCTGCTTACCGGCCAGGTCTGCCTTCTGCTGGGCCTGCTGAACTTATCCTGAGCTTGCTTGAGCTGCCCTTCCAAATCGCCCCGCTGCTTGCCAGCCAGGTCCGCGTTCTGCTGAGCCTGCTGGAGCTTATCCTGGGCTTCCTTGAGCTGCCCTTCCAAGTCGCCCCGCTGCTTACCAACCAGATCTGCGTTCTGCTGGGCCTGCTGGAGCTTATCCTGGGCTTCCTTGAGCTGCCCTTCCAGGTCGCCCCGCTGCTTACCAACCAGATCAGCGTTCTGCTGGGCCTGCTGGAGCTTATCCTGGGCTTCCTTGAGCTGCCCTTCCAAGTCGCCCCGCTGCTTACCAACCAGATCTGCGTTCTGCTGGGCCTGCTGGAGCTTATCCTGGGCTTCCTTGAGCTGCCCTTCCAGGTCGCCCCGCTGCTTACCAACCAGATCAGCGTTCTGCTGGGCCTGCTGGAGCTTATCCTGGGCTTCCTTGAGCTGCCCTTCCAGGTCGCCCCGCTGCTTGCCAACCAGATCTGCGTTCTGCTGGGCCTGCTGGAGCTTATCCTGAGCTTGCTTAAGCTGCCCTTCCAAGTCGCCCCGCTGCTTACCGGCCCGGTCTGAATTCTGCTGAACCTGCTGGAGCTTATCCTGAGCTTGCTTGAGCTGCACTTCCAAATCGCCCCGCTCCTTAAACGACAGGTCTGTATTCTGCGGCGCCTGCTGAATCTTGTCCTGAGCTTGCTTGAGCTGCACTTCCAAATCGCCCCGCTCCTTAAACGACAGGTCTGTATTCTGCGGCGCCTGCTGAATCTTGTCCTGAGCTTGCTTGAGCTGCGCTCCTAAATTGCCCCGCTGCCTAGAGGCTACGTCTGCCTGCTGCAACTTCTCCGGGGCTTGCTTGAGCTGCGCTTCCAAAGCGGCAGGGTGGCTTGAGGGTGCATCAGCGTTCTGGTGAACCTGTGGAGACTTTTCGTCGGAACTGGACGGACTCTCCAAGAGGGACGGCACTTCGATTCGATCTCCTGGCTGCACGTGCACGTCGAGCGATGGATTGGCGCGAATTTTGTTCACATCGATGACCGTTCCCGTGTCTCCACGAAGCAATCGGACCTTTCGTTCGTTCGCCAGGGAGGTAAACCCTCCAGCAGCGTTAATAGAACTCAGAATCGTTAAGTCTGGAGTAAACGGGACACGTTGCGGCGTTTTGACGTGTCCTCCGACATTGACGAAGCGCGATTGCGCCTGCATGGTGATCACCACGTTGGGATTGGTGTAGATGTCCCGAGATTTGTATACGTTTTCGATGGTCGACTGCGCCGCTCCGGGAGTCTGCCCCGAGATGCTCACCCGGCCGATGTGCGGAAGGTTAACGCTCCCGTCGCCATCGACAGTATAGATACCGCTCACCGCCAAAATCTCGGTCGACGGTACACCGCCTAACTTCATCTCAATCTGGTCGCCCGGGCGCAAGGGAGCATCCGCTAATGCGACGCCGGTAGTGAAAGCAAAATTCAGAAAACATGCCAATGGCAAGACCCAAAGCTTAGTACTCATCACTGTGTAAAGGGGATGAACGTTTTCTCTTCAGGTCTTCTATCCCGTAGAGTAATGAACGTAGTTCGTGGAGTATTGGTAATGCTCATCATGATTAACGTCGACCTTATTCAGGACCGCACCCAAGAGGCGACCGCCGGTATTCTCGATGGTGTTTTTCACACGCGGCAACATCGATCGCGGCAAGCGCCCTTGTTGAATCACCACGATCGACCAATCTGCTACGCTGGAGAGAATTAACGCATCGCTGACACCTAGAATGGGCGGAGAGTCGATCAGAACGACATCAAAAAGATTTCGAGCCTCGTTAATCAACTGCTTCATGGATTCCGAGTTCAGCACCCCACCTGCACCCTTAGGGGGCAAGCCCGCCGTCAGAAGGTAGAGATCGTTGATCTGCGTGGGCAAAATGACCTCATCCAAGGTGACGGCGCCCCCAAGGCAGTGACTTAAACCTAACTTATTTTCAACCCCAAAAAGGCGATGTTGCGATGGTCGATGCATGTCGCCGTCGATGATCAGGACCCGTCGCCCGCCCGCAGCCCAGACGGTGGCCAAATTGCACACGGCACTGGATTTACCTTCGGACATACCACCACTGGTCACGCCGAAGCAGGTTGCTCCACTCTTCCTGCTAAACAGATCGACGTTGGCTTGCAGGATCCGGTAGGCCTCGCTGTATGGCAAAAATTTGCCGTTTCTGGTGAGCCGACGAACTCCTTTCGGTATCACCCCCATCACCGGAACCTCCAGTATTCTGGTGACGTCATCCATCGTCTTTACACTGGTGTCCATGTACTCAAGGAAGAATGCCAACGAAACACTCAGAATGATGCCAGCGGCGACGCCCATCAGCAGGTTGATCTTGACGTTCGGCTTGCTTGGTTTCAGAGCTGGCTCAGCCGTTTCCCGGATAAATCCCGCACTCTGCGGCATTCGGCGTTCTATGGACTCGGTGCTAAGCCGAGCCTTCGCCATTTCCAGAACTTTGCGTTCCTGGATATATTTGTATTTAGCGTTGAGATAGTTCGCGCTGGAGGTTTTCTTTTCCTGCTGCTCTGTTTGACTGAGCTTCAGGTTTGCCTCCATGGCCTTCAGCGATTGCTCTGCAATGGCTAGTTGCAGTCTGGATCCCTTTACGAAGGCTATACATCTGTTCGCGCAGCTGCGCCAAGAGGGTTTCGATCTCAGCCTGCAAAGCCTTCACGTCAGGATGGTTGGGGCCCAAACCCGAGTTTAGCAGTTTTTCCTTCTCAACCAGGGCAGCTTGAAAGACCGGTAGTTTCGCCTGGATGATCGGATCGTTCAAGTTGAGCTGCCCGGCGGCTCGCATCAGATCCTCCCATTGCATGCCATCAAGTTGTTCGGCCTTGCTGCGAAGCATGGCAACTTGGGACTTAGCCTCGTTGACCTTTTCCTGATTGGTGATCACGTTGGAGTCTTCCACCCCATACCGGCCACTGTTATCCAAGCTATCTGGATTGGGGTCAATCACATTTGCCTCGGTGCGCAGCTTAGAGGCTTCGGCGTAAGATTGGTTAACCACGTCCTCGTTATGCTTGACCTCGTCCTTCAGTTGTTCGACGCCATTCGAAATAATGGCCTTCTGCTCGCCAATCCGCTGTTCCATGTAAACCTGGGCGACAGTGTTGGCGATATTTGCCGCTTCTTGAGGATCAGGGGCGGTAACGGCGATCTGAATCAGGTTGGTATTCCTGACTCCATCAAGCTTTATCATGCCACGCAGCCTCTCGAAAGCAGCTTCTTCGGATAGCTTTTTCCCGTCCTTGGCCCACTTCTCCTGCAGATTCAGCCGATCAATGACAGGATAAATCACCCCTTTCCGCAAAATAATCTCTATTTGCGTTTGGCTGAATTTCGTATCCTCGGGAGCCCGCGGCTCCGTCTGATTTTCGACCAGGTGAACCGGCGTCATGTCTGGCTGCACCTCGATGGTGGCGATCGAGTTGTATTGCCGGGTAGCGAAAAAGGTGGCGATGCCGACCGAACTCACCACCAACAGGAAAACGAGAACGATCAGCCGCCGTCGAATTCTGATAACATGCCAGTAGTCAACGAATTGAAGGCTCATTGGTGCAATATTCATGTCTCTCATCCTCCTTTAAAAAATTACTCTCATCCCGGTTACTGGAACTTCGTTGGGTTAAGCACCCGCAGCCATACCGTGCATAAATCACCCGCGGACCCATTATCATCGATTTAGTCGCAGCTCCAGCGGATAATCTCTCTTGCCCACTCGAGGTTCAAAATTTGCAAATTGAGTTCTCTTTTGCCTTATCTGCTCGTTAGGTTTCACCCGCCAAGGTTTCGAAACTCCGAACTGCACTCTTTAGGAAGAAAAAATTGAAGGCTCAATAAGGAGCTTCCTTAGGTTCAAACATTTGCCTGGAGAAGAGTTTCTCGAATATCGCGGAATGAACATTTTCCATCGTCATTCCACTCCATCAGGGAGCCGGCCTTGTCAGATATCGTCATTAGAGCTATACCCTCTTCTGAAACGCTGAGCGCGCGCAACAGGCGATCCATGGCCGTTTCCCATTGGCACGAGGGATAAGTCTTTTGAATCGCTGCGAGCGCGCACCATTTCACCGCCTTCGGATTAAGAGCCTCGACCTTGTGACCGTGCGCGTCTTTGGCCGGTGATTCCTGACACCATAGGTCCGAAGAGCTTAAGAGTTCATGCGCCTTCATTCGATTTCTTGCGAGCTAAGGTCGGTAACGAGCATTTCGGTGTGTGAACTTGCAGTATACATTTCATCTTCTTTCGCGGGAGCGCTACACCGCATTTGAGAAAGTTCGGCCAGCTCTGTCAGGCAGAGGTTATTAATACGATCGATGTTCTTATCCGTGTTCATATTCGTTGAGGAGGGGGACGTCGCGTCAATTCATGATTCGCATCACCTCGCGCGCTTTCGGAGACTCTCTCAAGCCAAATTTCACGCCAGTACGAGGGAATGCTTCGAGGACAGAATAGCCGGCATTTGCTGTACCGGGATTGGCAAAACACGTTCTCTAACATAATGCAAGGTGTCTTCATCTCCTGCATCTTCCCGGTCTGCTCATTAATAATTTTGCTAACCCGCTGAAGAACGCGGTAGGTCTTGCCACAGAAAGGCACCATTTCTCCGTCAAATAACATTCCGCGATTCTTGCTTTCAGTGTTTAGAGTTTGCAATATTTCTTGCCTGCGACCGCACCCGCACCAGCTCGCCAGGCTGCAAATTGAGAGCTCTTGAGGGTGTTGGTTCTCCCACCGGTATTCTGCCGGTCCTTCTTGGGAAGGGGGTGCCCTGCCAAAGCGGATGGAACTTGTCATAAAACCAAGGCAGAATTTTACCTAGACCGAATCCTCGCTTTGCGTGAGGCCATAGTAGCTCATGTAAACTGACGCCACTTAGAATGCGGCCGATCCCGACGTTGCCGGATGAATAGTCTTCAAGATACTGGCGAATGTCCCAACACCCAAGATCTGTCGTGGCGTAGGGGAGCCGAGTTGCCTGGCAACGGTAGACAGGCTCAGAAACAGGCGGATTCGTTTGCTCGCGCGTCGCCGCAAGCACATCGGATTCGGTACATCCGCCTGTCGACTTACTTCCATTGGGCCTCCCCTCCGACTTGAAAGCCGCCGGAGCGCGGCTTTCAGATGGATCGTCCACACGCTTCAGCCAAATCTCTTTCCAGAAAATCAGACAATTGGCCTGGCACCCGCCGTGAGCCTGCCCGTCGCAGCGCGTTTCCAAATGGACGGCATTAGCCATTCTGCGCCCGCGAACCGGAAAAACCGTATCGCAGGTCTTGTGCGCACGCTTATAGACTTGTAAGCGCAACCCGCAAAAAGCGAACATTTCGGGCATAAAAGGCAACCCGTCGAATTGACTCTGCTGGTCGAGCGTACTCAGAATTTCGTACTTGCTCCGAATCTCGACCCATTCACCTGCGCGCAGGTTCAGATTCTCATTCATTTCAGCACTCACCACTCTTTGCTCGGTAAAAACGACTCAGATGACTTTGTCTAGTCTTTCCAATTCCCAGGCCTCTCCACCGCGAAGCGAGTCTCCAGGACCTGGCTCCCCTTCGCCCCACCCCCTCGCTGGCAACTGGCAACTGACACTGGATACTGAAAGAAGTAGCTGACTCATTGCTGCGGCCATATTATAAGCTCGCACCGGTCCAGGCGAACATCGCCAGGATGGTGCCGATACAGGCGGCCAACCCAACCAACAGCCAAAGCGTAAACCACCAGACTCGTTCCATACACTTTCCGCGGACAATAGGGGCCGATCCCCGGCCAAAAAACCCGCTGAATCTCCTGCCGGCATTCGCGGCTCGGATGCCTGCCCGACTTTCCAATCTAAGAGAGACATTATTTAGCTCCGTACCCGAGCAGGACGACCGGAAGGGTCCCAAACAGGATCCGCAGATCAAGCCAGATGGACCAGTTATCAATGTAATCCAAGTCAAGCTTGACCCACGCTTCAAAATCCCGGACTTCATTGCGACCGCTGATCTGCCAGAGACAGGTAATCCAGGGCTTAACACTCAATCGCCGTCTCTGGGCTGGCACGGAGAATCGCTCAACTTCGTAGATCGGCAAAGGTCTTGGGCCGACGAGGCTCATTTGCCCGCGGAGGACGTTGATCAATTGCGGTAACTCATCAATACTGTACTTGCGGAGCCATCGCCCAATCGGCGTGATCCGCGGATCGTCACTAATCTTGAAGACCGGACCACTCATTTGGTTGTAAGCTTCGAGCTCCTGCCGGCGTTGCCTCAGCATCAGAGTACATCGAGCGAAATTTAAACATCCTGAACGGCTTTCCGTGTTTTCCGGCCCGCATTTGCGAAAAGACGATCGGACCGGGTGAAGTGATCTTGATCGCAATGGCAACCACAATCATCAAAGGAGCCAAAACGATGAGACCGACCAGTGCTGCGAAGAAGTCGATTGCGCGTTTGATCAAAAGCGACCAGAAGCGATCCGGCGTTGAGCGAAAGACGAGCATCGGTTGGGCTCCAAAGAGGTCGAAGACCGGTCGCGCGATCGAGGTTCGGATAAAGTCAGCAACTAACCACGTCTCCACTCCCTCGACCTCGCACGCTCCGATCGCCTGCTCGATAGTATCCAGACGTGTTCGAGAGGTTGCAAAGATGACTCGACCGACCGAGTGCTGGTGCAAGGCGCACACTAGTTCCGAGGTCGGCTGCACCGAGATATCGATTTCCTCGACGATTTCGATCTGGGCGATTTGTTCCTCCGTAACACCCGCCAGAAATTGAAGAATCTCCTCGTCCGAACCGGCCAAGATCACTTTCTCCCGATAAGCCCCGCTGGCTGTATGCGCACGAAGGTAGGCGGCAACTATCCGCTCTTTAATCAAGAGCAATACCGTGCTGATGACCCCAAATAAAATCAAGACAGCTCGGCTCCGAATGTCAAACCGGAAAAGGAACGCGCAGGCCACGATCAAGACTCCGAGCCAGAGCAGAGCTTGGGTGATCTGCTTGAATGATTGCAGCGTAGTTTTTTGCAGAGGAAAATTGTAAAAACCATGCAGGTCAAGAAGGAGCGGTCCGAACGGCATGGTGAGCGCTAACCATAGGAACATGTTGAACGGGTCGATTTCGGGGATGAAGGGCAATCGCTCGCCGAGGTATTGACGGAGCAGATGCCCGAGCCAAAGCGAGAGAACCAGCAGAGCGGCGTCAATTAACTGACTGAGTTGTCGATCGAACTGCTGCCGTCGACCCAAGCTGGGCGGTGGCGGCCGCTGATTGAATTTCACAACAGAGGAGACTTCAGAGCTGCCACCAGACCCGCGCTTTTGGCGGCTCATTCAGTACGGTTTTCATAATAAGGAAAATTAACTTGTCGCAGCAAAACAGAGCTTCGGTCACCACAGGGAGCCGAAGTACAGCAATCAATCGAGCAACTTTGCGATCAGACCAACGAATTGCGAAAACGCTGGACCCAAACGAAAAGCGCGAGGCCGCAAACTAAGGCCACCCCTATGCCCGGGTAGGAGGCAGCGTTGCGCTCGGACGCATTGGCATTCGACTCGTTGGTTATAGTCTTCGTCTCCGACGACAATTGATCATTTTCCGGTGCTTCGGCAGCAACCACAGACATGGTGCCGCGCCCGGAAGCCGCGTCGCTGACCGCAGCGTCGACGTTCATTGAACCAAGCTGCGCTTGCGCAGAAAACGCCAATCCCGTCAAAGCCAGTCCCACCATGTGAAACAGATGAAACCGGCTCCTACGACATCTAGATTGAAAAACGGCCGCTGGACTGAGCCTCCCTGGCCTAACTACTACCTCCTCCTGCAACCCAATTTGAATACCCTTGCTCATGGTGGTGAATTCTTATCTTCGTTTTCCGGTCAGAGTGAGACGACGAATACCTCTTGAATGATCTGACTTGGCGAGACGCTCTCAAGATCTGTCGCACCTTGCAAGCATTCTTTGTTGAATTACCAGTCCCGCTGTAACTGCAATAACGACTGGCATCGGCGACAATTTAAAACGTCACTTGCTAGCGATGATCTATTTTTCGCCACTTGTTATTCGCTCCCCAAGAGATATTATGGACGCCACAAGGCCGAGTTTTCTCCGGTTCCGGAGAAAACGAATTCGACGAAACTGAGTTGCCGCATTCGACCCGCCGCGGCGCTTAGCCCAATCCAGGGCCCGTCTGGCGATGTCTAAAACACGATTAAAAATCGTTGTTCTGAGGGAGCAACCCCTCTAGCAAGCATTCCAGCCAGGTCCGTTTTCCGTTTGAATGAAGTCCCGCTAAATCATTAGGCTGCATTCAGGGCCGGCTCTCTGGCGATCATTTGATCGTAGATCCACCGGTAGGTTTGTTCCATTCCGACCCGCAATCTGGTCGAAGGCTCCCAGTGGAAAATTTTCTGGATCAGGGCGTTGTCGCTGTTGCGGCCGTTCACGCCTTTCGGAGCTAAAAGATTGTACTTTCTCTTCAGCTTAGTACCAGCGATCTCCTCCACGATGTCGACCAATTGGTTGATCGAAACCAGTTCACTGCTGCCAAGATTAATCGGCTCCGCAAAGTCGCTCTCCATGATCATCCGAGTTCCCTTTACGCAATCGTCGATGTACATGAAACTGCGGGTTTGATTGCCATCGCCCCAGATTTCGATCTCGTCATCACCGGAAAGCTTTGCTTCAATCACTTTGCGGCAAATGGCTGCCGGAGCTTTCTCGCGGCCGCCGTCGTATGTTCCGTGCGGTCCATACACGTTGTGATAGCGCGCAATTCGGGTGGCTAGACCAAAGTCTTCGCGGAAGTGACGACACATCCGCTCGCTGAACAATTTCTCCCAACCATAGCCATCCTCAGGCAGCGCCGGATAAGCATCTTCCTCTTTCAGCGCCGTCACATTCGGATCGACTTGTTTTTCGGCGTTGTAGACGCATGCTGAAGAAGCGAAGAAAAACCGCCTCGCGCCCGCCTGTTGCGCAGCGAGAAGCAGGTGCGTGTTGATCAGAACGCTCAGCATGCAGGCCGCTTTGTTCAGCTCGATGAATCCCATCCCACCCATATCGGCAGCGAGATTGTAGACCGATGCCGCGCCTTTCGTTGCCGTGCGGCAAGCCTCCGCTTTCTTCAGGTCCAAAGAAAGATTTTCCACGTCGTCGAAAACCGCGTACCACTCCGAGATCGGTTTTTGGTCTACCGCTCGGATTTTTTCAAAGCCTTCTTCGCGCAGCTTTTTGACGAGGTGCCCACCGATGAAACCCCCAGCCCCAGCGACGACAAGTAAGTCATGGTTGCTCATTTTTTTTAGATCGAATGACCGCCTTCCCAAGACATCCCTGTTTACTGATCCTCGAATTTGATGTCAGCGATAAAGAGCCGAGGAACTGTCTTCTATCAAGGAAAAATTTAATAATTATTTGAGGTACGGCGCATTACATCGTTCATAGCGATTTTGGAAACAGACAGTTTTGATGCGTCGGTTTGTGCCGGACGGACTCCTGTCAGGGAGGACGGAATGACTAACCCGAATGGCGTATTGACAAGTAAGCAGGAGCGAAATTTCTCACCATATCTAATGAATCGGCCCTAGCAAAGAAAGAGGACGAGAGGACGAGTTATGATTCTTTCGCGACCCCAGCTTCCCTAGTTCATCGTCTCCAGATAGAGTAGTTTCATCTGTTGCTGACAACTTGATCGGCTACGTAAAGTAAAATACACCGTACTACAATAGCGATCTTCTTCCATCGAGGTCCAGGTTCAACTTCACCCCGCATCAAAAGCTGTAGTATCATCATTATTTCTTGTCACTCCAATCAGTTGATGCAGTATTCCGGCGTAATTTATTTTACAATGTATTTTTATGGCGCGCAAACTAAAGAAAATCGAAGCGCTGCGATCCTGTGGCGCCCTCAATCGCAACCCACAAAAAGTTCACCACCTGTTGTTCGCCGAACACGTCTTCTTTGATCCCCGCGATTTGGTACAACTCAAGTACGAAGCCATTCGAGCTGTCGATGTCGATGGTTGTTCGATTGCTCAGGCGTCCGCAGATTTTGGCCTCTCGCGACCCACTATTTATCAGGCGCACGAGAACTTCCGACAGGAAGGATTGGGGGGGCTTCTGCCCCAAAAGCGTGGCCCGAAAAAAGCGCGCAAACTCACGCCGGCGGTGCGCCTCTACCTGGAGGAGCTTGTTGACACAGAGCCCCATCTTAAAGCCCCGGCGCTCGCCGCTAGAATTCGAAAACGCTTTGGCATCGTTCTCCATCCCCGCACCGTAGAAAAAGCCCTGGCAAAAAAAGGGCGCCGGACACCGTGAAATTTCACCAATTTTGACCACGTTCATTTGGATGCTCCCCCGCAAAACCAGAATTGTGCATTTATTTTACGGTCTGGCCCTTTGTTTCTTTCCAGTGCCAATGCGTTTAGGATGCAGTCTTCCTTTGCCATCCCTCACCAACCAAAACGCCTATGCCGCAAAATGATCTGGTTCTTGGACTTGACGTGGGTACCACCAACCTCAAGTGCCTTGCTCTTGACGGTGACGGACATATTGTCGCTCAAGGATCCGAGCCGACCCCGCAATCTCATCCACGTCCAGACTGGACGGATTTCGAACCCGAACAGGTCTGGAGGGCGGCCTGTGGAGCCATCCGTTCGGTGGTCTCACAAATAGAGAACCCAGGGGCCATTCGAGGGATCGCGGTTTCGAGTCTTGCAGAATCAGTCGTACCGATCGATTGCCATGGCCAAACGCTGGCGCCCTCTATCGCGTGGTTTGATCTTCGGACCACCGCGGAATACAAATGGATTCGCGAGACGATCGGTTACGAAACCCTATTCAAAACAACGGGCCTCAATCCCGACCCGATGTTTGGTCTTTGTAAAATTCTTTGGGTCAAAAAGCACAATCCCATTGCCTTTAAGAAGGCCCGGCATTGGCTCCATTTCGCGGATTACGTGGCCTTTCGCCTTTGCGGAATTCCGGCAACCGATCCAAGTCTGGCCTGTCGCTCTCTGGCGTATGATTTGGGCCGGGGAAACTGGTCAAGCGAGATCCTGGAGGCCGTTGGCTTGCCGCCTACAGCCTTCCCTCCAGTCTGTCAGAGCGGAACTCCACTAGGGCGGGTCAAGAACTCCAGCGCCACAGAGACGAACCTTCCAAACACCACGGTTGTCAGCGTGGGCATCCATGACCACCTGAGCGGAGCGTTTGCCGCCGGAGGACTCGGCACCGGGATCTTGTTTGACAGCATCGGAACTTCCGAGTCGTTAAACACCGTTTTTCCAGAACCAGTTTTTGATCAAAGCATCGCTGCTGTCGGGTTGGCGCAGGGAGCCTTATGGATTGACAAGCCAACCTGCTACTTGACAGGTGGCCTTTTAACCGCAGGCGCAGCGATGGAATGGTTCAGACGTGAACTTGGGGGGATGGCCGGCATTGCGGAACTGGTGGATGAAGCGGCAAGGGCTGACCAGGCTGTACCCATGTTTCTGCCTCATTTGATCCGCAGCCTGACGCCCCATCCTGATACTCAAGCTTCGGGCGCATTTATTGGCATCAGATCGACGACCACTCGTGGTGCCATGTTCAGGGCGGTGCTCGAAGGATTGGCTTTCGAAGCTCGAGCTATCGCGGACGCGATGGGCGCGGTCGCCGGCCTACCCCCTTTCGAAAAGATCCTCACCATTGGAGGTTCACTCCAAAACTCTCTTCTCACCCAGATCAAGGCGAATGTGTATTCCTTTCCGATTAGGGTTAATCCAGTTCGGGAAGCCGTTAGTTTGGGAGCAGCCCTTTTGGCGGGTCTAGGTTGCGGCCTGTTTTCGGATCCTTCAGCGGCTGTCCGGGTAGCGCGCCGGGAAGAGATTGCTGTCGAACCGAACGCCCAGGACTCCAAGCGGCTACAAGCCCGCTACCAAGAAGTCTACCGAGACCTCTACGGGCACCTTCGGACAGCCCATCATCGCCTCAACACCTTGCCTTAGCGATGAGTCGTCCCTCAGCTTCTTCTTGCGGGCTCCCTCCTCCTTGCTTCAAAAAAATGCCAGATTGACCCTTTTGTCTTTTTCCCTTGAGGACCGATAATGACTCCCGCATTCGGCGTAAAAACGAAAACAATGAAGAATCCTCCAATCAAAACGGCTATTTTTTTCCTGCTTCTCTCCTCGCTTTTAACCGCCAATCTTCACGCGGCGCCCAACGTGCCGCCTGCCGCTCCATCAAAGCCACCGGCCGCCCCATCAAAGTATGTGACGGACAATGCTTCCGTTCTACACGGAGGTACCGCCGATCGTCTGAGCGGTCAGCTTGCGGATTTCTATCGGAAGAGCGCGGACGAGTTGATCATCGTCATCGATCCAAATCTTCCCACCGGAGTTTCGATCGGCGAATATGCGCGACAGTTGTACGGGGGCTGGAAGATTGGTCAGGGAAAGGATACAGGTGCGCTGCTGCTGATTTGTACCCAGGAGCGCCAGGGTCGCATCCATGCCGGTCGAGGTCTGGCCACCAAGCTCTCCGAAGATGTTTGTAAGAAAATCTTTGTAGAAACGATCGCCCCGCACCTGGACGCAGGCGACTATGACGGCGCCTGCAAGGCCGCGGTGACGGCATTGATTGCGGCGCTCTCACGGTAAACAAGGCGACGGGCGAGGCTTTCCTCAGAGGATTGGCCCCGGAGTTCGGGGTGCAAGACAGCCGCTCTTTAATCGGCAAACGAGACCCGGGCGCCCGCCCTTCGTCCAGGTCAAGAAATCAAACATGGTCAAAACCGTGCCGATTGGCCAACCGGCTTCCTGTAACCGTATATGGAGGCGCGGTGTGTACCGGTCCCGCCAGCAGCGCTTGATAGATAGTCGTTCCAGATTTCCACCTCCTCGTTGGCCGGCTGGCGTCCATTCACGAAGGCCCATTGGAGCATCTGATCATCCCCTCTTCCTTTGACCGTCTCCGCCTCAAACGCCTTATAGTCAATCTTTAGAAAGCCGCAACAGGTGCCGTCGAATCCGTTCGGCGAACCCTTCGCCTCTATCCAACCCTGAGGAAGTTTTCCCTGATGAAATAACCGGATTTTGTCAAGCATCCGGCCAAAGTGAAAAACTCCTCCCACCTTATCCCTGGGGCTCCGCAGACCGGGAATCTGATCGCCGCCCCTCACTGGCTCACCGGGCGGGGTCGGGTCGTCGGGGAAACGGGGGGGACGCCCTTCGTCCGCATCGAAGTAGTCAAAGAACGTCGGAACGACGCGATCCTGTATTCCCGACTCCAGGACCCGTTCACGCAATCGTCCGGAACTATCGTCGCGCCAACCGCGCTTCTGCATAAAGGCATTCCAGACTTCCACCTCTTTTTCGGATGGTTTTCGGCCGTGCGCACAGACCCACTGGAAGATCGCCATGTCAGTTCCACCTTGAAGAGCGGTGGCAGCAAGCGCGGTATAATCGATTTGGAGAAAGCGGCAGCAACGCGCGTCAAAGCTCCGGGGGTTGGCATTGCCCAACAACGGTTGATATTCGCTGGGCAACAATCCGGCAGCATGAAGCCGGATCTTGTCGATCATGCGGGCAAAATAAACTAACCCTCCAACCGGCTCGTACGGGCTTCGCAAGCCGTGAATCTCCATCAGCCTTTCATAGAGATTTGCGCGCTTCGGTCAAATCCGAACTCTCTGTGACTCTCTGTGCGATATTCGCGGTCGCTGGGGTCCGAAAGATCATGATTATGCCTCAGCTCCCAGATCAGGGCGTCGGGCTTGCGGCAGGCGTTGGCGCTTCGACGGGCGTTGCCGTTGGATTTGGCATGCCTGCTTGGCCCGGAGTAGCCGTTGTGGTTGGCAGGCCGCCGATTTGATCTCCACCCGCTATGTTAACTGTGGGTGCAGCCGGATTGACGGGGACTTCGATCGTCCCAGTAATGTTTTCAATCGGACGCTTGCTGAGATATTTGCTGAGCGTCCAAAAAGTTCCGTTGAGCCCGGCGGAACTGAACTGCGTCATACCCGAAGCTTTGTCCTCCTGGAGCACCTGAACGACAACTCCCCGGATCAGGAAGTAGGCTCGCAGTTGTTCGACCATATGGAGTTGGTCCGTGTCACTTTGGTCCTTGAGCATACGCTGGACATCGTCTTTGGCAGGACAAGCGTACGGCCCATCGGTGTTTATCCAGCGAAATCCTTTTTTGACGAGATCATCGTATTTGTCTGCGACTACCGTCGAAGCCAGTCCGACGGAGGCAGCCGCGATAGCGAGTATTGTCCGCACTTTCATCATTTTCATACTATCATCTCAGGCAAGAGAGAAAGATAGCCACTCTGGAAAGAACAGGACAAGGGTTATTGAGCGCCTGAAGATGCGAATAAAGCATAACGGACATCGGGCGTTTGCCGGATAGCAGGCGCCCAAATGCCCGTAAAATGCTGGAATGGCCCATACAGCCGTGACCACCCGCTGATGGCTTCAGCAGAGATAAAATCTCGATGGGCCGATCCTCATTAAGAGTTTGGAACTCGGGAACGCGAATCTCTGATGCCTTGCTGTTCGCAGTCGTTCACTTTCGGCAGTAATCAGCTCTGGCCTAAGCACTTGGAGAAATGGAACCTTACCCGGGTTCCACGGATCGGCATCACGGTTGTTGCCGAAACTCGGAGCGAAGATCAAGGCTGCCCCCTCGGAAGAGGATGGGCTAACACCAATCGTCCGCCTGGCCAGACCAGCCTTTCAAGCTTGGCGAGCGTAAAGTTACCGCCACGGTACGGGAGACCAAGGCGCCGTATTGGGAAACGCTGCGGTGGACAATCGAGAACGGACCGCCGGCACTGATCTCACCGTCACGCTGCAGGAGACCGAAAGGCTCCGAGTTTTGTCCGAGCGACCAGCGTTATGACCGAGCCATCCGGCAGAGCCTGGGAACCGCTCAGGACCGTAAAGCAAGCGCCGATGCAGCAGTGCCCTTTATTACGCCCACGAATGGGAAAAGAAACAGTAAGAGCGCAACATTATCGAATTTCTAATTTGACGGATCCAAAAGCATGCTCTAAGACTCGACATCTCCGAGCCGCGATGGAATCGACTTTGCCGTGGTCACTATTTTCTAAAAACGTTCAAGGCCGCAAGCTCTTAGCCTTTTCGATTCCATTTCTACTCCAAACGGGTACTCAATCCGGCTAAGACTACCATCATTGGCACGCTTGCTGCTAACCTCTTCTACTCTTATTTTGTTGCTAACTAGCCAGAAAGACCATTTCGCGACTGGAGCAGAAGTCTATAAAGTTATTCAACCCCTGCTATGAGCAAACCGACCGAATTAGTTGCGCGATTTGCGGGTTCACTATAGGATAGTTCGAGTTTCGAGGAAGGGCGGTACCCCTAGCAGTCTTCCCGGTTGTTAGAAACTGAAAAGAAGAGGACTATAGAACGGCGACGTTAACTGGCATCCATCCAAATTCGCTATGAGATCGACCGAAGTATCATCCCCGGCAGCGAACGGCCAGGCAGCGAAAAATCTAAAAAAAGGTAAGCGCATTTTAATCGTCTCAAACGAATTATTTCCGGGACGGTTGGTTGAAAAAAAGGCCAGCATCATTATGTCAAGTGCGCAGCGTCGGAGAGCTTTGGCTGAGAGTGGCATCACGGTCGTGGCCCATGTCATGAAGGACCGCGAATTGGTTGACTGGGCGCAAAACACGGGCCGGGCCGTATACATTGGTCGAAATTATCGCGGATGGCGCGACGCTGGCTGGGGCAATCCCTTCAGACCACAGACCCATGCTCCAGAGGAGCATGATCGAGTGATTGCGTTGTACACTCGCTACCTGGACGACAACCCAATTCTTTTGGCGCGGCTGCCTGAACTTTGCGGCGGCAAAGTATTACTGTGCTGGTGCCATCCGTTGCCATGTCACGGGGACGCATTGGCCAAACTTGCAAACTCCAGGCATTCCCCATCGAGCACGGCCAATTTTGCTTAATTGTATCTTCTTTCGCGCCAGGCGGATCGGTATTTCTGGGTCCAATCAAGCAACGCGCGTTCAAAGCCGATGTCGTAGCCGGCTTTCTCGCTTTCAATCCATTTGTGACGCAGGACCTCTTGGCGTTCCACCAAGAATTCTTTATACGGGACAGTATTGAGGAATTCCATGATGATTAATTTACGCGCGGACAGATGCAGCTTTGTGACTTCGGAATGTCAGACCTCTTGCCGCCAAAAACATTCCGCAAAACTCATTAAGACGCACTGGAGCATAGCACGCTTCCGGGTTTACGCCCGCCGCCAATTCGAAAATCGCTCCGAGAAGAAATGCTCGCCGGGATCTGGATCCGTCGTCTCAGGTGCGGTTTGGCTCCCGGGTCAGACCGACCAGGCTAGTCGCTTCAAAACAATAGCGTCGATTTTTTCAACAATCGGTCCCGCCTTTTCGCTTTCCGCTTTGACGGATTGCCATTCTTCATCGTTCACAAATTTGCTCCATTCGGATTTCATCTGCTCGGCAGATTGCCATTCGAGCACGTACCAAAGATGGCCGGATCCGTTCGCCTCAACCCAAAAATCGTGAACCTTAAATCCGCGACGATCGAATATTTTGAAGGTATGGCTCTGGAACCGGTTTAGGATGGCTTCCTCTTTACCGGGAACAGGAAAGTAATGACGAAGTTCATAAATCATCGAACCATTTTAGAGAAAGTTCGGTGGAGATCGAGACCGAAAAAGCCCAATTTAGATCTCCCAACGCCACATGTGGGAAGGCCACACAAAGCAGCCGGCTCTCCAGTTGGTTGGGATCCACCGAGAGACTGAGCTCTCAGGACCAGTGGATGACGACGCCGGCATCCGGGCGAGTAAGACTATCTGCGCTCAGCTGCTCCAGTTTCCAGAGGGGCGGGTCCATTTCAAGCCGGTATCGCATCGCAGCATAGCCGTCCCGAAACCGGCGGTCGATTTCCGTCCGCGAAAACAAGGCGTCGCCGCAGGGGATTTCGTTTGGATGAGAACGAGTAAGAAACTCGAACGATATCAATGCGGGGAGGCTTGTATTCCAGGTTGGTTCTTTCCCCTCGCCTCTCGTTAGAAATGAATTCTCTGGCAAACTTGATGTCTTGCTCAATGCGGCTTGAATATTGAGTCTGTTTAATCCTCCAGCACACCTCGTCAAAAGTCTTGGGTTCGCGGTCAGAAGCGCCCCAAAGATCAATCACGAAGATCACTACCTGCTTATCTCCGATCACCCGATGGAGCAGGGGAAGGTCTTTAATGATGTGCTTGAAAGAGGAATTTGAAGTTATTCCACCATCCCAATATAATTGCTTATCAATGACCTGGCTCCGATGGGTCTTTGAGATAGACGCCTGGGAACCACGGGGCAAAGGCCCCGCTCGCCATAATATGGTCAGCACGTAATCTCGGTACGCTTGTCATCAGGGTCGGTCGCATGTTTTGCACCATCGAAGCTTTGAAACGTTTTCGACACACCGCCAAAGACCCTGGTGACACCTAAAGACAGGCGGACATGCTCCTCTGAGGCGTGACGATTGATGATGTTAAAGTCGACTAGATTCTCCAGTGTTTTTCTAAGCTTGTCCACGTTATACAAACAGCAGGCTTGCGAAGAGTTAGGATCGGCGAGCGGACCCGGAATATAGTTGGGGCGGAAGAACCCGGGTACGCCGCCGGCCATCGCGAGCCAGATTTTCCAGGTATTAGTCAGTTTCTCGGAGTAATTTGGCACCCGCTCCCACCAATCGAGATTGCCCGAGACAAGCTGCCAAAATTCTTTTAAACGCTCCAGGCGTTTTTCCTTCGGGTTTCCCGCGATAATGGCGGCATTGATAGAGCCGATCGAGATTCCTGCCACCCAGTCAGGTTCGTACTTTTTTTCGGTCAGCGCTTGATAGGCACCGGCCTGAAACGCACCAAGCGCGCCTCCCCCTTGAAGAGCAAGGATAACGTAAAGATTATCTTTCTTCTTCGCATCTTCCACCATCGGGTCACTCATCGTTTGCTACCTCGCTAGTTCTATTGGTGATCTGCAATGTCGCGGTTTATCGCGCGCAGCAGAAAATCAGCATCATCCACCAGGAGAAAGTGCTCGCCCTGGCGAATGTGGACTTGAAAGCTAGCCGTCGTAAACCTGCCCCAGGACAAGATATCCGCACGAGTCACATAGAGATCGTCCGCCCCGTTGAAGCAGGTGATCGGGAAATTCCAGGGCGTCTCGCGGCGATGCCGGTAGGCAAAAGCCATCTCAAACTCGGAGCGGACAACCGGGAGGACCAGGGCGCGGAGTTCGGCGTTCTTGAGCATCTGCTCAGTGCTATCGATCCGAAACAACCGAATCACCTCGGCAAAAACGTCTTCCGGTTGTTCATGGATCGGCAGGAACGGGTCGTAGCGCCTGTTTCTCAGCAGGCGGTCCTGGAGAAGACGTTCAAAGGGTCCTTCCTGGTCGGTAAGATCGGGAGGTCTGGATCCGGATACGAAAGCGTGAATAGGGAGTCTCTGATCGTCACGTTGGAGTTCGCGCACGGTCTCGTACATAGTCAGCCCACCCAGACAGTGCCCGAAGACGGCGTAGGGCTTGTCAAGCAAGGGCGTCATCGCTCTTGCCGCCTGAGAGGCAAAGACCTGAATATCGCTCACCGGTTTTTGGTCAATCCGGCCGAGCCGCCCGGGTGGCTCTACGGCTATGACTTCTATGGATTGGCCAATTCTGTCGTTCCATGTCCTGTAGACAGCCGATCCACCCCCAGCGAACGGGAAACAGAACAGCCGAACTGTGGCGGCCGGGTTCGGACTGGTAGCGACAAGCCAATCGGACAACGGAACGATATCGGTGTGCAACCTGCCGTTGATCCGATTTCCGTTACTGCCGTTCGAACCCTCAATCTCGGGGGGCAATCTATTTTCGAGGCCGGGGAAAATGGAGTGGACGAGTTCCTCGACGCTAGGCCCCTTCAACAGTGTGGCCATGGGGACCAGAACGCCAAGCGTGGGTTCGAGTTTGTTGACCAAACTCACAGACATCAAGGAGTCGAGGCCAAGTTCACTGAGCGGTCGGCCCGGATCAACCGAAACTCCGAGGCCCAGTAACTCTCCGACCTCTTGCCGCACGAATTCGACGATAAGTTTGCGGCGTTCCCCACCTTCAGCGGCATCGATCAGAGCACGGGTAGTCTGGGGATCGCGAGCTCCTCCGCCCCGTTCGCCACCCGCCCACGCCCTTCGCGAGGTCCTCGTAAAAAGGGACTGGCTTAGGGAATTGTTGCAGGAATTGGCGCCATTCCGTGATCGTCACCACCGCGTGGCTGACTCCCTGACGAAGGATATGCTCGAGCACCTCAATGCCGCGATCAGGGGGAATGTAACGGGTCCCTCGAGAATTCCAGATGGCTTCGCCCCGGCGCCCTGAGATGGTCGCCAAACCGGTTTCGGCCCAAGGACCCCAATTGAGCGTGACGGCGGGCAACCCAGCTGCCCGCCGGTGCTCCGTCAGCGCGTCGAGAAAAGCGTTGGCGGCGGTATAGTTGGATTGTCCCGGCGAACCGATCAGGCTAAGGATCGACGAGAACAGGACGAAATAGTCGAGCTCGTCTCTGAGGGTTGCGCTGTGAAGCAGCCAACTCCCCTTTACCTTCGGCGCGGTTACTGCGGAGAACCGGCCCCAATCCATCTGGTCGAGGATCCCGTCGTCGAGCATTCCAGCGCAATGAAAGATACCCCGCAAAGGAGGCATTTCGGACCGTATCTCGCCCAGGATCCGATTCAGGTCGGCCTCTTCTGTGATGTCACCAACAGCGACAACTGAGCGGATCCCCTTCGCTTCGAGGGCACCCACGACCTCAGCCGCGCGGCCCTTGGGCTGACGACGACTAGTGAATACCAGATGGCGGGCACCGCATTTCGCCATCCACTCCGCCACCTTCAAGCCAAGCGATCCGAGGCCACCAGAGACCAGATAGGTTGCATCCTCGCGGAATAACATGCCTGGGCGGTCTTTTCCCGGAGGCAGCCGGACAAACCGGGCCGCCAACCGTCCGGCCGGTCGAATCGCAACCTGTTGCTCCTCGTCCGGGTTCCAGATCTCACGCAACAAGGCTTCAACGTCGGTCTGAACGCCTTTCGACACAGCATTGGCCTCTGGATCGCGGCCGTTCAGATCGACAAGACCGCCCCAAATCTTGGGATGTTCAAGAGCCGCCGTGCGCCCAAGCCCCCAAAGGATCGCGGGAAACGGATCCACCGAATGCGCATCGGCGGTCGCCCGCTGCGAGTTGCGCGTGATGACCCAGAGTCGGGGCATTTGGGCAAAACGCTGGCTCGCTCTAGACATCGCGCGGATCAGAGCCAATGCTCCCCCGACGACCAAACGTTCGGACCGAACGAGCAATTCAGGTGTCATGTCAGATATTGGATGATGATCCAGGCCCCAGAGATAGATGACCCCGCGGTAGTCCTGGTGCTTTGCCAACGCAGCGTCAATCACTCCATCGACAAGTTTCTCTTCATCACTTGCCCCCAATGACCAGTCCGGGTAGACCATCTGGCATTTTTGAGCGAGGCCTTCGAGGCGTTTGACCAACTCCACGGCCACCCCTTGCCGGTCCGCAAAGACAAGCCACCTCGAACGAGGATCCCTGTCCGGCGATGCCGGGGCAAGGGCCGGGCGCGGCAACCAGCTCATTTGGTAGAGCCAACTCTCGATCGCGTCAGCGTGCCCAGGCCGAAGATCCTCGGGTGCCAGACGCTTGAGCGTGAGGCCGCCCAGAGTGGCAACCTCACGTCCTTCGTCATCCAGGACGCGGATGTCGATGGTCATCGTGTCCTGACTTTCTCCCGAAGCCGGACGTCGAACGGCATGGACCCACACCTCCTTGAGACTGCGGGCCAGGAACCGGACCCGCTCAAGACTGATCGGTAAGAAAGTACGCTTCAGCTCGGCAGGCAACGTTGGTGAAGTCCCCGTACTCTTGGACCAGCGCCGGATAGATGTGCAGGCAAGCATCGAGGAAGGCCGGGTGCATCTCGTACGGTTCAGTGGCAACGGACTCAGGGATTCGCACGCGACTCAAGGCTTCACCATCTCCGCGCCATAGGCTTCGGGTGCCACGGAACGAGGCCCCGTAATTCAGTCCGAGATGATCGATCGATCGATAGTAACGATCCACCGGGATCTCCTGCATTCGACGGGCCAGGAGATCCTGGATTCCGGGGTACAATTCCGCTGCGGCCCCGGGCGTCCTCACGGTCAAGATGCCGCCCATATGGGAGGACCAAGGGCCTCTGGCCATCGGCGCCGATACTAAGGATCTGGAATACGAAAGTCCCCTCTCCCTGGGGTGTGAAGATCGTCTGGACGATCCGGGCGCCTTCCTCAGGCACCACGAGCGCCTCCCGGTACACCACGTTCTTTAGCTCAATCTCTCGGCTCGAAAGAAGGCTGATCCCGCCCGCCATGGCAATCTCCAGTCCAGCGACAGTCGGGAGGACAGCCGCGCCATATATCCTGTGGTCATCCAGGAACGGAAGCGCGGCGAGACCGCAAGTCGCCTCAAATTGTGCTTCCTGCAAGCCCGACCTGAGCCGGTCACCGAGCAGGGGGTGCGAAGTTGCCGGTCCAGCTTTGGCCGGCGGTCGGATTTCCTCGGCACTGTCATCGAGTCGGTGCGATTGGCTTCGAAATGGGTAACTTGGTAGCGGAACCCTGCGCGGGCATACGCCTGTTTTCGAATGGCTTCCAGCGGACGCTGCGGCCTACAGCGAACAGACGGCCCAAGCTCTCAAGCACCTCCTCGGTATCGTCCCGGTGCCGGTTGAGTGAGGCTAGCCACGGCCCTTCGACGCCGGGGGCGGATTGCCGCCCTAAGCCCAGCAGTGTGTTCCCGGGCCCGATCTCGAGAAACGTCGCGCAGCCCAACTCGAGGAGGGTCTCTATTCCCTTCGCGAATTGAACAGCCCCGCGGGCGTGCTGCTTCCAGTAGAGTCCGGTGGGCGCCTCCTCCAGGAGGCGCCCAGTCAGATTCGAGACCATTGGAATCGTCGGCGCCTTGAACTGGACACCCTTGGCCACCACTTCCAGCTTGTCGAGTATGGGGTCCATCAGCGACGAGTGGAACGCATGGGAGACAGCAAGCTTCTTCCCGACGATCTCCTCATCCGCGAGTGACCGAAGGAACTCGTGCACCGCCTCGACTTCGCCCGAAACCACAACGGATTGAGGCGCGTTGACCGCGGCGACCGAGAGCGGCAGACCGCGCGCGGCCAGGAGACGCGCGACCGTATGCTCGTCGGCAAGGATCGATGCCATAGACCCACCGGAGGGCAATCTTTGCATCAGATTTCCCCGGGCCGCGACCAGGTTGCACGCGCTTTCCAGGCTCATGACGCCGGCCACGCAGGCGGCTACGAACTCGCCGACGCTGTGACCCATCACGGCCTCGGGGACAATCCCGAAGGATTTCCAGAGCTCTGCCAAAGAATACTCGACCGCAAAGAGCGCAGGTTGAGCGTAGCCGGTCTCATCGAGTTGCCCGTCGTCGCCCTCCTCGGCGAAGATCACATCAAGGAGCGGCCGCTCAAGATGCGGTCGGAACAATTCGTGGCAACGATCAAGCGTTCGACGGAATTCATGAAATCTCCGGTAGAGCTGAGCAGACATACCGGGATACTGCGATCCTTGTCCGGTAAAGAGAAATGCGAGAGGCTTACGTTTGCCCGTTCCCCGAAAAATACCGGGACCGGCACCGCCCTCCGCGAATAGTCTCAACTGTTCTCCCATTTGCTCACGGGTCTGGGCCACGACGGCCAGACGAACTGGCATTTGAGCCCGGCTCTCCGCAGCGGTGAAGCATACATCGGCTAAGTCCAGGGCGGGATTGGCGACCAAGTGCTCCTGCAAACGAGAGGCAACTTCAGCGAGAGCTCGATCGTCCTTAGCCGAGAGGTTGAGCAATCGCGACGATTGCTCGCGAGCGCCAGTTTCCGGAGAAACCGTCTCTGGGTAAGCTTCGAGAACCGCAAAAGCGTTTGTTCCTCCTAGCCCGAGTGCGTTAATCGCGGCTCGACGAATCCCGCCAATCCCCTGCCATTCACAAAGCTGAGTATTGACGAAAAAAGGATTCTGACCGAAGGCGATTTTCGGATTGGGGACCTCGAAGTTCAAACTAGGCGGGATCTGCGCATTTCGGAGCGCGAGAGCGACTTTAATCAAACCAGCCAACCCAGAGGTCTGCTCAAGATGGCCGATATTGGTCTTTACCGAACCGATGGCACAAAAACCAACGTCGGTGGTGTACGCACGGAAAGCACGGTTGAGAGCCTGGACCTCCAACGGGTCCCCAACAGCGGTGCCGGTGCCATGGCACTCCACAAAGCCGATCGTCTCGGCCGGCACGCCGGATAAAGCGAGCGCCTCCACCATGGCCCTCGACTGCGCCGGCACGCTCGACGCGGTGTAGCTTATTTTTTCCGCGCCGTCGTTGTTAATCGCAGTTCCCTTGATGACGGCATAGATTTGGTCGCCGTCGGCCTTGGCCTCTTCCACTCTCTTGAGGAGGATCGCGGCGACGCCGCTGCCGAAGACGGTACCCGCCGCTCCCGCGTCAAATGCACGGCAATGGCCGTCAGGGGAAAGGATATCCCCTTTCTGATAAAGGTAGCCGGCCTTGTGTGGTACGCGGACCGTCGCCCCGGCCACCAACGCCATCCGACACTCACCGCTGGCCAGACTCTGGCCCGCCAGGTGCACCGCCACCAGCGATGATGAACAGGCGGTTTGGATATTCAGGCTTGGACCCGTGAGATTGAGCTTGTACGACAGCCGGGTGCTAAGGAAATCCTTGTCATTGCCAATGTGCTGCATGCTCCCAGTGGCGCCCAGGAGCGACGAATGCCGTCGCTGGTGGGCAAGGAGATAGCTGGTGACCACGCCCCCGGCACTGGCGAAAACGCCCGTGGGACCTTCCGCCGTCTCGGGATAGTAGCCTGCGTCCTCGAATGCCTCCCACGCGACTTCGTGCAGTAACCGCTGCTGCGGATCCATGAACTGGGCCTCGCGCGCCGAGTATCCGAAGAAGGCGGCGTCGAACAGGTCGAAACCCTCCAGGATGGGTGAGGCCCGGACGTACCTCGGATCATCGAGGAGAGCGGCATCCACACCTTCCTGGAGAAGCTCTTCGCGGGAAAAATGAGTGATTGATTCGACTCCCCGGCACAAGTTTCCCCAGAAGGCCGCGATCTGTTTTGGCACCCGGAAAGCGGCAGGCCATACCGATGATGGCGATGCCCGCGGAGGATCCGTTCGCACTCATCCCGAGCCTCCTGTGCCGCCGCGGCGAGCCTCTGCCCGCCGACGAATCTTGGCGAGCTCTTCGTCCTGAACTTCCTGTGCGGAATCGGAATCGGAAAAGTACTTTACGTAGGCAGCTTCGAGGTCGCCGACGGTCCGAATGCTGGTAATCGGCACAAGTTCCTGAAACGGGTCGGCCTTCAATTTCATCTCCAGCGCCGCCACGAGGCTGGCAAGGTCAAGCGACGTCAGCCCGAGATCGGCGTTGAGGCGATCCTCCGGGACAATATCCCTCCTGGGCAAATCCTTTTCATCAAGAAGCAGACCTACTTGATCCCGCACCGTCTCGGAAATTTCGGCAGCCTTATTGCAGCGTCTCATAGGTGGGAGGCATATCGTTCGGTTCAAAAGAGTTTGTAGGTAGGTGCGAGTGACGAGCGTATCCGCTCCGATTCAGCATGTGAGTCCTCCATCGACCACGATGGTCTGCCCCGTAATGAAGGAGGCGGACGGAGAAATCATGAAGAGCACGACCTCCACGATCTCCTCGACCGACGCCAATCGGCCCAGCGGCGTCCTCCGAGTGATCCGCGCCTTCGTCGTCTCGTCGAGTCGTTCGACCATTTCGCTCTCGAAGTAGCCCGGCGCGACCGAATTCACCCGGATCCCCCGGGGTCCGAGCTCGCGGGCCAGGCTGCGAGTCATGCCGTCCAGCCCTGCCTTGGTCGCACTATAGACGGCCACTCCGCTGTGCCCTCGCAAGCCGTTGACTGACGAGATGTTAATGATGCAACCGCCGCGCCGCTGGATCATGAAACGGGTGCAGATCCAGGTTAGGTACAAGGCTCCCTTCAGGTTAAGGTCGACGCAAAGGTCAATGTCCGATAACCTCATACTCGCGAAAATACCTTCGCTCCCGATTCCCGCATTGTTGATCAAGGCGCCGATTTGCCCATATCGCTCGGAAACTTCCGTCACGAATTGCTTCACCCCGGCCGAGTCAGCGGCATTGACCTCAGACCAGAAAAAATTTCGGCGATCCGGATCGAGCTCCAATTGTTTCTGCACGAACGGGGAGTCGGCACGGCTGAAAGTCGCCACAATGTGGCCCTCTTCCAGACAACGGGCAGCGATGGCCTTTCCGAGGCCGCGGCTCCCGCCGCTGATGACAACAACTTTGCGGCCCGCGACCGAGTTCATGTCTGGTTCCTCATCTTTTTGAACCTGTCTCCGTGAAAAGGCTCGTCCCGAACTTCGACAACGGCCGGGACCTTGTACGGTTCCAACCGACCCCGGCAGTGCCGGCGGATGCGTCTGAGCACCTGGTCGATTGGTTCGGGTTCGCGTAGCACCACCCGAGCCAACACCACTTGTCCTGAGATCGGATTAGCGCGGCCGATCACCGCAGCGTCCCGAATGTTCTCGACCTCCTGCAGCACGTTCTCAACCTCCGCGGGATAGACCTTCTCACCGCCCACATTGATGATCTCGGATTTCCGTCCAAGAATCCGCAGCCATTCCCCATCAACCTCCACGGCATCTCCTGTGTTGAACCATCCATCGACATCAAACGGGGATGGCCAGTTGAGATACCCGAGCATGGCTGATTCGGACCGAATCCAAAGGACGTTATCGATCACCTTCGTTGCATAACCGGCACCTCCTACCCTGAGCCAGACCGACCCTGAGTCCTGCGACTTGGTTTGGAGGATACCTAACTCGGAGAGCCCATACGTCTGCTTCAACTCCACGTTCGGCAGCGCAGCGTGAAGATGGGTAAGCGTGGTTGAGGACATCGGCTCTGTGCCGTAGGTAATGAGCCGGAGGGAGGAGCAGTCGTGATGAAGATAGGCCTCGGAGATCAAGAGCATCTTTAAGAATGTCGGCGTCGTCGGCAGCAGTTCGATTTGATGTCGCTCGATCAATCTGCAGACCGACCAAGGGTCACGGTCCACCGCAGGCACCATCGTGCCACCCTGCGATAGCACATAGAACAGGGTGTTAATGCCTCCGATGTGGTCCAGGAGCAGGAATGTCAAGGTTCGGAAAACCGGCCTCGGTTTTTGAAATTTTAGCAAAAGCTTATCAAAGTCCAGGAGCGCCGCCTTGCTTGCTCCGGTTGATCCCGAACTGAACAGGATCAGGCCGGGCGCGGACATCCGGCGCAAACTCTGCAGAAGTTCGTGCTCTGCCCCAACGAGATGGCGAACAAAATTCGTAGAGCGACCGTCCTCATAATGAAAGGACGCCCTGGCTTGGCAAATCTTCAGAAGATCGCTGCAGCGCGCTCCACGGGCTAAGGTCAACGGGACCACTACGTTCCGGTTCGCGATCAGGGAGATCATCAGTGCGCAAGCGCTCGGGGAGTAGTCACCACAGATTGCGACAGCATCGCCGGCCTCCACCTTGAGTCTAGCCAGTTCCTCACTCCAATGGTGGACCTCGTCCACCATCTGGCGATACGAGACGTTGGCTCCCTTCCAGATGATGGCGACATTTTCGCCGCGGGAGGCCATTGACGCGATTAGCCAATGCTCAGCAATCACGCTCATCGTTCGAGGCTAATACAAGTTTAGTCTGACCCGGCAGAACAAGTCAGGAGACCCCATCGATCAGGGCCGTTTCGTGTCCGGATCAGCAGCTGTGCCCGTCTCTTCCATTTTCGTCAGGACGCTCTTTAGCGCCTCCGAAGTCCGCCTCAAAGCGTCGGCCTGCATGTCGAAAGGTTGACCGCCCGCCTGTTCGATCGTTCGGAAATACGTGGTCATAAAGGCAGCGTTCGCCTTGTACAATTCGCGGAGGCAGCTGCCTTGCACCTCTTTCGGATAGCTATCTAAGGCGTTCGCCATCGCGTCGAGCATGCTAGATTGGGACGATATGGCCAGCTTCCAGATTTCCTGAACAAAGTCCTTTCCATCGTCATATTCTTTCATGGTGTTCAGGATTGCCGCGCGCGAGGAAAAAATCGAGAAAGAAATGACTAGCGCCGCATAAATGCTTTGCCAAGCTGCTGCCGCATTACCCGATCGGGTAATATGCGTTTTTTCCACTTGCCGATTAGCCTCCTATGGTGTTTTTTCAAAAGCAGTCAGTATTCGCACCTATTTTCTTGCGCGGATACTTTCGAGGAAAGGAGGTCACTGTTATGCAAGCTGAATATATTTCTCGTCTCAGTCACTCCGTGATGACGGCTGACCTCCGTGGCTATTGGAAACCTTAAACGGGTTTCCCTTACAGGCCCACCGGATGCTAGGGCGTCTGGATTAGCGAACTGCCTCAAGTTGATGTGAATCAGTCTCGCCGAGATCGACGTCATTATAACTTTTTTCTTTGTTGTTATTATATTGCCAGCTTCTTCATCTCATAGGGCTCATGCTTTGACCGGCGTTCAACTTCCATTTTGTCGATCGGATCCTATGTCAAGAAATCCCAAACAGACCTCGACAGGCATCAGCTTGTTGACACTAGCTTTCGGGTTTTCCTTGCTAGGGATACTTTCCTTTCTCAACAGATTGCAGGGAGAGTTGGCGATCGCCTCTGCTGTTGAGAACAATTTTTGTGTCGCAGGAAGCGCCGTCAGTGTCTTGGCAGGAATGGTATTCCTGGCCGCGGCGTGCATTTACTGGAGGCAGTAACAGTGTCAGTGTCAGTGTCAGGCACCGAAGTGGCCAATAAAGCATAGCATAGCAAGCTAGGCTGGGGGCTTACCTGTCACCGTTCAGGGCGAACCGATTGATTGTTTGTTCCCAGGTTGAAACCCTATAAGCGCTAACTTATCGGGACGGGTTGACGCGGGAAGCCTTCGGCGCAGGTAGGGCGAAGCTCCGTCTGAGCCGGGGCTTCCCGCTGGCCTGCCCAACAATGTCACCCCCAAAGTCTGGTTCGGACTATCTGATCATCTCACGCTGTCGAATTCTCGCGTCGGCCATTTCTGTCTTTATGCTAATGCGTCTACTCTATCGACTGATCTAAGGGGGTGACGTCGCAGGCGGGTGCGAGCGGGAACCCCGGCTCAGACGGAGCTTCGCCCTACCCGCCGGGTGAATGCATCCCGCTAAACTCAGGGAGCCTTAGTTCGTGAATATTTCGGGCGTCCGGAAGCGCCTTTAGATGCCTTAGATGGGAGAAGCTTGCTACCGTACAGGATAAGAGTAAACCGATGGCACCGACAACGAGGGTCCATCGAATGCCGATGGTGCTTCCGAGCCAGCCTCCGAAGAGGGCGCCAAAAGGCATGATGCCGGTGACACAAAATCGAAAAGCTCCATTCATCTTCCCAAGAAGATGGCTTGGGGTGATCGCCTGCCGGATAGTCCAGGCGAAGACCGTGACAGCAGCGCCTCCTGCGCTTAACGCAAAATAAGTGCCAGTCAAACAAAAGATCCCCAGGTTGTCCGACCGGCTAACGAGTGGGAAACAAAACGATGCCAAGGAGGTGAGACCGCAAGCGTAAATCACGAACGGACCCGGACCGAGCCACGCTCCGAGTCGCTGAGCAAATATCGAACCAATCACCGCCCCTAACCCTCCAACGCTGACGGCCAATCCGAATATCCCGGGCCTGAATCCGATTTCGCGCGTGCCGTAAAGAACAATCAAAGCCATGATCGAGTTCATGAAAAAGTTGTTCACCGTGACCAGCCAGAGAAGCGAGCGAATGTGCCGTTCACGACCGACATAACGAAATCCTTCCGCAATCTGGCGAAACACGTTTTGCTGGTGCTGAACGACTTTGACCTCTCGATGCTTGATTCTGAACAAACAAGCAGCACACAAAAAGAAACCTAACGAATCGGCCAGGACTGCCATGGGAGCGCCCAGGATTTCAACCATCAAACCGGCCAGACCAGGGCCGGCCGACTGGCCGAGCGCATAGGACATCATAATCTTGCTGTTGGCATTGACGAGGGTTTCCCGAGCGACGATCTCCGGAATATATGTTTGGTACGCCATCTCGAAGATGACCTTGAAGGATCCCATCACCAACATCACCACGTAAAGGACTTCGAGATGCACCCAACCCAAGGCAATCGCCACCGGCACAAAAATGATAACCACGCCGCGGATCAGATTAGAAAAGATCATCAGCGATTTGCGGATGCCCAAATCTGCCCAGACGCCGGCGGGCAAAGTGAGAATCAGAAACGGCGCGAACTCCGCCGCCCGTAAAAATCCCATCTGTTGGGCCGTCGCGTGAAGGCTAAGCGCAGCCAGCAATGGGATAGCAAAAGCCGTGACCTGAGAACCGAGTGTTGAGATCGACTGGCCGACCCAGAAAAAACCGAACGATCGATTGATGAGAAAGATCGGGGTTTTGACGACGGAGGGAGCGACAGGTTCTTCGAGGCTTTTCACTTCCGAATGCCGCACCGAACCGCTCTACTGATTGATTCCATTCTGCTTATTAATTCGATACCCAAAAATATTACCGGGATAATCTGTTTGACAACCATTATTTTACTCGTTGCATTCTGCATTCACTTTTCGGCGGCAGGCAATTGGAGGAACCAAACGAAATCGGACCCTTTTCGTCGGGCGGCGTCGTGACAATTCATGCAAGAGGTTGAAGCGGTCTTCTGGAAATAAGTTTCCATCGTGGTATTGGCAATATTGGTCATCGGATCGGGTCCCGTAAAGGGACCGGGAAACGGTGCGCCATTTTCCTCTTCCGGTTGAGGAAATTTCGGCCACTGGGTCATGACCAGCGCGTAGTTCTCCCAGACCGTACCTTTGAGAAGGGCCCGATAATCCTCATTCGTCCTCCTGGTCGAATCAGCGATTTTCTTGCTTCGGATCACTTGCATGATCCTCGGATTCTGCAAAGGAGGATTGCTTTTCGAGATCGGTGGCGAAGCAATCGGCGGATCCAGCACCTGTGGCTTCGATGGATCGTTAAAGGAAAAACGGCGCCCCATGGGGGGAGCGGTGCCAGGTTCAGGAACATTATCAACCTGCTCGAACGAAGACCAAACCCATTGCGGACGCCTCAAGGTCTTCTGAACAATGTGGAGCCCCACCAAACCCATCTTTTCTATTTTGCAGGTGTTGCTGACTGGATCGAGGACCATTGCGTCCACCGTGTAAAACCTGCTCTGGGCGGCCGGCAGTTCCTCCTCTTTGATGATTTTCCAAGCAGCTTTGACCGCAATGCTGTTGTTGGGGAATCGAAGCTTAGGGGCGTCGGCAGCAGGCCACTTCAACCGACCATCGAGGAAATGGTCGCGGATAAAGTCGAATTCCACCGGATTCAGCCTCACTTGAAAACGGACGTAAGTGTGATTTTGGGCGACTAAAGGACCTCCCAACCGACCGTTGCCGGCCTGATTGAAGTCACGGAAATTGCCAAACGACCCTATCACCATCGTCTGCCTCGGGTCTGCAGATGGCGCTTCATCGCTAGGAGCAGCACCACTCAAGGAAGACCCATTCGGGAACTCCAATCCTGCTTGGAAAAGCTCGCCCTCCGTCTTCCAGGTGCCCCAGACAACCTTGGCCCCGGGACCCGAATAATCGCCGATTTTTTTGGTTTCATCCGGCACACCGCGAATCCCAGGTTTGGCCGGCCAATTCAGAGCAATGAACGCGCGCCAGGAATAATCATCGAAGACGGCAATTTCATTGGCGTCCGGATCCACAGGAGCATCCACCTCGCTGGGCATGGCAAAGCTGACCACCGGTGTCGGGTGAGGCAGATCTTCACCCGAAATCGACATCGCGGAAAGCAAGCAAAGGAGGGCCGCCAATTCCCAAAATACCAGGCGGTACACCAGGTTTATCCGTAAAAATTGCGGAGCCAACGATGGGCTTTCAATTTCTCAAGCTGTTCTCTGGGCAATCCGCGCCCGTCTCCCACCTGGCAGTTCCGCTCCACGTTCCCCACTGAACGCATGCCGGGAATGACGGTCGATACCGCCTGATGACTCAGAACAAAACGCAACGCCGTTTCAGCCATCTGATCCAGGGTTATATCAAGATCAGAAGCAATCTTTTGGACGCGCGCGTAAACTTGCTGCTTCCGATCACCCCGGAAATATCTGTTGCGAAAATCATCCGGTGCGAATGTGGTATCCGGCGTGATTTTCCCAGTCAATGCGCCCTCGTCCAATGCCACGCGGACAATGATGCCAACCTGATGACGTTCACACGCAGGAAAGAGCAAATCTTCCGGGCTTTGCTCGAAGATATTGTAAATAACTTGAACGGTGTCTACGGCGCCGGTCTCAATTAACTTGATGGCGTTCTCCGGTTGAAAATCGTTAATGGAAACGCCGAAATGTTTAATTTTACCTTGCTGCTTGAGCTTTAGGACGGCCTGCAGCCAATCTCCCTGATTGACCCATTCGTCTGACCAGACATGAAACTGCTGCACGTCGATCGTTTCCAGTCCGAGGTTTCTTAGGCTTTCTTCGGTACACGCGATGACATGTTCAGCAGGAAATGTTTCCGCTGCTGACACTCCGGATTTTGCAGGCCACTGACTATTCTTAGGTGGAATTTTAGTGGCGACGAAAATCGTCTCGGAGCGTTCTCTGGTCAGACGACCGACCAGTTTTTCACTGTGGCCATCCCCGTATCGCAAGGCGGTATCGATAAAGTTAAGTCCTAAATCAATGGATCGATGCAGAGCCTTGACCGACTCATCATCTGAGGCGCCAATCCAGCCGCTTTTGCCGATTCCCCATGCGCCGTAGCCAACTTCCGATACTGGGATTCCGGTTTTACCAAGTATTCTGTAGTTCATTGATCGGCTAGTAGGCGTCTTTTTCCTGGCCGTTGTTTTTGAGAGCGTATTCCAACTTGGAGGCGAGTTTAGGATCCAGCTGCTTTAACTTAGCCAGGTCTTTCTCGGCGTCGCTTTTCCGATTCATTTGAACGTACAGGACCCCGCGATATTCGTAGGCCTCAGCGAGACTCGGATTGAGCTTAATCGCCTTGTCATAATGACTTAAGGCCTCGGCGTATTTTGCGGGACCCTGATGCCTCAGACAGTAGGCAAGGTTATTATGCGCTTCGGCAAAGTCCGGTTTGGCTTGAACTGCTTTTTCAAAATCAGCCAGAGCCGCTGCGTATTTCTTTTCGTGCATCAGAGCAACCCCTTGATTGTAAATCGCCGTGGCATCCACGGTGCTTTTCACCGCCTTGGCGGCCGGCTCTGGAAGGGGCTGACTACCCATTCCGAAAGCAGCTGAGACCCCAGCCGCTAAAATAAACCCTGCGATCAATCCGCATGCTTGCTTCATAGGAAATAGGAATTCAAACGATCAGGTGGATGAATACTAAAACCAACACCTTATCAGAATCCAAAAAAACCACGAACTCATTTGGGCGGCAGAAGAGAGTTGAGTTTCTCGACTAGAGAAGCCACTTGCCGCTGGAGATCTTTAATCAGGTTTGGAAGCCGTCGCATTTTGACTTCGCTGTCCATGAATTGCCGCAGCGGCACCGCGGGAATGCCGATCATCGCGGCTTTTTCTTGAACGGGACCGACGATGCCGGATCGCGCGTGAATAACTGCGTCATCGCCCACCGTCACGTGATCCGGCAGCCCCGATTGACCGCCGATCACGACGCGATCGCCAATCGATGAACTGCCGCCCAATCCGACCTGAGAGACAATCAGACAATTGCTTCCGATGACCGTGTTGTGTCCCACCTGGATGAGATTATCGAGCTTGGAACCACGGCCTATTCTCGTCTCTCCGAGTGTCCCCCGATCGATACACGTTCCGGCTCCGATCTCGACATCGTCCTCGATCACCACATTCCCCAATGAATGAATTCGAATGATCTCGGTGTTGAAGTTTCGGACCTCGCCCGTTTTGCGAACAGATTCGACGCTCCCGGGCTCCCGGGTCACGAACGAGAACCCGTCCCCGCCGATTGCCGCGTTGGGCTGAATGATCACCCCGCTGCCGATCTCGCATCGATCACCGATACGAACGCCGGCATGAACAAGGGTGCCATCGCCGATCGTGACCTCCGCCCCGATATCAACGTTGGAAACAAGCCTGCAGTGATCGCCAATCCGGCTGTTCGGCCCGATCCGGCAAAATGGACCGATCGAAACGTTCTCGCCGATCCGGGCCGTCGGGTCGATCGCCGTCCAGGGATGGATCCCTGGTGCGAGGTGCACCGGCCGTTCAAAAAGTTTGGTCAGCTTGGCCAGGACCAACCTTGGACTGCTCACCACGATTTGATTGGGAGTCGACAGATTCTCGATCCCGGCAGGCACGACCGCATTAACAACCTTGCCGGAACTGAGAACGGATGCTTCTTTGGGCGACAAGGCCAGAGCAAGATCAGAGGCACCCTTTGCGAGTGCAGGATGGACCACGCGGGCCACAGAAACGGACCCGTCGCCGCGCATTTCTCCTCCGATAAACTTGGCAATTTCTCCCAATGCTCTCATACGGGAGATTAATTGCGTCTTTCTCCCGCGAGTTCAATAGCCGGGTCGCTGCGTCGCGATCTTTGCGGTCAGTCCGGAGAGTGGACCTCACTCTTGCGGAAATCGACGCTTCTATTGCTTCGCAGCTCGGAATCATTTAGTCGTATAACAATGAGCGCAGTGCCACAAACTGTGGATCAGTCCCTCCCCGCGCAACCGCCCATCGACGATGGCCTGGCTCGGGATTTTGAACTAGCGACTCTCGAACCTCTGGCGCGGGAGATCCCGAATATCGATTCTGCGGTCGCTGAGATCGCACGATTATCCGCGGAGCTTACTTTGCCGAAGGGCACCATCCACGTGATCAGCGACATTCACGGAGAAGACAAAAAGCTGCGCCACGTGATCAATAACGCCTCGGGCACTTTGCGGCCTCTGGTCGAGCGTCTCTTTAAAGACCAGATGTCGCCGGACCAGTTCCAGGAAATTCTGACCCTGATTTTTTATCCTGCTGAGGTGATTGACCGGCTTCAGCAGACTCTTCGGGATCCGCAGGAACAAAAGGCTTACGCCATGCGGACGCTCCGTGATCTCTTCCATATTGTGCGGGTTCTGGCGGCTCGTCGCAGCCTGGACGCGGCCACCCGGCTCCTCCCTGCGGAATATCGCGAATTACTCGCTGAGATCCTCCACGCACCCTCGACAGAGCGGGACCAGGCTTACATCGAAGCGATCGTGGATCAACTGGTCCGACGCGGTCGGGTGCTTCATCTGATCCACCTGATTGGCAGGGTCGTTCGCAACCTGGCGATCGATGAATTAATTATTGCGGGAGATTGTTGGGACCGCGGACCGCGCGGCGATCACGTGGTCGAATATTTGATGCAGCAACCCAATGTCTCTTTTATCTGGGGAAATCATGATGTCGCCTGGTTGGGCGCCTGTCTTGGTCACGAGGCTTTGATCTGTCACGTGCTGCGCATTTCAATTCGCTATCGTCGCCTCCTGCAATTGGAAGAAGGTTACGGTATCCCGATCGAGCCTCTCGATTTACTGGCTCGCACCGTTTACGCCAACGATCCTGCCACCAATTTCGAGGTCAAAGGCCCCGGAATGCGGGAAAAGGTCATGATGGCGCGAATGCAAAAAGCCGCTTCAGTGATGCAGTTCAAATTGGAGGGGCAGGTCATCGCCCGCCATCCCGAATGGCAAATGGAACACCGCCGCCTTTTGCATCGAATCAACTACCAAACGGGAACCATCGAAGTCGACGGTGTCGAGTATCCGCTGACCGACGTGAACTTCCCGACCATCAATCCTGAGAACCCATACGAGCTGACCGCGGAAGAAAGGCTCTGTGTGCGCCGGATACGCACCTCATTTCTATCCAGCCAAAAACTCTGGAAGCAGATGCGTTGGATGATCGCACAGGGGAACATGTATTTGCGCCGTGAGGAGCACCTGATCTTCCACGGATGCGTACCGGTGGATGAACAGGGTGATTTCCTATCGATGACGATTGACGGCAAGCCCTATACTGGGCGCGCCCTCTTTCAAGCGATCGAGCGCGTCGTCTATCGTGTCGTCGAGACCAGAAAGCGGGACGATCTCGATTTACTCTGGTATCTCTGGAGTGGCCCGCAATCCCCACTCTTCGGAAAAGATCGCATCGCAACGCTCGAGAGCAGCTTGATCGCCGATAAACGTCCCCATCAGGAAACAAAAAACCCTTACTTCCGCCTGATTCACGAGCGGTGGTTTTGTGAAAAGATTCTCGCCGAGTTTGGAGTCGAACCAGCCAATGGATTGATCGTCAACGGGCATGTTCCGGTTCAAGTCGAAAAAGGTGAATCTCCGTTGAAAAGGAGCGGAATGGCGATCACGATTGATGGAGCTTTCTCAGAAAGTCTCGGGGATCATGGATTCACTCTGGTCCTGGAGCCGCATCGGACGGCTCTGGCCCTGCACTATCATTTCGAGTCCGTCGAAGCTGCGATTTCGCGTGGTGCGGACATCATTCCGAGCATCACAGTGGTGCGTGAATGGGATCGCCCGAAGACCATCGCCGACAGCCAGCGTGGCCGGCGCCTCCGGTCGATCATTGAACAACTTGAGCGGCTCGTAGCAGCCTACAAAAATCACGAACTTCGTGAGCGACCCACCGCCATGGTCTGAGCCGGGGTTTTCATCCGAACAATTTTTTGAAGGCCGCCAGGTCTTCGCGCAAAGCGTGAAATTCAGATTTCAGGGTATTCAATTCGGCTTCGAGTGTCTCAAGGCGAGACTTCTGCGGAACCGATCCTGCGTCCGGGCGCATTATGAATGCCGAAGCCTCCAAATCGGGTTCACCGGAGAGCAGTTGGATGTATCTTTTTTCTTTCTGTCCCGACCTGGCTGGAATGACCCGAACTAAAGGGTCTTCCCCCTGGCTCAGGTCCTCCAGGCATTTCTCGGTCTCCGTCAATGTCATAGAACCGCACATCCGCTCGCTACGCGACCGGAGTTCACCCGAAGTTTGCGCCCCACGCAACATCAGAACGCAGAGCAGAGCGACTTCCCGAGGGTTCAGGTTATAGATGTCCAGCAAGGTGTGCCGGTATTTCGGAACGCGTGCGCCGGCAGTATGCACCAGCATCGCTAATTTTTTTTCGCGCAGCCGGTCCAGCCCTTGTTCGGCCGTTCGGTCGTCGTAGCTGACAATCGGATCTCGGTTGGTCGTTTGATTGCAGGCCACGACCAACCCGTTCAAGGAAAGTGGATAGTACTCCGGCGTCGTCCGTTCTTTTTCCAAAAGAGCACCTAAGACGCGTATTTCGATCGGTGAAAGTTCCAGCGGCATGGCGCAATTTCAGGATTGGCAACGACTCATCTGACCCGGTTTGAAATTAGTTGCCCCTACCTCCGCGGCAACAAGATTATCGAAACCCGGTCAAACCTTCTAGCCCGCAATGAGTTCGTCGCTTCGGACTTTGCGTGATTTTTGCGGGCTAGACCGTCACGACAATTTTGCCGATCTGTTCGTTTGATTCCATGAACCGATGCGCCTCAACGATCTGATTAAGACTGAAGGTGCGCGCAACAAGCGGCTTGAGCTTCCCGTTCGCGAGCTGCGCGTAGACCGAACTGATTGCGCGTTCGCGGCGCTCAGGGTGTGTCACGATCGAGAACAATGTGTAACCCCGTAGGATCAGGCTTTTTCCGATCGCCGCAAAGAGTGGGAACGGCGTTGGTTCAGGCGAAAGCGCACCGTAGACAAAGACCATCCCTCCCGAGCGCATCGTCTGCGCGACCTGCTCCAGTTCCGGCCCCGCCACCGGATCAAACGCCAGGTCCACGCCCGCACCCCCTGTGATTTCCCCAACTTTCTCCGCCCAACCCTTGACCTTGGTGTTAACAACATGCTTGGCACCGGCAGCCAGTAATGATTGCGCCTTCGCCTCGCTTCGCGTCGTCGCAATCGGGATCGCACCCACCGAATTCGCTAACTCAATCGCCGCCAGTCCGACACTGCTCGCCGCCGCGGTGATCAACACGTATTGCCCCTGCTGCATCTTTCCAAATTCAATCAGTCCGTACGCAGTCAAATATTGCATCCAGATGGACGCACCCTCGATGGGACTCAGGTTCTCCGGATACTTCGCCAGGGCGGACGCAGGCAAAAGAGCCACTTCTCCATACGTGTAATAGTCCTGAAGCGAAAACGATGGAACCGAACTGACCCGATCTCCCGGCTTCCATCCAGTTACCCCAGGACCGATCTCTTCGATGGTCCCGGAGGCTTCGTATCCAAGTTTCGAAGGGAACTCCGGCTGGTAAAGGTATTGACCGCTTCGGAACATCACCTCCGCGCGATTCAATCCAATGGCTTCGACCTTGATTCGTACTTCGCCCTCTCCCGGTTGAGGAGCGGGTAACTCCTCAAGCTGCAACACCTCCGGCCCCCCGACCTGATGAAAACGAACAATTTTAGGCATGCCAATGACTGTACGCAGTGCCAGCGGATGTCCAGTGTTCCGCGCTCTGTTTTTTGGATTAGAGGGGCCCGCGAAAAGAGACGCAAAAAGTAAATCCAAATCTTGAACAAGAATTAAATGCGCTGAATATCCTTTCCAAATTCAAGTCTTGGACAGGAAGTCGATGCCCTCAGTCCACATTGCCCTTCTTCGCGCTGTCAATGTCGGCGGCAACAAGCCGATCGCCATGGCTGAACTGCGCAATCTGCTGGCAGAACTTGGCTTCGAACAAGCGCGATCGCTGCTCCAGACCGGCAACCTGGTCTTTAAAAGCAAGGAGCAAACGGGTATTGACCTCGAAGGCTTGTTAGAGAAGAAGGCCGCCCAGCGCCTGGACCTTCACACCGACTTTTTTGTCCGAACGCAAGAAGCGTGGAAAGGGATCATCGCGAACAATCCATTTCCGGACGAAGCCCAGCGCAATCCGGCCCATCTTGTCGTCATGTTCCTGAAACGTGCGCCCAGCCTGCAAGAAGTCGAGGCGCTGCAGGCCGCCATCTTAGGTCCCGAGCTCGTCGCCATCCAAGGCAAACAAGCTTATATCGTCTACCCGGCCGGGATCGGCCGCTCCCGCCTCACCAATGCCCTCCTCGAAAAAAAACTGGGCACCCGAGGTACCTCTCGCAACTGGAACACTGTTTTAAAACTCGAGGCTCCGTAATCGAAACATGCGGAAAATACTTGCAAATGGGCCATTTGTTGAGGTGAATCAAATCCGCAGCAAGGAGCGAACGGGGACGCAATGAATTAGAAAACCAATGGCCCATGATGTTTTCATAAGTCATGCCCACAAGGACAAGCAGATCGCCCAGGTCATCTGCGAGAAGCTTGAGTCTGCTCAGGTCAAATGCTGGATTGCCCAACGAGACATGCCGGTAGGCGGAGATTGGACAGAGGCGACTCGAAATGCCATCGGGTCCAGCCAGCTGATGGTGTTGTTGCTCTCAGAGAATGCCAACGCAGCTGCTCATATGGAGCGAGAAATGGCTCACGCTTTCTATACGAAACGCGTCATCATCCCGTTGCGCCTGACGGAAACGCTTCCGCGACGCGACTTTCTTTTTTATCTCGAGTAATGCTCGCTCGTTCGACGCATTTGGTCCAACTGCCGAACAGCAACTGGAGGCCTTCTCGACAGCCATTCAGGGTATGGTACAAGGTCGCCCCGAGGCACGCGAGGCAACGAGTTTTCACCGCGCCCAGGGAGCGGCCGCGAGACCCATTTTCTCAGAATCCTGGATCGGTGCTCTTCAAGCATCTCACTACCGAACAATGGAGATTTTGAAACCCGTCGCCATCGTGGGTTCCGCGGCAGGGGCTATTTATCTGCTTTGGTTTTTGCACCAGCAAAACGAGCGCGAGGCGTCGCTGGAAGAAGGTAGTTCGCATGCTCGGCAATCCAGTGCCCACGCCTCCCCGGACTTGCTGCCGCCGCCTTCGGCAGATGTTTCGAAAACGAAGCCGGCATACGCCTACACGCGTTTCGGCTTGTGGGTGGCGGCCAACGCCGGCGCGACGCCCGCCACTCAACAGGAGCCTCAAGATCCGCTTGCTCTTTCACAGCGGTCGCAACCCACGCGCTCAACATTGCCACCGCGAGGCGATCCAAAAACAACCGAAGAAGGAGCGAGCCTGCAAGACCAGGACCAAAACATGAATTCGGCGCCCGAAGACGGCCCGCGCACGGGTATTCGGCGCCCGGGGCATCGGGGAAAGTCGCGAACCAAAAATCACCAGAAAAAAGCCACCGCGTCTCTGAGTCGGCGAATTGCGCAAATCAAAAGGCGACTGATTGAGGGTTGGCAACATCTTGCGTTGCGAAGTAAGTAGATCAAGGGAATCGCTAGCCGCAAATCCAGCCAGCATCGAGGATTAGTTAAATCAGTCCGCGGAAATGGACAAAGGATTTAGCAAGATAGTCCAGTATATATACTTGTGCTCTGGTCCGTGAATCCCAAAACACCTCTTCCACCCGCACGGTGCGGTTTCATTTTGGGGTTGGAAGGCTGTCTTGCGTGCCGCAATGCATGGCAACCAAACTGCCCTTGAGTGGAGGTACAACCGCCTTCAGACTTTTGTACACTAATTCGGCTTGTGCTGCTCTGTCGTCAGATCTACCCACCGCGGCATGTCCGAAACAAGCATTGCTTGACAAGCTGTCGTTTTCAGGCGAATTGGCCCCTTGCGAAGTCCGAAACCGATAGTAGTTGCTGTTATCTTGACGTTTTACCAGCAAGTTGCGCAATTGAATGCAGTTCGGAGTGGCATCCCACGGTGCACATATAGAGACAGCGGCTGGCTTTTTAGTATCTGAAAAAGTTTTAAGACGCGATGGCGCGGAGGTACCTGAACGGTCCTTGTGGCCGTGTAAATGTTCGTTGTTTGGATTTTCTCCAGTTTGGCAAGAATCCTGCTACAAGTCTGCGGATGGAGGGATGAGATAGGAATGAACGAAACGGTCGTGATGCGGCAAGCCAATTGATGGTTTTATTCAGGACGGAGTGGAGTCGAAATTGCAGAAAGTTCAGACATTCTGAGCGAGTTCCGAGAGGAAATCGGGTAGTTCAACTGCATCTGAAATGATCGTGGCACTGAGCGCTCCGACCGTTGCTTACATTTTGATGACACTAGAGGCAGCCAATCCTGCGTAGTAATGCAGCTAACTGTTTTTGCCAGGTCGTGGCGCAGAATTGCTAGCAAGCTAATAGAAATTACAACGTAAATGCGAAATGCTAATTAATTGGTTTCGACTCATCGAAAACTCATTTGCTTCAAGGAGCTGTGGGGATTTGGGCTTGTCCTTAAGACACCTTGGGTTGGACAGCGCAGGCTCGCTCATCGTCTCACTGGCATTCCAGGGGCAAAAGTGGAGAAGGATTGCGTTACGATTTCGTGTCATTGCGAAAAATATTTGAAATTCTGTGAATAATTTTGAAAGTGGGATCATCAAAGGAAGCATGTTGTTCGGATTATCGAAGGGCTTTTATCTAGCAATGAGATGCCGCAGGACAAAGGTTGACAACATCTGGCCAAAACAGAAGCGATTTTTCCTCTAAGCTTCTGCGAGGACGATTTTTGCAGTCATCAACACTTTATTGAACTCAAGCACCTCTTTAGTGAACACAAAAGCTGCATCCACACACATGACCGATTCACCCTCGTCAACGTTCGACTTCGCTCATTTCTATCATCTCCTGCTCTCTAAAGCCTGGGTGATCGTTCTGGTTATTATTCTCAGTCTCACGGCGGCCGTCGCCTATTTAATATGGGCGCCTAAAATATACGAGTCAAAGGCGGTCATCGCCGTCGAACAAGAGTCGCCGAAAGTCAACAACGTCCAGGATTTCAATGCGGATAGCGCCGCAGACATCAATTCACCTGATTTTCTTAAGACCATCGAACAGGCTCTGTTGAGTCAGACATTGCTTTTGCGAATCGTCAAAGCCAATGGGTTGGACAAGGACCCCATATTCGCTCCCCCGAAGAAAGATGGTACCGCCTATTTGGACAGCGAGCTTGTCGGCCGGTTCAAGTCGAAAGTGAAGGTTGCGCTCCGCCGTGGAACGCGACTGGTGGATGTCACCGTCGAAGACATCGACCCGAAACGCGCACAGCAACTTGCCGGGTCCATGGTCAAGGAGTTCATCGATCAGAGTTTTGACCAAAATGTCGGTCTTTCGGAGACGACAACCGATTATCTGCGTGAGGAAGCCAATCGCCTTGAAGTCAAACTTCAAAGCGCAGAGCAGGCCGTGCAAAAATTCCGCGAGGATCACAATGCGGTCTCGCTTGAGGACAAACAAAATATTATCGTCGAGAAACTGAAAGAATTGAACCTGAAGGTGACCGAAGCCAAGAGCCAGCGTCTAAAGCTGGAGACCGACGTGGCAATCATCAAACAGGGCAAAGCAAATACCCCGGACGAGTTGCTAACGCTTCCCAGCGTTGCCGCGCTGCCGGTCGTCGCGGCTCTACGCCAGGAACTCGCCGATAAGGAATCGAGGTTTAAGGCGCAAAGCCAACTTCAAGGGCTCCAGCAATCGCTGAACCGGACGCTGGTCAACGTCGGAAACATGGTGATTAAGGAGTATGACGCCGCCAAAACGACTGAAGCCAAGCTCACGGCTGCGCTCCAGGAACAAGAGCAAGCGGCGCTGGATCTCAACAAGATTGCCATCCCTTATAATGCTCTGGTTCGTGAAGTTGAAACGGACCGTGCGCTTTACGAGTCCGTTTTAACGCGAATGAAGGTGACCAACGTTGCCAAGGGAATTTGGGCTAACAATATCCGTGTCATTGAAACTCCGCTGGTGTCTGCCAAGCCGGCTAAACCGCGCAAGCTGCTGATTTTGGCTCTTGCGCTCGTGGGCGGCTCGGTGGTCGGGTGCGGACTGGTGCTTGGCACCGACATGGCCGATAACTCCGTCCGCAGCATCCATCATGTGGAAAATATTTCAGGGCTTTCCGTGCTGACTTCGGTTCCCGAATCCAGACGCAAAAGCATCGACAAGGAATCTGCTCTAATGAGTGACCCGGCTTCCTACGAAGCGGAAGCATTCCGCTCGCTCCGGACGGCGATCTCTTTCCTGGGGCCGGAAGAACGCAGAACGGTTCTCTTCACGAGCGCCAATCCCGCCGAGGGCAAAAGCTATTGTTCTCTCAACTATGCAGTGGCATTGGCGCAAACGGGACTTCGGACCCTCCTCATCGATGCGGACCTGCGCCGGCCGAATTTGAGCAAGATCGTTCTTCCTCACACAAAAACGCGAGGACTGACCGAGTGCCTCACTCTGCGATCAAGCATCCTGGAATGCAGCAAACCGACCGAGATCGAGAACCTATTCATCCTCCCCGCCGGCGAGAAAGCATCAAAACCTGCTGAACTGCTGGCTTCCTGCGATTTTGCTGGCTTGCTCAAGGAAGCGGAACTCCACTTTGATCGGATTGTCTTGGATAGCGCACCGGTTAATGCAGTCAGCGACACTCAGCTCATCGCGAAGGACATCGACTCAATATGTTTCGTCGTGCGCGCTGTCAAGACTCCGGGGCGCGCCATTGTCCGGGCGTGCGCTCTCCTGGCAAAAACGGGTAGCCATCCCAGTGGAATTGTCTACAACCGGATGCCGCGACGTTCCCGTGATCGCTACTACTTCTCGGAATACGCCGGTCAGTACGCTAACGCTGGCGCGCATGGGAGCTAAAACAATGTTAGCAGGATTTGTCGTCGATCCAGCTAAACATACGAGTTACCGAAAATAGTTAACCAAGATGGTGAACCGTCAAATGAGGAGGATGGTGGGTGGAAACATATCAGGTTGATGTTGGGGAGGTAGTGCGCCCGGAGGTTGTGCCTAGCCGCGCGGACCTCGGGTTAACGGATCAATGCCGGCAATTCCCTCATCGAATTGCTTTCCTCTGTTTTGCCGGTGACGCCGCCGTCGTGTTTGCGTCTCTTCTGGTTGCCTTCTGGCTGCGCTTTGACACCGCTGTCCGCGACTTCGGTGTGGAGATGCCCGGGATCATCCTAAGCAGCTACGCCAACTATATTATTTTCGGTTCCGCTTCTTTGTTGCTCGTGCTCGCCCAGAAGCAGATGTATGACGGTTCCTGGCTTCTTCACAGGCACTCTCCGCTCAAAAATGTCATCGTCGCGTGCGTTGTCTGGGGAGCAGGATTTCTTGGTTTTTCACTGTTCTTCAAGTTCCAGCCACCCCTCTCGCGAGTCTATGTCGGGTTGGCAACGGTCACGGCAATGACTGGCCTATATACCTGGCGTCTTTTGTTTTTTCGTTATCTCCGGCAGGAATCGATTGCTGGAAAGCTTCGGCAGAGAATCCTGGTGGTTGGATGGACCAAATACGCGCAACGACTAAAGGATCTCATTGAAAAGGATCCTTCGCATCCTTACGAGGTGGTCTGTTGTGTTCCGACCCCTGACGGCACTTTTCAGCAGGAACCGCCGCCGGGAATGCAACGGATTGACAGCTTTAGCGCGATTCGGCGGACCCTAAATACCCAGGCGCTTGATATTGTTCTCGTCGCGGACGTCAATGTGCCGGTCAACCATTGGGAGGCATTAGCGTCTCTGTGCGAAAAAGAACTGGTCCAATTTAAAGTCGTGCCTTCCTTTTTCAGCATCTTGATCTCCGGGCTCCACTTGGAAACCCTCAGTGGAATCCCTATCCTTGGTGTATCGCGTTTGCCTCTGGATCGCATGTTCAACAAGCTAGTGAAAAGAGTGATCGATTTGGCTGGGGCTATCGTGGGACTATTGCTTACTGCACCGCTGGTGGCGATCTTCGGCACCTTGGTCTATCTCGAATCGCCGGGTCCGATCCTCTATCGCCAGCGGCGGCTCGGCAGGAATGGCAAGACTTTCGATATGTTGAAGATTCGCAGCATGCGCCTCGATGCGGAACAAGATGGGAAAGTCGGCTGGTCCACCAAAAATGATCCGCGCCGGCTTCGAGTTGGCACATTTATGCGGAAGTGGAACATCGACGAAACCCCGCAATTCTGGAATGTGCTCAAAGGGGAAATGAGCCTCGTCGGACCGCGACCGGAACGTCCCGAGTTGATTCGGAACTTCAAGCACGATATCCCGCATTACCATGCCCGCCATACCGTGAAACCCGGCATCACCGGTTGGGCTCAAGTGAACGGGCTGCGTGGCGACACCGACCTGACCCAACGAATCAGTCATGATCTTTATTATGTGGAGCACTGGAACCCGCTCTTCGATTTGCAAGTGATGTTCCTGACGTTCTTCAAAAACAAAAACGCCATTTGATTTGGCTCAGCCCATGTAGCGCGAAAATCTCACCACCGCTTTGGTGTGTCAGATCTTCGCGCTAGCCACTTTTTAGCTCTCGTGAACCTCGCTGTTCACGAAAAACAGTTATGAATTTTTTATCCGAACCGCAAGGCCGCGACCAAGGGCGGCAGCATGTCCCGGTCTTTTTATACATATGACGCTGCCCTTAACCTGGGATAGGATGTCTGCTCACGATGCTTTTAACTGCTGCTGAAATCTCGCGCGAACAGCCGATCGGTTCGTGGTTCTGTCTGAGGGCCCAACCTAAACGGGAACATATCGCAGGGTTTTGCCTGCGTCAGTTCTCCGAAGTGGAGGTGTTCTGTCCCCGGGTGCGGATTCGCAAGCAAACGAACCGTGGGCCGGTCTGGTTCGTCGAAGCCATGTTTCCAGGGTACCTTTTTGCTCGATTCGATTACCCAACTTTGCATCGGCGAGTCAGACAGGGGCCCGGCGTCAGGGGATTCGTGCAGTTCGGCGATTGTCTCGCACTCTTGCCTGATCAGCTAATCAGCGAGATACGAGCTCGCATGGGCGAAGATGAACTGGTGGAGATCAATCAAGGAATACAGCCGGGACAAAACGTCCAGATTACCAAACGGCCCTTTCCAAGGCTTGGAGGGACTGGTCACTCGTCTCATTACCGCCCGCGACCGCGTCCAGATTCTCATTGAATGCATGGGACGCAGCCTTCACGCGGAAGCCAGCGTTGCGGACCTGGTGCCACTCGCCGATTGAGGCGTGGTTCAAATCTTCAGGAAGCATTAGGTTTCCCAAAAGGAACTGAAGGGTTCTGTTTCTAATGCACCTCTAAGGAAATAGGAAAAAAGCTCGAAAAGGGGAAAGCGTCTTAAAATTAGCTTCATATAACATGAAATGGCTCAGACCACGATTATTGAAAAACAATTCCATCCTCTAAAGAGCGGGCCCATTCTCGATTCGATGAGGTCAATTCGCCAGACGAAGCTAGAGATTTTAAAGAGACTCAATGCAAGAACTTCTTATCGAACCAGGCCGCACCGAGAAAAACTACTGGAGCGATCTTTGGCGCTTCCGTGAGCTATTCTACATCCTTGCCTGGCGAGACATTAGCGTCCGCTACAAACAAACCGCTATCGGAGTAGTTTGGGCGATTCTTCGTCCGTTTCTTGCCATGGTCATTTTTACAGTCGTTTTTGGCCGGATCGCCAAGATGCCCTCCAATGGCATCCCTTATCCTATCCTGGTCTTCGCCGCGATGTTGCCCTGGCAGTTTTTTGCCAATTCACTCTCCGAGGCCAGCAATAGTCTGGTCGTCAATACCAACCTTATCTCAAAAGTCTATTTCCCGCGTCTGATCATTCCGGCCGGAGCCGTCATCACCAGTCTCGTGGACCTCATGATTTCCGCCGTACTGCTGGCGGTTCTGATGATCTGGTTTCGTTTCATGCCGGACTGGCGATTGTTTACTCTTCCTTTTTTCACCCTGATTGGCTTTTCTCGCCGCGCTCGGTCCGGGCTTATTCCTGACGGCTCTCAACGTTAAATATCGAGACTTTCGTTACGTGATTCCGTTTGTCGTGCAATTCGGGCTTTTTATTTCGCCGGTCGGTTTTAGCAGCGAGGTTATCCCGGCCCAATGGCGCCTGCTCTATTCGCTGAATCCAATCGTTGGAGTTATCGATGGGTTCCGCTGGGCGATTTGCCGAGGAGCGTCGCCTATCTATCTGCCAGGCTTTGCTCTCTCGATGTTAGTGATTATTCTCTTCCTCTTTCTCGGTATCTGGTATTTCCGCAAGACGGAGAAGACCTTTGCGGATGTGATTTGAATGTGGAAGCATCGCTGCGGAGTATTGGCGGACGTTGCGGCGCCTGTCGAACGCCAACTCACTCTTCATGTTCACATCTCATGTCCATGTCTCGGACATTATAATCTCCGTCGAAAACGTCGGCAAACGTTATACCCTGCGCCACAAGGGCAAAGGCGAGCGATACACTACTCTCCGCGAGTAATTGCCCGACAGGCCGTAGCGCCATTCAGAGCGATCGGTAAGAAAATACGGGTCCGGAATGGTTCGAACGGTTCACATCCCAATGCTTCCACTTATCCTGCGTCCAATAACTCTGTTGAGGACTTCTGGGCACTTAAAGACGTGTCATTTGAAGTCAAGCAGGGAGAGTCGTCGGTATTATCGGGCGAAATGGTGCGGGCAAATCCACCCTGCTAAAGATTCTAAGCAGGATCACGGAACCAACCGAAGGCCGAATCCGTATTAAAGGTCGCGTGGCCAGCTTGCTTGAAGTCGGCACGGGCTTTCACCCGGAACTCACCGGACGCGAGAACATTTATCTAAACGGTGCGATCCTTGGGATGAGCCGCGCCGAGATCAAGGCGAAGTTCGACGAGATTGTCGCGTTCGCTGAAGTCGAAAAATTCCTCGATACGCCGGTGAAGCGCTACAGCAGCGGTATGTATGTGCGGCTCGCCTTTGCGGTCGCCGCCCATCTGGAGCCGGAAATTTTGATCGTGGATGAAGTGCTTGCCGTGGGCGATGCAGAATTTCAGAAGAAATGTCTCGGGAAGATGCACGACGTGGCCGATGGGGTCGGACGGTATTGTTCGTCAGCCATAACATGGCGGCGATCCGCAATCTGTGCCAACGGGCGATACTTTTGAGTAAAGGTCGGTTAGCACTATCGGCGGGGGTCGATGAATGCATTGCGCTTTACGGCGACAGTACTTCAGGTTCGCACGCAAGCAATTGGACGCGGCCGTTGGAACTGGAGTCGCGCCAACTGTCATATCAAGTCTCTTTCTGTTCAACTCGAAGGGGAGCAGCCACAGCTTTCACTGCGCATTGATTTTGTGCTAGAGGGCAATGGTAAGCACAAGCCGGCTTTCGTCGATTTCGATATAACCGACACGTCGGGGCTAGCGCTGATGCAAGCACAGCCTGTTCTTGAGGGATTCGTGCACCCGGAAGAGAGCGCCCAGTCATTCCAAGTTTTGGTTGATTTGCCTCCGCTAATTCCTGGCCTATATTGGGTTTCAGCATGGGTTGGTTCGCACAACACTGAGACACTCGACAGGATTCCCCAATGTGTCGCTTTCGAAGTAAAGCACTCCCCCACCCTAGGCCGTACCTTTCCGCACACGGCTGACCACGGTTATATAGTCCCTCCGTCGCGACTTTTAACGGATCTTTCCCGTTGTATGTATTACAAGTCTACTTTTCCTCTTTACGGAGATTAATTGCTTACCTATGGCTGACTCTCGAAAACACATTGAGTTTCTTGATCATTTGCGCGGTGTGGCTATTATTGCAGTGTTTCTTTTCCACGCACTCGGCGCGGCCTGTGGCCGAGATCAACTTCCCTGGGGGGGTTGGTTTCGAGAGTTCTCGGTTTCTAGATCCTTCTTAATCTTGTTGCCTTTCACCTTTGGATGGTCTGGAGTTGCCATTTTCTTCGTCATCAGCGGCTTTTGCATTCATCTCAGCTTTAATAGAAAACCCGATTGGCAGGATTTTTTCGCGCGGCGGTTTTTTCGCATTTACCCGCCTTACATTCTGGCGGTTCTTCTATTCGCCTTGGTGGTCCCGTGGACGCGGATTGGCTTCTCATTTTCTGGAGTGATACAGTTCGGAAGCCATCTTGCGCTGATCCACAATTTTGATAACCGCACTTTCTACGGACTCAGCCCTGCTTTCTGGAGCATCGCTGTGGAGGTGCAACTTTACCTACTTTATCCTATCCTCGCAGCCTTGGTTTCGCGTTTTGGTTGGAAGCAATCTCTTTTTTATATTGCCGCATTAGAGATCGCACTTCGGGGAACCTGCAGTGTGGTTCTAATGACCACCGGAACAGTTCCTTGGTGGCTCACCGGCGTGCCTTTTATGTATTGGTTCAGTTGGTCGGTTGGAGCTGCGGTTGCCGATGCGTACGCTTCAGGGCGCCCCCTTCCCTTCGCCAACCAATCACTCCTGACATGGGGCGGACTTGCAGTCGCCAGCGCCTTCGTCAAACCATTCGCCCCCTTCTCCTTCCTGTGTTTTGCGATGCTGACTGTAACTGCCATGGCGAAACTCCTTCGTTCCAAGCAAGCTGGCGTTCGTTTCCCAGCGTTCCTTCGTACATATCTCGAAAGCATTGGAGTCTGCAGCTACAGTATATACCTCTTGCACCAACCGTTCTTAAGGGTGGCATCGCCACTAACCGGGTTGTTACATTTACCTAATTACCCGCTGTTGGTCTTTTTCATCTGCCTATGCTTGTGGTTCCCAATTGTAGGGCTCTCTGGTCTATGGTATAATATTTTTGAACTTCCAAGTATGGCTTTAGGTAAACGACTTTTGGTGACGAATTTCGGCCGACAATTAGGTACTGCTAAGCTAGCTAGTTACCAGAAGGTCCGCGGGGTTGTTGAAAAAACGTGAGATTTGATCGCCTGCCGCGTAATTCTCAAAAGTTCGAAGCAGCGGAGGCAAAGTTCTCAATACCTGTGCCGGCTCGGGCGCGAACATTTACCTCCGGATAGATCTTTAGATAGCCATGCCAGAACTTTCAATAGTGATTTGCACACACAACCCGCGACTGGAGCACTATCCCGCACCCTGGAGGCGCTACGCTCTCAAACCCTTCCGCCTGCTGCTGGGAGCTCTTGCTGATCGATAACGGTAGCGACGAGCCGTTAGCTTCGCGTATAGATCTCTCGTGGCATCCTGAGGGCAGGCATATTCGCGAGGAGGAACTTGGTCTTACTCCCGCCCGATTACGCGGAATCGCCGAGGCAAAAGGCGACTTACTGGTATTCGTCGATGACGACAATGTGCTTCGTTGTGATTATCTGGAAGTCGCCTCGCGAATTTCAGCAACCCATCCGTATCTCGGAGCCTTTGGCGGTAGTATCGAGGCTGAGTTCGAGGTCGAACCGGATCCGCGTTTCCAATCGCTGTTGCACGAGCTTAGCCATCCGACGCGTCACAGAGACAAAGTGGGCCAATTTTGGGATTGAGTGTGTTCCTTACGGTGCGGGTCTTTGTGTAACAGCGAAAGTAGCGCAGGCCTACGCAGCCAATACAAGCGGCTCGGAGATCAGGCGATGCCTCGATCGTCGAGGCGGCAGCTTAATGGGAGGCGGGGATCTCGACCTGGCGATGACTTCTTACGATTTGGGGATGGGAGTTGGGCTGTTCGGTGAACTCGTGCGTGACGCATTTGATCGATAAGCGTCGCCTTTCGCCACAGTATCTCCACCGCGTCTGTCGTGGAAGGGAATTACAGCTCACACATCGTCAGATACCTGCACACTGGAGTTGCTCCGCGATATCGCGGAGCAGCAAGCTTTGTTATAGATTCGCTCAAGCGAATGGTAAAGACTTGTCTCGGTCGACCGTGGTCGCCTGCCGAAAAGGCAGGCGAGAAGCGGAACGGCGTGCGGCTCGTGATATTCGCCTTCTTCAAATGGAGCGAAAAATCGAGATTCAGCACATGTGAGAGGGCAGTTCATGGACGCCAGCATTCTCATTAGCACCCGAAATCGGGCCCAATATCTGAAACAGACGCTTGATTCGCTCTCGCGAATCCGGAGGGACGGGGTCGAGGTCGAGTTGATCGTCATCGACAATGGCTCCAGCGACGAAACGATGGCGGTGGCGACCGAAGCGACGCGGCGATTTCCTTTCCGTGTCCAGCTACTCAGTTTTTCGCGCGGCGCCAAAGCCGCAGCGCTGAACTATGCTTTGCCGAGCAGCGACAGGAAGGTATCTGGTCTTTACGGACGATGATCTCCGGTTCGATGAGCTTTGGTTGCTGAAGCTGCTGGCTCCATTGCGAGCCGGACAAGCTGAGGCCGTGGTAGGAGAAATACGGCTACCGCCTCACCTGACTCGCGATTGGATGGAGCCGACTCATCGAGCGATGCTCGCAGAGGTGCGGCCGAACGATGAACGTCATCAATTGGTCGGTGCGAACATGGCGATGAGTCGTGAGTGCTTCGATTTGGTCGGAGCGTTCGATCCGGCACTCGGACCCGGTGCCCTGGGTTTGTCGGAGGAGGTGTTGCTGGACCGTCAGATCCGCTCCAAAGGGGGACGCATACGGTTTGCAGCAGGGGCCGTCGTCGAGCACCATTTCGATCCCAAAAGATTGGAGCGGCCTGCCTGGATCCGCCACGCCAAAGCGTCCGGTAGTTCTAATGCCTATATCTTTCATCACTGGGACCGAGGATCGGTTAGGTGGCTGCCTCTTCGAAGAGCCAAAAGGACGATTCAGGTCGGTTTTTGCACCTTGTCCGGTCGGGCGCGACGGGAGACCGGTTCGCCGATCGATGCCCGGGAAATTGAGCAGATAAACTATCTTGCGTTCCTTAAGCAATTCGGGATTCAGCGAAGGACAGTTCCTAAGTATTCAACAACTTCCCATGCTAGTTTGGATGCGGTTGGTGCCGGGATAATACCAGAGACCTTCCAAACCGTGGACTGGGCCGACAACCCGATAGAACGAAGCACAATGGCGGAACGATGGAGCCGACGGAAAAGGGATAAACTCGGCAGTGGACTGAAAATCGATGACTAACCTCAAACCCCAAGAGAAACAGGAAAGCGTACCTGCCCGCCAACGATGGAACAGTTCGGGAATTCCGACTGGCGATGCTCGGAACGGGAAGCGAATCTTGTTAGTCTCGCCATTCCTGCCATTTCCCCCGGAAAGTGGCGGGATCCAGAGAACCTATTTCCTCTGGAAGGCGCTGAGTGAGATTGCCCCAGTCGACGTGGTTCTCTGCAACGATCCCTACAAACCCGGCATCGCGACGTCATTGCCGGCTTCGATGAATTTCCTGGGTAGATTTCCGTGGCAACCGAAAGGGTACTCGCTCCATCGTCTTTTCAAGAACACGATGCTCGGCCTGACGGTCGATCGCCTGCTGCACGTGGCCATCCCCAAGCATTGGGACTATGAAGTGGATTTCCGTGTGAACCGAAGTCTTTCAGATGTTCTCGGGCGCAACCAATACTTGCTGGCGGTTGGACGATATCTCAAACCGATCGTTAAGACCGGTATCGTCGGACAGATGCCCTGCCTCCTGGACGCCGACGATATCGATTTCGACATCCTGGCGCAACAAGCTCAAGATGCAACCCGCCCCCGGTGGCGGAGACTTCTTAATTCGATACACTCTTCGCAGATCAAGGGAGCTTTTCATAAATGGCTGCCGCGGTTTCAAGGTCTTTGGGTAGCGAAACCTGCTGACACGCGACATGCGGTGACTCGAAATGCGGCGATCCTGCCAAACATACCGTACCATTTTCCCCTCCACGTCTCAGCCGAATGGTTCGAGATCGACGATTCCCATTGTTCTCACCGTCGGGGTTCTCACCTACCTGCCGAATCTCCAGGGAATTGACCGGTTCATTCGCGAAGGATGGCCAAAGGTCAGAGCAGCCTGCCCAACGGCGGAGTATTGGCTGGCGGGCAAGAACGATCCCGAGGTAGCCAGTCGGTGGCAAGCGGTCCCCGGCATCAAGGTCTTGGGGTTTGTCGACGATCTCGCCGCTCTCTACCAGGCAAGTTGGCTTACCTTGTGCCCGCTTTGGACTGGAGCGGGGACCAACATTAAGGTCCTGGAGAGCCTGGCTTTCCAGCGGGCCTGCGTCTCGACGGTCGTTGGTCATCGAGGCTTTGAGGATCATCTAATATCGGGTCATTCATTACTGGTGGCAGCGAATGCAGAGGATCTGGCGGTAGATTGTATCGACCTGATTAACGATCACGAACGAAGACTTGGTCTGGCCAAACGGGGCCGGGAAGTGGTACAGCGAGAATTTTCTTACGAGAAATTTGCCAGCATCGTTCATCGCGAAGTCGATCGAGTGCTGGCCGAAAACAATCTGCAACCAGAACCAGGAGCAGCAGCGGGCGAAGGCAGAAGCCGCCATATCGTCTCCTGAATCCCTGCGGTTTCGATTAGGTAACATTCATCACCCGCACTTTCCCCCAAAACGTGAACAGCTAAGATAATGATCAATCCAACATTAACCTTAAACGAAGAGCAAATTCAGTTATTCAAAGAACAGGGGTATCTTAGACTTGAACAAATCAGTCCACCGGAAGAGGTGCAGTTTTTGAAAACCGTCTATGATCGTCTTTTCGCCGAGAAAGCCGGTCGTGAGCAAGGCGCGTACTTCGACGCGGTTGGTACTGACGAGGATGATAACAAACCACCCACCTCGCCGCAAATACTGGATCCGGTTCTTTTCGCGCCCGAATTGAAGAACACCCTATTTCGCGCCAATGCTTTTGCGATCGCCAAACAATTGCTGGGTCCGAAAGCCTATGGGAGTTTCGAGCATGCCATTTTAAAGCCACCGGGAATCGGCGCCCCAACCCCATGGCATCAAGACGAGGCTTTTCGCCTGGATTATGCACCAGGATACGACGAGATAAGCATCTGGATGCCGCTACAACCGGTGGATACCGCCAGCGGATGTATGGAGTTCCTGCCGGGCTCCCATCGCCAGAAGGTCCTGCGTCACGCTTCTCCGGGTAATGATCCCCGAATTCACGCGCTGGCCTGCGTGGACAACTTTGACGAAACGAAAGCAGTGGCCTGCCCGTTACCTGCCGGCGGCTGCACCATCCACCATACCCGCACCCTGCACCATGCCGGGGCAAATATCTCGCCCAATCCGCGCCGAGCCTACATTCTGGCTTTTGCCCTGCCGGTGAAAAGCGACTACAAGTTGGCGCAACCATTTCCCTGGAACGCTGAAAAGCAGACGGCCAGCGAACAACGCAAACAGCTCTGGCGCAAGCGCGGGGGTTTCGCCGTCGAGTTCCTCCGCAAGATCCAGAAGAAAGTAGCAAAGTTAACGCACAGTGCCTAACCATCACGGTTCCGGCTCAAGAGGTAACCCTGCCACTGTTACACTACAAGCAACCAAGAAATACCGGATGGTTCATCAGAGCAGGTTCTCAGATAAGGGGAACCTCTAGCCGGACATTTCCCGATCAGCGTACGCCAAAAAAGGGAATGAAAGAAATTCCATCCGTTTCGGTCATCATACCGAGCTTCAATCGCCCTCAGCTAACATTGCGGGCTGTGAGAAGCGTTCTGGCCCAGACCTGGAAAAATTTCGAGATAATAGTCATCGACGACGGTTCTCGTTCTGATCAGGTATTCCCGATTGAGTTGATCGATGACCAGCGCGTCCGGATGATTCGCCATCCTGCTAACCTTGGAGTCTCGGCGGCTCGGAATACCGGAGTGAAAGAGTCCGGCTACCCGCTGATCGCTTTTTTGGATTCTGATGATCGTTGGCTGCCAGACAAGTTAGCTAGCCAAATCGCCACATTTGAAAAACATGGCTCGGCGGCAAATGCTCTTATTTATTCTTCCTATTATAATGAGCTGGGCAAAAGGCAAACTATCTATCCCTTGACTTCATGGAAGAGGAACCAAGCATTAAGCGACTTCATTTTTCTTGACTATGGCAGCATCCACACCAGTACCTGGTTGACCAGTCGAACTCTGCTTAAACAATTTCCATTTGACGTGCATCTATCGCAATGCGAAGATTGGGATCTACTCCTCAGGATGGAAGCCGCAGGGGTAGCCTTCCTCTGGTGCAAGTTCCCTGCCGCGGTGCACAATTGCGATCTGAGGGAAGATCGACTCAGCACTCGGCTGAGCAAGGATTTTTATTCGACCTTTATGGGAAATAATAGTAAGCGGCTGACTCCCCAGTCTTATGTCGTTCTGGAATCAGTCGTTTTGAAGGCGACGGCGCGCGGTTCGCTGGGAATCGGGCTTCGAGATCATATTCGCCACTTTCTCAGAACTCCACGTTTGAGCCGGCTGGCCAGAATACGTTTAGTGCTCACCTATTTAGTTCGCCGCTGCACTGTAAAAACAAGGTTGGCGCTCAAAACGAGGGCTGCGCATGTCGCAACGAAATCAAACGGGTCAGGGAACGACGCGGTATGAAGGTATCTATTATAATCGTTAATTACAACTATTCCCGGTTCCTGCGGCAGGCGATCGACAGCGCATTGGCCCAGACCTACAGCAGTACCGAAGTCATTGTCATCGACGACGGCTCCACCGATGATTCACCCGCGATCATCAGATCCTATGGTGATCGCATCGTACCTGTCTTGAAAGAGAACGGCGGCCAGTCATCCTGCTATTCTCGTGGTCTTGCCGTTTCCAGCGGTGACCTTTTGCTCTATCTCGATTCCGACGATTATCTCCATCCGCATTGTCTCAGTGAAGTTGTCAACCACTGGAGAGAAGGATGCGTCAAGGCTCACTTTTACCTTGATGTGGTCGATGAGAATGGGGTCCGAATGGATGCGGTCGTGCCGAGCGGCCGTTTGGGCAGCGGAAAGGAACCGCTGAAAATGATGCGCCTTTTCGGCGCCTACTGCTCGCCGCCCGGGAGCGGAAACGTCTACTATCGGGATTACCTCCGCAAGATTCTCCGCCACGAAGATGACAGCGATTTTCGGGGCTTTGAGTCGAGCCACTTCGGCGGCGATTCGGTGGCCATATTAGCTGCACCCTACTTTGGAACAATCGCCGCTGTTCCGGGAATTCTAGGATGTTACCGCCGCCATGCCAAGGCATCAGGGGGCGTAACATCAACGTTTCAGTTAGAATCCAGCCTCAAGACCCTGGAGAATGAATTTGGAAAAGATGTCAGTCAGGGACCGCGCGTGGCGTCTGGTAGCTCACCAGACAGAGATGCCAAAACTACCCGACCCATCGCGCTTGAAACAGCGCCTGTGCTACCTGCGCTTATCCGGACGCGGGCTCGATCCAAAGGATAACCGATTAAAGCTGCTCGGCACCGGAGTTCTTTCTTGCCTGTTATGGGACGGATATTCCTGGGCGCAGAAGCTTGCCATCAGCGCCTGGTTCGTCGCCACGGCCCTGCTGCCTTTGCGAATGTCCGAGATGCTGATTCGTCCGGCGCTCGGGCTATCCAATCGAACTCTGCGCTTGCGGAAGTTTCTTCAAGCCGGCAAGGGCAAATCTGTCGATCAGGTTGATAGTCCATCCCCTAAGTCGAATATCGCCGTATGATGACCTTGGAACCCTGCGTCAATCTCCGCACGCTCGGATACCGAATTACGGGCGTTCAGCGATATCTGCTAAGCCTTTTACCCCACATGCCTTCGGAACTGGATTCAGTCAAACCGTCGCAGGCATTGCAGGGGATAAAAGGACATCTTTGGGAGCAGCTTTATCTGCCGACTCAGCTTCGCAGCCGCTTGCTATGGAGCCCCGGGAATACCGGCCCCATCGGGGTAAGCCGGCAAGTGTTGACTGTGCATGACGCTGCGAGCCTGGACCATCCTGAATGGTTTGAGCGCAAATTTGCGCTTTGGTACGCTGCTTTGATGCCGCGTCTGATTCGCAAAGTGCGGGCCATCATTACTGTTTCTCAATTTTCAAAAGATCGGATCCTCCATCTGACCAAGACAGAACCAGAACGGGTTCACGTGATCTATAACGGAGTCGATCGGCGGTTCCAGCCTGCAGAACCGGATGCGATCAAACAGGTCACCGCAACTCTCGGGCTAGTCTCTCCCTATATTCTATTCGTCGGTTCACTCGAGCCCCGAAAAAATTTAAGAATGCTTCTGGAGGCTTGGCAGTACGGGAAATTTGATGGGGCGACATTGGCAGTGGTTGGAGCAAGTGGACATTTATTCGCCAAATTCCAGTTCGAATCCATCCCCGAAGGAGTTCGTTTCCTTGGGTCTGTGAAGGACGAGATGCTGCCGGCTCTCTATTCCGGCGCGGCCGGATTCGTCTATCCGTCGATCTACGAGGGATTCGGCCTTCCCCCGGTCGAGGCCATGGCCTGCGGCTGTCCGGTCGCGGTGTCCGATATTCCGGCGCACCGGGAAGTGTGCGGTGGAAGCGCGATCTATTTTGACCCGTTCATTCCGGAAGATATTTCGGCTAAACTACAAGCGCTGTTGCGACTTGATGGTGCGTCACGGGCCTCCGTGGTGGAACAAGGTTTGCGTTGTGCGGCTTTGTACAATTGGCAAGGGGCGGCCACGGAAACGTGGCGGATCCTCAAACTTGCCGCGGGTAACTGAGCCGGTTGCTCTTACGGGGCAACCTGTTCGAAGCAGGGTTCACTGAAGCGCCAGGGTCATTTTGCGGGTTAGCAAGCTTTCAAACAGGAGTCAGGAGTTCAGGATATGCGAGTAGCGATAGTTCATCATTGGTTTATCACTCTTGGCGGGGGTGAGCGAGTAGCCGAGACGATTGGGAAGCTTTTTCCGACCGCGGATGTCTTCACTCTCTTTCTTGATAAAGGGAAACTGCCGCCCGCACTTCGCGACCATAAAATAATCACCTCTTTTCTGGGCAAAACTCCAGCAGCGCGAAAAGCGCATCGCCATTTTTTGCCATTCTATCCACTCGCGGTTGAAACGCTGAATCTGAGCGGCTACGACCTGGTGATCAGTTCCGATAGTGGACCGATGAAAGGGGTACTCACTGACCCCGGCTCGACGCACATTTGCTATTGCCATTCTCCGATGCGCTACCTGTGGGATAGTCACGCAGCTTATCTCGAAGGGATGTCACCGCTTTTTAAAGCAATCTTTAGTCTGACCTCCCACTATGTTCGAAACTGGGACTATTCCGCTGCGCAGAGAGTAGATCACTTTATAGCAAACTCGAAATACGTCGCCGGACGTATTCACAAGTATTATCGGCGAGAGAGCACTATCATTCATCCGCCGATCAATACTTCCAGAAGTTTTCTGGCCGAAAAACATGAAAATTATTACTTGGCGGTGGGACGTCTGGTTTCCTATAAATGCACCGATATCCTTATCGAAGCTTGTCGCAAGCTCGGCCGGAGATTGCTGATTGCCGGAGACGGACCGGAATTACGGCGACTCAAGAAGATTTCGCCGAAGAACGTGGAGTTCCTTGGAGAGGTTGACGATACGGAATTGAGAAATCTCTATGCCCAATGCCGGGCTCTTCTCTTCGCCGCCGACGAGGATTTCGGCATGGTTCCATTGGAAGCGCAATCTTATGGCCGGCCGGTGATCGCCTTCGGAAAGGGAGGTTCTCTTGAGACTGTCCTCGGAACGTATAATCCGAATCGCCAGAAGCGAACCGAAGAAGGACCAGGATTTACCGGCGTCTTTTTTCGCGAGCAAACCGCAGATTCGCTCGCGGAAGCAATCCTCGCATTCGAATCCTCGGAGGAGATATTCCGTCCACCGGATGTCCAGGCGCATGCCCGCAGTTTTGACACTTCGATTTTCGTTGATCGGATGCGTAATTATATAAGTTCCGTCATGGCCAGACCTTCAGATTCCGAGAATCTAGACTATCTCGAACTATACTGATCCCTATGCCAATCCCCGTGGTCCTGAGATCGTCGGCCAATTATCTTAGGAAAAGCAGATCACACTGGCATCGATCACCCAACAATTCTTCAGCCGGGTCTCCTAAAACAACAGGGCCAACTCTATGCGAATCATCCATTTCCTGAATCACACCCAACCGAATAACGGTCATGTCCATGTTGCCGTAGACCTGGCATGTGTTCAGTCACGGATGGGCCACTCGGTCTTCCTAGTGAGTGGCGGAGGGCAATTTGATTCCATCCTGGCGGACCATGGCGTCAAACATATCGTCATAAACCAGAAGCGGACGCTGGCAAATTTACTCAAGGCAACTCGTAAATTGCATTCCACGATATCCGCGATATCCCCGGATATCATTCATGCCCACATGGTGACGAGCGCGGGTCTTGCTTTTATTTTCCGCCACTTCAAAAAGTTTAAACTGGTCACCACGGTGCACAACGAATTTGAAAAATCGGCCATCTTGATGGGCTTGGGAGACAGGGTGATTGCGGTCAGCGAAGCGGTAGCAAAGAGCATGGAGAAACGCGGAGTTCAAAGATCCAAGCTTCGGGTGGTCTTGAACGGAACCATCGGTTCACCCAGACTCAGCAGCGAATCGCCACCAGCTCAAATCCTTAACCGTCCCGCCATAACCTTTGTCGGCGGGCTTCATCCGCGCAAGGGCATCGACGACCTGATCAACGCCTTCAAAACGGTCAGTGCGACCGTACCGACGGCTTTTTTGTACCTGGTCGGAAGCGGTCCCTACCGGGAAGCCTATCAACAGTTGGCTTTCCAGACAGGCGTGGGAGATAGAATAGTGTTTTGCGGATGCCAAGCCGACCCACGCCCCTACTTGCTCGGATCCGATCTCTTTGTCCTTCCTTCCCATTCCGAACCGGCGGCTTTGGTTCTGGCGGAAGCGCGGGAGGCAGGGTGCGCCATCATCGCCACTTCCGTAGGCGGGAATTCAGAGATGTTGGATGGCGGCAAGGCGGGCGTTCTGGTTCCTCCTCGAAGGCCAGATTTGTTGGCCAATGCGATCATCGATGCCCTGACTGATCAGACAGTTCTCGCGGATATGCAGGCTCGCTCACGTTCGAACCTCAATTTCTTTACCGTCGATCGAGCTTCGCAAGATTGTCTATCTGTCTACCAGAATGCGCTGAATTAAAATTCGGCACCGCGCAAAAATGTTTTCTTTCAGCATACCGATCAAACGTGTTCTACACAACTTCGCCGCCAACGCTTTTGGTCAGGCGATGAATGGTGTTTATCAGCTTATATCTCTACCTTTATTCCTTCATTACTGGAATAAAGAGGGGTACGGTGAATGGTTAGTCTTGTTTTCCATTCCGAGCTTGCTCTGGTCTCTGGAGGGAGGGTTAGCGGGCGTGGCGTCCAATCGGATGACGGTTGCCGCCTCGGCCGGCAATTGGGAGCTGGCTAATAGCCTCTTCCAGAATGTTCTCCTCATCCAAGGCATCCTCTCCGGGATCTTAATCGCTGGAGCGATCGCTGTCGCTTCGACTCTGAAGTTGGGTTCTTACTTTCATTTTACCCAGACTAACAATTCGGACACCGCGACCATCGTGCTGCTGCTGATTTGCTACATGCTGACCGGCTTTTGTCTAAGCCTGCTTCGAGCCGCTTATCGAGCTTCGGAAAATGAAGCACGAGGTGTCATGGCGAATAATCTCTGGAGGATGGTCGAATTTTGCGTGGTGGCCGCCGTCTTGACTACCCATGGGAATCCGGTTTTTCTAGCGAAGTGCATTCTTGTCTGCGTCGTCATTTCCACCGTTGTCGTCTATGTCGACGTGCGGAGAACCTGCCCACATATTGTCTTCGGAATAGCGCACGCATCGTGGGTCCAAACGAAGAGCATCTTCATCGATGGGTTGCCCTTGTTGTCAGGTCAAGCTGCAGCAGCCTTGCTTCTACAGGGCTATCCTCTGATCATCAATCGCGCCCTTGGTGCTTCCTTTGTTGTTACCTTCGTGACGATTCGGACGGTCAGCCGGATGGTTCTGCTCTTTATTCAAGTCGTCACTCTCGCCTCTGCGCCCGAAGTATCAAGGAGCTACGGGCGCAAAGATTGGCACGTTTATATCCGTTTGCTGAAAATCATGCTGACCTGCGCTGTCTGCGGCGGAGCCATCACTTTGTTGCTGCTGACAACTTGCGGTCCATGGATGATCGCCCAATGGACCGCTGGGAAAGTTATTATCGGCCACCTTCCCATGTTGCTTTTTGCGGTCAGCATCGCACTGCAGGGAGTGTGCACCGTAGCAGGGGTGGTTTTGGTTTGCAGCAATATGCATCATCTGTTTAACTATTTGTTTCTCGGTGTGACGATCGGAGGATTGATGCTTGCTAGTCAGATCACACCTCACTTCGGCTTTACAGCTGTTCCGGCGACGATGGTCCTTCAGGATACGTCCTTGGTGGTCATCGCGTTTGCCTTATGTCGATCTAAGCTGAATCACATCCCCCTGGGAGAGGTGGGATCAGTGTTCACTTTCGCGTTCTACCGAAGACATCTAAAAGCCGCCCGAAACAAATTCACTTTCGCGAGCACCAAATAAATGCATTCAACCCCGGACGGTTCTATCAGCGTAATCATGGCTTCCAAGGGTCGCCCTGATTTTGTCCGCGAAGCTATCGACGGCCTTCAGCGCCAAACACTTAAACCGAACCAGATCATTGTGGTGGTCCCTTCCAAGCGAAGATTTGCCCAGAAAACCGACTGGGGAACTGACGTGCAATATATTGTTGGCCCGCTTGGATTGACCTTGCAGCGGAACAGGGGCATTGCTTTGGTTCCCAATAGCGTCAGGTATGTCGGATGTTTCGATGATGATTTTGAACTCCGAGCAGACTATCTGGAGCAGGCTGTCGCCTTTATGAACGCTAATGCCGCGGTGGTCGGTATTTCCGGCCATCTTGTCGCGAACGGAGGCATTACGCGAGAGGAAGCGAAAGAATTGCTGGCGAAAGAGCAAACCTGGCGGAAGCCCGAGAGGCCGGTTCTTCAGCCGTGGAAAGCATCATATCCTCTACGGCTGCAACATGATCATCCGGCGGCCTATCCTGGATTACGAGACTTTTGACGAGAATCTTCCGTTTTACTCTTATGGGGAGGATTATGATCTATCAATCCGCCTGGAACGTTACGGCCTTGTCGGTCGGTTCGACGGTTGCGTCGGAGTCCATTTGCAAACACCGGGCGGCCGGGTGCGGGAAGTTCTACGCGGCTACTCGTTCGTCGCCAACAATTGGTATTTTCTGCAAAAGGGAGTGATGCACCTGCCTGTTCTCATGGCCTGGGTTCGCTTCTGGACGCTCTGCGTTGGAAAGAGCACCTTGACCAGTTTGTGGCATCTACTGAAGGGCGATCGATCGCTGGATTGGAACGGAAGACTGCGAGGACATCTTTTGGCGCTGAGAGGATATATTCCTGGGCTGCTGCGACCCGGGGCGTATCAAGGAAATGTGAATTGCAAATCAAATGAACAATAGTGCCAGCAAATTAGAGGAAGCGTTTATTGCCATTTGGTGCCTGGTCATGCCCATGACCTCCCTTCTGGTCGTCCCATCTATCCAGGGTACAACTCCGGCCTATATTTTCGCTTTCCTTTCCCTTTTCTTCGTTTTGGTCAGGCTGAAAACCCAAGGCCTTAATCCAGTCAACCGCAGTTACGTTTTTTTTCTAGTTGCGCTCGGCCTCATCTGGCTAGGCCTGCTCGCCGGAAGTCAATTGGGACACATTATAGATGACCGTAGCGACTTTAGCGGCGCTTTTCTAATCAACGATCTCGATACGAAAATACTCTTCCGGTCTGCCCTCTTTACGCAATCTCTTTACTTTGCAGCCTGTATTTTCATTTTTCTTTACTTTCGCTATTATTTCCGTGCGGAGTGGATGAAGTACGTTTTCATCGGCGGCATTGTCATGGCTCTTTATGGAGTTTACGAATGGTTGTTCTTCCTGATCTTTAAACACCCTGGAGATTTTATTGCCAACCGAATGTACGGCGAGGACCACCCTGGCAGCTGGTCACAAACCGTTAATTTTGGCGGCCTATCGTTGGTGCGGATAAAAAGCTTTTTTGGTGAACCCTCTTTTTATTCATCGGCTATTGTTCTTTATCTAATGATCGCGATGAAATACCGTAAGCTATTTCTGGTCGCTCTTCTCGCCTTTAATGCATTCTTTACAACCTCCACAAGCTGTTACATCGCCTTGTTGTCTGCCTGTTATTTTACGTCCTCCTTACCCCGAATAGTCGTTTACTGGGTTTTATTTTTCTGGCGGTGATGATTTGTGGTGTCATTGCTTTAAGCCAATTGTATCCAGAGACATTTCGGGGAATGTTTGGCGACAAGATATCCGGGGATACGCAATCCGGGCATATGAGAGTGGAGTCCTCTCTCAATACTCAGGAACTGTTCAACAGTTTTTCTTTGATGAACTGGATATTTGGCCTTGGTTTCGGCTATACTTACAACCAAGTCGGACTTGCCGTACTTACTAATACAGGGATCATTGGATTCCTCATTTTTTGTTTCGCTTTTCTCAAGCCGATATGGTGTTTGCCCAGGGAGGGAGTCTACGGAGGTTACAAAACCGGCATCTTTGGATTGTTTTTCCTTTTCAATCTGACTCTGTCGGAGCTGTTTCTGCCAACCACCTGGATGTTCCTGGGTTTGGCGTATAGTCAACTGGATGAATACCACCGGCGTCGAGTATGACTATCCTGGCAAAGAAGAGTTGGTAGATTCGCCGGCCTACAACTACAATTAGGACTTTGATTTATAGTATTAGAATGCGCCTTGCGTTAGTTGCCTTCATTTTAACATTGAGTGGTCCGGTGGGGTCTTTGCTATCGGCGCCCGATCTTACCGGTTACACACTTGCCTTCGCTGAAGAGTTTAACGGCCCATTGAGTGTGTCCGCGTATGGACCCGGGACAAAATGGATCGCCCACACACCCTACGGGGGGGACTTCGGTGAAGCTTGGTTCTCGAATCCGACGGATCCAATTTCGCCGTTCAGGGTTAAAGATGGAATTTTGACCATTACGGCTTCGAAGGATCCCAGCCGGAAGAATCACTGGAGGTCCGGGCTCTTGTCGTCGGTCGATACCAAGGGAAATGGCTTTGCTCAAGCGCTAGGTTACTATGAGGCCCGGATGCAGCTTCCGGCCGGGCCGGGCGTTTGGCCGGCTTTCTGGCTGGACGGTCTCGGCAGTTTCCGAAGTCCGAAGACCAAAGTTGCCGAAATCGATATCCTGGAAGAATATGGAGTTAATTCCCAAATTGCTCATCAGGTTGTCCATGTCTGGGACACCAATGGCAAACAACTCTCCGGGATAGGCAATTCAAGCACCTGCCAGGGAATGACGACTGGCTTTCATACCTACGGTGCGTTGATCAAAGCAGATTATATCCACTTTTACTTCGACGGGGCAGAGCTCTGGAAAACGCCGACTCCTCCGGAAGCGACAGAGCCCCTCTATGTCATGGTAGACCTAGCCTTGGGAGGAGGTTGGCCCATTGATCAGACCCCCAACCCTTCGCATTTGCTAGTCGATTATATCCATGTCTACGCTCCTCCCCATTGAGAAGGTTGTTTCTGGGTACCGGACTTGGTAGGCCATTTTCGTTCGCCCTTCCGCCGGATCGACCTCGTCGTCGTTATCGTCTCGGTTTTCTGTGTGCGAGCCAACGCGCCTTTCTTCGAATCGCTCACCTGCTTGAGCTGCCGCCTTCTCCTGCTATTCGCTTGCCTGCCAGCAATGGCAGGCGAAAAGGCCGCCTACGACAGCAACGGACGGATCGTTTCTATGATCTCCGAGGCGGGGGAGCTCGAAATCACTTCCAGCATCGTGGCCGTGCTTCCCACCGGTAAACCGGTTCCCCTCCAGGTGCGCCGCGGAGATTCGGGCGCCGTGCGCCAAGGAGGGAACCTTGCCTGGTCCACTGCCTTCTCACTGCCGGACGGAGGGCGCGGCAGGCTGGAATGCAAATCCGAAGAAGGCGCCGCCGGCTTGCGCTACTCCACGACGGTTTTCGCGGATTCGCCTCTCGAATTGAATGGCATCGAATTCCGGCTCGATCTGCCGCGTCCGCCGTTCGAGGGGGGCACGGCCACTGCCGAGGGCTGCCCGTCTCCCGTCGCCCTGGCCCGCGTGAGGGCAGCCGGTCCGGTTCTGTTCCACGGCCAAACCGCGGCGTTGCGATTCCAGAACGCCACGGGAGACTTGGCGTTCGATATCGGTTTCGACCAGCCCACCGAGGCCACTATCGTGGATCGCTGGGATAACGCCGGGCGGTCTTTCCAGGTGCGGGCAGCCGTTCTGAGCGGCGCCCTTCCCGCTGGCCATTCGGCTACTTTTGCGGCGGCTCTCCGCCTCGATAATCACCCACCAGCGGCGGCGCCCGTGCATCTCACCGTCGATCCCGCCAAGCCGCGCTTCCATTTCGACGGATTCGGCGGCAATTACTGCTTCAACAACCAATCGCCGATCGCGGCTTATACTTTGAGCCACTTGAGAATCGCTTGGGCGCGCGCCGAAATGAAAGCGCAGCAGTGGGACCACCAGCGCGGCGCCCCAGGCCCCGAAATTCGCACCGACCTCGAGATCATGCGCCAGCTCCAGCAGATGGGCGCGCATTTAGTCATCAGCGTTTGGTGGCTGCCCGAGCGGTTCTACACCGATCCTTACGAGAAGCCGCACTCCGCGCATTTCCGAATCATCAATCCCGAAAAATGGGACGAGCTGCTCGACCTGTTGGGCAGCTTCCTTTTATATGCCAAGCGCGAATATGGCGTCGAACCGGATTTGTTTTCGTTCAACGAATCGAATATCGGAATTTTCGTCGGCATGACGCCGGAGGGTCATGCCCAAGCCATCAAACGCATTGGCGCTTACTTTCAAAAGCTGGGCTTGAAAACCAAAATGTTGTTGGGCGATGCCAGCAGCCCTCGCGACACCTACCAGTTTGTCCTGGAGGCAGCTTCCGACCCCGACGCTTTACCCTTCATCGGCGCGGTGGGATTTCACTCCTGGGGCGGCGGCACGCCGGAGCAGTACGCAGCGTGGGGCAATGTGGCAGAATGGCTGGGGCTTCCGCTGCTGGTGACCGAAATGGGCGTCGATCCCTCCGCCTATTACACGCGATCGTACGACAGCTACGAATACGGGCTTCGCGAAGCGCGTATGGCGCAGGAGCTGCTAACCTACGCGCGGCCGCAAGGTGCGCAGTATTGGGAGTTCTCCGATGATTACGCCCTGGCGCGTGTGACTAGCGATGGCGCGGTCGAACCTACCGCGCGCTTCTGGTTGATGAAACATTTCACGGACTTGACGCCGCCCTCCAGCGACGCTCTGACGGCGGCCTCGGACCAGCCGGCTGTCCTGGTCACGGCGTTTGGCAACCATCGCGACTACACCGTGCACATCCTGAACCTCGGCGCCGCCCGCGAAGCGGTCATCGCAGGCTTACCCGATTCGGATTGGCGGGTCGTCGAAACCACCGAGGAAGCGCAGTTCCAGGAAGCCCCCATCGCGCACACGGAAGCCGGCACCGTGCAACTGCATCTGGCCTCACGCTCCCTGGTAAGCTTGCAAAGCCTGGCCGGCAAACCATCTGGTTTGTAGTCACCGCACAAGCGCGTCGCGCATGCGTGAACTGGCGGGTGGCGTAAAAAGAAGAATTCTCGATCAAATATAATAATACTAGAATTTTATGGTAAGTATGTTTTTTTTGTATTATTATCTTGGTTATGGAATTGAACGCCATTCGGCTGGCTGTGCTCTTTTCGCTTTTGTTCGGTGGAAGTCTTCACGCTGGAGACGATCGGTTCGGGGTATGCACCGGTTTCGGCCGTACGACTCAAACCAGAGATCCGGTGGCATTAATGCCCTTGATTGCAGGTACCGGCGCCGGTTGGATTCGGGACGGGTTCAACGTGATCGACGTTGACCCGACCTTCGGAGGAAACGTCTCTACGTTCACTTTCCCGGTGCAGGATTACAACTGGATCACACTCGCTGGCCAATACAATCTGAAGGTGTGTCTTTTGCTGAACCAGTGCAAGGGGGCATCAGAAATGGCGACCGTTTGCGGTTGGGTTGCCGCCTACATCGCCGTCCATCCCGATTTATCGGCAGTCAAGGCGATTGAAGTTTTGAATGAGCCAAACACGTCCATGCAAGCCTATTTCGGAGGAAGCAACTATTACGCTTTGCCGATCCCTGCGTGGCAAGAGCAATACAGGGAGATGCTCAATCAAACTGCTCTAGCCGTAAAGGCAGCAAACCCTGATCTTGAGGTCATCGGCTGCGGAGCTTCGATGCCGTCCACCTACTGCGAAATCCAAGCCGGCCTTAACGCTGCCGTAGACGGAATCACCGATCATCCTTACCCGAACAAGAATGGTCAAGGCGTTCAGATCGAATTCGTCGGGTACGACAGCACCACCGTAGGGCGGGATGGAATTGCCACCACCGATGCGGCAGGCTCCTTCAGCAGCGAGGTGGACATGTTACGCGCCTGGGCTCTGAAGTACGGCCCTGCGAAACAACTTTGGCACACTGAATGGGGGGTTAACACCAGGACCGACCCTAACCATCAATGGCAAAATACCGGAGCTGACCAAGGCGTCTGGTACACGCGCAGGCTGACCGAATCGCTAGCCAAAGGAGTAGAACACACTTTCATTTATATCCTCAGCGATGAAGCGTTCGACCCGCTGAGCAGTTATGATAATTACGGGCTTCTCGCTGCGGATCTGTCTAAGAAAGTAAGCTATTATTACGTAGGAAGGGTGATCAACCTTCTTGCGGGGTTTTCTCCCTCGCAGTATTCACCGTCCGTTAATCCTCAGCCCACAGCCACTTTTCGCGCCTACGGATTTGATTCGGCAGATGCATCAAGCAGCATCGTGGCTTATTGGACTGGCGGATGGGACAGCGACAACGGGGTTTCGCAACCGGTGAGCATCACCTTCCATCACCCCGGCGCCCGTCGTGTCCGAGTGTACGATCCGATCAGCAACACGAGCGTTCGAGCAAAATGGGTGCAGAGCGGCAGCAACGTGGTGGTCAGCGGCCCGGAGGTGTCGATTGGCAGCGTTCCTAACTACATCACTATTGACTCAAATTAGTTCGGCGTTCACCAGCAGACACATTCTTTCTCACATTCGTGTGTTTGTTATGGATGCGGAGAAGCAGCGCGGGGCCGTTCATCGCCGTCGAGTGCGAATGGGTATTTACTGAAGATGGAGCCCTGATGGAAGTCGTCGAAAGCTGATATTCGTGGACCAATCAAGTTCCGGGCGAATCTAGGTCTCGTCCACTCGGCAAGTGTTCGGCGGTCAATTTGCGTCTCGAGCGAAACGTCAAAGGTCGTTCCACGACCGAGGCGTAAGGCTGTACCCATCGCCGCACCGTGAGGTGATCGGCACGGGGCCCGCTCGGCCAACAGTTCCTTCCCGTCCCGCGACAAACGTGAAAAACGAAGAAAAAACTTTTGGCACGTTGCCAATACTCCAACGATAGGCGATTAATTGAAATTCTGGCCTCCGGTTGATAAATGAACTTCGGGCTAGGCGTTTTTTCTTGTTGGAATGAGACGCAATGCCCAACTAAAAGTCGAAGATCGCCCGGTATTGAACACGCCAGACGCCGCGAGCGCGGAGGTCGCTCACTCGTTGCTCGCCAGGTTCGCGGCCAGCGGCGCCAAATTTCACGGCAACGGCTCCTATGATTGGAGCGCATCGGGTGATATGATCCGGTTTCTGGCAACGCACACCCCGCTCGGCGGCGATACACTGGAAACTGGGGCGGGCCTCACCACCGTCCTCTTCGCGGCACTCGGCGGCCGCCACATTTCTATTACTCCCGATCGTGGCGAGTCCGACCGCATTCTGGCTTTTTGCCAAAGAGAAGGGATCTCCAGCAGCGGCTTAAAATTCGTAACTGCGCGGTCCGAGGACGCGCTGCCGGCCCTTGAGGTCCCTCCACTCGATTTGGTCCTGATCGACGGCGGCCACGGATTTCCGATGCCGGTGATCGACTGGTATTATACCGCCAGCAAACTGAAGCTCGGGGGTATGCTGGTCATCGACGACACCCAACTCTGGTCGTGCGCCCTTTTGGTAGATTTCCTCAAACACGACTCCGCCTGGACCTCTGTCGGTCGGATCGGTCGGCGCACCTTCGCATTCCGCAAAGTCGCGCCGTTCGAATACAAGGAATTCTGTTTCCAGCCTTATGTCGTACGCAAGAGCCGGTTCCGTAGTCTTGCAAAAAGCGCGTTGACCACTTGGGATCGGATTGTTGCCGGCTGCCGGCGTCGACTTCCCCGCTGGTTAAGATCCAGAGCCTAATGGAAAAACGTCTAAGGCGCATAGGCGCGGATGTAATCAACGTACATGCGTGTAGGGCTTGGAATGTCAATGGGGAAACCGTCCCCAAGTGCCAGATCAACCATGACGTAGAGCGGCAGCGCTTCCTCCGGTAGTGTCGGCGTGTTGGCGACCTCGACTCCATCAATATAGAAGTGGATGAAATCAGCGTTTATCAGGCATCCGTAGACGTGAAACCCGGTGGTCATTCCAGTTTGCGTTGTGACACTGCCAGTTGCAGACACCTGCGAGCCGTTCGGGGCCCAAATGTGCGTTCGCCGCGAGTCAAGGTATTACCAAATTCGCCGCATTAGTTTGGCGAGAACAGGATCATGCCCGTGGTCAGAGATGTAAGGAGCAACTCAATTGTATCTTTTGGGTTCGTTAGTTCTTTAATCCGGCAACCAAAGTGCTTTATGCTCGGAGGCAGACTGCAAATCAAAATCGGTTCCGACCAGTTCCGCGGTTTTGACCGTTAACGAATTTATTGCGGACGCCCGGTTCTGGCCAGGGCCAAACTATCGGAGTCTAACCCAAATGAGAGAACTCGATTGCGCCACTATCAGAGTGTCGAAAACGACGGATATGAGCGGTACGGCAAACGCTGACGAAATCAACGGCGGGGGACAAATTGGAAAACGGAAAAATCTTCGGCACATCGCTAGCTCGACCTTTCTTCGGTTCTTGCTGGTATCGGGTCTGTGTTTCGTCCTAACACCCGTACCCGGGTGGGCGGACAAAGATGACAACCCACATCCTGGACGCGAGGACAACGACAAAGGCCTACGTGCGGAAATCGCGGCGGTACAGGCGCAGGTGACTTCTCTGCAATCATCCATTTCAGAGCTGCAAAGCGAGGTCAAGAGCCTACAGAACAGTAACACGTCGCTGCAGAACCAATTGACTGCGGCTCATAACGTCCTCGCGCTTGCTCCTTTCGTCAGCGTCGATCCCAACCCTGCGATTGGCGTAATCGGACCGAATATAATTTTCAGCGGCGTAAATATCCATATCCGCAGCGGCTCAGGCTCAACGGACGACGGCGGCAATCCCCGTGGGCTTGGTAATTTGATCATTGGCTATGACGAAGACCCCATGAAACCCTTAATCGGCGACTCCTCCCTCGGCCTGCCAACAATTATGCAAACCTCGGGCTTCCCCTCCCCGCTCAATCCCGGCGACCGCGGCGGGTCACACAACTTAGTGATCGGGGGCGGCAATAGGTTCACCCAGACCGCTTTCGGCGGCTTCGTTGCGGGTGAGCGGAACACGATCAAAAGCTTTGGGGCAAGCATTGGAGGGGGATTTTTTAACACAGCCGGTGGTCTCTTCGCCACCGTCAGTGGCGGCATCCGGAACGTCGCCGGCGGTCTCTTCGCTACCGTCAGGGCGGCGGGCTAAACAACGCCGACGGTACCGACGCCAGCGTCAGCGGCGGATTTGAGAATTTCGCCAGCGGCCCCGGTGCTGCAGTCACTGGCGGCATCTCCAACAGCGCCAGCGGTCTCTTCTCTACCGTCTCCGGAGGCGGCGGCAACAGCTCCGGCGGCTTTATGACGATCGTACTCGGCGGTAACGGCGTCACCGACAACAACGATAGCTCAATCGCACCCCAACCTCCCTTCCCGTGAAATCCTTCAGGCAATTTTAAAGGCCGCGTGAGGTCCGGTTCCTTCGAGTAAATTTGCAATTCGCGAAAAGTGGTTCCTACATGATTTACCGAGCGATCCTGAATTCATCAATTTATGTAGGGGAATATACGAATGCGGAACAGGTAAGCCAGCCCCTAATACCGAGTTTTATCAGATTCTGCGTTGTTTGTCCGGCGACTTGGTCCAAAAGCATTCGATGGTCTTCCACTACGATTCCTACGTCCTTACGGCGCTCATTCCAATTCTGATTCCAGCCGAAGGACAGCCGGGCGATCTGATTTTGCTTCCCAACACCCGGCCTTTCCGAAAAACGTACCTGCGCAATTTGTTCGACAAGATGATGCTCGACAACCCGTTCACCCAAAAACTTTTAAGAAAGCGGTGGGAGCGTGGCTCAAAAGAGATCGTCAAGATCAAGATGGTGCCTGGAAATCTCTATTTCTTTTGGGGCTATCGATCCATTCACACTAACGAAGCGATTGACCCCCATAACATCAGAGCCACCGCGCTTCTTCACTTCGGTAACCATCACGAGAGCAGCAAGCTTCGGACAATGATCGGCAGGTAACGGGGCTTGGCGAACATTTGGGTTTATCGCCTGAGGCCCTGAAGCATTCGACGCGCTTTCGCTTGCTAATGCCGGGGAGCGACCCTGAGCGGCACCCAGGAGCCATGTCCGGAATGCCGGACGCCCTTCACGGCTTTGAGTTGCTCGTCCGGTCCGTTCCCGCAGAGCCCAAATATTCCTATCGTTTGTTCACATTCGTCGCTTCTAGGACCGAGAGCCTTCGACTTGAGGTTAGCGATGACGGCACGCTGCCATCGCTTTTTGATAAGGAATCCGGCCGGGAGATTCTGCCGACCGTAATCCTAACGCGAGTAGGCTCGAACGTAGTCCACGTGCATGAACGTAGGGCTAGGAAGATCGACTGGGAAAGGGCCTCCGAGTGCGAGATCGACCATGACATAGAGCGGCAGCGTCGCTTCTTTTGGGGTAGGCGTCTTTGATACTTCTTTCCCGTCAAGGTAAAAATGGATGTAGTCGGTGTTGACCAAACATCCGTAAACGTGCCAAGAGTTCGCCAGGTTTATTCCGATCGTAGCAAGGCTGACGTGCCAGAGATCTTGGGTTTTCGGAGTCCAGACGTGCACGTAATGATGCGCCACCGTCATATCGACGCCAAAGGCTTCAAGAATATCTATTTCCGGGGAATTGACCGTCCTGTTCTTCTTGATACCAGCCACTCCGTCGAGCCAAAATGCGGGCCAAACACCCAGGCCAGAGGGCAACATCATCCGACATTCCCAGTATCCCAGCGCCAAGCTGAACCCGCTCCCGTCAGTGGCTAAGCTTGATAGCAAACCGGATCGCCAGTGATTGTTAATCATTGGATCCTGATAAGCCTTAATTGTCAGTATGCCATTTGAAATGTTGAACGGATCGGGTGTCGTTGCGTTTTCACTTGGTCCAGTGAAATAGGCAGCGCCAAAGTCTCCAGTATACGGCGTGTGCGCGGTCCATTTGTGGCCGGGCGCCCATCCAGTCCATGGTGCCACGTCAAGAGGGCCGTTAAATTCTTCGTCGAAAACCAGCTTATAACCGGCCGGCGGAGCTGCCTGTGCGGTTCGACAGTCCATGAGCACAAGCGAAAGGCCGGCAAGGAAAATACTTCCAATCGTCGATGAAAAACCGCAGAAGGAAGACATTCCCTTTTTTGGTCGTCGGACACGGTGTGAAATTGCGTTGAGCGAATTGTTGAATCCAGCTTTCAAACCACCTAACTGTTGAATAATTTTGAGCATTAAAATATTTCCTGCACCGGTATTTGTTCTCGCCTTATCCTTCCGTGGATAATTCTTACCGGATTTTGCTTTCTCTCAAATCAAGCCCGTTGAGTCGATGGTTTTTCTTCGCGAAGTCGCTACCAGGTCTCCTTTCTTCCGCGAGTGAATTCGACAAACAGGCTCAGGAGTCGCAGGGGTTCAGGGGGTTGCAGAATTTTCAAGCCACCGAATTTTTTCTTCGAAGATCAAAAAAATAGATACAGAAACGTTCCGTGCCCCAGGAATGAAGGGTCTTACATGTCCGAAGACGTTTTAGCCCCAATCGATCGTCCCGATCTAAACAGAGACGGCTTCCCAACAATTTCTCGGCGTCGGTTACTCTGGATCTACGAGCATCGGGGTTGTTGCGTCCACGGGGTCGGATGCGGAAATCACTTCGCGGCTGGCTTCTTTTTCCACCTCAAGTCGGACTTGTGAGGGGCGAGCCCCGTGTGTATCAAAAATCATCAAATCATTCGAGCCATTCCTGATCCAGCATTCAGGAACATAAAGCCCGTTAATGTTTATCTTTTCCGGGTATTGCCCCAGATTGTGACCGTTGATCCACATAGTGCCACGGCCCAGGCCGGCGAACTGGGCGCGAAGTATAGGATGGGCGCCAGTTTCGCCCGGAGGTTTCGTCATGAAAGTAGCGTGATAGAAAACGGGTAGGTCATGAGTCGTCCCCAAATCGCCATAAGAGTTTACTTGGGCCGAATCACCCAGACCTCCGCGCATGCGCCATCCCTTGAGATCGAGATGTTGCCCCTGAATGTCCAGCGTAACCGGCCCAAAGAGTCCTTTGTCGTCCCGGTGCTCTAAGGATCCTATGTATCCGAGCTGTTTAGAGCGCCCCCGATGAGAGACCAGAACGGCTATAGTGTTTTGGCCTTCGACAAAATCTGCGGTGATGCTTTGATCGCCACCGACATACTTTCCGTTGATATAGACTCGAACCTCATCCAAGCCGCGCAGATGAAGCATGCCGTTACCTCCGCGAGGAATGTCCACAAGCGTCCGGTACCAGGCGAAGGGTTCATGATCACCGTCCCTTCCCATTTGTTCGGGATCAGAGGTTTGCAACCACTTTGCATCGTCAAAATCGGGAGCCTGTTCCCTGGTGATCGCCATTTGCCAGGCGCTGAGGGCAGGAGGCTGCTCCGAATCCATGCTGGGATCGGCATGAACAGCTAAATGCCAGCTCCTCGATCTGGCACCGTAGACCGCCACTTGGCCACAAGACACCTTTCCATATGGGCGCTCGATCTTCAGCGACAGCTTTCCGTCTAGCTCTTGCAAATCCTGGACGAAGGCGGGGCCACAAACGACATATTGCTTACCCTCCTCGCCCAGGATCCAGGTGTAGAGGGAAAGGTCCTCGTTGATTGCTAAAATACGGATCGACCGCGCCGATTGATCAAGTTGGCACTCCTCCACACCCTGTTGAGGGAATTTAATTGTCAGGCTAATTTTACCCCTTTTTGACGAACTTACGTCGATGCCCGCTGCGGTGGTGCCGGGCGTAATATCTCCCGAAAAGGTAAGCCGTCCGAATTTTCCTGGACGTCCGTAGACGATTACCGTGATCACCTGGTCATTGCGGGCAATACCCAAAATCGGCACCGTCGCATCCACTATTTTAACGCTCTCATCCAGGGCTACATTTTGAGGGATAGGGTAAGTGCCGTCGCTCGAAATGTTCAATGTTTCGCCAGATTTGAAGATCGCGATACCTTCCTCAGATCTTGAATTCCGAATAAAAACAAGTGTCCCGGCATCGCTCTTGCGGGCGCCGAGGATCTCAATTCCAGGCCCGCTGACAAAGTCCTTGTAAGCATCGGCGGCGTTCGTGCTATCAGCCAAAATATTAGAGAAGCTCTGTCCCATCTGATTTACCCGTTTCATCCGATAGTACATCGGCCGGAGATCTCCCGCCTGGCCGATCGCCGCCCCGTAATCGTAGCTAGCTCCGGTTTCCTGATCATTCCAGGAACCGAAATTCGTTCCCCCATGAATCATGTAGAAGTTATACGCTCCTCCACCGTGTCCCAGGATGGACCATTGGGTTTGATCGATCTCCCGATATCTATTTGCGGGCAGCGTTCTGTACGCATCATACCACCCCGCCCAAAATTCAGTAGTCATCCAAGGATTCTGCCGCTGCGCAGGATCGATATTTTGAGGCGTCGGGTTGAATCCATGATTCAAGCCGCTCATGAAGTGGGGCACCTGCAGACCGAGTTGAACCGCCTCGTCATGGAGGTGTTGAAAATAAGGATTGCTCTCGACTATGCCCGAACCGTCAGGATGCTCGTTTTCCAATTGCACAAGGATGACGTTGCCACCGTGATTGATCTGATGTTCTGCGATGATAGGAATGATTTTCTCGTACCAATGATCATTCCAGGCGAGATAGGCGGGATCGGAAGAACGCACAATGAGTTTTCCCTCGAATTTTAACCACAAGGGGAAACCGCCAAAATCCCACTCCGCACAGACATAGGGGCCGGGCCGCACCGTGGCGTACAATCCGAGTTCCTGCGCGGTGGAAAGAAATTTACTAATGTCGGCGTCGCCGGTGAAATCAAACTGATTTTTTCTGGGCTCGCTATAGTTCCAAAACGCATAGGTTTGAACGGTATTGAAATTGCATCGTTTCAAGCGTAGCAGCCGATCCGCCCACAGCTCATGCGGGATACGCGGATAGTGAATGGAGCCGGACATGATAACCGTCCTTTGACCGTTTATGAGAAAGCCGGCGTTATCGAAATCGATTGCCGTTTTCGCCGCCGGCGCAGCCGGGTAGATCGCATCATTTCCGTAGGAAGAACCTAGGCCAAGGGCCAGCAATGCGAGCAGCCAAATTTTCTGCATGCAATTAAAGAGGGTCACGATAAAAGAGATTCCATTTCCCCACCGGTGCAACGTAAGGAGAGTTGCCAGCCGAACTTGAAAAGAATGTCATTGATTCGGCTAAAAAGGCACGCTGGAATCATTAAACGCCATTATGAAACTCCCAAATGATTTCCATTTCGACTTCAATCAGAAACGTGTCCTGATCACCGGTGCCGGCAAAGGCATCGGGCGAGAAATCAGCACCATGTTGCACCGGTTCAATGCGCAAGTAGTCGCTCTGAGCAGGACAGAGAAGGATCTGCAGAGCTTGCAGGAAGAGATCGGCTGCGAAACGATCATCGCCGAATTGGGTAACCCTGAAGCAGGCCCGACGAGCAGCCGAAAAAGCCGGAGAAATCGATTTCCTGGTCAACAACGCAGCAATCGCCATTCTTGAACCATTCTTGAAAACCACTGCGGAGGCCTGGGACAAAACGATGGCCGTCAATCTTCGCGCCGTGATGATCGTTTCCCAGGTCGTGGCCAGCCAAATGATCGAACGGGGGGTTGCCGGCTCCATCGTGAACGTCTCCAGCATGGCTTCTTTTCAGGCGCTGCACGATCACGCAGCCTACTGCGCTTCCAAGGCCGGACTTGATCAGTTATCGGCAGTCATGGCGGTCGAATTGGGGCAGTACGGGATCCGAGTCAACTCTGTTAATCCGACGGTTGTCTTGACGGAAATGGGTAAACGAGCTTGGAGCGATCCGGTCAAGGGCGGACCGATGCTGGCTAGAATTCCTTTGGGCCGGTTTGCCGAGTGCGAAGACATCGCTTCGGTCGTTTGTTTCCTTTTGAGCGATGGAGCGGCGATGTTGAACGGTCTGGCTCTTCGTATTGATGGCGGATTTTTGGTGACTTGAAAATCCGCTAGAGAGACAAATCTGGCTATGGCCCATTCTCCTTGAGCCACTTATCCCGCTCCTGCTGCGAGGACTGAAGACTTATTGTCCGCTACGCTGGCGGTATTTTCTGGACTGGTCCGGATCTATTGAGCGCAAGCGTTTGAGCAAGCTGTTTGTATCAGGCTTTGAGACATTGGGTGATTTTGGACCTCCCTCGTCTCCTGATTTGCGCTCCCACGGAACCTGGACCGGCGGTCTTTGCATTTGTTCTGGCATAGCTCAATTCACAGCAAGAACCAAGCCAGCTACAAATCCCTAACAAGAACCTCATGCTTCAACACAAGATCTTCGCTTGTCGAACGGCAGTTTCAAGCCGGCCAGGTTACCAAAATGATCCTGTGTTGATGTAAAGGGCGATGTAATCGCCAAACCGGGCCAAGGTGCCACGGTGCGGATCCTCAATCACGAGAAAACCGCGTCTCGTTAGAATTCGCATCATACCCGCCGATCACATAGTTCCGAAGATCGACTCTTTGGCCAAGAAGTGCCGGAGCCTGCACTAGCAACATGGCCGAAATGGTTATAAAGAGACTACTCATGGTATGGTGATTGTTGAGAGGCGACGCGCTCGGAAACGATCTATGCAGATTGATCATTTTGCTAGTGCAATCCCAGTGCATCGTCTCAGACGTTGCTGGCAAGACAGCCAACTGACCTGCGGCCATCTGCCAGCTACATCTATTGGATCAATCTTTGGACCCACTCGAAGGAGCAGGCACCGGGCGCTCCACCCTCTTCGCGGGTAGACAAAGGCTGCCAAAGGAGAGGACCAGGCGCGCCCGGCACAGCTAGGGAACGGTTGCTCACTGAACGATTGCTGGCGTTCCCGGGGAAGCGGATGGCTCAAGAGGTGAGGACGTCTTGGTGGTCCTGGCAGCGCGCAATCTGGCCCGCCTTTCCTCTTTCATTGACGCCAGCTTTTGCTGCTGTTCGGGGTTGAGAACCCCATCCAGGTCGGTGTCATATTTGTGCCGAACCTCCGAGAGCTTCTGACGTTTGGTTCGCGAATCGAGTGAGGCGTCGTTTTTGACGGTCTGCAAATCGTTCACGTAAGCATCAATCAGCGGTTTAACTTTGGTGGTCTGCTCGTCAGTGAGAGCAACGTCCTTGCGCAGGCGGGTCAGCTTAGCTCGTTTGATCGATTCGGGATTGACGATTCGCTTCGCCGGCGGCGCGACTGGTAAGGAAGCCGGTGGTTGGGCGGTGGAAGCAGCGGTTTGCGCCAAGGCTCCTTGCCAAGGAACACAGAGGGCGGATAAAAGAACGTAATATATTAGTGTTGTTATTTTCATCGACTGATATAGAACACGGATTTTTAATGTTGTAAACGTAAATTTTACTTCTGGACTGTGCGAAAAAAGTTGCCGGTTTCCGTTCGACCAATTCGAAGACGAATGGGACGCCAAGACAAAACTGGCTAGAACGTCAAATTGAAGCCCTGAAAGACCAAGAAAATCATCTGGAGGGATGGCGTAAAGAACTGGTCAGGGCTGAGGTAAAGCGGTTGGAGCAGCTTTAAAGACGGCCTGGGATGATCGCCGCGCCGCCAAAAATGCGCTTTATGCGCCAATGCAGGCCAGATCATGCAAAGGATCGCGCTGTTGCAAAAGGCGACTCGTTGAACCAGACCGGTGCCCTCCGTGTCAGCTTTTCGCAAGAAAACAGAGGAACCTCGCCAAGGTTAAACACCGCCTCAGCAAGGCCCTCCGAACAACACCGTATCGAGCCGCCAAACACGTTGGCGACTCCTCGGGCAGCAAAACAGGCGGTCGGTTGCGGCCGCCGCACGCTTCCTACTTCGCTTTCAATTCTTCGAGAAGTTCCCGTTCCGCTGCGACCCAATCCGAAGTTTCATCCCCGTGGATGCCGAGTACCCGTCGGCGCTCGGCAATAAAGTAAGCACGTAAGGCCACCTGCTCGCTGCTCGGTTGGGCAATCGCCTTTGTTTGCGATTTGCTTTTAGCCGCTGCGACGTTGCCCGTGGAAGTCGAAGCAGTTTTCTTCTTGGCGGGAGCAGCTGATGAGGCAGTACGTTGAGAGCGTGTGACGTTCATATTTTCTGACTATTCGATTAACGTTTCGTTTGGTTGGCTTTTCTCGGTTGTTGTCTCGCTTCCACTTGCACACGAGGCGTTTTGCTCTTTATGGATCCGGATCTTCAATTCAGAGTCGATTTTGTTCTCGACGCGATCTGGCGAGCGCTATGATGCAGGATTTAAAAATTCAGAGGCCTCGCCGATACCGACAACGGTTGAAGCGGTATCCAAATCCTCGAATTCGGCAACATAAGCAATTTCGTCCCAACCTCCTTGTGTGCATATATGGGGTTTCTGGACTAACAGAGCACAACATATAGTGGTATGCTTTCAAAAGGCAACCAAAAAATAGACCAATCAAGAATTTTTTTCGGCGCGTTAGCTCTTTGTCAAAAAGAGAGCTCCCAGCAGGAGGGCAACGGCGCTCGGACCAGAGCGAGGAAGATCACCAGGATCACCAGACCAAGCGCGAGGAGCAGCCAGACCGAATTTGCGCAGATCAAGCGAGGCTGGGTGGCAAGCTGTTCCCACGGAAACATCGGGGAACCATATTTGCTGAGATCCAGCGGACTTGTTTCACAGGCGGCTTCGGCGCCCTGTCCTGGCGCAAAAGCCCGATGACACTCTTGACAAACTGTACCCTCCCCGCAAACCTCCGCACCACAGATTTCACAAAGAGTAACGATCGACTTCGAGTTCATGCCTGACAATGTTCCAGCGCCTGGGGGCAAACGCCAGGGGGTCGGGGGCGTGTCGGCGTGTCGGCGTTCAGCGGCTGCCCGGAGCTAAGGTGGGGCGCACCAAATTTCGGATGACCTCTCACCTTTTTGGGTTTGTTGCCGATATTCCCTGGAACGGGCGGATTTGACTGCTAGAATTTCGAACCGGACGCTAATCGCTGGCGCTAAACTTCAATCGCAGGTTTCAGAGGATGGCAGAATCGCTGGAGTTCGAGCACTATCAACTTCTGACAAATTCAGACGGCTCTCTCATGGAATTGGGGCGCGGTGCCATGGGTGTGACTTACAAAGCCTTTGATACGAATCTGTATTGTGACGTGGCGCTGAAAGTCATCACCGCCAGCCTTCTGGATAGCGAAAATGCAGCAGAGCGTTTTTTGCGCGAAGCGCGAGTCGCCGCGCGCTTACGGCATCGAAACGTGGCTTCCGTTTTCCACCTGGGAAAGCATGGTGAGAGCTATTTCTACGCGATGGAGTTCATCGACGGGGAGACGGTATACGCCCGGGTAAAGCGGGAAGGACCGCTTGACTGTATCTTTGGCCTGGATATTGCCCAGCAAGTCGCCTGCGCGCTGATGGCAGCGGAAGAGCAACAACTCGTCCACCGTGACATCAAGCCGTCCAATCTCATGCTGGTCCGCGAGAGTGATGGGCAAATTCTCGCGAAGGTCATCGATTTTGGTCTCGTGAAATCAGCAGTGGCCGAATCAACAGCAGCGGGGCATCTCACCATGCGTGGCGGCTTTGTTGGGACGCCCTATTTTGCCAGCCCTGAACAGCTCGACCGGCAGCCAGAAGACATTCGCTCGGACATCTATTCTCTCGGAGTCACGCTCTGGTACATGCTGACAGGAAAGCCGACATTTATGGGTTCGATGGCCAGCGTCATCGCGCAGCATCTGGAGAAAACGCCGGCCTACGACTCGCTGGCGATTCTGCCGGTGCAAGTGGTTTCCGTGCTGCGCCGCATGCTCGAGAAAGACAGAACCAAGCGTATTCAAACGCCGTGGGAACTCCGGCTGGAATTAAAATCCTGCATCGAGAGCTTGTCTGCGCCGCAACCTGCAGCCCGACCCGAAACGAAGGATGCGGAGACGTTTGAAACGATCGAACTGACCAGCGATCACGCTCTTGAATTGAGACCGGAAGCAGGCTGGCTTCTCAAGAAACGGTATCGCCTGGTCGAAGACATTAATCCGGCAAATCCGGGACACATTTTCCACGCGGAAGACATCTTGACCCGGATGCGTGTTACCCTGAGAATTTTTCTGGCCGAGCCAGAGATCCTCAGGCAAATCGAGGAAGAAGCGGTTCGCATCAAGGGTTTCTCTCACCCGAATTTCACCCAGCTTTTCGCTGTCGAGAGGGATCGAGGTCTCAGTTTTATCGTGCTTGAATGGTTGGAAGGTTTTCCGCTGGTCGACTTGTTGCGCGCCCGGCGTGCCCTGACGCTGCGCGAAATGCTGATGCTCCTTCAGCAGGTCGCGCCTGCGGTGGATGCGGCGCGAGAGGCGAGTCTGAGTCTCGAAATCAAATTGCGTGACATCTTTCTGCATTTCCCCGAAAGCTTCGCAGAGCCGGTGGCGAACATCGTGCTGCGATGCCCGCTGGACGAATGGCCGACGTTTGTCGTCAAGATGAGTGTGCTCGAGAAGGTCAAAGGGCTGGAAGCATCTGCGGGCGCTGCCCAGGAACAGACGATCATTTTTGACCTGAAACTGCAGCGAGACGTCGTACAGCTCGGCATCGTGGCGTACGAACTGTTGGGTGGGAAACCTGGGGGATTTGCCCCGTTATCGACCGTTTCAGAGAAGGGCAATGAAGTCCTCCGAAAATGCCTGACACCCGAGCGCAGTTTCTCGACGGCGGCCGAGTTTTATGACTCGCTCCGCGGGGCCGCAAATGCGAAGCCGGAGACCATAAAGAGCGCGGCCAGCCGGCCCGGACCGGAAAGACAAACTTCACCGCTCCGGAAGCCACCGAACGGCACGGCTTCAGCCCCGGTCCCCACGCCAGCTCTACCACCTTTCGATCCTATTCCTGATTCGAAGAGCCATTTCTGGACAATCGTGGGAGCGCTGACGGCTCTCCTGTTGGCCATCGGAGCGGTTTGGTATTTTCTACCTGCGATTCTGAATCCATTCATGAACCAAGAGCCGCAGGTAGTTACGGCAACTCATTCACAGCAGACCAATGCACCGGTCGCTTCTCATCCCCCACCTCAGCCGGGAAAGGAATGGATTAACAGCCTTGAAATGCGTTTCGTCCCGTTGGGGAATTTACACATTTCGGTATTCCAGACCCGGATACGTGATTTTGAGGCGTTCGTGCAGGCGACAGGCTACGATGCGGTCGGAGGCATGTCGTCAGCAGTCACGCAAAACGGCTTTAAGCTCAACGAAATGAGCTGGAAAGCGCCTGGATTTCAGCAAGGCCCAGGCCATCCGGTGGTCGGCGTCAGCTGGGAAGACGCAAACCAATTCTGTGCCTGGCTGACCAGAAAGGAACGGAGTGAAGGGACAATGCCCACGTTTCAAAGCTACCGGTTGCCAACCGATCGCGAGTGGAGCCGAGCGGTGGGAATTGAACATGAAGCAGGGAACACCCCCGAGGAACGTAGCGGAAAGATCAGAGGGGTTTATCCCTGGGGAGAGGGATTTCCGCCGCCCAACGACATTGGTAACTACGCAGGGGGCGAATCACGTGTAGATACACCGGAAACATGGAGCGTCATCCCCGGTTTTCACGATGCATACCCTCGGACTGGCCCTGTCTCAGCTTTCAAGGCGAACGGGCGCGGCCTTTGCTGCATCGGTGGTAACGTCTGGGAATGGTGTATGGATAAGTTTGCCAACACCATGAATTGGCGCACCCTCAGAGGAGGGTCATGGGCCACCTCGCGCGCTGAAGAATTGCTCTCGTCTTATCGGCGTGGGTATGGTCCGCTTTTTCGTTGCGACGATGTCGGCTTCCGCTGTGTCATCGCCACAGATGGAGTTCACGAATGAAACTGCTTAAATTCAATCTGATCTTCATTCCCTTCCTGGCAATCTGCCTCGGTTTGGTGGGCTATATCGCGCGAAAAATGTTGCTCGACGATGCAAAGCAGCATGTCGTCCAGAACGCGCGAATTATCATGGAGACCATGCTATCAAGCCGCACCTACACGACCAAACAGGTTGCCCCGCTGCTGCAGCAAAAGAATTTCAAACTGCAAACCGCGATCGAGGAATTTAGAAAAACGATCGACCAGATACCGAAGTCTTTGGATCCTAACGCCTCGAAAGACATTCGGGGAAATGCCAAAAAAAGCTTTGTCCTCGGCCAACAGCATGAACTCGAAGCCCAACAGCAGTTCCTGGAGTCCGTGAAAGGCAGGCCGGACGAACTGATCGACACCCAGTTTCATCCACAGTCCGTTCCCGCGTTCGCCGCCACGGAGATATTCGGCTATCTCCGCGAAAAATTTCCCGATTATTTCTACAAGGAAGCGACTCTTAACCCGACAAACCCCCGCGATCACGCGACGGACTGGGAAAGCGACGTGGTTAATCAATTCCGCGGCAATCCGACCCAGGCAGAGTTCATCAACACCCGCGAATCGCCTACCGGCACAGCGCTTTTTCTAGCCCGGCCGATCAAGGTTAATAATGTCAGCTGCCTGGAGTGCCACAGCACTCCGGACAAGGCACCCGCGGAGATGATCAAGCTTTATGGAGGAGACAACGGATTTGGCTGGAGCCTGGATGATGTGATCGGCGCGCAAATCGTTTCCGTCCCGGTCTCTGTTCCGATCCATATGGCGGAAAAAGCATTCCGGGTGATTATCGCATGGCTTGGAGGCGCATTCGCCATTATCCTGGTAGTTGCGAACATCGCAGTGGCGGTCGTCAGCCGGCGTCCCTGACTGAACCGCTTCCCACCCAAGAAGGTTGACGATCTAAAATAAGTGATGACCAACGACTACCGTTCCCTGGTGCTGGCGGCCGGAGATAGTTATCGGTTAGTTCCTTTCGACGTCAGTTTTACCGAAGCGTTGTTCGAAGCCGTCGACGAGTCGCGCGATGAGCTGATTCGTTTCGTATCGTGGTGCCACCCGGCGTATTCCATGGAGGACGCCCGGCGCTGGTTGCAGGGGCGGGAAAGGGAACGATTTGAGGGGTGGTCCTATGATTTCGCGATCACCGACGCCCAGAATGGTGAACTGGTCGGAGGCAGCGGGATCGATCGGATTCAACCCAAGAACTGTCTTGGCAATCTTTATTACTGGACCCGCACCTCGCGAACTAAAAAAGGTGCGGCAACGGCGTCCGCATCCGCCCTCGCCTCGTTCGGTCTCAGTGCGCTGCGCCTGATTCGTCTGGAAATCGTTGTTGCCGAAACGAATTTTGCAGGCCGCTCGGTCGCTGAAAAAATTGGTGCTGGCCTGGAGATCCGGCTTCCAAACCGATTGATTCTCGGAGGAGAAATTCTGCACGCTTATCTCTATTCGCTTCTTGGCCCAAGGCCCGAAAGATAGAGCAAAACCCCGCTCCTCTGCTCCTCTGTCTCCCTTCAATCGTGCTCGTGCTCGACAGTCGGCCTCGTTATCGTCGTCGTGCTCGTCGATTGCTTTCCTCACCGACAGAACGAGGACGACCACGACCACGAGGACGATCAGGAACTCCCAGTGGCGCCAAATTTCACGGCAACGGCTCCTCTGATTGGAGTGCATCGGGTGATATGATCCGGTTTCTGGCCATGCACACTCCCGCTGGCGGCCGCGAAGCGGTTTAGTCCAATGGTGCTTATGCGGCTCCGGCTGTTCCCGGGCCGGACACAACATCTAGGAAGCGCGGTTTAGAAAAAAACCCGTGAGGCTAAAGCGGCGGATGACGTTGTGAAGTTCCTGTTCAAGCCGCCCGTTTAAATTCTGATCCATCAGCCGGTGACTATTGGGGAAGCGGATTTCCTTGTTTCTGTTGGTGGGCACACCGGCGAAGTGTATTTCAGCGATACCGTTCAAATATGCGCAGCAGGTAAACCACACATCGTCATTGTGGGGACAGAGGTCTTGAAAGAGCGAGGCGTCGAGAACGAGAGGCGACAATGCTTTGGGTTTATACAGGACGCCAGTGTAGCCGAGGACCATGCCGTGGCGGCTCCGTCCGCTCATCTCCAAGCGCCAGTCACGATACGCTGTCCCGGACTCCGTGGACATGATTCTCCCATTGCCGGAAATAACCTTGACATCGTTTCGGTGAAGATATGGCTGAAAATGGCGCAAAAACTGGCGGTCGTAGAGATAATCATCATCGACCGTCAGAATGTTCTGGTCAGGAAAATCAACGAGGGCATGGACTAGCTTGGAAAAAGATCGAAAGCCGTGCGGCACAAACCGTATCTCGAAAACGTCTCCTTGCAGATTGGACAAAGAGCCGGGGAGGGCATGGCCGGCCATTTCGCTGGCGTCGAGATACAAGACAATCTTTTTCGGCGGCGCGGTGTTGATAAGGAGGCTTTTGACGACAAGGTGAAGATGCTTCAGCCTCTTGGGAAACGAGGTCAAGCTGACAATGAGATCCAATGTCGGAGAGTTGGGACGTGTGCGTGAAGCAAAATGGTACTCTAGGTCTAATTTCTGCCGCCAGATAAAAGACTTCTGAGGGCGGAAAGACCGAACCCAAGCTGACTTTACCGGGGGTATCATGGCGAATTGGACCATTCGGAACGATCAATTCCCAAGCAGCGGACGGCTGCCCAAGAAAAACCAATGACAACAGCCGCCGCCGCGACAAGAAGGGCTAGCTGCAAGTCGAAGATGAAGAAACCCCTCATCATGATGCATGGGCTGCTGGGTTTGTGGGTAGACCGACATTGACGCGGCATCGGTGTAGTGGTTCGGGTCTAGGATGCGGTCGGTAGCCTGCGCCCATGTGAGGCAAGCGTGGCCGGGGAAACGTCCGAAGGCGAAGGCCGCGCCAAAACCATCCTCGAACAGCGCAATCCCGAGAAAGGCAGCCTTGCCAGCGGCGCGACACAAATTCGGTACCACTGCATCGACAATTCGCGGCTCCGGTAACGTTGCTCATTTCCGTTACGGGGTCCACCAAAAATTACGGTAGCCCAAAGCAAGGGGAGGCCGGGACCATTGAAGTTATCGTCAGAGCCGCAAAAAACAGTTCTGACAAATAGGTCACGGGAGGGGGAAAGGTTGTCATGCTGAACAACGATGCGATCAGGGTAGCACTCCAACCATTCATAGAAGCGGTCACGTTCCGGGCAAGGAACGGGGTTCCCATCCTGATCAAGGGTGTCATAGAGATCGGGAGTTTTGCCCCAACGGTCGAGCATGAGGGCTGCAATTTAGCATAATGCAGCGGTGAAAGGAAGTGGAAAGGCGCGGGCCGATGTTTTTAAAGAACAACCCGCGGAAAAAGGATTTCGAGAGCGATAAACACATGGCTTGGGGCGCATTTCTTGTTTATCCTTCTCGTTGCGGACGTCGCTGTAGCGCGACCCGCCAGCTTCCCGAACTGAACTGCCGGCGCCCAAGAAGGTTGGCGAGCTAAAATCAGTGATGACCCAACGACTACCGATCCCTGGTGTTGGCGGCCGGAGAAAATTATCGATTGGTTCCTTTTGACGTGAGCTTTACCGAAGCGCTGTTCGAAGCCGTTCACGAGTCGCGCCATGAACTGATCCGTTTCGTATCGTGGTACCATCCGGAGTATTCCATGGAGGACGCCCGGCGCTGGCTTCAGGGTCGGGAAAGGGAGCGATTTGAGGGGTGGTCTTATGATTTTGCGATCACCGACGCCCAGAACGGTGAACTGATCGGAGGCAGCGGGATCGACCGGATTCAACCCAAGAACGGTCTTGGCAATCTTTATTACTGGACCCGCACCTCGCGAACTAAAAGAGGCGCGGCAACGGCGTCCGCATCCGCCCTCGCCTCGTTCGGTCTCAGTGCGCTGCACTTGATTCGTCTGGAAATCGTTGTTGCCGAAACGAATTTTGCAGGCCGCTCGGTCGCTGAAAAAATTGGTGCCGGCCTGGAGATCCGGCTTCCAAACCGATTAATTCTCGGAGGAGAAATTCTGCACGCTTATCTCTATTCGCTTCTTGGGCCAAAAACGGAAAGATAGGGCGAAAACCCCGCTCCTCTGCTCCTCTGTCTCCCTTCAATCGTGCTCGTTATCGTCTCGTGCTCGTCCTCGATCTTTCCGTGATCTCTTGACGAGGTACTGGCTGAAAAGAGAAGGAAAGACGAGGACGAGCACGAGAACGATAACGAGCACGATTGGGGAGATCACGACCGACACGCCGCCGACACGCTTCCCCTCCGCTATCCACCAAGATAGAGTTTCCGGATATGGTCGTCGTTCAGAAGATCCGCGGACTTTCCTGCCAAAGCGATCCGGCCTGTTTCCAGCGCATAGGCTCGATTCGAAATTTTAAGAGCCATGCGTGAATTTTGTTCGACCAAAATGACACTGATGCCGACATCACGATTGATTTCGACTATCGCCCGCGCGATATCGCGAACCACCATCGGTGCCAATCCAAGCGATGGCTCGTCCAGCAGCAGTAACTTTGGCCGCGCCATCAAGGCGCGGCTGATCACCACCATCTGCTGTTCGCCGCCGGAGAGGCTGCCGGCTTGTTGTTTCAGCCGTTCTTTGACTCTAGGAAAACGGGTGAAAATTCTCTCGAGATCCTGTTTAATTTCGCGCTTGTCGTTGCGCAGATAGGCTCCCATCAAGAGATTGTCTTTTACCGACATGAACGGGTAAACATGACGTCCCTCCGGCACCATCGAGATCCCAAGCGCCACTACCGCCGCCGGTCCGAGGCTGTCGATACGCCTGCCGCCGAACCAGATCTGACCTGACGACGGCCTGGCCAGGGAGGTAATAGCCCGAAGGGTCGACGTTTTGCCGGCTCCGTTTGCTCCGATCAGCGCGACGATCTCCCCCTGTTCGAGATGCAAGGTCACATTCTCCAGAGCCTGGACCTTGTCGTAGTGGACACTGATGTTCTTAAGTTCAAAATACATGGCTCAGTGCCCAACGTCTTCGTCGGCTTGACCGAGGTACGCTCCGATCACCGCTTCATTCTGCTGAATCTCCGAAGGGGTACCCTCCGCAATCTTGGTACCAAAATTCAAGACCACAATTTTGTCGCTGATGCGCATCACCGCTGACATATCGTGTTCCACCAAAACGACCGTGACACCCCGCTCCCGGATGCCGCGAACGAGTTTTACCGCTGCTTCGGTTTCTTCGACGTTCATACCAGCGAAAGGCTCATCGAGCAGAAGCACTTTCGGTTCGGCGGCCATGGCGACAGCGATTCCGAGTGCTCGCAAGTGGCCATGCGGAAGGTTGCGCGCCACCATCTGCTTGACCACACCCAATCCGAGATAGTCGAGGATCTCGCTCGCGCTAAGGCGAAAACGCAGCTCATCAGCGCGCGCCGCTACGCTTGAAAAATAGATGCCGAGACTAGCTGGCGCGAGAACGTAATTGGTGCGCGACAATCACATTCTGTAAGGCCGTCATTTCCTTGAAGATGGTTGTCTCCTGGAAAGTCCGCACCACTCCGAGGCGTGCCACTTCGTGCGGTGGGAGACCGGTAATCGTTTGCCCATTGAACTTGACTCGGCCCGATGTCGGGGTCACGAACGAGCAGATCAACTTAAAGAGGGTGCTTTTGCCGGCGCCATTCGGCCCGATCACCGACAGGATAGCTCCCTCTTCAACGGAAAAGCTGACGCTATTCACTGCGGTCAATCCTCCAAACCGCTTGGTCAATTCCTGAACGTCGAGGATTGCCATGGTCAACTTCTCTCTCCCTTCCGCTTACCATTTCGACGCAGAGAAAGACTCAGGATGCCGTTCGGAAGCCAGAGCATGCAGGCGATCATGAGAATACCATAAATGAGTGCCTGGTAATCCTGGACTGCGGTTAAGAGCTCGAAAGCAATGACCAGCAGAAAAGCCCCGACGACCGGACCTAAAATGTAGGAGAGGCCGCCGAGGAAACAGTACAGCATGAAATTAACCGAATCCGATATCGTGTAAGTGGCAGGGTAGATATTCTGGTGAAAGGCGGCAAAAAATGCACCACCGATCCCACCCATGAAACAACAGACTCCAAAAGCGATCACCCGATATTTCGCGACGTTGATACCAATCGAGGTGGCCAGATCCTCATTTTGACGCAGCGAGCGAAACACCCAGCCAAGCCGGCTGGTCGACAGCCGCCAAACGGCCACCAGCCCCAGCACCAGAAGCGCACAAGCCAGAAAATAAAAAGGCAATGGGTCAGCGCCATTGAATTCCGGAACGATCGTGAGACCGAAGAGACCAATTGCGCCGGGTCTTGGAATATTAACAATGCCGGTGGCCCCTTTAGTGAAATCACCTCCATTGAGCGCGAGTAGGCGGATCGCTTCGGTCAGGCTGAGAGTTGTCATGGCAAAATAGACACCTTTCAGCCGAAGCACCGGCCAGCCAATGAGAGCCCCAAGGACCGCCGCAATTACTCCGGAGAGAGGCAGGCAGAGCCAGAAGGGAAGGCCATATCGGGTCGCCAGAATCGCGTCGGAGTAACCGCCCACCAGGGCAAAGGCACCCTGAGCGAGATTCATTCTGCCGATCGAGAAAGTAATCCAGACTCCCAAACTGATGAACGATAAAATAGCCGCGTTCGTCAGCACAGTGATGAAATAAGGCGACTTGCCCAACAACAGGGGCGCGACAACAAACAGGATCAGCACGAAGGCTGCAAATCGCAGCTTCTGTCCGGAAGAAAGGCGGTCGTTTTCGCTCACCGCGCGGGCCCCGTCATCCCCTTCGCGGCGTGTTAGCTGGTTGGTTTCTAACCCCATGGCTTTCCCAAAAGGCCTTGCGGGCGCAAAAGCAGAAAGATGATCAGACCCGTAAAGATCAGCAGATAGGTAATCGAACCAGGCAAAACTGCATAGCCAATCGCTTCGACGAACCCGAGAACGATTGCCCCAAGGATGGCTCCCGGAACGACGCCGGCACCGCCGATCATGATCATAATAAAAGCCTTGATCGAGTAGACGTTCCCGACACCGGAATTGACTCCGAAGACAGTGACCAGAAGGCCCCCCGCCAAACCGGCAAGGGCCGCTCCCAGGGCGAATCCGTAGGCGGCGACACGATTGACGTTCACCCCCATCAGGTGAGTCACCTCCCGATCCTGTGCCAGGGCACGCATCGCGCGGCCGAGCTTCGTGTACTGAACGAAAAGTAAAAGTCCGACAATTAAAACGAGAGCGAGCAGCATGACCAGGAGCCGGCCAGCCGGAAGATAAGCACTGCCGATCCGATAGACCCCAGTCACCACCGGCGGAACACCTCGCTGTTTCTCACCAAAAATCGATAAGGCGAGGTTTTCAAGGAGCAGCGCGGTGCCAACGGCAAGCAACATGGAGTTCTCTTCCCTGATTGCCATTCTGCGCATCCGCCTGAAGAAGAAGGTTTCGAAACACCAGCCAATCGTACCCAAGACCAACACGACGGCGATTAGGCTAACGAAATAGTTAATCTTAAAAAGACCGTAGAGATAGTAGACAACGAAACCGCCAATCATGAACATTTGCCCATGCGCAAAATTTAAAACGCCCATGATACTGAAAATCAGCGTGATCCCGAGCGCGATCAGCGCGTAATTGACAGCCAAAACGAGGCCATTGATCAGCACCTGCTCCAAGTCCGGATCCTCCAGGTTGGTTATGAAAGTCGGAAGCCAAGAAGAAGTTCCTGGCTCGTTTGATTCCTTAATTCTTTAGACCGATCAGCGCCTGCTCACTCAACACTACCAATGAAAAGTGTCTGGAACTTGCCTCCCTTGACCTCGTTCACCACCATCGGAACACCGATCTGGCGTGGCTGAGAGAAGTAAGCTGTACCGACAAACTTCAGCTGCTTATCCTCCTTGATGAACGGATTCTTCATCGCGAAATCGGGCATCGCCTTCTTAAAAAGCTCGACGTTGTTAATCGCTTCTGGTCCAGCCTTTTTCAGAGTTTCAAGGATGATCTCAAGTGCATAAACCTTGGTACCAGCTTCGTCATTCCACTCGCCGGCAACCTTCTTGTAGCGCTCGGCGAATTTCTCCATTTCGTCACTACGAATTTCCGGCGTGCTGGCGCCACCCACACAAATAAAACCGTCTGCGGCGTCGCCGGCTACTTCGTTCAGGATCTTGATGTCTTGGGCGGTTTCCGTCGCCAGCGTCCCCTTGAAACCGAGTTCACGTGCACTCTTAATGAGCAACGGGGCATCGGCTGGAGCAACGCCTGAAAGGACGATAAGGTCTGCGCCTTTATCGACCACCCGGGACATCACTGGAAAGAAGTCCGTCGTGCCGGGCTCATACGTATCGTCCGCCGACTTAATCTCCAGACCGAGCTTCTTCGCGGCTTGAACACCTTCGTCTCGTTGATTCAGCGGATCGGACTCGTTGCGAGCGACGAAGCTAACCGATTTTACACCCTTTTTGTCGATCAGGTATTTGTAGATGATCGGCCCAGCCTGGTAGGAAGCGATCATACCGAGAATGGCATTGGCGTGCGGAGGCGAGTAGAGCGTTTTCTGAAAGGCATATGGGAAATAAATGGCACCGGCTGCCTCGGCCACAGGCTGCACGCTCGCAGCCGTCGTATCGACGTTCGGACCAATGATGTAGTGGATCCCCTCTTGCTTGGTCAGGCGCTCGGCACCTGAGACCGCGAGCTTCGGATCGTTTTTATCGTCGATCGGCACAATTTCGATCTTGTATTTCTTGCCTCCGATCTCGAACCCGCCCTGCTCGTTGTAAAGCTGCGCAGAAGTCTCGGCGCAATACTTATTGACGAGTCCCCAGGAAGCAGCGGAACCGCTCATCACTCCGAGGACACCGATTTTTAAGACTTCCTCCGCATTGGTGGAACCCCCGGCCAAACCTGTTCCGAGAACGAAAACCGCAATCCCCATCAGGAAGTTGCGACGACAAAGCTTGAGTGTGCTCATATAATCTTCTCTTTCCCAGTCCGCGTGATCGGCACCGGAAGGAGGCGGCGCCACGACCGCGATGCTGCCCAGAGGTTATCCCTGATCGCCATCCGATCGGCAAGAAATAACGACCTTTGTCCGTTCGAATTTCAAGGCCATCCGCAAATCTCGAGCAATCGTTTTCTTGTGCAGAGCGGGTCAATCATTCATCGTTCAATCCATTGAGTAAGTTATGCATATCCTGGTAACCGGCGCGGCCGGAATGATCGGCCGTAAATTTTGCGAGGCGCTTATTAAACGCGGTCGCATCGGAAGCGGATCCGTGGATCGGCTGACGATGGCCGATACGATAACGCCTGCTGCACCGCCCGAAGCTCCATTCAAAGTCAGCACTCTCTCGGCGGATATCTCCGATCCAGGTATCGCAGAGTCTTTCGTTGCGGACCGACCTGATATTATCTATCACTTAGCCGCTGTCGTTTCCGGTGAGGCCGAGGCCGATTTCGACAAAGGCTATCGGGTGAACCTGAGTGGAACTCAACGGCTATTCGAGGCTGTGCGGAAAGCGGGATACCGGCCAAGAGTCGTCTTCGCAAGTTCAATCGCGGTATTTGGCACTCCTTTTCCCGAGACGATCCCCGAGGATTATGCGCTCACTCCGCTCACTTCGTACGGTACTCAAAAGGCCATCGGGGAATTGCTCCTGGCCGATTTGAGTCGACGCGGCTTTTTTGACGGCATCGGGATCCGGTTCCCGACCATTTGCGTTCGACCCGGGAAACCGAACAAGGCCGCGTCCGGATTTTTTTCCAACATGATTCGCGAACCCTTGAAAGGTGAACCGGCTGTCTTGCCGGTGAATGAAGATGTCAGGCACTGGTTTGCTTCTCCGCGGGCTGCCGTGAACTTCTTACTCCACGCGGGTGCTCTCGATCTCGATCAGCTTGGTTCGCGTCGAATCCTTAACATGCCTGGGTTATCGGCCACGGTCGGCGAGATGATCGCGAGCCTCGAAAAGGTTGCCGGAAGCGAGTGCGTGAAATTGATTCAGCGCAAGCCTGACCCAGATATTCAGCGGATCGTCGATGGCTGGCCACGGCAGCTAGACGCTTCGAAGGCAGAGTCGCTCGGTTTCCGAGCTGAAACGAGCTTTGCGGAGATTATCCAAACCCATCTCGAAGACGAGTGCGGCGGAGTTCTTCCATATCGCCGCAACGTTGGGAACGCCTAGATTTCGAAGCGTCAATCGTCGGTCTCATCGCCTAACCGGCGGCCGTTTCGCTCTCACACTGGCAACTGGCAACCGACACTGAAGACTCATGGAGACTCTCTCAATCGTTGCTCTCCTTCATGGACCAGACAGACCTGGCCTGGTGGCGCGTGTAGCCGGCTGGATTTTCGAGCAGGGCGGCAACATCCTTCACGCCGACCAGCACCGAGATGGGGAGGAGAAAGTTTTTTTCCAGCGGGTCGAATGGTCGCAACCAGCCTCCGCACCGGAGGCCGCTCGGGTCGCGGCTTCCTTCAAAGAGATGGCCCATCTGGAACTTGGCATGAATTGCCAAACGACGGTTTCAAACGAGCGGGCAAGGGTCGGAATGCTGGTTTCGAGAATTCCGCGTGGAAGACCTGGTTCGCAAAGGACAGGATCTGGAGCAAACCGTTTTCGCGCAAGCCGTTCGCTCTCATCTGGAGCATCGAGTACTCGTCTATAAGAACAAGACCGTGGTCTTTGATTGAGAGCATTTGCCGCCTTCGTTTGAAGAGGAAACGGTGGGGATAGCGGCGGCGCTCAGACACCTCGGACTTCGCCCGATGTCAGGTCGGGCGAGACATTCAGCGTTGAGCGCCGCCAAGTGGGAGTAAATCAAACCGCTAGGACCAAAGCAAGCGTCAACTCATTCTGGTCAAAAAGTAAATCAACGACTATGAACGATGAAGATCGTCCAGAGCACGCTTGGCCTGTTCGAGGATCTCCGTCAAACGCTCTTCGCGCTGGGGATCTCCGGCCGCCCACTTAGCGGCTTTGAACGTTGCTTTCACCAGGGAGCCGAGTGGGCGGAAGAAGGTGAACGATTCCGGTCCTGCCGATTCTCCCCAGTCGCCCCAGCGCTTGGCTCTTCTCCAAATCCGTTCGACGGTTTCCTTTTCCCGCTCCAGTTCTTCGACTCCTTCCGGCCTCAATCGATAAGTCCGCCGCCCATCTTGAGTGTCCGATTGCACTAACCCTTCGTCTTCGAGTTGTTGCAGGGTCGGATAAACGGTTCCGGCACTAGCGCGGTATAATCCGCCCGAGCGTTCCGTCAGCTCTTTGATGAGCTGATAGCCATGTTTTGGGCCCTCTTGCAACAGCGAGAGAATGGCGAGCCGGACTTCGCCGAATTCGAAAAATCGGCCGCGAGGCCCTCCCGCAAAACCAGAAAATGGCCCCCAATCTTCCCATGGGCCCCAACCGCCTCTGCCGTGCGGTTTCCAATGTCTTCCCATAAAATCCCGATACGCGGAACGGCAACCTTCGCGGGCGCCATGACGCCCTTGTGAAAAGGCCCAATCTGGAGCGTCCGCGAACGAGGTATGAAGGCGTTCACAACCCGATAAGAAATAATACCAAAACGGTTTCATAGTCATAAAGATATATCGAACGATATATCTCCCGCACTCGGCCCGATGTCAATTGCAAGAATCCAAAATTCTCAAGAACCAAGACGCTGAACCGGGCACTCCATTCATCCTCCGCTCAGCTTCTTCGATTTTGAATCATTTGGCACAGCAAATGCTGAAATTGCCTCCACAAAAACGCCGATGTTCAAAAGCTTTTTTGTAACTGTCGCCTGTATCCTGCCTTGCCTGGTCCTCAGCGCTTTCCCGTTCAGCCGACCCCTTCACTACCGAATCGCCAGTGATCTTGCACTTAAAGGCAAAGGGAAGGAGGGCCGATGCATGGATTATGCCATTGCCTTATCATCCCGACTGGCCTCCAACGGAATTCACGGTCAACTGATTTTCTATCGATGGCATATCCGGAACACGCCCACCAACGGCAGCCACGTCTTTGTGGCGTATCAGCTTTCGGACGGGACCAAATGGATCGTCGATAACGAGCTATCGCATCCAAAGGCTGTTCCGGTTGATGCGAGCCCGATGCAACTCGTCTACCTTCTGGCTGGTTCCCCGTCTGCGCCCGTTGAAGTCAATCTTCAGGAAGGCTTGAACCACCTGAGCTTTTTCTGAGCCCAGGAAGACGGCGTTCAGCGTTCGGCGTTCGGCGTTCGGCGTTCGGCGTTCGGCGTTCAGCGTTCAGCGTTCAGCGGTCAGCAGCTTCGGCGCTCACGGACATCGGTGCCTTAGCTTCTCAGATTTACTCCACAGCCAGTGCGGCTTAATTAGAAGGGTGGCCCGCACCATCATCCATTTGGACATGGATTGTTTCTATGCCGCCATCGAGGTTCGCGATCAGCCAGAACTTGCCGGTAAACCGGTAGCTGTCGGCGGTGCGCGCGACCGCCGAGGCGTCCTGACGACCTGCAATTATGAGGCGCGAAAATTTGGCGTTCGGTCTGCGATGCCGACCTTTCAGGCCCTACAGCGATGCCCGGAACTGATCGTCCTGCCGACTCGATTTGAAGTTTATCGGCGCGAATCGGCAAAAATCCGAGAGATTCTGTTTCAATTCACACCGCTGGTGGAACCGCTTTCCCTTGATGAGGCGTTCATGGACGTTTCCATGCGCGACGAGCATCCGGCCACGTTGGCAGAGAAGATTCGGCGACTGATTTATGAAAACACCGCGTTGACCGCGTCTGCGGGAATCGCACCTAACAAGATGTTGGCCAAGATCGCCAGCGATTGGAACAAACCCAACGGCCAATTCGAAATCCGACCAGAGGATATTGCGGAATTCATGGAGCAGCTGCCCGTCCAGAAACTATGGGGCATTGGCGCTAAATCCGCCGAGAAATTCCGGCGACTCGGCATCCAGACTTGTGGAGAACTTCAGAGATGTTCGAGGATCCAATTGCACCAATTGTTCGGAAAATTCGGGCTTGAGCTTTTCCTGCTTTGCAGAGGTGATGATCGCCGAGAAGTTGCGCCGGACCGGGAGCGAAAATCTTTGAGCAACGAACGGACTTTTACAATCGACCTGACATCAGCCGCGCAATGTGAATCTCGGGTACCGGACCTTTTTGAGGAAATGATGTCCGACCTCAAAAAAGCCGGCAGCGAAAAACAGGTCAAATCTCTGTTTGTGAAGATCCGGTTTGCCGATTTCACCCGGACTACGGTGGAGCGAAAGGGCTTGCCGCTCACGATCGAAAGTTTCCTCCAGTTGCTGCGACTGGGTCTGGAACGCAAAACGCTGGGAGTCAGGCTGCTGGGCGTAGGGGTGCGTTTCAATGAAGAACGAGCAGAAAGTCAGGCGCAACTGGAATTATTCTAAGACAGGAGTCAGGAGTTCAGGAGTTGCAGGAGTTCAGGAGCCTGAGGCAAATGCAGGAGACAGAAGAAGCTCTTATTCTGCAACTCCTGAACTCCTGCAACTCCTGAACTCCTGTTTCATTCCCTCCCCAATTTCTTAATGAAATCGTAGGGATAAGGGAGCGGAACCTCGCTTGCAACATCGAGCTTCGTCACCTGATCTGGTGACAGCGACCATCCGGTTGAACCGAGGTTGCTTTCAAGCTGCTTGATCCCGCGCGCCCCAATGATCGGAGCTGTCACCACCGGCTTCTGTAGCAGCCAATTGATTGCTACCTGAGCGGGCGAGCGGTTCACCGCGGAAGCGACCTCGTGCAAGCCGTCCAAGGCGCGCCACGTCTGTTCATTGTTGTAGGCACTCCACTTTTCGCCCCAATCTTTTTTTTCCGCCCGCTCAATGCGCGATCCTTCTGGCGGTGCGGTCATCCCTCGCTTGAACTTCCCGGAAAGCCAGCCACCCCGGAGCGGGCTCCAAGGAATGACTCCCAGTCCTTCCCGCCTGCAAAGCGGGATAAGCTCCCATTCGGTGCTGCGGCACAATAAATTGTACTGCGGCTGAAGGCACACCAAAACCTCCCAGCCATTCTCGCGGCTAAGGTCGATCGCTCGCTGCAGCTGCCAGCCAGCAAAGTTGCTCGCGCCCACATAACGAACCACGCCCTTCCTGACCAGATCATTGAGCGACGATAACGTTTCTTCCAACGGGGTCCTCTCATCCCAGCAGTGGACCTGGTAGAGATCAATATAGTCCGTCTGCAACCGCCGCAGACTGGCTTCTACCGAACTCAAAATATGTTTCCGACTGAGACCGAGATGGTTGGGGCCGGTCCCCATCGGAAATCGAACCTTGGTTGCGATCACGAGATCATCCCGGCGCTGCTTCTTGAGCCAGTGGCCGACGATTTCTTCTGAAATGCCGGCCGAATAGACGTTGGCTGTATCGATAAAATTGCCGCCCGCCGCGACAAAATGGTCCATCATCTGAAAGCTTTCTTCCTCCGTAGCTTCGTTCTCCCTCCCGAATGTCATTGCCCCCAGACAAAGTTCACTGACCCTCAAACCGGTTTTTCCAAGGTATCGGTAGTTCATAAGCCAGGAGTCAGGAGTTGCAGGAGTTCAGGAGTTACAGAATGAAAGAAGACATCTTCCGGCTCCAATACTCCAATACTCCAATACGGCAAGCCCCGGTTCGGACGGAGCCTCACCCTACCACTCCAACACTCCAGTACTCCAGTACTCCATACTCCAATACTCCAGTACTCCAGTACTCCTGCCCCTGACTCCTGCCTTGAAGATTTCCAATGACCGGTCGAACCTTCGTTTATGATCTTGCCGTACAAGTTCGCCCCTCAGGCTCGCCTGCTGGAATTTATGAGGCAGGCTGGTAATCCGAACCTGATCAATCTCGCTGCCGGGCTGCCGTCGGTGGACTGTGTACCTAAGGCAGCTTTGAAGCGAGCCTTTGACGCTGCGTTCAGCGAAGAGCCAAATGTCGCTCTTGGCTACCACACGCCGGACGGTGATTACGCGCTCCGCGAAAAGATTGCGGAACGTCTTGCCCGCAGAGGAATCTCGGTTACCCCTGAGGAAATGGTGATGACCACTGGGTGCACTCAGGCGTTGCACGGAATGATCAGGCTCCTGGCTCAACCCGGCGACGTCGTGGCCTGCGAAGCGCCCGCGTACTATGCGACTCTCGAGATGCTAGGGGATACTGGTATCCGGGTCCTACCGCTCCCGGTGCGAGACTCGCAAGGCGTGGATCTGGACCTGATTTCCACGTTATTCGAACGGTTTCATCCGAAATTTTTCGTGGTCTGTTCCACGCTTTCCAATCCGTCTGGCGCAACGATGTCCAATGCTGCGCGGCGTGCACTGCTCGAGATCTGTCGAAAGACTGACACTCGCATTCTGGAAGACGAGATCTACGGAGAGTTGTCGGAGATCGACGGGCTTCGGCCGATTCGTTCCTATGACGATGGAAGTGTCGTTTCGTACGTCATGAGTTTTTCGAAAACAGTTGCGCCCGGCATTCGGGTTGGAGTCTGCATTCCGGGAGGGAATACCGACCGGTTTGCGCAGCTCAAATGTCAGCAGGACATGCATTCAGCCACCTTGTGCGAAGTCGCATTCCGCAAGTACCTGCAGAGCGCCGATCTCGATGCGCACTTGAGGTACCTGAAAGAGTTAAACCGACAACGGCGCGAAATCGCCAGAAAAGTGATTGACCAGTATTTCCCGGAAGAAACAATCGTTTGGATCCCGGAGGGAGGATTTTTGCTTTGGGTAGAAGTCCCCTCGGCCATTGACATCGAAGCGGTCTACCATGCCGCACTCCAGAACAATGTCGCCTTTAGCCGAGGAAAGGCCTTTTTTACGACCCCCGAAATCAAAGTCAGCTTCCATGCGGATCAACTGCTCGCGTCCGACGACGAACCAGCTTGTCCAAGGATTGGAGACCCTGGGGAAAATCCTCTCGGACAAAGTATGAAGCAGCACTTCGTTTTCCACGGCAGTTTTCTCGTTGCCGTTGGGATCCTATCGGTCATCTATAACCCGCATAATGGCCTTATCGGCTTTAACGCGGAGGCCAAATCGGGTCTAATCGTCAGCGGCGCGTTCGCGGTGATCTCGTTTTTTTGGGCGTTCATCTATTCCAGACAGGCCGAGCGCGTGGCCGTGATCGGAGGATTTGTAACCACTCTTTTGCTTTTTGCCGGAACTATCCCTCGGGCTTTCGGCGCCTGGATCGCATACGCCCGCGGCGACATGGCCAAATGGTTCGCCGCCACGACCATTTCTCTCGTCATTTTAGGAACAATTCCGCTTTTCGCCTCACTCTTCCGCGGCCTTCGCACCAACAAGGGAAATGAGAGTTAGATTGCAAAGTTGTAAGAGTTCAGGAGTTGCAGAATTGGCCGGCGTCTTCGATGTCTAGGCACTTGTCTCCTGAATTCCTGAACTCCTGAACTCTACCCGATGCTCAACCATGCCTCCTTCGATTTGGCGATCCGTCGAACTCTCCTCCGTGCCAGGATCGCGCTCCTTGTGTTGGTTTCCTTATCTTTTTCGTTGCCGGCTCTGGCCGAGCCATCTTTCCCCGCTCTGGGGTTGGAAAATAATCCTCTCTGGCTCCGCTATCCGGCCATTTCACCGGATGGCAAGACCATTGCTTTCACCTTCCGGGGACACATTTTCACCGTGCCGGCCGCCGGCGGCCTGGCGGTTCCCCTGACTGCCGGCCCAGCGCATGATTCATCGCCCGTCTGGTCACCGGATGGTAAGCTGATCGCCTTTGCGTCCGATCGATACGGTCATTACGATGTTTTCGTGACCGGCTCCCAGGGTGGCAACGTCAGGCGATTAACAACCTATTCAACGGACGCCGTGCCGACCGGTTTCACCCCAGACGGACAAACTGTTTTGTTCAACGCTTACCGGATGCCTTCCGCTCAAAGTTCTCTCTTCCCGGTGAAGTTCCTCCCCCAACTTTACAAAGTATCGATCCAGGGTGGACGCGCACCGGAGATGGTTTTAACCACCCCCGCGTTGCATGCGCAGTCCGACCGCGCAGAAAATCGGATTCTCTATGAAGATCTGAAGGGCTACGAAGATCCTTGGCGAAAGCATGAGACGTTTTCTGTCGCACACGATATTTGGCTCTACGACGCGCGGAATGGCAGCCATACGAAGCTATCAAGTTTTCAAGGGGAAAATCGGAATCCCGTTTGGTCGTCGGATGAAAGTGCAACTTACTACCTGAGCGAACAAAGCGGCTCGTTTAACGTCTGGCGCCTTTCCCTGGTGGACGGTCAACCCGGAACTGCCCAACAGCTCACCAGGTTCCAAAAAAATCCTGTCCGGTTCCTCAGCGTGGCAACCGAGGGCACTCTCTGCTTCGGGTACGATGGGGAGATATACACCCTCCAGCCCGGAGCGGCGCAACCGGTGAAAGTCAATGTTCAGATCGGACTCAGCGAAAGTGCCGCGGCAACCCAGACGAGGACTTACAGTGACAATGTCACCGAAATGGCATTGAGCCCCAATGGCAAAGAATTCGCCTTCGTCGTGCGGGGTGACATCTACGTCGCTTCCGTCGATCAGGGTGAGACCAAACGAATCACCAACACGCCCGGACAAGAGCGAGATATTTCCTTCAGTCCGGATGGCAGGCGGCTTCTGTTTGCGGCCGAGTATGGCAAAACATGGGGCCTCTACGAAGCATCAATCGCCCAACCGAAAGAAAAGGAACCCTATTTTTTCAATTCCACCGTCATCGACATCCATCCCATCCTGGAAAACGACCAGGAGAATTTCCAACCGAAATATTCGCCGGACGGAAAAGAGGTTGCCTACCTGGAGAACCGCACCACGCTGAAAGCCTTGACCCTGGAGACGAAACTGGCCCGCATCATCCTTCCGGGCGACCTGAACTATTCTTACGAGGATGGCGATCAATGGTTTGATTGGTCTCCGGACGGAAAATGGTTTCTCGTCAACTTCCTGACTCCAGAGCGCTGGACATCTCAAGTGGGACTGGTGGATGCCGGCGGCCAGCAGCAACTCACTAACCTGACCAAAAGCGGATACGATAACGTTCTTCCGCATTGGATGATGGACGGAAAATCGATGATCTGGTGGTCAGACAAATACGGTCTGCATGGGGACGGCGGCTCCGCCAAAAGCCAGCAGGACATCTACGAAATGTTTTTCACCCAGCAAGCCTATGACAGGACCAAACTCTCGAAAGCCGAGTACGACATTTTAACAGAATCCGAAGGCGAAGAAAAAAAGAAAAAAGAAGCCGGGAAAAAAGCGGAAAATAAAGAAGAGGACGCGAACACGCCAAAAAAGATCGAACCCATCACCATTGACCTCAACAATATTGAGGACCGGATAGACCGGCTAACGCTTGGCTCGGCTCAAATCGTCGATGGGCTCTTGACCGGCGACGGCGAGACGCTGCTCTATTTGGCCAAGAGCGAGAAAGGGTACGAGTTATGGTCATTGAAGCTGCGAGAAAGCGAATTGAAGCGGCTATGGGAAAACGAAGCCCCTAAAGCGCCAATGCGTGATGTCCCGAATGCGGCGATGATCCGGCTGGATAAAGAAGGCAAAAATGTTTTCGTCCTGGCCGCCGGAAGAATCACGAAAGTAAGCGTCGCCGACGGCAAAGCCGAACCTGCAAAGCTCAACGCCCTCAAGGAATTCGACGGGGCAGCGGAGCGGGCTTGCCTGTTCGAACACATTTGGCGCCAGGTGCGCGAAAAGTTCTACGTCAAAGACATGAACGGCATTGACTGGGACTACTACAAGTCGGTGTACCAGAAATTCCTCCCTTACATTTCGGACGACCGCGATTTTTCGGAAATGACGAGCGAGATGTTGGGCGAATTAAATGCCAGTCACACGGGCTGCAAGCTTTTGCCGGATTCGCAAAATGCGGATGCGACCGCTGTTCTGGGCGCCTTTTTCGACAGTAGCTACAAAGGGACCGGCCTGAGAATTGAGGAGGTCATCGAGAAAGGACCGTTGGTCATCGCCTCAGCTCCAATCCAAGCCGGAATGATCATAGAGAAGATCAACGGGGTCACGATCGATCCGGGAATGGACTTCAGCCCTCTCCTGAATCGTCGCGCCGGCCAGCCGACATTGTTGAGCATTTTTGATCCGGCTAAAAATACCCGGTTCGAAGTCACAGTTAAACCGATCAGCACCGGCGATCAGGACGAACTTCTGTACCAACGTTGGGTCAAGAAACGAAGAGAGTTCGTCGATAAATTAAGCAACGGCACAGTCGGGTATGTGCATGTCCGGGGGATGAACGATGAAAGCTATCGCGAGACCTACTCCGAGGCTCTAGGTCGTGACAGCAAAAAGAAGGCCTTGATCGTCGACACCCGGTTCAACGGAGGCGGAAATCTTCATGACATCCTGGCAACTTTCCTGAGCGGCAAACCCTATCTTGAGTTCCTTCCGCGCGGACAGAGCATCGGTTGGGAACCCAATGAAAAATGGTACAGGAAGAGCGTGGTCCTCGCCGGTGAAAGCAACTACTCCGACGCTCACTTGTTTCCGTGGATTTACCAACATTTCGGCATCGGAAAACTAGTCGGCATGCCGGTGCCCGGGACCGGAACAGCGGTCTGGTGGGAAGTCCTCCAGGATCCCAGGCTGATTCTAGGTATTCCAGAGGTTGGTTTTCGGGATGAAAAGGGTCAGTTCATGGAAAAGACCCAGGTGGAACCGGATGTCAAAGTACGAAACGACGCGAAGAGCATCGCAGAAGGCCAGGATCAGCAACTGGAAAAAGCGGTTGAAATCCTGATGCAGAACTAATCGGGATCCAGGCTCTCCCTTCTTTAAGATTGCCTGTTTAACCAGGCGACACGGCTGTCGCCCTGCTCTGATTTGATGGTCGTATTTTCTGGTTGAAGGCTGAAGCAATCGGTTCTAGCTTCGCCTTCCCTTGAACTGGAGTCATAGCTCAACTGGTTAGAGCGCTGCCCTGTCACGGCAGAGGTTGCGGGTTCGAGCCCCGTTGACTCCGCCAGGAGAACCCCTAAATGAGGGCGAATACAGGGCGTTTATCGAAGTTCTCTCTCTTTTGCCCAGCTGTCGAGCGACTCCCTGCGGAAACGACTTCCTGAGATCGTTCTGGGCCGAGCCTTACTGCGCGACGCGCTCAAGGCCGGGTGGATCAGCGCATGCGCGTACACGCCGCGAAAAACCGACCCGCCGCGAAGCCGTTCAGCATCGAAGGACATTAAGGCGGTCGAAGAGCGGGTCCGAGCCGGTGAGTATCCCCAAAACAACGGGACCTACAGACAGATCAGAACGCCGCAGTTCATGAATGGTCTCTCACACAAACGGTGTTAGATCACGTCTGGGAGAACCAAATTTCCTGAAGAAGCGACAGCCCCGCCTAGGTCTTGATCCCAGAGAAGGCGATCTTCGAGCCACATCGTCGAGAGCACTGGCCTTAGGTTTGATCAGGCTGCTCCCTGACGTTCGCACTAAGGCTCTATCATCCGAGACGACTCGGTCCTCATTGTTGGGGAAGAACTCCGCCTGTATTACGAGGTGTCGCTTTTTAATAGCTTCGTATTGCATAAGCCGTTTTCGGAAGACGCCGGAAAGTACAATTCGATAAGTTTGTCATTCGGAAAAGCCATCGATGATTGCGGTCCTTTATCGCTGTAATGCACCAAGTTTTTTTTAACGTTATTGTTTAAAGCTTTTGATAAAGCCAAACTGGGCCTAAAAAGCGAATCGAAAGCGGTCGATAAAATCTCAAAGCAACCATGAGCGATTACACAACAGATTTACCGAAGGACGTAATCGTCAAAGCCCCGGAAAAATCCGAAGATCTTAGAGCTGATCCATCGATCTCAAGCGGGCGACACTGAAGCCTTCGGCGAACTAGTCACCAAGTACCGCGCCAAGATTTATCGCCATGCTTTACTGTATGGTTCGTAATGAGAATGATGCTTGGGATCTCGCCCAAGAAGGCTTTTTGCAAGCTTGGCGCTCAATCCACAAGTTCGAGGGTCGATCTTCGTTTTATACGTGGTTATACAGACTCACGGTGAATCTGGCGATTGACTCACTTCGTCGGAAGGGGCGTTATGTGGAGGTAGAACTTGACGATGCTATTCCCTGTTCTCTTCCTAGTCCCCGTGCCAACTATCGACGCACTGAGATCAGCGAGCACATCAACGCGGCACTTGCACAGCTTTCTCCAGAACATCGCGCTGTTATTGTTTTGAAGGAGATCGAAGACCTGCAATATCGGGAGATTGCTGATATTTTGAACATCTCAATTGGGACTGTCATGTCCCGGCTTTTCTACAGTAGGAGAAAGCTACAATCTATTTTAAAACCCATTTTCACACCGGTTGAAGTGGAGAAGGAGAAGCTGCGATTTTCTTGCAATGCTGCCGTTCCGCTGCCATAAACAACCGCTGTACGGCCGGTACCAATTTTTCCGATTTCCGCTGCGTTTTCTATCCTTGCCTGCAACGTCAAAATCGATGCCGCCTGGTTCATGTTAGTACTTTTTGCGCGAAAGCAGCTTGGCCTTTTTTGGATTTTTGTTCGAGGCCCGCTCCCCCTGACCATCCGCAAAATAAATCGAGAACACCGGCGCGGGGCGCCAATCCTTTCATGCGCGCAGCGGTATTTGACTCCCCCATTCGTTTCCAGGATCCTCCTGAACAATTGGTGCGATTGTCTCCGCTGGTATGGGCGGCTTAATTGGAACTCTAAAGCACAACTGTTGCACCGCTAAACCAAAAACTGCTATGCTGCAGCTCGATGGCACAATTCATCATTCGTGTCGAGCTGCAAAGGGCGACGGGCGAGGATTACAGCAGGCTGCATTCTGCGATGGAGCAGTCCGGATTCTCGAGAACCATTCGAGGAGCCGACGGAAACACCTATGTTCTGCCGGCCGGTGAATTTGAGCGTGCTGGCGAGGATCTGACTGGCGACCAAGTTCATAGCGATGCATGGAGAACCGTTGCCTCGGTATCGCAAAGATTTTCAATACTCATCACGGAGGCTGCTCGGATTACCTGGAGCGGGCTGACGCAGGTTTGGGTTGAACGCCAAAGTACCACAGGTCCCGATACCGTCGCTTAGGCGCCATTTTGAAGGTTTTCAAACGCTGTCCTTCCTTGGCCTGGACACCTCCGAAGCAGGGGCGCCAGGAAAATAGAGAGTGTCCATCAAGAATTTTTCGTACTTCTCCTGGTAAGCGTCTGTCCATTCTTGCCGAGCTTGCTCCCAGGAAAGCTCGCGGCCCTTTGCTCCTTCGATCCACTTGTACTTCCGGATCTCCTCTTTGATCAGGTAGGTGATCCGGTAAAAGGGGTCGGAATACATCATCGGCGGGATCGGCACGTGTTCTTCAGTCTCTAAAATTTCGCGCATCTCTAATCAATAAATCACAGCAGGCGTTGTCGCGCCAAACCGAAGTCCCGCTCGCTCTCCCCGGTGTCGAACAAATATAGCGGAAGCCATGACAAACAGTGGAAAATGCGGATAATCTGAGAGACGGAGCAAAATCTTCTTTCTACTGCAAGCCGAACCCTATTCAAATTCAGCCTTCATGCGTTCATTGTTTGCAATTCTTAGTCTTCTGCTCAGTTTGCTGGTAACCCGTGCGGACGATCTGCCGGTGATTAAAGATTCGGACGCCATTCAGTACGTAGGCAAAAACGTCGAGGTGCGCGGTTTCGTCGTCTCCGTAACGACCAGCCCTTTGGGGACCGCATTTATCAGTTTTGGAGGAGAATACCCCAATCAAACGTTCGCAGGGTTCATTGAAGCCGGCTCCAAAGTAACGGCCGACCAGCGGATCGATACGCTCCAAGGAAAAGTCGTCGGAATTACCGGCACCATTGAACTTTACCAGGGGAAACCGGAGATTAAGGTTACGTCAACCGACCAGATCAAAGGCCTGAAATCGCAGTTAGCGCAATGAAGCTTCGCATGCCAGAAAGAAGAATCGGAACGCGTAGCCAGATGGGCTATTTTCCTCTCCTCTTTTTTTTATCGATCCTGACCGCCACGGCAACGTCACCCACCGTGCGCCACTATGCGTCGTCCAGTGCGGCATCTAAAGGTCCAGACCGCACGATTACTTGGAGACCGTGGCATGAGAATCAGAAAGGTGATTTTCGCTTCCGTACCGGGGACCGGTATCTGGGCGGACAATCGTGGGAACATTACCTCGCCTTCGAGGAGTACCGGACGTCGAACAGGGCCACCAAACTGTCCATGATTCGTCTTGGAAGCGAGGGCGTCCCCGAAGATGTCGTCATCCGTCCTGGGTTACGCTACGCCATCGTCAAAGTCACCAACGGCACCATGACGGCGCGTAAAGGGGTCTGGAGTTGGACGGCACAAGAGGTCAACTACTCGCCGGCGGACGTCTTCATTTTTGGAGACACCGCCACAGTTCCCAAAGGAGGAAGAGCAAACATCGAAACCTTTCGGCCAATGGGCTGATTCCTGAGGCCGGTTTTCATTCGAGGGGGATGCCACACTTTGAAGGGCTGGATTGTCGCATTTGGTAAATCCTTGGCGTGCAGCGTTTTTGCACCGTCGCCGACAAATTTACCTGAACGCTTTGCGGCGGGTTTTGATTCCGTGTTGAGCGAAAGATCCGGCGGGCGCATAAAGTATGAACTTGAGCTTTCACTCTCTTAATCGGCCTGAATTACCGTGACTTGAGATATTTCCTACATTTATCCAAATAAACGGTATGGGATTCAATCTTAGCCTCGGCCTAGAGCCCTCCGATTCTTCAGACGGCCTCGGCGGTTTGATCGGCACTGCAGGCGCGATCGCCGGAGGCGCCTTCGGCTCATGGTTTACGGACAATCGTTGCTCAGATTCGAAAGCCCTTCATGGTCCTGAGTGAACGAGACGGATCGTGTCGCGCCCGAACCGGTGATCCGCACGACGTAAAGGCTGTCGAAGTCATTGCCGTGCCAATTCGGAACCTGGTTGGGATCCCCATGAAATTTGCTGACCAGCTGTCTCACCAGTTTTGCCAGTTCGTTATGTTCCCAGGCCACAAAGATCAACGCTTTTTGATATTTTGGCTGGATCAATTCGGATTCGCAGCCCATCGATATTTGAATAACCAAAATCGGTGTCAACGGGCATCCCGAGCTGGATCGCCGTCGGCTCTATCGTCGCCAGCGGCCGGAGGTAGTTTGGCCCCCCTCCTCCTCCAAACTTTGGCAATCTGGTCGTTGCAGGAGCAAAAAGGAAATCGGGCCTGCCAAATTTCGACATCAGAACTCGAGGTAGAGCTAACGCTCGATTGAGGCCTTGACAGTTTAACTGCCCGATCTCTTTATCGGGCTTTTCGCCGTGTCGCAGAAATACGATGGTCTCAACGGCCGCCGCAGGGGGAGTTGGCAAACCAGGCTGCTGTGGGTCTTCCCCCTGCAATTTCAAACTACCGAACAACGCGAGAAATGCCGCCGCGAAGGGTAAAACTTTCATGGCCCAAATTGTCGCAGCTCGGCTGAGCCGCAACCACAAAGGACAAGCTGGAGCCACTTTGCCGTCTGGGGTGCAGGAAGGAACGTTGTTTGTGGGCTTTACAAATTTGAGGACCTCTGCGATCGCAGTAACGGATGCACCGCTATGAATAAGACCCGCCCGCTCGGAATAGTCTTCCTCGCCGTCGCTGCTGCAGTCAGCTTATCGTCCTGTCACGTTGTACCGCCTGGCTATCGGGGCGTGAAAGTCACTCTTGGCCAAGTCGATCCCAATCCACTGAGTGAAGGGGTGGCTTTGTACATTCCGACGATCCAGACGATTCAGGACCAAAGCGTGCAACAGCATACGGAAGGTGACAAAACGGTGTGTTACTCCTCGGATTTACAAACCATTTCTGTCAACTACAAGATCCTGTTCAGAACGTCTGCGGATCAGGTTGTTAATCTTTTCCGGAATTACAATGGCGATCCTTACGACACCTTGATTGTGCCCCGATTTCAAGAGAGCTTGAAGGAGGTCGCTTCTCATTATACCGCCGAAAACTTCGTCAAATCGCGCGAGGAAGTTAAAAAACAGATTCTGGAGGCGCTTAAGGGCCGACTGGCGGGACTGCAGGAGATTGACGATCTGGCAATCACCAACATCGATCTTTCGGGGCAACTGGAAAAGGCGATCGAAACGAAAATGACCATGCAGCAGGAAGCGTTGCAAAAGGAGTTCGAACTTCAGAAGGCGCAAAAAGACGCAGAAATCACAATCGTCCGGGCAAATGCCGAGGCTCAGGCCATTCAAAGCCAGGGCAACGCCATCAAGCAAAATCCGGAAATTATATCGCTCGAAATTGCCAGACGCTGGAATGGGCAAAGCCCACAATCCGTCGTGGTCGGACAAGGCGGAGCGAATGTGCTTTTGCCGTTGAAATGAGGTGCAGCGTTTAACGTTTGCCCGGCGAAGGCTTCTTTGTCGCGGAAATGACAAGAAGGTAATGACAAGAATTATCGTGACCAAGGCAGAAGTTCAGAGTTATTTTTGTTGATTGTTGAATGGGACCGACGAAGCAATCTTTGGCATGATTAAGAGGAGTTTGTCGCCAGGGCGTTCCGTTCGTAAGGGCGAAAAACGCAGCCGGAAGGGGGCAAACCCTTCATGAATATCGTCTTGTTGATGCTGCTCATCGCGCAGTTTGAGCCTGATCCGGCATTTAGTCTTGCAACTCTCCGGGCGCGACTACAGGCTCGCAACGATCTGATCAGCGCCATCCTGACCAATAACCGTCAACTCGCACAGACCGCGCTGAACGAGAAGGCCGACCCCGAACAGACCGTTATTCTCTCGCAAGACGAAAGCACGGTGTTCCAATCGTTAAGCGCCCGGACCTATTACTACTACAGCAATGGGTCAGATTTCCGGCCGCTCCATTTGGCGGCTGGGCTCGGAGAAACAGAGATTTGTCAGTTGCTGATCGCCGCGGGTGCGAAACAATACGGTGTCAGTAAAGGCTACGAGTGGATACCGGCCGAGTACGCGGCCAAAGGTGGACATCCTGGGTTGGCCAAAATCCTTCTTGGGCTCGACCCAAAAGAGAATCACTTTAAGATAGAGATCTCTCTCCACGACCAGAGACTGATCGTTTACCGGGACGAAGAATCGTTTCTGACCGCGAGAATCTCAACCGGCCGGAAAGACAAACCTACGCCTCCAGGAAATTATCTAGTGACAGATAAGATCCGGCTCGAACGTTCGACTTTATACAAAGTTCGGATGCCTTTTTTCCTCCGTTTATCCTTTTCGGAAGTTGGCATTCACTACGGCGTCAACCCGGGACGTCCGGCGAGCCACGGATGTATCCGAGTAGGCTCGGAGTCAATGGCCCAGAAAATATTCGAAGCCTGCCCGATTGGAACACTGGTTCGGATTGAGTAGTGTCAGTGCCAGTGCCAGAGGGGAGCGAGTTATCGCCTCGACATCATCGATGTTTTTTTCTCTGACACTGGCACTGACACTTCCTTGCATTTTCGCTAGCCTGAGTTAGTTGTTGCACCCTTCTACGCAGCCGGGAGCATTGTATGAACATCATTCAGAAGATTGAGCAGGAGCAGCTGAAGCCGAATATTTCGCCATTTAAAGTCGGCGACACGATTAGAGTTCACACCCGTGTGGTGGAGGGTGACAAAGAGCGAATTCAGATTTTCACGGGCATCGTAATTGGCCGGCGTGGTACTGGGATTAACTCGACCTTCACCGTTCGCCGCATCTCTTACGGGGAAGGCGTCGAACGTGTCTTTCCTTTACACTCTCCGCGCATTGCCAGGATCGAAGTGGAACGAGCAGGGGATGTGCGACGGTCCAAGCTTAACTACCTTCGCGATCGCAAAGGCAAGCAAGCGATGACGGTGAAAGAAAAATCTCAAAATTGAAATTCGTGCACTGATCATGCCTTGCGGCCTTCGATTCGAGAAACTTCTCTGGTCGAAGGGCGTGTCGCTGGTGGCCGGCATTGATGAAGCAGGACGCGGTCCCCTCGCAGGTCCTGTCGTTGCGGCGGTAGCGGTTTTGCCAGTCAAATTTTCGCTGGCGGGTCTAAACGACTCGAAACAGCTCGCTGAAGAGTTTCGCGAGGAGCTTTTTGAAACACTGACCGCCAGCGGCGCTCTCGTCTGCTATGGCGTCGGCATCGCTGAACCAGCTGAGATCGACCGGTTCAACATTCTCCGGGCCACTTTTTTGGCAATGCAGAGAGCGATAGCGGCTTTACCGATGCAGCCGGAGCATCTTCTGATCGACGGTCTACCGGTTCCGGTGTTCCAACAACCGCAAACCGCAATCGTCGGTGGAGACGGAAAATCAAAGAGCATTGCCGCGGCCAGCGTGATTGCCAAGGTCACGCGCGACCGTATGATGAGAAAATGGCATAGCGAGTTCCCTCAATACAGTTTTGATCGGAACAAAGGCTACGGCACAAGGGAGCACCTTGAAAGCTTACAGATTCACGGACCTTGTCCAATTCATCGACGCTCGTTCGCGCCGGTTTCTCAGACGTATTTTATTTTCCATTAGATTTTGGCCAAGAGTGGCTGGCCGGCGCCTTGTACCTCCCCATTTGACCCTTGGCCGAAAAGGCGAAAAAATGGCCGCCGATTATCTTCGACGGAATGGGTTTCGCATTCTCTACCGGAATTTTCGATCGAGACGGGGCGGCGAAATTGATTTGGTTTGCCGCGATCGACGCGCCAAGACCCTGGTTTTTGTGGAAGTGAAAACGCGGACCACCGACGCATTCGGTCCGCCGCACGCGGGAGTGACGAGAGCCCAGCAAGACCGTATCATCCACGGCGCGAAGGAATGGCTCAGATTGTTGAATGACCCTCAGGTGCCATATCGATTCGATGTGGTGGAAGTGCTGATCAGACCAACCCCAAAGGTGCACCTGATCCGAGGAGCGTTTCAGGTGCCCGACAACATTTATTGGTAATGCGGATCGTATCCCGGCGTAGGTTAAACCATGGCGCGCCAAGTGGATTACCTGATCGTGGGGCAAGGATTGGCCGGTTCGTTGCTCGCTTGCCTGCTCCAGATGCGGCGAAAGGACGCCCTGGTGATCGACAACGCACATCGCACCGCCGCCTCGCTTTGCGCCGCGGGAATCATGAATCCGATTACCGGTAAACGGCTGAATCGGCCTGCCCTGATTGATCGACTTTTGGAGGACTCTTTCAGAACCTATCCCTCGATCGAGCGATTTCTGGGCGCTTCGTTTTTCCGGCGGCGAACGGTGTTGCGACTTCTGCAGTCCGCAACTGAACACCTTCAGTGGAAAGAACGCTTTGCTTCAGGCGATTACGCCAAATATCTCGGTTCGCTCGATTGCTCTTGCTCCCCGTCCATCAACGGTTGGTTCGGAGGCTTTGAAGTCGCCTTGGCCGGTCAATTGGATGTCGCAGCTTTCATTCGGTGCGCACGTGATAGGTTGACCGCGACCGGACGACTGGTTGAAAGCGAATTCAATTCTGATGAACTGCAATTCTCACATAAAGCGGTGAACTGGCGCGATTACGCTGCCCAAGCGGTGGTGTTCTGCGAGGGCTACAAGTTGAGCGAAAATCCATTCTTCAAATCGATCGAGCTGAGACCGGCTAAAGGTGAAGTACTGACCTTGCGAGCTCCATCTTTTTCGGACGACCGAATTATCCAGCGCGGGAAATGGCTCTTCCGCTCCACGGCAGAGGAGATTAAGGCGGGGACCACTTACGCGTGGGATTGGGAGAACGAGATGCCCACCCGGGCCGCACGAGCCGAGATCGAACAATCAATCCGTCAGTTCGCCAACTTTGATTTCGAAGTCATCCAACAGACCGCCGGCGTGCGCCCCGTGGTTCGGGTGGACAACCGTCCCCTGGTCGGTGCTCATCCGGAAAACAGGCGGATAGCGGTTCTGAACGGATTGGGGTCGAAGGGCGTTCTTCAGGCCCCTTTTGCGGTGAGGCAATTGATCGGTTATCTGGAAAGAGGTGAACAGATTCACCCAGAGTTCGATGTATGCCGAAAATCGTTGTGGAAGTCACTGGAGAGAGATTGACGGCTGCGGCTGCTTCCTGGATCGAGGTTGCGCTGTTTGACGGCGCGCTGGCGGTGGATGCAACTGTTGGAAACGGATTCGACGCACTGTTTCTCGCACACCGTGTCGGCCCGAAAGGAAGGGTCTTGGGATTCGATGTCCAAAAGGCAGCACTGGCTGGCGCCCGCGAGCTTTTGAAGTTCGTTGGCTCGATCGACCGCGTTTCACTGATCCACGACTCCCACTCGCGCCTGGCCGAGTATCTACCGGCTGGAGCGGCCATTGAAGCGGCAATGTTTAGTTTGGGATATTTGCCGCGCGGCAATCGCAAAATTGTCACCCAACCAGAAACCACGGTTTTGGCCCTGCGCTCCGTTCTTGAGCATTTGGGTGAACACGGGCGTGTCACCCTTTTGGTGTATCGCGGACACGAAGGCGGCATTCCGGAGTATCAAGAAGTTCGGAAGTTCCTGGAGCTGTTGCCCGACGATCAATGGAACGTTGAAGAACTTGCCAGTGCTAGCGATTCCCCGATCGCCCCACGCTTGTTTCGAGTCCGGAAAAAATCCTAAAGGCCTGTCTCCCGAAATAGCAGCTGTCTCGAGGAGAGGAGACGAGCGCTCTATCAGTATTTTCCGCACCTCTTCGAGAACGGTCAGGCATCAGTTGCTTGAGGCCTGCAATGGGCCTTATAATGGCGTCCAATCCGGTCCGGACTATGCTGCTTTTTCGTTTATTCATTGGGCTTTTAATGGGTTCTGTCAGTGGCGTTTTCGCAGACCAGATCCTTGAAGGGTACAGCGTGGTACGTGGCAAGGGTTATGCTTTTGAGATTAAGGCACCGCGAAGCTGGGTTCTTGATAACGAAGCCGCCAAAGAACAGGGAATCAACCTGGTCTTCTACCCGACCGGCGCAGATTGGGAAACCAGCAAAGCCGTCATTTACGTCCGGGTCCGCACCAACGAAGGAGCACTCAGGAATATTACCGACCAGGTGAATGATACGCTGCGGAATCTTCGGGAAACAGGGAGCCCGAACGTGACTGTTAAACACGTCAAAACACTCACCACCCAGGACGCAAGTAAGGCGGAAGTATACTACTTTACGGGTGACAAGTTCGGTAATCTCGAAGCGACCGCTTACATTCAGTCTCGAGGCTCAATCCATTTCATTACCTTATCCGCCCGGGATCAGGACTCATTCAGGCAAGCTATTCCGGCCTTTGACGCTGTGGTGACATCTTACGAAGACTTGACCAAACCACCCGCTCCCAGTTCACAAACAAGAATGGAAGGTCAAAAGGCCGATGATTGAGTGGAACTCCGAACTCTATCTGCGCTATGAACGGGAAAGAACCCAACCTTCGTTCGATCTGGTACAGAGAATTCCTCTGGCAGCACCCCAGGAGATCATCGATCTCGGGTGCGGACCCGGAAACAGCACGAGGGCGCTCCGGCAGCGATGGCCGAACGCACAGATCACAGGGCTCGACTCTTCGCCTGCCATGATCGAACGGGCCCGTCAAAGTTCAGGCAACATTGAATGGAGAGTCGCAGACATTCAAAGCTGGTCCGAACCCGATCGGTTCGACCTGATCTTTGCAAACGCATCGCTTCATTGGATCGCAGACCACGAAACGCTCACTCAACGGCTGATCGAAACGGTCAAGCCGGGCGGTGTTTTCGCGTTCCAGATGCCGGCGCTCTATCACCAACCCGCTGCCCAGGCGGCCAACGAATTGGCCAAGTCTCCACCTTGGCAGTCTCACCGCCTGGGGGATAGGTACACGCTGTTCGTTCATCCGCCCGGCGCCTACTACGATTGGCTGGCACCGTTCTCTCGACAGTTGCAGATCTGGGAAACCGTCTACTTTCACGAACTGGAGAGCCATCACAAAATAATCGATTTTTACTCCAGCACCGGGCTGAAGCCTTACCTGGAAGGATTGCCTTCGGAAGAAGTTCGAGACCGCTTTAAAGCCGATCTGGAGGACGTTTATCGAACTCTTTTCCCAGCGCGAAAGAACGGCCGGGTCCTTTTTCCATTTCGAAGACTCTTCGTGATCGCTTCTCGATGAGGCTTACCTCAGAACCTTTCATGAAGACTGCACTGTGCCTTCGTCGTGTATAGAATGGAACAGGGAATTAAACCGACGTGCGTTGACGTTCGCTCTTGTTAGACGACGTTCGCCAGCATGTCATCTGAACCGAAATCGGTCGGCTGGGCCAGGGAATTGCAGGCCATTGCCCAAACCGGATTGCATTTTACGGAATCCGAGTATGATCGAGAGCGTTATCAAAAAATTTTAGCAATCTCGATCAAGATTTTTGCCCACGATTCAGGCGAATCACCGGCATTGATCCGCGGGCTTTTCGAAAAGCAAACCGGATACGCAACGCCGAAAGTCGATGTGCGCGGTGTGATCTTCCGCGACAACAGAATTTTGCTCGTGCAAGAGCGGTCAGACGGACTCTGGACCTTACCCGGAGGTTGGGCGGACGTGAACGATTCACCGTCCGAAGCCGTGGAAAGAGAAATTGTGGAGGAATCGGGATTTCAGGCCAAAGCCGAAAGAATGCTCGCCATCTTCGACCGAGCCAAACACGGTCACGAACCGCCGATGCCTTTTCATGTTTACAAATTATTCATCCTCTGCCGATTGGAGGGAGGCGAAGCCAGGACCTCCGCGGAAACCACCGGGGTTGAATTCTTCGACGAAAACGAGATCCCCCCCTTATCCATCTCGAGGGTCACTCGCGAACAAATCCGATACTGTTTTGAAGTCCAAAGTAAACCTGATGCTCCTTGCCGGTTTGATTAGCCCGAAAACCCTCGATTAGTGACGATTCGGAATGGGCGGCAGCACGGCCATCTGGCGATGAAAAAGCATTATTGTTCACAATGACTCCTTTGATTTTGATCATCGCCCTCGTATCCATTGGGGTCTCGAGTTTAATTCTGCGGATCGTGATCGGTTACCTGGTGCGCCCTCCCGGCGCGCCCAGGATTTCTCTACGAACCCCGCGCATCAACCCACGCTGGGTTGGACGCCGACTCGCGGAGATTCTCTATCGACGGAAGCGGTAAGCAGTTGTCAGTCAGTTGTCGGTCGCCAGTGCCAGTTGTCAGCTGGACCGTGGCTTCGCCCGTTGAAACTTCTCGATTCTGATTCTTCCGTTTCTTACTGGCAACTGACACTGAGAACCGACAACTGACCTACAGCCTATCCGAAGAAAACCAATGATGGTGATCGCGCTGGATCAGTTGCAAGGCTGCTTCCGGTCCCCAGGTGCCCGCCGCATAATTTGGAAAATCAGTGGGTGGATGATTTTTCCAGGCTTCCAGAAATGGAGCGGCGGCTTCCCAAGCTGCTTCCACCATGTCCGATCGATGAAACAAACTCGCATCCCCAACCATGCAGTCATAAAGCAGTTTTTCGTATCCGGTAGTCGGTTGCCTGTCCCCGAACTGGTCATAACCAAAATCCAGCTTCACAGACCGGGTGGTAATAGTCGGTCCCGGAATTTTCGCGCGCACTTGCAGCGCAATTCCCTCCTCAGGCTGGATTTTGAAGATCAGATAATTCGGAGAGATCGGATCGGCTTCATTGGTCGCAAACAAAGATAGCGGAGGCGTTTTAAAACGGACGACTATCGTGGTGGTGCGGCGCGGCATCCGCTTGCCGGACCGCAGGTAAAAAGGAACACCCGCCCAGCGCCAGTTGTCGATCCGCAGCTTGATGGCCGCGTAGGTTTCAACTGTCGAATTCGGATTGACGTTCACTTCCTGCCGATAGCCGGCAACTTTTTTGCCGCCCACCATCGCCTCCCCGTACTGGCCGCGGACGCTGTCGGCCAGCGCCTCCTCAGGCGTCGAAAGATGGATGGAACGAAGCAATTTGACCTTCTCGTTGCGTATCGCTTCCCCCTCCAACGAGGTCGGAGGTTCCATCGCGATCAAGGCCAGGAGCATAAACATGTGATTCTGCATCACGTCACGAAACGCTCCCGCCGTTTCGTAGAATGCTCCCCTGCCCTCCACCCCGATCGACTCGGCCACGATCAATTGCACATGATCGATATAGCGCCGGTTCCACACCGGTTCGAAAATCGCGTTCCCAATCCGAAAAACCAGCAGATTCTGGGCGGTCTCTTTGCCAAGGTAGTGGTCGATCCGATAGATCTGGTGTTCTTGCAGAACAGAGGTCAACTGGCTGTTCAGCTGGCGTGCCGAATCCAGATCATGTCCAAAGGGCTTCTCGATAATCACTCGGCGCCAACGGCCATGCTCTTCCCGCAATAAACCCGACTCCGACAATCGCTTGGCGATCGTCGCAAAGTAGTCTGGCTGCACCGACAAATAAAAGACCGCGTTTCCTGAGGTACCAAATTTTGTTTCCGATTCACTGAGAGCTTCTGCCAGCTTTTGGTAAGTCGCTGGATTATCAAATTCACCCGCGCAATACGAGATCCGCTCCCGGAATTTGCTCCAGAGATTGGGATCGACCGGCTGGGTGCCAAGTTCAACGAGATCTTTGCCGAGTTGATCCCGGAAGATCTTCATCCGACAGGGGGCGCCGAGCGACCCCGATCACGCTGAAATGGGCTGGCAGGAGATGGTAGGATCCAAGATTATAAAGCGAAGGAAGAAGCTTTCTTTTCGTCAGATCACCAGAAGCGCCAAAGATCACAATGGCGCACGGGTCGGCCGCCTGAGGTATTGGACATGCATCCATAACCAAGCAGTCTACCCAATAAGTTTCGACCTGACTACTGAACTATTTCGACAGTTGTCAGTTCTCAGTGTCAGTTGCCAGTTAGGAGGGCTAAGCCAGTGAGCCGAGCTGCAGAAAATTCAATCACCATCAGCAAATTCCGTGATTAGATGCTATCTGCGAATTCATCAGGCGCGCCATGTCCCCACTGGCAACTGGCACTGGCAACTGACAACTTCCCCTACCCCTGCAGCAGCAGACGAGTGGGAGCTTCCACGCAATCTTTTACCCGTACGAGGAAGGTGACCGCTTCTTTGCCGTCCACGACGCGGTGGTCATAGCTTACGGCTAAATACATCATCGGCCGTACCTCGATTTTTTCGCCGATGGCGATCGGTCGATTTTGGATCTTATGCATTCCCAAGATACCGCTCTGCGGAGGATTCAAAATGGGCGTGCTGAGAAGTGATCCGTAGATGCCGCCGTTGGTAATCGTAAAAACTCCACCGGTCAGATCGCTCAGACCTAACTTCCCATCGCGAGCTTTTCCCGCGTAAGCCGCAACCTCTTTCTCCAGCTCGGCGAAGCTCTTTTTATCGGAATCTCGAACCACCGGGACGACCAATCCGCGTGGAGTACCTACCGCGACTCCAATATCGTAGTAATGATTCTCAATCAGATCATCCCCATCGATTCTCGCGTTCATCGCGGGCACGGTTTGCAATGCGTCCACCACCGCTTTGATGAAAAAGGACATGAAACCGAGCTTCACGCCATGCCGCTTTTGGAAGCTTTCCTGGTATTGCGATCGCAACTGCATCACGGCAGACATGTCACATTCGTTGAAAGTGGTCAGCATCGCAGCGTTTTGCTGAGCCATCACCAGTTGAGCAGCAATCTTCTTCCGCAACGGGCTCATTTTTCGCCGAGTTGTCCGAGAGGATAAATCGGACGGCGGAGCGGCCTCGGCGGGACTGGCAGCCGAGCAGGCTGAACATCCGGTTGAGCCGGACTTTGCGGAGTACTTTTCGACTCCAGATATTGAACCAGATCCGACTTTGTGACCTGGCCGCGCTTTCCGGTGCCGGAACCTCGGCCGGGTTGACCTTCTCTTCTTCAACGATCCGTCGCGCTGCAGGCGATAAGGTGGGATTCGAATCCTGCGGGACCGGGGGTGCAGTCGCTTCGGCTGGAGCGGACGGTTTCGCGCCCTGAGCGGGCGGCTTGACGCTGTCATCCAATAAAGCAACTACCTGACCAATCTTGACCTCCTGGCCAGTATCTACCTGGATCTGGAGTTTGCCGCTCCCGGTTGCCGGGACTTCAGTGGAGATCTTGTCTGTCTCCAGAGTAAACAGAGCCTCTCCCTCACCGACGATATCGCCGGTCTGCTTGTGCCACAAAGAGAGGACGCCAGATGTAATCGATTCGCCGACAGCGGGGACTTTGACTTCGATGCTCATGGGTGGAGGGAGATGATGCGATCCAAGGCCACCGATTACACGGTAAAGGCATGATGAACAAGCTCCTTCTGCTGCTGATCATGCCATGCTTTCGATCCGACCGCCGGGCTTGCCGCAGCCGGCCGACCAGCATACCCAATTTCCTGGCCGAACACGCTGCGAAGCAACGGTGAGATGTAGGTCCACGCCCCCATGTTCCTCGGTTCCTCCTGGCACCAAACCCATTTGAGCGCGTGGCTCACCTCGCGAATCGTTTCTTTGAGCCCTTCCAGGTCCAATGGATAGAGTTGTTCGATCCGGATCAGCGCAGTATCCGCGACCTGGTTCGACTCCAAATAACCCAACAAATCATAGTAAACCTTGCCACTGCAAAAGATGAGGCGAGTGACGTTCTTGGCTTCACCAATCAAGGTCGGACCTAGAACCTGCTGAAAGGCAGACTCCGTGAAATCCTCGATCCGCGAAGTGGCTCGTTCGTTTCGCAACAGCGATTTGGGCGTCATGATGACCAGCGGCTTGCGAAAATCCCGCCGGACCTGCCGCCTCAACACGTGAAAATACTGACCGGGAGTCGTGAGATTGCAGACCTGAATATTCTCTTCCGCGCAAAGCTGCAAGAAACGCTCCAACCGCGCGCTCGAATGTTCCGGTCCCTGCCCTTCGTACCCGTGCGGCAGCAAAAGCACAATCCCGCTCGGACGCTGCCATTTGGACTCAGAACTGGCGATGAACTGGTCGATGACGACCTGGGCCCCATTCGCAAAATCGCCGAATTGCGCTTCCCAAAGGCAAAGCATGTCCGGAAAATCGAGCGAATAGCCGTAATCAAATCCAAGCACCGCGGCCTCAGACAACATGCTGTTATAGACGCAAAACCGGGCTTGCCCCTCCTTCAAATTTGCGAGCGGAATGTATCGTTGCCAACTTGCGGTATCGTAGAGGACGCAATGACGCTGGCTGAAGGTGCCACGCCGGCTATCCTGCCCAGACAAACGAACCGGCGTTCCCTCCACCAATAGAGATCCGAAAGCCAACGCCTCACCGAATGCCCAATCGTAAGGACCTTGTCCTTGGTGCTGGTTCCTTCGCCGATCAAGAAACAACTTTTTAACCTGAGGCTGAACCGTAAAACCTTCCGGCACCCGGGTCATCCGACTGACGATCAGATCAATCAACTCCCTGGAAATACGGGTTTCGGGTTCCTGGTGGCTGTATGGCGGTTGAAAGATCGCGGTCGAATCTTCAAAACCGCGGTGAAAATCTTTTTTTGACGTTACCCCAGAAGTCCGGACCTCGGCCAGGGCGGTTTCGAGCCGGCTTCTGAACTCCTTTTCCAGAGTCTCGGCCTCCTCGGTGGTGAGCGCTCCGGATTGCAGCATCCGATCCTTGAAACGCTTGGTGACCGGCAGGTGCGCATTGATTCTCTTGTACAACTTGGGCTGCGTAAAGCTCGGTTCGTCGGTTTCGTTGTGTCCGTACCGGCGGTAACAGTACATGTCCACGACAACATCACGGGAGAATCTCTGGCGGAAATCCAAAGCGAGTTTGGAAACAAATTCGACCTCGATCGGATCGTCTCCGTTGACGTGAAAGATGGGCGCCTCGATCATTTTCGCGACGTCGGTGCAATACATCGTTGAACGCGCGTCCGCCGGGAGGGTCGTGAATCCGATTTGATTGTTCACGATCACATGGACCGTTCCACCGGTTTCATAGCCCGGCAACTGAGAGAGGTTCAAAACTTCTGCCACGACTCCTTGCCCGGCAAACGCTGCATCCCCATGAATGAGCAGGGGCAAAACCTTCTCCCGCTTATCGGTATCCCCTAAAATGCGCTGGCGGGCACGCGCCTTGCCTTCCACCACCGGATCGACGATTTCAAGATGGCTCGGATTAGCCGCCAACTGGATAGCAACTTCAGCACCCGATTCGGTTTTTCGAACGCTCTCGTAACCCAGATGATATTTTACGTCGCCATCGCCCGCTACGAGATCAGGAATGTAATTTTCGGAGAATTCTTTAAAGATGGTGTTGTATGATTTGCGCAGGAAATTCGCCAGTACTGTCAGGCGCCCCCGGTGCGACATCCCCATGACGATCTCCAGAACTCCGAAGTTGGGACATTCAGCAAGGATAGTTTCCAGAATTACCATTAAACTCTCACTACCCTGAAGTGAGAAACGCTTTTGACCGATGAACTTGGTATGGACAAACTGCTCAAATGTTTCGGACTCCATCAAACAGCGAAGCAGCTTTTTCTGGGAGGCAGCATCGGGTTGCGGCCCAGCGATCCTGGTTTCCATCCGGTCTCGGACCCACTCGCGGACCGTCTCATTCTGGATGTGCATGAACTCAACACCGATCGGCCCACAGTAAATGGCGCGGAGCGCGTCGATCATTTCGCCAAGGGTCATTGAGCGCGATTGCTGAAAATAACGCGATGAAACAACCGTATCGAGCGGTACATCCTCCAAATCCAAAGCGGCGAGCGTTAAGGCCGGCGTCTCCAGAGGAGCCTGCGCCAGCGGGTCGATCTGCGCCTGGGTATGGCCGAGAATCCGGTAGTTTTGGACCATGCTGTCGATACGAGCTTGCAGCCGGTCGGGCTCGGTGGCCGGACGCTCACTCCCAGGCACGACACCCGGTTTGCCATTTCGACCGGCGGAGGACCCTAGCTCGAAACCTTCAAAAAATGCTGACCAACTCGAATCTACGGATGCCGGATCTTGTTTCCAGCGCTGGTAGTATTCATCTAGAAGATCGGCATTCCAATCATTCAAATACGAAGTCTTCATGATGTCGCTCGGGAACGAGCAGTGGATAAAAAATCTAAACGAACTTTGGCTCGACCCAAACGGAATTTATCACAAATTTATGAAGAAGCAGAGGGAAGGCTGCTTCAGGAGCTTGCGCGGAGCGTTTCCGGGCGGATGCGCGTGAAGGTCGTGATGCCTTCTGTGAGGCAGATCGAATGATTAAAGTTGAACAGCTCACCAAAAACTATCCCGGTGTGGTGGCTATCCACAATCTCAGCTTCGAGGTTGACAAAGGAGAGATTGTCGGTTTTCTCGGCCCAAACGGGGCCGGCAAAAGCACCACCATGCGGATTTTGTCGAGTTTTATGCCCGCGACTTCCGGTCGCGCCTCGATTGCGGGGCATGACGTTTTCACGGACTCTCTGAAGGCCCGCCGACATCTCGGATATCTCCCGGAAAGCGTTCCGTTATACGGCGATATGCGGGTCAACGAATATCTTCGCTATCGCGGATCATTGAAGGGACTCAGCGGCAAAAAACTCCGGAACCGGGCGGACATTGTGAAAGAGCTCTGCAGCGTCAGAGAGGTCGAGAACAAACTGATTTCAAGCTTGTCGAAAGGGTACCGTCAGCGGGTCGGCCTGGCGGAGGCATTGATTCATGAACCGGACCTTTTGATTCTTGACGAACCGACAATCGGTTTGGATCCCAATCAGATCCGCCATGTCCGCGAGCTGATCAAATCCTTGGGCAAACGCCACACCATTCTACTTTCAACGCATATCTTGTCGGAGGTCGAGGTGACCTGTTCGCGGGTGATCATTATTCATCAAGGAAAAATCGAAGCCTCCGATACGCCCGAAAACCTGGTCGGACGGATCCGGACCTCCGGAACGCTGCGAGTGGAAATCAGAACCGGTGGAGACAACCCGGCGGAGGCGCTTGAAAAGATTGCAGGGATCAAAAGTGTGGCTGCCAATCAGGAAGATGGATGGCACCGTTGTCTGATCCGCGTCGAAGCGAATTCGGATCTGCGGGAAGATGTTTTTCGGCTGGCCGTCGAACGTCGCTGGACAATCAGGGAATTAACTCAAGATCGGCCCACTCTGGAAGATGTATTCGTCGAACTAACGCACACCGACAATTAGTGTACCGTCTCCCAAAGCAATGAGACGTCTTTTCACCTTGCTGCAGAGAGAGTTATCGGTCTTTTACTATTCGCCCATAGCCTACATCGTCCTCTTCCTTTTTTTGATTCTCAATGGCTTGTCGTTCTGGTTTGCCATCGCCTTGCTTAACCGGGCACCGTCTGAAAATACCGTGGTCCAAGTCTTTTTTAACTCTGCATTTTTCTGGATTGCTTACCTCCTGGTGTTTCCCGTGATCACGATGCGATCATTTGCCGAGGAGTTTAAACTCGGAACCATCGAGACATTGATGACCGCTCCGGTTCAAGATTGGGAGGTTGTCCTATCGAAGTTTGTCGCGGCTTTGATTTTCTACATGAGCCTCTGGTTACCCAGTTTATTATATTTTCTCATCTTCGGCTCGCTCGGCAACCGCTCCGCAATCGGGTCCGCTGCCCAGATTTTCGCTCCCTATTTGCTATTGCTAGTGATGGGGATGTTCAACGTCGCTCTGGGCTGCCTGGCTTCGGCGATGACTTCGAATCAAATCGTGGCCGCGATGATTTCCCTGGTCCTAACGATTGGCTTTTTTTTCGTGACACTTATTAACTATGTGGTGAACAGTTCGTCGCCGATTCTCCGGGAAATGACAGCCTACGTGGCTCAGCTCGACCACATGGACTCGTTCTCCCGCGGGGTGGTAGACTCCCGAGTGTTCGTTTTCTACCCCAGCATGACCCTCCTTTTGCTGGTCATCACCTACCAGGTATTTCAGTACCGGCGCTGGAAGGCCTAACGATTGCGGGAGCTGCATGCCGAATCCACCCTCCAAGCCGGCCGAGATCAACCGATTACGCATCGGTGTCAACGTGGTGCTCCAGACGATTATCGTTGTCGTGATTGTTTTATTGATTAACTACCTCGGATTCAATCGATACAGGCGCTGGGACCTTTCCGGGTACAATAAATACGCACTTTCGGAGCTAACTAAAAAGCTGCTGAAATCCCTCAAAAAAGAGGTGAAGATCTATGTTTTCTTTTCACCGACCTCTCAGAGTTCGGGCTCAGAACTCTATTACGATCTGCAGAATTTGTTGAAAGAATACGAATTCGCCGGCAAAAGGAAGGTCCAAATCGAGACGATCGATCCCTATCGGAACCTCACTCGCACTCGCGAACTGCAGGTCAAATATAATTTTGGCGCAGATGAGAACCTGGTCATCCTCGACTATCAGAACCGCAAGAAGATCCTGCGAGTGGCCGATATGGCTGAGTATGATCCTCCAGGGATGTTCAGTGAAACCCCACAAGTCAGAGCATTCCGCGGCGAGCAAATTATTACCAGCGCTTTGGTCGAACTGACGGAAGAAAGAGAAACCAGGATCGGATTTATCACGGGCCACGGTGAACCCGGGCTCGAAGAGGGTTCGCCATTGACCCGTTTCAAGGAGTTCGTGGAACGCCAGAATATCAAACTCGAACCTCTGATCCTGGCTAACCTGGAAAAAATTCCAGCCGACTACGCGGCGGTGATCTTGGCGGGACCTAAATATGACCTTGGGGACAGAGATCTTTCTCTGCTCCGCAACTATTGGAACGAGCAAGGCCGAATCTTCATTTTGCTGGATCCGAAAGTGAAAACGCCAAAGCTCAATCAATTTCTCAACGGGTTTGGCATCCGGGCGGAGCCGGATTTGATCGTGACTCAATTCAAGACCGGCGTCGAAGAGCAATCTGTGACGCTCGATGTGTACGCCCAATTCCTGCCAGAAACGAGTTTTCTGAGGGCGCTCAGCCAGGCGACCGGTTTTTTTCCCGGCGGCACCAGTTCGCTATCAGTCGACGAATCGAAAATTGCCCAGGAAGGATTAACCATGACGAAAGCTCTCACGCCGGCCGCGCCCGATTATTGGGGTGACAAGGACGATATTCTCAATTCCCAAAAGACTCCAACCTATGCCCAGGGGATTGACCTGCCTCCTCCACTCTATTTTGGAATCGCGCTGGAAAAAGGCGCGATCAAAGACGCGCGCGTGCAACTGCACTCCTCATCCCGGATGATCATCCTTGGAAACGCTGACTTTCTGCGGAACGAAGCCCTGCGTGAATCTCCGCCGGATGTGGATTTCATCTTGATGTGCGTCAACTGGCTGGCGGACCGGGAACAACTGATCGCCATCGCGCCGAAGGCCACCAGAACATTCACGTTGAACCTTTCAAACGCCCAAATGAATGAGATCGTTCTGCTCACGGTCGCCGGTATCCCGTTGTTGATCGCCCTCCTCGGGCTAGGCGTCTGGTCGCTCCGAAGAAGATGATTTCAGGAGTTCAATGACTTCAGGAGTTCAGGAGTTCAGGAGTTGCAGGAGTTCAGGAGCAAGATGATTAGTGAACGCATGGTACCTGCCGTGAATTTCGCCGGTTTCCTGATTCTGCAACTCCTGAACTCCTGCAACTCCTGAACTCCTGAAGTTTCTCAACTCCTGAACTCCTGAAGTACTTGAAGCCGAGAACCACCCTGATTCTGCTGGCTGTGGCAATCGCTCTGGCCGCCTTCGTTTTTGGTCTCGACCGATTTTCGCAGAACACTCGCGAACGCAGAGAGCGGGCTGCTCACGTCGTCGAGATCAAGAGAACAGACGTCGATGGGATCACGATCGAAAACGGCGCCGTGCAGATCAAACTCAAAGCGCAAGGCGACAGCTGGAAGATGGTAGCTCCCTGGCAAGACGACGCGGACGCCGAGGTGATCGATCAGCTTCTCGATGCGATCCAAAATCTCCATCCCGAAGATGTCATCGCCGAATTGGGTAAGGGAGACAAGAGACGCCAAATGTTGAAGGACTTCGGTCTCAACAAATCAAAGCTTCGACTCAAACTGGATGGCAAACATATGCCGCCGCAGCTCGAATTTGGACAGGATACTGCGGTGCAAGGCAGAGGCTATCTTCGCCTTCAGGATGACGACGCCGTCTATGTGGTCACGAACGATCTGAAAACGATCGTCTCTAAAACGCCCGAGGATTTTCGCGATCATCGGATGACACCGTTCCTGACCACCTTAATCAACCGAGCCATTTTTCAAGTGAGCGGCGGAGAGATCGAGCTGGCCAAAGAGCAAGACAACTGGCAACTGGTGCGTCCGATCAAGGCCAGAGCCAGCAACGACGCGGTGGTTGACATTCTCACCAAAATGAACCAGGCACAGATCTCGAAATTTGTTTCCGAGAACAGATCGAATCCGGGATCGTTCGGTCTTGATACACCCGCCGGTGTGCTCACTCTGTTTAGTGCAGAAGGAAACAAGTTTGAAATCGAAATCGGCAGCCCTGTTCCATCTCACCCAGAGTCGGTGTATGCAGGTCTTCCGGAACGAAATACGGTCGTTGAGGTAAGCAAAGGCTTCGCCACGCTCTTCAACATCACCCCGAATGATCTTCGAGATCGAAAGATCGGGCGGTTGAACTCCGATCTCATTGATCGCGTCACCATTGAAAACGCAGAGCAGCCAAAGATCGTCCTCGCTCGAGAGGAAAATCGATGGCGGTTACTGAGCCCGGCGAACAGGCCCGCCAACTCAGAGAACGTCAACCGGCTGATTCAAGAAATTAATAACGGTGAGGTCACTCAATTCGTCTCTGATACGGCGACCGACCTGACCAAGTACGGGCTCGATCAGCCGAGACTTAAAATCACATTCAGCTCTTACTCATCCGAAAACACCGCCGAGTCGAATGCCGGTGAGGTGGTTCTCTCCACCCTGGAATTCGGGTATTCGGAAAACGGCGTCACCTATGGCCGCCTGAAAGAGGAACCGTACATCTTTTCGATCACAGACCAGATGTTTGAGGATCTGCCAAAAACGGAATACAGCTTTCGAGGCCTGGATATTCTGGACCTGGAACGCGACGAATTGGTCAGCGTAACGGTGGCAAGAACGGGCGAGGACCCGGTGGACCTGATTAGAGACGCCAAGGGCAAATGGGCCCTGAAGAACCAGGGAAATCGACAAAACGAGGCTCGGATCCAGCTTTTTTTGACAGCGTTGGCAGGTCTGCGCGCAGCGGCTTGGGCGGACGATCCGAATGGGGAGTATGGGTTCGACCAGCCTTCGCTTGAAATCAAGATCTCGTATCAAGCCGGCGAGCAAAAGCGGGAGGCCCAGATCAAGTTCGGGAAGGCCAATTCCGACCACCAACGCTACGGCATGTGCACGGAGGAAGCAGGCGTTTTTCTTGTCGACGACGAGCAATTCAGCCAGCTGCAACAGATACGATGAGGCAGGAGTACAGGAGTTCAGGAGACAGGAGTTGCAGAATCTAGGAGGAGAATCAGGCTCCTGAACTCCTGAACTCCTGAACTCCTGTAACTCCTGCCTTTTGCCCTGTATAAACGGTGACAATCCCCATCGTGAGGGGGCTCGCGTCGCAATTCGCAAACCCGCAACTCCGCAGGAGTTCCAGCATCGCCTCGCCCTTCGGAAAACCTTTGATTGTCCCGGCGAAATAGTAATAGGCATCCGGTTCACCGGTCACCCAGCCAGCTAAAACAGGCAGAACGTGATTGAGATACAGTTCATAAAAGGCTCGAAGAGGTGGATTCGGAAGAGAAAAATCCAAGATCACCAAATGGCCTCCGGCCCGTAGTACTCTTGCCGCTTCGCGGAGTGCGACGTCGTAAGAAGCCATATTTCGCAAACCAAAGGCCATGGTCACGACGTCGAACCGGCCATCCTGAAATGGCAGAGCCAAACCATCCGCTACGACTAATTCCGCAATTCCACGCCGACGCGCGAAAGTGAGCATCGGCGCACAAAAGTCCGCTCCGACAATGCGAGCAACAGGGATCTGTTTCTTCAGTTCATGGGCGAGGACGCCGCTCCCGGTCGCGAGGTCCAAAATGGTGGCGGGCGCCCAGCGCTTCACTCTGGCGCCGACGTTTGCCCGCCAAAGTGAGTCACAACCGAAGCTCAAAAGGCTGTTTGCCAAGTCGTACCGATGAGCGATCCGAGCAAATAGACGCTGGATCGAGTTGGGCTCCTTTTGGGTAAAGACCAATTCCATATCCGGACCTGCTCACGAGAGGACTCGAACCTCCACGGGTCTCCCCATACGGTCCTGAGCCGTACGCGTCTGCCAGTTCCGCCACGTGAGCAAAGAGAGAGGGGAAGCTATCGAAGAAAAAAGGGTTGTAAAGAGATCAATTAATCCGCATTGGCATCAACACGTAGAGGAAGGGCCCGGGGATTTTGAGAACGCCAGGACTCATTTCGTCGATGAGGTCAAGATAGATCTCGTCGTTGGTCAGATTGCGCAGAGGCGCCATTAGAAATTCAGGATTGAAGGCGATCGAGAAATCACGCCCCTTGTACATGACCGCCAACGATTCCTTAGCTTCGCCGACATCCGGAGTGGTCGCCACGATGTCGATGTTGCTCTTCGAGAAGATGAGTTTGACGGAGTTGGACTTTTCGCTGGCAAGAAGCGAGACACGGCGAACAGCCGTTAGAAACGTCTCCCTTTCCAGGGTGATCCGCTCTTTTGCTTCGGCGGGAATGACCTGGCGGTAGTTGGGATAATTACCTTCAATCAGTTTTGAAACGAGCAAAGTCCGATTCAACTCAAAAGCGATTTGGTTCTCCCCGATACTGAGTTTGACTTCCCCCTCATCGCGCACCAAACGCTGCAATTCCGCAACCGCCTTGGTCGGAATGATAATGTCGAGTTCCTGGCTGCGCGGAAACTCCAACTCGAGATCCACCAAGGCGAGTCGTCGACCGTCCGTTGCCACCAAAGTGAGCTTATTGTCTTTGAACGAAAAAAGGATGCCGTTCAAGACGTAGCGGGTTTCATCTGTGGAGATGGCGTAGAAGGTCTTTTTTAAACCATCCTTCAGTTCCTTTTGCGCAATCGTGAATTCTTTCGCCTCATCAAAGCGCGCCAGAGGCGGAAACTCTTCTTCGGGCAAACCGAGAATTTTGAAGTAACTCGCCCCACTCCGGATCGATGCCATGTTTTTTGAATCGACATCAAAATAAATCTCGGAAGCCGGCAACTCGCGGACAATCGCAAATAGTCGCCGAGCCGGAAGTGTTGTGGCGCCAGTACGTTCCACTTGCGCTTCGATGCTGCCCCGGACGCCGACATCTAAATCGGTCGTTGTCAGCCGGACCTCCCCATCGCTTGCTTGCAGCAACACGTTTGATAAGATCGGAAGTGTCGTCCGGGTGCTAACTACATTTTGGACGGTAGAGAGACCTTCCAGCAATTTGTCCTTACTGACGCTGAATTTCATTTTGTGGGGATATCAAATCACGTGCCCCAAGTCTCCGCAAGTGCTTGGAACCGAGGGACACAAAAGAAGAAGTTCAGGAGTTCAGGAGTTGCAGCATGGGGACTGCGCTTTCCTGAACTCCTGCAACTCCTGTAACTCCTGAACTTCTTCTTTTAGCGCTCCAACTGGGTATCGAGCAGAAGGATCAGCTGCCTAACCTGATCCTCCTTTTTCATTCGCTCGGTCACAACTTTAAAAGCATGCAAGACCGTCCCGTGATCACGACCACCAAAAGCGTCTCCGATTTCGTGGAGGGAAGATTTCGTATGCCGACGGGCGAGGTACATCGCGATCTGACGAGGAAAAGCAATATTTGCAGGCCGGCGTTTGCTGGTCATATCCGCAAGCCGGACATCAAAATGCTCCGCGACCTTCTTTTGGATTTGATCGATGGTGACAATCTTCTTGGCTTCCTCCTGCAGAATATCACGCAGCAGGTGCTCCACCGTTTCGCGCGAAACCTCGCGACCGCTCAGAGAAACGAAGGAAGCGACTCTCATGAGGGCTCCTTCCAGGCGCCGGACATTCGTACGCACCCGCTGCGCCAGAAACTCAAGAATCTCCTGGCTCAGCTGGACATGCAGGATCTGTGCCTTCTTCCGTAAAATTGCCATTCGCGTTTCAATATCTGGCGGCTGGAGTTCGGCCGTCAGGCCCCATTCAAAGCGGGATACTAATCGCTGTTCTAAATTCGCTATCTCACTGGCCGGACGATCGCTCGACATGACAATCTGTTTACGACCGTCAAACAGCGTATTGAAGGTATGAAAGAATTCTTCCTGCGAACGCTCTTTGCCGGCAAAAAAATGGATATCATCAATCAAAAGGAGGTCGGACTGCCGATAACGTTTTCTGAATTTGACCAATGTATTGTGTTGAATTGCATCGATAAACTCATTGGTGAATTTTTCGCTCGAAAGGTAAATCACTTTGAAGTTCTTCTTCCGGTCCGTCACTTGCTGGCCAATCGCCTGCATCAAATGGGTCTTTCCCAGGCCCACCCCGCCATAGATGAAGAGGGGATTGTAGGTCTTAGCCGGAGACTGGGCGACGGCCAGGGCTGCGGCATGGGCAAACTGGTTGTTTGGGCCGACGACAAAAGTCTCAAAGCTATTGCGCGGATTCATCCCGTGATTATTTCCGACCTCAGGCTCATTCTCCTGAATCCTGACCTGCAACGACTCCCCCGGCCGATCGATCTTTGATTCGGGCACTCTGTTGGTCTTACCGCTGTCAGAAACGCGAAACTTGATTTGGCGCGGGCTACCGAGCACGCCGAGGGCGGCCGATTCGACGAGATTCAGGTAGTTACTTTCGATCCAGAGCTGGTAAATCGTATTCGGGACTTCAAAGGTGAGCGCCATTTCGTCTCCATGGACCAGATCGATCGCCGCAAACCACCTCTGGAACGCGTCCACGCTGACATGCGGGCGGATGCCAGAGGCTATCTCCTCCCAAATCCTGCGGTAACTGTCTTCCATAGCTGATTTATCCACACTACCTGCTTGTGGATCACTAGCGGTCCACGCATCTCGCAAAAACAAGACGCAAAGACAAATAATCAATCAGGTCTTGATTGCTCCCGAGGGCCCCTTCTGAAAACGACCAACCTAACTCGTTCTGACTTCGCCACTTATCATCCTCGAAAACTTTTTGGGTACGATCGATCGACCAGTCATCATTCGTGCCACGCCATGCCAACAAACACTTCCTGACCGATCGACGCGCTCGTTTAACATATATTATTCACAAGTTATTCACATGTACCCAACAGCGCCTCCGGGCGAGAGGCACACAGACTAGTTTCCCGCTCCAGGGTCAGCAAGCAAAAAAGTCCCAAATAATTTTCCTACCAAAAGGGCATTCTGTTTGGATCTTCCACTTGACGAATCGGAATTGGGCTGCTTCCGCCTAAGTTGATTGATCGTCACCGCCCACTCCCCGCTTTTCCGCATTCCGGACGCGCTCCAGGGGGGTGGGAAAAATGCAACTAACCGTAATACAAACCAGACATCCGACCAAAACCCACCAGGGAAATGCAATGGCCGGCCACCAGGGCGGGAGCCAGCCTCCGAAGGCCCAAGTTTGCGGCTGCAATTGACCGCTCGAGAATAACTCTGGCAGACTAAAGGCCGGCAGCTTAACTTTGCAAAACACTAATACCGAAGCGATACCTAATATCATTGCTAGGACGTTGGTCTCATCGCGCCCTCTTCGCTTGGTCAGCATCCCGAGCAGAAAGACAGCCAGGAGCGAGCCATACGCGTAACCGAAGCTTTGCAATGCCAACGGTATAATGGTCAGCTTTGAATCCTGCAAAACCGCGTAGGCCGCCAAAGTGGCGACCACCACCATCAGGGCGCCAAAGACCACAGTGGCCGCTCGAGCGGCATAAACAGGGGATCGGCGGGATTGCTGGCGCCTGAAATAGGGCAGATAAAAGTCTTTGGTGAAGCTAGTGGCTAGGGCATTGAGCGCGGCCGACGTCGACCCCATCATGGTTGCAAAGACTCCGGCAATAATCAGTCCGCGAAGACCGACCGGCATTTGCGTTACAATATAGTAGGCAAAGATCTCGTTCTCTGCGGCCGGCAAACGTGGGTCCGGCCTGACATCGTAGTAAACTGACAACAAAATTCCGACTAATAGAAATCCGAAAGCGATCGGCAAGTCGGCCAATCCGCTCAATATTAGCGACAACCTCGATTTCTTGAAGTCTTTAGCGGTTAACATTCGTTGGACATTATCCTGGTCCGTACCATGGGTGGCCATCGTTAAAAATGTCGATGCGATGAAAGCCGAGAAGAGGGTGTAAGGTTCCTCGAACATCTCTTTCAATCCGAACCAAAAGCCTTTTCGAAAATCGAGCCCGGTCTGAAAAAAGACCGGCCAGCCGCCTAATCGTTCCTTGACTGTGACCAGACCCCCTGGGGTGTGACGAACTAACAACCAGGTTGCGAAGACCATGGAACCGATCATTAGACTAGCTTGGATAAAATCAGTCCAGACGACGGCCTTAATACCACCGATCGCCGTGTAGAGCGTCGTCAGCAAGGTCACGAAGAGAATACCCCAGAAATAGATCCAGATGTTGACATTGAGGTCGGGGAAAAGGTACTGCCAGATTACCTTGATGATAACGCCGCCGAGATAGAGGCGGACGCCAATACCCAGGACTCGAGTAAATAAAAAAATGCCGCTAGCCAGATTTTTGGTCCAAGGACCGAAACGGATTTCGAGGAATTCGTAAATGCTCTGGACGTTATAGCGATAGTATGGGCGAATGAAGGTGAAAGCGATCAGGACCCGGGCCAGAACGGTGCCGATCGTTAACTGGGCGTAAACAAAACTGCGCGTTTTGAATCCCTCTGCCGGGGTTCCAAGAAAGGTAGCGGCGCTCGTTTCGGCCGCGATAATGGACGCCAGCACGGCCCACCAGGGAATGGACCGTCCGCCCAAAGCGAACTCAGTCAGATTACTGTTTTTTCTTCCCGCCCAAAGACCGATTCCAACAATTCCGGAGAAGTAGAGCAGAAGGACGATGGTATCAAGCCAGAGGTGCGCCGGTTGGATGGATGAGTTGAGCATCGCATCCGCGATCAATGACTCAGGGCAGCTATAGGCGCAGACACCGGCGCCGGCGTCAGATTCTTGAGCAGAATCCTCGAATTTCGACCGCTGGAGTCGTATTTTGCGCGCCGAGCAGGCGGCAAAATGTCGGGCCCGACTTCAACAAAACCAGCCTTCTGTTGGAGGTAGACAAAAGCTTGGGTCGACAGGGCGATCAATTTCGAAAAGCCGCGTTGTCGCGCGAGGTCCTCGACAAACGAGATCAGCTTACGTCCGAGTCCTTGATTTTCGTTGGATCGATTGACGTAGAGGCAAGCCAGTTCAGCCATCTTCTGTTCTGGGTACGGATACATGGCCACGCAACCGACAATATGTCGATCAATCTCCAGAACCCAGTAGTCGTTAAGGTCAGCCAGGATCTCCGCGCGAGTCCGCCGCACCAACTCCTCGCTCCGAATGGATTGCTGAATCAGCGACATAACTTCCCGAATATCTTTTTTGTAAAGATGTCGAATCTGCTCGTACTCGTTCGAGTAGACCATCGTGCCGACCCCGCCATTGCTGAAGATTTCCGCCAGAAGCGCCTCATTAACGTTTCCATTCAGCAGGTGGACCCGCGGGATCCCGTAACGACAGGCCTGTACCGCATGCTCCAGTTTTGAAAGAAGACCTTTTGGAAGAATATTCTTCTGCTTTTTGAGGGCCTCTTCCAATTCCGGGGCAACCAGATGACCGATCCGTTGCCCATCCAGGATCAGCCCGTCGAAGGCTGAAAGGTAGATCAGTTTAGCGGCGTGCAAGGCTTCGGCCACTTCGACGGCCACCAAATCGGAGTTCACTCGAAAAGTCCTGCCTTCTCCGTCAAATCCCAGCGGAGGAATCACCGGAACGATCTCGTCATTGAGAAAAAGTTCCAGGATTTTCACATCGACGCGTTCGACCTTCCCGGAATATTGAAAATCGACTCCGCGCACGATGCCAAACGGATGGGCAATGATGCAGTTGGAATAGGCGGCGCGCAGGTCAACCTGGGTCAGGCCTTCCATGATCTGGTTGGTTAACCGGATCGCCACATTGATTGAAATTTGGAGCGTTGTTTCGTCCACTAACCCGGTGCCATCCGAGTTTGAGGGTCTAACTCCTCGTTCTTGCGCAGCGAGTTCAATCTGAAGCCCGGCCCCATGAACCAGAACAACTTTGATGTTCAGAGAACGAAGGACAGCGACATCGAGGAGAATATTCCCGAAGTTCTCCGAGCCTAGAATTTCGCCATCGATGGCAACGACAAAGATCTTGTCTCTAAAACGCGTGACATACTGCAGAATTCCGCGGAGCTCAGGTAATTTCATGAGGTCGTCAGCGATTTGCAGTGCTTAGATACAAGCGCGATCCTCCGTAGGCAACCGGTATTCGGCGGGAATGTCCTTCTACGGGCGCTCTCCGGCCACCAAAGCCGACAACCGATCCAAGTCCAGTTCTGTGGCGCTCTTTACGATAAGATCGGCAATTGTTAGATCCTGGCGCTCGCTGAACTGATTCGGAATGGCCACCGCCTTCAATCCAGCATGCTTGGCGGCGCGGCATCCAGGTTCGGAATCTTCCAGGGCGACAGCATTGCCGGGTTCCACCCTCAATGTCTGCACTGTCTTGAGGTAGATGTCGGGAGCAGGTTTCGGATTGATGACCATATCACGGGTGACTACTGCGTCGACATATTCGCGCAAGCCGAGTCGACGCAGCCCGCCTTCGACCCAGCCGTTCCCGGAGTTACTGGCCACACCAATGCGCAACTGGCGTTCTTTGGCGGTGCGAAAGAGCGGCTCGATGCCCGGCAAGACGGTGGCCTGAACTGTTAACTCCCAGTTTCGGACTTCTCTCTTCGGCATCAGCTTCGACCAGTCGAGCTTGCGGCCAAGGATCCCCTCCAGGTGAATCGCCGGATCAAATCCTCCGACGTAACCAGTGGCATGCCTCCAATCGTCGATCTGAAGTGTCGCGCCAAACTCCTGGTAAACCTCGGCCCAGCTGATGAAGCCGGGGTTTTCCGTATCGACTATCAATCCGTCGAAATCAAAAACGAGTGCATCTAGTATCATCCTGATTGAGCCTGATACGGCGGCCTGACTGGAGTCAACGCTTGACGGTGAATTCAAAAAGTTCGCTATCGACAAAAAAGCGCTTCAACTCCAATGCTGCGTTCTCAAGACTATCAGATCCGTGAACCACATTGATCATTGAATCTTTACCTAAATCACCTCGGATAGTTCCTTTCGGGGCTTTCCGGGAGTCTGTGGGTCCCATCAGGTCGCGAGCGAGTGCTACGGCATTTTCGCCCGACAACGCCAGCGCGATGACCGGGCTGGATTGCATAAAAGACTTGAGCTCGGGGTAAAAAGGTCGCTCCCTGATGTGGGCATAGTGTTCAGCGAGTACGTCATCGGCGAGGAGCATCATCTTGCAGCCGACAATTTCCAAGCCGGACGCCTCAAATCGACTAATGACTTCGCCGCAATGGCGATCCGAAAGACAATCCGGCTTAAGCAGTACAAGGGTCGTTTCTATCATATTTGACCCACTCGTTTCGCACGAAGCCAGATTTTTTCAAGGACCATCGACTTTAGGGGAGCGTGTCGGCGTGTCGGCGATGGGCGGATGGGCGTGAATAGAAGACTAAAGTCGGGAGATCAAAATTTCGCGCTGGAAATGGAGTTCCATTGGCAAATTGCTGTGGAGCTTGATGAAAAGTTCATCCTGGAGCATCACTTCCGAAGTGGTGCTTCATCCGCACCGACCCGCCCACGGCAGCGCTCGACGATCCATCGGGTGCTCCGTGTTCTTCTTCCCCAGCGTGTTGTCGCTCATAGCGATGTTCAAATTGAGTCTGTCAGGCTAAACATCTATCATCGTTCCGCCAATAACTTTCGGGATAGGCCGCAATGGGGATACGCTCACAGTCGCACACCGCAATACAGTCGCCGGTCAGGGCTTGACATTTATGACGTCGGGTTCGGCGGAGCCGGCGTTGGACGCCTCGAAGGGAAAATCGTTTTCGTACCTTTCACGATCGATGGGGAACGAATCGAGGTCCAAGTGGTTGAGCGCAAAAAGAGCTTTGATCGGGGCCAACTCCAAAAGGTGATCGTTCGCTCGACGCAGCGGATCGACCCCATCTGCCCTTATTTTGGTCATTGCGGAGGCTGCGATTACCAGCACATAGCCTATGGTTATCAGCTCGAATTGAAGCGCCGCCAAGTCGTCCAGCTCCTGGAGAGGATCGGCCGCATCACCGAAGTCGAGGTATTGCCCACTTTCGCCTCCCCACGCCCTTATGGATTCCGAAACCGGATCACTGTCCACGCGGCAAAAGGCAGAATCGGATTCTTCGAAAAGAACAGCCGGGAAGTTGTCGATATCGAGAGGTGCGCGATCGCTATTCCGGTGGTCAATGAGGCCTTGAAGGAACTGCGGGCAACTGGTCTGGCGGACGGAAAGCACAGAACCCTGCGGGGGGAGGAAGTGCCCCGTACGTTCACACAAACCAATAATCTCGTTGCCGGAGCACTCCTTGAATTTGTTGCTGGTCAAATGGTCGGTGAGACGCTGATCGACGCCTATTGCGGTTTCGGCTTTTTCGGGCATGCGATGGCCGAACGACTGAAGAGCGTGATCGGGGTCGATTGGAACGAGCAGGCAATTAAAACCGCGCGAGAATCGGCGGGTCCGAACGAAACGTACATCTGTGGTGACGTCGCCGGAACTATCGAATCCCTCCTCGTGAATGATCCCCCGGATACCGTTATCCTCGATCCCTCCGCAGATGGCGTTGATCCTCGGGTGACCGACGCGCTGACGATTAACCCGTCTAGCCGGCTGATCTATGTTTCCTGCAATCCCGCTACGCTCTCGAGGGACTTGGCACGGCTGCGAAACAGGTTCAAGATCGTCGCCGTCCAGCCATTCGATATGTTCCCGCAAACAGCCGAGATCGAAGCGGTCGCGGTGCTCGATTTAATCGGGTCCGATTAGGGTTTCGACGAAAAACCTCCCAAAGTGGTCGAAGGCTGCGCCGTTGATCAATGGGAACCCAATGAGCCTGGAAACATCTCATCAATTTTGGCCCGTACCTTTTCGTCCATCCGGACAAGCTCGGGCCAACCGCGATTGTACCCTTCAGACGGCAATTTCCTGGTGGCGTCGATTCCCATGTGTGAACCGATGTTCGGATCGGTTGGAGCATGATCGAGGCTGTCACTTGGGTTTTTGATCAAGGTGGTGTCCCGTTGCGGATCTGTGTTTGCACAAAGCCGGAATAGCACCTCGCTGGTATTGTGCACGTCGCAATCCTCATCCAGGACAACGATGTACTTGGAAAACATCATTTGGCCCATCCCCCACAGACCGTGCATGATCTTATAAGCCTGATATGGGTACTGTTTGCGAATGCTGACGAAGACGAGGTTATGGAAAACTCCTTCAGCCGGGAGCGCCATATCCACGATCTCGGGAAAATTCATCCTAAAGACCGGCAAGAAAATGCGGACACTGGCGCTTCCCATATAAAAATCTTCCATCGGCGGTACCCCAACAATGGTAGCGGGATAGATTGCCTCTTTCCGGCGGGTTATGGCGGTGAGGTGAAAGACTGGATACCGGTCGATAGGCGTGTAAAAACCGGTGTGATCACCAAAAGGTCCCTCCTCGCGCAGTTCACCCGGCTGCACATAGCCTTCCAAAACAAAATCCACATCGGCCGGAACCTCCAGATTGGAAGTTTCGCACTTCACTAATTCGACCGATTTTTTGCGCGCAAATCCAGCGAAAAGAACTTCATCCAGACCATCTGGCAACGGGGCGGTCGCTGCGAACGTATAGGCCGGATCACCTCCCAGACAGACCGCCACCGGCATGGGTTCATTTCTTTCATAGTAACGCTTTCCGTGGCGGGCACCGACTTTGTGTATCTGCCAGTGCATCCCGGTGGTCCGACCATCGTAGACCTGCATCCGGTACATCCCGATATTTCGTTCCCCGCTGTCAGGATCCTTCGTATAAACGGTTGGCAAGGTGATAAAGCGTCCCCCGTCTTTTGGCCAGCAGAGTAAGATTGGAAGATCCTGCAGTGAAAAATTGTCGGTCTTATCGAAACGGTGAATGACCTCCTTGCATGGGCCATCGGTGACTCGTTTCGGACGGGCGTGCAGCAGGTCAATCCCTTGTTTCAATAATGACCAGCCTTCCCGCATGGAGGTTGGAGGTTTCGCTTTCAGGATGAGCTGCATCTGGTGAGCGATTTCATCGATTGACTCCAAGCCGAGTGCCCGCGCCATCCTGCGTTCAGATCCCATCGTATTAATGGCCAGAGGGAATGGCGAAATCTTACCGTTGATCGTCGGCCTTTCGAACAGGAGCGCTTTTCCCCCTCCGGGTGTTTTCATCTGGCGGTTTGCCATTTCCGTTATCTCCAATTCGGTGGCAACCGGTTCGGCAATTCGGAGGAGTTCCGACATCCGCTCCAGCTCTTCGATGAAATGAGAAAGTGAACGATAAGCCATATTTGGTTGAGAATCCGTTACTACAGTAAAGCCGCTGCAGATCCTGCGAAAAATGTGCGATCCATCCGTTTGCCTCGAACTGCAAGTAGTTTAGATCTGACGCCGAATTGATCAATCACCCTGGACGTGCGTTCTCCGGCCTCGGCCGGGTTGCACAAAGGAAGGCCGGGCGTAGCTTGCTGGAATGGAGGATCGATTTGGCCACCGAATCAGTTACCTGAGAGTGTCGATCACCGACAGGTGCAATGAACGATGCCTTTATTGCATGCCTCACGAGCTGCAGGAATGGCTTCCGCGAGCGGAAATACTGAATTTTGACGAAATCACAAGACTGGTGAGGATCGCTTCCGATCTCGGTGTAAGTAAGATCCGGATTACCGGAGGTGAACCGCTCGTGCGACAAAATGTTCTCCAGCTTTTTCGCCAGCTCGGGCAGCTGACCAAGATCACCGAGATCGGGATCTCAACGAACGGTTCGCTGCTCGCCAAGACGGCCGAAAACGGTGAGACCGTCGCCCGCTCCCTGGTGAAGTGTCGAGTGAGCACCGCAAACATCTCGCTCGATACCCTTGACCGGGAGATGTACCGGTCGATCACGGGGCGCGATTACCTCCCACAAACTCTTCAGGGGATTACCGCCGCAAAAGAAGCTGGCTTTGAAACAGTCAAACTCAACGCGGTGCTGATGCGGGGCCGTAATGACGATGCTTTAACCGACCTGGTGCGCTTCGCGCGGACGGAGAATTTATTACTCCGTTTGATTGAATTGATGCCCGTGACCTCCACAGATGTTTTAACAGAGGCAAATTTTCTCTCCGTGGGGGAAGCGCGACGGCGCCTGGAATGGGTCTTCGGTCCGCTTATCCCGGAACCGGAATTCAAGACGAATGGGCCTGCTTCCTACTTCCGGTTCGCTGATTCAAACCAGCGCATTGGGTTCATCGGAGCGATGACCAATCTGCACTTTTGCGAGAGCTGTAACAAGTTGCGACTCACTTGTGAGGGAAAACTGCGACCCTGTCTCGGCAGCCATCTCGAATTCGATATCAAGACGCCCATGCGCAAGGGCGCAACCGACGAGGAGCTTCGCCAGTTCTTCGAGGAAGTGGTTGAACGCAAGCCCGAACAACATGATTTCCGTTCCAACTACCAGCCCGGTCGCCGGATGGTCGCAATCGGGGGCTGACGTGTGAGCGACGAGCTTTCTCATCTCGCCGAGGACGGGTCGGTCAGAATGGTCGATGTTTCAGCCAAGCCGGTGTCGAAGCGAGTGGCCACGGCGGAAGCTGTGATCGCCCTTCAGGCGGAAACGATGGCGAAAATTGACTCGAATCAAGTCGCCAAAGGGAACGTCCTGGCGACGGCCCGCATCGCCGCGATCCAGGCGGTCAAACGAACCGGAGAATTGATCCCGCTTTGTCATCCACTTCCGGTCAACCACGTGCAGGTTGAGTTCGACCAACGCAAGGAAGGAATCCGGATCGAGTGCCGAGTGACCACGGCGGCGCAAACGGGCGTCGAGATGGAGGCTCTGACGGGAGCGAGTATCGCTGCGCTGACGATCTATGACATGTGCAAAGCGATCGACAAAATAATGGTCATCTCCGGTCTCCGGCTTGTCTCCAAATCCAAGCAACCCCAATGAACCAAATCACGGTAGGCGTAATTACTGTTTCCGATCGAGCATCACAGGGGATCTACGATGATCTCGGGGGACCCGCCTTAAAGGAGGCCGTCCGGGGGTACGGGTGGCAAATTCTCGCGGAAGCGATCGTCCCCGACGATATTGGACGCATCCGGGAGACCATCCGATCCTTTTCTGCGCAAGGGTGCGGTCTGATCCTGACCACCGGAGGAACGGGAGCCGCACCTCGGGACGTGACACCGGAAGCGATTCGTGCCGTGATGCGCGTCGAATTGCCCGGATTCGGCGAAGTGATGCGCGCCGGGTCGCTGAAACTGACGCCCAACGCCATTTTGTCACGTTCTCTGGCTGCCATCGTCGACCGATCACTTGTCATCGCCCTGCCGGGTAAACCTCAGGGTGCGGTAGACTGCCTCGGGTTCGTGGCAGGCGCAATTCCACATTCGGTGCAGATCGCGCAGGAAATACCAACCTCCTGCTAACTTCAATCCACGTCGCCGGCGCAGGTAGGGCGAAGCTCCGCCTGAGCCGGGGCTTTCCGCGTTGCCATGCCCTGTGAGTTCACCCCCCATGAATTCCGGTCGGATCGCTCTACCGACCGTCCTCGCACGCCCGCGATCTTGCATGTCTTTTCTTACAATTGCGGCATCTTGGCTCGGACGGGCCAATGATTCATGGGGGTATTGTCATAGACGGGGCAAACCGAAAAGCCCCGGCTCGGACGGAGCCTCGCCCTACCTGCGCCGGTCTTACAAAATGCCGCTTCTTGCCAGGCTGGCCAATGATTGATCGACGCCTACCGCAACCATTCCCCGATCGCCGGCAGGAACAACAGACTGTCCGCTAGCAGACTCAAGAGAGCCGGGCGCGTCCGCCATCGCAACGACCAAAGCAAAATGGCGCAGCCGAGTGTCAAGGCTCCCGGCGTGATGGGACCGGCCAAGCGAAGCCAGGAAAGTGCGACACTGACAAACACGAGAACCGCTGACAAAAGCATCAGCAATCCACAAGTTCGGCGGTGGCCAAGCCATGCGGGTATCGTCTTGGTCCCGTTCAATCTGTCTCCGACGATATCTCGATAATCGAAGATCAGCGCATTGATCGTCAGGATCAGAAAGATCCAGGAGAAGACCAGCCATTCCTTTCGTCCTGGTACGTTTCCAGATTCCAAAGCGGGCCACGGCACCAGAACAATCGCGATCGCCGCGGGCGCGAGCAGTGACTTCAGATAGGGAAGATCTTTGAGCCGAAAACCTGCACCAGGAATGGGGCGGGAGTAAAAGCAAAGCAGTCCGGCGGCGACGGCGAGAGGGAATAAAAGCCAGAAACGCCCCGTCAAAACGGGCCATACCCCAAGAACTCCTGCAGAAATCCAGACGAGAACAATGCGGCACCCCCGCAATCTTCTCTCCCAGCTGAATCTCAGCGGTGTGTTCAAACGGTCGGCCGGATCCAGTTGAAGGCGATCAGCATTATAGACGAACAAATACCCGGCAAACCAGAGTGGCGCAGACCGGCCCCAGCCAATTTGCAACAGGGTGCAGGCCACACAACCGAGGGTTGTGATCGCCGATGCCCCAACCAATTCAAGGAGATAAATAGAGATCAGAATCGATTTGAGCCAAATGGGAAGTCTGAACTCGCGAGACACCGTGTGAAATAAAGGGGGAATTGAGCTCACGGGCAAGAGGGGAAACGGATCGGAGTAGGGCGGGTCGGCGGGTCGGCGTAGGGGCGTGTCGGCGTAAACGGAGCCTCTCGGCTTATCATGCGAGGATCCGGTGCGTCGGCATACGCTTACGCCGATCGCTCGCTCGCCCACGCCGATACGTCTCTCCGCTCAACGCCGATACTGGCAACCGCACTGGCACGCCGATACGTTCTCCTCCGCTGCCCCGGATTGTTTCCTTGACGATCATGGTCCCCATACCTAGATACACCTGTCTGTCGGGAGGCAGGTTGCCGAAGCAGGTGAGGATCAGGACCTCGCAGGTGAGGTCGCCCGTGCAGCGGTGGACTGAACTGAACATAAGTAAGACAAAGGCGATTTTGAATGTTTAACGGCCTTCTCGGATTATTCTCGAACGACATCGGCATCGATCTCGGTACTGCCAACACTCTTGTATTCGTCAAAGACCACGGCATCGTCTTACGCGAGCCATCCGTGGTCGCCGTACGAGCCGGCACCAGCCAGGTGTTAGCGGTGGGTGACGAGGCAAAGCGGATGCTCGGGCGAACGCCTGGCAATATCGTCGCCGTGCGGCCCCTGAAAGATGGCGTCATCGCAGATTTCGAAATGACCGAGGCGATGCTGCGCCATTTCATCACGAAAGTGAACAGTCGAAAATGGGTGCGTCCGCGGGTGGTGATCGCGGTACCGTCGGGAATCACCGAGGTCGAAAAGCGCGCCGTCAAGGAGTCTGCGGCACACGCCGGAGCGCGCGAAGTTTATTTGATCGAGGAACCGATGGCGGCGGCGATCGGAGTCGGTCTACCGGTGCAGGACGCGGCGGGGAACATGATCATCGATATCGGCGGCGGCACCACGGAAGTCGCGTTGATTTCGCTTTCGGGCATCGTATTCAGCCGAAGCGTTCGGGTGGCCGGCGACGAACTCGACGAGGCGATCGCAGGGTACATGAAGAGAGCCTACAATTTGATGATCGGAGAGCGGACCGCCGAAGAGATCAAGATCAAGATCGGCAGCGCTTACCCGATGGAGAAGGAGGTGACAATGGAGGTCAAAGGTCGAGATCTTGTCGCCGGCCTTCCCAAAACGTTAGCGATCACCTCGCAGGAAGTTAGCGAAGCTCTGCTGGAGCCGATTTCGACGATCGTGGAATCGGTTCGTGTCACCCTCGAACGTTGTCCTCCGGAACTCTCGGCCGACCTCGTCGATCGCGGCCTGGTGCTGGCCGGGGGCGGCGCCCTGCTTCGCGGCCTGGACAAACTCTTGCAGGAAGAAACGGGTTTACCCGTACACATCGCAGAGGACCCGCTCAGTGCGGTGGCAGAAGGGACGGGACGGGCACTCAGCGAAATTAAGTTTCTTCGCCAGGTGGCATCCTCCGATAGACCGGCTCGCTAGACCCGAATTGCGTCTCTCGCGGCGCTCATGAAGAGCACTTCCATAGCCGTCATCGGCGTCTTCGCGCTTCTGGTAATACTCGTCCTCTTGTTGCCTCAAACGACGAAACAGCAAATGCAAGGCGCCCTGTTTCAATTAATCTCACCTATTCTGCGCACCGGCGCTTCCGTCGGGCATGAGCTGGGGGGCGTCAGGGGAGGATTGAAACGCCTTGATGAACTCGAACGCGAAAATAGCCAATTGAAGTTCGAAAACGAACAGCTCCGGGCCGCGAATTCTCTGTTAGGGAATCTCGAGACAGAAGTCAAACGCTTGAACCGGGCGCTCGGTTTTCGCGAACAATCACCCTTTAAGCTGTTTCCGGCTCGCATTATTTCGCGGGAAAGCGCAACTTGGTGGAACACCTGCACCATCGGATGCGGGTCCAAGGATGGGATTCAACCAGACATGGCCGTGGTTACAGAGAACGGTCTGGTTGGAAAGGTGACTACCGTGGGCAAAGATGTCTCTGTCGTTCTCCTGGTTTCGGACGAGAGCTTGAGGGTATCCGTGGCGATTGAAGGAACCCAGGAACAAGGCATCGTGAGTGGCACCCGGGCTTCTTCCACTTACACGCCGGACTTACGAATTCGTTTTTTGAATAAGACTGCCAAACTGCAATCCGGAATGAAAGTGCTGACGGCCGGGGCGGGCGGCGTCTTCCCCTCAGGTCTGGTGGTCGGCACTGTCAAAGAATTCTCCGCAAAGGCATTGGAAGGAATTGCTACCGTGACGCCGGCGGTCGATCTGGTGGAGATTCAGGATGTATTTGTGATAATTCGTCAGAAATGATCCCGTTTTTCCTTTCCCTGGTTGTTTTGATCTTCGGGTCGTTCGTGTTTCAGTTTTTTCTGCCGCCAGTGCTTCTGCTCAGCGGAGCGGCTATTCTCTTCGCGCCGACACTTTATTTTTACGGATGTCTCTCGCTTCCCTTTCCATTGATGCTGGCTTTGACCTTCATTACTGGACTGCTGAACGATCTTTTCATGGTGCCACAGGCAAAAGGTCACGCCGACTACACTGCTGGAGTATCAATCCTGATCTATCTGGTGCCGGGATTGATCATGCACGGGTTGAAACCTCTGTTTCTAAAACACCGTTGGGAGCTCCATTGGCTGTTGGCGGAAATTGGCGCCGTCCTAACACCGTTTCTTTTATTGGCGCAATACGCTATCCTGAGCATTGAACGCACTAACTTTTTTTTTAACGATGTGATTGTATGGCGGATCCTTGGTCCCGGCTTGATTTCTCTTTTGATTGCGCCATGTGTCTTCTTTATTCTCACGCCGCTATCGCACGTGCTGGGGTATCGACCAGGTTTGCCTTTAGCGAGATGAGTTAGACCTATGGCTCGACCCAAGAAATCGTCTGTACTCGATTTTAGGATTTTATTTCTGGCCGTTTTCATTCTCGCCTCTCTGTTCGCGATCGGGGTACGTCTCTGGTTCGTCCAGGTTAAGATGGCCGACTATTACCGCGGACGAATTCAAGGCAGTTCCGAAGTTACGGTGCGCATCCCCTCCATCCGAGGAGAAATAAGGGACCGGAATGGCATCCCGTTTGTCACCAATCGGCCAAGCTACGAAGTTGACTTTTACCTCCCGGATTTGGTCAGCGGTTACAAGAAACAGTATGGACAGCCGCCAATGGTGGAGTTTCGGGCCAAGGACGCGAACGGCATGCTGCACGATCGCAAGGAAGCGGACATCGTTCAGATCGTGGACAAGACGATTATTCCGCGATTGGAGGAACTCAAGGTTGCCGAGCCCTACAATTCGCAGCGTCTCCGCACGCACTATCGCAACAATACCCTTGTCCCGTTTACCTATCGGGAAGATCTCGATTTCGCAACATTCTCAAAGTTTGCGGAAAAAGATCTCGGTTTGCCCGGAGTTCAAGTCAATGTCAGGCCAGTGCGCAAATACGTCTATAACGCGCTGGCCGCCCATCTCCTTGGGTACGTGGGGACGGCCCGAGATATCAACAAGCTTTCGGACATCCGAGACTTCAATTTTTACGAGCCAGATATTCAGGGAAAGACCAACGTTGAATTCTACCTGGATGACGCCCTCCGCGGAAAGCCCGGAAAACGGATCCTGAAAAAGAATGCAAAGAACCAGCTTGAGGGCGAAAAAGAGATCGTTCAGCCCACGCCTGGCGCGAACGTCTACCTGACGATCGACGCCCGTATCCAGTACATCACTGAACGTGCGTTGCGTGCCGTTGGCCGAGCGGCCGCGGTGGTCGTTGATCCGAACAATGGACAGATTCTCGCGATGGCTTCAGTGCCATCCTATGATCCCAACAAGTTCATCCCCGCGATCTCCGCGCGAGACTGGGCCGAGCTCAAGGATGCGGACGCCGATCCGCTCACCAATCGGGCGATCAGCGCTTTTGCCCCCGGTTCGACCTACAAGATTGCCACCTCGCTGGCGGGATTGACCAAAGGTCTTGCGAAAGCAGTGTACACTTGCAATGGCGGCGTCACTTACGGCAACACCTATATGCGGTGTTGGATTCAAGCCGAGCATGGCGGAACACATGGCCCGCAAACTTTGACGGAAGCAATCAAAAACTCCTGCGATGCTTTTTTTTACCAATATGGGAACGCGGCGGGCATCGATGCGATCGACGCGGTCGGCAAAAGCCTGGGACTTGGCGAACCGTCTGGAATCGAATTAACGAATGAAGCATCCGGGATCCTTCCCTCGCCCGAGTGGTTACGCACGACGCACAACAATGAGCGATGGAGCCAAGGCACGACCGCCAACTCTGCGATCGGCCAGGGTTACGTTCTGGCCACCCCGCTCCAGATGGCGATGATTGCGGCAACGGTAGCCAACGGCGGAGTTTCTTATCAGCCCAGCTTGATCTACAAGATTCAGGAACCGGACGGCACCTCGGTGCGACGACCGGATAAAATCCGAGGCGACTTGACGAAAATGAATAAACTCACGCCCGACCAGATCGAGCTCGTTCGCAAAGGGATGTGGCGCGTAGTGAACGATTCCGGAACAGGAGCTCGAGCCAAGGTACCCGGAGTCATCGTCGCCGGGAAGACAGGCACTGCTCAAGCCTGGACGGATGGGAAAAAGGACGACAATGCCTGGTTCATCGCTTTCGCGCCGTACGACCACCCAAAACTCGCCTTGGCAATCATAGTCCAGGGCGGCCTCGCGGGAGGTGAAGTCGCTGCGCCCATTGCCTCAAAGATCATCGAGGAAAGCCTGGCCCTCGAACGCGGATATGACCCCGATCTTAAACCGATGGATCCAGGTATTGGTAATTTTAAATCAGTTGATCGCGTAGATTTCAAAAACAGCACTGTACCTGCGCAGGTCTCCTCGACAGACGATGAGACCTCAGACGACACCCCGGTTGCTGAAGAGACCAAGCATACCAAAACCCACCGGGCTGAAGTCGCCGAACCGGACATCCGTCCGGACGCAGACAATCACCGCGTCGCTGCGCGGGCTGAGCCGACCCCGGAAAAACGGCACAGCTTTTTCGATTTTTTCAGGAGAAAGCCAAAAGACGATTCCCAGGGTCAGCAGCAGCCGGCGCAGCAACAACAGAAGAAACATCATTTTCTGTTCTTCTAATATTTCGGCTCCAACTTTCTCCAAATTCTCAAACATGCTCGACAAAGTTAAACAATTTCTCGGCCTATCCAATCGTAAGACCGGCAACCAAATAGTCATCAGTTGTGAAAAACTCGAGAGGCGCGTTGCGCTGCTCGAAGATGGCGTACTCGAAGAATACAACATCGAACGGGACACCGATCGAAACATCGTTGGCAGTATCTTTAAAGGAAAAGTCAAAAACATCGAACATGGGCTAAAGGCTATGTTTGTGGACATTGGCTTTGAGAAAAACGCTTTCCTTCATTTCTGGGATGCCCTTCCCGGCCTTGATAGCAGCGTAGAAGAGGTCAACCGGGCCGCCGAACGGAAGTCCAGGAAGAAGATCACGGCCAAAGACGTGCCGGACATCTATCCAGTCGGCTCTGAAGTGATGGTGCAGGTCACCAAAGGCCCGATCAGCAACAAGGGTCCGCGCATCACCACCAATATCAGCCTGGCTGGACGTTATCTGGTCCTGATGCCACACAGCGATCAGAGCGGTATTTCACGCAAGATTGAGGAACCTAAAGAGCGCGAACGCCTGCGGACTATCCTGCAACGACTCGATATACCAGAGGGAATGGGAGTCATCATCCGGACGATCGGAGAAGGACAGCGGGCGCGCTATTTCGTTCGAGATCTCGGCTTGCTCGTCGAACAGTGGAGGCAAATAGAAGAGGCCTTCAAGACGAAGCCGCCGGCATCTGTCCTTTTCCAGGAACCTGACCTGGTGGACAGAACCGTACGCGATTTTTTAACAGAAGAAATAAACGTTGTTTATTGCGATGATGAAGAGGCCGTCGAACGGATGCAAAATCTGGTCGGCCAAATTTCCAAGCGGTCGAAGAAGCGCATCTTTTATTATAGCGAATCGACTCCGATCTTCGAGAAATTCGGCGTTCAGAAGCAGATCGACGACGCGTTTCACCGGCAGGTCTGGCTCCGATGCGGCGGGTACATTGTGATCGACGAAACAGAAGCGTTGATCGCCATCGACGTTAATACCGGACGTAACAAAGGTGCGCGGGACGTCGAAAAAACCATTTTGCAAACCAATCTGGAGGCGGCGGATGAAATCGCACGCCAATTGCGGCTGCGCAATATCGGGGGCCTGATCATCAGCGACTTCATTGATATGAAGAATCGCAAGGATCAGCAAATGGTCTATAGCCGGATGAAGGAGCGATTAAAACGCGACAAAGCCAAGACGCACGTCCTGGCGATCTCGCAGCTCGGATTGCTGGAGATGACCCGGCAACGCGCCCAGGAAAGTCTGACCGGTTCGATGTTCATCACTTGTCCATACTGTAGCGGTCGAGCGGTCGTGAAAAGTCCGATGACCATGAGCGTTGAAATCCAAAGGGCGCTCCATGCCATCATGCGCCAAAAGCCGGATGTTCATGACATTCGCGTCATCGTCAATCCCGAAGTCCTCAACCGCCTGAAAACGGAGGATGAGGAGTTGCTGGTCGACATCGAACGGAAATATTCCGGCCGCCTGACCTTTCGCACCGACCCCACCTTTCACCACGAAAAATACCTGATTCTGGACGGTACCAACAACCAGGAACTAAGAACGTAGACTTCGAGCAAGTAAGCAAAGCCTCCGTACGTGTTCAGCGCCGGTCGTACGCCCCTCTGTGGCCCGAAGTGGCCAAAAAAGAGTAGCGCAGGGTTTACCCTGGGCTCACCCTGGGAACGATCAGCTCAATGTGCGAACAGAACACAGGCTGGAAGCCTATGCTCCATTGGGCTTCCGGACTGATTGAGACGACTCTCACGACCAGAACGCATCCCTGGAGCTAGTCGCGCGGTGCTCCTGGGAACGATGACGCAGTGCGCGAAGCGGCGTTAAGGTAGATCGGATAGCACTACGCATAAAGATAGCTTCCAGCCTGGTACGGCTCTTCCGTAGTCGCCTCTCGTTGTAGCGGTGCTATCTCAGGGCCAACCGAAAGAATCGAGGACGAGGACAATTTGATCTACTCGTCGATGATCCTCAAAAGGTAGGAGGCACCCGCGCAGGTGACAATTGCGCCCACGGCGAGAAAAGCCAGGTCGCCGGCGATCGCGCTGATATGGGTGTGATGGAGGTTCACATTTCGAAAAGCCCGGCAAAAGTGGGTGAGAGGAAAAAACTCGGAAACAATGCGAACCGGTCTCGGAAGTTGGCTCAAGGGGGCAAAGGCACCCGATAAGAGCATGACGGGCAAAAGAACGAAAATCGAAATCTGAATAGCCTGGGTCTGAGTGCGCGAGAAGGCTGAAATCAGCAATCCGATGCCCAGCGAGAACAAAAGAAATAAAAAACAGGTAATCGAGAGCAACAACGGCTGGTGAAATTTTACGCCAAAATGCAGGCTGCCCACCAAGATGGTGCTGCCGATTAAAAACATCGAAATCACAAGGTAGGGTAAGACTTTGCCAATAACGATTTCTGTCTGGCGCAGCGGGGTCACCATTAATTGTGACAAGGTACCGACTTCTCGCTCTCGCGTGATCGCACTGGCGATTAAAGTCACGGTGATCAACTGCAAGATCAGACCAACAATGCCGGGAACAACGTAATCGATAAACAGCAGATTCGGATTGTAAAGGGTTTCAATTTTGACATCCCAGGGAGTCATCATCGAACTGAATTCGTGCCTAACCTCTACCGGGAGCTCTCTTCCGAGATCGATTACTGAATCCGGTAAATTTTCGATGAGAGCATCCCGCTGTTTGCCCTGGTAGTCGCCGAGCGTTTCCTGAAGAGCGCCCTGAACCGAAGGCGCCGTGTTGGTGTCCGTTCCATCCAGGACTCCGCGGATCGGTTTCGGATCACCGTTGCGCAATCCCTGGCCCCAGCCGGTCGGGACCACAATGGCTGCCTCGACTCCGGCAGGGAAAAGTTCGATCTTGCCTGCCGGGTCACCGCGCCACGGTCTCCAATCAAAGATGTCTTTCGCTTTAAGAAGGGCCAGGAACTGCTGGCTCTGCTCGCTCTGGTCAGCGTCAAAGTACATCGCGGGCACATCGCGGATGGTCGAATTCGCAAAGGCGTGCCCGAAAAGAAAGGTGAAGAACGGTGGCAGCACCACGATCAGCAACATCACCCGCCGGTCACGCCAAACGTGAACAAACTCTTTGTAGGCAATGGCCAGGATGGCGTTCCACGAGATCATATGACGTACGCCAATTTGGCCGGCTCCGCTGGATCCTGCTCCGCTCGATAGTAACCTCGGGAATAAGCTTGGAAGACATCCTCCATGTCCGGTTCGACCCAGTTGAAGCCTAGAAATTTCAGATCAGGAAACGGCCAATGGATCTGCCACGAATGGAGCAGTTCATCCGGATCCTTGGCCTGGAGACGGAGATTCCCGCTCCTAAGATCGGCTCCGTAGACCCCTGGCATCTTGCGAAGTTCAAACAACGCCGTCATCGCCGGCTCGACCTGCACCTCCAGGAGATGTCCTTTGAGACTTTCTTTCAAATCGCGAGGAGATCCCTTCGCGATCAGGCGGCCTCCATCGACAAATCCGACGTCTGTGCAACGTTCAGCCTCATCCATGTAGTGCGTGGTGACAAAGATCGTCGTCCCGGCCTGACTCAATTCGTAAATTAAATCCCAGATCGCCTGGCGATGCGTCGGGTCCAGACCAGCCGTCGGTTCATCCAGAAACAGCAAGGTCGGCTCGTGAATCAATGCACAAGCGATCGCCAAAAGCTGTTTATAACCTCCCGACAAGCTTCCGGCCCGTTCTCCCTCGCGCATCTCCAGATCCATGTCGCAGAGAACTTTGTGCGTCCGATCTTTTATTTTTCCGGCAGGAACCCGGTAAGCGCCGGCAAAGAAACGAATGTTTTCGCCGACGGTGAGGTCCGGGTAGAGGCTAAACTTCTGCGGCACGTATCCGAAACGCGACCGAATTCTAAATCGATCTTTCCAGATATTGAGACCGTCGATGGTGCAAATGCCGGCGGTCGGCTTGGTTAACCCGCACATCATGCGAATCGTCGTCGTTTTTCCTGCTCCGTTGGCCCCTAGAAAGCCGAATATCTCTCCGGCGGGGATTGACATGGAGATCCTGTTCACAGCTTTCTTTTTACCAAACCTCTTGGAGAGGTTCTTGAGGACAATGAGCGAATCAGGCATGCAATTACAAAAGGGATCTCCGTCTCCTTGAGGCTAAGCAGATGGATACCGCAGAATTCCCGGCCAGGTCAAAACTTTGCTGACAGCCCAACCCTAAGATATGGCACCAGATCCTCAGACTTGACTGTGTATCCGGTTGCTCGCGGATAATAGAAACTCCGGTACGGAGTGCCGCCCCCTTCCACATCGAGGTTAACGTATTTGGTCACCTTCCAGGTCAATCCGGCTCCCGCCCGAATTTCAAAATATTCCAGTATCGCATCGTTCAACTTCGGATTCCCCCCATGCTGTAGACCAAACTGGTTATCCATCCGGAAGGTCGCTTGGCGCAAATCGGCGCCTGCATACAAGGTGACGCTATCCGAGAGCTGATACTGGAGTTGGGGGCGGGGCGCAATTCCCTCGATCACCCATTTGTCAGAGACCTTCCAGCGAACCCCAGCGACCGGAAAGACAGGAACATTGTTATTCACATCGACATAAACCCCTCCGATAAGCTGCAGATCGGAACTCACGAAATAGGTTCCCGCCATTTCGAAAGGCACGTTGAAGTCTCGCCACGAGAGGTTTCCACCTTGGCCATAAAACCCAGGATGAGCCTCGATCCGCAAAAGGATGGCCGGCGAAACTTGCAGATCCGCGCCAATCGCCAAATCCAATCCCTGGACCGAATCCGGCACCGGGGCTGTTGCCTGCTGTGGATCAAAAGAGAACCATTGCCACTCAACCCCGAGTCGCAGCAATATCTTGTCCTGGACTTGAGCGGACAAGATGAAGCTGGCTAAACTGTTAATTTCGCTGATTTTCCCATAATCCGTCGAACCGGTGTTGATTGACCCTTTTCCGAAGAACGAGGTCTCAGCATCTAATTCATACGAAAGGGCCGAGGTGGAAAATTGGCCGGCAGACTTGAAAATGCCCTGCGCATTTAGCGTCGCTGCACCCAAGCCAAAAATAACGAGAAGCGCTCGAAAAGCTTTTACTGGAAAGGTGGATCTCCCGCGAGTTTTCATGAGCCGTCACAACAAGCGTCGCGTAATCATCTACCACGCGAGTTGTCGTGAAGGAAAGCTCTAACGTTCTTCTGGATTTCTCTCATCAAGGCAGCCCCGGAGCCGAGTCGTTCCACTCCTCGCAATTCTCCCAGCTGCGATGCCGATGTCATATCGACTCTCCAAACGAGCGTGGCATCCTGGTTATCCACCTTGACCGGCCAGAGCTGATAAAATGTGACTACCGCATAAACAGCACCGCTGGCATAGTACTGGAGATCAGCGGATTGCCAGCCCTCTCCCGCGGGCTTCCCATAAGAAGCCGACAAACTGACAGCCGCCAGCCCGTCCGCATCGAACAACTGCCAGGATTGTGCCCCTGGAGAACCACCGCGTCCGCCACCGATCGGGGTGGAAGAAATCAAGGAAGCAAAATAAGATCGCACATTGCCATTTTCCCGAATTAATCGTGACACTTCCTCCTCCACTCGGACAGGAGACCCGGTCGTCTCATACGGTGCCAGAGCGCCCAGACCGCCGGAAGCAAAACTTTGGGCCCGATCTGCGAGCACCTTGCTCCAGAAGGCGACCACGCTCGCCGGCATGGAGCCATCGCCACCACCCCCGGCCGCAAACGCTTTCACCTCGGCATTGCTCAATTGCAGCTTAGAAGCATCCTGCGGCAATCTCAGGGTCGCATCCACGAACGCTTTGACCGAAGAATTGGACCTAACCGAGGCCAGACCCTGAAAATCACCGGGACTGCCTCTTCCCGAAAAATCGCTTTGCGCATAGATCCTCAACTCCGGATGGCGAACAGGCTTCCATTGTTGTTGAAGGCTGACGGTGGTCCTCACCGGCGCACGGACTACAAAGGCACTCTCGACGGACAATCCGCGGGCGAAACTCATGGCCGGTCCTCTGGACGCCAAAACGTCACCGCTCGCTAATTTGTTCAGATCCGCATCTTTAAACACCGAAACGGATCGAAGATCATTGATCGGGTCAGCCTTGACAGTGCCGAGTAGGCCCAGCAAGCCGATCGCGGTTGCGACAACTGTTAAAAACAGTTTAGATTTGGCGACGCATCGCCCAAAAGAGGGGGGTAACGTTCTCAAGGTGTGGAATCGTACCCTTGTCCGCTCGGAGCGTCAACGGCGTTCGGCGTTCGGAGTGTCAGCGTTCGGAGTCCGGGAACGAGATTTCGGACGAGTTCTTTTTCAAGAAGCCTAGAAGCTCAAAGGGCGAACGTTGAACGCCGAACGCCGAACGCTGAACGTTTTTGCTGGCGCGTCAGTTTGTCTTACCTATGTTCATTTCCGCCCTATGGATGCAGATTTAAAAGCAATGGTCGATGCCGGTAACCTCAACGTGAAAGCTGCAGCCGCGCTCGACCAGCTGAAGCCGCAAACGTTTTGCCTCCACAAAAGCTGGGGATTTGGCCAGATAAGCAGCTGGAATCTCCTCCTCAATCAGATCGTCGTCGATTTCGATACCAAGAAGAATCATGCCATGCAGTTGCTTTACGCAGCTGAAACCCTGCAACCATTACCAGACACGCACATTTTTGTCCGCAAAGTCAATGAACCGGACGCTCTTCGAGACCTCGCGGCGAACAGGATTCCTCAGCTGATCGAGCTAGTGCTGGAGAGCTTCGGGGGGAAAGCGACCCAGGACCAATTGCAACGAGCATTGGCGCCGGAAATCGTGTCGGAGGGCAATTTCAAAAAGTGGTGGGAAAGCGCCAAGAGAGCCATTCGGAAAGATGGCCGGTTCTCTTTGCCTGCAAAGAAAACCGAGCCGATCACGATCCGGGACGAATCGATGTCCTTCGAGGAAGAAGTGATCAGTTTGTTTCAAAAAGCGCGGAAGTTGAAGGATCAACTCAACTATCTCGACCAGATCCTGAAGAACCTCGAAACGTTTGCCGGCAAAGAGAATGAACTGCAAGCGGTCGTTTCTCAGGTGGAAGAGATCGCCACCCGCAACACGCGGCTGAACCCGTCCCAGGCGATCGAGCTTTTGATTTCGCGCGATGAGCTTTGCGCAAAACTGCCCGAGCTGAAAAAGGGCGCGATCGTGCTTCCAGACTTGTTGAAAGAGCATCAACATAAGCTCGGCGAAATTATTTCCCAGGTGCCTGCAAACAAGCAACGGCGTGTGCTGAGCGAGTTTCCTCAGACTTTTCCCAACGATTGGTCCACTCGCCTGCTTTCCATCCTCCAGTCCGCCGGATATCGCGTGATTGGAGAGATTGCGAAAATCCTTGTCGAACAAGGTCAAACCGAAGAGCTTCGCCAGGCTCTGAACCGCGCAATCAAAGAACACTCGATCTCCTCGGAGGCGCTGTTCTGGCTTTGCAAGGAGCGCGGCGCGGGATCCTTTGCCGCGCTGCTCGATTTCGAATTGATGACCTCCATCATTAGCGCGCTGGAACGCGATCAATTCAGCGAGAATCGACGTGGCTCAAAACTGCATGATCTGCTGCTGGATGATCGGGATCTTGTTTCCGAACTTCTGGTCAGTGCGCCTGCTCCTCAGGCACGCGATTTGATGCGCCGGATGCTGTTGACGCCGGCTTTTGAAGAACTGAACAAACGCTCTCTCATGGCCCGGATGATCAGGACGCATCCCGAATTGCAGTCCATGCTGACCGGTGACTCCGAGGAGAAAGAGGGTTCGCTGATCGTCTCCTGGTCAAGCTTGGAAAAGCGCAAGGAAGAATATGACGAGCTAACCACCAAGAAAATTCCGGAAAACACCCGAGAGATCGGAATTGCCCGCTCCTACGGGGATCTGCGCGAAAACTTTGAATTTAAAGCTGCCAAAGAGATGCAAACCGTTCTGATGCGACGGAAAGCAGAACTCGAACAGATGTTGGCCAGAGCCCGGGGAACAAACTTCGAAAACGCCGATCTTTCGCAGGTCTCCATCGGAACAAAGGTCATCCTGCGTGATATGGGTACCGGAGAGATGTTGGATTACATCATACTTGGCGCCTGGGACAGCGAACCAGAACAACATATCGTCTCGTATCAAACTGTCATCGGCCAAGCGCTACTGGGTAAGAAACCTGGTCAGACCGTGGAACTACCCTCGGAAACAAGCAGCCGCCAAGTTGAGATCGTAGAGATCGAAGCGCATAAGATCGCAGAAGCGATGGCCTGAGGCAGGATGTCAGGAGCCAGGAGTCAGGATTCAGGAGTTCACGCGGGAGCTTTGACCGGAAATTCTCTTCCGGAGCCTTGACATTTCAGAGAAGCTAGTCTCGAAAAAAACGGAAATCACCGTCTTTCCTGAACTCCTCAACTCCTGAGCTCTGAAACTTCTCTGCAACGGCGAGCTCAGCCGGGCACAATTTGCTCTTAGCGTCTTCACGCGCGCCCGTCCGTTGTTTCTGCTCCTGGCTCCTGGCTCCTGGCTCCTGGCTCCTGAATTCCTGAATCCTGAATCCTGTCTCCTGTCTCCTGTCCCGCGACTCCTGTCTTGCGACTGACGACCTCTTCAGTCTAGAGTTCCGACATGTCTCTAACGATCATTTCTGATGTCCGCGCCCGCCAGATCCTCGACTCTCGAGGAAATCCGACGGTCGAGGTCGATGTCGAACTAACTGGCGGAGCAGTTGGCCGCGCAATCGTTCCGAGCGGGGCAAGCACCGGGGAACATGAAGCATGGGAACTGCGTGATGGCGAGAAAGACAAGTACCTCGGAAAAGGCGTTTTGAAAGCGGTCGACAACGTCGAAAGCAAGATCGCCGAAGCCATCACCGGGATGGACGCCCTTGATCAGGTCGGGATCGATCGAGCGATGATCTCGCTCGATGGTACATCCAATAAAAAGGAGCTCGGCGCGAATGCGATTCTGGGCGTTTCTCTGGCCGTCGCGCATGCGGCATCCGCTCAACTGGATCTTCCGTTGTTCCGTTATTTGGGTGGCCCAAACGCGAAAGTGCTGCCGGTTCCCATGATGAATATCATCAATGGCGGCGCCCACTCGGATGCGCCCATCGATTTTCAGGAATTCATGATCATGCCGAAAGGTGCGCCCACCTTTTCCGAAGCGCTACGATATGGAACGGAAGTTTTCCACTCTCTGAAGAGTGTGCTGAAATCACGCGGCCTCTCGACGGCCGTCGGTGATGAAGGAGGATTCGCCCCAAATTTGAAAGGGGTAGAAGACACTCTCGATACGATTTCCAAGGCAATCGAAAAAGCTGGTTACAAACTCGGCGAGGATATCTTCCTGGCGCTCGATACCGCTTCCAGCGAATTTTACGAAGCCGCGACCGGCACTTATGTTTTCAAGAAGTCCGACGGTTCTAGAAAATCCGCGGAAGAACTGATCGCCTTTTATCAGGAGATCTGTTCGAAATACCCGATCATCTCGATTGAAGATGGTTGTTCGGAAAACGACTGGGCAGGATGGAAAAAACTAACGGACGCGCTCGGCGCGAAGGTCCAGCTCGTCGGTGACGACCTGTTCGTCACCAATGTGGAGTTTCTCCGCAAAGGAATTGAGCAAGGCGTCGGCAATTCGATCCTGGTCAAGGTTAACCAAATCGGTTCTCTCACCGAAACCCTCGATGCGATCGAACTCGCCAAAGAAAACGCCTATACCGCGGTGATCAGCCATCGGTCCGGCGAAACGGAAGACACCACCATCGCCGACATCGCAGTCGCCACCAATGCCGGCCAAATCAAGACAGGCTCGCTTTCGCGGACTGATCGAATCGCAAAATACAATCAACTCTTGCGAATCGAAGAAGAACTAGGTGACAATGCGCAGTATGGAGGTAAGATGCGCTGAGTGAGTAGCGCCTCTGAACACGGCAATTACGACGAACCCAGGGATGATTGGATCCGCTCGCTCCTGACCCGGATTCTCTATCTCTTGGTTTTGGTGGCAACCTTCATCCTTTTGATTTGCTGGTTTTTGCCGTTGGTAAAGGAACGGCAGCGTCAACAGTATGCTTTGCAGAATTTGAAACAGCAGGTGGAACAGGAAAGAGCCAGCTATAACAAGCAAAGCAAGAAATTGACGCTGCTGCAGAATGACCCCTCCTATACGGAGCTGTTAGCGCGCGACAAACTCGACCTCATGAAACCGGGCGAAACCATCTTCCGGATGGAAACCGGTCATTAGCGGATGTTGCTTCCTTTTTGCTAGCACATCTACGCTTGCCTCGCGGGTAATTACGATGGTAGCCTGCCTCTGCCTCTATTTTGGTACCGCGTTGCTCCCGGGAACATGAGCTTACGCCTCTTGAATGCCAATTTTGTGAGGACGACTGCCCGACTTATCCCCTTCGTCGATCGGCCGAAATGACCGTCGGAAAGGATCGATCTTTAGACCCTGGCAACAATTTACCATGGCGCGAAGTTTCAGGCGCCGACCGCGAATGATATTTGGCTTGTTCCTCGTCGATTAAATCTTTGGCGTGTTTGATCGCGCGTGCACGGGTAAGCCCCAAAATAATCGGCTCGCGCTTGTCAATTTGCGCATTCCATCCGAGGCCCGGCGATCCGAAGATCGTGATCATTCTTCCCTTGTATTCTCGTTTCCAGGTGATGGAACTAACTTCCGCCTTTTGCTCCGAAGTCTCCTCTTGGCCTGCGGCGGCTTCGATTTTAGATGGAGTACTCATATTGTTCAGTATACCACATAATCGCCTCGGAACTGTCGCGGTAATGCAAAAATCAGATCGGCCCTCTCAGATTCTCCTCGCAGCGTAAGCCGTTCCAATATCGGAATCGCTGATCCCACTTATGGGACATTCGCGATCCTCTTTTCGTTGGGTCACCGTTGCCCTCCGAGGAGAAAATTACTCTCGAGTCCGTGGCACGAGCATTGCTTAAGACCCTGTGAGCGGCAAACCTATTGGAGCTGATCCAAAATCCGAACCAGGAACTCTGCCGATCAAATCGACAAAGGATTGAAGAATTGAAAAAGGAAGAAGGCGTGAAGATGGCCAAAAAGAAACGGGTCTTATTAAGGGCATATCTGAGCCAACCGTTGGACGAGCTGCGGAACAATCATGCTCGCCATGAGATCGGCATGGGCATTTTCTGGTTTGTGCTCGCTCTAGTCTGCGGAGGGTTAGGCTGGGTGTTGCTGACGATTTTACTGAAATAGCCTGAACTGTGAGGAAAACTGCTGTGTCCATCTGCGAACGTGAAAAGAATGAAAGTGCTATTGGTCTGGGACTAACTAGAACAGCTCGCCTTGGGGCGACGACATACATTTTGCTTCCTCCTCAACCTCGGCCAGCAGAGTTCGGAATTCGCATTTTCTCAATCCCGCGAGGTAAGCGTGATAGTCGGGTCGAATCAGCAACTCTGTGACCGGCACCGGCAAATCGTGATCGAGTTCCAGTCGTACCATCCGGCGATTTTGTTCAAGTTTTTCGCGGTTGGCCGCTAATTTTTCTCTAAGTTTCAAATTTGGAATTCGGCCGAGGTTCTCCAACAGAAAGTCGATAGTTCCAAATTCATTGATCAGATTGGCGGCTGTTTTTTGACCAATTCCATCGATCCCAGGAATGTTGTCAACGCTATCACCCGTGAGGGCAAGAACCTCGCCGATACGCTCCGGGGGCACTCCCCATTTCTTGGTCACTTCGGCCACCCCAAGCAGCGCGTGGGGGTCCTTCGGATTTTTAAGATCGCTTTTGTTAGTGGAATAGACTTTGACCGAATTGTTTACCAGTTGAAAAAGGTCCTTATCGTTTGTCGCCAGAATGCTCTCGATTTGCTTGTTTGCGGCGGCGATCGCGTAACACGCCATCAAGTCGTCTGCCTCGGTGTTTGATTTTGCAATGGAGGTAAAACCCATCGACGAACTAAACTCACGGATAAAATCCAACTGCGGGATCATCTTTTCGGGCATTGCCTCTCGCTGCTGTTTGTAGGTTGGCAACAACGCCACGCGTTTGGCAGGAAGGCCTTCGTCCCAGAAGATGGCTGCCAAATCGGGTCGAAGATCTTTCAGCATTTTGCGCAGGGTTTTCACAAAGCCAAAGATCGCGTTGGTAGGTTCGCCACGCGAATTGGTCAGTGATTGGATCGCGTGATAGGAACGATAGACGTAGTAGTGGCCGTCGATCAGAAGAAGTGTCACGTAGAACCAGTAAGCAGGGTCTGGAAGGCTGTCTAGTTCAGGAGTCAGGGCAGGGACCAGGAGTTCAGGAGCACCGTCGGCCGGCTGCCCGCGTGAACCTCCTGAGAAGATCGAGGACGAGTAGGACGAACAGCCTTTTGCGTGAACACCGAGAGGTGTTTCCCTATAAAACTCCTGACTCCTGGCTCCTGACTCTGTGGTTTCGTGACCTCTGTGCGATGCTTTCCCCCTTCGCTTGGTTCTCGCACGGAGGCCATGCTGTTCTATCGGAGCACTCAAACGAGTTGCAGATTCGGATCAGCATCCTCTCTGAGGTCGGTTCTATAGCCGAGCTGGTAGCGTTCGAGAGCCGCATACGCGATCATCGCCGCATTGTCGGTACTGAGCGACGGACTGGCGAGCTTCAAATCTAATCGCGCAGAGGTAGTTGCTTCCAACATCTTCGAGCGGAGTCGGGAGTTGGCACTGACGCCTCCGCTAACCGTCACGAGTTGCACTCCAGACCGCTCGGCGGCCCGAATCGTCTTCTGCACCAGAACGTCGACGACGGCTTCCTGGAAAGAGGCGCAAAGATCTGCGTGAAAATCGCCCTCCAGCTTCGGCAATAGATAGCGAACGGCCGTTTTCAATCCGCTGAAGCTGAAATTGAAATCTCCGCTTTTCGCCATGCTTCGCGGGAGGTCGAATTTTTTGGGGTTTCCTTGTCGAGCGAGACGATCGATCTCCGGACCTCCCGGATAGGGCAACTCCAGGAGTTTGGCAACCTTATCGAATGCTTCACCGGCCGCGTCGTCGAGCGTTCTTCCGAGCAGGTGATAAGCGCCGATTCCCGTCGAACGGACCAACATGGTGTGGCCACCGCTGACGATAAGACCAATTGAAGGGAAAGCTCGATCAATTCCCGGAAGGAAAGGAGACAATAGATGCCCCTCCAGGTGATTGATGCCGATAAACGGCTTTCCCAAGCCGATCGCGAGACCTTTTGCAGCGCTGTAGCCAACTAGAAGGGAGGTGAGCAGTCCAGGGCCACGGGTGGCGGCGACGCAATCGATATCGGTCAACGAACTTCCGGAACGATGCAACGCAGCTTCGATGAGCGGACGAATTCTGGGAAGATGATTTCTGGAAGCCACTTCCGGAACTACCCCGCCATAGCGCTTGTGGAGGTCGATCTGGCTGGCAACCTCAGAGGCCAGAATGTCACGCGGAGCGCGCAGGATCGCTACAGCGGTCTCGTCACACGAAGTCTCGATCGCTAACACCAATGGGCGGCTCACTGTTGAGTCGCCTGGGGCTGTTTATCATTCTGGTTATAAATCATGGCTCCCTTCAGAGCATCGAGAGCGCGGTCCAACTGAGGATCCTTTTGGTCATCGACAAATCTCTGCTCGTCCGAACTAAGCAGACCGTCGCGATGCCGCAAAAGAAGTGCGCGTTCCTGATCGGCAGTCAATGACGCTTTAATGTTAGGCGTGATCCCCTTCTCGTGAATTACCTGCTTGCTAGGAGTGTAATATTTTGCGGTCGTCAAGCGCAGCGCTGCACCATCCGGCAACTGAATCACACTCTGCACCGAACCTTTCCCGAAGGTCGTATCCCCGACCAGGATGGCGCGATTCAGATCTTTGAGGGCGCCTGCCACGATCTCGGATCCGCTGGCGCTTCCGTTGTTGACCAGCAGGACAACGGGAAAGTTAGGTCGCTGTTTCTCATTCTTGCTAGTAAAATATTCTCGTCGCTGAGAAGCGTCGCGCCCCTCCGTGTAAACCACCATCGTCCTGGGCGGGAGAAAGAGCCCACAGACATCCACAGCACTCACCAGCAAACCGCCCGGGTTATAGCGCAAATCAACGATCAATGCCTGCATGCCCTGAGCCTGCAGTTCATTCAACTTCTGATCTAATTCCTGCGCGGTGGGCTCGTTAAACTGCGTGATTCGCACATAACCGATTTTGAAGTTTCCGGTGATCGATTGATCCAGAATCTTAGCGTCCTTCACGCTAGCGACCTTGATGACTTCCCTTTGCAAGGGGTAATCCCTGGTCTCTTTGGTCGAAGGCCGATAAATCGTGAGCGTGGCCTTCTGGCCGGGATCTCCGCGCAACAGATTGATCGCATCCTGGAGACTCATCTTTTCCGTGGTCGTGCCATTGATCCGCAGGATCTGATCACCTGGCGAAATTCCGGCCCGAAATCCCGGGCTGTCTTCCATAGGAGAAACCACCGTGAGGACGCCATCTTTGGTTGAGACGACAATGCCGAGACCACCAAACTCACTTCGGGTCTCATTCTGCATTTCCCGAAAATCCGTTGGCTCCATGAACTGGCTGTGAGGATCGAGGCTGCCGAGCATTCCCCGGAGCGCGGAATAGGTCAAATCGCGGTAGCCGATCTTGTTGGCGTCGACGTAGTCCTGCCGGATCAGCTGGAGTGCCCGGGTGAAAACCGTCAAGTTTTCGTATCCCGCGTCATCGGAATCGGCGGCGGCACGCGAGGTGAAAACCTTCACGCCGACGACGAAATTAAAAATCAGCAAAAGGCTCAAAAAACCGTACAGAGCTTTGCGCTTCATGGAAATTGCAGCTTAGCACACGTTTTACCGGGTGCGAGTGACCAGTGGGCAGGATCGCAGCCTGTGAGTGGCGTGCTCTTCTTACGCGGCGTCCTTGTCCTGCTTCCTTCTGATCAGGGGCGCTCGCTTCCCTTCTACGACTGCACGATTGATCACGACGTCGGCTATATCTTCCCTGCTTGGGACCTCATACATGACATCGAGCATGATCTTTTCGAACATCGAACGCAAAGCCCGCGCACCAGTGCCTTTTGTAACCGCCTGGTGAGCTAGAGCACGCAAAGCATCACGAGTCACCACGAGATTGACTCCCTCCATGGCCAATAGCTTGGTGTACTGTTTCACCATCGCATTGCGCGTCTCGGTCAAAATCAACATCAACTCGTCTTCGGTGAGCGCATCGAGAGCCGTTACGATTGGAAGCCGTCCAATAAACTCGGGAATCATGCCGAAAGAAAGCAGATCTTCAGGCTCGGTGTTTTTCAGCGTCTCTTCCGGTTTGATTTGGTTTTGGGGGGTCTGACTGGTGTGGAATCCGAGGACTTTGCTGCCCAAGCGCCGGTTAATGATTTTATCGAGTCCAACGAAAGCCCCACCACATACGAAGAGAATTTTTTCCGTATTAACCTGGATATATTCCTGGTGAGGGTGTTTGCGCCCTCCCTGCGGTGGAACGTTGCAGCTGCTGCCTTCCAGAATCTTCAGAAGTGCCTGCTGAACACCTTCGCCGGAAACGTCTCTGGTGATGCTGACATTATCGGTCTTGCGCCCGATCTTATCGATTTCGTCAATATAGACGATGCCAATCTCGGCACGCTTAACATCATAGTCCGCATTTTGTAAGAGGCGCAGAATGATGTTCTCGACATCTTCACCGACGTAACCTGCCTCGGTCAGCGTGGTCGCATCGGCAATACAAAACGGCACATCGAGAATTCTGGCCAGGGTGCGAGCCAAAAGGGTTTTCCCCGAGCCGGTCGGGCCGACCAGAAGGATGTTGCTTTTCTCAATTTCCACATCCGCATACGGATCCATCGAGAGATCTTTGCTTCCGTTGGCTTGCAGAATCCGCTTGAAGTGGTTGTGAACCGCAACCGCCAAGACTTTCTTTGCCGCCTCCTGGCCCACGACATACTGATCAAGTTGCCGTCGGATTTCAGCGGGCTTCGGAACACGCAAACTGGTGGTTTGTCGCCTGGCATCCTCGTTGAGTTCCTTGTCGAGGATGCCTTTGCAGACGTTGATACAATTGTCACAAATGTAAACGCCTGGACCGGCAATGAGCTTGCGCACCTCCGCATGGCTCTTGCCGCAGAACGAGCACATGGTGAGGTTAGATGCGCGAGCCATATTTGATCCTTTATCCGCCTAAATAACTAATTCGTCCAATCAGACAAACGCTTAAGCCGGCAATGCGTTTTCAGTCGCAGCTGGTAAAGGCTCCGGAACGACGTCTTTTCGCGACTTCACCACTTCATCGACCAGCCCGTATTCCTTGGCCTGCTGCGAAGTGATCCAGTAATCGCGATCCGAATCGGTCTGAATCTGTTCAATGGTTTTGCCGGTGTGATGGGCAAGAATACTGATCAGCCTTTTCTTCAGCTTATACATGTATTCCACCGTACGCTCAACGTCGCTCGCAGTGCCTTGGGCCCCACCGGAAACCTGGTGGATCATGATATCGGAGTTTGGCAACGCATACCTCTTGCCTTTGGTCCCTGCGGTCAAAAGAATCGCCCCCATACTGGCAGCGACGCCGACGCAATAGGTCGCTACGTCGCAGGTGACATACTGCATTGTATCGTAGATTGCCAAACCGGCCGTGACGGACCCGCCCGGTGAATTAATGTAAAGATTGATATCGCGTTTTGAATCTTCCATTTGGAGAAACAGCATCTGAGCGACAACCAGGTTCGCCACATGATCGTCGATCGCCGTGCCGATGAAAACGATTCGATCCTTCAGCAACCGGCTATAAATGTCGTAGCTCCGTTCCCCCCTTCCGGTCTGTTCAATGACCATTGGAACGAGAAGAGAGTTTTGGGAATGATAGGTATTGCTGGACATGTTGTTGGAGCCTTTAAATCAGCCGCGCACGACTTCCTCAGAAGTAATTTTGACGTTAGCATTCGAAGTTAGGAAATCAAGAACCTTGCCAATCAGCACTTCCTCGCGCACCTGCCCAATCGCGTTTTTTTCTTCGAGATCCGACATCATTTTTTCGTACTTCACTCGATATTGGTTGGCCAGCATCTGAACGCGTTCACGGAGCTCCTGAGGCTTGACCTCTATCTGTTCCTTTTCTGCGATTTTTGTTAGAATGAAGTTGGCCTTCAGGCGGTCTCTGGCGTTGCGGGAAGCAGCGCTGATGATGTCCTTCTGATTCTCCCTGAGCAGGTCATCGCTGATGCCTCGCATCTGGTTATGGTGCACGATCTCGGACAAAATCCGGCGCGTCTCATCTTTAACGTAGCTTTGAGGCAGCTCGCACTCCACATGGGAAGCAAGATAATCAATGATCTGATTCTGCTTCATCGTCTCCAGCCTGTGCTCCTTTTCGACGGCAAGTTGTGTTTTCAAAGACTCTTTCAATTTTTCGAGAGTAAGTCCTTTTTCGACCTGCTCCGCTAACTCGTCTGTGAGCTCCGGGAGTTGCATGTTCTTGATTGCTTTCAGCGTCACCTTGAAATCCAGCGTGCGAGCCGCTAACTCGGCAACCGCGTAGTCGTCGGGAACGCGAAGGGTGAACTCCCGCGTATCACCGATCTGCATCTCGACCAACTGATCGCTAAAACCTTTCAGGAAGGTGTTCTCATCCAGCTTGACCCAGAAATCGATGCCACCCCCGAGAATCTTGGGAGCCTTGGGCTCAACCTCGAGCAAAGGATGTCCGTCCAAGGTCGTGGCATAATCGATCACGGCAAAATCTTGCATTTCCAGCGGACGCCCTTCGAGGTCCGAAAAAGTGGCGTGCCGTTCCCGAATACCTTGGAGACTTTTTTCGAGCTCTTGATCGGTCGGTTCGGCCGGCGGCAGGTTGATTTGGATTCCTTTGTAATCCGGAAGCTCGAACTCGGGCGCGGTGATTAAGGTCGCCGTAAAGCGCATGCTTTTTTCCGGAGTAAACTCGACGCCATCCACATCTGAAATCGACAGTACTTTGAGACCTTTTTCCCGAATTGCCTCTCGCGTCGTTTCGGTTACCAGTTTCTTGGTCAATTCCGCCTGGATCTCTTTACGGAATTTCGCTTCGACGACGCTGTTAGGAGCTTTCCCTGGGCGAAACCCCGGAATTCGCGCGACTCGGCGGAATCCTTGAATGACCTCGTTCCGTTCCTTGGTCACAAGATCGGGCGGCAGTTCGATATGCAAGGAGGCAATACAATTCGGTAGATTTTCAACTTCGACGTTCATGGAATTCCTCGAAACCTTTCAGCCTAGTGCGGATCGAAAAGTCGCGCAATGGGATGTCGATGGGAGTTTTAAGTTTGACGTTCCGCGCGGATCGTGGCGGCGTCACTGTGAACCTGTTACGCCGCCTTGGCACGGCGTCAACCCGTCCCGAAACTCAAAATCCGATATCACCGATCCAACGCTGCACTTTGGCGCTCTCGACAGGACCGACCACGCCAAGACCCATCCGCTGGGGGGCGAAACAGAGGTTAGCTACCTGCTGGATCTGATCGGCCGTGACTTCCTTAAATTTGGCCTGCACCTCTTCAGGATCGACAACCTTACCGTAGGCAATCAGTGATTCACCCATCCACATGATTTGATTGGTCGTACTCTCCAGGCCCAATTCGTTCTGGCCAATCGTGTATTCCTGCGCCTGGCGAAGTTCTTTTTTGCTCGGCGGCCTTTTGCAGCACTTGTTCAGCTCTCGATGAATGGCACGCAAAGCACTTCGAAGTTTTGTCGGCTCAAGGCCCACACAAATGCTGACCAGTCCCGAATCCTCAAGGACCAACGTGCCACTGTGGACGGAATAGCAAAAGGCATAACGCTCTCTTAGCTGCTGGAAAAGCCGGGAACTCATATTTTCCCCGAGGATCACGCTCAAAAGCTTCATCGCATGCCGCCGATCATCGGTTCGGCTCATGGCGTGATAGCCTAAGGCCAAGTGAGTTTGTTCCGTCTCGTCCTTGGCAACAAGAACTCGCTGGTCACGCGTCACCTCGTTCCAACGCTGGAAGACAGGAGCGCGACCACGAGGCAATCTCTTCAGTTTGCTTCGGAAATGCCTCACAACTTCCTCATGCGCACAACGCCCGGCGACCGTAATAACGGTGCTGAGACCGTTGTAATTCTCGGCAACGAACTTCAGGAGATGGGTCCGCTGGATACGGGAAATCGACTCGACCGAACCGGTCAACGGACGCCCTAGAGCGTGCCGGGGCCACATGGCCTCTGTCAGAAGTTCCTGTGAAAACTGTCCCGGTTGATCCTTATACATCAGGATCTCTTCGCGAATGACGTCCCTTTCCCGGTCAATCTCCTGCTCAACGAAGAGGGAATTGAGGTACATGTCGCAAAGGACGTTTGCCAGGGTGGGCAGATGCTGAGCGGCGGCCTTGGCGTAAAGACAGGTGTGATCTTCCGTCGTGAAGGCGTTGATGAATCCTCCCAGACCTTCCACCTCTTCCGTGATGTCCCTGGCCGTTCGTTTCGCGGTGCCTTTAAAGAGGAGATGCTCCAGAAAGTGAGAAATTCCGCAGAGTTCCTCCGGTTCATGGCGGCCACCAACCGCTATCCAGACGCCCACGCTCACACTTTTCATCTCCGGCATCTCGCGCGTGGCGATCCTGACTCCGTTTTCCAAACTCGTTGTCTGATACTGCATTCTACATCCAGGCTACTAAGAATCAGTTTAAGCCGTTGACCCAGTTTAGAAACTAAATTCGCTCTAGGCTAAACTGATCATTTTCTCCGCTAGTTTCAGGTCTCTCGGGAAAGTGATCTTAACATTCCAATCGGTGTTCTGCAGCAAACGGACGGGATAACCTGCCTCCTGCAGTGCTGAAACCTCATCGGTGACAGAACGTCCCGAGTCAACAATTCGTTTATAAGCGTCCAGGAGCCAGTCAAATCGAAAGACCTGCGGCGTCTGCGTGGCCCAGAGCCCGGAACGGTCAACACTTCCGATGACGTTCCGCTCTGCGTCTGCCCGCTTGACTGTCTCCACGATCGGGGCGGCAAGAGAAACCGCGCCGCATGCGCGGGCCAAGGTTACGCTTCGACCGATCAATTCCGAAGAGACCAGCGGGCGCGCGGCATCATGAATGGCGACTATCTCGGAGGCCTCCGATAACTGAGCGATACCATTCCAGACCGAAAGGTGTCGTTCATCTCCGCCATCCACAAGGCGATTGACTTTGGTGAACCCGCACCCATTGACGACCCGTTGAAACTCCTCGCGCCGGTCGGAACGCACCACCAGGATAACCTCATCGATCTCGTCACATTGTTCGAAACGGTCAATCGAATGAGCAACTACCGGTTTGCCGCCCATGAGGCTTAACAATTTATCAAATCCCATCCGCTGGCTACTGCCAGCCGCTACAATAATGGCGGAGACCATCAGAAAGTTCTCAGTTGCCAGTGTCAGTTGTCAGGGGAAGTTGTCAGTGCCGGTTGCCAGTTGTCAGAGGGGAGCGCTTTGTTGATAAAACGTATCGCATGGGATTTCTGTACTGAGAACTGGCACTGGCAACTGACAACTTGGCTATCCGAGCGCCTTTTGCACGGCTTGGCTGAGCGTTTTTCCGTCCACCCGGCCTTCCGCCTTTTCGGCCGCAATCTTCATGACCGCACCCATCTGGGCCTTGGAGGTCGCCCCAATTTGCGCGATTGCGTCCTTCACAATCTGCTGAATTTCGTTCTCTCCAAGCGGCTTCGGAAGATAGGCGGTTAAAAACTCAATCTCTTTACGCTCTTTTGCTGCTAGTTCCGGCCGGCCGCCCGTTTCAAAGCTTTGGATCGAATCCAACCGCTGTTTGACCTGTTTCCTAATGACGGCGACAGCTTCGAAATCCGAAAGAACCCCCGCTGCTCCAATTTTCTCGATTGCAGCATTCATCAGGGCAGATTTAGCCATCCTCAAGACCGACAACCGCGCTGCGTCCTTGGCACGCATGGCGTCTTTCAAGTCGGCATCAATCTCTTCCTGGATAGTCATTTTTCGAGTGTAGGCGGGGAGTGCAGGGACTGCAAATCAGGAGTCAGGAGTTGCAGGAGTTCAGGAGTTGCAGAAGAGGAGGTCTGGCTGGGAAATTCCTGTTCCAGGCCGGTCTTGACATTTCGAGGCTGTTTTTTCGACGTAAATCGGACCTGAACTCCTGAACTCCTGAACTCCTGAACTCCTGAACTCCTGAACTCCTGACTCCTGAATGACCTTTTCTCTGGAAATTCTGGTCATGACAGCGGAAAGTCGGCAGGTGATGCGTCCGGTTGTCTTCTTTGGTCCCATCCTGCTCTTTCTGGTCGGCTTCCTTACAGTGTCGCGTGGAGCCGTCACTTTGCCCTACGAAAAAGTATTCAAAGGTGAATCCGAGTTTCAGCATTTAGTTCAACAGGCGGAGAACGAAAACTGGCGCTCGTTACCTCTCGGAGAGCGAACGGTGACTGTCGGCAAAGCTCTACTGGGAACTCCCTACGTGAACTACACGTTGGAGATCGATGATCACACGGAATCTCCTTCTGTGAATTTGCGAGGAGTAGACTGCTGGACCTATTTCGAAATTTCGCTCGGGTTTGCCCGGATGCTGGAACTTAAGACAGGAGGTTACTCGCCTGCGAATCTCCTCGCGATGATCGAACTCGATCGTTATCGCGGCGGCCAGTGCGATGGACGGTACACCACTCGCCTCCACTTCCTCGAAGACTGGATCTACGACAACGAGCGCCGTGGCCTGGTCACAAATTTGACACGATCGCTGGGTGGCGTTCCGATGCGGGGGCGCTATCTCAATGAGATGAGCAGATACTGGCGCGATTCGAGATATCTGCGGAACAATCCCGGCCTGGTGCCGGAAATGCGCCAGATCGAAGACAGGATCTCAAGCCGGACGATCTACCACATTCCCAAGAGAGAAGTCCCTGGAATCGAGTCCAAAATTCAAGACGGCGACGTCATCTGTATCAGCGGGAACGGCCCGGAAGGTTTTACAGAGCATGTCGGATTGGCATGTCGTGATCGCGCGGGTGTTGTTCACTTCATGCACGCGTCGAAGGACCGACGGCAGGTCATCGTCGACGTGCCGCTTCACAGCTATCTGTACCGCTATAACAAATTTGCTGGCATCATGGTGGTCCGGCCACGGGAAGCCCCGCAGTCTGCGTTGGTGGCAGAGGCCAGTGCCGAGTGTCGGTGCCAAGGAGCAGTAAGCAGCGCTGATACGGCGCTGAAGGAGTTATGGACTGTTTGAGAAAGTCACGTCGGGAAGTCCTTCCCCTAATTAAGCGCCAAACATTTTTGATGAAGAGCCTGCTGATTAGGATATGTTCAAATGAGTATGGCGATGGCAAGCGATCCGATAGGCCGACCGATCCGGGGGCGCGGTGCGAACATCAACCCGGCAAACCGTTTTGAGGCGTTGCGCTACGAACCGGAGGATTGGTGCGAGCCGGACACAGAGTCGCGACCCCTACGTACCCAGTTCCTGGTAGACGACTCACAAAGCATCATCTCGTACAATAACAGCCCTGACATTGGGTTCGATGCCAGTCTGAACCCCTATCGCGGTTGCGAGCATGGTTGCGCCTATTGTTACGCCAGACCAACTCACGAGTACTTGGGGTTTTCGGCTGGCATTGACTTTGAAAGCCGGATTCTGGTGAAACCTAAAGCGGCCGAACTGTTGGCTGCCGAGCTCATCAGACATTCTTGGAAACCGCAAAATCTCGCGCTCAGCGGCGTCACGGATGCCTACCAGCCGATCGAACGAAAGCTACAAATCACGCGGGCTTGTTTACGGGTACTGGTTGATTTTCGGAATCCCGTCAGTGTGGTGACCAAGAATCATTTGGTGACCAGAGACGCCGATTATCTAGGGGAACTGGCGAGAGTCAATGCCTCAGCGGTCTGCCTTTCAATCACCACGCTTGACCCAAAACTCGCCCGAATTCTGGAGCCGCGCGCATCAAGCCCTTCTCACAGGCTCGAGGCGATCGCCACCCTCCACCAAGCTGGTGTACCGGTCGGAGTCAACGTCGCTCCAATCATTCCCGGTATCAATGAGCACGAGGTCCCGAGTGTCACGGCGGCAGCGGCGAAGGCTGGGGCGCAGTTCGCGTCTTACACGATGATTCGGCTGCCGCTTGGCGGTCGCGCCGATTTTCGTCGCCTGGATCGAAACCCATTTTCCAGAACGGAAAGAGAAAGATCTTAGGTCGAATCCGGTCGATGCGAAACGGAAAATTGAATAGCGCGGAGTTTGGCGCACGAATGCGCGGCGACGGGCCGATGGCTGAGGAGATCCGTCAAATGTTTTTGGTCAGCTGCCGTCGGGCGGGTCTGAACAAGGCTCGCACGGAGCTGAGTACGGCAGCCTTTCGAAGAGTTTTGCCAAATCAAATGGAGCTTACGCTTTGATCGCACACCCTCTCTAGGTAAGCGCTCGATCCAGAAAACCGCGATGCTCTTGACCCGAGCTCTGAAAGGGCTAGTGGTGCCCAATGCGTTCGCTCGCTGTTCTGTGCATTTTGCTCGAGGTATTTACTTTGACTTCAGACGCTGAGGACGCGGCCGGCTCTGCATGGTTGCAACTCCAGGCGCTCAACGCTCAAGCGCATGCCCAAGTCCCGATCGGCACAAACGCGGTCGAATTTTATGCCGGGCCGCGAGAAAGCGTTGCACGAGAATGCAGCTGAATTTACGAAGCGGTTTCCGCACGATGTTCACGAGCCCCAAGCAATGCTTTGGAAGATTGAGACGACGGATTTCCCGGATCCTGCCGATCAGAGAATCGCCCTGCTCCGACAAAACGAAATAGACGCACAGCCTATCGTCGGCGACCCGGCATTGCCCGCAGGTTTTCGGTTTGAGGTCGAGAGCACCATTCTCGCCCAATGGTTGGACCGCCCCGATGTGATCAGGCCCGATCAGGCGGCCACTCTCGAGAATCGGATCGCTGAACTGGTCCAAACGAATCCGGCGGAGCCCGCAATCATCTCTTTTCAACTTGCCAGAGCGGACTTGATGCTGAGATTTGATCACGAAAAAGGGGTAGCATTTCTGCGGGAGTTGACCACGGTGCCCGACCAAAACCTTGCCAGCGCAGCGAAGGCTCGCATGGCCAAGGAACAGCTCATCGGTCAGCCGGTAAGTTTGCAATTCACCGCTACGGACGGTTCGTCCATCAATATGAGTGAGTTGCGCGGCAAGGTTATACTGGTCGATTTCTGGGCATCGTGGTGCCCAGACTGCATTCGAGAAATGCCGGCCATTCGACAGATTTACCAAAAGTTCAAGAGATAGAGGCTTCACTGTCATAGGAATTTCTCTCGATAAGGACGAGCAGGCACTAGCTAACTTTGTGGCCAGGAAATTGATCCCATGGCCCCAGTATTTCGACGGGAAAGGATGGGAAACTGATTTTGCGACAAAATACGGCGTCCATGCGATTCCAGAGATGTGGCTGATCAATCAGCGCGGTGAAGTGGCCAGCACCGATATTTCCGTTGAGGAGCTCGAGCAAAAAACAGAGCAACTGTTGAGTTTAAGTCGCCCCTCCCCGAAATAGCAGGCCGTTCGACGCGCTGTCGCTTGCCCATGGCATTCGAACGCCTCTTTAAGTCGATGGTCATAAGTATTGCCGTGTTTGCGTCGAATGGCCTGCCATGAGCAAGCGACAGCGCGTCGAATGGATCACCGCAGCCGGAATTAAATTTTACGATTGACGATTCAGCCCCTACTATTCGCCAGCATGAGTGAAGGAACTCCCGCAATAGGGATTATTGGTGGCAGCGGATTGTATCAGATTGAAGGCCTCGAAAGACCTGAAGAAATCGTGGTCGATACGCCTTTTGGAAGTCCATCCGATTCTCTTGTCTCGGGTTATCTGCACGACCGGCGCGTCTACTTTTTGCCGCGTCACGCCCGAGGGCATCGGCTGCTTCCAACGGAACTGAACCATCGCGCAAACATTTTTGCACTCCGATCATTGAATGTTCGCTGGATTCTCAGCTTAGGCGCAGTCGGAAGTCTTCAGGAGAAATATCGTCCCCGAGATATTGTGCTTCCCTCGCAATTTTTTGATCGAACCAGCCGCCGAGAGGAATGGACTTTCTTCGGAAACGGAATCGTTGCCCATGTTGGTTTTGCTGATCCGGTGAGCGCGAACCTTCGGGCGATCATTGCCGAGGAGGCTTCAATCCTTGGTTATACCGTTCTGAATGGAGGGACCTACGTGAACATGGATGGACCTGCGTTCTCGACACGTGCGGAGTCGGAGTTTCATCGCAAAATGGGTTTCGATATCATTGGCATGACGAACCTCCCGGAAGCCAAGCTGGCACGTGAAGCCGAGATTTCGCTTGCCTCGATCAATTTCGTAACCGATTACGACTGTTGGAAAATCGAGGATGAACCAGTGAGCGCTCAAACGATTATTGGGCACTTGGTGGCAAACGCCGACGCGGCTCGAAAGATCCTCCCAAAGGTCATCGAAAGAATTCCTCGGGAAGCAAACTGGCCTGAACATCGGGTGCTTGATTTCGCACTTGTAACGGATCGGAAGCTTTGGCCAGAAGCAACCGTCAAAAAACTGGAAATTATACTTGAGCGATTTCTTTAATAAAATGCGTTTTGGAGCTGGTCTTTTGTCTCTTTTTCTGAGCGCCGTGGCTGCCGGTGCCCAGGACTCCAGTCCAATCCAAATACCCTCTTCGGCAAAACCCGCCACCTACGCCCAGGCGCGAGTCGACCAGCCTTACATCGCGATGACGTTTGACGATGGACCAAGCGCTGAAAATACTCCGCGACTGTTGGAGATGTTGAAACAGCGCAACATTAAAGCAACATTTTTTCTCATCGGGCAGAATGTGGTGTCAAATCCGGATCTGGTTCGACGCATCCTTGCGGAAGGACATGAAATTGGAAACCATTCGTGGACTCATCCTCAGCTCTCCAAACTCTCGGACGATCGGGTGACGGCGGAAATCACCCAAACGCAGGATGCGATCAAGGACGCAAGCGGGTTTACCCCTACCCTTCTCCGGCCCCCCTACGGTGCGATTACTCCTCGCCAACGTGAATGGATCGAGAACCGGTTCGGCCTGAATATCATTCTCTGGTCGGTGGATCCGTTCGATTGGAAAAGGCCAGGCGCTTCGGTGATCACTCAGCGTATTTTGAGCCAGACGCGCCCGGGAGCGATTATTCTCTCACACGACATCCACAAGCAGACGGTCGATGCGATGCCGGCTACTTTGGACGCGTTGATTGCCAAGGGCTACAAGTTCGTCACGGTGAGCCAGTTGATCGCGATGAATAAGCCGAAACCGACACCGGCTGAAACGGCGGACGCCGACCGACCACCCTCGACGAAAGGCCGGAAGGCTGTCCCGGCAGATCACGACGCCCTCCGGCACAGGGAAAACGGATAATAGTTCAGTCGAGCACGCCCAGTCCCACCGGAGTTCGCCCATAGTCATCGCGCTTAAAGATGGTCGCTGAGAAATACCTCCAACTCCGGTCTCAACTGGGGACGACTCTCGGATCGTTGGTGGCTCTTGCGCACCAGATCGGGGCGCCGGAGGACACTCTGCGCAACCTGCAAAACCTGGTTACGAAGCTCGGCGAGCCATTCCTGTTTGTCGTGGTGGGTGAGGTCAAAGCCGGCAAATCGTCGCTTCTGAACGCTCTTTTTGGTCGTGAGTTTTGCAAGGTCGATGTGCTCCCGACGACGGATCGCATCTACGAGTTCAAGTATGGCGAAACGGATCATGATGTCCAAATCTCCGACCACGTCACCGCGCTCTATCGACGGATCGATTTTCTAAAGGACTTCAACATCGTCGATACTCCTGGGACCAACACAATCGTCGCGAATCACCAGGAAATTACCGAAAATTTTGTTCCGATGGCTGATTTGATCGTGTTTGTCTTTGCGGTCACGAATCCGTGGGCCGCTTCGGCGTGGGATTTTTTGCGATTAATCGGCCAACAGTGGAAGAAGAATATCGTATTCGTGGTCCAGCAGGCAGATCTGAGGGATCCGCACGAGGTCGAAATAGTTTCCAGGCATCTCGATCAGACTGTGTTGCAAATTCTGGGAACGAGCTGCCCGATTTTTGCTGTCTCCGCCAAGAAAGCCTTGCTGGCGAAGACTTCATCCAACGTCGACCGCGATAAATTGTGGAGTGAAAGTCATCTCGGTGAGCTGGAGGATTGGATTACCAAAACTGTCTCCCAGAGCGAAGAACGGGGTGGGAAACTGCGTTCGGTGGCACAAACGGCGCAAGTGGTAGCCGGCGGCTTGCGAGCCCGTCTCCAAGGTTCGTTAGACATGCTAAAGTCCGACCAGGAGAAGTTAGCGTCGATCCGCAGCACTTTCGATTCGCGAAAAGCACAAACCCAGCGGCAAATAGGGGGGGTTATCAGGGAGATCGAGCAGGCTTACGATGCCTGCCGGGAACGAGGTGAAAAGGAGCTTGAGGAGCGACTTACCTTTTTCAAGACGGTGAAGATGGTTTTCTCCGGGTCACGCTGGGAGAAAGACTTCCAGGATAAGGTCGAATCTGACGTCAAAAAAGAAGTCCAGACCAAGATCGAACACGCGCTGAGCCTTCTGGAATCGGATCTTCGGTCGATGTGGCAAGATCTTCAGGACAAGGTTAATATCCAATTTGGCTCTGAAACGAAGAAACAGGTCAGGGCAGTGATGCCGGGGTTTCTCACCCAGCGGCAAGAGGTACTGCAGAAGTTGCAGCTCACTTTACTGGAGCAAATGTCAGACGCCAAGATCAAGGAACAGTTACAAAGTCTTTTCGGAGAAACCGCTCGCTGGTTGCGGGTGCCAACGAGTGTGGCGGCCGCCGGCGGCATCGCGACGGTGATAGCTGCCCTGACCCACACGGCGCTGCTGGATGTCACCGGCACAGTCGCAGGCGTGGCGGCTTTAACCGGTACACTCTACGCCGTTTGGCGCAGAAAAAAGATCCTGCGGCAATACCGCGACCAGATGAATGAAAAACGTCGGGATCTCGCTCGAGCTGTGGAATCTCAACTGAATCATGCCATTGAGGCGTTTTACCAAGAAGTCGGGTTGACGTTCTCCCCGCTGGAAAACTTCTGCGACTCTGAATTCAAACGCCACGCGCCATTAAGGGAGCGCATTGAGAGCCTCGACCTCGCCTTTGGCTCCATCAAGAGCCAGCTTGGCTGATAAGGTCTTGCGCATCTCTGTGGCGATGAGTCGATTTTACCGGCGATTGATCAGTGCAATAGCGATGTGGTCAATCGCGCTGCTGGTGATCTTCTCCGGAAACGAGACGATCTTTTTGGTGCTGATCGGTTTGCTGGGAATGGCAGGGCTTTGGGAGTATTTTCGGATGATAGAGCAGTCCGGCACACGCTGCTTTACCGCGTTCGGAATGGCGTGCGGTGCGGCCTCGTTTATTGGCAGTTATTTCGCGCTACGCACCAACAGCCAGACCGCGGCTTACGATTTTGAAAATATAGTGCTGTTGGTGTTCCTGTTCGGCGTCTTCGCTCGTCAGATGTTCCGGCCGGCCGCGAAAACCGCCCCGCTCGAGACGATGGCATACACCCTTTTTGGGCTCCTGTACGTGGCGTGGTTATTCAATTTCATGACTAAGATCGTGTATGTCGTTCCCAGAACCCCGCAGGGCGCGACGGTTGGCCAATTTTACGTGCTTTACCTGGTGGTGGTAACGAAATTTGCCGACATGGGCGCTTACCTGGTCGGTAGCAGGATTGGACGTCACCAGATGATGTCGCATATCAGTCCGGCCAAAACCTGGGAAGGTTTTTTTGCGTCTCTGGTTTTTGCGGTGGCGGCCAGTTGTTCGTTGATTTTTCTAATGCCTCGGCACTTGGCCTGGTTGAATTTTTTTCACGGGACGATCCTCGGCCTGCTGATTGGTATTGCGGCGGTGGTGGGAGACTTGGGAGAATCCATTATCAAGCGAAGCACAGGCGTCAAAGATTCAGGGGCGTTGTTGCCGGGAATCGGCGGGATGCTGGACCTGATCGACAGCCTGCTGTTCAGTGCACCTTTACTGTTCTTCTACCTGCGATTTTTAGTTCGATGAGAAAACGCCGGATTATCCTTCTCGGATCGACGGGATCGATCGGAGCTAGCGCCATCAAGGTGGCGACGACAATGCCCGATCGGATGGAGATCGTCGGGATGGCGGCTCACCGAAGCGCGCAGAAACTGGCGGAAGCCGCCAATCGCCTCAAACCGGAGGCCCTCTGTTTGGTGGATCCGGCCTCTCTGGACGAACTCCGGGCCGCCTTAACCTATCACCCGGAAATATTCACGGGCGAAGAAGGATTGGTTGAGCTATCGACTTTGCCCGGCGCAGATATGGTTCTGGTGGCCATCGTTGGCACCGCGGGCCTCCGACCCGCACTGGCCGCCATCAATTCCGGAAAAGACCTGGCAATTGCCAGCAAGGAGATCCTGGTCATGGCCGGGGAGATCGTGATGAGTCACGCCCGCAATAAGAATGTTTCTATTCTACCCGTTGACAGCGAGCACAACGCAATTTTTCAATGCCTGGAAGCGAAGCGGAACCAAGAGATCCAAAATCTCATTTTGACTGCCTCTGGCGGTCCATTCCGCCAATTGCCGGCTGAACAGCTGAAAAACGTTACCAAATTGGATGCTCTGCGGCATCCAACCTGGAAAATGGGTCAAAAAATCACGATCGATTCGGCCACTCTTTTTAATAAAGGGCTCGAGATGATCGAGGCCCGTTGGCTTTTCAATGTGCCGATGAGCAGGGTGCAGGTCATAGTTCATCCGCAGAGCATCGTGCATTCAATGGTCGAATTTGTGGATGGCTCGATCCTCGCGCAGTTGAGCCATTCGGACATGTGTTTCCCAATCCAGTACGCCGTCACCTGGCCGGATCGGGTACCCACCTCCCTAAGGCCGCTGCGTCTCGCCGAAGTGAGAAAACTCGAATTCGAAGAGCCCAGGTACGACGCTTTTCCCGCCTTAAATCTGGCCAGAGAGGCAGGCGAAGCCGGAGGCGTACTTCCGGCAATTTTGAATGCCGCGAACGAAGTGGCGGTCCAAGCATTTCTAGATGACCGGATTCCGTTCACCGCAATCTGGGGTTTGGTGCAAAATGCAATGAAAAAACACTCGAATTTGGCGAGACCAAGCCTGGATGATATACTCCAGGCAGACAAAGAGGCCCGGGCGTTTGTCTGGAAGTCTTTAGTTTAATGTTTTGTTTATGATTTTTAACATCCTTCGTGTCGTCCTCACGATTGCTGAGGTCCTTCTGATTTTTAATCTACTGATCATCGTTCATGAACTGGGACATTTCCTGGCTGCTCGATGGCGTGGATTGCAGGTAGATAAATTCGGAATCTGGTTCGGACGCCCAATTTGGAAAAGGAACATTAAAGGAGTTGAGTATAGCCTCGGTTGGATTCCCGCGGGCGGGTTTGTACTATTGCCGCAAATGGCTCCCATGGAGTCTGTCGAAGGGAAATCCGAAACCGCACGGGAGGATCTGTCCCCGGTTAGTCCGCTGGACAAAATCATCGTGGCGTTTGCGGGCCCGTTTTTCAGCTTTTTGCTGGCGCTGGTTTTTGCAGTGATTGTCTGGGCGGTTGGCAAACCGACGGCGGAAGCGGACGCAACGACGACCGTTGGCTACGTGGCACCCGGAGAGCCTGCCGCGAAGGCCGGATTCAAGCCTGGGGATGTGATTCTGGAAGTGGACAATCACCCCGTCTCACGTTTCTCAGGGATGGTGGACAGTATCACCTGGTATGTTGTCCGGAGCGAGGGAGAAACGATTCCGTTCAAGATTCGGCGTGGAGACAAAATTCTGACGCTGGATTCAAGTTATACGCGACCCGAGACCCGAGGCTGGGAAAGGAGATCGCTTCGCCAGGTCGGCATCGCCCCTGCGATCACCCCGATCGTCTTCAAGGTGGCTGAAGGATCGGTCGCTGCGCAGGCCGGCATCAGGCCGAATGATCAGATCGTCGCGGTCGGGGGCCAGAAGTTCTACCATCCGCAGCATCTTCTGGAGTGGGAACAGGCGAATCCGGGAAAGCCATTGCCCCTGACTCTATTGCGAGATGGAAAAACGATCGATCTCACGATGGCACCGGCGCGGCCTTCCGTCTCCGCGGTCATCAAGAACAGCCCTGCGGATGTTGCCGGTATCCGGGCCGGAGATCACATTCTGGCTTTGGACGATCAGCCGATTTACGATCCTACGGAAATCATCAAGCGCGTCGAAACCAATCCGACAGTCCCATTTTCTTTGACGGTTTCGGGCGCCTCTGGAGACCGGACGGTGCGCCTTCTCCCGGCGACACCCGACGGTCAGGATAAGCCAATTATCGGAATTGCTTTCGCCGGGGATTCGGACGGGATCCTGTGGGATGGGGGTGGCGTTATGACGGTCGTTCACATCTCGCCGATTGAACAAATCTGCGCCGCTGTTGCCACTATCGGTAACACTCTGGGCGCCCTTTTATCGCCGCAATCTGACATCAAACTGCAACACATGAGCGGTCCAATCATGATCATGCAGACCTACTATCGGCTGTTTGATAGCGATTTTGGTTGGCAGCTCGCGCTCTGGTTTAGCGTGGTCTTCAATGTGAACCTGGCCATGATCAATCTTCTGCCGATCCCTGTCCTGGACGGTGGGCATATCGTTCTGGCAGTGATCGAAGGGATCCGGCGTCGGCCTATCAATATCCGCGTCCTTGAGGTGATCCAGAGCGGGTGCGCTCTTCTACTGATCGGATTCATGCTCTACGTCTCTTTTTACGACGCACAGGATTTGCCTTGGAATTCCAATCACAAAGCAAAATTCAGCATGCCGGCTAGACCGGCTCCGCCCGAAAATCAATGAGACACGTTCCATTCTGCCCGGACCCATTCAGCTACCGCCGCCGGCTGACCCGTGAGGTCAAAGTCGGTAAGGTCGTCGTCGGCGGCAACCAACCGATCCGCGTGCAATCGATGATTACCTGCGACACCATGGACACCGAGGCCTGCATTGGCCAGACAATGGAGCTGGCGGCGGCCGGTTGCGAGATTGTTCGGATCACTGCGCCGACGGTCAAAGACGCGCAAAATCTCCGGTACATCAAAGAGGGATTGTTGGAGCGGGATTGCGATGTTCCGATCGTTGCCGACATCCATTTCAAACCGGATGCGGCAATGGAAGCCGCCCTCTGGGTCGAAAAGGTTCGAATCAATCCCGGGAATTACGCCGATTCCAAAAAATTCGCCATCAAAGAGTACAATGACGACCAGTATCTTGCCGAACTGGATCGAATACGTGAACGTTTTGCTCCCCTGGTCCGCCTTTCAAAGGCGCGCGGGATCAGCCTCCGGATTGGGACGAATCACGGTTCGTTGAGCGACCGGATCATGAATCGTTACGGCGACACGCCTCTTGGAATGGTCGAGAGCGCTCTCGAGTTTGCCAGGATCGCGCGAGACCTCGACTACCACGAATTCATCTTCTCGATGAAGGCGAGTAATCCAAAGGTGATGATTGCTGCCTACAGGCTGCTAGTCGCTCGGTTGATGGCGGCAGGTCCGGACTGGAATTATCCCCTTCACCTTGGTGTGACTGAGGCCGGCGATGGCGAAGACGGGCGCATCAAGAGCGCCATCGGAATAGGGTCTCTGCTAGCCGACGGAATCGGCGACACGGTTCGCGTCTCCCTGACAGAGGATAGCGTGCACGAGATCCCTGTCGCTCAAGCACTGGTCGCAGAATACAACCAGCGTCCACCCGACCCGCGCTGGTCGCTTCGATCAGGCCACGTTCTTTCCTTTGATCCTTTCAGTTACGAAAGGCGGCCCGCCAAGCAAATGGAGGTCAACGGCGCTGGAGTGGGTGGCGAAGAAACCATCCGTGTGTTCGTCCGCCAAAAGACCTTCGACAGTATTGCTCATAAACTCAATAAGATGGGCGATTTCCAGCCGGAAGGAGTCCTGGAATCCGCGAATCTGGCGGCCGTCGACCCGACTGATGACAGTGCGATCTCGGCGCTCAATTCTTCGCCGGAAACGCGGTTTGTCACAGTTAAGGACCATATTGATCTGCCTGTGGTGACGGCTTACCGTTTGCTTACGGCCTCCTTGGACCCGCGCCATCCCATTTTGTTGAAGGACACATTTTTTCCTTCCACTGATCCAAATCGCGACTTTCTGAAAACACTTCTCGAGTCTGCTACCAATCTTGGGGCGCTACTATGTGACGGGATCGGAGACGCGATCCTGGTCCAGGGCGAAGTCGCGCCCGGGCAGTCGCTTCGCCTGAGCTACAATATCCTGCAAGCAGCTGGAGCCCGAATCTTCAAAACGGACTATGTGGCGTGTCCATCGTGCGGGCGGACCCTGTTTGACTTGCAAAAGACCACGGCGCGGATCAGGGCCGCCACCAATCACCTGAAAGGGGTAAAGATCGCGATCATGGGTTGCATCGTCAACGGGCCGGGCGAAATGGCAGATGCCGATTTCGGCTATGTCGGAGGGGCACCCGGCAAGGTTAATCTCTACGTCGGCAAGAAAGCCGTGAAATTCAACATTCCGGAGGCAGAAGCAGTCGGTCGGTTGGTGGATCTCATTCGAGAGCATGGCCGCTGGATCGACGCGATTTCGCAGGAAGCGACCGCCGCCCTACCGACGATCGCGGTGCGCTGAGTTTCTGGGACAGGTAGGGCGAAGCTCCGCCTGAGCCGGGGCTTCCCGCGTGGCCCTGGCCTACGACGTCACCCCCCACAAATCAGCCGTTCAAGCGATCAGGCGGAGCTTTGCCCTACCTGCGCCGAGGCTCCCATCAGGGGTTGTGAGCCTTTTTACGCGGCCAATGAAAAACGGGGAGTTTCGCGTGAGTACGTCCTTTCGGCGAGGCTGCAGGCTTGGCGTGATCCGAGTGAGAGGGCGCAGTTTTGGGGGGACTCGGACGTGAGGTGGCTTGGTCCGTGTCAGTTCCTTTGGCTCCGGAGAACGACCGGATAAACTTGGTTGACCAGATCCAGGCGCGCCCCTCTTCTCCAACCGCAGCGATCCAATTGCCATCCGGAGACCAGGCCACCGACCAAACCGCTTTTTCGGCAGCCAGCAACAAAATCGCTTCCTTTCCGTTCGGGTAAGCCACGCAGTCCACGCGGCCATCCTCGCCACACGAAGCGAGCCAGTCTCCCTTGGGCGACCAGGCTACCCGCCTCGCTCCCCCAACCCCGGACAGGTGCATTTGAACGGCGAAAACCGGATCGCCGGTAGCCGCAGAATGGACAATCACCCGGCCGTCCTGGTGGGCGGTGGCGATATATCTCCCGCTTGGTGAGTAGTGCACCCCATTCACCTCATCCAGACCGTATCCAAAGGGAGCAACGTAATTCGGCAGCAGGTCCTGACGGCGCCAACGCAAAACTCCCGACTGCGCGTCAAAGAGTAGCAACCGACTCCCGCCCTGACCGGTGGTGACAGCGAACAGCCGTCCCTTCGGTGACCAGTCAATTCCTAAGCCGTCGCCGTCGAGTTGGATGGAGGCACGCAAATAGCCTTGCACATCCCATTCTTTGGCCAATCCCGTATAATCGACGGCGATGAGCGAGGTGCCATCCGGGTTCCATCCGATATCCAGTATCCAGCCCCCTTGGAAGAGTTTTTTTTGCAACGTTCCGTTCGCCCAGAGTTGGATGGTACCGTCTTTCCCGGCGCTCGCCAGTACGGTTCCATCCGGTGACCAGGCCAGACCCCAGATCTCTTCTTGTCCAGTCTCCAGCGTTTGTTCGACTGCGAAATTCGGGGCGCGGCAGACCCGGACGGTGCCCCGGCCGCCGAATGCGACGAGCTGACTGTTCGGCGCCCAAGCCACACTGTAGAGGCCCTGATCGAGTTTAGAAACCCAATCGGGAGCGGGCGGAATTTGGTTCCGCTGGGGGAGCAACTCTTGGCCGCCGACTCGAACCGCAAAAGGCAAAGCGATCAGCAGAGCGAAGATATACTTCCCGACCATGGATAGTTTGCATAGCCGGGAAGCCTAGATTTCGTACTCCGCGATCTCCAACTGCAATCTGGGAATCAAAAAGTCCAACAGCCGCCCGACGGATTCTTTTACGGATTCGCGATCGGTATGGATAGTGATTTCCGGATTCTCAGGTTCCTCGTAAGGGGCGTCAATCCCGGTGAAGTTCTTTATCTCACCCGACCGGGCCCGTTTGTAAAGATTCTTCGGATCACGCCGTTCGCAGACTTGCAAGGGAGCCGCGACATGGACCTCGACGAACTCCACTTCCTCACTCAGGATCACATCCCGGGCCCGGCTTCGATCCAGGCGGTAGGGTGAGATCAACGAAGTGATGACCACCAGGCCCGCGTCCGCCATCAATTTCGCGACTTCGGCTACCCGTCGGATGTTCTCGACGCGATCCTGTGGAGTAAATCCAAGATTGGAATTCAATCCGTGCCGGACGTTGTCTCCATCGAGAACATAGACCTGCATGTGACGATTGAACAAATTCGTCTCCAGAGCTCGAGCCAAGGTTGACTTACCCGAGCCGGATAAACCAGTCAGCCAGATCACCATCCCTCGGTGACCGTTTCGCTCAATACGGATTCTTTGATCAATCCTTCCTTCAGACCAAAAAAGATTGGTGCTCTGAATGCGTTCACGTTGGATGTAAGTCCCTCCAAAAATGATCCCGCCCCCGGCCACGTCCCGTTCGTCCACCACCACAAAGCGACCGGAGGTGTCGATCTTATCGTGGTTGTCCATGACCAGAGGCGAGCGCGTCTGGATCGTGACTTCCGCGACTTCATTCTTGACGACGGAATACCGTACCCCCGAAAAGGTGTCCAAAGAAGTCGCGTCGATCACCCGGTCGACCGACACCAATTGACACTCGATCTCCTGAGTCAGCAATTTGACGTTGTACCGCTTACCGATCGCAAACGGCTTGTCGCCCATCCAGAAGATCCGGGCTCGGAAACGTTTGGTTTCGATCGGAGCCTCGGTGTCGTGCGACGCGATATGCCCCCGTTCGACGAAAATTGGCTCACTCAGGATGAGCCCTACGGACTCTCCCGCCGAAGCCGAATCTTTGAGAGGCGCGTTCCACCGTTCGATCGACGCGACAGTCGATGTTTTGCTGTTCGGCGAAAAAACGACGTGATCCCCGACCCGCATCGTACCGGATTCCACTCGCCCGGCCACAATCCGGCGTTCGTCAAATCGGTAGATATCCTGCACGGCAAACCGCAACGGCCCATCTGCCTCCGCACTGGGAACCGGAAGCCGGTCGAGCGCGCGCATCAATGTCGGCCCGGAATACCAGCCAACCGGACCCCGCGCCGGTTCAACCAGGTTCAATCCGTCACGCGCCGAGATGGGGATAAAGACGATCGGACGTACGCCCAATTTTTCGAGAAAAGCACGATATTCGTTCTCGATTTCCCGGAAGACAGACTCGGAGTAATCCACCAGGTCCATCTTGTTGATCAGGACGATGACCTGGTCCACCCCCAGCATGCTCAGAAGATAGGCGTGGCGCTTGCTTTGTTCCTGGACCCCTTCGTTCGCGGCAATCAGCAGCAGCGCCGCTCCTGCGCTCGCGGCACCGGTCACCATGTTTTTGAGAAATTCTTTGTGCCCGGGTGCGTCAATGATCACGTACGATCGGGTCCCGGAATGAAACCAGATCTGTGAGACATCGATCGTAATGTTCTGGTCTCGCTCGGCTTGCAGCGCATCCATCAGAAACGCCCATTCAAAGGGCATTCCGCGCCGCTTGCAGACGGCCTGAATTTGTTCGAATTTTCCTTCCGGAAGCGAGCCGGTGTCGTGCAAAAGCCGGCCAACCAATGTCGATTTGCCATGATCGACGTGGCCCACAATAACGATACGAAGCGCTTGAGCGCCTGAGATTGGCGCTAAATCTGAGGTTCTCACATGTATCCGCTGGATCGAAGCCGCTCAAAAGCGTCCTCAGACTCTTGGTCCTGAGCGCGCGTGCTACGCTCCGAGACTCTCGTATTTCGGAGCTCTTCAATGATCTCAGGGACGTTTTGCGCATCCGACTGGATCGGCTTCGTGCAAGGGGCGCAACCCAAACTCCGATAACGCATCCCTTCTCTCGAAAAGTAGAGACCAACCACTGGAATGCCTTCCCGGTGGATATACTCCCAGACGTTCACCTCCGTCCAGTGCAGCAATGGATGAATACGAATATGTGTGCCGGGATCAAAATCGGTTTTGAATTGGTCCCACAATTCCGGCGGCTGATCCTTGAAATTCCATTCGAAGTTTTTGTCGCGTGGAGAGAAATATCGCTCTTTGGCCCGGGTTCCTTCTTCGTCCCGCCGGATACCCACGATCACCGCCTGGTAATTCTTTTCCTCGATGATCGACTGGAGAGCATCCTTTTTAAGCAGACCGCAGCATTCGACGCGCGTAATTCGGCCATTCGGGAAAGTCTCACCCCGCTCCAGCACCGCGCGATTCTGCCCAACGATCAAATTAAGTCCCCATTCCTTGGCGAGACGATCTCGAAATGTGATCATCTCCGGGATCTTGTAACTCGTGTCCACGTGCACGCAAGGAATCGGCACATGACCGAAAAAGGCCTTCCGCAGCAACCAAAGCATCACACAGGAGTCCTTTCCGATGCTCCAGAGCATCGCTAATCGCTTAAATTTGCGATAGGCTTCCCGTAAAATGTAAATACTCTGATTCTCGAGTAGATCGAGGTGAGCGTACCTGGATTCCATTTCTAGATTTTGTCCCCCAAAAAGGTGTGAATACCGCATTCGCTCTTCTCAAATCCAGTCCAACGTCCAGCACGATCGTCCTGTCCAGAAATGGCAACCCTTGTACACGGGTAGCACCCGATACTCCGAAATCCACGATCCATCAACGGATTATAGGGAATCCCATGGTGCCGGATATAATCCCAGACTTGATCGCGGGTCCAGCGGGCCAGCGGATTGATCTTCAGGATGTTTTTCTCGCGGAGTCGATCAAACTCATAAAGCTCTAGAACCTGTATGTTCGCCCTCCCGGCAGATTGCTCCCGACGGAGCCCCGCGATCCAGGCATCGAGTTGGTTCAGTTTCTTTTGCAAAGGCTCCACCTTTCTCAAGGTGCAGCAGAGATCGGGACTGCTCAGCCAGAGGTCCGGGGTGATATCCTTTGCCTGCTGTTCAACGGTGCGCTCCGGGACCAATGCCTCAATCGCAATTCCAAAATAATCTTCGAGCCGGGCCTTTAATCCGAGTGTCTCGGGAAAGAGCAATCCGGTGTCAATCGTAAAGACCGATAACGGTAAACCGGCCGCCACCGCATGATGAATCGTCACCAGCCCGGCTCCCTGGAAGCTTGTCCCGATCGCCGCGGAGCGTCCAAATTGCTCAAATGCCCACTGCAGCACCTCAGTGGCCGACGCGGACTCAAACTCTGCAGCCAGAGCGGCAACTTCCGAAGGACTGGCAGTAAGCACGGCGGACATAAAGCTACATCTCTATGTACAAATAGGGAATTAGCAAGGGCTTTTTAGGGTAGGCTCCGTCCGAACCGGGGCTACCGCGTCGCCTCGCCCCTCAATCTTCAATCGTGCTCGTTATCGTTATAGTGCTCGTACCCGGTCTTTACTGATGGCTGTTGGGGTGTACGCGCAGGGCGAGGCAACGCGGTAAGCCCCGGTTCGGACGGAGCCTCACCCTACCTCACCCTGAGCTCTTTGGCACGCCTCACGCAGTGAGGCTCTTAACCGCTTGGATCACGCTTTCCGCTGTCATCCCCAGTTCGGTCATGACTTTCCCGCCCGGCCGCTCATACCAAATCGATCGATGCCGACAACTTTGCCGTCCAAGCCAACGAATTGGTACCAAAGCGCCGTCACACCGGCCTCGATGGCAACGCGTTTCCGGCAAGACGGAGGCAGTACCTCGTCACGGTAGGCTTCATCCTCGCGCCAGAACCGTTCCGTGCATGGGACCGAGACGACCCGAACACCATCTCCGAGCTGCTTGGCTGCGTTGAGGGCATGCTGAAGCTCGCTGCCAGTGGCGAGAATAATAACCTCGAGCTCGGCCGTCTCCTTATGGGCCACGTAAGCTCCTTTCCGGACGCCTTCGCGGCGCACCTCGACAGGCACGTCATTTTGAAGAGGTATGGCCTGGCGTGTCAGCGCGATCAGCGTTGGACCATCCGTTCGGGAAAACGCCGCGGCGAACGCACCTGCCGTTTCTTCGGGATCACCAGGCCGAATGACGTCCAAATGGGGGATAACCCGAAGTCCGCTCACCGTTTCAACCGGCTGGTGAGTAGGACCGTCCTCGCCCACGCCGACTGAATCGTGTGTGAAGATATAGACGACCGGCAACCTCGCGAGGGACGCGAGACGAATGGAAGGCCGGCAATAATCGGCGAACACTAGAAACGTAGCTCCCGAAGGTACGAAAATGCCATGATAGGCAATCCCGTTCAGAATCGCGCACATTCCATGCTCGCGGATTCCGAATCGGATATTGCGACCGCCGCGGTTCTCGGGATTGAAGTCCTTTTCGGCCTGAATGTAATTCAAAGTTGAACCATACAAGTCGGCGCTCCCACCAATCACCAGAGGCAACGCCTCCGCAATCGGCTGCAAAACGTCGCTCCCCGCCTTGCGAGTTGCAATCTTGCTATCTTTGGGAAAAGCCGGAATCTTCGAGAGCAGGTCTGGCGGGATCTCGCGATGAACTCCGCGGTCCAATAAAGCCGCCAAGTCAGGATTCGCATTCTTCCAAGCGCTATATTTTTCCTGCCAATCAAGATATCGTTGCTTAAGAACCTGCCTGTGGCCGGCAAAATATTCGTGGACCTCCTTTGAGACGTAGAATTTCTCGTCCGGCAACCCAAGAGCCTTGCGGTCGGCATCGACATACTTCGCGCCACCTTCTCCGTGGGCTTTCTGGGTACCTGCGACCTCGGGTATTCCCTTGCCGATCAAGGTTCTGGCAACGATGAACTGCGGCTTGCCGGTCGTCGCATACTTCGCCGCTTCGAAAGTTGCGAAGAAGCCTTCCAAATCCTGGCCGTTCACCGTGTGCACATCATAGCCATAGGCTCGAAATCGCTCGGCGGTGTCTTCACTCTGAGACATCTTGGCCATGGCATCGAGCGTTACGTCATTGGAATCGTAAATGAGAATCAGATTATCCAGCTTCTGGTGCCCGCCAAAGGCAGCGGCTTCGGAGGCAACGCCTTCCTGCAAACAACCGTCTCCGGCAAGACAGACGATTTTGTGATCAAAAATCGAGTGCTCCTTGGTGTTGAATCGGGCTTCGGCCATCTTGGCGGCGACCGCCATACCGACTGCGTTCCCCACGCCTTGTCCCAATGGGCCGGTAGTTGCCTCAACGCCAGGCGTTTCACCGAATTCCGGGTGCCCGGGCGTTTTGCTGTGGAGTTGCCGAAAGTTTTTAATTTCTCCGATCGGCAGGTCATATCCCGCGAGATGCAGCCAGCTGTATAGAAACATGCTCCCATGTCCAGCGGACAAGACGAAGCGATCGCGGTTGATCCAATGCGGGTCTTCTGGAAAATAACTGAGAGCGTGTCCAAAGAGGACTGCACCGATCTCAGCGCAACCAAGCGGCAAACCAAGATGACCGGAAGCTGCCGCCTGAACAGCGTCCATTGCCAGGCCGCGAGCCTCAGTGGCAGCCTGAGAGAGAATTTTTGTGTCTAATGGCATGGGATTTTTGTTTGATCAAAGATCTGGTTGGTGGGTGCGTAAAACAACGTCTGGACGAACTGACCTTAAAAAAAGAGAGAAATCCAGAGAAGTTTTCGCTGGTCAGAAATCTCCTATGAGCGTAAGTAAACGCCCCTTTTCCGAATGCCATGAATCAACCGTGCCTCCGTATAGGACTGCCTTCGGGTAGTCTGCAAGAGTCAACACTCGATCTCTTCGCCAAAGCCGGTTATCAGATTACGGGCTCCAGAAGGTCCTACAAGCCCTCGGTCAACGATCCGGAACTGGAAATCAGACTCCTGCGAGCTCAGGAAATCAGTCGATACGTCCAGCACGGGTTTCTCGATTGCGGTATTACGGGCAAAGATTGGATTGAAGAGAATAATTCAGACGTCGAACTGATCGAGAAACTCCAATACAGCAAATCAACTTCAGGTCCGACGCGCTGGGTTCTGGTCGTACCGCTGAATTCTCCCATCCAATCCGTCAAAGATCTGGAGGGAAAACGAATCGCCACCGAGGCGGTCGGCTTAACAACCCGGTTTCTGACCTCCAGAGGCATCGAAGCCCAAGTGGAGTTCAGCTGGGGCTCAACCGAGGTGAAAGTGCCTGAGTTGGTCGACGCCATCGTCGACATCACGGAGACTGGCACCTCTTTGGCGGCCAATAACCTGCGGATCGTCGAAGTGATCACTGAATCGTACCCGCAAATCATCGGCAATCGGGAGTCGATGAGGGATCCATGGAAGAGAAGCAAGATCCAACGGCTGGTTTTGCTGCTGAAAGGAGCACTGAACGCCCGCGACAAAGTTGGGCTCAAGATGAACCTGGAAGAATACAAACTGAAGGATCTCCTGCAAAAGCTCCCTGCACTCCGCAACCCGACTGTGGCTCCGCTCGCGCAGCCGGGTTGGGTCGCAATCGAAACCGTGATCGACGAGAAAATCGTGCGTGAAATTATCCCGGAGCTGAAGGATCTGGGGGCCGAAGGGATAATCGAGTATCCATTGAATAAAGTTGTTTATTAGGTATCCATTCACATCGGCGGCTGGTCCGGGATAGTCATTACCAGCATTGAACGGTCAAAATATGGGTTCACTGAAAAAGAGAAGAAAAGCGAAAATCGCCAAGCATAAGCGCCGCAAACGGATGAAGGAAAACCGTCATAAGAAGCGTTTGCGATACAAGTCCTGAGACCTAGATTAGGTTCCATGAGTACCTGGAGGCCGACACGCCTGCTGCTGTGCCTCGGAGCAAGTGTCGGCACATCGCTAGGCGCGCTTGCCACGACTGGAGAAGCCGAACAGGCACTGCCGATCGTGGTCGCGTCGAAGGTGAATTCTGCGCCCAGGTACAGAAGTCCGGAAGAGACGTTCTATTCGGATATTCGTCCTGCGACACCGGAGCAGCAGCTGCCGAAGAGCATCGAAAAAAAAGCGGACGCTCAAGCCTCTTACATGGAAGGACTTCTCCTGGAGGAAGAGGGAGACTACGAGGCGGCTCTGGAGGCCTATAGCAAATCTCTGCAGCTCGACCCGGGCGGGAATCCACAGTTGGCGGTCCGCATCGCACACGATTACGCAAAGCGGGGAGATGTCGCCAGCGGGATTGATGTTCTCAAAGATCTGGCCAAGGCGCGTCCGAACGAGCCGTTGGCTTACCTCAATCTCGCCTACTTCTATCTGAAGCAACTGAGAAAACCGGAACTGGCGGTCAAGTACGCTGAACAGGCGGTTCAAGTCGATCCGAAAAATTTTATCGGCTACCAGACACTTTTCGAAGTCTACATAGCGCTGAATCAAAAAAAGGAAGCCGAATCGACTCTGATCAAAGCGCAAAAACTGGAGAGTAATGACCCGAACTTCTGGCTTAATTTGGTTGATCTAACGATTCAGTTGTATAGCAACAAGCAGGATAGCTTTCCTGCTCAACGAGTGGCTGCCGTCGAACCCTTACTGAAGAAAGCCGCCGAATTCGCAGGCACAGACGGCAACGTTTACGCCAAAATCGCTGACGACTATGTCTTGATCGACCAGGTGGCCAGCGCAATTCCTTTCTATCTGCGAACACTTGAACTGAATAAGGACAACGCGGATGTGCGCTATAAACTGGCCCAAAGTTTTCTGAAAACCGGACAACGGGACCAGGCGATTCGAAGCTTGGAGGAGATGCTGAAGGCAAATCCACTGAAGTTCGAAATCTACGAATTCCTCGCTCGCCTCTACGAAGAGGCCGGCAATAAGGCTCGTGCGCTTGCCAACTACGAACAGGCCCTCTTGCTGGCGCCCAACCAGCCGGAGAATTACCTCCACACCGCCGGGGTTGAACTGGAGTTGAAACAGTACGATCGGGCGATCAGCACCCTGGAAGAAGCGAGACACCGTTTCCCCATTCCACAGATCACCTACAGTCTCGCCATCGCTCTCTCAACGGCCAAGCGTTATGCCGAAGCTCTGCCGATTTTCGAGGCTGCGTTGCAGGACGCGGAATCGAGCGAAGAGGAGCTTTTAGATGGCAGCTTCTACTTCAACTATGGTGCAACCGCAGAGCAGGCCGGCTTGGTCGAGAAGGCGGCGACGCTGCTCAAGAAATCGATCGAGCTCGATCCATCAAAGGCGGCACAGGCCTATAACTACTTGGGTTTCATGTGGGTCGATCGAAATATCAACCTGGATGAGGCCGGATTGATGATCAAAAAAGCGCTGGAAATCGAACCCGACAACGGCGCCTATCTCGATAGCCTCGGCTGGTATTATTTCAAAAAGAATGACTTTAACAGGGCCCTGAGCGAACTGTTGCATGCCGCCGATCTGATTAATCCCCCGGATCCCGTCGTTTATGAGCATATTGGAGATACCTACCGTTCGCTGAATAACAGTCCCCAGGCTTTAAGTTACTGGCAAAAAGCCCTTACTCTGGATCCGCAGAACCAATCTCTAACGGCAAAGATCGACCAGGCGAAATCGAAAATGACTGCCAACCCGACGAATTCGCCGCCTGCGGTTTTGCCTGCTCCCTCTGCCGCTGCAAGTCCCAGCCCGGAGCTGACACCTTCGCGGCCATAGACTTCCACGACCCTGACCCTCCGGCGCAAGCGGGCAGGCCTGCTGTTCGGGGTCTCTCACCACAAAAGCCGCCTTGCCCAGAAGGTCCAGATGCTCTTAGATTCGGCCGTTTTTCGCTTCTCCAAAGATAGAGGAGCCCAAATAGTCGCTTGGATCGGTCGGCACCCAACGATCATTTTATCGTTTCCATCCCTTTACCTTCTCCTGTTCTATCCGATTCTTTGGAAAGATATCGATGCCCTGGGACAGCTGATTTGGCCGGTCGACTCGACTAATATCCTGCATTATCCGCCACTCTATTGTTTTAGCGGCAGAATTCCTTTTTGGATAGGCGATCTCCTTGAGGCAGCATTTCTTGGAAAACCACTACCGGTTCTCAATATATTTGCCGAACAGCGGCCCGGCATCGTCGGACTGTACACGTTAATCTTTACACAGCACCTGGCGCTAGTCTTCGCCTTATCAATTTTTCTCAGGTCCGCAGCCAAAACTGCATTGGGGCGTGGCTTAGTCGTCCTCTCTCTGATCAGTGCTAGTTCTCTCTACGTGCAAGAGCAATGTGCAGGCTCGGAGTCATTCAGCGTCTCCGCAATTATATTAATGGTGGCCTTCGGCTTGCGAGCCTTCGCAGAAGATGGCCACCGCGCATGGATAGCTTTTGCCCTGGCGACATTTCTAGTCGTAGGGACCCGGCATATTAATATTGTCCTGGCAATTTGGCTGCCCTTGACATTGACCGGGATATTGATCTGGCGTGGCTCGCGTCAAAGGTCCTTTGATCGGCATCAACTGGTAAGAATCATCGTCTCACTTCTCTGTGCCGTCGTTGCTCTGCTGGCCAACACCCTCCTCGCTAAGAGCATGATCGAGAGGATCGGCCAAGAGTATCACAGTACCTTGGGACTTACATTGAGCGACCGCATCGAGGCTTTCACCAACAAGCTTTCTGCTCCGGAAAAGGAAGCATTGGCAGCTCAATTGCTAGCTGCAGAGCGCGATCCTACGGTCCGCCTGGCTATCACAACTCAGGCGGAAAAAGGTTCCCTGCATTCGGGTCCAGCGGCAGCTATTATCCAGGACGCAGTTAGGCAGAATAGTCTTGCCCACGGCTCGTTGGAATCCGCCACTGACCGGGTCATCCTTCAGGAAGCATTATCCTATCTCAAATCCATGCATCCAAAGTTAGTGCGAATCATTCTGGCCGATTGGGGTCATGGCTATCTTCGAGTGGATAACAGTAAACTCAGCTTAACCCGCTTTTTGTCCACCCGGACAGCGGCCCGCATGTCCGAGGAAAATCCCCAAAAGTGGGAAGCATTGAACCAACTCCATCTGTTGGATTCTTCAGCGGCAAATCGAGGAGTCGATCGAGCGTCGCGGGACCTCTATCTGAACTTGGGCGGCCCGATCCCCATAATCGTACTGGTCATCGCGAACATCGCTTTAGGAATCGTCCTGACCCGACATGGCCGGGCTGAATGCGCCTGGTTGGCTCTCTGTTTGGTGGCAACGGGCAGTATTCTCTATTTTGTCAATTGCGTCTGTGTCTATTATAACGACCGCTACGTGCTTCCACTCTTTGTCTGTAACATCGCGGCGTGGGGAATCCAACTTGGCAGATTTACCGACGATTTCGGCGTCTCGCCGATCCTTACTGGCACTGACACTGACACTGGCACTACTCTCTAAGCAGGCTGCAGTTTCGGGTCACGTCTAACCAGAAACGGCTCGACTCGCGCGTAAACCTTCGGCGACACCAAAGCAACCACCTTTACGTAAGAATCTTCGTAGCCCACATCGATAACCAGGCTCGTTCGGTGAAGCAGCGAAAGAAGATCCGTCCGATCAAGGGGCAAAGCCAACTCCACTTTTGATACGCGATCCGTCAGAAGATCCGCCATCCGATAGAGAAGCTCTTTCAAACCGTCTCCGTAGCGCACCGAAACAAAGACCCCCTCGGGGAAGTGAAGCCTCAGAGTATGCAAAGTCGCCTCGTCTTTCACCAGGTCAACCTTATTCAATACAGTGATCATCCGTTTGGCATCCGCACCCAATTCGACGAGCACTCGCATGGTCGTCTGATAAAAATCGAAGACGCGTGGATGGCTGGCATCGAGGACATGAATCAGAAAATCTGAAAGTACAGCCTCTTCGAGTGTCGCTTTGAAGGCTTCGATCAGACGATGCGGCAAATTCCTGACGAACCCTACGGTATCGGTCAGAAGCAAACTTTGGCCGGAAGGCAGAACCACACGGCGAGTCGTGGTATCAAGTGTCGCGAAGAGCTTGTCGGCAACAAGCGCTCGCGCACCCGTCAGCTTGTTCAAAAGCGCCGACTTACCGACATTGGTGTACCCGACGATGGCAGCACTCGGCAGAGGCAGGCGCTCACGCTGTTTACGCTGCGTCGCCCGGCGCAGGCGAACCAGCTCGAGATCGCTTTTTAGCCGATCAATTTGCGCGCGAACCAGGCGCCGATCAGTCTCCAGCTGGGTTTCGCCTTCTCCCTTTCCGCCCAAACCTCCTCCTTGACGGCTGAGATGACCCCATGCGCGGGTCAGTCGCGGCAGCGAGTATTCCATTCGAGCGAGATCCACCTGCAACCGGGCTTCTTTCGTCTGGGCTCTCCGCGCGAAGATATCGAGAATCACTTCTTCCCTGTCGATAACCGCCACTCCAGTCAATGCCTCCCAGTTGCGTTGCTGGGCCGGACTTAAACCATTGTCGAAAATAATGACATCGATTGAAAGCTGCTTCGCTCGTTCGCAGATCTCTTCCGCTTTTCCGGAGCCGACCAGATAACGCGGATTCCGCGCCTGGACCCGGACCAGCAAATGCTCGATGACGGGGATTTCCAGCGTCTCGACGAGAGATTCCAGCTCTGCCAAAAGGCTGGCTGATTCTTCCTTTTGCTCCGCATCCTTGTAAACGCCGATCAGTAACGCTTTTTCAACCTGTTTTGGCTTCTCTTTTATCTCAAACATTCGTTATTTCTTGAAAAACGCCGCGACAGCCTCGGCGACCAGTTCGATTTCACTGTCGGTTAACTCGGGAAAAATTGGCAACGCCAGAACTTGCCGGGCCGCGGCTTCCGATTCCGGAAGCGAACCTGCACCCAGGTAGGCAAAGCTTTTCTGAAGGTTTAACGGCACAGGGTAATATATTTCCGTTCCGATGCCGCATCCCTTCAAGTACTCGCGCAATTCGTCGCGCATCGCCGTGCGGACGACAAACTGGTGATAAATATGCCCTTGATGACCCAGTTGCCTCGCGTATGGCTCGGCAGGCAACCGGAGTTGCGGCGCGAGATTCGCCCACTCATTCCGGTAGCGCTGCGCGATCGCCCAGCGCCTTTTGGACCAGTCGGCCAGATGCGGCAGTTTTTTCAAAAGGATCGCCGCCTGCAAAGAATCCAGACGAAAATTCCCACCCACCAATTCGTGCTGGTATTTCGGTTCCATCCCATGATTTCGGAGAACCTTCATACGGGCCGCCAGCCGATCATCTCTGGTGATTGCCATTCCTGCATCTCCAAACGCTCCGAGGTTTTTGGTCGGATAGAAGCTGAAAAAGCCGAATTCCGCGATTCCACCAGCATGCTTGATCCCTTCCGAGGAGGGATAGCCGGCCCCAATCGCCTGGGCGGCATCTTCAATCACCGGCACCGCATAGCGCTCACAGATCGCCTGTATTTCATCCATCGGACAGCAGAGACCGAAGAGATGGACCGGGATGACTGCTCCGATCCGAAGCCCGTCCCGCGTGCGGACGCCTTTCTCATCAAAGGTGCACTGGGTGGAGAAAAACAGCTCCAATTTCTCCGGCGACAAGCTGAAGGTCTCCGGATCGATATCGACAAACACCGGTTTCGCTCCCATCCGGGCAATACAGCCTGCAGTCGAGAAAAACGTAAAAGGCGTCGTCACGACCGCGTCACCAGGACCAATTCCCAGAGCCGTCAGAATCAGCAGTTCAGCATCGGTGCCGGACGAAACTCCGACGGCATACCCCCCTCCGGAGAGCGAAGCAATCGCCTTCTCCAGTTGTTCGACGCGAGATCCGAGAATGAAGTTCTGAGCGTCGCAGGTCGCGGCAATCTCGCTTAGAATTTCCTCTCGCAGAGGAAGAAACTGCCGCTTGAGATCAAAAAAGGGTACCTTGGTCACTCGCCTGAGTCGCAGTATCGAACGTTGCTCGCCTCTGTGCAAACCAAATTGAGGAAGGCCAGCGCAGGGGGAATTGTTTGCAAAAAATGAGGCCATCGGAAAACCTCGCTACGAACAACAACGAAAAGACTATGAGACACCTCGCATTAATAACTATTTTATCACTTGGCGCTCCGTTGGTTTTGCGCGCTCAGGATCAAGGTCCAGTCGAAAAGACCGGCCAGACGGTAGAGAAAGCCGCGACCAAAACGGGGCAGACGATTGAGCATGGTGCAAAAGCCACAGGTGAAACCGTCAAACATGGGGCCCAGGCCACCGAACGCACCGTTGGCAAAGGCTTGAAGAATACAGGAAATACGCTCGAAAAGGCCGGCCACAGCAAAACTGGTCATTCTAGTCATCACCACGCCAGAACAAGCCAAAGCCAAAGCAAGCCCATCACCATCTCCCAAACCCGAGAGCTCGCCTCTCCGACCCCAGCTGCGACACCGGCAGAAGCTGCGCCCACTCCGGCAGAACCTGCGGCCACTCCGGTAGTGCCAACTCCAACACCGGCCGCTGAAGCACCCGTTGCCACCCCAACCCCTCAATAGAGCGGAATAGTCATCGGATACGAGGTCACGAAGCTCCGGGGAGGGCGAGCCGCCCAAACCGGGGCTTGACGCCGTAACCCCTAAGAAATAAATGACGCTCGTGCTTGTAATCTGGGCGACAAGGTCATGCGAGGTACCGGGATAGGCAATCGCTGGTGAGCCAGGCGAAATGGAAGCCGGCATTTTCAGGCGGAGCCTAACCTAACCTCCACCCGTGCCTTCCTAGCGCTAGCGCTAGCCGCCAATCTCGCCCCGTAAATCGTAAATCTGGGTGCCGGTAATTCGCACTTGGACAAACTCTCCGACGGGAGCGCTATCACTCAGTAATATTCGAGTGTCTACTTCCGGCGCGTCGCCCGCGCTTCGAGCGACCAACGGCTGTTCGACAAGCGCCTTGATCTCGGTCCCGACCATTGCCTCGGCAAATTGGCGGGCAATACTCTGCTGCAACTGCATCGCTCGGCGGTAACGAGCGCTCTTAATGGCAGGGGGCAACTGGCCAAGCATTTTACCCGCACGCGAACCCTCCTCCTGCGAGTAGGTAAATATTCCCAAACGCTCGAATCGCGTCCGGGCAATGAACTCCAGCAAAGATTCAAACTGCTTCTCTGTTTCTCCCGGGAAACCGACGATGAAGGTAGTTCTCAAATGAAGACCCGGTATCTTCGCGCGAAGCGCCTGGATCAGATCTTCGATATGTTGACGGGAGGTTTCTCTCCGCATCAGCTTCAGCATTTCCTCCTCGATATGCTGCAAGGGCATATCGACATACTTCACCACTTTGGAGCTGGCGGCGACCGCATCCATAAGCTCCGTGCTCCAATGCGCCGGATGCGTGTAGAGAAGCCGAACCCAGAAATCTCCGGGAATTCCTTCTATCCGCTCCAGCAACCGGGTCAAAGTCGGGCCACGCGCAGAATCAACGGGTTGGCGGGGTCCGGCTTTCTGCTCCCACAGATCCATCCCATAATAGGTCGTATCCTGGCTGATCAGGTTAATCTCCTTAACGCCTTCCTCGACAAGGTGGCGAATCTCAGCTTCGACCGACTCCATTGGCCTGCTTCGATGCCTGCCCCGCATCTGCGGAATCACGCAAAAACTGCAGGGGTGATTGCAGCCTTCGGCGATTTTCAGGTAGGCAAAATGGCTCGGTGTCAACCGGAATCGAGGCGTAGTGTAATCCGGTATGTAACGAGATTTCGGCGTGACAAAATTCAACGGCCCCGCGGCAGGTGCCTGCCGTCCGACAACCTTCCGGACGATCTCGCCGGCCTGGGCAATTTGATCGAGCCCCATAAACGCGTCCACCTCCGGAATTTCGCTCGCGAGCTCAGCCGAAAATCTCTGCGACATGCACCCGCTGACCACTAGTTTCTGGCCGGGCCGCTTTCGCATGCCACGTGCCTGATGGGCGTCCAATATCGCCTCAATCGACTCTTCTTTGGCTGAATCGATAAAGGCGCAGGTATTGATGATCACGACATCCGCCTCTTCGGCATTTGCCGTAACTTCCATCCCATGGGCCACGATATCGCCCAACATGATCTCGGCATCGACAAGGTTTTTGGCGCATCCAAGGCTAATCATCCCCACCTTTACGGCAGGGATCGGACGCAGGAAGTCGGCAGCGAACAATGGACGGCTAGACGATTTATTGAAAACCATTCGATCAGTCGATCACTATATCACCGGAGTTACCCGGGACAAGCTGCCCATCCTCTCGCACCTCAACGGCACCTTTGTCCAGGACATGTACCCAGAATCGTTTTCCCTGAACCACAATGGGTCGGCTGTCCGGGCCGGCGAATCCGTCAAATACGGGTTGAGTCCCCTCTTCATCCTTCGTGACCTTGACGTAGGTCCGTTTGATGACCCGGACTTCCAACTTCTTTTCCGGAAGGGTTGCGAGACCGGTTCTCACCGGGGTATCGACCGGGGTCCCGGATAGGGGCGTACCGACCGCCTGCGCTCGCTTGACTTCGATCCGATCCTCATTGCGAACCGGAGTCGCATCCGCTTTCAGTTCCAATGGCTGGGGGGTCAGGGAAGAAGCAGCCGCCGGATTCCCCCCGGAAGGAGATTGCACCGCCAAAGCTTGAGTTGAATCGGCTGCCGACGGCACCGGACTCACTGCGTGGGTCGACGCAACTGCCGCTTGATTCGTCGATCCATTGGCGGCAGAAAATTCGTTCCGGCTACTCTCGGGATGTTGAGCGCCAGATACGAAATGACCGGAACGCCTACCAGCACGATCAAAACCAATACCACCACGACCGCCGGATGAACTCGAAATCCTTTGGGCTGGATTCTTTGCGTCCAGCGCGCTTGCTGCGCATTGTGCGGGGGCATCGAACTCAAGTATTGATAGTCTCCCATGGAAATTGCTGATGAGATCTGGAAGTCATCCAGCTCATGCTGGATATCGACCCCAGAAACCGGGCATATTTCGCCAGGAAACTTTTGGCGTACGTCAGGTTAGGAAAGTGAGAATACTCATCCGCTTCGAGGTCAATGAGGCGGTCGGGCCGAATCTTGGTCCGTTCGGCCACATCCTCAATCTCGAGCTTTCTGGCAAGGCGTGCCTGCTGTAATATCCTTCCAACCGATTCCACCATCTCAGAGACTCGCTTTTAACCCACACCGTGCAATCTATTCAGCGGGAAACTTTGCGATCCTCTCACGACCTTTACACGAGAGCGTCCAAGTCCACTAAAATCTCTCGGGGTTTCGCTCCATCACCCGGCCCTAAAATGCCTCTTCGCTCCAGGATATCAACCACCCGCGCAGCGCGGGTGTAACCGAGCCGCAGCCGCCGCTGGAGCATCGATGTTGACGCCCTCTTCTCCTGACGGATAATTTCCAGGCATTTCTCCACCAGCATTTCGTCTTCTTCGGTGACCTCCTCCGCCGGAGCTGAGGATTCGAGTTGATTTTGGATCGACGGATCGAAAGCCGGCGTGCCTTGTGCCGAGACAAATTCCACGAGTTGCCGAATCTCGTCATCCGTGACGAGCACACCCTGGGAACGGATCAGCCGCGAAGTCCCTGGGGGCCGATAAAACATATCTCCTTGGCCTAAAAGACGTTCCGCGCCGTTTTCATCCAGGATCACCCGGCTGTCGAGCGCGGATGCGACCTGGAAGGCAATCCGAGTTGGAATATTGGCTTTAATGACTCCGGTCACCACGTCGGCTCGCGGAGTTTGGGTCGCCACGATCATATGGATCCCGGCGGCTCTGGCCATCTGAGTGATCCGGGCAATCGCACTCTCCACATCGGCCGGAGCAGTTTGCATCAGATCCGCTAATTCGTCGATGATCACGACGATATAAGACATCCGTTCAGGGATAATCAGATCATCATCCCTTGCCACCACAATCGGCGGCGTCTCCGGGTCCTTCGCAAGCCTCCCGGTTTCACCGAGCTCTTCCATTCCATTTTCGAGGTCGAGTTCCCGTTGCGATTTCGGCTTCGGCCGCGCGTTAAAACCGGTCACGTTCCGAACTCCGACCTTTGCAAAAATCTTGTAGCGATTTTCCATCTCGTTCACGACCCAACGAAGCGCGAGCAGCACCTTCTTGGGATCGGTCACTACGGGCATCACCAGATGCGGAAGCGCATTGTACATCTGCATCTCAACGACCTTCGGATCGATCATCACAAAACGCAGATCATCCGGACTAAACCGGAACAAAATACTGGCGATGATGGCGTTGATGCAGACACTCTTGCCACTACCGGTGGTTCCCGCCACCAGTCCGTGTGGCATTTGCGCCATGTCGCCTAGAATAATTTTCCCGTACACATCCTTACCTAGCACAATGGGAATTCGGTGTTTGGTCTGTGTCCATTCGTCCGACTCCAGGATTTCCCGGAGTGTGACTTTAACTTTTTTCGAATTCGCGATTTCGATTCCGACCGTATCCTTTCCAGGAATCGGCGCTAGGATGTTAATCCGTTCGGCCCTGGTGGCTCGAGCCAGATCGCGCTCCAGACTCGAGATCTTGTCCACTCGCACCCCCCGGGCGGGATAAAGTTCGTACCTGGTGATGGTCGGTCCCCGGGTAATGTCTCCCGGACTCGCTTCGATATTAAACTGCTTCAGGGTGTCAATCAGGACGTGCTGAATCAGTTTCAATTCCGCCGGATCTGCCGCCTTACGCCCTTCCAGGTCAATCGGTTCCAACAATTGAACCGAGGGAAGCACATAGTTTTCGATATGCTGTCCCGTACTGGCCAGCACTTGCTCCTTGTCGCCTCCTTTTCCTTTAAGTTCCGCCAGCGATGGCTTTGCCCGGTCCGGAACAGCTGCGGACGAATCGATGATTTTGGGTTCGGGATAGACTGCGGTGTCAGCCTCCGGCTCTTCAGGCAGAAAGCCCTTTTTCTTCAGTTGCTTTTCCTGCTTGCGGATTTCGCGCTCAATTTTCTTCTGGTTGGCTTCCAGGCGTTCTCTTTCATTGGACGCCTGCATTCGGCGACGCTCTGAGGCCTCGACCATTCGGCGGAAAAAATCTTTGGTACTTTGGATCGACTGTTTGACGAGATAGACCGGTCGAATCCCAGTTAACCAGATCAGGCTGATGAGGTAGATCACTGAGAGCGAAATGATCGACCCGACCTGCCCAAGCATATTCAAGAGCAGTCTTCCAAGCCCATCACCGGCCCACCCCCCGGGGCCCATGATATTGAAATCGCGCTTCCAGGTATGCAGAAACCAAGGCTGTATATCCGCCACCGCCGCTCCGCTGATCACGAAGACGGCAGCCCACGGCAGACGCCTTAAGACCCGAAAGCCCGGCAAAAAAAGCTTGGCGCCGCCGAATCCCATAAAGATAGTCGCGATCAGATAGGATGCGCTCCCAAGCGTCATATAAAGGAAGCCCGCGATGACCGCCCCGGTCGGGCCGATAAAATTCTGCGCCGGGTTATTAGGCGGGCTGATCGAACTGAACCACACCCAGGAAGGGACATCCTTGGGGGTATAGGAAATCAACGCCAGGAATAGAACTGTCCCAACGCCGAGCAACACCAGACCCATCACTTCGTTCCATGCGTTATGCTTTCGCGACTGCGCCATGTCAGCTCCCAGTGTAAATCCTAGTTGTGGGCTTTCAATCCATAACCACTCTATTTGCGCAGAGGCAGCGGTTACGTCTCCAAAAAGCGTTATAGCCATCCCGGATCCAGGCGGTTATTTTCATTGACGGCGTTACTCGCTACCCGTAGCTTCCGTGGCTCGCGACCGCCACCCTCAATATGCAAGCCGAGTGCCTGACATTTCAACCTTTGTACATGGAAAGAGTGTGGGGTGGTCGCAAACTCCAAACCTTTTTCGCGCGGACACTCCCGGAAGGCATCCCGGTGGGCGAGTCTTGGGAACTGGTGGATCGCGAAGATGCACAGAGCATTGTTTCGGAGGGCAAATTTCGTGGAGTTGCTCTCCATCAAATCTGGACGGACCATCGCCGGGAGGTTTTTGGCGAAGGGTTCGACCAGGTCCGCTTTCCGATTCTGGTCAAGATCCTGGATGCCTCCGACACCCTGTCGCTGCAAGTCCATCCGGGTCTCCCAGGCACGACCAGTCTGGTCGCCGAACCGAAGTCTGAGTTCTGGTATTTTGTCGGCACAGATGAAGGTGCGAGCATCTACGTCGGTCTGAAGCACGGGGTCAGTCGACGCGACTTCGAATCCGCACTCGTCACCGGCAAGGTTTTGGAGCTTCTGCATCGTATTCCTACCAAACCGGATAGCTTTATTTATATTCCCGGCGGGCGACTCCATGCAATCGACGCGGGCAATGTCATGTTCGAGATTCAGCAGAACAGCGACACCACCTACCGCGTGTTCGATTGGAACCGGCTCGGTCTGGATGGCAAGCCGAGGCAGCTCCACATCGAAAGCTCGCTCCCTTGCATTGACTTTGACGATTTTGAGCCGGCTCTGAGCGAGGGTAACGTGGAAAACCTGATGGCTTGCGATTGGTTCCGCATCGACCGTTGGATCCTGAATCAGGGCCGCGAGGCTAACCCCGAGCCTAAGTTCTCAATTTTCCAAGTCATCGCAGGGACAGTCTCTTTCGGCACCCGCTTTTTCCAGCGAGGCGACTTATTCCTGGTTCCTGCGAGTAGTCATAAGGACTCACTGATGCCGCACTCCGGCACGGCTGCGGTCCTTCGCACGACCCTGTAGGGCAAACGTTGGAGCATTAACGATTATGGTTGCGGGTCCGCCGGACCATGGTAAACGAGAACTTGGCATAGGGGCGGTCCGGCCAAAATTGACGATGGTGACAATCCACACTACGATCGGCTTGTGAAGAATTTCACAAAGTTAGCTCTGCACGGGTTGGGCGCAGCCAAGCTGCAAAAGGCCGTGGAGCTGATTAATCCGCATCTTTACACTGTCGAGGAACGGATTCGCGAACAAGCTAAGGCTTTCGACCCAGCAATCGAAGGCTACTTCCAGTATGCATGCGGCACCAGTGGAAAACGCATTCGCCCCACTCTGACCTTGTTATCCGGAGCTGCCACTGGGACGGTGTGCACGAGTCACGTCGACCTTGCAGTGATTGTGGAACTCATCC
>CAWBYX010000025.1:0-46829 GCA_963793135.1 uncultured Verrucomicrobiae bacterium
TACCCCGGAGTCCATTGGCTTTCGGCGACTGTGTTGGCTGCCTTTCTCTTGGCTGAACTCTGGAGCCAATCCTTCATCGTTTGCCCGCGCGGCGACCGCGTAAGCAACTTCGCGAGCAATGTCTCGGAGTGTCGCGTGCATTTGGCAGCAGAGAAGCAGTTGGATCCTTTAGCGCTGGGGATTGATTGCCAAGGGCTTTGGCCGCTGCCATCATCATTCTGTCACTGACACTGTTTGCCTTTGAGGCAAGCAGCCCAAGTCCTACTGCCGGAATATAAAGACATTGTTACGCTGAGCGATGTCAATGCTCCTCCCTCGGTATTTTACGGGTGCAAAAGGTGAGCCGGATGCCACTAACGCCCGGCCTTCCGTCCACTCTATCAGATCCGCAGGCTCAGCCTCCTATCGGCCAGTGGGATTCGACAACGGGAAGATAATCGGCCGTTCGATTTTTTTCGCCATTTCCCGTCACAACCGATTCAGAAAAGATTCCTTTAACGGTTGATAGACCGATCAAGATAGTAGCATCCAGCTTAGCGATCGCCTCTGACAGACCAATCTGACCATGCGAATTGCGTGGCCACTCTTTAATTTCGTTGCTATCTCTGGCATACGTTTTCTGTGCATCGGACAGGTCACGACGGTTACTGTCCAGCAGCCCATCTTTATCCATGATCCAGAAACGTGTTTTACCGCTTTAACAAACCGATCCACGAAATCGAGATAATCCGGACCCACGACTCTCTCGTGACGCCAACCGAGGTATTCGGGGTCGTTCAGCCGTTCCTGGTTGTTGGTCCCGACATCCAAGATAATCGGCAAAGTTCTCGAAGGATGAATCCCGCCGATCAAGGAATAAAGCGAGAACTTCCCGATAGGAATTCCCAAGCACCCGACCCCTTGATCGCCGAGGCCCAAAATACGTTCCCCATCAGTGACCACGATCACGTCCACCTCGCGGTTAGGACGATTCCGCAAAAGTTCCGGAATCGAATCTTGTAAAGGATAGGAGATGATAAGACCACGCGGCCTGCGATAAATATGACTGAATTGCTGACACGCCAAACCTACCGTCGGAGTGTAAACAATTGGTAACGTTTCTTCAACGTGATCAAGGAGTAACCGATAGAAAAGCCAGGCGTTGCGCCGCTTGATCTCGACTTGTTCATCGCGGACCGACGATGAAACGGAACCAGTAACCATCAGGTAAGATACGATGCGTCGTACAGTGGTGGTACGATTTTACGTTCGGCGTACGAGACAATGACCTCAGAGAGTTGCAAAACGCTTGATGCTGTTGGGGTGTCGCGAGGATTGGCAGAGTGCGATACAGGTTTATAGACTGAGTCTTTATTGGATGTTAGCACGCGGCACGAATGCTGCTATTGTGGTAAGCGTCTTCGGTCTGAAATGTTCAATCAGGAGCACGGAGAAACGAAGTAGTCAGAAACTTCAAAACCAAAAGCCATCCAAAAGGTTATGGCCTTATTATTGTGCTAACTTTCTAAAGGTAATTCTATGTCAAAAACTCTCCCACGTCCCACAGAGTGTGCGTGCCATGAAAGCGGGAGCGATCGAATTTCTCACCAAACCCTTCCGCGACGAAGAATTACTTAACGCTATTAACCAGGCGATTGAACGTGGCGCCGAACTGCGAAACGAAACCAGTTTTTCGGAGATCGTGGGGAAGAGTACGGCGTTGCGTCAAGTTCTGTGGAGGTCTAGCTGGCGGCCCCTAGTGATGCAAACGTCCTGATATTGGGCGAAACCGGAACTGGGAAAGAGCTTATCGCCGGCGCCATTCATCAGCGTAGCCGGCGGAGCGACAAACCTTTGAGCTGCGTGAACTGCACCGCGATCCCAAAAGAATTGTTTGAAAGCGAATTCTTCGGCCATGCGAAGGGCGCGTTCACAGGCGCGATTCGAGACCGAGCGGGCAGATTTGAGGCGGCCGACGGCGGGATGCTTTTCCTTGACGAGGTTGGTGAGATCCCACTGGAATCGCAAGCCAAACTCCTGCGGGTTCTCCAGGAGAAATCTTAATATCTTTGTCGTTCTGCAGAAAACAGGCTGGAAAATCAAAGGAACCGATGGAGCCGCCCGGCTATTGGGAGTGAAGCCAACTACATTAATTTCGCGCATAAAAAGGATGGGCCTCGCCCGTCCCGACCAAAGGACAGCTTGAAAAAATCCGACTGTCATTTCACGTCGCATTGTCCGGCCAGCACGATTTGTCATACCACAGCCACCACCGAACAGGTCATTTTTAGAAAAATCGATGTAGGCGTTGGAAATCGGTTAGGCGATGAAGGCGGTTCTCTCTCGGATCTGTGTAATTCGCATATTGGAATTCTTTCATTTGTTACAAAACACTTTTCAGCGTTTCAGTGGAATGTGAATGTATGTATAGACGCGACCCTCCCCGCAGTCGGCCCCGCTGCGAGAAATGGGTCATCCCAGTTCTGGATGCGCCCCGGAGGGTCGAGCGACCTCTCGAAATGTTTCCTGAGTGGAGTTCCACGCGCCCACAGCCACCACGCGTCGGTGCAGTGTAGTTAGCATCGCATAGGCTTCTATCCTGGAACAAAGTGTAAGGGACAGGTCAAATATCGGATGGGCAGGACATATATAATTACACGTGTATTATCTATTGTGTATACTCACCCCTCCGTTTTGCGATTTCCACGCGGTTGTACTGCTGAGCGAAGGAAAGGATTGCGATCCCGTTATCAAGCTGCGGGTGCCATTGCATTTCGACGAACGTGCGCACGTCATGCCCGGCCAGGAACCGTCGCACACCGACCGGTAAATTTTTATCAAAGAGGATGAGCAACGCGGTGAGTCTTCGCGTAAGTCAACACCGCTTCGACACGGCCGGGGGAACCTCAAACTGTTCCGCGATTTCAGCGACGGTAACGCCATACTCGAAGTTATCGACAATTGCGCTGACCGGCATCCGCGTGCCTCGCAGCACAGGGGCGCCGCTTTGCACTCCCGGCTTGATTTCCACGAGTGGGCATTCCGACCAGTCGATTTTTCCCTCTGTAGCCATAGCGACCTGCTAGCCACCATGATTCCACGTGTTCGCCCAAAATGCCAACGTCTTTACCGGCGGCGTCAGCCCGCATTGGCACTAATTTGCTGGCGTTCCGAGGACGCCTTAGAGAAATAAAGTCGTTGAGCGTCCGTTTGTGAGTGCGCCTACGCCGCGCTGCTGCCTTTCTGTACAAATTCGCTTGAGTTCCCGGTAGGAGTTAAGACCATCCGTGCAAACCATACTTCCCAGCTCAATATTGTCCTGAACAAAGCGGTGGAGGGTATTTCGATCAAAGTCCTCGATCAGGGCCATACGGATGCGCCCTTTCGGTTGACTCTAAACTCGATCTGCGCTACTCCGCGATGCATAAACATCCTTGGACTGTTTTCAATCTTCTACCGATTCGCGCTTTACTACCCATCGAGAGTTCGTTTAAGAAAGACGGCGCCGGCACCAGGCCGCCCGACACGGCGGGGCAATCATGGCACGAAAGAGAAGGGGATCTTATGTTGGACAAGGATGACCAAAAGCCTGCCGAAGGCAGAGCGTCTTGCTTGTGGCTTCTATTATTCGCAATTCTGTCTTGGGTCGTAGTGATCGCTTTAGGATATTTCCTGCTTTTACTTCTCGGTTGGTTGGTTCGCCTGATCTCCAGTCGATGAGAGGTGAGGGGACTGAGACAGTGCAGCGAATAAGGAAGCGTCGGAGCGTTTGGATTCGCTCCAGGCTGAAACCAGCCCGTTCGGCTTAGGCGATGAGCTCCAATTGCTTCAACGCACAGAACGGCGGTGGGAGCCGAGGATCGCGCTTTGCCAACAATGAATTTCGCAGACTATTTTCAACGGGATCCAGAGATTTGTGGTGGTGATACTATTCTGAAAAGGGACACGCGTGACATTGCGGACGATCTTGGCAAGTCTAGCAGATTGACGTTCCTCAAAGGTGGCAATTGAATCATTAAGGCACATTCTTAATGAGCGTACCGAATCGGAAGCCGAGGTGGAACTTGCTCGTAAACGAACTGTCGAGATCTTGCGGTTCGAGGCATCCGGCGAGCCAAGAATCCAAGAAAGCGAACGCCATGAGGTGTTTCGCATTATGCCGCCAAACGCCTCTTTCCTCATGGCAACTGGCAATAACTGAAAACTCTATCGAAGCCCTAAAGACCAAGTCGAGTTGACTTGGTCCAGAGTCAGTTTGATCTTTGGTGATGGACGGGTTTTGATTTCCGAGTTTAAGGCGAGATGCATCGAGCTGATCAAACGGGTTCAGACTACGCGGCAACCGCTGATCGTCACGTTGCGGGGCCGACCGGTACAAAGGTGGTTCTTCGAGGAACCAGGGGAGACAGCCGTCAAGCTCGGTTCAAGAACCGGTCGGGCGGTTTTTAAAGGCGACATTGTTCAGTTCGATTTCAGTGCCGATTGGGAAATGAATCGATGACTCTGCTGCTGGACACCCATGTTTGGCTGTGGGCCGTGGAGGCGCCGGAAAAGCCGGGACGGCGGACCAAAGCTCTGCTTCTGAAGGCCGGGAACGATCGACTGTCAGTGCAATTTCAGCTCTGAAATTGCTCGCCTGTGCTTGGACGAAAGGGTGATCCTTTCAGTAAGCCTGAACATGTGGATGGAGGATTCGGCTCGAGATCTGCGTTTTCAGCAGGTGAATGTTGACTTTGCGATCGCTCTGGAGGCGTACTCGTTACCCGACTCGTTTCATCGCGATCCGGTTGATCGCGTTTTGGTAGCCACGGCACGAACTTATCAAGCGACCCTATTAACCGCCGATGAACGGATTCTCGCGTATAAGCACGCACGGACTGAAGACTGCAGGAGATAGATGCAATCGCCCGTAATCAGTGGGGCGAGCTTATGAATACGGCCCTGGACAAAACATCAACGCCAGTCGCCGCGCACCGGCACGAAAGGAATCCACTGGCCGCGAGGCCAAGTACGTGATCCGGGCCGTTATCGATACCAACGTGCTGGTCTCCGGGTTATGGGGCGACCATCCTCAATCTGCGAACACACTCTCGTCCGCGGAGACCTACTCGACTCAAGGTTCTCGGTCCGCTACACTTATAGAGCGTGGAAAGATTGAAAAAGAAGTTCAATGAAATCCTATCGTCCCAAGGTTGAGATGCAGAAGCGGCGCTACTCCCTCCGTTTATCGCTCCTGCGGTTAAGAAAGGGTAAACCGTTGCATGCCGCTGCGATCGCGAGCAATAGCGAGCCGTGGATTGAGAACCCGCGTTCACTTGCTGACGCTGAAGCGATTTCAGATAGTGTCGAGCGTTCATTGCAGGCGCGACGCATTTCCGCTTTCGGAGGGTGGAAACCGATCATCGTTGATGATGTTGCGGTGGTGGGTACCGAGGACCGGCTAATTCGAATTGTAGGGATTGAGAGACCGATGGCGATGAGTACCGCCACATTTAATTAGACTCTTTTTGGCGGTGGAACATTGCCCTAGCTGGCTCTTCTAGTGCTACAGGCAAATCAACACCCGCCTAAAAAAGTCTGCCTTTGGGGCAGAACTTCACGGCGTGACTTTCTACAATGTGCAAACTCCACGCCCAGGGATAATTCCCCTGGGCTGAGTCCTATAGCCGCTGCATGGCAAAGAACGCTTACGCTCAAGAAGTAAGGCGAGGACGCCTCACCTACCTCCTGGCTCCTGACTCCTTCTTCTCATTGACCTGAGCAACCGGCGCAGGGAAGTATGTCGATGATGGTGGGCATTGACAAACCGCATCGTGTTTTCGTGACCGGGCTCGGAGTTATCTCGCCGCTCGGCTCGGATACAAATGCGAACCTTCGATCTCTGGTGGAAGGGAAGGACTCCGTAACCTTGGTTAGAAGTTTCGATGTCACCGAGACACGCTGTCAGACCGCAGGCCAGATTCCCGATGAATGGTTGAAGGAAGCAATTCCAGCCGGGCGCAGAGCTCATCGTTTGCACCGCGGTGCGAAAATGGCCGCTTTGGCGTTGCGGGAGGCTTGTGAAAATGCCAAGGGCGCTCAACCCGAGCTGATGGTGGTCGGAACGACAGGTGGGGGGATGAGTTACGGAGAGATCTTTTACCGGCGCCTGCTGGCTACTAAATCCAGGAAGGGTTTCGCGTGGCTGGTCGGCAATTACACGCCGCAAAAACCGATTCAAGACGCGCTCGAGCTGAATGGATTGCGAATCCCGACCCAGATTCTCACCAACGCCTGTTCGTCGGGTTCCAATGCGATCGGTCATGGTTTCGAACTCGTCAGGCACGGGCTGCGCACTTCTGTCGTGTGTGGAGGTTACGAGCCGTTGTGCGAGCTGGTTTTTGTCGGCTTCGATTCGCTTCAGGCCGCAACACCAGAAAAAATCCGTCCTTTCGACAAGAATCGAACGGGATTGGTCTTGGGCGAAGGTGCGGCCTTTCTGATTTTGGAGTCGGAGAAAAGCGCGGCCGATCGCGGGGCGATCGCTCTGGCGGAAATGGTGGGCTATGGCGTCTCCACGGATACGTATCACCTGACTCAGCCTCATCCTTCCGGGATCGGCCCGAAGCTCTCCATGCAGAGAGCTCTTCAATCCGGAGATCTGGCGGCAGACGCCATTGATTACGTCAACGCCCACGGAACTGCGACGATTTTCAACGACGCCACCGAAGGTGCTGCCATCTCGGAGCTTTGTGGCCGAGTTCCCATCAGCTCAACGAAATCGATGATGGGCCATGCTTTAGGGGCGGCAGGCGCCATCGAAGCGGCGTTCTGTGTGCTGGCATTACGCGAGCAGTTTCTCCCGCCCAATATCAACTTTGTGGAGCCGGATCCGGTCTGGAAGTTTGAAGTGGTTGGCAATCAGTCCAGAGCGGCGCGCCTGAGTTATGTGCTCTCGAATTCAATTGGCTTTGGCGGGACCAACGCCACGCTGATCCTGAAGCACGTATGAGTTTTTTTATCCAAGGAATTGGAACCGTGACGCCTTTAGGTGGTACGGGCCAGGAGACGTGGTCTGCTCTCTGCCGCGGTGAGCGGGCGCCCAGCGCGCTCTTCACGAATGGACTCGCTGATCGAAATTATTTCTCGTGCCCGGTCCCCCTGAAGTTTGTCAACGACGACTGGGCGTCAACCGCGTCTGCGACGATCCGGGACCATCTCACTGCTCGGAGCGGCCGCGGGATTTGATGCGCTGGGCGATGCCGGACTGAAACCGGGCATCGGCTTGGGCACGACGACCGCCGTGGTGTTCGCGATTTGTTCGGGCGGGGTCAATTACACCCGCCGTTTTTATCACGAGATCGTGACGCTGGGCGCCCGTGGCGCGAGCCCTCTGTTGTTCCCCGAGACGGTGTACAATGCCGCAGCAAGTCATCTGGCGGCGCTTCTCAATGTCAATGAACATAGCTATACTTTAGTCGGAGATTCGTCGGTGGGCTTGGAGGCGATTCATTTCGCCACTGAACTGCTCACTATTCAGCCGAAGCTTGAACGTTGTCTGGTGGTGGGTACCGAGGAAGCGGACTGGTTATTGGCCGACGCCTTTGCCAGTTGGCGCATGGCGACGAGCCGGGATCAGTTCGAAGTTTATGGCCGATCGGGCGGGACAATTTTTGGAGAAGGGGCTGCCGCGGTCCTGATTGGGCGAACGGGAGCGCTGGCGATTACCGGTTCCTCGCCGGGTCTGCCGTTTCATTCATTCCAGGAGAGCAAATCGGTCGCCAGAAAAGTCTTTGGTAGCCCGGGCAGAGAGGGATTGCCGGAGGTGATAGTCAGTAGTGCCAACGGCACCTTCGCAGACGAGGTGGAGCGTCAGGTATTCGACGAGTTTTACCCTACGGTTCCGGTCTACGCCCCAAAACCGGCGATTGGCGAGGCGCTGGGTGCGAGCGCTTTGCTGCAGGTTGCTGTTGCCGGGCTGATCCTCCGTCATCAGTTGTTGCCGGGCACTCTGGCCGCCGGGTCCAAACTAGCCAGTCTCAACCGGGAAACACGTGCATGTTCCTCTGGACAGGCTTTGGTGACCTGCGTCGGGTTCAATCACCAGGTCAACGCCTTGAAGTTGGGCCTTTGGGAGAACGTGTCGGCGATGGGCGTTGTGATGCGAAGCGCTCCCCGCTTTGCACGTCTTCAATGCCCCGGCCGGCTGGGCAAACGTGTCGGCGTGTCGGCGGTTGGCCGTGTCGGCGAAAGTATTGAACCTGCTTCCGCGTTTAAGCAATACTGGTCCTCTATGCCAACAAAGCCGGCGCCCGCAAGTCGCTCGACCGCCGTGGAAGACTATCTCGAACAGATTCTCGCCCTGATCAACACGAAAGGCTACGCGCGGGTGGCGGATATTGCACAGGGCCTCAGGATTTCTCAGGCCAGCGTGACGAACATGGTCCAACGGCTGGATGCCGAAGGGTTACTCAAATACGAGAAGTATCGAGGACTGGTCCTAACCACTGCCGGAGAAACTGTGGCGCGCAATATTATGCAGCGTCACCAACTGCTGACCGATTTCCTGCGCACTCTCGGAATTACGGAGGAGGTGATCTACCATGATGTAGAGGGAATGGAGCACTACATCAGCCCCCAGACGTTGCGGGCCATTGAGGCCTTGCTGTCCGAGTTGCACCAGAATCCTGCGCTCGTCGCTCAAATCAAATCGCGGGCGAGAGTTGGCTGAGATGGCGCAGATTTGGGATGTTTTTCGCCTCAAGTGGGCTGTAGGATTCAGTCCCAGAGTTTTAACTCTGGGACTGCAGTTTGGACATTTGGAGAGCTCAGTTCGGGGTGATTTATGCCCCGAAGGTGGCTACAGGACTCAGCCCAGGGTTTCAACCCTGGGAACCCTCAAAATAAACGAGTTCGCCCTGAAGGGGCGAGAGGCTGACCAGATAAATCTCGCACCTATTGCTGCGCAAAAATTAGAGTGCGCAATTGAGTGCCTTTTATGATGAAGCGGATTGCATTTCTCACCTTAGCGTTTACGGCCCTGTTGCTTGCTGGTTGCGAGACAACCCAGGATGAATTTAACCAATCTCACGCCCTTCTTAACCAGACGATCGCCAATGAGCCTCCGGGGAACTATTTCATTGGAAGACGATTTTACCGGAAAAACTATTTCTTCTGGGGATACATCCGGCAGCCGCGTCAACCATGGAGCAGCGCGAAACTCGTGATGATGAACGAGCAGAAAAAGCTGGCTCCTGATCGTCAGGCCAACGCGCCGGGTTCCGACGTCAACGATGAATATCGTCTGCAGGGATATTTTTCCGGGCAGACGGTCTACGAACCGGCGTCGAACAGCTTTTATCCAGAATTTGTCCTGACGGGATACCAACTGATCTCGAATCATCCCGTTCCGATATTTCGGGATCCGAATGCCACGGACCCCGCGCGACTTTATATAGACAAACCGGAGTAGATCAGGACATTGTCGCTCCGGTAGCGTTTGAGAGGTATGGGTGAGACTGACAAGTTCGAGCACTTCGTGATCAAGCGGCATGCCGATGGTTCCTTGTGGGAACTCGGACGGGGCGCAATGGGGGTCACGTATAAGGCTTTCGACACCAATTTACGTTCAGATGTCGCACTGAAGGTGATTAACCCGCAGTTCCTGAACAGTGAAACGGCGCGTCAGCGTTTTCTGCGGGAAGCGAGAGCCGCCGCCAGTCTGCGGCATCCCAATGTGGCCACGGTTTTTCATTTGGGCAACTCTGAAGGCGGTTTCTACTATGCGATGGAGTACGTGGAGGGTGAGACAGTGGAGCGGCGCGTCCAGCGGGAAGGTCCGTTACCGCCGGACCTTGCTCTTAGAATTACCCGACAGGTCTCACGTGCCCTGATTGCCGCGGACCGCCAAAAACTGGTGCATCGAGACATCAAGCCTTCCAACATCATGCTCGTCGTTGATGAGGAAGAGGATCATTTACTCGTGAAGGTGATCGACTTTGGTCTGGCAAAGTCGCTCGGGGTAGCAGCCGACCAATCCGTGACTGTATCCATGGGGGGATTTGTCGGGACGCCACACTTCGCCAGCCCGGAGCAACTGGAAGAAAAGGAAATCGATATTCGGTCGGATATCTATTCTCTCGGCGCGACGCTCTGGTTCATGCTCACCGGACGTCCGCCATTTAACGGTTCGATGGCCAGCGTGATTAATCAACACCTCAGCCAGCCGCTCTCGTCGGAAATTCTCGCCAAGATTCATCCGCAAATAGCCGCCCTCCTGGAACAAATGCTCGCCAAGCAGACGGAGGACCGTTTTCAGTCTCCATCGGAACTGAAGCGGCAAATCGACGAAATCTTGAGCGATTTAAAGGGGCAGACCCCGACTCTAGCGCCGATTGGACGGCCCTCAGGAGGGATGGGTCATTTTGACGGAACGGCGACTATCGGAGGTCTGAGCACTTCCGGCTTTGCCACTGGCCAGCTCATTCGGGATCGCTACGAGATTTTCGGGCAATCTCCAGTCGATAACAACCTGTTCAGGGCGAAAGATCTGCATTCCAATCGCGTGGTCGCCATTCGGCCGCTTCCGCCGGCGGTCCGCTATGAAAAGGCACGACTCGAACTCTTGCGCCAGGAGGTCGAACGCCTCCGGACCGTGCATCATCCGAACCTTCTCGAAGTATTCGGACTCGAGACTTTTGACAGGGGTTTATTCATTGTCAGCGAATGGATTAAGGGGTTTTCGTTGCAGGAGCTTTTGCGGGTGCGTCGGATCCTGGAGTGGGAGGAAACGCTGCGAATCGCCAAACCGCTCGCCAAAGTTCTGGACTTTGTGGCAGAACGGAAACTGCTAGCCAGCGGAGTCTCCTTGCGGCACGTGTTTATCGAAATACCGCATATCACGGAAAATTTTGTTGAGCTCCAGCGGACGCCGGTGACGACTTGGCCGCCCTTTATCGTGAAGGTGGACGGGTTGAGTCTTAGCCAAAATGCGGAAAGCTTGGCGGAGCCGGCGCAAACGATGGTCGACCTGGGTGGATTCGACGTATCTGCCACCCACGTTCAGCAACTGGCCGGTGTGATCCATGAATTGCTGGGCGGAGTCCGGTCTGGCTCTTTGACCGGCTCGGTTCATCAAAGGATGAATCCGGTGGCAAACCTTTCGGAATCAGGAAACACGATTTTGCGCCTGGGCGCGACTGAACCGACCCGCTTTACGATGGCCAACGATTTTCTGGGGGAGCTGGAAGCGGCGGAACTCCAGAGTCTACCACCGGTAGTGCTTCCGCTGTTGCCCGGAGGAGAGCAACCGGGCCCGGCGCAACCATCGCGACTACCTAGTCCTGTTCCTGAGGCACCAGAGGATAGCCAGCCGAAAACCTCACCCATCCTGCTGCGCATCCTTTTGGCCGTCGTTGGCCTGTTTTTAGTCTGCGCAATTGGGGCAGTGGTCGGCGCGAATTTTTTCCTTCACAAGCCTGAAGCGCTGCAGCCCGCTTCGCTGATGGGTAGCGTGACGGTGACGAGCAAGCCGGAGGGAGCGATGGTCAAATCGGATGGGAAGGAAATAGGCCGGACGCCGCTGACTTCTTACCCATTCCCGAAAGGGAAACACGTTTTCGAGTTCAGTATGGCTGGATATCAAAGCCGGTCCATGGACGTGGAAGTTAACCAGGGGAGTCTCGACGACCTGGGTCTGGTCCCATTGATTCGTGAAGTCGGTCAACTGTCGCTCAAGTCAGATCCTGCGAATCTCCCGGTTGAAATCGTGGATTCAGACCGGAAATCAAGTTTTGGGAATACCCCAATGACCCTTGACAACCTGCCGGCCGGCAATTGCACGGTTCGGATCAAGCGTTCAGGCTGGCCGGACTACGTGCAACAAGTGACGGTCCAGCCGAATACTCTGATCGCCGTTGAACACACCTTTAAAGGGGTGAGTGTCACTCTGAAAAGTGATCCTGCCGGAGCGACGATTTTCGCCGGTGCCACCGAGTTGGGCAGCACACCGCTAACCATCGATCTACCGCCCGAACCGGTGGAGTTGGTGTCGCGCATTGGGGCTCTGGCTCCGGTCTCGCACGAGGTGGTTCCCGATCCAAACGGCACCAATGTGATCGAGTTCAAACACGAGTACGGCAACATTTCGCTGGCTAGCGATCGAGGGGATGCCGAGGTCATGGTCGGCGGAATCAATCTCGGGAAACTACCGATCGAGGGAATTTTTCCGCCCGGTAAACATCGGATCGTAGTCCGAGCCCCTGGACTTCCCGACCAAACGCGGGTCGCCGAGGTGGTGGCGGGTCAACGTGTCGTGATGGAAGTCGATTTCAGTGCTACTTCGAGAACGGCTGCCTCCATGAATCGCAAAATGCGATCAGTCTGATAATGATTCCGAGGTCGATCAAACACCAAGACAACCGCGTCAGCGAACGCCGGTCTATCGGACAAAAGAGGATTACGAACACGCGAAGGACGCCGCTTTCGACCGATTCGACGCCCAGTGGGAGGCTCGAAAGAATGCCCTCAAACGTGAGAAAGACTATTACGACAATCAAATTGATCACTCCGAGGGAGCTGCGAAAGATCGGTGGAAGAGGAAAAAAGAGGATGTGGAGCACCGATTGGACCAGCTCGATGATCAGAAAGACGCCGCAAAAGAGAACTTGAAGCGGCAGTGGAATGATTGAGCAGGAATCGGGATTCAGAATTCAGGAGCCAGAAGTCAGGAGCCAGGAGCCAGGAGCTCAGGAATGGGCGTTGCCACCCTCGGTGGGTGGGCGAAGCCCGCGGTAGGGTGAGGCTCCGTCCGAACCGGGCTTTCCACGTTGCCCTGCTCCGCGACATCATCCCACATGTACTGGGCGACTGTCGAATCGTCCTGCCACGTGACTCTGTCGCCCATCTATCGGAACCTGATCGGCCGCTTAGAGCGATATTCCTAGGGGGATGACGTCGCAGGCGAGGCAATCCGTGAAGCCCCGGTTCGGGCGGAGCCCCACCCTACCTGCGCTTTCGCTGGTGCAGAACCTTGAACGCTTCACCTGCTCCGGATTCATCCGCGATATATTGATCGGCCAACTTCTGCTCTTTTGTTCCTGGGTTTGCCCACCGTCGGATAAATTCCGCCTGGGTCACCAGTTGAACGGTATCCAGCCCGAGCTGCTCACCCCATTTCTTTAGATCGACGAAATTGACGTCCGAGGTGAGATCCTGACGACCGGGGCGCAAATAGATCCCCATTCCGTCAATTCGCTGGTGACGAAAATAGGCCCGCATCGTTCCACCGGGCCTGCGATGATAGATTTGATCCGGTGATCCGCCGTAGTCGATCGTGAGAATCGCGCCTCGGTGAAGATAGCGATCTAGATTGGCCAGCCAATTCCGGTAAGATTGAAGCGTTTCGACGCGCTGACCGGCCGCGTAATCCACTGCAAAAACTGAACTGGCGGGAAGCGCGAGGCTTTCAGAAGACTCTTCCCTCCAAAGGTCACCTTCAAGGGCTAGAGAAATCTCTTTCCAACCGTGCGCTCCGCGCTCAAATCGCTGACAAGGAAACGCATCGACGAACTCGTTCGAAATCAGGATGGCTTCACCCTTGGCGGTCTGCAAAGCTGCTTCGACGGTATCCTTCCACTGAACCTGTTTTCCTCGCAGTTCCTGTTGCTGGACCTGGCGAAGCGCCTTTGAAACCTCGACAATCTGATACCGAATTCGTTGCCAAGGCATGAAAGACCGCAGGATTCCTGAAGCCAGCCGCCCGGTGCCGCCACCCAGTTCAATGACCTGTGTGACCGGCATGGAGAGCTGTTTCGTCTCGGCTTTGAGCCAGGAAGTCACGCTGCGAACCAGTGAACCACCGATCGTCATGGAGGTCGAAAAATCACCCAACCTACCGATTTCCGAAATTTGTTCCGAATAGTAACCGTGGACCGGATGATACAGTGCGAGTTCCATGAATCGCTCAAAGGTGACGCGACCGCCCTCGGACCGAACAGCCTCAGCAAGCCAAGTCATTTTTCAGGAGACAGGAGTCAGGATTCAGAATTCAGGATTCAGAATTCAGAATACAGAAGGGCGAGCCCAGCTACACTCAACACTTTTCTCCCCCTCAAATCTCCACGCGCGCCCTGTAATGGTGCTCCTGACGTCCCCCCGACGCCGGCTCTGGCTCCTGGCTCCTGGCTCCTGGCTCCTGAATTCTGAATTCTGAATTCTGAATCCTGAATCCTGCCTTATCTCTTTAGAAGGAATTCTTCCTTGGCGGCGATCGAACGCACAAAATGGGTGAGTAGCACGATGCATTGTTCAACATCGCTGAGATCGACCATTTCCACCGTTGAATGCATGTAACGTAACGGCACCGACAGCAGTGCACTTGGGATGCCACCTCGCATCCAGTAGACCTGGTCGGTGTCCGTTCCGGTAAAACGTGACGAGGCTTCGTGTTGGATCGGAATTTCGAGCTCGTGCGCCAGTGCGACCAATCGTTTCACCACCTCTGGATGATTGGCCGTGCCGTGGGTGACCGTCGGGCCGCTGCCAAGCTTGATCGAGCCATGTTTGTTTCGGTCGATGCCAGGTGAATCGGTGGAGTGCGTGACGTCGAGTACAATGGCGACGCTCGGTTCCAGCCGGTAGGAAATCATTTTCATCCCGGAACCGCCGATCTCTTCATGGACCGCGTTGACCGCGAATAGGGTCCCGGCAGGGCGAGGGGATTCAGCCGTCAGATTGGCCAAAACCTGTGATAAGATGAAACCGCCGATCCGGTTGTCAATCGCTCGGCCGACAATCCTGCCAGGCACCAACTCTTCGGCGGTATCGGCATAGACCGCAGGATGACCGACGCGTAGCCCGCGCCTTTCAACCTCCGCTTTTGAATTGGCGCCAATGTCGACGTATAGCTCGTGGACTTCCGGAACCTTATCGTGCTCTTTGTCGCGAATATGAATTGCGGTGTTTCCGAAGACAGCCGATACGGGGCCTTTGTCTCCCAGGATGGTGAGGCGCTTTCCCCGCGCAATGGCCCGGTCACTGCCGCCGATTCTGGTGACATACAAAAAGCCATCCTCGGCGATATTCTGAATCATGAATCCAATTTCGTCCGCATGCGCTTCAAGCATGATCCGAGCGGGCGATCCGTCCCCGGCCAAGGTGGCCCAGGCATTTCCGTAGGCGTCATTTTCGACTGAATCAGCAAATGGCTCTACATAGTTCATCCAGATTTTCTGGCCCTCGGACTCGAAACCGGTCGGGCTTGCTGTATTCAAGAGCGTGAACAAGAATTCCTTCGCTTTGGTGTTCATAAACAAGGATCGAGCTCAGAAAGTAAGCGAAGCCTCCGGCTTTGCATCCGGCTATTCACCTGGAAATTGCAGAAACAGACGGCCGGCTCGTCGTCGGCAGAAGACACCCCGTGGCAGATTGATTTTAGCAATCGCCAATTTGGTGAGAAGGGATCGTACGGCCTCGATTTCGTCGAAACCGCAGTCTTGGACGTTCTGGTGTCGGAGCCAGCCGTGAATGGTCCGGCGCTGAATCGCCACCGAGAGGTTCCCTAACATCCGGGCGTCGAGCTCAGCTTGGTTAACCGTTTGCGGAACCAGAGACCTCAAGAACTCGCCTTCCTCTGATGAGAGCTCGATAGTACGCAACAGTGGGCGTTTGACAGGCCGGCCCATGATTTTTTCGATTTCTGGAATTAGATCGTGCCGGAGGCGATTGCGAACCATTTGGCGGCTCAAGTTGGAGGAGTCTTCGCGAAATTTGAGACGACAAGCCGCCGCAAATTCGTGAATCTCGTTCTTCCAGACCTGGAGGAGGGGACGCCGAATCAGCAGATTCAGATTTCCAACTGTGAACTGAGATTCTGCTTTGATGGCAGCGTTTTCGAGAGAGCCGGCTCCCCGGAACAGGTTGAACAGGAAGGTCTCTACCTGATCGTCCGCATGGTGGGCGAGCAAGAGAGAGGAAGTCGAGAAGTTCTGGGCCGCGCGGGCAAAAAACTGGAATCGCGCTTCGCGTGCGGCGGTTTCGAGTGAACCAGTCTCGGGCAAGCCGGCCAAGGTCTCTGCATAAATCGGCAACCCAAGCCGATGAGCAAGCCGGTGGACAAACCTGCTGTCTTCCTGGCTCTCAGCTCCCCGCAGATTGTGATTCAGATGGCAGATCACCAAGTCGGAAAAACCGAGCATCGGAAGGATATGAAGTAAAACGCGGGAATCAACGCCACCCGAAACAGCCACCAGATGCCGTTCTAGCCGGGGATAGTTCACCGTTGCCGCTTTCACTCGATCCACCCAAGGAAAGCGAGCCGGGATATCAGCCTTGTGTCGTTGATTCACGATCGGTAAGCGTCGATTCGAGATTGTTGCAAGGCAAAGTCGAAACGGATTGTCGAATAGCTCCGCGTCTAGTAGGTTCCCCTTATGGAAAAAACAAGCGGTTTCACAGACCGTCTTATTTCCCCTCCGCAGTTGGCTGGAATCCAAATATCGAGAGCTTTGTAGCTTGGAGTTTTGCTACAAGGAAGCGGCGTAAGAAGACCTTGCGCGGCAGTGGATTTGATCAGCTTTTAAGGTTGATCCCTGCCTGTCCTCTCTTAGCCTCCGAGGCTTTCAACACTGAAGGTTAACCTTACTTGGATGAAAGTGATCTCTTGCGGAAAGAGGAGAAATTTTTCGAGACCCGAGTCACTGAGTATCAAACGAGCGGTAGCGTCAAAAATAGGAGCAAGGAAGACCTGATTTTAGGACCGAAACATGGGAGTACATGCCGATTCCTGGATACGGCGCATGGCGCGCGAACACCGCATGATCGAGCCATTCGAAGAAAACCTCACCCGACAGAACAGCGGTGGGCCAGTCATCAGCTACGGCTTGTCGAGTTACGGCTACGATCTGCGTGTCGCCGATGAATTCAAGGTTTTTACCAACGTCTACAATGCGGTTGTTGATCCGAAGGCGTTCGATCCACGCTCGTTTGTGGATATGTGCGGCTCGTCCTGTCTGGTGCCGCCGAACTCATTTGCCCTCGCCCGCAGCGTCGAGTATTTCCGCATTCCGCGGGACGTGCTCACGCTCTGCGTCGGCAAGAGCACCTACGCACGGTGCGGGATCATTGTGAATGTGACGCCCTTGGAGCCCGAGTGGGAGGGGCATGTCACCCTGGAGATTTCCAATACCACTCCATTGCCGGCGCGCATTTACGCCAACGAGGGGCTCGCGCAAGTTATCTTTCTGGCAGCGACGGAGCCTTGCGAAATCAGTTACGCGAATCGCGCAGGGAAATACCAGGGGCAGCGCGGCATCACGGTGCCGCAGATGTGATTTGCCGCCTCGCGCGGCGCGCCGAATCGAGGAAATAGCGGAAACGTGGCGACGCTTTTCGCATCTCCAAAATTGAGGAAATCCGCACTGGGATGTAGGACGACCGAGCACGACGTAAGACTTGACATTAACGCGCGTGTAATGAAAAACGGTACAAGCGGGAAGAAATCCGTCGAAAAATGGCGGAGCAAATCCCGCAGCAGTGGCGCAGGGCCAATCCAAGGTTCTGCACGCTGGACCACCGAAAAGAGCCGTATTTCAGTAAAACTACTCCTATGAAAAGATTAATAGCCTTAGCTGTGGTGGCCATTGCATCGCAAGCAGTCGCCACCTTCGCTGGAGAGCCAGTCGTATCTTCTAAGCAGGTTATTGCACCACCACCACCGCCGCCACCTGAGTTCTTCAGGGCCAACGAATTCGATATCGGAGCGTTCGGGACCTATGCCACAGGCGTGGGTAATTTTGCCGGGGAGTTCCATGGATGGGGTGGCGGCATTGACTTGACCTACTGGTTCCCATGGAAATACGCAGGTGTTCGGTTCCAAGGGACTGGACTGAATGTCTTCAGGTAAGGTGGACAAACCAGAGAAGTGACTCTCGTTCGCGGGTTCGCTCCGGTGAGTGTGGACGACTGGCGGATAGAAGTGTGGCAGCAGGTGTCTTAACGGGTGACTTCTTGTTGCGGCTCCCGTTGGACGACTTCTGGCCCGGCGTTCACTTGGCACCCTACTTCTTCGCGGGCCTTGGTGGTATTATCGTTGGCGGCGTTGGGGAAGGACACTCCGTCAGTGAGACCTTTACTGTGACCAATGCGGCAGGAGAAACCAGAGACGTCACTTTCACCGGTCGTCGCGTGAATGCAATACGGAACAACATTGGAGACGATCGGGTGCTCGGGCATTTCGGCGGTGGACTCGAATACCGGTTTACTCCTCATATCGCGATCTTCGGTGAAGCTGGTTATGACCTCGTCGATGGGGCTTCCAACGACTTCATTCAGACCAATTTCGGTCTCCGATACGCCTTCTAAAAATAGAGGAGAAACGATCCGCGTTTTGAGGTCACCCACTCTACCCTGCGCGGCGAGGACTATGGGACAGAAGTCCGATAGCCCTGCCGCAAGGGACTGCTTTGTCAATCTACGAGCTCCGCTGAACTCCTACTCCTTCCCATCGATTCGCCGATTACCGTTACCTTGATTCGGTTCCAGTGATGTCACAGGGCACTCGACACCTGACAGCGCGCCAACACGCTTTTCGGTAGCTTGACACACACCATAGGAGGGCGAAGCTCCGCCTGAGCCGGGGCTTGCCGGGTTACCCCGATTATGATGTGAGCCCCCAAAAATAGTCGTGCTAGTGCGCGGTCTTTGCACCCGGGCGGCAAGGTCACGCGAGGCCGAGTAGCGGTCTCTTCGATGCGTAGGGGATGACGCGCTGAGCAGGGCAACGTGGGATGCCCCGGTTCGGACGGAGCCTTACCCTACCGGAGCTTCGCTCTACCCGCGCCGTCGCGACGTCACCCCCTGACCAATCGTCGGCACACGGTTCAAGGCTCGCTGATAACTTCGGCAGCTGGTGCCAGGTTCCAAGCCTATGACATATCCCGTCCCAGAATGTCGGTGTTCTTCCACAGTGAGAACACCCGCAATTGCTCGATGTTGAAACCCGGGCTGATGCCAAGGTCACCGGCAGCGTTGTGCAAAACTGCTGCTTGCATCAAGGCCGTAAACACGCGAATGAATGCGACAATTACCCCCAGATCATTTTGTCTTCCGGCGGCCGCTCCGGAAGCAATTCATGCTTCCCCCCGTAATGTGGGCATTTGTTGCCCACCTAACAGCAATTCAGATAACTCAAATATGCATCAGAGCTAACATGACCTCCCTTATGAAACGCCCTCTTACCACCTTTTTCTGTTCCCTCCTTTTCGCAGCCACTGCCCTTCAGGCAGAACAGCAGACCGTCACCATCGCGGCCGTGAATAACCCCGACATGCTCGAGCTCAAAAAGCTCTCCGCGAAATTCGAGGAAAAGAATCCGGATATCACTCTGAAGTGGGTCATCGTCGAAGAGAACATCCTCAGACAGCGGGTGACGACGGACGTCTCCACAGGGAGCGGGCAGTTTGATTTGGTCTTTATCGGCCTCTATGAAACTCCGATCTTTGCCAAACGCGGCTGGCTCAAACCCATCGAGGGTTTATCAAGCGAGTACGACCTGGATGATGTTTTTAAACCGCTGCGAGATGGCCTCTCCTACGATGGCAAGCTCTATGCCCTTCCCTTCTATGGGGAGAGCTCTTTCCTCATGTATCGAAAGGATCTGTTCGAGCAGAAAGGACTGACCATGCCCGATCAGCCTACTTTTGATGACTTGGCGAAATTCGCTGAAGCCTTGAATAAAAAGGAGGAAGGCTTCTATGGGCTGGCCCTTCGCGGCCAACCTGGCTGGGGTGAAAACATGGCCATTGTCGACACGATGGCTAACAGTTTCGGGGCGGCCTGGTTTGACATGAACTGGCATCCAACGCTTGACACTCCGGAATGGAAGAATGCCTTATCCACCTACGTGAACCTGGTGCACAAATACGGGCCTCCCGGAGTGACTTCGAACGGGTTTAACGAGAACCTGACTTTGTTTGCCAGCGGCAAAGCGGCGATGTGGGTCGATGCCACTGTCGCGGGAGGCATTTTGGAGAACCCAAAACAGTCTCAGGTGGTGGGCAAAGTGGGCTATGCGCCCGCCCCGATCGCTGTGACTCCTAACGGCTCTCACTGGCTCTGGTCCTGGGCCTTTGCCATTCCCGGGAAAGCCAAGAATGCTGAGGGCGCAAAGCGGTTCGTCGAATGGGCCACGTCTAAAGAATATATCAAGCTGGTGGCCGAAGACCAAGGGTGGGCCTCGGTTCCGCCCGGTACGCGGAAATCAACCTACGAAAACCCCGAGTACCAGAAGGCAGCTCCTTTCGCCCAAGCAACCTTGAAGGCGATGGAAACCGCCGACCCGACAAACCCCAGTATCAAAAAAGTCCCCTACACAGGTATTACTTTTGTCGGTATCCCGGAGTTTCAATCTCTAGGCACGGTGGTGGGTCAGAACGTTTCTGGCCTGGTAGCGGGAAAAGCTTCCGTTGAGGAAACGCTGAAGAGTAATCAAAATCAAGCCGAGCGCACCATGAAACAAGGCGGCTACATTAAATAGAGTCGCAACGGGTAGGTGAGGCTCCGTCCGAAACCTTAAATAGGTAAAGAAGGTAGGGTGAGGCTCCGTCCGAACCGGAGCATGCCGGCGTTGCCCTGGCCCTGCGGTGTTACCCCCATAGATGAGTCACGATGCGCGCGGCCGTTAGGATCGGAAGATATGTCGGCAAACGCGAGACGCCAGAATGGGTGTTTTGTTCGGTGACATGAAATAATGAGCGGGAATTTGTGGGGGTGACCTTCTAGGGCGATGCCACGCAGGAAGCCCCGGCTCAGACGGAGCTTCGCCCTACCTGCGCCGGGGCGCCTTGCCGAACGCCGAACGCCGAACGCCTTTGTCTAGACAAGCCCGCAGGGAGAGCTTAGCTTACGCCCTTCTGACAATGACGGCGCACTCCGCAGATCCTTTTTTTTCCACTTGGAAGCTTGATCGGTCAAACGGCGTGTTGTTGCATGTCCAAATTGAGCGGTTGCTTCGCGATCTGATTAGCCGTCCTCCTTACTCCAGTGGAGCATTGTTGCCGGACGAACTAACAATGGCTAGCCGGCTTGGGGTCAGTCGCGGCACGGTTCGCGAAGGTATCCTCAACTTGGTGCACCAAGGGTTTTTGGAACGCCGGAAGGGAGTGGGAACTAGGGCGGTGCAAACCGGTTTGGTCGACTGGGCTAGCTTGACCGGGGAGATGCGGAAAAAGGGAATTAAGGTCCAGTCGTTTCTGTTGGAGACCTCGGAAAAATCCGCCAAGGGTAAAATTGCCGACGCACTTCAGGTGCCGATCGGAACCGTCGTCAAATTTCTAGACCAGGTCCGTGGCTGGGATGACCGGCCCGTCTTACAATCGCGGTCGTGGTTTCATCCCAGGCTCAAGCTCTCTGGCAAAGAAGACTTTCGGCGACCACTTTACGAACTCATCAAAGCCGAAACAGGGATCGTGGCCGACCACGCTCGCGAAGAATTTGTGGCCGCGATTGCCGACGCCCAAATCGCGCGGCGTCTTAAGGTCAAAATCGGGACACCGATCCTTCTCCGGCGCCGGACCTCGTTCGACTCTCAAGATCGTCCAATCGAATACGCCGAAATTCATTACGACACCGGCGATGTTTCGCTAACGCTAACCTCCCGATGGAACCCAGGGGATTGATTCGGGAGGCAGGAGTCAGGAACCAGGATTCAGAATTCAGAAGAGCGAGCCCAGGTACACTGAACACTTTTCTCCCCCTCAAATCTTAACGCGCGCCCCTACTATGCGCTGCTCCTGACGCCCGCCCGCCTCGCCTTGGCTCCTGGCTCCAGGCTCCTGAATTCTGGCTCCTGAATTCTGAATTCTGCCTCCTGCCTCCTGAATCACGCGTACGATCCCGAGCTGGTGATGCCCAGTTCTGCCCGCCGCGCTTTGCGCTCCTTGCCAACGCGCGCTTCATAGCCGCTTTGGCGAAAGGCGGACAACGGATCCAGCGGTAGATTGTGTGCTTTGCGCCATTCGGCAATGGTCGGCCGGACGTCGGCGAAAAATGCCGCTCGAAGGCACTCCTCGGCGTCCACCTGCTCGTTCCTTTGCTGGTGCAGTGCCAGCTTTTCGTGATCCACCGCGGCGGCTTTCACATACAATTCCTGCGCGGTAACTGCGGTTTGAATCATCGCTTCGATCTTCGGCTTGTCGATGTGCGATTGGTCAATCATGTAGGGAATTTGCGGCGTCGCCCCCTTTTCCCAGCCGAATAAATGAATTTCGTGAAAAATTCTGAAGGCCTGGTAAGGATCGATCGATCCGAAGGTAAGGTCGTCGTCCGCATAGCGCCGGTCGTTGAAGTGAAATCCGCCCAGCATCTCGGTGTCCAGCAACCAGGCGACGATCTGTTCGATATTTTGTGAGAGGTAATGATGCCCGGTGTCGACCAGCACCCGCGTCTTTGGCCCGACTTCCTTGGCGATGACGTAAGACATTCCCCAATCGGCCAGGTCGGTGTGGTAAAATGCCGGCTCAAACGGTTTGTATTCCAGCAAGATCTGCTGGTCAGCGGTCAATGCCTCATGCAGCGGGCGCAACGTTTCGACCAGAGCGTGTTTGCGCCACCGGATATTCGATTGGCCCGGATAATTGGAGCCGTCGGCTAACCAGATCGCCACCAGTGGACTACCTGTTTGTTTGGCCAGTTCGGCGCTCTCCAGCAAGTGCTTGACTGCGACCGCTCGCACCTCGTCGTTACGATTGCAGAGCGAACCATATTTATAGATCTGGTCCTGGAAGAGGTTAGGATTAATGGCGCCAATGCGGATCCCGTACTTCTTACCCAGTTGCACGATTTTGGAAGCGGGCTGATCCGCGCCAAAATCCCAGAGAACATGAACGGCGACAGAAGGGCAGATGCCGGTAAAGGCGTGGACTTGTCCGGCATCGGCCAGTTTGTCGTTGATGTCGATCGCGGCGGCATCCTGAAGGAATTTGCCAAAGCGGGTTCCGGTGTCGGCAAAACCCCAACTGGGGGTCTCGATCCGGAATTGATCGAGGGCCTGTTGAATTCTTTGATTCTGATGTTCGTTCATAAGCGCGGGGGGGTGTCGGGCGACCAGGAATCGTCGCCATGGAACTTCGATATGTCTACACATTATTTTCGATAATTTGTCTAGACATGGAGAAAAACCAGCGTCATCCTCTTTAGCAGTTCGTTCCTCTTTGCAGAGTAAGCCCAGTTCATCTTCTCGTATGCCTCAATTTACCCCCTGCCAGCAACCGCGCCAAAACAAGGAAGATCTGGGACCATTGATTGCTCCGGTGACGCTGGAGGATTGCCCCTTCGGGGCGCAGAGATTGCCAGCGATTCTCTGCCATACCCAAAAGCTAGGAAAACAGTTCGAAAAAGATATTGGATAAGCTCGTGATCTCCCCCTTGAATAATAGTTAAATTGGGAGGAGTTGGCCCAAAAAGATAGTGATTTGTAGTTAACTGCTCGAAGGTTATCCCCCGGTTTCCACCACATTCGCGCCTCTTTGTGACACTCCTGCCTGGCTATGAACGCCCCTACCATTGAGCTGGTCGACATCCACAAATCATTTGGGAGCACCCGGGTGCTGGAGGGAGTTAGCTTATCGCTCCTTCCCGGGGAAGTGCATTCGTTGATGGGTGAAAACGGTGCCGGCAAGAGCACCTTGGTCAAAATCCTGGCCGGTCTCCATTTGGCCGATCGAGGCGCGGTCCGGATGAACGGACGGGAAGTGCTTTTTCGGTCGCCCTCCCAGGCACAGCAGGCTGGGGTCTCTGTGATCTATCAGGAACCAACGCTGTTCCGCGACCTCTCCATCGCCGAGAACGTCTTTATGCATCGGCAGCCCAAGACCGCCTACGGCTGGATCGATTACGCCGCCATGAGCCGGGCCGTTTCACAGCACCTGAAGCAGCTTGGTGTTTCGCTGCGGCCCGAAGATTCGGTATTAGGACTCAGTATTGCCGACCAGCAGATCGTGGAAATTATTAAGGCGCTGACCTTCGAGGCCAAGGTGCTGATCATGGACGAACCGACGGCCGCCCTTTCGCTCGAAGAAGTCAAACGCTTATTCCAGGTCGTGGAGCGTCTTCGAAGCAAGGGCGTAGCGCTGATGTTTGTCTCGCACCGGTTAGAGGAGGTTTTCTCGATTTCTCAGCGCATCACCGTGATGCGCGACGGTCGGGTGGTCGGATCTGGTCCCCTTGGAGAGTGGACCACGGACGAAGTGATTCGCAAGATGGTCGGGCGGTCTTTAGCGGCTCTCTATCCGAAAGAAAAGGTGGAGCCAGGCAAAGTGGTTCTCCAGGTTCGCGACCTGCGCCGGGCTGGGGTCTTTAAAGGCATCAGCTTTGAGGTGAGGCAGGGGGAGATCGTCGGTTTGGCCGGCCTGGTGGGAGCGGGGCGCAGCGAGGTCGCCCGGGCGATTTTCGGGATCGATCCCCTGGACAGCGGAGAAGTGAGGATCGGCGACACGGCGCTCAAGGAGCATACTCCGAAGATGGCAATGGCCGCCGGGATCGGCTTCGTGCCGGAAGACCGCCAACAGCAAGGGTTGGTGATGGAAATGACGGTGATGCGCAACGCTACCTTGACCGTTTTGCCGGAGGTTCAACGTTTCGGATTGGTCTCTCAAGAGAAAGAACGGGAGATTTCTGCACGCTGGACCCAACGGATGTTGCTGAAAGGTCATATTGAGGAGCCGGTGAACATCTTGTCGGGCGGGAACCAGCAAAAGGTCGTTCTGGCAAAATGGCTGGCTACCCAGCCAAAACTCTTGATCGTCGACGAACCCACCCGGGGCGTCGACGTCGGCGCGAAATCGGAAGTGCACCGCACGCTAAGCCAGTTAGCCAAAGAGGGGATGGCGATTATCATGATCTCCAGCGATCTGCCGGAAGTGATTGGGATGGCCGATCGCGTGCTGGTGATGCACGAAGGAAAGCTGACCGCCGAACTGGCTCGTTCGGAAGCCACCGAAGAGGCCATTATGTTCGCTGCCACCGGCCAAACGGGAGCGATCCGCAGCGAGAAAGCAAAAGCGCCCACCAACGGACAAGCATGACCGCAGAACCAAAAACGACCGGAAGCGGGCCAGGAGCACTCAAGGTGTTGATGCGCAGTCGTGAGAGCAGTCTGGTCCTCCTCATCGCCGTGCTGACGGTGCTGACCACCTCATTGAACCCGCGTTTCGTCAGCCCGCAGAGCTTGAAGGACCTGATGCTGAACGTTTCGATCATCGCTCTGCTCGTGCTCGGTCAAACGGTGATTATTCTGATGCGCCAGATCGATCTCTCCATCAGTTCAATCGTCGGGATCACCGCTTTTCTCTCAGGCACCCTTTTTGTCAATTATCCCGGCATCCCCGGCCTGGGAGTGGTTTTGATCGCCGTCCTGGCCGGTCTTCTTCTTGGTGCAGTGAATGCGACCCTAATCGCCTGGGGTAAGATCCCGGCTTTAATCACCACCTTGGGTACGTTGTACATCTTTCGGGGCGCCAACTATGCCTGGGTCCACGGACGGCAGGTCAATGCCGTGAATGTTCCCGGTTCATTCCTGGCCATCGGTACTTCCACCTTCGCAGGGATTCCGCTCCTGACCTGGATTGTCCTGATCCTCTTAGTCGTGTTTGCGATTGGTTTGCGCCAGTACCGAATTGGGCGGGAATTCTATGCCATCGGCAGCAATCCGAACGCCGCCGTTCTGGCCGGGATCAACGTGAGTCGGAGGCTGGCCACCGGATTTCTGATTTCCGGTGCGATTGCCGGATTGGCCGGCGCGCTCTGGCTGGCTCGTTTCGGGACCGTGGACGCAACCGCCGCCGAGGGAATTGAACTTTCGGTGATTACCTCGACCGTGGTGGGTGGCGTGGCCATTACGGGTGGGGTGGGTACCGTCATTGGTGCCGTTTTAGGAGCGCTGTTGCTAAGCGTGTTCAGCAGCACTCTGGTTTTTCTGCGGGTGCCTTCCTTTTGGCAGCAGGCCTTTCAGGGCGCGATGCTTCTGCTGGCGATCGCGGCGGATGCCTACCTGGCCCACCGTCATGCGCTGCGGCTTACGAGTTAAATGGAGCCACGTATGAGTCAAAGCCAGCCAAGTACCCGACGTCTGGCCCGCCGCGTCAACTGGGAGACAATCCTCGCCCTCCTGGTTTTAATCGCAATTATCGGAGGAATGCTTCTCAACAAGGATTTCCTGACGGTTGAGAATTGGGCCAACCTGCTGGCTAACTTCGTGGAAATTGCGCTCATGGCGTTGCCGTTAAGCCTGATCGTCATCACCAATGAAATCGACCTTTCTGTGGCGTCGATGCTGGGTCTTTCAAGTTCCGTGCTTGGATGGCTTTGGGATTACAAGATCGCTATGCCGCTGGCCATTGTCATTTGCCTATTGTTAGGTGCGCTCTGCGGGATGCTCAACGGCTTTCTGATCGTGCGGTTTCGCCTCCCGTCCTTGGCGGTGACCATCGGCACGCTCGCTCTCTTCCGCGGGTTTGCCTACATCGTTCTGGGCGATAAAGCCATTGCCGACTTTCCGCCGGAGTACACCGCGTTTGGGATCGGAAATATCCCTTACACCTTCATACCCTCGCCATTCGTGCTGTTTATTGTCCTGGCCCTGATTTTCTGGGTCCTGCTTCATCACACCACCATCGGCCGGAGTCTTTACGCGATTGGAGGTAATCAAATGGCGGCGCGTTTCTCCGGAGTCAACATCAACCGGTTGAAGATGCTGCTGTTTATCGCTTCAGGGGCCATCAGCGCGCTTGCCGGTATCATTTTCACTTTCCGGTTCTCTAGCGCGCGAGCGGATAATGGCGCCGGCTTTGAGTTAAGCGCCATCGCGGCCGTGTTTTTGGGCGGAGTCTCGGTTCAAGGCGGGAAGGGGACGGTGACGGGCGTGGTCCTCTCTCTCCTGTTGATTGGGATCATTAACAATGTGTTAACATTGGCCGACGTTGCCAGCGAAGTCCTAAGAATTGTCACCGGATCGTTACTGATCATCAGCATTCTTCTGCCCAACTTGATCGCCTCTACTCACGAACGGTGGCGACTGATGCAGCGCCAACGTGAGATCACCAAACTGGAAAGCGCGTCGACGGCAAAATGAACTTCCATCAAAGACCTGAATACCCAGCCTTACCCACCAACATCCTATGACCAAAGCCTCCCTCTTCACCACCATCGCGATCGTTTCCTCCCTAACGTTTCTCGGAACCGTTGGGTATGGCCAGGACAAGCCAATCAAAAAGGACCTCAAACTTGCCTTTCTCCCAAAGAATATCAATAACCCCTACAATGTCATCGAAACCAAGGGTTCTCTGGACGCTTGTAAAGAGATCGGCGCTCAAGGCAAGGTGGTCGGCCCTTCCGATGCCTCCGCTTCCTCCCAGGTCTCCTACATTAACACGCTGATTACCCAGCGACAAAACGCGATCGTCCTGGCCGCCAACGACCCCAACGCCCTGATTCCTTACCTGAAGCGGGCCAAGGAACAGAAGATTCACGTCGTCACCATGGACTCGGATACGGCCCCGGAAGGGCGCAGCATTTTTATTAACCAGGCTTCCGCCGAAGGTATCGGCCAAGGGCAAGTCCAGATTCTGGCCAAGCAAATCGGTTATAAGGGCGATATTGCGATTCTCTCGGCTACCCCTAACGCGACCAACCAGAACACCTGGATCAAGTACATGCAGGAGGAACTGCAAAAGCCAGAGTACAAAGATATGAAACTGGTCAAAATCGCTTATGGCAACGATGACGACCAAAAGTCCTTCACCGAAACCCAGGGCCTGCTCCAGGCCTACCCCAACCTGAAAGGCATTATCAGCCCGACCACGGTTGGAGTCGCGGCCGCCGCGCGTTACCTTTCCACCAGCCCCCTCAAAGGCAAAATCGCGCTGGTCGGTCTGGGTACGCCCAATCAAATGCGGCAATTTGTCAAGGATGGGACTGTGAAAGAGTTTGCCCTCTGGAATCCGTCCGATGTCGGTTACCTGGCTGCCTACGCCGCGGCGCAGCTTTCCTCAGGGAACATCGAGGGCAAAGAGGGAGAAACCTTTGGCGCCGGGAAACTCGGGTCCCGCACCATTGGCAAAGACGGGGTGGTGATCCTGGGCCCGTTGACGGTCTTTGATTCCTCAAACATCGATCAGTTCGATTTCTAGCGCACGCGCACGGCGACCCCAGCACGTCAAAGCTTCTATGCACCTGACTTCAGATTCCGGTTTGCGGGTTGGCCTTTTCGGAATCGGCTTGGACACTTACTGGCCGCAATTCGCCGGGCTGGAAGAACGCCTCACGGGTTATGTCCAGGGAGTGGCATCGAAGCTGGAGCGTCCGGGAGTGGAAGTCGTCAACCTGGGGTTGATTGATACCCCCGAAAAAGCGCAGGAGGCGGGGCACCGGTTTCGCCGCGCCGACGTGGATTTGATTTTTCTACACGTCACCACCTATGCGCTCTCCTCCACGGTTCTGCCGGTGGTGCGCCGGGCCAAGGTCCCGGTCATCATCCTGAATTTACAACCCGCCGCCGCGATCGATTATCAACGCTTCAATCGGATGGGCGATCGTACGGCCATGACGGGCGAATGGCTTGCGTACTGCGCCGCTTGTCCGGTGCCTGAAATTGCTAATGTCTTTAATCGAAGCGGCATTGCTTTTCATCAAGTCACCGGCGTGCTGGTCGACGATCCGCAGTGTTGGAACGAAGTCGACGAGTGGATCGAAGCCGCCCGGGTGGCGCACGTCATGGAGCACAACCGCCTTGGCGTGATGGGCCATTATTACAATGGCATGCTGGACATTTACTCTGATCTGACGCTGCATTGCGCCCGCTTCGGCGGCCACGTGGAAATTGTTGAAGTCGATGAGTTGGCGGCTCTGCGGCGGGGAGTCGCCACGGAGGAAATTGTACGAGCGAGTCGCGCAGTTCCAGCAGGACTTCGATGTGCAACCTGATTGCCCGGCGGCCGAACTCCAACGGGCTGCGTGCACGTCGGTAGCCCTTGACCGGCTCGTGGCGAGACATCGGCTCGGCTCGCTGGCTTATTACTACTCAGGAACGGGCAATCCCGAAAACGAAGAAACGGTCAGCTCGATCATTATCGGTAACTCACTGCTGACGGCTCGGGGTATCCCCACGGCTGGCGAAATGGAAATCAAGAACGTCCAAGCCATGAAGATCATGGATAGTTTCGGCGCCGGCGGTTCGTTTACGGAGTACTATGCCATCGATTTCAACGACGACGTGGTCTTGATGGGGCACGATGGGCCGGGTCACCTGGCAATCGCAGAAGGCAAGAGCAAAGTTCGTCCCTTGGAAGTTTACCATGGCAAAGTTGGCCGAGGGTTGTCGGTGGAGATGTCGGTCCGGCATGGGCCGGTGACGCTACTTTCCGTCGTGGAGAGCCGGGACGGTGACTTGAAGTTGCTGGCGGCTGAAGCAGAGTCAGTTCCGGGACCGATCCTCGAGATCGGCAACACCAATAGCCGGTACCGCTTCTCCATCGGCGCACGTCGGTTCGTGAACGACTGGAATGCTCACGGCCCGGCGCATCATTGTGCGATCGGAGTTGGCCACCTCACAGGCAAACTGAAAAAACTGGCTGCCTTGCTCGGCATGGAACTGGTCCAAGTCTGCTAACCCAAAAAGTTCATGATCCGGAAATTCTTTGTCATGCAGTTAAACCGCGGTGCTGAAGAGGAGTATCGACAGCGGCACAATCCGATCTGGAAGGAACTCGAGGAGGTGCTTCTGACGCATGGCGTGCACAACTACTCGATTGCCTTGCACGCGGAAACCGGAGAACTGTTTGCCTACGTCGAAATTGAGGATGAAGCCCGGTGGAACGCCATCGCCCAGACGCCGGCCTGTCGCCGTTGGTGGGAGCACATGGCCGATCTCATGCAGGTCAACCCGGACCGTTCACCGCGCTCGACCGAACTGCAGGAGATGTTCCACTTGGATTGACGAAGGTCCTCGTTAGCCCTATGAACTCTTTTCTATGCTTCCCCCCGAGCGATCAGATTGTCTCAATGATGGAGCGTCTAGGATCATGAACCCGAAGTACTACATCGCTTGCGATCTTGGCGCAGAGAGCGGCCGGGTGATGCTCGGCCGGCTCGAAGAGGGCCGGTTGACGCTCGAGGAAATGCATCGGTTTCCCAGTGCCGCGGTGCGCGTTCTGGGTTCATTGCGGTGGGACGTGTTGCGCATCTTTGAGGAACTCAAGACCGGCCTGCGGAACATCGGCGGGCGCCGCCTGGCGGTCGCGAGCATGAGCGTCGATTCCTGGGGCGTTGATTATGTGCTGATCAACGCCGTACATCCGATGCTCTCCCCTCCCTTTCATTATCGAGACGCGCGGACTGAAAGCACCTACCAGAGAGTGCGGGAGGAGGTCGGCTCAGAACTGATCTTTGCCGAGACGGGAATTCAGTTCATGACCATCAACACGATTTACCATTTGGCCTCCGACCTGGAAAAAAGCCGGGCTTTGCTCGAGCGTGGCGGATTGCTTTCTCACCATCGGCGACTACTTCAATTATCTCTTTTCCGGAGTGCCCAGGGTGGACGAAAGTAACGCCAGCACCACCCAGCTTTACAATCCGCGCACGCGCTCCTGGTCGCAGGTGCTGATCGAACGGTGCGGTTTTCCGCCCAAAATTTTCCCGCAACTGGTGCCCCCCGGGACAGTGCTTGGACCGTTATTGCCGGAGGTTGCCTCCGAAACCGGTTTAAGCGAGTTGCAGGTAGTGGCGACTTGCTCGCACGACACCGGAGCGGCCGTGGCAGCGGTCCCGGCGCGGAAGGGGAAGAGGATTGGGCCTACCTTTCTTCCGGGACTTGGTCTCTCCTCGGCCTGGAGTTGCCGCAGCCTCTCATCAGCGAAAAAGTCCGCGAACATAACTTTACCAACGAAGCCGGCTACGGCGGTACGACACGGTTTTTGAAAAATATTGTCGGCCTCTGGATCCTGCAGGAGTCGCGGCGCGAGTGGGCTCGCCAGGGGCTCGAACTCGATTACGCGACCCTGACCAGGGAGGCCGACAACGCGGAACCGTTCCGCTCGCTGATCGATCCGCGGGCGGCCCGGTTCTCGAAACCGGGCGAGATGCCGCAAAAGATCGCCGCTTTCTGTTCGGAAACAGGCCAGCCGGCACCTGAAAGACCGGGCCAGTTTGTGCGCTGCATTTACGAAAGTCTCGCGCTGCTTTACCGCGGCACGCTGGAAGAGATCGGAGCTGTTGACCGGACGCACCATCCGCCGCTTGCACATCGTGGGTGGCGGCAGCCAGAGCGCGCTCTTAAACCAATTTGCCGCCAGCGCCACCGGGCGTCAGGTCGTCGCCGGTCCTGCAGAGGCCACCGCGATCGGCAACGTGCTTCTCCAAGCCATCGCGCTTGGTCACCTCAGTTCGCTGGCCGCCCTCCGCCAGCTTGTCCGCCATTCTTTTGCCCTGCAAACCTTTGAGCCGATTGCGCCGGAGATTTGGCGGGCTGCCTATCAACGCTTCATTGGATTCAACCTCACGATTATGGACTACCAGAACTACCGATACGTAAACTACCTGTGGGACGACACGGCCGCCTCCAAGCTTGATCCGGTTGGGCGGCTTATCTACCGCTCTAATATCCTGGGCAGCTGATCAGCGCATCACCAACACCGGCGGTGGAAATACTTCGGCCAAAATCGTCGAGCAGGATCCTCTCACGGGCGAGCAAGAGTCGAAGTACTCTGGGTCAAGGGTTCCGGTGGCGATCTGCGCACCAGCAAGCGCGAGAATTTCTCATCGCTCTACCAGTCCAAGCTGATCGGGCTGCAAAAGCTTTACGCCCAGGAGTCCGAGAAAGGGCCTAAGACGCCGGCGGAAGACAAGATGGTCGGCATGTACACTCACGCGACTTTTAATCTGAACCCGCGCCCCCCTTCCATCGACACGCCGCTCCATGCATTCATTCCGTTCCGGCACGTCGACCACATGCACCCCAACGCGGCTATTTCGGTTGCCGCAGCGAAACACTCGGAGAAGCTGACCAAAGAGATCTATGGTGAAGAAGTGATCTAGACGCCCTGGTTGCGACCGGGTTTCGAACTCGGCTTGGCTCTGCAGCGCATCGTGGAGGAGCATCCCCAGGCCAAGGGCGTTATCCTCGGGCAGCACGGCTTGATCAACTGGGCCAATGACGACAAGGAATGCTACGAATTGACGCTCTCACTGATCGAGAAGGCCGCCGAATACATCGAGAGCAAATACCAGGAAAAAGGCGGGGACGCGAAGGCTTTCGGCGGGCAGAAATATCAGGCACTGGATGAAGCGCAGCGGCGCGAAGCCTTTGCGGCAATCTTGCCCTGGTTGCGCGGCCAGGTCAGCCAGCAAAAGCGCTTCGTCGGTACTATCCAGGACGACGAGAAGATCCTGCGTTTTGTTAATTCGCGCGATGCGGCTCGTTTGGCGGAACTGGGCACCAGCTGCCCGGACCATTTCCTGCGGACGAAGATCAAGCCGCTTTATGTCGACTGGAACCCGCAGAAGGAGGATGCGGACGCTCTCAAAAAGAAGCTGCAACAGCGGCATTGAAAAGTACCGCAAAGATTACGCGCAGTATTATCAACGCTGCAAACGTGAGAACTCGCCCGCCCTGCGCGACCCGAATCCAACCGTGGTCTTGATCCCGGGGCTCGGGATGGTGGCCTGGGGCAAAGACAAATCGGAATCGCGGGTGACGGCTGAGTTCTACAACTGCGCGGTCGAGGTGATGCGCGGATCTGAAGCGATCGACGAGTACATTGCGCTGCCTCAGCAGGAAGCCTTCGATATCGAGTACTGGCTGCTGGAGGAAGCCAAGCTCCAACGGATGCCGGCCGAAAAAGAACTTGCCCGGCAAGTCGTCGTCGTCATCGGTGCGGGCTCCGGCATTGGCCGGGAAGTCGTGCATCGCATCGTTAAGGACGGCGCTCACGCCGTTTGCGTCGACATGAACCAAGCGGCTGCCGAAGCGACTGCCAAGGAAATCACCGATCGATACGGAGTCGGAATTGGCGTGGCCGGCACCGGGATATCCAACTGCGGTCCGGCTGTCGGGCTGAGCGGCAATATCACTGACCGAGCGAGTGTCCGCGCGATGTTGAACAATGCCGCCCTGGCTTACGGCGGCTTCGACTCGATCGCCGTCACCGCCGGCATTTTCGTCGCTCCGGATACCACCGGCCATATCCCCGACGATAAATGGGCGCTCACCTTTGCCATTAACGTGACCGGTTCTTACATCGTCGCCGACGAGGCGGCCAAGACCTGGAAGGAACAAGGGCTCCGGGGTAGCCTGGTGCTGACGACCAGCGCCAACGCAGCGGTAGCCAAAAAGGGGAGCCTCGCCTATGACACCTCCAAGGCCGCCGCCAATCACCTGACGCGCGAATTGGCCATCGAGTTGGCTCCGCTGGTCCGCGTCAACGCCGTGGCTCCGGCGACAGTGGTGCAGGGCAGCGCCATGTTCCCGCGGGAGAGGGTCATTGCCTCTCTAGCCAAGTACAAGATTCCTTACACCGAGGATGAGCCGACCGAATCTTTGACCAAGAAGCTGGCGCAGTTTTATGCCGACCGAACTTTGACCCAGTCCCCAATCACCCCGGCCGACCAAGCCGAAGCCTTCTACGTGCTGTTGACGAACCGGCTGAGCAAAACCACCGGCCAGGTGATCACCGTCGATGGCGGGCTGATCGAGGCTTTTCTGCGTTGAAAATCACCCTCTTCATCCCCTGTTTTGTGGATCAGTTGTTCCCTGCGGTGGGTATCAGCGCGGTGCGCATTTTTGAAAAACTTGGGCACACGGTTGATTTTAAGGAGGCTATCTTTTGTTGCGGCCAACCGTCGTTTAACGGCGGGTACTGGGAGGAAGCCCGTGGGATCGCCGCGCGGGTGCTGCAGGCTTTGGCGGGGACGGATCCGGTCGTGGTGCCCTCCGGCTCTTGCGCGGCGATGGTCAAAAATTTTTACCCTGAGCTTTTTCGCAAAACGATGCAGGCCAAGGCCGCAGTCCAACTGAGCCGGAGGGTTTTCGAGTTTTCCTCTTTTCTGGTGGATCAGTTGGGGGTCACCGACCTGGGCAGCCGGTTTCCCGCCAAGGTCACCTTCCATGACGGTTGTCATGGCTTGCGTGAACTGCACGTTAAACAGCAACCGCGCCAGTTGCTGGAGCGGGTGAAAGATCTCACGCTGGTGGAGATGGACGATCAAACCAGTTGCTGCGGGTTTGGCGGCACCTTCGCCGTCAAATTTCCGATGATCTCGACTGCCATGGGCGAAACCAAGTCCGCCTCGGCCCTGGATACCGGGGCGGAGTACCTGGTTTCTAACGACTCCAGTTGTCTGATGCATCTCCAAGGTCTCTTGAGCCGGCAAAATCAGAAACTTAAAACCATTCACCTGGCCGAGGTCCTAGCCAGTTCCTGACCCGACCCTGACTCAACTCTCCTGCTCTCCCCTCCCATTCTGTAACTCCTGAACTCCTGCAACTCCTGAACTTCTGTTTGTATGTCTTCTATTGCCTCCAAATTTAAAAGCAGTTCGATCAAGCTGACGGCGGACCTTGGCCACCGGGCCAAGATTCAGACCGCGCTGAGAAGCTACGAAAGGGCGCGCCACGGATCGCAAGTCCAATACCAGGATTGGCAGGCAGCGCGGACCGGCGCGTCGGCGATCAAATGGGAGGCGATCAATCACCTGGACGCCTACCTGATCGAATTCACGGATAAGCTCGCTGCGCGCGGGACGAAGGTTTTTTGGGCCAGCAACAGCCAGGAGGCGCGCGACTACGTCATCGCCTTGGCCAAAGAAAAGGGGGCTCGTTCGATCGTCAAATCAAAGACCATGACCTCCGAAGAAATCCACCTCAACGAGGCTCTGCGGCAAGCTGGGTACGAGGTGGTGGAATCCGATCTGGGGGAATACATCGTCCAGCTTCGGGAGGAGGCCCCTTACCATTTGGTGTTCCCGGCGATGCACCTGACCCGCCACGAAATTAGCGACCTCTTTCAAGAAAAATTGCATACTCCGCCCACCGATAGCCCCGAAGAACTCACCATGATCGCCCGTCGGGAGCTTCGCTTGAAGTACCTTCAGGCCGACCTGGGCATCAGCGGCGCGAACTTCGGGGTCGCCGAGACTGGGATGATCTCGATCACCGAGAACGAAGGCAACGCGCGCTTGACCGTTGCGCTGCCCAAAGTTCACGTGGCGCTCATGGGAATTGAGAAAGTTATTCCGAAGCTGGCAGACCTTGCGCTGTTTCTGCCGATGTTGGCCACCGCGGGCACTGGCCAGCAAATCACATGTTACAACTCGTTGATCGGCGGACCGCGCCAGCCGGATGAAACGGATGGCCCGGAGGAGTTCCACCTCATTCTTCTGGATAATCATCGAACGCGGTTGTTGGCCGATGCCGAGCAGCGGGACGCGCTTCACTGCATCCGTTGCGGCGCTTGTTTGAATGCCTGTCCTATTTACCGGAACGTCGGCGGTCACACCTATGCCACCACCTACCAGGGCCCGATCGGTTCGGTGATTACACCCCACCTGCGTGGCCTGATGGATTGGAAACACCTTTCATACGCGTCATCGCTCTGCGGCGCTTGCACCGAAACCTGCCCGGTGAAGATCGATCTCCATCACCACCTGCTGCACAACCGCCGCAACGCGGTCACTCAGCAGGCTGACCCGGCGGAGCGCTTCGCTTTTCGCGCGTTCGCCTTCCTGACGCGCTTCCCTCGTTTGCTCAATCGGCTCGCCCGGCTCAGTCGCCCTCTCATGCCGCTGGCGAACAGAGCTAGATCAATCCTGCCGCCGCCGGTGAAGGGTTGGGTCGCTTCACGCGATTTGCCGCCGGTCGCCGCCAAGAGTTTCCGGGATTACTGGAAATCGCGATGAACCCGGGCCAGCGCCAAGATATCCTGGGGCGGATACGCGAAGCCTTGCGGGTGCCCGCGCCGCGCCTGCACGCCGCGGCACGATGCTGCGCCTGCACCCGCAGGCTCTTTGGGCCCCCGAGCCTGGCTTCCGGCCGTACCTCCCGATGCAGAAGGTCGATTGGCTCTTTTCCAAAAAAATTGCGTCCAACTCAAGACCGACCTTCAGCTCGTCGCTGGTGTCGAGGATGCAGTCAAGACCTTGGTCAACCTTCGCGATACCCACCAATGGGTGGCAGCCGCCGCCCATCACCACCCCTTGTTGGACCAAATCGTGCCCGCGCTCGGTCTGGAAACGCTGTACACCGAAGAGCGCCCCGATCCGAAGTCGTTGGAAAAGTGTTCGGTGGGGATCACCGCTTGTGATGCCCTGATCTCGCAGACCGGCTCGATTCTGCTCACTTCGCGCAGCGCGGGCGGGCGCGCCCTGTCGGTCTTGCCGCCACATCATCTGGTCATCGCCCGAGCCGATCAACTCGTGCCGGACCTGCCGGCGGCCTGTGACCTGCTCTCGACCCGGTACGGCCAGAATTATCCCAGTTTTATCACCTTCATCACGGGCCCGAGTCGGACCGGCGACATCGAGCGAATTTTAGTCTTGGGAGCCCATGGCCCCAAGAATCTCACGATCATCCTGATCCGGTGAGGGGGAGGGGGAACGTATCGGCGTATCGGCGATGGGGCGTGTCGGCGTGGTGAGCTACCCTCGTTTCGCCGACACGCCCATACGCCGACACGCCGACACGTTCCCCATCGGCGGTGGCGTAGTTCCGAGCAATCCAACAATCAGGATTACAGCCGTGCCGAGTCCTATCTCCCAAAGGACGTTTCTAACCAGCGATCGTAAGGCGGTCTTCTCCGCAACCTGACCAGTCCTGAGATCCACCGCAATCCTTGGCTTGAGTAAGAAAAGGTTCACAGCGCCGAACCCGATCATCACGCAAAAGAAAATGAGCTTAGCAACCAGTATCTGGCCAGTAAGTACTCGTCAAGAGCGCCCGAAAACTGCCGACCATGAAAATGCTATTCAACAATCCGGTCGATACCAAGGCGGTCACCGCGATCAAACTGCTTCCTGAAAATCGGTTAACCACGGGTGCCGCCAGCGCGACGGCCTCGGTTTCGGTTGGTCGTAACAGCAGAAAAAGAAAGGCGCCAAGAGGCACCAGACCTCCTGGCCAGAACGCTGCAACGAGAAGATGGAGTGCATCGCCCAAAAGGTGGATGGCTCCAAAAGCGCCCAGAGTGGCCGCAGCGTGGCTAACCCATGCCAGGGAAACCAACTGTATGATGGAAAGCGCCGCGAGGATTGCTTGTAACAAGCTTCGTTGTCCTGGTGTCCGTGCCACCATCCAGAGGATGCCCGCAGCGACCAGGCCAACGATCACCCGGAAAACCAGATATGACCAAATTGCGTCACAATCAGCATCGACAACCAGTCACCGCTTTGTAAACTTTCAACTAAGCTGTCTCCGCTCATCATTGAGGCGAGCAGCCAACTCCAGACGAACCACGAGATGAGCGCCGTGAAAAGCGTCCACCAGGCAGCTCGACAGGTTAGTCGGTGGAACCTTTCCAGCAGTCGTTCGGTTCCCGCCGAAGGCTTCCGCGGAGCAGGAGAGACGATCATCGCTTCAAATAGAAATAGGCTGGCTTGCAAAATCGAAGCCGACAGATGCAACCAACGTACTAATATTAATGCTAGCGGCACAGGAGTACGTCGGTCTGCAGATTTCGTTAACTACACTTTGCGGGCGGCCGCTACTCAGAGTAGTGCAAACGTGAAGTTTCCCGCGGTGACATGCGTGTCGAACGAGACAGCCCGCCAAATGACTTTGCTATTGCTTGCCAAGCGTGCCGTTAAACGCACGCTTGGAACTGAGGTTGAAGTGACCTTTAGGACAGCCTGCAGCTCGGAAAGCGGCCGAATGCCCTCTCGAGATTCGCAGCAGGGGTAAAACGCAAAATAAAATACCAAAACGCGATCGCATCTGTTCCCGTCTGGGACACTGACCGATCTAAAACCGAATGGCAACGCCTAAACATTCCGTTGAATTGTTTTTCGGGCAGCTAACTAAAAATCGATTATTGCGTTTGTGCGGTTTGACTTTGATCCGCCTCTGCCTTGTTCATCAAAGTCTGGAGATTGTCGTATCCGGCGCCGGTCGCAAAGACGACACAGTCCAGGGGTACACCAAATGGAGAATCCTTGGCCGACATCGACCCTATGTCGATATAGTATTTACCATTATCGCTTTTCCAAACCTTTTCATTCTCAACTGCTTTATCTAAAGAGACAGTCGTAGCGGGAAAGATCGTGTCTGCTGGGATATTAGCATCCCGTAACTGATCCGTTTCTGATTGCGTGATCGGAAGAGGGGTGTAAGCAGCGTTCCCCATCTTGATATAACAGATGGTTTCGACAATCTCGCCATGAGTGAACAATTGCTGAACCAGATATTTGTGATCGAGGGTATGATACAGTCGCAACGTACCGGAGGGAATCGTAGTGGTATAAAAGGCATTGCCGTATCTGGTCGCCGACTGAGCTTCCGTGTCGCCAAGATTGGCCTGCGCGTTCGAACCAAGTAACGGGAGCGTTGATAACAAGGCTAAAAGCAAATGTTGGAGTGTGATAAAAATCCTTATTTCAGGTTATTTCGAACCGCTTCCCTTTGGTTGATTGGATCTCATCGGCTGGGAGCTAATCGGTCCTTAGATGGCCAGTACGTCCGCTGCAACATGGGGTTTAGCCCCTCCGAGCTAAGACACTTAATCACCATATTCTTAATAGGTTAGGGTAAATAAGATGGGGTAAAGCCCGATTTCCGATGGGCGCAACTCGCGGGCTCAGGTAGGGCGAAGCTCCGTCTGAGCCGGGGCTCCCGCGTTGGCCTGCGCAGTCACGTCATCCCCTGAACCGCAGCCCATTTAGAAGAGACTTGGGTGAGTCTTACTTATTGGACCGGAAGGGGTGGGATTCGAACCCACGGTAGCATTGCTGCTACGCCTGATTTCGAGTCAGGTGCCTTCGACCAACTCAGCCACCCTTCCATCGCATCGAAAAATGAGGAAACGGAAGATAGCTGAAATCGTTGGCTTGTCGACGACTTAGTTATTGGATCAGGCAGGCGAAGCTTTTGATATATGACCGAGACGAGAGCGACGATGATTTGGGAGGCTCGGGTGAATCCCTCCTGAGCCAAGACCTCGCCTTTGAGAATACTGGGAAACACCATGGAGTTGTTGTCGGCGCGGCATGGGTTACCGTCATAAGCATTATGTCACAAGATAACGTTCCGGTTTGGTTCATCACCGGCTGTTCCACTGGTTTTGGTCGCGAGATCGCCACGCAGGTTCTTGACCGCGGTTGGCGCGCCGTCGTCACCGCGCGCAACCCGGAACAGTTGCGAGATATCGTTGCCGGGCATGAGGAGAATGCTCTCGCCTTGGCGCTCGATGTCAACGACCAGGGCGCGGTCAATCGCACCATTACTGCGGCGGAAGACAAGTTCGGTCGCATCGACGTGCTGGTCAACAATGCCGGTTACGGTTATCTCGCCGCCATCGAGGAGGGCGAAGACGACGAAGTTCGCGCCCTCTTCGAGACCAACGTCTTCGGGCTGATTGCCGTGACCAAGGCAGTCCTGCCCGGTATGCGCGCGCGCAAGAAGGGCCATATCGTCAACTTTTCCTCTATTGGCGGCTTGGTCAGCTTCCCGACCACTGGTTACTACCACGCTACGAAATATGCCGTTGAAGGATTGTCGGAATCGCTCGCGCAAGAAGTAGCGCCGCTCGGCATCAAGGTGCTGATCGTTGAACCCGGACCTTTCCGCACAGACTGGGCCGGGCGTTCGATCAAGCAGTCAAAGACACGGCTTCCCGATTATGAGCAAACCGCTGGCAGGCGGCGCGCGGAGACGGAAGCGCGCAGCGGCAAGCAAGCCGGGGACCCTGTCCGTGGTGCGGAAGCGATCATCAAAGCCGTCGAGGCCAAAGATTCACCGCTGCGCCTCCTGCTTGGCAAACCGGCACTCGATCTTGCCTACAAGAAGCTGGAAACGCAAAAAGCAAACTTCGATGCCTGGGCAGAAACGACGCGTGGTGCCGACTTTCCGGACGCACAACTCAAGCAGGCTAACTGACTTCCGTATCGAACACTGAAGGTCGAACGCTGAACGGATTGAAGTCAACGCCGAATGCTACCCGCCAATACGCCCAACCCGTGTATTATCTGCCGAACGCCGAACGCCGAACGCCGAACGCCGAACGCTGAACGCTGAACGCCGAACGCTGAACGCCGAACGCTGAACGCTCCTCAAAGTGTGCGCTTAAACAGCAACGTGTTAATGGCCAGCATCAGGGCGCCAAAAACTGCCAGGCAGGCGATATCGCCCAAAACAGGGCCGATGCTCGTACCTCTTAGAAGCAAGCCCCTGAAGCCGTCGATCGCGTAGGTAAAGGGGTCAAAGCGGGTAATTGCGCGCAGCCACCACGGTAAGGCCTCCACCGGATAAATTGCGCCGCTCGGAAAATAGAGCAGGGTGTTCAGCACGCCGAAAATCGCCCGCGGGATCATCGGATTATTAATGCGCGCGACGATGGCCGACATCATCGTCATGAACGCGAACGAGGTAAACAGGACGAGCATCGAGAGGGACAGAAAATGCAAAGGCTGAAAGGTCGTTCCCACGCCCGCGATCAGCGATCCCAATACCATGAGGGAAAGCCCGCCGGCCGCCGCTTTCAGCGTGCCGGCGATGTTCATCGCCAGAACCAACTCAAACTTGGTGATCGGAGTGACCAGATAGGCCTCATGCACCCCGCGGGATTTGTCGTCGATATAGGCCATGCCGCCTCCGATCATCACCGAGACAAACATCGCCAGGGTGATCGCGCCCGGAAGCATGTACTGCAGGTAAGGGACATAAGGATACAGCTCTACCTGCTCGAGGGCAGATCTGTTTCGGCAGTCGCGGTTCGACACTCGGGATGATTAAACGCCGTCACCAGCCCGGCAAGAGACTGTGAAATTGCCGAGCTGATAAAAGCGTCGGTGTTATCGAGTAAAAGCCCTAGCCGCGGCCGGTTTTCGGAGTGGACCAGGCGTGAGAATTCCGGCGGGATGATGACCGCGCCTTGACCCGGCCCGAGCGCACATCGCGCAACGCTTCACCCTCGGTCTGGTAAAGAACTACCTGAAAGGTTTAGCGGTGCTTTCGACGGATTGAAGCGCCTCGCGTACACGCCGCGCCTCCGGGCCGCGATCTTCGTCCACTACCGCGAGCCGCACACCCTGGACCTTGCCGCCAAAGGAATTCCCTAAAATGATCAACTGGCCAAGAGGAAGTACCAGCGCGATGAAGATAAGCGCCGGCGAGCGCAGGTATCTGCGCATTTCCCGTTCGATAATGGCCAGGATCCGTTGCATGAAATCACTTCTTCACTACTCGGGGTTCATCTCGCTGCACCGACTCCATCGTGCGCGCCTGTCGCCGGCAGGCCGCGCCCGGCGTAATAGGCAAAAACATCGTTGAGCGAAGTTTCATCGGTCGCACCCGGCACGGACGCCTTCAGGTTGCTTGGGGTATCCAGGGTGATCAATCGTCCGTGATCAACGATGGCAATCCGGTCGCATAACCGGTCCGCTTCCTCCATGTAATGGGTGGTCACGAGAATCGTGAGCTGTCGTTCACGCTGGATCTTCTCGAGCATCTCCCAGACGTCGACGCGGGAAACCGGATCAAGGCCGGTGGTCGGTTCATCCAGGAAAAGGACCTTTGGGCTGTGGACAAGCCCGCGCGCCACCTCCACCCGCCGCCTCATGCCGCCCGAAAGGGTGTGCACCTCGGCGTCGCGCCATTTCGTCAGGCCGACGATTTCCAGCAACTCTTTAATCGCTCGCCGCCGTTGATCCCGTTTGACCCCGTAGAGTTTGGCGTAAATGCTCAAATTTTCTCCGACCGTGAGCTCCGTGTCGCTGGTCATTGCCTGAGGAATCACCCCGATCTCAAGCCGTGCGCGGTTAGGCGAGAGCGCCACGTCCTGGTCAAAGACGAGAATGCGGCCGCTCGTGATCGGTAGCAGTGTCGTCATCATCCGGATCAGCGTGCTCTTTCCGGCGCCGTTCGGCCCGAGCAGGCCGAAAGTTTCGCCGGTATCCACGCTAAAGGAAACCTGATCGACAGCGGTGAAGTCGCCAAACCGTTTACTAACCCCTTCCACGGCGATAGCTGAGACTCCCGTTTCGATATGCTTTGCCATACGCTATAACGAGGCACAGGGGACGCCTTATTCGCCGGCCAATTTTTCCGGGTAGACTATCTTGCCCTTTAGCTGGGCCGGACTTGAGCAACACTTTAGCCGTCATGCCGGGCGTGATGGTAAGTTCCGGATTTGGCACGGCGATCTTTAGCGCCACGCAACGGATATCGCGATTCAGCTGGTTGAGGTCAAACTGGGTCGCAAAGTCGCCTTCCACGCCCTTCGTCAGCACCGTGCCATCGACGATCTGCCCCGAAGGAATTTGGATCGCCAGCTTCTCCCCAACGGCGATGTGGTCGGCGTAGGTTTCTGGAATTCCCACCCGGACCCAGGTGCTCCGAGGATCGATAATGGTGGCTACCGGAGCGCTCGGACCCACCACTTCCCCTTGCCTGGCCACCAGCACCGAAACAACGCCCGAGATCGGCGCCACGACCTGGGTATAGCTGAGTCGCGCTTGAGCCGCCGCCAGCTCAGATTCGGCATTCTCCAGCTGCGCTCGTGTCGAGTCCACCGCGCTCTGCGCGGCGCTCTTGCGAAATTGGCCTGCTTGAGCGTGCACCAGATCCGCCTCGGCCGCCCGCACCTGTTCGCTTTGTGCGCTCACTGTCGCCTGCTGAGTTCGTAAGTCGGCCGCCCAATGATCAAGATCTTGTTTGGCGGAAACGCCTTGCACCGAAAGCGCCTCTGTCCTTTGAAAATCGTTCCGAACCCGTTCCAGTTGCGATTGGGATTGTTCAAGTTGGGCTTTTGTCACCGAAAGCCTGGCCTGTGCGCCGGCCAGGTCGCCGGCGGTCTCGGTCAACGCCATTTGATAATTGGATTGGGATTGAGCCAACTGTGACCGCAAATTTGCCACGCTCGCCCGGTCAGCTTCCACATTGGCCTCGAGTTCGGCCGTATCGAGGGTGGCGATCAATTCGCCCGCCCGTACCGAGCTGCCCTCATCCACGTTCAGCCGCTCAAGGATGCCCTGGACCTTCGGGCTGACCACCACCTGGTTCGCGTCGACGATGCCTTCGAGAATCAATCCCTCGCTGTGCTCGGTGAAAAAGAAGAAATAAAGCGTGGCTGCTAAAAACAGGGCTCCTAAAAAGAGCACGATGACCGATCTTCCTTTCATAGGCTTGATCCCGGTTGACAGGCGCCTTCCTCTTTGCGCTGGGCCGTAAAAAGAGCGCAGGTGATAAAGTCGATCGCCGCCGCTCGCCGCCTTTTCGCCGATACCTTCCTGGAGGCGGAAATGAATTTGCCGGCCATCGGAATCCCTCTCACCGCCGTGCGTACCAGCATCAGCAACAGCGGCAAGACCGCATCGATATCGATGGTCCGGAATACTCCGGTTTTCACTCCTTCTTCAAGGACCGCCCGGAACTCAATCAATAACGGAGTAATCTGGCGAAAGAACCTGGGCGCCGTATCCGGCTTCAAATTGTTCAAGAAAACTTTTACGATATCCATCTCCTGCTCTAAGAGCCGCGCATAGGCAGGCTGCGCGGCCAGCACCTTGAAATTGGCGTCCAGAAAAGCCAGCAACTTCTCCCGGGGCCCGTCGGCGGTGTTGAGTGCGCCGCGAAGCGCACCGGTCATTAGCGACGAACATCTGTTCCACGACGCCCTCGTACAGGTGCTCCTTGCTCTCAAAGTAATAGTAAAGAAGCGCCTTATTGACCCGGGCGGCCCTGGCGATCTCATCGATCCGCGCTCCGGCCAGACCGAGCTGGGCAAACTCCTCCAGTGCCGCGGCGACAATGGCGGCTTTGGTCGCCACCGCGTCTCGTTTGCTTTTGCGCGGTTGCGAGCAGGGACAATCTTCATCTGGGCTCAAATTAACTAACTATTTAGTTAATTGCAAGTGCTCAAGGATGGCCGTGCCGCAAGAGCTTCAGGGGCCCGGCTTGTACACAATGCTTGGACTCGTCTCGTTATCGACACGCAAATCGGGGTTCGCCTCACAAGGGGGCGGCAAGCGGCGGGCCTCCCCTACCTGAACACGTCGACACGGTGCTCGCGGTATCGCTCTCCTCCCTTCCGACCGATTCAGCTTCGGGTCACCTCTGGCTCAGGACGAAAACCGTCAACTATGGTCGATCGTCCAACGCTCCGGATGAAATGGAGACATTGTCCCCGGCTACTTGCCCGGCGGCGAAGGCGTTCGCATCAAAATTAGTGGAGATTTTTCGACGGCTTTTCTTCAGGCGAAGATCAAGGTCTCTAAAGGCTTTCTCGACAATCTCGGCTCGTAAAACAACGATTTCTCGCGACTCGGAAAGAATCGGAGCCGATTTAGTTTTCTCGATCAGTTCGGCGATTCTGACCTGCAGTCGCTTGATCATCCCCAACATGAGCTCCGCCGGGTCGTTCGGCGATTGACGTTTGGCTCGACTCCATAACATCCCCAATATATAGACCACTCGGTTTCCATCGCGGTCCGAAAGACATTAAAAAGGTAGGACGCAATTTCTACGTCGGCTTTCAGCCCGAAAAAGGTGACTTCGATCTCGGTGTTCCGTTCGAGATCCAGGTTTTAGTTTTCGTAAACTCGCCAATAATCGGTGCCAGAAATCGTACCTCATGGGTATACCGGGGGAGGCCACAGCTCAGCGAGTTTTGGTCGCAGAGTTGGTCCGGAGCAGCCGCTTTGAGCTCCTGCATCGATAGGCCGTAACGCTGCAAGAGCTCAGCGGCCTTGCCTGCAGCCACGAATGCTTCGCTTTCGGTACACCCATTAGCCACTGTCATATTCTGTAATGCCTGGAGCTTTTGAACGAAATTTTCTTTCGATGCGAGGTGTTCTTTCATTGGGGATTTTCTGGTCAATTGGTCATTCGGTTGAGATCAGTGAAGGCGGCAAGTGTGCATTTTACCGAGTCCCCCTGCCAGTGCAAATCGACCATGTGCGCCCGTCACTTTCGAAGAAAACCTTAGCGCGGTAGATCGCAAATGTTATGCAATGCATTGGGTTACTTGAGGAATGCTTCGATCATGGCCGTCACAAAAGCCAGGGTTCCACTCTCCTTATCTTCCGTGCAGATCTCTCCGATATATTCCCCATGTCCTCCCGGCAGGATGGCCAGTTGGGCATGTGGCAGCGCGTGTGACAAAGCCAGCGCGTGCTCCGCACGCACCATTTCGGCGTCACCGTTAAGGACCAGTGCCGGCGCCTGGATAGCCCGTATATCGGCGTCGCTGATATCCTTAAAGGCCATCATCCTGGCGACGTCCCGGTCAAACATCGCCCGTAACCCTTCGGGGTCCGGGTTGGCTTCCAGATAAGCCTCTTTCAGCGGCTGGGGCATATCCTTCAGCGAGGCATGTTGCATCCCTTCCCAGAAGCCGGGCAGCATACCGTCACGTTTGTAAGTGGTAGAGGCCAGCACCAGTTTGTTTACCCGTTCCGGGTGCCGGAGAGCGATCTGCAGGCAGGTGGTGCCTCCGTTGCTGAAGCCCATAAGATCCGCCTTTTCGATCCTGAGCTGTTTGAGCAGGGCGGCCACATCATCGGCGTCCTGTTCGAAGCTCAAAGGGCGATCGATATCCGGAGTATGCCCGTGCGCCTGCAACTCGACAGCGATCACTTGATGTGTCTTTGCCAGTTCCGGCAGGATGCGGCCGAACGTGGACTTGATGGTAGAGCCTCCGCCATGCAACAATACCAGTGGCCTGCCGCTGCCGTGGATCTCATAATACATCTTTAATCCGTTCACCGTTGCATAGCGGCCGTTGGTTGTGCTGCGGATCGGTTTGTAAACGGCCATTTTTTCTCGCGCGATCTGAAGCTCATACGGTTCCGTGACCATCGCCCGCACTTCAACAGTTTGACCGAATCAAGACCCGGACAGCTTTGCACCTCTACGGCTTGCTCAAGGCTGTCCGCTCGAATCAGAAAGAAACCGGCGATTGCTTCCTTCGATTCCACAAACGGCCCGTCCGTCGCTCCATGCCTTGCCGGCGAGGGTTTTGCCGTGATGCCCTAACGGCCCGCCGCTCTTGAATTTCCCGGATTGATTTAGTTGCTCAAACCAGTCCGTGAATGGCCATGTTTTGTAAAATTTGTTCTGCGGAGAGATCCTTGTGCCACCCGGTATTTCGAAAGGGCAAAAGGTATTCTGAAGTGGTCGCTTTCTCGTTCATAGTCGTCTCACACCCGCCGACTTATGCATTTCTCCAAGTATCCGACGAACCAGTGCAGCTCGATCAGGACACTTCACGTCAATTTATACACCCAATCGACCGAATCGAGGAATCGAGGCTCGATGCCAGTTCAAGGGAGCGTGACAGTGAAGTCCTGGTCTGACGCCTCGGAAATTTACGCTCGCTTGATCAAACGTTGAAAACCGGCAGCCAACACCCCTATAGCTATAGGGGACAGGTCAAACAGTTTAAAAGCACCAAAGAACCCGATCGAACGATCGAACATGTTTTTGACCTGTCCCCTTGGGTCCGCGCTGGGGCAGATCCAGAAAGCCTGCGGGACAGGTCTGAAAGACGAAACGTCGGATCGACTGGAAAGAGACCGCCCAATAGCTGTCGGTCGTTAGCGGACCTCCGTGCCGGGCAGAGTAGCAAGGGCACGACGGAGGAAACGCGAATGCCATTTGAGCAAACAGATCAAGTGCCTTG
>CAWBYX010000026.1:0-95728 GCA_963793135.1 uncultured Verrucomicrobiae bacterium
CCGAACTAGGCCACCAACCCAAACAAACGCACCAAAAGCCGAACCCAGCGCAAACGGGTGCCAGCGACGTCGCTCCTTCAAATTGGGACCGCCGCGCCCGTAGCACGATTGGCCGGCAGGAAGAAAGGTCGGCCATGAACGAAGAACCGACGCACAAACAATCCACGTTGGATACTTCCACGCGACTCGCCTACGAACGGACCTATCTCGCCCATGAACGCACCCTGATGGGGTGGGTGCGAACGGCTATATCGCTCATCTCGTTTGGGTTCACCATCGCGAAGGTTTTTGAGTACCTGCGTGAGAAACACGGCGAGCGGGCGACGCTTCTTGGCCCTCGGGCTATAGGCATCATCATGATCGCGACAGGACTCGTAGCTCTGGCGTTGGCGACTATGCAACATCGGCAGGCTTCAAAGGTATTGCATGAGCGCTGCCCGGACCTGCCTCGATCGCTAGCAGGAGTAATGGCAGCGTTCTTCGCGTTGCTGGGCGTCCTCGCCTTGTTCAGCGCCATTCTGAGGCAGTAGTGATAAGCAAGCGCATGGTGACACTAGCCTCCCGTAGTATGTACACGAACCATGCAATTCAACGCTCGACAAGCAGGAACGAGAATTGTACGTTCGTCCGTCAGTGAGATCAGAGTGTCTCGGCGCCCCGAGCACGAATCGCCGGCAAAAAAACACTTTCTCCAGGATCGTTCCAAAAGGAAGATTTTTCTCACATCGCGAGCAGGGAAAAGGCACGCAAGTGTTGCCGTTTCTGAAGTCAAAAAAGAAATTCTCGATTAAAGGAGAAGCTGCATGGCTGGGAAACCAAATATACTGATCATCTGGGGAGACGATATCGGCTATTGGAACATCAGTGCCTACAGCAAGGGCATGATGGGCTACAAGACGCCTAACATTGATCGCATCGCCAATGAGGGGATGACTTTCACCGATTGCTACGGGGAGCAAAGCTGCACGGCAGGGCGCGCGGCGTTCATTATGGGTCAAAGCGTTTTTCGCTCAGGACTCAGTAAGGTTGGGCTACCAGGCGCTGAGCAGGGCATGCGCGCTGAGGATCCGACGATCGCCGAGCTTTTGAAGCCGCTGGGATACGCTACCGGTCAGTTCGGGAAGAACCACCTCGGCGACCGGGACGAGCACTTGCCTACGATGCACGGCTTCGACGAGTTCTTCGGCAACCTCTACCATCTGAACGCAGAGGAGGAGCCGGAACTGCGAGATTATCCGCCCGAATCGGACTTCCCCAACTTCCGGAAGAACTTTGGCCCCCGTGGGGTGCTTCACTGCTGGGCCGATGGGAAGGGCGGGCAGAAGATCGAGAACACCGGGCCGCTGACCAAGAAGCGCATGGAGACGATAGACGACGAATTCGTCGCCGGCCGCAAACGATTTCATCAGGCGCGCGCACAAGGACGGAAAGCCTTTCTTCGTCTGGGCCAACACGACGCATATGCACTTTCGCACTCATGCCAAGCCGACGAGCGTGGGCCAGTCCGGGAGATGGCAATCGGAATATCACGACGTCATGATTGATCATGACAAGACAGTCGGTCAGTTACTCGCCATTCTCGACGAACTCGGCATCGCTGAGGACACGATCGTTTTCTACAGCACCGACAATGGGCCGCACAGGAACTCCTGGCCCGACGCCGGTACGACCCCCTTCCGCAGCGAGAAGAACACGAACTGGGAGGGTGCCTTCCGGGTGCCAGGTTTGGTGCGGTGGCCCGGCAAGATCAAAGCGGGCTCCGTCTCCAATCAACTGATCAGCCACATGGACTGGCTGCCCACCATCCTGGCAGCAGCGGGTGAGCCGGAGATAAAGGAGAAGCTTCTCAAAGGTCATCAAGTGGGCGGTAAGACGTTCAAGGTTCACCTTGACGGGTACAACCAGCTTCCGTACTTGACCGGCGAGACGGACAAGGGTCCGCGTGACGAGTTCTTCTATTTCTCGGATGATGGTGACCTGCTCGCGCTGCGGTACGACAACTGGAAGCTGGTCTTTATGGAGCAGCGAGTGCAGGGCACCTGCCAGATCTGGGCGGAGCCGTTCGTGACATTGCGAGCTCCGAAGCTCTTCAATCTGCGCACAGACCCCTTCGAATTTGCAGACATCACCTCTAACACCTACTGGGACTGGATCTTCGATCATATTTTCCTTTACGTGCCGGCGCAGCATATCGTGGGTAGGTTCCTGGCGACGTTCAAGGATTTCCCCCCGCGCCAGAAGGCAGCGAGCTTCACCGTTGATCAGGTAATGGAGAAACTGAAGGAGGGTATCGCAGGCCGCGTTTAACGGCGCTGAAATCGGTTAGTGATCGATAGAGGTCTGCGATGGTTAACGGAAGGCCCTCGATAAGTGGTTCCTGCGATGCGGGGCACGCGGACATGGTCTGGATTCCGGGCGGGACGTTTCGCATGGGTTCGGACGAGTTCTACGTTGAAGAGCGTCCCGTCCATGAAGTAGCTGTTAACGGCTTCTGGATCGATCGCCACACAGTCACGAACGAACAGTTCGCCCGCTTCGTCGCCGAGACCGGCTACCTGACCGTGGCCGAGCGCGCGCTCAATCCAGCGGATTTTCCTGGCGCCCCTGTTGAAAACCTCGTTCCGGGCTCCATGGTTTTTCACCGGACGAAAGGCCCGGTAGATCTGCGCAACTACGCGAATTGGTGGAGGTGGACCCCAGGGGCGAGTTGGCTTCATCCACATGGTCCATCCGACCTGCTCGAAGGCCTTGAGCAGCATCCGGTGGTTCACGTCGCATATGAGGACGCGGAGGCCTATGCGAAATGGGTCGGAAAGGATCTACCTACAGAAGCTGAATGGGAATATGCCGCAAGAGGCGGCATCAAGGGAGCGAAGTTCACGTGGGGTGATGAGCATTTCCCTGACGGAAAGGCGATGGCCAATACGTGGCAGGGCGACTTCCCCTGGCAAAACCTCCTTCTCGACGGTTATGAGGGAACTTCACCGGTTGGCGCCTTCCCGGCGAACGGCTATGGGCTGCACGACATGGCTGGGAACGTCTGGGAATGGACCGCTGACTGGTACGTCCCTCGACACGCGGACGAGGTGGTCAAACCGTGTTGCGGTCCGTCGGTCAATCCTCGGATCGTCTCGCCAGAGAAAAGCTACGACCCAGCACAACCCCAGTTCCGCATTCCTCGCAAGGTCGTTAAAGGCGGGTCGTTTCTTTGCGCTCCCAATTACTGTCTTCGTTACCGCCCAGCGGCGCGCCAGCCGCAGATGATCGATACCGGAATGAGCCACATTGGCTTTCGGTGCATCGTCCGGTCAGAACAAACCTCGGCTGAAGGGCACTGAGAGACATGGAAGTTTGCCTCCACACCTGAAAGAGACAAAAAGCCTAAATAGATCTCGAGGTAGGGATGAACGGAAACCGAACTGGCGCGGTGGAAGCGTCTGACGCAATCGCGAAACTCACTATAGTGAGGCGAGAGACGAAGCTGGGGCGATCCGCGAGCCGCAACCCTGCCCGTCAATGAAACCGCAAAGAGAGGTTTACTATGAAGACAGAAGGAGGCGCTAGCCCCGCTGAAAAAGGTAGTCCGAGTGAGCACAAACCTGGCCTAAAAGAGAGAGCCGCCCATCAACTAAGGGAGTTCTTGGTAATTACCACCTATCTTTGGGCTTTATTCGCCATGTTGGTCCTTAATCAGAGCGTCGTTCTCGCTCGGGAGGCCTCTGATTATCAAGCTCACAGTTTTGCAATCTTGAACGCCTTAAGGCTGGCAAAGATATTGCTCACCGGCGAGGATTTGAAGTTCGGAACCAGATTCAAAGACAAGCCCGCTTTTCTATTCGATCTCGTATAAGTGTTTAATATCTACGCTCTTCCTTATCGGCTTTCACATCGTCGAGAGGGTGATCGGAGTCTTGCGCGGGAGGAGTAGCTCAAAGCTTTCCGGACATTGGTGGTAAATGTGCAGGGAATATTGTCTCTGGGAGCGACTATGTTTGTCGCCTTAATTCCATTTTTCGCATTCAGAGAAATCGCCAGAGTGAGTGGCCACAGCGACCTCTGGTCTCTCCTCTTAAGTCGTGGAACCAGGGTTTATACTCTTCAATCGAGACCGCAAACAGTGATGAGACGGTACGATTGGGTCTTGGGCAGTGGCACCTGGATAGCCGGCATCCACCACGGTCCCGTTCGGTCGGCGTGGCCCTAATCCACAGACGCAACACACGTTTGTTACCTGCGATTGCCTATTTTGGGATCATCGCCACGAAACGGAAAAATGCCAAGCTCGGCATTCACTCACCGCCGAGGCTGAGCATCAACCCCTGGCGCTTGCCGACCAGATGCATGATCACACCAAGCGAGCCGGCCGACATCTTGAAGTAAAAATCCGAGAATTGCTGATGCCTCGGGATAACCCACGCCGTGATGTGCTCGCCGATCGCCCAAACCTCGCGATACGCTGACTCCACTTCCGCGAACCGGCCGGTGCGCCAGAGCAGGTTGCCGTAGTTGCTCAGTTGCGCAGAAAAAAAAGGCTTCGCAGGTCGGGCATTTTTACTGACCCCACTTCCAACATCTGTTTCTGACGATGTACGCTTCCGACAATTATGCCAAAGGTAGACTGCGAATCCGGTTCTCAAAAGTTGATTCCGGCCGTGATCTGTGCGCCATGCAACGATAGCTGATAAAGAAAGTCGTTGGCGCTTTCATCGCGGAAATCGTCATATAGATACCGATAACCAACCTCGGCATGAATGATGCGGGTAATTTTGCATCCTAATGCGGCGTAAGCCTGCACAGCGATGTCGGACCCGATTCCGAACCCGCCAATATCGGTTTCGGCAGTGAGATAGAACGCCTTGTTCAGATTAAATCGCCCTCGTAAACCGATCAGGGGATGGGTCCAGCTATCGTAAAACGAATAGCTTCGATTCAGCGGTTTCGTGACACGCTGGGCAACCTGGTTTGATAGCTCGCCCTTTAATTGATTGACTCTGGCTTGAGCGCCCGCTCGGATCGCGTCTGCAAGCTCCTGTTGCTTACCTTCGAGCACCTGTTGGACCAAAGCCGCTATCTTATCCTTTTGGTCGGCGGAAACGGGGCCTACAGGGAGTTTAGGATTTTTCCCATCAAGCGCCCCTAGCTTATCAGTGATGTTTCGGGCCACGAGCGTTCTCAGGTCGGAGCCGGGGGTGGCTAGTATTACTTTGTTAAGTAATTTGCTTGCTACGCGGCGTATTTTTTTGCAAGATGACGCCGTGGAGTGGGACGGCCAATTGTGGCAACAAAGCATTGAGCGATTCAAAGCGTTCATGGTGCCGGTGGTCGCACCGTTGGGCCGAAGTGAGCGGCGGGTAGCTGCAGCAAATTATGTCTCTGGCTTACTGATGCCTGGGCAGCGTAAGTCCATTGAACCGATGGCAGCAAGGCTTGGTATTGATCCGCAGCGACTGCAACAGTTCGTTACCGATAGTCCTTGGGACGAAGAGCAGGTTTGGCGGGTGGTTCGCCGAGAAGTCATTCCCCATTTTGAACCGATTGAGGCATGGATCGTCGATGAGACCGGTTGGCTCAAACAGGGCAAGGATTCGGTAGGAGTTTCGCATCAGTACTGCGGAGCAGTCGGTAAGCAAGGCAATTGCCAAGTCAGCGTGGAACTAGTGGTTAGTAGTGGCTGTGTCGCAGCGCCGATCGGGGGGCGACTTTATTTACCGCAGAGCTGGGCTGAAAAACCTGAACGTCGCGCTAAAGCCGGAGTGCCGCCAGAGATAATGTTTGCGACCAAGAGCCAGATCGCTCTGCAATTGATCGAGCAGGCGTTGGCCGATCAAGTCGCTCCTGCTCCGGTGCTGGGTGACGCCGCTTACGGCGATAGCTTTGCCTTCCGCCAACGTCTACGGGAACTTAATTTGGAGTTTTTTCTACAAGTAACCCCGGAGGAGCATCTTGGATGGACCCAGGAGGTACCAACTGTGCTCAAAGGCAAGTACCGGAAACTTGTCGACGAAAAGCTTGCCGCTAGCGCGCGCCACCTTTTAGATATAGCCCGCTCATTGCCTGACGCTGTCTGGAAGAATTGCTCCTGGACAACAGGTGATCGCAAAAGACATCACACCCGCATCGCTTGGCAAGAGGTCTTTCTTGCTCGTGGCCTCAAGGAACCCGATGGCCGATTGGAGAATCTGGCTTGTGCTCGATTGGCCAAGGGGAGCTCAAAAGCCTTACCATAGTTATTTAGCCCACTTTAATCGCCAACCGTCCAAAGCTCGTTGTTTAAAGCTCAGTCGTTCGCGTTGGCACGTTGAACAATATTTCCAGCGTTCCAAAGATGATCTGGGACTCGATCACTTTGAGGGAAGATCTTGGCGTGGCTTTCATCATCACCTTGCCTTGAGCGCACTCGCATACTTGTTCATCCTGACCATCTACCTTGAGGCAAAAAAAAACTTCTGGTCTGACGTTGGAGAAGATCCTGGAATCGATCCGGCCTTGGCTGCTGCGATCGACCGGACATTGTCCCTACTGCCACGCTACATTCCCTGAAAAAATCGATGACTCTACTTAACAGAGTAATACTAGCTGCTGGACGAATTGGTCCACCAACTGGGTACTCGCCGCATCAATTGCCATATTGTTGGCTTGTAAACCTACCTGGTTACCGAGATAGGTATATCTAAACCCAGCCAGCAGATCGAACCAACCGCGGGGTCCCTCGATGAGTCGGTAGGAACCAAAGAATTCGCCGATGAATTGCTGGACGCTCAGGGGTACCGGCTTGACCGGCAAAAAGGATAAAGTCCCCTAGGGCACCAAAACGCCCTCTTTGAACTTCGCCGCTGAACGAACCAAGATAGTTAATATGCTTGAGAATTTGTCCGAATGGGACGCTGACGTATGGGTTGACGCCGTGCAATCCGATGTGGCCGGTGGCCGCGGGCAGCCAGCCGGGAACCCCGATCGTGATTTTCCAGGGTTCAGTCGTTTGGACTGATGGTTGTTCAACCACCTTTGTCTCTTCCTGCGTACCAGCCCATCCTGCGACAGGTTGAAGAAAGAAAATGGTTACTACGCTCAGCTTTAGAATGAGATTCATATGCGGGGTGTTTCGAGAAGGGTTGCCATTGCGACGGGTTCAAGCGTGTGCTGAACGTGCAAAACCAACAACAACCAACCGAACCATCAATTCAAGTGACTAGCCAGACCAAACAACCAACTCCGAAGCCTGTGGAGGATTATCATGACGAGCAAATTCCCGGCATCATGGCGAAGCTCGTTCAACGGATCCAAGCCGAGCCGTTTAATCTCGTGGGGACCTTAATTTTCCTTGGTGCAATCATTCACACGTTCCTTACTTCCAAATTCATGCTGATCGCTCACCGCCTTGAGCATCAATATCTCGCACCGAAGGAGCTGAATGACGGGCGCGTGGCTTAGCCGTTTAAGGGCCGAGTGACAGCAGTGTATTGTGGTGCTGGGATGCCATCAGCACGCGTGCAATATTCCCTTAGCGAAGCGAAACCCCTCTCACAAAATAGACGTCTTCTGACACAAACAACCCAAAAGCCTAATGAAGAATCAACCCAATCTAGTCAGTTACGGTCTCTGCCTTGCTGACAGCCACGGCTGCGCTTATCGGCGCAGGCGGACCACTGCAAGCGCAGGACAAGAAACCCAACATTCTCATCATCTGGGGCGACGACATCGGCCAGTTTAATCTCAGCGCCTACAACTGGGCATGATGGGCTACCGGACGCCGAACATTGACCTCCTTGCCAAGGAAGGCGCGCTGTTTACCGACTGGTATGGGCAGCAGAGCTGCACCGCCGGGCGCGCAGCGTTCATCACCGGGCAGTCGCCCATCCGAACCGGCCTGACCAAGGTCGGCCTGCCGGGCGCGAACGAAGGGCTGAAGAAGGAAGACCCGACGCTGCCCGAGTTGCTCAAGCCTTATGGCTATGTCTGCGGCCAGTTTGGCAAGAACCATCTTGGCGACCGCAACGAGTTCCTGCCTACGGTCCACGGGTTTGCCGAGTTCTTCGGCAACCTCTACCACTTGAACGCGGAGGAGGAGCCGGAGAATCCCAACTACCCGAAAGACGCGGCATTCAAGGCAATCTTTGGCCCGCGCGGGGTGCTGCACTGCTTCGCATCGGACACGGACGATCCCACGGTTGACCCGCGCTTCGGCAGAGTCGGCAAACAGACCATCGAGGATACCGGTCCGCTGACCAAGAAGCGCATGGAAACAGTGGACGATGAGATCACCGCTGCGGCGCTCAAGTTCATGGACAAGGCGCACAAGGACGGCAAGCCGTTCTTCGTCTGGTGGAACGCGACCCGCATGCACATCTGGACGCACTTGAAGCCGGAATCCGTCGGCAAGACCGGCCTGGGCGTCTATGCCGACGGCATGGTCGAGCATGACGCGGCCGTCGGCGAGTTGCTCGATAAGCTCAAGGAATTGGGCATCGAGGACAATACCATCGTCATGTATTCAAGTGACAACGGCGCGGAAACCATGAGCTGGCCCGATGGCGGGACGACGATTTTCCGCAGCGAGAAGAACACTCAATGGGAAGGCGGCTATCGCGTGCCGTGCCTCATTCGCTGGCCCGGTGTCATCAAGCCCGGAACGGTCATCAATGACATCGGCGCGCACGAGGACATGGTTCCTACGTTGCTGGCAGCCGTGGGTGCCACCACCGTCAAAGAAGATCTCCTCAAGGGCATGACCATCGGCGACATAACCTACAAGGTGCATCTTGACGGTTACAACCTGATGCCCGCATTCAAGGGTGAGAGCGAATGGCCGCGGCATGAGTTTCTTTACTGGACCGATGATGGCAACTGCGCGGCTCTGCGCTACAACAACTGGAAAATCAGCTTCCTGAAACAGGAGGCCCACGGACTCGACGTCTGGAGGCAACCCTTCGTGGAACTACGGGCCCCCCTGATTTGCAATCTGCGCATGGACCCGCTTAGAGCGCGCCGAGTATGAGGGTATGGATTACGACCACTGGTATGTCGACCACGTCTTCGTGCTGGCGCCCGCCGCCACCTACATCGCGAAATGGTTGCAAAGCTTCCGCGAATTTCCGCAGCGCCAGAAACCCGGCAGTTTCAACCTCGACCGCATCATGGAATCAATTACCAGCGGTGCTGCTCAAAATGGAAGCGACTAACGCCGCGCTGAAGTGAAACAAAGACTTATGCCACCGGTCGTACCCGTCGCCAGGCAGGTACGGCCCGCACTGGGTTCAATTTGCGCTGACGCGCATGCGATCATTCGTGCGTGAAAAGACACCAACTGTCATCGAGAAGGTACGTGCCGGTGGGTATCACATGACGATGAGCCAATGAAGAGCGGTTGGGCCGTGTTCAACATGAACAACGACTAAAAGCACAATTTCGCCTTGGAGAAATAATCCGATGACATCTCTTACGATGGTCTGGGAATGGCTACACTCACTGCCATCACTGGCGAAATTCGCCCTGGGAATGGCGATCATTGTTGGGATTCCCCCGCTATCTCGCCGTGTCCGGCTTCCAGCGGTAGTGGGCTTGTTGCTCAGCGGAATCGTGCTGGGACCTCATGTCCTTGGATTTTTCGGAGAGCACGCGCCCATCGCTGATTTCTTCGCTGAACTAGGCAAACTTCTACTAATGTTCTTCGCCGGTCTTGAGATCGACATTGTGCAGTTTCGGCGAGAACGAAACAAATCGATCATATTCGGTCTCGTCACCACCTTGACTCCCTTAGTGCTGGGCACGGTCGTTGGGCTCTTGTTCGGCTATCAGCCCGTTGCGGCGATCGTATTAGGATCACTGCTCGCCTCTCATACACTGCTCGCAGCTCCGATCATCGTTCGGCTTGGCGAAACTAGGCTTGAGCCCATCACAATCACGTTCGGCGCGACGGTATATCTCTGACACGCTTTCTCTGATCGTCTTTGCCATCTGCGTTCCAATTTATCAGAGCGGTTTTTCAGTGTCCGGACTCGTGGTGCAGCTCATTGAGATCGCCATCTTCGTGCCGCTCATCCTGTTTGGCCTGAGTCGCTTGGGAGCGTACATCCTGAGAAAGGTGGAAGATGACGAGGACGCATATTTTATCCTTATGCTTGCGATCGTAGCAATGGCGGGTCTCCTCGCCCAAAGCATCAACCTCCCCGGCATAGTCGGGGCGTTCCTGGCCGGCCTGGCGGTCAACGCGGCGGTTCACGACAAGCCAGCAAAAGAGAAATTGGAATTCTTTGGTAATTCCTTTTTTATCCCAATCTTTTTTATAGTGACAGGTTTCCTGATCGATCCGGTCGCATTCTACCAGAGCATCACTACCAATTTCCCCTTGGCGGCTGCGGTAGTCCTCGCGCTACTCGTAGGGAAGTGGATCGCAGCACAAACTGTGGGTCGCGCCTTCGCCTATACTCCAGCCGCGCGCATGACGATGTGGTCACTCACGTTGCCGCAGGTGGCGGCGACACTCGCGGCCACGTTAGTCGCCTTCGATACACGAAACCCCGCCGGTCAACGCCTGATCGATAGCCGGTTACTCAATGTGGTCCTCGTGCTGTTGCTTACCACTTCCATTCTTGGACCGGTTCTCACAGAACACTTCGCACCTCGCCTTCTCAAAGACGCAATCCCACCGGACCGAATGAAGGCCGCTGGAACACCCTAATGCCGTAAGAGTGCATCGCGATTATGAGCCAGGCTTAGAGGAGGTGAGACGGGATGGCGGTGACGAAGGAAACGCCTGCGATTCGTGCCGACGCTCGAGAGTGTGTGTTTGGTTTTCTTGTGAAGCCATTCGTCGACGAGGCATTCTCTACTCTTCGTCGTCGGATTCCGCTCCGCGGCGTAATCGATGCCGAGGTGGTTGCAGCCCGAGACCGCGCCAATAGCTCCTAAGAACGACAAGACCATGAATAGCAGCAAGAACCAAAGGGTAATTGAGCCTTTTTAGGAAGTCGGCTTTTGATCCAAGCGAGCCCGCGCAAGAACCTTCCGCCCAGCATCTCGCGAAAGCGGACCGCAGGACAACTGGCTGGGCAACCACCTACGGCAGCCGTGCGATTCGCTCAGAGGAGATGCACATCCGTTTAGCCCTCGTAGAAGCCCTCAACGGGTCCCTCAATGGATTAATTTATTCAACGGCCTCCTGCCGGGTTAGTTCACCCGCAATGGCAAGTTTATCGTCAACCATTGCGGTCTTAAAACCCTCTTCTTGCGCCTGCGAGTTTGCTAATTTGAACCGATATCCAGCATCAAGGCGAGGCGGATCTCTTCCCAGGAAAGTGCGATGAGCTTCGAGCGAGCCTCTGGAAAGAGGCCTGAGCCATCAGCGTGCGATAGGAGACCTACGGAACGAGCGTCGAATACGACGAGGATGTAACGGCGACCGAGGTCACCAAGCGGACGGCGGCACTTGGGGCGTGAGGCTGGTCACTATCGGCGAGCTGGACGCGCATAGAGAGGAGAGCCCAGACCAGAGCTGATCGGTATCGAGGCGGTCGAGGATATCGGCAAGGCCGTGGAAATGCTCTGAGCAAAAGAGCTGGAAACTGTCGCTTGGCCGGGAGCGGCACTTCGATGTGCAGTATTCTCAAGGCCTCAATTTGAGCCTGGAGGAGAGTGTCCAGAGGAAGCTCATCCTCGCCGGCATATTGCCAAAGCTCTCCCAATAAAACTCCACGAACAGGCAAGACGGCGCATTGAAAAGCTGATTACAGATCGAGCCCTTAAACCAGGCAGCAACTTCCTACTAAGACCAATTTGGCTAGCAACCTCTACGTCAGCCGGACCACGATTCGCAACGGCCCTGAATTTCATAGAACAAGAAGGCAAAATTGAACGAACGCCCGGCGAGGGACGGTCGTCCGGCAGCACCGTGTGGGATGATCATTAGGTTAAATCATTTTCCGCGCTTCAGGTTGAGGCGGGGAAGGTTCCGGCAATCCTCAGGTTCGAAATGGAACCAAATGGGCCTTAATAGAAGTTTTCCCGGCATGACCAGCTAGCGCAACAGCATGAAAGCTGCTCCCATAATGGCGGTTGGCACAATGGCCCAGAGAAACAATTTTGCTGCTGAGATCCCCTCATCCCCGAATCGAGAAACTAGAATTGATTGACCGGCGGGATTCGGAGCATTGGCAATCACCGTGAGGCCCCCACCCGCCACAGCTCCAGCAACGACGGCATATTTCAAGCTGTCTGAAAATCCCGGTACGAGCGAAGCCAGATAGGTGATAGCTGCGTTATCATTCAGAGCCGTGAGCATCATCGCACCGATCATCAATGGCCATTCGGACAAACTGCTCAGCACCGGTTCGATCCACCATTGCTCGATGCGGCCGTGGATTATGAGAGCCAGTAGAAAAAAGCCGACTAACATCGGGCCGCGGAGGGAAGTGACCACCTGATGACGCCGCGTCGCTTCAACAAATGCGAGGAAGAACAAAAAACCGATAATCACCAGAAGCGGATAATGTGCCACCAGGACCACCCAGGCGATAAAGAGGAGGTGGACGCCAATGATCCAATTTGGGATACCGCGCCCCTTCGATTCCCCTTTCTCAGGCTTTGGACGAAGCTCTGCGAGTTCTCGGCGGAAACGCAAATAGTAGATCGTATTGGCACCGAGAATACCGAGGATGGCCTTCCAGCCGAAGTTCGTGACCATAAACGGGAGACCCCAGCCCCAACGAGTTGCCACCATGACGATCGGAGGCGCGGCGAAATGGGTTAACGTTCCGCCGACCGAGATATTCACGAATAAAAGAGCCAAAGTCGCGTAGCGAAGCGGGAAACTTGGACGCAAGTCATAAAACTTCTGCCGCAGCAGGAGCGCACAGATCGTCATGGCCGCGGGTTCGGTAATAAAAGATCCCAGCATGGGTCCCACCGTCAGAATCGCCAGCCACCAGGCCGCTATGGTTGATCTCCCCAGGCTTGCCACCTTGGCGAGACAAGCCTCGGCGAAATACAAAACTGGTCGGGAACCGGCCATCGCCATCACGCCGACTACAAATACCGGTTCGGCCACATCGATCGCCGCAGCGTAACTGGTCAGTGTGTTCCAGCCCTTCATCACCAGAATCGCGATGGCCAGAGGTATCAGCCAAATTCCAAAAACTGCTTCAACCTCTCCGAGAAAATGAAATAACTGCGCACGAAACTGTAGGCGGTCCTGCATCCAAGAAAACTCCTTATCGTCGGAGGCATCCTTTTCCTGCTCCTTCAATGCGAGATATTGATGCTCAAGGCGGTGAGCGATCAGCATGAATTTGGAAGCAAGGAACGTGTGAATGATTGCACCAAGGAAAATTAAGGTCCCCACGAGATTAAACGGCTCGGCTTGGATCCGTTGAACGAGCTTCGCCATGATGCCGGGAATTTGCTCGTCATGATAATCCTCCACAGGCTTCGGAAAAACCGGCGCGGCACCGCTTGGTGAAGCCGGCGCGGCCTGTACCGATTCGATCTGTCCAACTGAAAGTAGCAGAAGAATCAGGATCCAATAAAAGCCCTTCATCTAATGCAAGACTACGGAGCTGGAATAGGTTCGGTCAACGATGCGCTGTCCTGGCGAGCCCAGAATACAACCGAGTACAACACACGAAACGACAATCCGTATTGAGTCGAGTAAAGGTGAACGGGTGGCCGTCTTTTCATGACAATCGCGAACCGGAGATTCAATCTCTTCAAGAGTCAACCGGTCCCCGGATCGATCATATCCGGGTGGTCGCCCGGACTCGTATGTCCGGCGATCCGCTGAGCGATCTCGATGGTGCCGCCCAAATTCATGTATTCGGTAACCCCGTCGCACGGAAACTGTGACAACAAACTCGTTTCAGGATTCCGCTTGCCCTCGCTCGCTTCTCAACCAGCTTCAAGACACTTCGACGATCCAGGCGTCTCGATTCAATCGTTTCACGATTCTTGCCGAAGGAAGGGAGAATAGGTGCACTCGGATTTGAAGTCAGGTGAGATCGTTCAAGCCAAAGATCGACCGCTTCTTTAGCCTTTGAGTGCACCGGTACCTCGTGTTCTTTCCCTCGTTTTTCTTGGAACCGTAACCAGCGCGTGCCGCTACGTTCGTAGTAATCGGCAACCGTCAAGTTGATCAGGGCAGACACCCGGCACCAGGAATAGAGGAGAACACTGAGAATCGCCTTATCTCGAATGTCCTTTAACGAATTTGGGCTTATCGAGTCCAAGAACGCGACGATTTCGGCCTCTTCAAAGACCGGCGTATGGGAGGATTCTCGAACCAGCCTCGGCGGCTTGGCCCGGGCGGCTGGATTATACTCAACGACCCCTCGCATCGTCAGCGAATCGAAGAGCAACCGGACGGCCGCCAGGTGTTGCCTCTGCGTCGACCTGCTGCCCGGATGCTGATCCAGCCATGCTCCCACGTGATAGGCCTTTACACTCTCGAGTGCGAGCCCGCGGGCCGAACAAAATGCCAAAAATGAGCGCCAGGCCACCCGATAAGCGCTTCGCGTATTGGGATTGCGCACTCGCGCTCCCAAGAGCTCCAGGAAGGTCTCCTCAGTTTTGGCTCGGGCCGATTCTGAAGTTCCCTCTAACAGATCAAAGGGAGCCAGCAGCCCTTCTCCGGTTTCTGGCTGCGAATCCTCTTGCGTCATAGACGCGCGGGAAACTCCCAGCGCGGCCCCCCTCGCCTCGCCTCTCCCTCTCTTCCCCAGAGTAGAGAGTTCATTTTCGGCTTTGATTATTCAAAGTGATGTTTTTACGTGATAAAGACTGGGCGCAAGTTGTAAAGACAACCCTTTTTCTCCATCACTATTTTACTCTGGGGTACTTCCAGAGAAAGAAGCGTGTGAGCGCACAACCCAAGCCAATCAGCGAAGTCGTTAAGGATTTCGAGCAATCCCTCGAAAACCTTCGGCCTTCCACGAAACGGGTCTACGTGGGACGCGGCGATCGAGGAACCATGCTTCGCTGTCTCCTTGCGCTTCTGGCACGCCTGGAGAGAGCGGCTGGCCCGGCCGGATCAACGGCGGTTCTACCGCAAATCTTTCCAATGGAGCCAGTTAAGACTCCTTTTCCCCGGACCCAGCGGCGCTCCCTTGGGCCGAGCAGCCCTGCACAACGCTCTGCGGCGACTCAACCTGGCAGGAGAGCGCAGCAGCATCGGGCCCATCACTCCGGAAAAATCAGAGTCGCTTTCCTTGGTGGGGAACCTCTTAAGGGAGGGATCCGGCTCTAGGGCAAATTCCCCGAGGGTTTCGCGCCGCTCGCCAGGATCCATTCGGTTCCCCGGTCGAGCAGGCGCCACGGCGCCCAGCTCGAGAGTTCAAGCTCGACCCCGAGTTCGGCGAGCGCGGCCGTCACGCTGGCGCCGGTGGCGCAAACGCCCAGATTTTTAAATCGCTCGACCAACTCCCCTACCGTCCAACAGCGGGATTCTCCCCCGGAGAGGCAGGCCATCACTGCTTCCCTCAAGTCGACACTAAGGGCTTGGATCTCAACCGAGTTCTTCCAGGGGCTGGCCGGTTTCTCTAGCACCAATAGTGTCGCTCACGCTGCGCCTCTTGATATCTCCTTTTCGAAAATTTACAAAATTAAAACGGTGTAACATTGCTTTTCTGGGGGTGAATGGGCAGGGCCCATAATAGCAATTATGGGCCCTGCCTCCACGCTGCCACAGCGTTCCAGCTCTTCAGTCCTTTCCTGGGGGGCCGGGGTCCCCTTCCGCTTTCCAGGCTCGTTCGATCTTTGCCAGAATCTCCTCTCCTTTGGCTTTCCAGACGTAACGCTTGGGATTGAGGTTGTGCTGGGCGAGGTATTCCATAATAGCGTCAACCAGTTGGCGCACGTTGCTGAAACTGCCGGGCAAGATCGCCTGCTGGCTTAAGTCTCGGAAGAAGCGTTCGACTAGGTTCATCCAAGATGAGCCCGTAGGCGTAAAATGCAGTTCGAAGCGTGGATGACGCGCCAGCCAACGTTTAACGACCGGATGCTTATGGGTGGAGTAATTATCCAGAATGATGTGGATGCGCTGGCTCAAAGGAATTTCGCGGTCGATTTGCTTGAGAAATTCCAGCCACTGGTGGTGGGTGTGTTTCTGGGCGGTATGAGCGATTACTTTGCCCTCCAAGTAATCCAGCGCGGCAAAGAGAGTGACGGTGCCGTTGCGATAGTAATCGTGGGTTTGAGTGCGGATATGTCCTTTGCCCAGAGGCAGACCCGGTTGACTGCGCTGCAGCGCCTGGATCTGGCACTTCTCGTCACAACAGAGCACCACTGCTTGCTCTGGAGGATTGAGGTAAAGACCGATGACATCCCAAAATTTCGCCTCAAAATCCGGATCGCTGGAAAGCTTAAAGACACGCGTCAGGTGTGGCTTGATTTCGTTTTGACTCCAGACTCGCTGCACCGTCGCCTTGGAGACACCAAACTCGCGAGCCATCGCCCGGCAAGTCCATCGTACCCGGCCCTGCGGTGGCCGGGTGGCTTGGTCGACGATCTGGCGCAACAGTTCCGTGCTGATCTTGCCTTTGCGGCCCGAGCGGGGCTCGTCCTGCAGCGCCCCTATCCCCCCTCGGAGATAGCGCCGTCTCCACTTCGCGACTTGGTTATAGTGCATGCCGACGCGCCCTCCGATCGCCCGGACCCCCATACCTTGAGCCGCTAACTGGACGACGCGCGCTCTCTGCGCCAACCCATGTGGGGTGCTCTGGGCGCGAATTAATTGCTGTAACTGCGATTCTTCAGCCGAACTCAGCACGAATTTTCCACCCTGCTTAGGCATTCAGACATCAAAGCATATTTCGTTGGATATGTCACTATTATTTAAGAGACACTAGACTAGATCATTAGCTAAAAATTAGCTAATATTCGAGGGAAATACTCGCCTATAGTTGACGATGGTCAATCTCATGGTCGAGATAAGCTCCCTAGGAATAGAAGGGCAGAGTGAGCGATCACTCATATGTAAAAGCCTACAAATGAGTCACTTATAAAAAGAAACCCCGCCATTTGGCGGGGCTTTAAATTGGTTGCGGGGGTGGGATTTGAACCCACGGCCTTCAGGTTATGAGCCTGACGAGCTACCAGGCTGCTCCACCCCGCGTTTTTATTCGAACCGTAAAGTGGCTCTGTTTCGGGAACGCGCAACTCAATTTGTGAAGTTTTTATTTGGCCTTGGTCATTTTCATCCGGATCCAGTGGACAAATTTACGTCGGCCGACGACGAATCTCCGTGATCCCAGGTTCCTCCCGGCATCGGAGAGGCAAAGCGCTTAGCTGATAGCCCGCACACCTTACAGATCCTGGGCGCGCGGGAGCATCACCAGATCCCGGATCGTCACATTCTGCGGCCGGGTTAACATAAAGGTGATGGCCTCCGCCACATCCTCGGAGCGAAGACCGGCGCCCTGCTCAACCTTTCGATCAATCTCGACTGGATCGATCATGCCCCAGAGTTCATTGAGCACCATGCCCGGAGCCACTGCTCCAACCCGGATTCCCGAAGTCAGCAACTGGCGGCGCAGACCGTGCACGAACGATTGGATCGCATGCTTCGAAGCGCTGTAGATCGGCTCCCATTGGATTGCCTGATGCCCTGAGATGGAACTGGTGACCAGGATGTCACCTGAGCGCTGCGATACCAGATGAGGTAACACCGCATGGACCAGACGGAAGACTCCAGTCACATTGGTGCTGATCAGCTGGTCCCAGGCATCGGGCTCCCCAACGATAATATCACCGGAAATGTAGATGCCCGCGTTGGCCAACAGGATGTCGATCCGGCCAAACTCGGCAATCGTCTGCTCGACAATCGAGCGGATATCTTTGGGACTGGTCATGTCCGCTGCCACTATGATGGCATCCGAATCAAGGTCGTCCGCCAGCGCCACCAGCCGGTCTTTGGAGCGGGCGGTTAAAACTTGTTTTACGCCGTGTTTGGCGAGCTCGTAGGCTACCGCACGGCCGATGCCGGAGCTCGCGCCCGTGACAATGGCAATTTTACCGTTCAGCGATTGATTCATGGGGGGTCGTTCGTTGGTAAACGATTGGAAGCGCTAAGCCAAGGGAAAAGCGTTTGGCGTAAGGAGTTGTCAGTGTCAGTTGCCAGTTGGCGGTGGGGAGAGAAGCGTTCAGCGTTCAGCGTTCAGCGTTCAGCGTTCAGCGTTCGGCGTTCAGCGTTCGGCGTTCAGCGTTTGGCGTAAGGAGTTGCCAGTGTCAGTTGGCAGTTGGCGGTGGGAGAAAGCGTTCGGCGTTCAGCGTTTGACGTTCGGCGGGTGTGGCTTTTTTGGCGCAGTCAGGACATCGGTAACACTTGTGGGTCAGGCCATCGGTAACACTGTTACTTTTTATTCATTGTTTGGTTCTGTTCATCCCAGGCTACCCACAGGCGCCCCCGATTTCCCGCTCGTTGATAGCTGACTGCACACTGCCCGCCCGCTGAACGCTGAACGCTGAACGCCGAACGCCTGATGCTCGACAGGTGGCATTCCGGAGCGGATGGTCAGTCCCGTGAGTATTCATTTTTCTCCAGTTGCGCTTCCTTCGCGCACCCTCGGGACTGATGGACCGCCTGTCTCGGCCGTCGGCTTGGGATGCATGGGAATGTCCGATTTCTACGGTCTCGCCGACGAAACTGCCAGCCTGGCGACCATTCACGCCGCGCTCGATGCCAGGATCTCCGTTCTCGATACCGGCGACTTTTATGGAATGGGCCACAACGAGATGCTGATATCTCAGGTCCTAAAAACGCGACGGGAGGAGGCGTTCGTTTGCGTCAAATTCGGCGCTTTGCGCACTCCCGATCGAGCTTTCAGCGGGCTCGATCTGCGACCAGCAGCGGTGAAGAATTTTCTCGCCTATTCGCTCAAACGTTTGGGGACCGATTACATTGACCTCTATCAGCCTTGCCGGGTGGATCCGTCCGTCCCGATCGAAGAGACAATTGGCGCGATGGCAGAAATGAAGGAGCGCGGCTACATCCGGCATCTCGGGCTCTCGGAAGCGGGGCCGGAAACCATCCGCCGCGCCCACGCAACTCATCCCATCTCCGCTCTACAGATCGAGTACGCAATCGTCACCCGTTCGATTGAGGATGCCATTCTTCCGGTAACTCGCGAACTCGGAATCAGCATCACCGCCTATGGTGTTTTTTCCCGTGGGCTACTGAGTGCGACCCCCAAAACACCCGATGTTTCCAAGGGCGACTTCCGCGGCATGTATCCGCGGTTTCACCCTGAGAATATGCGCCGGAACCAGGATCTGATAAGCGCGCTCCGAGCAATCGCCTCCAGGATAAATTGTACTTTACCCCAGCTTGCCTTGGCCTGGGTCCTTTCCCGAGGAACGGATATTATCCCGTTGATCGGTGCTCGGACGACCGAACGTCTGACGGAGGCGCTGGGCGGAACGACTGTTCATCTATCCGCTGAAGATTTGGCCGAGATTGATCGGGTCGCTCCACCGGGAGCTCTTTCTGGTGAACGCTATCCGGAAGAACAAATGGCCTGGCTGGACAGCGAGCGACGCTCCCGATGAGGAGCCATGAACCGGGGCCGGCACCGAAAAATCGCCTCTTTCCCCACTGACAACTGGCAACTGGCACTGACAACTTCCTTATGACGATTTTGTCGATCCAATCCAGCGTTGCCTACGGACACGTTGGGAACAGTGCTGCCGTTTTTCCGCTCCAACGGATCGGCGTCGAAGTCTGGCCGGTGAATACGGTGCATTTTTCGAATCACACCGGCTATGGAGCGTGGCGCGGCACGGTTCTTCCGGCCGAGGTGGTGGCGGACGTCATTCAGGGGATTGAGGAACGCGGGGTTCTCCAGGAGTGCGACGGAGTCTTGAGCGGGTACATGGGCGACGCCTCACTTGGCGAAGTGATCCTGGACGCGTTCCAGAGGGTCCGGAAGGCCAATCCCGGCGCGGTTTACTGCTGTGATCCGGTCATGGGAGATGTTGGCCGAGGATTTTTCGTGCGACCGGGTATTCCTGAGTTCATGCGGGATCGGGCGGTGCCGGCCGCGACCATCATCACGCCGAACCAGTTTGAGCTTGAGTACCTGTCCCAGCGCGTCGTCACGGATCTGGAATCGGCCCTGGCATCGGTCGACCAGGTAATGGCTTCAGGGCCAAGTGTGGTGCTGGTGACGAGTCTACGCCGACACGATGCAGCCGGCGATCGGATCGAAATGCTGGCGGTGGACTCGGGTGGGGCGTTCATGATCGAAACGCCTCTGCTACCGGTGAATGTCAACGGTGCCGGAGATATGACGGCTGCGCTTTTTTTTGCGCACTGGCGCAAAAACGGCTCGGTTCAGATCGCTCTGGAGTTGACGACGGCCGCGGTGTTTGCTGTGCTCGAAGCCACTGCAGACGCTGGTGCGAGAGAGATTGAGCTGATCAAGGCGCAAGAATTGATCGCGAATCCTGTCCGCCGATTTGGGGCCGCGCAAGTCCGATAACGGTGCCAAACGCGAGTGGAATTGCTCAGATGGTAAGCAGCCGCCAAGAGAACCAAGTCAAGGGCGATGGGCCGAAATACGATTGCAATCGAGCAGAGAGCGACGAGGATACGCGGCGGTAAAAAAATGGGAAACTTAGTGAGTCAGACAAGACTCTGGGAGAAAAAAATGTATGAATAAGACCACGTTTCGTGTGGGCTGTGACCTCAACTACCAGGTTGCCGGACCGAGTGCGTTTATTTTCAACGTTGGCGTTGTGACTAACTCGTTTCAGCGGGTCCTGAATGAACAATTCATCACCGCTCCAGTTTATCAGGTCGAGGAGTCCGTTTCGGTGGGGGACGAAAAAAGGCATCATCGCTTTTCCTCTGCGCCAGGGCCGCTTCGGGTCTCTTATCAGGCGACGGTTGAATTACAGCACCGTATTCAAAAAGGGGACAACGTCCCGGAAACCGTGCCGGCGGGCATACCGTCGGAGGTTATTCCATACCTCTATCCCAGTCGCTACTGTGAATCGGATATGCTGGTGCGGCTTGCCCAACATGAATTTGGTCGGCTGCAACACGGTTTTTCCCGAGTGACGGCCATTTGCAATTGGATTCACAACAACGTGGAATACCTGCGAGGAAGCACCAATCCACTCACGTCGGCCTACGACACAGCGACTGAGCGGGCCGGGGTCTGCCGCGATTTCGCACATCTAGCGATCGCCTTTTGTCGGGCGGTCTCCATCCCGGCACGATTCGTAGCCGGCTATGCGTATGCGTTGCAGCCACCGGATTTTCACGCCTACTTTGAGGCCTATCTGGACGGAGGCTGGTATATATTCGATTCTACGCGTCTTGCGCCACAAACCGGACTGATTCGCATCGGCACAGGTCACGATGCCGCCGATACCTCCTTTGCGACCATCTTTGGTCCAGCGACTTTTGGATCGATGAAGGTCACGATGGAATTGGTCGATGGTCCGGCGCCCACTTATACGACGGACGCGATTTCGACATCCTCCTAGGCGTTCAGCGTTTGGCGTTTGGCGTTCAGCGTTTGGCGTTCGCGTTTGGCGTTCAGCGGCGCAGTCAGGACATCGGTAACACTTATGGGTCAGGACATCGGTAACACTGTTACCTTTTAGTTCATTGTTTGGTTCTGTCCATCTCTGCTAAGGGAATCAGGCAACAAAATTGTGCCCAGACTTATCCATAATCGCCCCGGGCCGGTGTGCTGCGAGAATGCCTGGGACAGGTACGCTACGTCGCAGCAGCGCCTCCGGCCCGGAAAAAGGCGATTGTGGGTAAGTCGCGAGTTGCGGCCACTCGTCTCCAGAGGGGGGGAGGCCCCCCGGCCGGGGCGTCTCGATCAAAATGCGGCTACGGGCATCCTGGTGCGTTCGATTTGGCACCTTGGGGGCATTTTTGCCCCTATGCCCGTGGAATGACCGCCGGGGCGGGGGGATCGCCGGGGCGGGCGTGCCCCCCGCCACGATGGTTGGAGGGGGTTGGTTCATGACGCCAACGCCACCTCGGACCTGAGGAAACTGTTAGGCGTTTAGCGTTCAGGTTCCCGTCGCGCCGCGGAAACGGACCACAATCAGGCCGTTTTCGACCTGAATGGAATCCAGGCGCGAGAGGAAAATATCTCCGTCGGGTAAACGTGCTCTTATCCCTTGTTCCAACGTTTGCGTGACGGTGTCCCGATATCCTTGCCCGGTGAACAACCATGGGAGCCGATGATCGTTCCCTTCAATATCGAGACCTTTGATTTTCAATTCCTGCTTTTCGATCGCCAGGCGGCCGGCAATTTTGCCGTTAAAAAAGCGTTCCCGCAAAGAGGGGAGCGTCGGGACATCCGCCATGAATCTCAAGGGAACGCTCACCTCAGCGACGATCCAATCGTCCACAGTTCGAAAACGGAGATGTGGAATCAGATCGGCATTTTTACCATCGGCGAAAAACCAGGCGTTCAAGTCGTCCGCCGTGAATCTGAATTCCACCTCATCCCCTTTTTGTAAGGCATCTTGCAGCGCCCTCCATTTCAAACGGGCGGCATTCTGCTCTCCCACGGAAGGGATCGGTTCAAAGGTGCGAGGATGCGGTGAGGTCATCTGGTAGGCACCCTGATAGGTGGAATAGGCTCCCCAAAGGATCGCCCCTACCATGATCAGAGCCACGAAGGCCAGGACAAAACAGCCGCCGGCACAGAACCCGCCTTCACCGCGAAATTTTCGTAAAGTCATTCGCGTGGCGAAAATTTCCTTCGAACAAAGTCTCGAACCGCGTCCTTCCACGGACGCGGCGACAAGCCGGTCTTTTCCTCAAATTTCCCGGTCGCCAGGACTGTGTAAATGGGACGACGCGCTATAAATGCGCTCATAGAGTTAAGAGTGATCGGCTGAATTTCATCCGCCTTAAAGCAAACGCCCTCCTCCCGAGCCGAATCGATCGCCCATTGTGCATACTCGCGCCAGCTGCATCCGCCTGGATTACATAGATGAACGATACCCCCGATCGGCACTTCAAAGAGAAGCGGACGAATCCACTGCACGAAATCCAGAGTGTAGGTGGGCGATGAAACTTTATCGTCAATCGCCGCAACCGTCTCCCGGTTGAGAGCTTGATCCAACGCCCAATCGAGGAAGCTCGGCTTGTCTGGACCGAACACCCAGGAAACTCGGATGACCAGGTGGCCCTGGTCGGTTCCGAGCAAAAGTTCTTCCCCAAGAAGTTTCGCTTTGCCGTAAGCACTGATCGGCGCCGCCGGATCCGATTCCGTATAGGGACGGGAAGCCAAGCCATCGAAAACATAGTCGGTGCTCACGTGCAGACAACGAACCCCTCTTTCCGCGCAGACTCTACCGAGTTCGGCCACGGCGCGCGCATTGATTTGATTCGCCTCATCTTCGTGAAGCTCGCACCAATCCACATTCGTGGCCGCAGCGGCATTGATCAGTAAATCAAACGAGAGGTGTTTCAGCTGGTCCGCAATCGGCTTAGCCAGATCCAGCTCCGACCGACCCAGAGGGAGAACATCATACGCATCGCGGAGAATCCGGCACAGGGCGGCGCCCAGCCGCCCATTTTTGCCCACCACTGCGATCCTTCGCTTCATCGCAGACGCTGAACCTTGCGCCACCAAGGCTCGTTCCGGCGGTACCACTCGATTGTTTCGGTCAAACCACGCTCCATGTCGTGCAGCGGCTTCCAACCGATCTCAGCCCGAATCTTACTTGAATCAATCGCGTATCGGCGATCATGGCCGAGACGATCGGTCACAAATTCGATCAATTCCTCGCCCTTCCCCAAACGCGCTAGAATCGCCCGCACCAAGTCCAGATTATTCCGTTCACAATCCGCACCCACATTATAGATCTGACCGGACCGACCTTGCATCAAAACATCAAAAACCGCCGCACAATGATCCTCGACGTGGATCCAGTCGCGGACATTCAATCCGTCTCCGTAGACCGGTACCGGCTGGTCTGCAAGTGCTCGCAAGATGGCGAGGGGGACCAGCTTTTCAGGGAACTGATATGGTCCATAATTATTTGAGCAACGAGTGATAACAACATCCTGGCCATAGGTTTTATGCGCCGCCAGGACCAGAAGATCAGCGGATGCTTTGCTCGCCGAATAGGGGGAACTCGGATTGATTGGGCTTTGCTCTGTAAATCGACCGGTTTCTCCGAGTGAACCGTAGACTTCATCCGTCGAAACCTGAACGAATCTTTTCACGCCATGCCGTCTGGAGGAATCCAGCAGGATACTGGTTCCGACGATATTGGTGTGGATGAAATTTTCGGGCGACGCAATGCTTCGGTCGACGTGACTCTCGGCTGCAAAGTTCACCACCGCGAAATAGCTATGATTCGACAGGATTTCCTCTATTCGCCCGAAATCCGCAATATCTGAGCGGACGAACTCGTAGCGATCTCCAAATTCGGACACAAAATCGGCCGTCGACTCCAGAGAACCAGCGTAGGTGAGCGCATCCACGTTGGTGATCATCTCCGGCTGATAATGTTCCAGAACGTATCGGATAAAATTGCTGCCGATAAACCCGCACCCACCGGTAACTAAAAGACGCACGTCCGCCATCTAGCATAGAAAGTAGCCACGAGCCAGTGGGGGAAACGGGTCGGCGGGTCGGCGTTCGGCGTTCGGCGTTCGGCGTTCGGCGGCGGCAGTCGAGCGTGTCGGCGTTCAGTGGCCTTCAGGCAGTCGACACTGACACCTGGGCTTCTGACACTGAGCACTGACACTGACGCTGGCCTCGCCGGCTCCTGGCTCCTGCTCCTGGCTCCTGACTCCTGACTCCTGGATTCTGCTCCCGGATACCTACTTCATCACCAAACGCTCGGTCATCAGGGTCTCTACCTGTTTCCGTTTCTCTTCGAAAGCGGCTTCGGATTCGGCGGTTTCGATTTCTATCAAGGGCAGCGCCGTGATCGTTACTTTGGAAAAAGGCTTGGGAACGGCGAAGCCGTCCCACGATTTGAACCGCCAGAAAGCCGAGTACTCAACCAGCAACGGCAACAAAGGCACCTGACATCTTTCCGAGAGAAGCAGAGCCCCGGGCCCCAGGCTGTAGCGAGGACCCCTGGGACCGTCCGGAGTGATACAAAGATCGAACCCGGCTTCCAAATTCCGAATCAGATCCAAAAGAGCGGCAGCACCGCGACGCGAACTCGATCCGCGGACTGAACCCATCCCAAAGCATCGCACGAATTCGGACAGATAAGCTCCATCTCGACTGGCGCTGGTCAGCACCAAGAGGCCTTTCCGTTTTGGATAGTAGCGGCGATAAACCGCGGGCATGGCCAGTATGCGGTTATGCCAAACCAAAATCACCACCGGTCGAGGGAACGGCTTCTCTAGAAATCGCGCTTCATCAATCACTTTGTAATGCAGGGTTGCGCACAACAGGTTCACCAAAATTGAGCCGATCCGAATCAAGCCGCGCGTCAGCAGCGGGAGCTGGTGTATCCTTCCCGAACGGGCCAGATCGGACATCCCGCCCTATCGCCGTGCGGAGATAGGAGGTCAACTTCAAATCGTAACACCCTGATCCGGACCATCTTCCCCTTGTTCAACGGGGGCCACGCCATCGGTCATCCAACAGTTGTTGAATTCTCCTTCGTTCTGCTTGGAGAGGACAAAAATATAGGTCACTTGTCGACCGTCGGCGGCAACGAAGTGAACGGCGAACCTGGCTTGATCGTCTTTCACGTCAGATCCGACAATCGAAGAGGAGACGCTATTCAGCATGGGTGAATAGAGAGGGCTTTTCACAATCCGAATGAATTTCTCCAAAGGACCGGTCATCTGCTTGTTGGACGGAGATGCGAAACGGAATGCCCGTTCGATTCCTGCATCCGTTTTTGGCTCGTCATTGTGCTGAAGCGCCTCAGCCTGGTACTGAACGACCTGTTCCGGGCTGAGCTCGGGCCGAGGCGTGAGATCGGCAACTTGAGCCAGACCGCTCACTGATACCCAAGCCAAAAGTAGCAATGAAACCGCGGCGATCTTACCAGCCATTCGATTACCTATTCCTCTCACATTTCTCAATGACGTAACTCCTGCAACTCCTGAACTTCTGCAACTCGTGCATCTAAAGAACTGCGTTTATCAATAGATTCGACGGATCGGACACTACGGATGCGGAAGATTATGCGGAGCCAAGAGCTAGTGTCAGTGTCGGTGTCAGTGGCCGCTGAACGCCGACACGCCCCAACGCCGATCCGCCGACACGTTTCCCCCCTCCCCCGTCACGCGATTGTAACAATTGAGAGATTGCTGAAGCAAAAGAATTTGATGACTGGAGGTGGTAGCAAACCGCTTATGAAAAATTCTAAAACTTCCCTTCTTTTGGTTGCCACTTTGGCCGCCAAGTTTCTCCTCTGGTCGGCCTCAGCGGCTACGCCCCTGCAGGGCGCAGGTGCGACCTTCCCCGCTCCTCTTTATCAGCGCTGGATCGCTGAGTACACGAAAGGAAATCCTGACGTACAGATTAACTATCAAGGAGTTGGAAGCGGGGCCGGCATCAAACAGTTCACGCAGAACCTGGTCTCGTTTGGCGCCAGCGACGCAGCGATGACAGATGCAGAAATCAAGGCAGTCAAACAAGGCGTTGTTTTAATTCCGGCCACCGCGGGCAGCATTGTCCTGGCGTACAATCTTCCCGGGGTTGAGAACCTGAAACTTTCCCGGGAAGCGTACGTCGGAATCTTTCTTGGCAAAATCACGAAATGGAACGACCCCGCGATCGCTAAAGCGAACGAAGGCGCGAAACTTCCTTCCACCGCGATTACGGTTTGCGAGCGTTCGGACGGTAGCGGAACGACCTTTGTTTTCACGAAGCACCTGAGCGCAATCAGTCCGGACTTTAAAGACCACGTCGGCGAGGGCACCAGCGTGACCTGGCCGATCGGGGTGGCCGGAAAAGGCAATGACGGCGTGACCGCCCTGATTAAGCAAACCCAGGCGCCATCGGGTATATCGAGTACGGATACGCACAACACAACAAACTGCCGTTTGCCGCACTTCAGAATAAATCCGGCGAGTTTGTCACCGCGACCACCGCCTCAGGGGCCGCTACTCTGGCGACCACCCAATTTCCAGCGGATCTGCTGCGTGCCTGGCCTTCGGATCCGGACGGAAAAGAATCGTATCCGATCGCAACTTTTACCTGGCTGCTACTCTACAAAAATTACGACAACACTCCAATCGGTGAGGCGGTTAAGAAATTCGTCAATTTCGGCATCACCGACGGACAGAAATTCGCTGAGGATCTCGGATATATCCCGTTGCCCAAAGAAGTCGTCGACAAAAACCTGGAAGCTCTCAAGACGGTGCAATAGGCGTTCGGCGTCCAGCGTTCAGCGTCGGCGTTCAGCGTTCAGCGTTCAGCGTTCAGCGTTCAGCGTTCAGCGTTCAGCGTTCAGCGTTCAGCGGCGCAGTCAGGACATCGGTAACACTTATGGGTCAGGACATCGGTAACACTGTTACCTTTTAGTTCATTGTTTGGTTCTGTCCATCTCTGCTCAGGGAATCGGGCAACAAAATGGTGCCCAGACTTATCCATAATCGCCCCGGGCCGGCGTGCTGCGAGAATGCCTGGGACAGGTACGCTACGTCGCAGCAGCGCCTCCGGCCCGGAAAAGGCGATTGTGGGTAAGTCGCGAGTTGCGGCCACTCGTCTCCAGAGGGGGGGAGGCCCCCGGCCGGGGCGTCTCGATCAAAATGCGGCTACGGGCATCCTGGTGCGTTCGATTTGGCACCTTGGGGGCATTTTTGCCCCTATGCCCGTGGAATGAGGGCTCGCCGGGGCGGGCGTGCCCCCCGCCACGATGGTTGGAGGGGGTTGGTTCATGACGCCAACGCCACCTCGGACCTGAGGAAACTGACCTCCTGCGGATCAAGGTGTCCGAGCAGGAGTCGGCCGAACCAGATCTCCAGTTGGTCCTTTTCAGTCCTTTGAAGCCCTACCTCCCAACCCGCCAGGCTCCCGGTCAGGAATACCTTTTGGCCATTCCAACTCAGCTTGCCGTTTTTGTCCACCAAGCGCGTCGCCATCCCGGGATAGCTTAATTGCACCTCTACGGTGCGGTAAGGCCTGCTCGAGTTCCGATACAGTTCCGCCGGACAACGCATCCCCAGCGCTTCGTGCGGACGCTCCCGGTTAAATTCTTCTCGCCACAACTCCAGCGCCTCTGGCGTGGCTCCTTGACCCAGGCTTTCCAACTCTTTAGCAATGTCCCGATGCAACCGTTCGTGCCCTCCGTTATCTTGCGGATGCGCCGGTCGACCTCGTTCCAGATCGATCCCCAACGCCACCCACCAGCGCCGACAGTCGGCTTAACCCGTGCAAGGCCTGCACGCTGGCAAAAGGTGCTCCGTTATCGGATCGGATCGCTTCAGGTAAACCGTGTCGCTCAAAGATCCGCTCAAAGGCCTCTCGCACCGTCTGACTGCGCGCATTGTCCATCGCTCGCAGCTCCAGCACGTAACGGCTGAACTCATCGCGGATCGTCAAAGGTTCACACCGCCCAGCCTCTCCAGAGCGCCACCAGCCCTTGAAATCAACCGTCCACACCTCATTGGGTTGTTGTCCTCGGCGTCCGCTGCTCAGCCGCCCTCCTGCCTCCGGCCCCTCCCGTACTCGGCGCGGCTGGGTCAAACCCACTTGCTCAAGGACCCGCTTGAAACTACTCTCGCTGGGCGCCTGCCCGTGCCGCCGATGGTACAACGTCCGGATCTTCCGCGCTCCCCAATGGCGGTGCACAAGCTTCAGTTTCACCATTTCGCACACTTGCCCTTCGCTCAATTGCTTAGGGCTGCTCCGCGGCCGCCGCGAATCTTCCTCCATCCCTTCGATGCCTCGCCTGCGACGTCAACCCCTATAATCCGCCGACCCGCCCCACGCCAACCCGCCAACCCGTATCTCCTTTGGGGGATGACGGTGCAGGGCGGGAGCCAGCCGGAAAGCCCCGGTTCGGACGGAGCCTCACCCTACCGCCGCCGGGGCTTCCCGTGTTGCCTCGCCTGCGACGTCAACCCGCTATCGATCACGCCGACCCGCCCCACGCCGACCCGCCGAACGTTTCTCCGGGGGTGACGGTGCAGGCCGGGGCCAAGCGGTAAGCCCCGGTTGGACGGAGCCTCACCCTACCTGACCTTGCGCCGACGCACTTCCCCCGAAACCTCTTGATAATCACTGTTTCAGACTGAGTGTCCTCTGACAGGGGGAGCGTGAGGCTCACTGTATTTCTTATGCAGACACCCAGCCGCGTTTTTGATCTGCTTCCCTATCAGCTCGAACATTTCCCACAAAACGCTGCCTTCGCCCGAAAGTTAGGGGGCGAATGGAAAATGTTCTCGACGACCGAATCCCTCGATCTTATCGCCGCATTAGCGTGGGGGCTGCACATGGCGGGCGTCCGCAAAGGCGATCGGGTTGCGAATGTGGCGGAAACCAATCGTCCCGAATGGTGCTTTATCGATAGCGCGGTGATGTCTCTCGGAGCAGTTAATCTACCGATCTACCCAAACATCTCTTTTGAAGAATTCGAATTCATCCTCGGCGATTCCGAAGCTAATCTGATTTTTGTCTCCAGCGATCGGTTATACCAGTTACTTGCTCCACTGCAGGCCAAGCTTCCTGCCCTGCGACACATCTACACCTATGATCCGGTCGCAGGAGCCGAACAATGGACTCAGCTGACGGCTGCAGGTCGAGAGGGGCTCGGCTGAGCAAGACAACAAGAGTGTCTTGGAGAAAATTAAAGCGAACGTTAGTCCGGCAGACCTCGCGACCCTGATCTATACCTCTGGAACCACCGGTGCGCCAAAGGGCGTTATGCTCTCGCACTCCAATCTGATGACGAATTGCTTTGCGGTCGCTACCCTCATCCAGGATGCGTCGCCAGAACGTGCGCTTTCGTTTCTTCCGTTGTGTCACATTTATGAACGCACCTTAGTCAACGTTTATGTCTATCTGGGGACGTCCGTTTTTTTTGCGCAAAGTCTTAACTCTGTCGGCGATGATCTCCGCGAAGTGGGCCCGCAGGCGTTCGCCACCGTGCCACGACTGCTGGAAAAGATTTACGAAAAAATTGCAGCCAGCGGAAACCAGCTGAGGGGACCTAAAAGGACCCTTTACTTTTGGGCACTGCACCTTGCCGAACAATTCGAACCGGGCGCGCCGATCCCTTGGGTTCGGCGGCTGCAGCTAGCGGTGGCGGATCGACTGGTCTATTCTCATTGGCGGAAAGCACTGGGCGGGCGCATTCGCGCGGTCGTCTCTGGCTCCGCAGCTTTGCAGCCGCGTCTGGCTCGCGTTTTCTGGGCCGCGCGCATACCGATCTATGAGGGCTACGGACCAACGGAAGCTTCTCCGGTCATTTCAGCGAACTATCCCGGAGAAGGCCATTATAAAATCGGAACCGTGGGTCCGGTGATCCCGGGAGGCGAGGTCAAGATCGCTGCGGATGGCGAAATCCTTTATCGCGGCCCGAATGTGATGATGGGCTACTACCACAGGCCGGAACTCACCTCCGAGGTTCTTGACGGCGAAGGATGGCTGCATACGGGTGACGTCGGTAGCTTCGATGGTCTCTTTTTGAAGATTACCGATCGGAAAAAAGAGATCTTCAAGACTTCCGGTGGCAAATACATCGCGCCGCAACAGATCGAGAATCGGATGCTGGAATCGAAGTTCATCGCCCAGATTATGGTGGTTGGTGAAAATCGGAAATTCCCGGCGGCCTTGATCGTGCCCGCATTTCAAATGGTCGCAGATTATTTTAACCAGAAAGGTGTCGAGCTGCGCTCAAATCGGGAGATAGTTGCCGATCGCCAGGTGAACGCCCTGATCGAATCCGAAGTTCAGCGGTTGAACGAACATTTTGGCCATTACGCGCAGATCAAAAAATTCGTCCTGCTCGCAGAGGAATGGTCCTTGGCGGGCGGTGAGTTGACGCCGACATTGAAGCTGAAACGGCGACAACTCGTTCAGAAGTACACCGAAGAGATTGAATCACTTTACGCCGGCGAAGAAACAAGAACCGGCAGTCCACAAACCCCAGGAGATGAGCAACTCTTAAACGCAACCGACCGACGATGAAACTATGAAAGAACCAATTTACATCGTGGATGGGGTGCGGACTCCGTTTGCCAAGGCCGGCACAACATTAGCGGATAGCGATGTGGTGGATTTGGGCAAAACCGCTCTTAGCCTGCTGGTCGCCCGTACCGGAATTGATGCGACCAGGATTGAAGAAGTGATCATTGGCTGCGTCAGCCAACCGGCCGATTCGGCAAACGTGGGCCGAGTTGTCGCCTTGCGAGCCGGCATACCCGAGTCGGTTCCGGCGATCACCGTCCATCGGAACTGCGCCTCGGGGTTCGAAGCAGTGACTCAGGCCGCCGAAAAGATGCTCGCTGGGCGAGGCGACATTTTTATCGTGGGTGGCGTTGAAAGCATGTCGCACATTCCTCTGCTTTACTCCCACGAAGCCGCGAAAAAATTTGGAGCGTTCGCGAGAGCCAAGAATCTTTCACAGAAGCTTGGGGTGCTAAGCAGTTTTCGACCAGCGGATTTTCAACCGCAAGTCGGACTGCTCCTTGGACTCTCAGATCCCGTCTGCGGGTGTAACATGGGGCAAACGGCGGAAACAGTCAGTCGTGACTTCCAGATCGAGCGCGAAGAGCAGGATGCATTTGCGATGCGGTCGCACCACAAGGCAGTTGCCGCTCGAGAAAGGCTGAAAGAGGAGATCACACCTGTCTATTTGCCCAAGGCGAGAAATGGCCAGACATTCATGGACCAGGACAATGGCCCCCGGGAAAATCAGACGATGGAAGCATTGGCAAAACTTAAGCCAGCCTTCGAACGGGAAACCGGAACCGTGACCGCAGGCAATTCCTCCCAGATTACGGACGGAGCAGCGGCTTTGCTTTTAATGACAGAACGGGCCTTGAAGGAATCGGGCCTAAGTCCACTTGGCCGGCTCGAAGGTTACGCGTATGCCGGGTTGGACCCTTCGCGAATGGGGCTTGGCCCGGTTTACGCGATTCATCGGGCAGAACAAAGAACCGGTCTCGGCTTGAAGGACGCCGAGATCATCGAGATCAACGAAGCATTCGCAGCCCAGGTGATCGCGTGCCAAAAAGCAGCCAGATCGGAAACCTACTGCCGGGAACATCTGCAACGTGAAACACCCCTCGGGGAAATCCCGGATGAAATCTTGAATGTCAACGGAGGCGGAATTGCTCTGGGGCACCCAGTAGGGGTCACGGGCGCCCGGTTAGTGCTGACCGCCCTCAAAGAATTACACCGCCGCCGAGCAAACCGCGCGCTGGTCTCGCTCTGTGTCGGAGGCGGACAAGGCGGAGCACTGTGGCTCAATCGGAATTAAGGAAGACCGCTGCCGTGAATCAAAATATTCAACGCGAAGTATCGGATGCGGGCATCGCGATCCTGACATTTGACCGGCCAGATTCAACGGCAAATCTCTTCGATCAGCGCACATTGGACGAGTTAAACGAGAATTTGGACTTCCTCGAGTCCGAAAAAAGCCTGAGAGGCCTGATCCTTCGAACCGCGAAACCGAGGATTTTTATTGCCGGCGCGGACCTTCACACTTTCACGCAGGAGATCAGTGCGGAGCGGATCGCACTTGTGATCGAGCGGGGTCAGAAAACGTTCGATCGAATTGCCAGCCTCCCCTACCCGACTGTTGCCGCGATTCATGGCGTCGCTCTGGGAGGCGGTTTTGAGATTGCCCTGGCGTGTGACTATCGGGTCGCTTCTTCCGATTCGGTGACCAAAGTTGGCCTTCCTGAAATAAATCTCGGCATTTTGCCCGCCTGGGGAGGTTCAACCCGACTACCGAAACTGATCGGACTCCCCAACGCGCTGGCGGCGATCATGAATGGTCGTCAGTATCCCTCCGTGCAGGCGCTCAAGCTGGGAATGATCGATTCGATCGTGCCACGAGAGCGTCTGACGGCCGCAGCGACCAAGATAATTCTACAGAGCAGTGGCAAAAAGAGGTCCACCAAAATGCACCTCTCAAATCGACCGCCACTCGTTCAGGTCATCAAATCGCAAGCCGAGAAAAAAGCGCTAGCGCGAACACGCGGCCATTATCCTGCTCCGCTCAAAGCGCTGGAGGTCGCCTGCGCAAGCCTCAATGTTTCGCACGAACAGTCACTGGCGAACGAAAAAAACAGGTTTATCGAATTGGCTCTCAGCGAAACCGCGCAAAACCTGATTGGAGTCTTCTTTCTTCAGGAGCGGGCCAAAAAACTGAAGTTACCGAAAGAATTCGAACCCGCGCCGGAAGGGCCATTGAAAACGGTGAATCGCGCCGTGGTCGTTGGTGCGGGCCTCATGGGTGCCGGGATCGCCCAGTGGCTGAGCAGTCGAGGAATCCGCGTCATCCTGAAGGATGTCGGACCGGGGCCGCTGGGCAAGGGAATCCAATCCATTGCGAAGATTTATGGCGAGGCAGTCAAACGCCATGTCTTTTCGGAGATAGATGCCAGGAACGCCTTCGATCGGATTCTTCCAACTTTCGAAGAAGTCCCGCTCCGCGATGTTGACCTAATTATTGAGGCAGCGATCGAAAAAATTGATTCAAAACAACAAATATTCGCCCACCTCGAATCGAAAACAGCTCCTGACCTGGTGATCGCCTCGAATACTTCCGCCCTTTCGATCGACGCGATAGGGGCGTCTTTGGAGCATCCCGAACGGGTCGTAGGTATCCATTTTTTTAATCCGGTCCACCGGATGCAACTAGTGGAGATTGTCCGCGGGACCAAGACAAACGCGGCTACTTTGAGCGCCGCCATTCGTTTTGTAAAACAAATCGGAAAGCTCCCGGTCCTGGTCAAGGATAGCCCTGGATTCCTGGTTAACCGTATCCTGCTTCCGTACATGGTCGAAGCAGTACGGTTATTTGCAGAAGGCTATCGAGTCGAGAACATCGACCGCGTGATGCTGGATTTCGGGATGCCGATGGGCCCATTGCGCCTGACCGACGAGGTCGGTCTGGATGTCTCTGTGCACGTTGCGAAAGAACTGGAGAGTCGCGTTCAGAACCTGGGGCCCATGGATGACACGCTCGAAAAGATGATCTCGAAAGGATGGCTTGGGCGGAAATCGGGGAAGGGCTTTTACGATCATGGCGCCAGCGACGATGGAAAGATCAACCATCAACTCGGTGACTTGCAACCTGCCGAACCGGCGACAGCTAATGAAGGGGATCTCAGGGATCGACTGGTCCTTTCGATGGTCAACGAGGCAGCGCGCACGCTTGAAGAAAAGGTGGTGGACGCTCCTGAAGATGTGGATTTTGGAATGATCATGGGAACCGGGTGGGCGCCTTTCCGTGGAGGTCCACTGCGATTCGCCGATCATCTCGGCATCGCAACCGTAGTCAGCCGGTTAAATAATCTTCGCGACCGTGTTGCACCCTATTTCGCCCCTTGCCCGCTTCTGTTCGATATGGCAAACCGGGGCGGCAGTTTTTACCCTCCGAAGGAGGCAATTCCTCCGACTCCATCTGAAGCCAATTCGGAGACCGGGGAACCCGATGAGAGAAATGCTTGAAAACCCGTTATTCGTCGATGAAGGGCCGGCTCCAGTGTGGGCTGGGGCACCGACCTATCCACCGATCGAAAGGAAACCTGCCAGCTTCGAACCGAAGCTCCTGCAGCTTCTGTTGGACGGAAATCACGCCGAGATCCGGAATTCTGTCAGACAGCTCATGATTCAACCGGAGTTCCGGTATTATGACGGAAATGATGTCGCCGTTTACAGGAAACAGGTTCTGACTTGGACCAAACGGCTGGCTGCAACGGGGATTGGCCGGATATTTATGCCACGTTCGGTCGGAGGGGAAGAAAATCTGCCCAAGTTCATCGCGGCATTCGAAACACTTGCCTTCCACGATATCAGCCTGGTTATCAAGCTAGGAGTCCAGTTTGGTCTTTTCGCAGGAAGCATCCAGCGACTCGGTACCGAATACCATCATCGCAAATATCTGCCAGATGCCGCCTCGGGGACTTTGATGGGCTGTTTTGCGATGACGGAGATTGGTCACGGATCGAACGTGCAGGGCCTGGAAACAACCGCTGTTTACCATCGCGAGAGTGATTGTTTTGTCCTCCACAGCCAAAGCTATTCCGCGGGCAAGAATTATATCGGAAACGCCGCCGAGGATGGCAGGTTGGCGGTCGTCTTCGCCCAGCTCGAAATGCACGATCAAAAACAGGGTGTGCACGCCTTTCTGGTTCCGATCCGAGGCGAGAACGGCCATCCGCTGCCGGGAGTGTCGATAGAAGACAACGGTTTAAAAATGGGTCTGAACGGTGTGGATAACGGGCGGATCTGGTTCAACCATGTCAAAGTGCCGCGCGTCGAAATGTTGAATCGCTTCGCGGAGGTCACCCCCGACGGCCACTATCGCAGTGATATTCAGAGCCGTGCCGCACGTTTTTTCACGATGATCGGGACCTTGGTGAGTGGTCGAATCAGTATTGCCACAACGGCCAACAGCGCGGCCAAGAGCGCATTGACGATTGCCATTCGGTACGCCGCTCGCAGGAGACAGTTCGGTTCACCGAAATCGCCCCAGGAAACTCTCCTCCTGGATTACCCGGCTCACCAGCGGAGGCTCTGCCCGCTGATCGCCAAGGCTTTTGCTCTCGACTTTGCCCTGAAGTACCTCGTCGAATTGAACGAAACCTCTCCGCCGGATGATTCTCGTTCGCTGGAAACTCTTGCCGCAGGATTGAAGGCCGTCACCACCTGGAACGCTACTCAAACCATCCAGACCTGCCGCGAAGCCTGTGGGGGCGAAGGATACCTCGCGGTAAACCGAATTAGTGCGCTGAGAGCCGACACGGACATTTACACCACGTTTGAAGGAGACAACACAGTGTTGATGCAGCTGGTTGCCAAGAACCTATTGAGCGAGTTCAACGATAAACTCAAAGCGATGCGGCCAGCTCAGATGGCCGGGTTCTTTATCGATCAGCGGTTGGCCGCCATCGCCAAGCGCAATCCGCGGTTCACACTTAATCTCAAGGAAAGCCATCTTCGTGACACCGATTTTCAGATGGTCATGCATCGCTTTCGGGAGTCAGCCGCGCTCCTTTCGGCTGCCCAGGAATTCCGACGTTTAACGTCCAAAAAGCGGTTGGACCACTACAGTGCCTTTGCGCAAATGCAACGGGAATTGATTGACCTTGCCCACGCTCACATCGAACGAGTGATCCTCGAACGATTTGTTCGAGTAATCGCCACGGTTCAGGCAACACCTTTGAAAATTGTCTTGAAACGGCTCTGCGATCTCTTTGCTTTATCGCAGATCGAATTCAATAAGGGATGGTATCTGGAACACGGTGCCCTTACCGGCTTGAAATCAAGAGCCGTCAGCCGGCAGGTAGACAAGCTTTGCCTGGAAATCCGGCAGGAAGCAGTCCAATTGGTCGATTCGTTCGGTATCCCCGATGCGTGCCTGGCCGCGCCCATCGCGCTGTAGAGTACAGGAGGCAGGAGTGCAGGAGTTCAGGAGTTGCAGAATGGAGATTGTCCGTATTCATGGGATGAAAACAATTTCGAAAAATCGGAGAGTTGGCCTTAATTTTGCCAGCCATTATCTCTCACGTCCAACACTCGCAACATCTCCGACACTCTGTGACTCCTGAACTCCTGCAACTCCTGAACTCCCTTACTTCTGCCTTATCTCCTCTAACTCCCGACGCACGGTCCGGTAGCACTCGATAAATCCCGGTGCAAAATCCTGCGGGCGCGTCGAAATCCAGCTATCGACCATCTCGGGCTGGAAAAACCCACCGGTCTCGATCTCATGTGGATTCCAGCGGAAAGGACCGTTGTGGACTCCGGCAAAAATCTTGATGAATTCGTGACCGGTAGCCTCGGAAGCAGCAACTCTGCCAATTTCGGCCAAGGGTCGTTGTCACACCAATTTCTTCCTGCAATTCCCGCATCGCACACTCTTGGTACGATTCATCGGCATCCACGTGACCCGCGGCGCTCGAGTCCCAGCGCCGCGGAAATCTGTCTTTCTGATGGGAACGCTTTTGCAGGAGCAGTTCACCGCGATCATTGACCAGCAGGATATGGACAGCGCGGTGCAGCAGATTTTCCCGGTGAATTGTTGCCCTGTCCATCGCCCTGAGAGGTTGATCATCCTGATCGACGACCGCAAGGAGTTCGCCCGGATCGCTGCCATAGGCGATCGTCGGTTGCAGAAAATTCAGAATCCGAATCCACTGGTCGAGTGAAATCTCTTCCGCTCGGACAGTCAAAAGAAGCCCTGCCGCGAGCAGGGCAGCTTCAATCCTTTCTGTGTCGCCGTAAGAACTCAGAAGATTCCTTACCTGTTTCCGGCGTTCGGAAAATCCTGCCTTCACCAGCTCAGAGAATTTGCCGGAGTCAGTCTCTTCAAGCTCCCCAGGCGCTCGCCCCTTGAACAAAAGAACAATGGAATCGACCTGCGGTTGCGGAAGGAATACCGAAGGAGGCAGAATCTTCAACCTGGTCACTCGCCATCGCCTCTGAATAATCACGCTCAAACTTCCATAATCCTTGCCTCCGGGAGACGCGCTTAACCGATCCGCCATTTCTTTCTGCACCGTGAACACCATATGTTCGAATGGGCAGGGGTCCGCCGTGAAATGAAACAGAAGAGCTGATGACAGGTAATAGGGCAGATTTCCTATGATTTTCGACGGTGGACGGAGGAATTCGACCCGGGTGTCGTACTCCAGGGCGTCACCTTCGATTACTTCGATCCCAGGGCCGGCAAATTTTTCACGAAGGTATTGAGAGAAGGCCCGATCCTTTTCCAGCAAAGTTGCCGACACCCCGCGACGCAATATTTCCTCCGTCAAAGCACCCAGACCAGGACCAACTTCTACGACATGATCGCCGGATTCGATTTCAAGTTTTTCAACGATCCAAGAGGCGAGATTCCTATCGTGTAAGAAGTTCTGTCCCATGGACTTCCGCGGAGCTGCGCCAAGTGAATCCAACGCTGACATGATTTCAGTTAATTTCACTTGGCAGATATTCTGCAATCCGGCGCGGGTGCAGAAATGTTGGCGCCTTATCCGAGCTTACTCACAGGTTATTGACAAGCAGGCCGGTGATAGCATTGGCCTCCCAGAAGGCTGTAATTAAGGCGGACTAACGCTTCTTCGGCAAGTTTGGGCGGTGGAAAAGCTGGCGTGCTTCTCCGAGCGAAATTCCTTCCACAAAGTAACCAATCGCCGACCGGCCAATGGCGTAAGTTCCCGCCGCCGCCACTCCGCTGGAGATTGCATTCCCCCATCCTGGCAGCAGCTTGATACCGGCCCGTGCGCCCTCTCGCAAAACCATTCCGACTCCAATGTTGGCTCCCATTGCTCCAAAAAACTCGGCTGCGGATTTCAATCCGAGTTCACGGCCGCTAACGTGCATGATTCCAGAGACCATGGCAAACTGAATTGCTGTCAGGATTGGAAAGTCGGCAAACGGGATTGGCTGCAGGCCGATCGCAGCACAGACAGTGGTCAGCGATCGGACGAGATGCTGTGAAATTTCTAACTGAACCTTTTTTGCGGAGACCAATCGCGCCATCTCGACCTGCGCCTCCCCGGGAAGTTCGCGGGTCAGCACCTCACCCAGGGCGTCAAGATTTCGGCGTTCGTCACGATCCGGATCGATCGAGCCGTCTACTCTGAATCGGACGAAAGAACAAACCGCGACAGTTTTGACGAAATGGGCAGATAATTTTCCAGGGCCGCTCAGCCAGGCTTGCAATTCAAGCCGCCGGGCTTCAACGACATCCGGCGGCATTGAGCCAGGCAAATCAATGACTCCGATCAGGCCGGCTTTGGACTGATGACGAAGCTCTGCCATCTCCAGCAGTCTGACGGCTTGTTCGCATTCGAGAGTCAGATCGAGGGGTTGACTTCCATCGACGAGAAAGACAAACAGGTCGGGACTTTCTTCAGCAATAGCACCCGCCAGAGCGTTCCAAGCCAAGCTCGTTTCATTCAACCGGCGCGCATCGAGGACACGGAATCCTCCTCTCCCTCGCAACTCATAGGAAACCCAACCTCCAGTCTGTTTGACCTCGATCAGCTGAAGATCGCTGCCAAGCAGGCCGGAAAGCAGGGCCGATGCATCTGCGGTCGGTTTGCCCAGCAAAGCAATCCTGGCAAGTCTCTGTGAAAGAAAAATTTGTTTGATCGGTTTTAACTCCCCAATCACGGCGTTCTGGAGAGGGACGGGCAATTTGGAGATGATCCCTTCGAGCCGTTCGTAGATGGTGAGGAGCGTTTGACGATTCATAAGGATCACATTTCATTTTGAGAACCGTTGCCATCGCGGGATCTCGTTCAGTCTGCCGCATCAACCGATTACGAAGCCAGTGCCTCAAGCACTCGTTCTACATGACCCGGGGATTTCACTTTCTGCAGAATCGACTTTATTTTCTGGTCGGGGCCAATGACGTAGGTCGTCCGGTCGGTCCCCATGTATTTTTTCCCATACATGCTTTTCTCGACCCAAACCTGATAGGCCTTGACCATCTCCTTGTCCGGGTCGCTCAACAACGGAAACGGAAGGCCATGCTTTTCGATGAATGCGTGATGGCTTTCCGTGCTATCGACACTCACGCCGAAAAGCTCCGCTTTGGATTGAAGTTCGCGCCAGGAGTCGCGTAATTCACAGGCTTGGGCGGTACAGCCCGGCGTGCCGTCCTTCGGATAAAAATAAAGGACCAGTGTAGAACCGGCAAAATCTGCAAGCTTCACCTTTTGGCCACCACCATAGATGCCGCCCACTGCCGTAGCCGTGAAGTCTGGAGCGGGATCGCCAATCTTAAGTTGCGTACTCATGTTCGTGCCGGCAAAGCTGTCACGGCTAGTGAACCTTCGCAATCCACTTCGCAGCTCCTTCTCCTGCAATCGTTCCCGTGACGAAGCAACCTTGTAACAAATACCCTCCGGTCGGAGCTTCCCAATCGATCATCTCGCCAGCACAGAATACCCCGGGCAAAGAACGCAACATCAGGTCGGCCGTGAGTTGATCCCACGGAACGCCGCCGGCACTCGAAATCGCCTCTGAAATCGGTCTGGGGCACTCGAGGACAATCCGACACGCCTTCACCGCTGAGATCCAATCGCTGACAGTTTTCGGATGCGAAACTTCCTCGATCAGGGCGGCGGACGCGGCACTCAATCGCCACGATCTGACGATTTGTTCTTTGACGGAGGCGTCTTCAGGCAAGCGTTTCCGCAAATCCGCAGGGGTGCTGCCCGGTTTAAAATCAATCTCTATCTCCGGACAACGCCTCAGCTCGCGAGTCAATTGATAGATCGCCCCACCTTCCAATCCGTACTTTGTAATCAACAATTCACCCTTTACCGCTTTATCCGCGCAGGTGACGATCAGATTCTTAAGAGGTTTCCCATCGGCGACGCTTAGAAACAACTCAGACCAACTGCGCTGCCAACCAACATTGGCGGCCACAAAATCTTTCGTCGGCACTCCCAGGCGTCGAAATTCTTCAGCCCAGAGGGCATCCGATCCCGTCTGGGGCCATGAAGCGCCCCCCAGGGCGAATACAACAGCGTCTGCGGTCACCAACTGATATTTTGTCCCCCGCTGGAAGACAAGATCGTAAGGACCGTTTCCGAGCATTTGATGAAAGCGGCGGCCTACCTGGAAATCAACTCCCAGGGTATCGAGCCGTTCCATCCATAACTCGAGAATCATCGGTGTACGGATATTGCGAGGAAAGACCCGGCCGCTGGTACCAACGAATGTCTCCACGCCAAGCTTTTCGAACCATCGGCGAAGATCCTCTGGAGTAAATTGTTTCAGCAAAGCGCTCCACCGATCTGGGAAGTCATACCGCTTGGCAAACTCCCCAAGCGGCTCACTGTGCGTAATATTCAAGCCACCCCGGCCCGCAACCAGGAATTTTCGACCGGGAGATGCTTTCTGGTCAAAAATGGTGGTCCGAATTCCTTGGTGAGCAATGACTTCCGCGGCCCGCAACCCTGCAGGTCCCGCTCCGACGACAACAGCAGAGGCTTTGTTCAACGACTAAGGTCTAACATTCGAATGATGGGAAGCTCAGCCCGCCGGCGTACCGGCTCAGGCAGCAAAATTTCGGGCGCCAGATTTGCCAGCGCATCTCTTAGCTTCTCCAAGGTGTTTTTCTTCATAAACCGGCAATCGGCGCAGGCGCACTTATCAGTCGGGCCGGGGATGAAAGTCTTGCCGGGGATCTCCTTCTTCAATCGATGGAGCATTCCTGATTCTGTGACAATGATGAAGGCATCAGCCTCCGAATCGCGGCAATAACTGACCATCTTTTCCGTCGAGCAGACCTCATCAGCCAACATCCTGACGGCGAAAGTACACTCCGGATGAGCAACCACCGGCGCCGCGGGATACTGTTCACGAATCGCGCCGATACTGTTCTTGGTGAATTCAACGTGGACATAACAAGCTCCCCGCCAGAGATCCATTTTACGGCCCGTCTTCTCCATCACCCAGCTTCCCAGGTTCTGGTCCGGAACAAAAAGAATGTTACGATCGGCCGGAGCATTCTCAACGATTTTCACTGCGTTTCCGCTCGTACAGATGATGTCAGACAGCGCCTTGACCCCGGCGCTGCAATTGATGTAGGCGATCACATAATAATTCTTGTCGGCATGTTGCTGGAGGAATTTTTCAAGGCTTTCTGCCGGACAGGATTCTGAGAGAGAGCACCCCGCATCTAAGTCCGGCAAAATTACCCTTTTTCCCGGATTGATGATTTTTGCCGTCTCGGCCATGAAATGCACGCCGCAGAAAACAATAACGTCCGCATCCGTTTCTTTCGCTTTGTAGCTCAGGCCCAAGGAATCGCCCACAAAATCAGCCAAATCCTGGATCTCTGGGACCTGATAATTGTGGGCCAGAATGATGGCATTACGCTGTTGTTTGAGATGCAGAACTTCCGCCGCCAGATCATATCCCGCTTTGAGCGCAACCATGTGATCAAAATTATCATTCCGCCTTCGGCCCTTAGCAACCAGTTTTCGGGTCTCGTCCGGTGAGTAGGCGAGAACGACGCGCAGGGGGAGAGCATCGCACAGAGGTCACAGAAGTTCTTCGTCGTACAGGTCGTTCGGCGGTTTCGACAAGCCCCAACGGCTGTATAGCGAAGATGGCTTCCCACCGTCCAAAACGGCTCAATGGGCGGAGCCCTTACTGCTCGACCTATTCTGTAAACTCCTGAACTCCTGCAACTCCTGAACTTCTTCCTCCGTGCGGATGCTTTCCCCTTGTCCGTGGTTCTCGCACCCAAGCGGTGGTGTCCCCGGCAGAAGTTCCCGCCCTTAAATCGGAATGACATCCACCTGCGAATTCGCGTCGAGCGTCTGATTTGCTTCCAGCCGACAAAGTGCATTCGCCTGGGACAAAGCAAACAGTGCGTGGGATTCCTGTTTGCCGACCGGCGTAAAGATTCCCTGTTGATAAGACGCCTCTAAAATAATGGGGCCGGTCCCCCCGATTCACGAGTTCCCTTTCCAGGCGCGCTCGAGCCCCGGGCAATTCCAGCGACGAACGCCCACTCATTTTCCAGAGAGCGGGACGCGCGAAGAGCAGAAAAGTCACAAACGCCGAAACGGGATTACCTGGCAGGCCGAAGACCAGAGTCTCTCCAAGCCGCCCAAACATGAACGGTTTGCCGGGTTTGACGGCCACTCGCCAGAGATCCAGCTTGGCTCCGAGCTTTAGCAAGGTCGGCTTGACCAGATCCTTGCCGCCCACCGAGACGCCTCCCGCCACCACGATCGCATCGTGGGAACGCGCGCGCTGGAAGCTCTGCAAGTGGGCTTCCTCCAAATCCGGCACGATGTCGAAAATCTCTCCCTGGGAGCCTGAACCGGCCACAAGCTGCGCCAGGAGAATACGGTTTGTCTCATATATTTCCCCTGGAAGAATCGATTCTCCAGGCGATCTGAGTTCACTGCCAGTCGCTAAGATTGCCACTCGAGGACGCTTAAAAACCGGCAATTCGCTGGTGCCTTGCGAAGCGATGGCAGCCAGGGTCGGCCCGGTCAGGAGACTTCCTTTGGATGCCAGCTTCTGACCCTCGCAAAGATCGCCACCGCGCACCCGGATATTTTCCCCGCTGGTCACCCCTTCCCGGATAAGAATTGTTCTTTCGTCCGCGTCGACATCCTCCTGCATGATCACCGCGTCCGCGTGGCGTGGGAGCGGGGCGCCCGTATAAATCCGAACAGCCTCTCCCCGGCCGACACTGAGCCCGAGATCCTGGCCCGCAGCTTGTTCTCCGCAAACCAGCAGGCGGGCTCCGCTCACCGCGTCTTCGGCTCGAACAGCGTAGCCGTCCATCGTCGAGTTATCGAACCGCGGCAATGCAACTGTCGCCACCAGGTCCTGCGCTAGCACCCTCTCCCCGGCCTCCCAGATCGAGACACTTTCAACACTTGGCGGTCTCACCGACTGCAGCACCCGATTCAGGGTTTCGCGTTCGTTCAGAAGCATTTCTAAAACAGGAGTCAGGATTCAGGAGCCAGGATTCAGAAGTGGACCAAAACACAGACGCCGCAAAGAAGCAAATCAGACCAGAAATGAGTCAGGAGTTGCAGACCTCTCGTACCGGCATCCTCTGAAATCCCGCTGGAAGTTGCCGACTGACTCCTGGCTCCTGGCTCCTGGCTCCTAGTCTTTATTCGCACCGGTAATCTCAATTCTCTGCTTGAGCCGCAAATCGCGCGACGACGCTCCAATGGAAATCACGTATCTACCCGGATCTGTCCGCCATTGACTTGTCCGAGAGTCAAAGTAGGCAAAGGATTTTCGGTCGAGCGAAAGGGTGGTCTGCTTGGATTCGCCTGGCAATAAAAAGACCTTGGCAAATTCCTTCAGCTCCTTGACCGGCCGCGCCACCGCCGGCTGGACGGCGCTCACATAAAGTTGTGCGACTTCCGCTCCAGCTCGATCACCAATATTTCGAATCTCAAACGAAACCTGTACATTGCCGAGATCCGGCCCGTCACCCTGTTCGATTCGCAGGTTTGAGAATTCAAACCGGGTGTAAGAGAGACCGAAGCCGAAAGGGAACAAAGGCTCGATTCCCAGACGTTCGTACCCTCTGTATCCGACGAATATTCCTTCGTCATAATGGACGTTTTCGCCGTTGATATCGGAACTTTCATCGGACGGATAGGACTCAAACGCGGGATTCTCGTTTTTATCGGCTTCGAATGTCACCGGAAGCTTTGCTGAAGGGTCAACGTCTCCGAAGAGGATTTTCGCCAGGGCGTTCCCTCCCTCCTGACCCGGATACCAGGCGTGCAGCAGCACCGGTACTTTCTCGAGCCAGCGGTGCATGTCGACATTCCCACCCGAATTGATGACCACAATGGTTTTGGGATTCTTGTCGGCAACGCCCTTTATTAAATCGTCTTGTTCGTCCGGCAGATCGAAGGTGCGATCGGAGCCCTCGCCTTCATTGCCATTGTCGAAACCGACGCAAACAATTGCCGCATCGTAGTCTCGAATAGCTTCCGGCACTTTGAGCGATGCCCAGCCAAACTGCGCAATAGCGCCACCCCCACCAGTGTTCTTGTACTCCACTCGCAGCCGATAGGCCCGACCTGCATCGAGGAATCTGGTGGTCACGTCTGGATGGGCGGCGTGTTCGCTCCAATCGTCAATGATTAGCTTCTCGTCGAGGTAAACTCGAATTCCTGAATCCGCTCTCGCTCGAAAGACGTGCAGAGAAGAGGAATTGCTCTGGATCATGCCAGTCCACCGCACGGTAAATTGGGCAGGTAGAATGCCACGCAATGAATCGACACCCGACCAATCGAAGTTGATTCGTTGGTCGATGCGGTCGATCAGCGGGGCGTCTGCGAAAGTGAGGTTTGAAAAATACTCGGCACGCAAACCGGCAGCCAAGTGTCCGGGTCGATCTTCGTGCTCAAACTGCGAGGTGCCAAAATTGCCTACACCGACGTCGAAATAATCCACAGTCGTTCCTGATCCTGTATGATTCTTCAGACCGTCGAGCACGCTCACGGCGTAGTACGGATTGACGTATGAACTTCCCCAACCGGCGGGAACGCCGGGATGCGCGTCCGGGCCGAGCACTGCAATTCTTTTGATCCTTGCCCGATCTAACGGCAGGACATCTTTCTCGTTTTTCAGCAGCACAATTCCTTCTTCGGCGATCGCCAACGCGGTTTTGCCGCTTTCCGGATCGTTTTCGGGAATTGATGGATCCTTTTGCGGGCGATCGAGATATCCCATCCGAATGATCAATCGCAAAATCCGGCGCACCTTGTCATCAATCTGTTGTTCGGTCACCTCCCCGCGCCGAATCGCCGGCAAAAGATTCTTCGCGTTCATCCATGACCCGGAAGGCATCTCCAGGTCCAAACCCGCTCGCGCAGGCCCCAGTGCGCTATGGGTGGCTCCCCAATCTGACATCAAAACTCCATCGAATCCCCATTCGCCCTTGAGCAGCAGATTATTAAGGAAATTATTCTCCGTACAGTAGTCGCCATTCACTTTGTTGTAGGCATCCATGACGGCACCCACTTTTGCGACTCGAACGGCTGCCTCAAACGCCGGCAGATAAATTTCACGCAAGGCTCTTTCAGGGACAATCACATTGACCGTCATCCGATTGATTTCCTGATTGTTCGCCGCAAAATGTTTCACGGTTGCGGTGACGCCCTGGCTTTGGACCCCTCGAATAAACGGGACCACCATTTCCGATGCCAAATAGGGATCCTCGCCCGAGATATATTCGAAATTTCTCCCACAGATCGGAAGGCGATTGATATTTACCCCTGGAGCCAGCAAAATATGTATCCCGCGAGCCCGGCAGTCCCGGGCAATCGACACACCCTCCCGTTGCGCGAGATCACGGTTCCAACTGGCCGCCAGTGCGATCCCGGCCGGATAACGAGTGCTCGGCTTGTCCTGCCGGACACCCAGCGGCCCATCCGACATGCGAATTTCCGGCAGTCCAAGTCTGGGAATTGGCCGAATGGACATCGCGTTGATTCCGCCGAGATAATCGAGTTTTTCCTCGAGGGTCATCTGCCCGAGGATCTTCTCCAAGCGCTGATCGACGGATTCATCGGCTCTGCCAAGGAAAGCGAGAAAGAAGGCGATCGATACACAAGCTAGAAAGCTCAGCTCGCGCATCAATTTTGGCAGGGACTCCATCGTTAGCTCTCCTCGCCTGGAAGAAACTCCCTTCGCAAATGAACAACGCGTTCATTGAACTCATGAGCGTCGATTTCCCCCGGCCGGCTGTCGATTTCCGCCAGTGCCCGACTGTGAAAGCTCTTCCGCTGCTTCAGCACTTCCAAGGCGACTTCGTACGAATCTTTGACGGCGTCTTTCATATTCCCGTTATTCATCTGCAATGCCACTGGGAGCAATGTGCATGCGAAATGATCGAGAATCGTGATCGCATCTTCAGTTTTCATCAGGCGACTTTACCAACCGACTCACGCCTAGCAATCAAGGAGTCAGAACCCAGAACTCAGGAGTCAGGAGTTGCAGGAGTTCAGGAGTTGCAAGATTTGCCTGTATTCATGCGACAAGAATTCCGAAAAAATCTTGGGATAAGAGCTTGATTTCGCAGCCATTTTCTCTCAATCCAAGTCTCCTGAATCCTGAACTCCTGAACTCCTGAATCCTGACTCCTGAACTCCTGAACTCCTGAACTCCTACTCCTATTTTATGCTCTTGGTTTTGATTTTCTTTCTGACCTGCAGTTCCGTCGAGTTGCTGTTTGGTTGGGGCGCGGAAGGGCACCGGGCGATTGGAGCCTATGGCTGAGGAACTTATCTCCTCCGAGACCCGGTTCAAAGTGCAGCAACTACTGGATGAAAGTGGAGACAAGGATCTGGCAAGCGCGTCCACCTGGGCAGACGAAGTCCGAGAAAATGCGCGGCTTAACCATCCTCGCCCCCGGGATGCCGAGGCCTTCAACCGCGATTTCCCAAACAACGCAAGCTGGCACTTCATTGATTTACCGCTGGGGACCATCTCCATGGCGGACGCAGAACCATTTAGGCCTGGCAAAAATGACGTCATTCACGCAATCGAGCGCTGCATTGCAGTTCTGGAAACAGGTACATCGGGGCCCGGAGAACTCAGCCGAACACAAGCATTTCGTCTCCTGATCCATTTGGTGGGAGACATCCATCAACCGCTGCATTGTGGCACCGGTTTTTATCGACTGAGCGACACCAAACCGCCGGTGCTGGTTACGGATCCCTCAGCGGCCCTTGGTCTGCCGAACGATCGAGGTGGCAACGACCTTTTTTATGGACCGAAAGAAGAGCTGCATGCCCTCTGGGACATTGGATTGGTCGCAGAGATCGCAGACACCTTCGACTTCCGATCCCTCGAGACGGTTCTAAGGCAGGACTATTTTCGGCCATTATCTCCGCCAACACCGGGGGACTATCACCACTGGCCGGAGGTTTGGGCGTTGGAGTCAGTGAAATTGGCGAAAGCGGCGTATTTCGGGATCCGATTCAACACGGTGGAAACGATGGGCGAACGGGACCCACTATGGATCTCGGTCACGTTGCCGGCCGACTACGATGAAAAAAATAAGGCCTTGGCCGCTCAACAGTTGGTACGAGCCGCTGTGCGATTGGCCCAACTCCTGGATCGTCTCCAATGGCCATAGCCGACGGCGAACAGACCGCCGGCCAATGAAAAGAGCCTGGCAATTCGACAAAAAAATCTACTTTTCTCGAGACGTTATGGATTGTTTTGTTTAACCTCCTGCTCAAAACGGACGATGAATTGTGATCATGAGTTTTGAACGATGCTATTCGCCGTGCATTCGCCTGGCGTCGATGGTGGCTTTCGTCTTGGTGATGGGTGTTTCCGCCCAAGCCGATGACACCTGGCACAACATCTACCACAGCTTGAAGCGATTCTTCACCGGTAAGCCGAGCGCTACCCCGGTCGTTCATCACCGCACGAGACGATACGTAGAGCACGTTAAGACCGAGCATTCGACGACAGAGTCAACACCCGCGGTTGTAGAGGGTTCACCTTCACCTGCCGCTTCCGCCACAGCGCGCGTCGTCATTCTGCCGGCTTCATCGCCCACCGCGACAACGACCGAGGGCACAGAGAGTTCCGTTCGAGCACCCGACTCGGCCGCTAAGGCCGACCACTCACCCGAAATAGGGCCGGTGTTACGTTCCCTGGGCGAACCGACCCCTGCGAGCAATCCCGTGGTGCTACCATCTCCGGTAGCCGGAACAGGGACTACAACCTCTGACTAAGGGGCGTTTGGCGTTCAGCGTTTGGCGTTCAGCGTTCAGGAGCCGATGAGGTCTTCATTTCGCCCAGACGAAACAACTCGCTTCTGCTTTTAGTTTCGGAGAAGTCTCCTTGGATTCTTGCGGCCTTGACTGATTGACACCCTTGCCTGGAAAACGTACTCTCCGCTGTTCAACGTTGTTTTCTAACGTTTACCCCCCCGGACTAAAATTATGTTCCCCCAATACCCGGCCGAGACGACATCGTCACAAGGCGATAGTAACCTACGCGCAGGCAATGCGCGGATGAACCGAAATGGATCGGCGACACTGAATCTTCCAGTGTCGGCTTGCGCTCAAAAACTTCTTTCACCAAGCCGCGCCTTACCGGAGGAAATCAAATGAAACCCTTGAAAAAAATCGCGCTATTTGGCGCCGCAGCATTTGCGTTTGCGAGCATTCTTCCTCTGCAGGCAGCAGAAAAGCATTTGACGATCTTGTTCGCCGTACCCGGTTTAGATTTTCCGTTTTTTGTGCATATGGCGGACGCAATCAAAGCCGAGGCCAACAAGATTGGCGGGATCGATATAATCGTGAGCGACGGCCAGCGCAGTTCGACCAAGGAGACTGCGGACGTTGAGGCAGCAATCACCAAAGGCGTCGATGGTATCGTCATCTCCCCGAACGACGTCGATGCCCTGGCACCCGCGATTCAAGAGGCGGTGGACGCAAAAATTCCGCTCGTGACCGTCGACCGGCGCGTCAACAAGGTTCCCGGCATCCTCGCGCATGTCGGCGCCGATAATGTCAAAGGCGGAGAAGCGCAAGGCCAGCTCATTGAGAAGCTGTTTCCAAATGGCGCCAACGTGATGAACCTTCAAGGTCAATCTGGTGCTAGCCCTGCTATCGACCGCAACAAAGGCCTGCACAATGTCCTCGATCTGGCCAAGGACAAATACAAAATCGTCTTCGAAGATACCGCTGCCTTCGATCGCGCCAAGGGTCTATCGATGACTGAGTCGGCTCTCGCAGGCATGGCGACGCCGCCGGACGTTATCGTCTGCGCGAACGACGACATGGCGCTCGGCGCGCTAGAGGCTCTGAAGGCCCGCAATCTTCTTGGTAAAGTGAAGCTGATCGGCTTCGACGCTTTGCCCGAGGCACTCGGACAGATCAAAGCTGGCAACCTCACCGGCACGATCGAACAGTTACCAGGCGGCCAGGTGGACGGTGCTCTCCAAACGTTGGTCACCTTTCTACGCGACGGCAAAAAGCCGGAGCAGCAGGTGACACTGCTTACTCCGATCGCTATCACGAGCGAGAACCTGGATAAGGCTGAACGGTTGAACGAGGTGAAATAGGTTTCGGGTTTCGCGTTTCAGACATAGAGCCCTGAGGCTTCCCCATTGTGATGGGCGCAGTCCGACGAGTTCAGGCTGCGCCTCCGTTTCGTTCTACCCGCTGCGCGCGAGAATTCGATGACAGAACCGCTCTTAAGGATGTCCCTGATCGGCAAGCGATTTCCTGGCGTCCAGGCGCTCGATAATGCCGGCCTGGAAGTGCTTCCGGGCGAGATCCACGCACTGCTCGGCGAGAATGGAGCCGGCAAGTCGACGCTCATCAAAATCCTCTCCGGTGCGCAGCAGCCAGATAGCGGCACCATCGAATTCGCCGGACAAAACGTCACGATGACCTCGCCGCACGATGCGCAGCGACGCGGCATTGTCACCATCTATCAAGAGTTCACCCTGGCTCCGAACATGACCATCGCCGAGAACGTCTTTATCGGGCGCGAACCCGGTCCCGGCGTTTTCGTGGACTGGCGAAAAATGGCGACTGAGACGAAAAAGATCACCGCACGGCTCGGCCTTCAGTTGCGACCGATGTCGATCGTTCGCGAATTGCGCGTCGCTGAGCAACAGATGGTCGAGATCGCGCGAGCCCTCTCGATGAAGTCGCAGCTGATCGTCATGGATGAGCCGACTTCGGCCCTCTCTTCGACCGAGGTCGAGAAGCTCTTTCGGATTGTGCGCGACCTCAAAGCGCAGGGACTCAGCATTATTTTCGTTACCCATCGCCTCGAAGAGGTGATGCAGATTTGTGATCGCTATACCGTACTTCGCGATGGACGCCTGATCGGCAGCGGAGCAGTCGCTGACGCGACCATCCAAGGCATTATCCGGCTCATTGTTGGCCGCGAAGTGAATGCGCTTTTCGCTCGTCGAGAGAGAGCCTCCATCGGCGAAGTCGTACTCAGCGTCGAGGGCCTGACCCGGCGGGGCAACGCCCAGGACCAGAATGCAACCGTGCTTGCCGACGTCGGATTGAAAGTGCACCGAGGTGAGATCCTCGGGATCGCCGGCTTGGTCGGCGCCGGCCGCACCGAAATGGCGCGAGCCGTCTTCGGCGCTGACCCGTTCGATTCAGGTCGCGTCGTCATTGACGGTCAGCAGGTGCGGATCCGGTCGCCCCAGGACGCCATCCGCCACGGGATTGGTCTGGTGCCGGAGGATCGCAAGCAACAGGCATTGTTCCTCGCACTTGCCGTACGCGCCAATCTCAGCATGGCCTCACACAAGCAGCTCACGCGCTGGGGCCTCTTTATCGACGAAGTCGCCGAGCGTGCGATGGTCGAGGAGTACCGCAAAAAGCTCAACATCCGCATGGCAAGTCCGGAACAGATAATCGCCGGTCTTTCAGGCGGCAATCAGCAAAAAGTCACGCTCGCCCGCTGGCTGGCGCTTGGGCCCAAAGTGCTCATCGTCGACGAACCGACCCGCGGGATCGATATCGGCGCCAAGGTCGAGGTCCATAACCTCCTCTTCGAATTGGCGCGTTCAGGTATCGCAGTGATCGCCATCTCCTCTGAACTGCCTGAAGTCCTTGCGATCAGCGATCGTATAGTCACCATGCGTGAAGGCCGCGTCACTGGCGAGATCATGAGTGAGGACGCCAACGAGGAGATTCTGATGTCGATGATGACGCTCAACACGAAAGCAGCCTAACAGCAGCAAAAAGACGATGACTCAAGACCCGCCCTCGGAAATCCAGACTCCTGCCAGGATCGACATCATCGGTTTCCTGGCTCGATTCGCGCCGCTCATTTTTCTCATCGTCTTGATGACCGGCTTCGCTCTTTACGAGCCGCGCTTTCTCACGCCGCTGAACCTCTTCAACGTTCTGCGCCAGGTCTCGATCTACGGCCTGCTGGCAGTCGGCATGACCTTTGTCATCCTGACTGCGGGTATCGACCTCTCGGTCGGCTCGTTGGTCGCATTTGCCGGCCTCGTCGCCGCTGCGGTCTCGAAGGGCGGGATCTCCAACCGCTTCACCGTCGGCGCTGGCCAGGAAGCTGCCAGTTACGGCTGGTATTTGGCTGCTCTCGCTGCGATCGCCGTCGGGCTGATCGGCGGGTTTGTGCAGGGCTTTGCCATCACCCGGCTGAAGGTGCCGCCGTTTGTCGTCACCCTGGGCGGCATGTCAGCCTTCCGCGGGGCCGCTCTTCTTTTCGCTGCCGGCGGGCCAATCAGCGGCTTCGAACCGAGTTTCGTCTGGATGGGCCAGGGACGTATCCTTGGTCAATTGCCGGTCCCGGTCGTCATTTTCCTCACCTTTGCGGTGCTTGCCCACATCGTGCTTCGCTACACCCGTTATGGCCGCCAGGTCTATGCCGTCGGGGGTAACCCGGAAGCGGCGCGGCTATCGGGGTTAAACGTGCGCACTGTCACCACCAGCGTGTACGTCATCATGGGCTTCTTCACCGGCCTTGGCGCCTTTGTGCTCTCGGCAAGGTTGAACTCGGCCGAAGCGGTCGCGGGGACGGGTTATGAACTCACGGTGATCGCCTCGGTAGTCATCGGGGGCACCAGCCTGTTTGGCGGCGTCGGCACCATCTTCGGGACGGTAATCGGCACCATCCTCATCGGGGTTCTGCTCAACGGACTCGTGCTCATGAACGTCTCCGCCTACATCCAGCAGATCATTATCGGCATCATTATTGTCCTGGCGGTTGCCTTCGATACTTTTGCCAAATCACGTCGCCGGACAGGCTGAGTCAGAATTCAGAATTCAGAATTCAGCAGCCAGGAGCCAGGAGTCAGGAGAAGAAACTCTGCGCGCACCCGCTCGCCGACGGCACCGGCGTTCGTCCCGTGGGGTACTGCCGAATTCTGAATCCTGAATTCTGGCTCCTGACTCCTGGCTCCTGCCCTTAGAATTTTTTCTCCAATTGAACGTAATAAAATCTGCCGATCGGATTGGTATGTCTGGGTGTCGAAGCCAGCTAGAGTATCGGAAAATGGAGGTCTGACATCTCCGAGGTTATTGATTCCGAAGGTTAGCTTGGTGTTGGCGACCCAACGGCGCCAGCCTGCACTTGGTCCATCTGGTTTTGGGGAGGTCGCTTTCTCGCCCAGCACCCTTTTCCCGTCCTTGCCGTAGCCGGGTAACGGCGTTTCGGGGGTGATTTCTTCGGGTGCGCCCAGCAGGTAAGAGATCTGCCAGTCGAGCGTCGAGAAACTGCCGATCCTATGAATCGAACCATTGGGTTCAGGACCAGCATCCTGTTCGGCATCAATGAAATTAAAGGTCAGTCCCGTAGAAAATGTATCGCCACCAAACAGGGTCTTCGAGTAAAAGAGGCTGGCCGTCATCTTAAAGTCGGGCAGGGTAAAGGAGTCGGTCATATTGACCAAGGGCTCGCCCGACTGGTTCTGCTGCATGATGTGGTAATACCAGGTCGCGTCGACCTGCGCATTGAGCTTCCCCCAACCGAATTCTTTGGTCACATAGCTGCCCCCGAAATCGACAAAATCGACTCGCACGGAAGCCAGGTTCAGGAACGGATCATTGATATGATCGATCGTTCCGTTGGGCAGGCGAACCACCGCTCCAGGGAATTGTGCCTCGTTGTCCAGGAGGAACTGCGGATCAAGTTGGGTAATTTCGTTTCTTTTGGTAATTTCAGACCAATCAATGTACGCGGTGAAGCCGTTGGCCCAGCCCCACCAGCTATTTTCGGGATCGGTACTCCCAGGGGACCAGACGGCTCCCAGATAGTAGCCGTAGGAGGTCTCCGGCTGAAGATTCGGGTTTCCAACGCTTCGCACCTGAAAAGAATTTGTGGTTTGGGTCACCGGATCAAATATAGGATTCGAGAAAGCAATTTGTTCTCCCGCGAACGTCTCGGTCACGAAGGGCGCGCGGAAGCCTTCCGAGTAGCTCGCACGAATCGTCAGATCATTAAAAGGCTGAAAGAGCGCCGAAATTTTCGGCTTCCAGATACCCCCGGTGCTGCTGTAACTATCGAAACGCTCCGCCAGGACCACCTGCAACGATCGAGCGCCCGGGACCGACCATTTCCCTCCAAGGACCGGAATGGTTAGTTCTCCGATATCCGCTCCAGACGTAGTCTTCACCGCCACCGTTGCCTCCCCCGGAAGCAACCACGTTGAAATTGGTGCTGTTTTGATCTCTCACCTGGACATAGTCGTCGACCCGGTATTCCCCCCCAAGCCCCACGGTGAGCGGTCCCGCCGGAAGGTCGAAGAGTTCGCCACCCCCTCGGATCGACAGAAGCGTGAGTGCCGTTCTCGAACTGTTCACGAGGGTGATGCGCGTGGCATCGACCAGTCCCTGGTTCACTCGCACACCGGTACTGGTATCGATAAAAGGATTAAAAAAAACGCCTTCGAAGCCGGGGAGCGTTCCCGCCAGCGCCGCGTTTAGGCCACTCTTGGAGATCGCATTGGCGGTGGTACTGACTCCATCGCTTTCCGCGTAAAGGAAATTCGCGTCAACGAACCAGTTATTCGGGAGATTGATCAGGGAAACGCCCGAGACAAAGCGATAGGTGTCCACGGTCGTGTTTCCTTGCAAAGGACCGTATTCAAGGGCACGCCAGGCGATTGGCGTGAGCGCCTCTCCAAACGGATTATGAGGGTTATTGGCAGGAATAATGATTCCGTCCGAAAGGCCGACGGCCGTCGGGGCCGCCTGGTTGGTTTCCTCCAGGTGATTACCCAAAAACTGCTCGTAAAATCTTAGCCATTCGAAGGGTTGATAATCCAGCTTGACATAGCCACCGTAGCGTTGTTCGCGAGGTAGCAACTGCTGGAAGGGAGTTTCATTGAAGGTGTTTAGGTTTAGGTTTGGGTTTTCAATACTAGTATTGAAATCGCCCTGTCGATATCGTCCGGACCTTTCGTCCCTGGAATCACCGCAACCAGGTTGCCATTCGGATCGAGAAAGTTACCGGCCGGAGCAAAGGGCGAAGACTGATCGGCAAACTGACCGAACTTTTGATGGTCGAGAATATGGGAATAACTGCGGTCCGAGCTTTCGATCGGGTCTTGTTCAAAATAGTCAAAAGCGGCCACCACACTCAATTTCGCCGTCTCGCTCAGTTTTTCGGCCAGGCCACTGACCAATGTTGCTTGGTAAATCGTCGCATCGCCACTTTGGCTGGTTCCAAAATAAGTGGTGATGTCAGCGCCGTTGTACTCGTCCTTCAGGATAATATTAACGACGCCGGCGATCGCGTCCGATCCATATCTCGCGCTGGCGCCATCTTTCAGAATATCGATCCGGTCCACCGCCGCCAGCGGAATGGAATTGAGGTCGACGAAACTCTGCGTTTCTGTCTGGGGAAACGGAAAGGGCACCTGCCGCAATCCGTCGATTAAGACCAGAGTCGAATTGATACCTAGCCCACGCAAATTGGCCGCCGAAGACCCCGGAGCAGAATTGGCTCCCGGATTCACCATCGGCGTAAAGCCGGAGACATTTTGCGGGAGTCGTTGGATGACGTCGGAAACGGACTGGTCTCCCTGCTGCGCGATGAAATTTTGATCCAGGGTCACGACCGGAGCTGGGCCGAGCCCGATCTTCGGCACTACATATCCGGTTACCAGAATCCGTTGGAATTGCGTACTGGTCGGTGTGCTCTGAGGGGCGGGGGTTGCCACCGCGCCGGGAGTAGGAGAGGGTGTCGGCTGTTGCCCCATCAACGAGCTCTCAGCCCCAAAAATAGTGGTTGCCAAGCCAAGTAAAACTAGAATTAAACGGTCTCGCCTGAATTGGCTGTGTCGTTTCGCGCCTCCAGTCCTTCCTCTTCGCATATTTCCGCCTTTTGCCGCCCTTCTATCGTTTCGAAGTCACTCTGACCCAAATCCCTACCAATCGATTAGAGAAGATCATTCTAGTTTTTTCAACAAGATTTAGTTTTTTGGCTCTCTCCGGCAGGCGCGCGCCGCCAATTGCCTCGGTTTGCAGCAAGAAGACAGCCCGAGCTTATTCGGGTTTACCTGTCATCGCGGCGACGCCGGAATGTTGCAGTTGGCCGAGAACGGCATCTGAATTCTCGACAAATCCCGATGGCGGAGCTCCGAAGCCGAAAAGGCACAAAAGCTTAGCCCGGGGTTTCAACCCTGATCTTTATACACAATATAGGCGGTGGGAGGTCCGCCTCGTCCGATCTTCCTCACGCCGGCATTCGCTCACCGCGCCCATCATTGGTGCCATTGGGAGCACGCTCGACGGTGCGAAACGGAACACAGGCTGGTAAGCCTATGCTACATTAGCGCCGTCGCGTCGTCCACTCCAGGTGCACGGCGATAGCTCCTGGATGGCTCTGGGAGATCGCTCGACAGTCCGGAAGGCCAATGGAGCAAAGGTACCAGCCGAGTTCCGCTTCGAACGGTTGAAGCAGATGTCGCAGGCGGCGAAACCGGTTGATAGCTGGGCTCGTCCTGCCGATGCGGGAACAATCACAGCGAGAGTTGCGCTAGCGCCGAGCTTCAGGCAGCTTCAAAGAATCCATTGATCAAGTCAAATCTCAATACTCCAGTCGTGCGCCAAACCCTCGAATCCCCATGCCTAACAACCAGAAACTCAAAGAGTTCGTAGCACCCGAAAAGATAGGAGTGTTTATCTCCTATAATCACGCCGATCTGACTATTGCCAATGTTTTAAGACAGTCTTTAATTGCCCTCTCCTCAGACCTGGTCCCCTTTATCGACCATGTCGGGCTTAAGCCGGGAGACGAATATGAACAGCAATTGGCGCAGTCTATCAGCGCGTCCCAATGGTTTCTGATGATCTGCAGTGGCCCCCCGAGACTCGAGAAAGATATGGGGTGGTGCCTCTATGAGGCTGGCCAGTTTCGCAGCAAGTTGCCAGCGGAAGGTAGCGACGAACTGTACCGCTCCCGATTCGTTGCTATCCATGACGACGAGAGACCAAGCCAGTTCGCTAAGTACCAAAGCGTGCCAATAAGCAGCAAAGATATCTATGGCCATACCCTCGATTTAAAAACGGAAAGACTAGAAGAAGAAGCGACAATCTTGTTCGAGAGCACACCAGCTTACACCTTTTTTGAGACACTTATCAAGCAGTCGCGTCAGGAACCCCTGCGGGATCTAACTGATCCCAATGTCCGCAGCCTGATCAGGACCAACACGCGAGCGCTCATCCGCGCGTTTATCCAGATGCAATCTGAGGCTAAGCTACCGGAGATCGTCTTTCAGCCACGGATATCCTTTCGGCTCCCTGCCGCTGCTGACCCCTTACCATCCAGGATAACTCCTGATACCCCAGTGGTCGGAGACGGAGCCTCGTTAAGCCAGATTTTTGGGATCACTGGACTCGAGACTACCTGGGGTAAGATTAAAGCCTGCAGCAGAGATGAAGACGGAAATGACCCGCTTTGGGTGTCCGAAATAGAAGCAGCCGCCGAGCAAGTGTCGCTAGATCGTGTGCCGAATCAACCCGACGGATTGTGCTTGGGGAAAGCGGACCAAAAGTTCTATGCCGTTCTCTTCGCGCGATATGAGCCATTCCGAAGCGGGGCCCGGATCTGCTATATCGTATTCGTGCCGAGGAGGGCTCGGCATTTTGACGTTCGGCAGCGGACATCCATTTTACTAAGCGCTCTCATCCTATCGATCCGCTTCCGACAACGGATTCTACCCTTCATCGACGAATTGCAAAATCTTCCCAGGAAGAAAAAAATTGACGGGCTATCGGAGTTGGAACGAGAACTCCTGGAAATAGAAACAGAGTCTCAAGAGTTTGGGCTTCGTATACCTAAGAACGAAGACGATGAGGACCCCCCACTAGTGAGGGAGTTCCGCGAAGGCGAAAGCCAGTCGTTCGTCCGGCAAACCATTCAGTCGTGGCAACTCAGTCGACGTGCCTTAGCAGACGTTTTCAAAAGTACAAAAGTGACCGATCAAGATGCAGATCGGATTCAAGCCGGTGTCGACGGAGCAGATATCGCGGTGAAGGAAATACAAAAGGTCCAGCAAGCGAACGGCAAACTTATCCAGCTCGTAACCGAAGAGCTTTTGTTAGTGGAGAAGGTTGCGGCGGGTGAAAAACTAGATGCGTTAGGCGGCCCGACGAGAAAAGAAAGTTCATCCTAACTGCAATCCCAAATGCGAACCGGCCCTGGCCAGCTCCAAAGGGCTACCGGGCTCAGCCCAGCCCTGAGCTTTATACACATTGCAGGCGTGGTCGGCGCGTGAGCAAATCACAGGCTGGAAGCCTATGCTACTTTGACGCCGTGGCGTCGTCACTCCAGGTGCGGCGATAGCTCACGGGATGGCTCTGGGAGATCGCTCGACAGTCCGGAAAATTAATGTAGCATAGCATAGGCTTCCAGCCTGTGTTCTTCGGACCACCGAGCGATCTTTTGCAAGTATCCTTTCGGCGACCAGCGGTTCGCTTAATTTAGGGAATCTGATCCTTCGTTCTAGCCGCGGTGAGATCATTTTCGAACTCGGGTTTGTTTTCGAGTTCGGTGAAAAGCAAGTCGCCCAAGGCGATGCCGGCTTCCGCATCGCTCGCGTAGTGAACACCGACAACGCGTCCGTCAGCGACTTGCCGGGCCCGTGTCAGCAACGCGTCAATTCGAGTGGGAAACAACTTTCCAAGAATGCGCGCCTGAAGTTCAGTTCCGGAAGAATGGCCGCTGGGATAGCTGAAATCGCCCACGGTAAAGAGCGGTGTAACGAGGACCGGATGCTGGACATATGGTCGCGATCTGCCGTTTGTCTTCTTGAGCTTTGCTGTAATGAAATAGGCGTCGAGATCGGCATTAGCCAGCACTTTGAATGTATTCGGATACTTTGTTTCGAAATCGGTCGCGATCACGTCGGTAATGAGCCTGATCGAATACTTCTGATCGCCGAGGGCTTCTTTCTTTTGGTCTTCCGTCCGCGAGTTCTGGAGGGAAAAGGTGATCAAAAGGTCGGCTTGATCTGTTGGTGATCCAAGCGTGGGTTTCAGCGGAAAGGTGCTCCAGACATCTGGCACGGTTTGCAACGGTATGCCCGCATTTCCTCGTAGACTCTTTGTCCAAGAACTTTCCGAGGGAAAAACACCGGTGAGGCAGGGATTCGAACCCTGGGTACCCTTTTGGGGTACAACGCTTTAGCAAAGCGCCGCTTTCGACCACTCAGCCACCTCACCAAGTATGGAGGTGGAAAGGCTATAGCGATGAAACCATGGGCGTCAAACGAAAGTTCAGCGTAGTATGCGAAGCGTCCCGCTTTGCCGTCTTCGTCCCGGGAGGTCCCCGAGGCAAAGCGGGACGGTGCGCATACACAGCGTTCGGGCTTTTCCCGCAAGACGCTTGGTTTTCCAGGGAGGCAAAGCGGGACGCTTCGCCTACAAGGCTGAACGCTTGCTTTTTCGGTCAAGCCGTTCGAGGACTGCTCACCTATGTTTCTCAGTCGCTCGATTGTCGCCGGCTCGATTTTGGTTCCGACTCTGGTTCTGGCCGGTACAAATCCTCCGCAGGCACCCGAAAAGCCCCATGAAATCACCGAGGTCGGTCACACCAGGAATGATCCCTTTTTCTGGCTCCGGGAGAAAGACAACCCGGAAGTGCTTAAATATCTGGAAGCCGAAAATCGTTACACCGAAAGTGCGCTGAAACACCTCGAGAAACTGCAGGCAACCCTCTATCGTGAGATGCGCGGCCGAATCAAGGAGAGCGACATTTCGGTCCCCGAAAAGATTGACGATTTTTACTACTATTCCAGGACAGAGACAGGGAAACAGTACGGGATCTACTGCCGCAAAAAGGGGAGTTTGGAAGCTCCAGAAGAGGTACTCCTGGACGAGAACGCCTTGGCTCAAGGTCAGAAATATTTTAGGATTGGAACCTTAGCGGTCAGTCGGGATCACAAGCTTCTCGCTTACTCCACGGACACCAGCGGCAACGAAACCTACGTCCTCCGGATCAAATCACTCGAGACCGGCGCGTTGTTGCCGGATGAGATCAAGAACTGCAGCGAGTCTTTCGCCTGGGCCAACGACAACAAGACCTTTTTCTACGACCAACTCGATGACGCTCATCGGCCGTACAAGGCGCTTAAACATGTTTTGGGAACAAGCGTCGATCAGGATCCGACTGCTTATGAGGAGAAGGATGACCGCTTTTTCCTCGAGATATCCAAATCACGAGATCAGAGGCTTATTTTCGTCTCCGTCGAGAGTGAACTCTCCAGCGAAGTTCGTTTCCTGGACGCCAGTCAACCTGACGCGGAATGGACGCTGATCCGTCCGCGCGAAAATGACTTGCTCTACCACGTCGAAAATCATGGTGATCGTTTCTTTATCGACACCAACGAAAAGGCCAAGAATTTTAAAATAGTCGAGGCTCCCGTTGCTTCTCCGGGCAAAGAGAACTGGAAGGACTTCATCCCTTACGATCCGGAGGTCAAAATTGATGGCGTGGACGCTTTCAAGGATTATCTAGTCATCTCTGAGCGATTGAAAGGGCTGCCGGCACTTCGGATCTACAATCTCCAAACTGGAGAATCGCACGAAATCAACTTCGATGAGCCTGCCTACGAAGTCTCGCTGGATCGCAATCCGGTCTTCGACACCAAGGTGATCAGGATTAATTATAGTTCGTTTATCACCCCGAATTCAGTCATCGACTACGATGTGGTCACCCGCCAAAAAGAGCTTCGAAAGGAGAAGACGGTGCTCGGCGGGTATCAGAAAAGCGACTACGCTTCGGAGCGCATCTTTGCCAAGGCTGAAGATGGCGTCGAAATCCCGATTGCCCTGGTCTACAAGAAGGGCTTCAAAAAGGATGGCACTGCACCGGTGCTGCTCACCGGCTATGGCGCGTATGGGATATGCTCGGATGCGGATTTTAGCTCAACAACGATCAGCCTGCTCGATCGTGGATTTGTTTTCGCGGTTGCTCAGATTCGCGGCGGCGGAGAACTTGGCCGGACATGGTACGAAGACGGTAAGCTTTTGAAGAAGAAGAATACTTTTTCGGACTTTATTTGCTGTGCTCAATACCTGATTGATCAGCGGTACGCGGCACCGAAAAGGGTGGCGATCCTCGGCGGCAGCGCAGGTGGCCTGTTGATGGGTGCAGTGATGAATATGCGTCCGGACCTCTTCCAAACAGTGATCGCCGCCGTCCCATTCGTCGACTTGCTGAACACCATGTCGGACCCCACCCTGCCCCTGACGGTGACCGAATACGAAGAATGGGGCAACCCGACAGATCCAAAGTATTTCGATTACATGGCGTCCTATTCGCCCTACGATAATGTGGCAGAAAAACAATATCCCAATTTGCTGGTGACGGCCGGGTTGAACGATCCGCGGGTCAGCTATTGGGAACCTGCAAAGTGGGTTGCCAAGCAACGAACGCTGAAGCATCAAAATCGAATCCTGCTGTTAAAAACCTATATGGGCGCGGGTCACGGCGGAGAGAGCGGCCGGTTTGAGCGGCTCAAAGAGACGGCCATGGAATACGCTTTTGCGCTGGACACATTGCGCGTCCAGACTAGCAAGGAGAGTTCGCAATCCGGTCCGAGCCGGAAAGAACCAAGCTCTCAGGCCAGGGTTTACCCTGGGTTAGTCGAAAATGAACGTTTCGCCCTGAAGCTGAAGGGGCTAGAACGCGCACGCGGTCCCGGTGCAAAGTTCCGCGTCAGGTTATCGATCGATCCGTGGCCCCTTGCAAACAATCGATAGGTCTCCACGGTAAACCCTGGGCTACGCTCTGCCAATTACAACTCCAGTCGCCATTCCTGCTTGGTCCATTGACGGCTGAATTGGCTTTTAGTCAACGCGCGATGCATCGCGAGATTTCGTTCATCGGCTTCCGCGCAGAAAATGGAATGCCCTTGGAGCTTCATCACCGACCAGGACTCTGCGAGCAGGAACGAGGCAACGCTTCGCCCACGATAATTTGGAACGACCCCTAAAAACCCCACCGTCAACTCCCCGAATACCAGAGCCGATAAGATGATTCCGAGCATCTGTCCGTCCGGACCAACAGCCACTCGCCACCAGCGTGGGTCATAGCTTGTCGACTCGACCATCTGCAGAGTCCATTCTGCGTCACCAATCCCGCCGAGCTGTCTCCGATAAAATTCAATCTGCGAATCGGAGGAACATTCTGACGCCTTCTCGATAAGGTCCACTATCTCGGCCCTGGCAAAACGGCCAACTTCGGCGGACCGGTAGCTCCACACTCCCGAATTGGACGGACCTGCAGATTCGAACCGGACAACCTTTCGCCACCGGACGAAAACGCATCTTAGAGATAAAAGCCGCGTCTATGGAATCTTCGGGAATGGTGCAATAAAGTTCGCCGGCTCCGAGAGCCCTGGCCCTTTCGATCGCCATCTGGAAGAGTCGAAATGAATCAATCCTCTCATCAAGGTCGCCGTGCACCCAGATGATCTCGAGTGGAAGGTTGAACTCGCTGGGAGCGGCCAGAACCAACGAAGCCGCTAGCGTTCCGGCTGCAAAACCGAGGACGACCCACTCCGGCTTCGTGCAGGAGAACTCGAGCAACCTCGAGAAATGGTGCCATCTGTCCTCACCTATCTGCGCGCGGAGAATCTCCAAATCGGATTGCCACCCGAATCTGTATCTGCAAGGGTCCATCGGTATGCCGAACGATGTCATCAAACCTTTCGGATTTAAATTTGGTTTAAGAAAAAAGGCCGCTTTTTTCGGGCAGAAGCACGGTCATTGCACGGTTGACCGTGTGCCAGTCTCACGTTAAACCTCATGAGTTCGCAAATCTGATAATGAACAAGGGCCAGTGGGAACCTAAAATAGTGAACTGGCCTTCTTTAGAAGGTTCTCCCATGCCCCTTGGGGTAACCTATATCCCCGAAGAGAAGGCCTACAATTTTGCCCTCTACTCCAAGAACGCACTAGAGGTAACGCTTCTTCTTTTTAGCGAGAGAAACTCTGTCACTCCGTTGATCGAAGTCTGGTTAAAGCCGTTGAGTCACAAGACCAAACGCGTCTGGCATTGTCGGTTGAAAGAGAACGATCTCCATGGCGCCGCGCACTACGCTTATCGTGTTGATGGTCCCAGGAACTATGGGGGGAGTCCACAGCATGCTTTTGATCCAGAAAAGTCGTTACTCGACCCCTACGCAAAAGGAGTTTACTTCCCGCCAACGTTTAGTCGCGAGGCTGCCAAGCGCCCCGGATCGAATGCCGGCCAAGCGCCCCTTGGGATTTTTCGTTTTCACGAATCCAATTTTGACTGGAAAGAGGACAAATCTCCGCTGCACTTTTCAGACGCCATCATCTACGAAGTGCATGTCAAAGGATTCACCGCTAGCCGCTCGAGCGGTGTCGCAGAATCGGTCCGGGGGACCTACGCCGGATTGATTGAGAAAATCCCCTATCTTAAAGAACTGGGCGTCACCATCGTTGAGTTGATGCCGGTTCATCAATTCGATCCTCAAGAGGGTAATTATTGGGGGTACATGACTTTGAATTTCTTCTCGCCCCACCTCACCTATGCGTCGAAGCCGGAGGAGGCCAACACCGAGTTCAAAGAAATGGTTAGAGCACTCCACGCGGCAGGAATCGAAGTCGTTCTGGACGTGGTCTACAACCACACGGCGGAGGCGGACCATTTGGGCCCCACCTATTCTTTCAAAGGGATCGATAATGCCAGCTTCTATCTTCTCACGCAGAATCCCGCGAACCCTTATGCCAACTATTCGGGTACCGGTAACACCCTCAACTGCGCCGATCCGTTTATCCGGAATCTTATTCTAGATAGTCTTCGATACTGGGTCACAGAAATGCATGTGGACGGTTTTCGCTTCGATCTGGCATCTATTCTGACTCGATCCGACGATGGTTCGATCGATTGGGATGATCCTCCGTTGCTCTCTGCGATACGCACCGACCCAGTGCTGAGCAGGGCTCGCCTGATCGCTGAGCCGTGGGATGCTGGCGGCGCTTATCAGCTAGGCACCAGCTTCCCGGGCATGTTTTGGCACCAATGGAACGGAAAGTTTCGGGATGACATCCGTCGTTTTGTCCGAGGCGATCCCGGCTTCGTGCCGCCCGTGATGCGACGACTTTACGGGAGCGACGATCTTTTTCCGGACCGGATCGGAGAAGCGCGTCGTCCATTTTACAGCATCAACTACATTATTGCCCACGACGGGTTTACGCTTTGCGATCTGGTTTCTTACAACGAACACAAAAACCAGGCCAACGGTCACCAAAACAGGGACGGACCGTCTGATGACTATAGTTGGAACTGTGGATTCGAAGGGGATGCGGGTGTTACACCTGAAGTCATGGCCTTACGCAAACGCCAGGTCAAAAATTTCTTTTGTCTGCTGATGCTCTCTAACGGGATACCGATGTTCGCTGCCGGCGACGAATTTTTACATACTCAGGGAGGGAACAATAACCCCTATAATCAAGACAACGAAACAACTTGGCTCAATTGGGACCGACTTCACCAGCATTCCGACATTTTCCGTTTCGTTCAACTCATGATCTCCTTTCGGAAGGCTCATCCTACCATCTGCCGCAGCAAATTCTGGCGGGAAGAGATCCGTTGGCGCGGCGTCGGCCCAGCCACTGACATGTCCTTTCCCTCTCGGAGTTTGGCCTACTATCTCAGCGGTAAATCATACCAGGATCTCGATCTTTACGTCATGATCAATGCTTACTCTGAGCCGCTCACCTTCACCATCTTCGACGGTCTGCAAAAACCGTGGTCGCGGATCGTGGATACGAGTTTCGAGTCTCCGCAAGATATCCTTCCGCCCGGAAGCGAAGTCCCGGTCGTCGGCTCAAAATATCTGGTCGGACCGAGATCGATTGTGGTGTTAACTCAGTAAGGTCAGACCTCTTGCACCGTATCAACCAGGCGTTCCCACCGCAGAGAGAGCGTCTTCAGTTCCTGGGTAACCGAAGCTAACTCTCTACCAGCTTGCGCGGGCCGCACGGAGTTCTCGGAGCGGTCGGGTTGCTCTAGAAAGCTCGTCAGCTCTTTTTGACGAAGTTCCAGCCTCAGGATTTTCTCCTCAAGGGTCCTCAATTCCTGTTGAAGCTCTTGCTTGACTTCCGAACGTCTTTGGCGCGCGTCTGCCTCCAAACGCTTCTGTTCCCTGCCCTTGCGGGCAGATCCGGCACCGGTCCCGGTTTCAGTCGACTTCCCCTCGGCGACCAGCCCTGCCACGGCAGATTCGGTGCCCGTCTTTTCGAGATAGTAATCGTAATTCCCTGGATAGGGCGTCAACGCTCCGCCGCGAACATGCAAAACGGAGGTGGCAATCGATTTGATGAAATAAACATCATGACTGATAAAGACCAGGGTTCCCTCGTACTGCCGAAGCGATTGAATGAGCGCTTCGATGCTTGGCATATCAAGATGCGTCGTCGGTTCGTCCATGAGGAGAAAGTTGGGTGGATTGAGCAGCAATTTTGCCAATACCAATCGACTTTTTTCGCCGCCACTGAGCACACTCACCGGTTTAAAGACCTCGTCGCCGCGAAACAGGAATGCTCCAAGCAGCGTCCGCACGACCTGCTCGGAGACTTGCTGACCGCAATCGGACGCCTCTTGCAAAACCGTATGGTCCAGGTTCAGCGTATCAACGCGGTGTTGAGAACAGTAACCAACCTGAACATTGTAGCCAAGTTCTCGTGATCCGCTCTGGATCGGTAAGACCCCAGCCAGAAGCTTCAATAACGTTGACTTGCCGGCACCATTCGGGCCAACCAGCACGGTGCGCTGGTTTCGTTCGACCGTATAATCAAGGCCCTGGTAGACCACGGTTTCTCCGTATGCGTGATCAACCCCTTTTAGCTCGAGCACCTTTCGCCCACTGCGTTCCGGCTGCGGAAACTGAAAAGCCACCCGCCGTCCAGCGGAGTCCGGCGCTTCGATTTTATCCATCCGCTCGATCTGTTTGCGCTTGCTTTGCGCCTGAGATGCTTTGGTATTTTTCGCGCCAAACCGGTCAATAAAAGTCTGCAACCGGCTGATCTCTCTTTGTTGATTCTTATAAGCGGCCAAGTGCTGTTCCTGGCGTGCAGCCTTCTGGGTCAGGTATTCGTCGTAGTTGCCGCGGTAAGATATCAGTTTGCGTTGATCGATTTCCACCATTCGGTCAGCCACTGCATTCAGGAACGAACGGTCATGCGAGATCAGGAGAATCGCCCCGGAATAAGTGCTGAGATAACTCTGCAACCAAACCAGCGATTCCAGATCGAGATGGTTCGTTGGCTCATCGAGAAGAAGCAAATCCGGTTCCGTCACCAGCAGACGTCCGAGATGCGCTCTCATGATCCATCCACCGCTCATCGTCTTGGCCTGGCGAGCATAATCTGTTTCCCGAAAGCCCAAACCTCGGAGGATGCGTTTGGCCTTCGCTTCGATCTGCTGGTGATCGGACGAGAATGATTCCTCCTTCGGCAATTGGTCCTGGTCGTTCGTTGCCGGATCGCGAAGCAAAGCCGTCGCCACCTCCAGAACGGTTTCGTCATTGACCGGTGCGCTTTCCTGCGGAAGGTACCCGACTTTTAAACCACGCTGCAACGCCACTTCGCCGGTGTCGGCTTCGTCCAAGCCCAACAGAATTGAGAAAAGCGTCGTTTTGCCGGCACCATTCGGTCCGATCAAAGCAATTCGCTCGCCACGATTCACTTGGAGCGCAGCGTCCTCGAAGAGTATTCGACCGCCGAAAGATTTTGAAAGCCGCGAAACGGTTAACATAGTGAAGCCCTACCCCAGTAGCGGTGCCAACTGTTCAATGTTCTAAGCAATCCCTGTTCTTTGAATGGTTACGACGTTGGTACTGCAACCGGCTAGGGTTGTTGCGCCAAGACCTCGAGAAGGTCGCTCGCTTGCTTGCCGGTCGATGCGTGCGTGTCCATCCAGACCAATTTCCCGTCCTTGAACAAATAAGCCTGACGCGCTGCGAGGCTGTTCAAGATTAGGGGTACGCCGAACGCCGAGGTCACCTTCTTCTGCCTGTCAGACAGTAAAACGAATGGGAGATGTTCCTTTTCTTGAAATTTTTTCTGTGAATCCACTGTATCGAGACTGACGCCAAAAATTTTCACGCCTCTGTTTTGCAGTTCACTGTAGGCGTCCCGTAGGCTGCAGGCCTGAGCAGTGCATCCTGGAGTCATCGCCTTTGGATAAAAATAGACCAGCGTGTATCCGCTCCTGCCGGCGCCGGGGAGCTGAACCAGGTTTCCGTCTTGATCTTGGGCTCGCCACCGTCGGAAGCGCATCCCCAATGTTCAGTTTGCCATTGGTCCGCTGATAGGAGACCGCTTTGACGGCCACCGCCAAGCCGGCCAGCAAAATCAGGGATGCAAACAGGAGTTTCATGGTCGATAGGATAGCCCTTTCGCATCCTTCGTCCAGGGGAGCGATCAAACCGATTCGAAACCTTGGAGATTTTGGGATCCGCTGCGCACCCAGATTTCTGGCCTACTGCTTCTGCTCTTGCAGCATTTTCTCGAATTTTTTGACCTTCGGCGCTACCACGACTCGGCAATATCCTTGATCAGGATTTTTGGCGAAATAATCCTGATGATAGTCTTCCGCCTTGTAGAAAGTAGTGAGGGGCGCAATCTCGGTCACGATAGGATCGTTCCACTGTTTTTGCGCCTCAGCCTTCACCTTCGCAGCGATCGCCTTTTGATTCTCATCCTTGTATAAAATGATCGGACCGGTAGGAACTCCCTACGTCCGCACCCTGGCGATTCAAGGTCGTCGGGTCATGGGCGCGAAAGAATTTCCGCAGCAAATCCTCGTAACTGACGACAGCTGGATCGAACTCAACCTGAACGACTTCAGCGTGCCCGGTTGTCTCGCTGCACACCTGCTCGTAACTGGGATTTTTCGTTGTTCCCCCGGCGTACCCGGAGAGCACGGATTTGACCCCGTTAACCATCTTGAATTGAGCATCAAGACACCAAAAACAGCCGCCGCCGAAAACAGCCGTTTCCAGTTTCGGCGAAGATTTTGTATCGTTCATTTGAGCAAAGGAAACTGTGTCGAATGTCGTGCAACAAGCAAGAATCAATAGTGCGAAAGTGATCTTCATTTTACCTATAGTCCACACAAACGGAGCCCACAGGATCGTCATTTATTCCAAACCCGGCCCTTTCACGACGAGGACCGGGCAACGGGCATGGGCGACGACGCGATCCGCAGTGCTGCCCACCAGCAACCGCGAAATACCACTTCGGCCATGCGATCCAATGATGATCAGGTCGACATCGAAATGATTGGCCATCTGGACGATCTCATCAAACGGATATCCCACCCGGAGGTACGGCTCGACTTTGACTCCCTTTTTCGAGAGGTCTTGAGCGAACAATTCGAGGTTCTCCCGCGCCTCAAGCTCGGCGGCATCGACGTGCGACTGAACCTCCGCGCAATTCTGCCTTCGGCGTGCGTATGGAGTCACTGACATAGTCAGGTACTTGAAAGACGTGAAGGAGGTAAATCGTCGAGTTGTTCCTTATCGCAGTTCTCGTTGCGTACCTTACGGTGCGTTTGGAATGCTCAGAGAAATCAATCGGAACGAGAACTCTCGCGTAATCAGGTTCACATTTCGTCCTTCTCGGCAATATCGCCTGAGGATGGTTTCGGGGAGGTGTCTTGCGGCATAGCTTGTTCTCTCAATGGAACGCTAAGTCATACCCTGCACGAAAGCACGCACATAGCGGAGGAGATTGGAGTAAGGAGTATTGGAGAAGAGTGGAAGGAGGTTGGAGTAAGGAGTGTTGGAGTGTTGGAGTGTTGGAGAAGTGGGCGCTTGGCTGCCCAAGACAGGGTGGCCGGCGGTCCGTCTCCGCCACGGCTCTCCTGGTGGGTGCTCTCGCATCCACGGCTGTGGGCGGACCTTCACGCTCAGAAGTTTCTTCCTCCCAACTCCCCAATCCCCTCTGTGGCCTCTGTGACCTTCGTGCGATGCTTTCCCCCTTTCGCCTGATTCTCGCACCCAGTAACTTCAACGCAATGAACCCAGTCCAATGGCTTCGCGAAAAAACCCGGCAACTGCTCCAACTTAAGGACACCTCTCACTCGATTGCGTTGGGCACGGCGATTGGAATGTTCTTCGGATTCGTCCCACTATGGGGATTCAAGACTCTGCTGGCGCTGGGTGTTTGCCGACTGCTGCGCGGCAATCTTCTGGCGACAGCTATTGCTGCGACGTTGCACGATGTTGCCCTCCCTTTGCTGCCGCTGCTGCTCCGCTGGGAATACGACATTGGTTATTGGCTGATGAGCCATCCTCACGAATTGCCGCCCCGCCTCCATTTATCGCACGACAGCCCTCTGGCCTTCTTCCACTGGTCAACGTTCCTCGACGTGGGCCGCCCGCTGCTACTCGGTGCAGTGATCATTGCGGCACCCGTCGCGATTGCGACTTACTATATCACCCTCGCGTTGGTTCAACGGTCCCAGCCTAAGTTGGCTGCGCCCGTCGAGGAAAAGCACTAGGAATTGCTAGCACGTCCAACTCCGCGGAGTTGAAGGTAATTGCACGGCCCTGCAAGATCTGTAAGGCCAAAGTCACGTCGGGAAGTTTCTGCCCCAAAGGCCAAAGGGGCAGGAGGACTCAGCCCAGGGTTGAATGGCGCGAAGATAGGCCGGTTCGGGACGATTTATTGCCCCGAAGTGGGCTTCAGGACTCAGCCCAGGGTTTCAACCCTGGGAACTGCCACCCAGAGCGATGCGCCCTGAAGGGGCGGCAGACAGAACGTACTAACAACGTGAAAGCAGAATCTAAACGTAGCACGTCTCGATTGCCGCATTTAATGTCTACGCAGCGAATAGGGTGCGAGATTTATCTTGTCAGCCTCTCGCCCCTTCAGGGCGAACTCGCTTATTTTGAGTGTCCCAGGGTTGAAACCGTGGGCTGAGTCCTGTAGCCACCTTCGGGGCATAAATCACCCCGAAATGAGCTATACAAAATCTCCAAACTGCATAGGCTTCCAGCTTGTGTTCTGTTCGCACCACCGAACGGCGTTTTTCCAAGTTTCCACGGTCCGGTCCTTTTCCAGCAACGTTAGTGGTTAGCAAAAGAATTCTCAGCGTTCCGCGGAGTGCCTGCCTCCAGGCCCTCAGGAAAAAAGCGGAGAGAAAAGAGCCAAAATCCGAGCGCGGCAGCTGCGAACAACAACATCGCACCGGTCATGGCCATCGGAGTACCATTATACCAGAGCGCCACCAGTTCCGTGGAGATCGCGCCCGCGATCATTCTTGCGCTACCGAACAAGGATGAGGCTACTCCGGCGATTTCGGGAACCGGTTCCATAGTGCCATGCACCAAGTTGGGAGTCACCATACCGATCGAGAATGTGTTAAGCATCAAAAACGGCATGGCCGAGACCGGCGAGATGGCGTGACCGATCGTCAACAGGAAAAGAGTTCCGGTAGCCAACAGACCGATCGCCAAGCCAGCGGAAATCATTTTCTTCGCCGGGATGCCGCTGAGCCGGCCGGTCGTCAACGCCCCAAGAGCGATTCCCAAGGCGTTGAGCGCAAAGAGCACCCCAAACATGCGCTGATCAAGTTTGAATATCTCGATGAAAACAAAGGCCGATCCTGAAACGTAGGCAAAAAGGCCGCCGAAACTAAGGCCGCCAGTGATCACATTGGTTCGACAAGCTCTATGCGAAATAACCCGCCAGTAATTGGTCGTCAGATTGCGGAGTAAAAGAGCCTGCTTATCCCGACGGACAATTGATTCTTCGAGACTAAGGACAATGACGATTGCCAGCAGAATGCCCCCCGCAGCGAGAAAGTAGAAGACCGCGCGCCAACCGGCCCAACTCGAGATCAAGCCGCCTAGCGTGGGAGCCACAATCGGGGCCAACGTCGCCACCACCCCAACATAGGCAAACCGTTTTCGGGCTCCGAGACCAACAAACAGATCGCGCACGATTGCGAAGGAAATGACGGGGCCCGCAGCAGCCCCAATTCCTTGCAGAAATCGGCAAAACACCAAGGCGTTGAGCGAGGGCGCGATCGCGCATCCAAAGGCCGCAATGGTGAAGACGGCACACCCGATCAAAAGAGCGGGCCGGCGACCCAAGCGATCACATAAAGGTCCGAAAATGATTTGACCAACTGCAAAGCCGGCCATGAAAAGACTGAGAATCAACGCGGTCGCGGCTGGCGGGGCATGGAGCGAAAAGCCGATATTTGGGAGCGACGCGAGACATGAATCGATGGAGAGCGAAGGCAACATCACCACTGCGGCTAGCAGAACAATAAACAGTTTCGAATCAGAATCTATCTTGTATGGGACACTCAGGAGTTGCCGCTTTTCCTCGCCGATAACTAAATTGGCCATTTTTTTCAATTTCCTAATTAATAGGTACACCGATTTCGAAAAACCAAAAGAAATTCAGCGAATTGGCACGTCGGCCTTGCTGCGGGAATCAGCCGAAAGGGGCAAGCATCGCACAGAGGCCACAGAGGGAGGGGATTGGGCTTCGTGGCCGTACGACAACGCCGACACGCCTATGCAGGGGGACTAGGAGAAAAGGACCGCACCGCACTGCAGTAACCCGGTGATTTGCTTTTTTCTTAAAATGATGCAGGTTGCTCTACCATGAACATGACCCTCGGCTACGCTCTGCTCCGCGACCGCCGGGTTCCAATCCGGACAAAACTGATCGCCCTCGGCATCGGCGCGGCTGGCGTCGGCGCGATCGAGTTGCTGCAACTACCGCTTGAAGGTGTCTTTGCCGCTCTGCTCCCATTGGTCGGGGCCGCCGGGGACCTCACATTGGATGGGGCCGAGGCGGTCATCGGTCCCATACTCATTGCCACCCTCGTTTTGCCTCACCTCGTGCCCGCCGATCTGGTGCGGCAAGTCCGCGCGGAAGCGCAACGCATGGCCCATTCGTAACGGCTAAGGGCGAGTTTTAAGGACGGTCGAGCGATTTTCTTACAGCCATCATCCGCGAGCTATCGCCGTGCACCGAGTGAGGACGCGATCCCGGCCTAAAGTAGCATAGGCTTCTAGCCTGTGTCCTGTTCGTACTCGTCGAGCGATCTTTCTATCGCAATCGATACTGGTGGCGGGAAGTCACTGGTTCCCGCCGACAAAATTGTGTATAAAACTCAGGATTAACCCAAGGCCAATCCTACCGCCCTGCGGTGCAAGAAAAATCTAAAAGGGCTTGGTGATAAATAACTATCAGTTCGAAACGTTTTCGTAACACGTTCTACATCCCCCAGATGACCACTACTTTATGACTGATTCCCAATTTAGAGCTCCGATTCGGCTCGGCTATGTCGGTTGCGGCTTTATGGCTCAGCACGTGCACCTGCCGAATTACGCGACCTTACCGCAGTGCAGACTGCTGGCGATCGCCGAGCGGCGCCCTCAGCTTGCGCTCGCCGTAGCCAGGAGATTTGCCGTGGAAAGAGTTTACTCCCACCATTTGGAGCTGGCCGCCGATCCGCAGATCGATGCGGTAGGCGTTTCTGCCAATTACGCGCAGCAGGGGGAGATCGCCGCTGATCTTCTCAGAGCAGGCAAGCACGTCTTTATGGAAAAGCCGATGGCCATTTCTATTTTCCAAGCCGAGAAGATTCTTGAGGCCGCGCACCAAGGCCAGGCCCGACTGATGGTGGCATTCATGAAGCGGTTTGACCCCGGGAATGTGCTGGCCAGGACGACGATTCGACAGTGGCGGGGCGACGGCACTAAAGGCCGGCTCCTGTATGCGCGTAACCATGGCTTTCAAGGTCATTGGCTCAACGGCCTCAGCCAGTCCGAACCCTTCACCAATACCGGCGAACCGATCGAAGCTTTTGATGCTGCCAGCCTCTTTCCGTCCTGGTTGCCGCAACAGGAAACCGCCAGCTATCTTGGTTTCGTCCAACAATATGTTCATAATCTGAATCTGCTCAGGTTCCTTCTGGACGCAGATCAACAAACCAAAACACGCGTTGAAACTGTCTCGTTGGACGCCGACGGAATGACCGGTCTAACCGTGCTTCACCTTTCCGGAGTTCGAAGCCTCTTAGAGACCGCGACCAGCAAATTTCATAGCTGGGATGAACAAACTCAGATCTATTTTGAAGGCGGCTGGATCAGATTGGTGGCCCCCCGTTTTTTCGCCAAATCTGAATTTTCCACCGTGGAGATTTATGAAGCCACGCCCGTTCCCCGTTATTCTTATCCTGTCGTCAGCTCCGAGCATGATTGGAATTATCGCGCAGAAGCTGCTCACTTTCTCACTTCGCTGCAAACGGGTCAGCCATTCGTTTCCAGCGGAGAAGACGCCCTGATCGATGTCTGGCTGAATGAGCAAATCTACAAAAGACATCTCGAAACGACAATCGTGTAGCTAGCAACGGTAGCGCGCGGACCAATTCGAGACCTGGTGCATCGTCTCAGAGCCAGCCGGCTTGACATGCAACCATATGGTTGCATATTGTCAATGCGTCATGGATGAGGTGTTCAAAGCACTAGCCGATCCGAGTCGTCGAAAACTGCTCGACGAACTGCACAAGAACAATGGGCAGTCACTCGGCCAGTTGTCTGAGCTGCTCGACATGACCCGTCAAGCAGTGAGCAAGCATCTCGTCATCCTGGAAGAAGCAAACCTCGTCGTCATCGTCTGGCGCGGACGCGAGAAGCTCCACTATCTCAATCCTGTCCCTATCCACGAGATCTATGGGCGTTGGATTGACAAATACGAACGCCATCGCCTGGAGGCTTTGAGCGATCTCAAAAAAGGTCTCGAAGAAAAAAGTGAAAAACCATGCAATACCCAAAATTCGTTTACGTCACCTATATCCGCACGACGCCGGAAAAACTCTGGCAAGCCTTGATCGAACCGGAATTCACACGTCAATTCTGGGTGGGCACCTGGCAGGACTGTGATTGGAAGAAGGGAGCTTCGTGGCGATTGATGATCCCCGACGGACGCGTTGCCGACAGTGGGGAAGTCTTGGAAATTGACCCACCCCGGCGGCTCGTCCTGTCATGGACCAATGAGTTCAAACCCGAATTGAGGGGGGACGGTGCTTCGCGCCTGAGTTACGAAATCGAGCAACAGGAGGATATGGTCAAGCTCACGGTTACTCATGAAAGTAACACCCCGGGTTCGAAACTCATAGATGCCGTCTCCAAAGGATGGCCGCTTATTTTGGCCAGCTTGAAGAGCCTGTTAGAGACCGGCGCATCGCTCGAAGCGACCCGCAACTGGCCCGAGGGGCGAGACTGCGCCACACGCACACCGGTCAGACGATAAGCGGGAGGCGTTCGGCGTTCAGCGGTCGGCGGTCGGCGGTCGGGTGTGCGGAGTGTAAAGGAAGCGGTTTTTTGCCGATCGATTTTCGGGCCCTTTACCTCTTTGCCTTTTCCTTTTTAGTCATTTCCGTCTTTAGCCTCTGGTGATGACCCAGACACAAATTTCCCCGCCGAACGCCGAATGTCCTATCTCACCGCACCCATTCGTCGAAGTAAAAAGAGGCCGTCACGGGCATCAGCATAGTCCAACAAAAAGAAAGAAAGAACCAGATGAATTCCGAACCGACCAATAAAAACGAAAACTGCGTCAGCAAACCACCGATTGTATCGCGAGACGAGTGGCAGCGAGCACGCGATCAATTGCTCGTAAAAGAGAAGGCCGCTACGCGGGCAAGGGACGCGTTATCAGCCGAACGCCGCAGACTGCCAATGGTAAGGATTGAGAAGGAATATGTCTTCGACGGACCGGGCGGCAAGGTCCGTCTCCTCGATCTGTTCGAGGGACGACGCCAGCTCATCATCTATCACTTCATGTTTGCTCCTGGTGTGGAGGGCTGGCCATCAGCAGGCTGCCCCGGTTGCTCCATGCTCGTCGATTTCCTAGGCCCGCTCCCACACTTGCATGCCCGCGACACTTCCCTCGCCCTGATCTCGCGTGGCCCCCTGGCAAACCTTGAATCCTATAAGCAGCGCATGGGTTGGAAGATTCCTTGGTATTCCTCCGATGGCACAGACTTCAATGACGATTTTCACGTGAGCACCGCCGAGGGTGAGACGTTCGGCCTTAGCGTCTTCTTGCGCGAAGGCGAGGACATCTTTCACACCTACTTCACCACCGCCCGTGCCCTGGAAGTGATCGATAACAATTTTACCCTGTTGGATTGGACTCCGTATGGAAGGCAGGAGGAATGGGAGGACTCACCCGCCGGTTGGCCGCAATCAGCACCCTATGTGTGGTGGCGCCGCCACGATGAGTATTAAAAATAGGGCGAAGCTCGGGTAGGGTAAGTCGTCCGAACCGGGCTTCCGGCTTGGCCTCGCCCAACAGGGTCACCCCCAGGGTTATAACCAGGCTGAATCCTCCTGTCCCCTCCGGATGAGGAGCAAAAGCTCATACGACCAAGGCGGATGTTCGTGCCGAACAATCATCAAGCGAGTCAGTTTACAACGAGTCAATTTTGATCAAGCCGAAGCATCCCCGAGTCAAATCAGCTATGAAATCCGACAAGGCCAAAAGTCTTTCCACCGAATCTTCCACCGCACAGGATAAATCCCTACCCAAACAGCCCGACGCCTATAAGACTGGGAAAAGCAAGGATCTTGCTGCGGTGACCACGGATGATAAGGATCCAATGACCACCAATCAGGGTCAGCCGATTAGCACCGATCAGAATTCGTTGCGTATTGGTTATCGCGGCCCGACCTTGATGGAAGATCAAGTGCTTCGCGAGAAGATCCAGCATTTTGATCATGAGCGGATTCCCGAACGCGTGGTTCACGCTCGCGGCGCGGGGGCGCACGGTGTGTTCCAAGTGTACGACGACTCTCTGTCGCGATATACCACGGCCAAAGTCCTCACCGACCCGGGCCTTGAGACGCCAGTCTTCGTCCGCTTTTCGACTGTGGCCGGTTCGCGCGGTTCAGCCGACACGGCTCGTGATGTGCGCGGCTTTGCGGTCAAGATGTATACTCCAGAAGGCAATTGGGACCTGGTTGGCAACAACATCCCGGTCTTCTTCATCCAGGATGCGATTAAATTCCCCGACCTGATTCATGCGGTAAAGGCGGAACCGAACAACGAAATTCCGCAAGCCTCCTCGGCTCACGACACGTTCTACGACTTCATCTCTCTCACGCCAGAATCGATGCACATGCTCATGTGGATCATGAGCGATCGGGCCATCCCTCGTTCTTTTTCTACGATGGAAGGCTTCGGCGTACACAGCTACCGCCTTATTAACGCGAAAGGCAAATCGCACTTTGTAAAGTTTCATTGGAAGCCAATTCTTGGGGTTCATTCCCTGGTTTGGGACGAAGCGGTAAAGCTTGCGGGGCAAGATCCGGACTTCCATCGTCGGGATATGTTCGACTCCCTTGAGAAGGGTAACTTCTTTGAATGGGAACTCGGACTTCAGATTCTCCCGGATGAGGACGAAATGAAATTCGATTTCGACATTCTGGACGCCACCAAAATCATTCCGGAAGATCTGATTCCCGTGCAGAGGGTTGGCAAGATGGTGCTCAATCGCAACCCTGACAATTATTTCGCGGAAACGGAGCAGGTCGCCTTTATGACCTCCAACGTGGTCCCGGGGATCGACTTCAGCAATGATCCACTTTTGCAAGGCCGGAATTTTTCCTATAACGACACCCAGCTGAGCCGCCTGGGGAGCCCTAATTTCCACGAAATTCCCATTAATCGCCCGGTCTGTCCTTTCTCCAATAACCAGCGCGACGCCCACATGCGCACGACGGTTAACAGGGGCCGCGTCTCGTACGCGCCCTCCTCGCTCGACGGTCACGCGATGGAGGAAGCCGGACCTAAACCTGGTTTCGTGAGCTATCCGCAGGAGGTCAAGGGGACAAAAATTCGGGAGCGCAGCCCAAGTTTCGAGGACCACTACGGCCAGGCCACGCTTTTCTGGAACAGCCAAACCCCGGTGGAGAAGCTGCATATCGTCCAGGCACTTCAGTTCGAATTAAGCAAGGTTGAGACCCGGAAAGTGCGCCAGCGTATGCTCGGGCATTTGGAGAAAATCAATGATGTACTGGCGGGCGAGGTGGCGAGGGGTATTGGCGAAAAGGCACGCCCGCTCCAGCCCAACACAAGGTCTAAGGCCTCGAAAGAAACTTCAGATACGCCCGATGAACTGGAGGTCCTTGCTGATGCGACCACGCCCACGACCGCTTCAGGGGGCCTGCTACGGACGAAAGGTCTCAGCATGGAGAAGGACCAGCCTAAACTGGCAAAAGGCCGCAAAGTCGCCATTCTCGTGGCGCCAGGAGTCTCTATCGAGGAGGCTGCGGAGATGCAGAGCGCCCTCAAAGTGGCAAATTTACTGAGTGAAATCGTCGGCCCGCACATCGGCGAAATCGCGGGAGACAACGGCGTTACCGAAGCGACGAAAACCTTTGCCAATTGCACTTCCGTGCTATTTGATGCCGTCTACGTTCCGGGAGGAGAGGGAAGTATCCAAATCCTAAATGAGATACCGGCTGCTCGGCGCTTCATCGACGAAGCCTACAAGCACGGCAAACCAATTGCTGCTAGCAGTGCAGGAGTCGAATTGGTCAATCAGACGCAAACCGGGGAGTTGGTCACCAATGCCGATGCCGCGGAACAGGGTGTCCTTCTGGCCGATCATTCGGACCACCTGGCGTCCGAATTTATCGAAGCGATTGCTCAACACCGATTCCACAATCGACCGGTCGATAAAATCATGGCCTAAGCTGGTTTCCATGTCCCGAATGTCCACGCCCGCATAGCCGTAGGGCGTCGATTTGGGCCCGATCTCAGCCCAGGATCTTAACCTACAAGCGCCAGGATAATGCGAGGCGCTTCGGGCTTCGAGGGGCGGATGGTTTTTGTCCCGGAGGGACAGAACGATAGTAGCCAGGCACGAAGTGCCTGGAATTACTGGGGAAAACTGCCCCTTCCCAGCCGGATGATTGAAGGATCCAAAGTCAGGTCGAACATCCTACGAGAACAAGACCACCAAGTCTTTCGGAACGTCACCTCAGAACTCGCTACGCTTTGGGTTTATCATTCAAGCGGGCCAGGCCTTTACGGAGTCTTTTTTAACGGCTATCGAGAAACAACAGAACGGTGATCGGCTTCTGCAAATCGAAGGCCTGGGCGCTGCCTCCGATGAGGAGGTCGTTGAAGCCGTTAAAGGTTGGACAGCTGGACTGGATGGACTTGCCATCGTTTGCAAGAACATTCCACCGATCATCGATGAACTAAAACGCCTTCGCCAGGCGGGCAAACACGTAATGGCTCTTGTTTCCGACCTCGAGTCGTCTGCCCGTTTGGCCTATCTCGGGATTGACAATCGAGCGGCTGGCAATGTCGCCGCTTATCTGATGGGCCGCCATCTAGAAGAACGTTCGGTTGCCAAAGTTGCCGTCGTGGTTGGCAGCTTTTCCTATCACTGCCACGAAGATCGCGAAATCGGGTTTCGTTCGATCATGCGCCAGAAGTTTGAAAGCATTGAAGTCCTGGAGGTTATTAAAGGCAAGGACTCCGACGAAGCCACCTATGATGCCGTCCGAAAACTGCTACAAGTGGAGCCCAATATTGCCGGAGTCTACAACGTCGCCGGCGGCAACTGCGGCCTAGCCGAGGCGCTTGCCGAGTTGCAACGTGTGCATCGTCCTGTCTACATCACTCACGAGTTGAACCGAGTAACCGAACCTCTCCTGCGTACACAGCAAATTGATTACCTGATCGTCCAAGACCTCAATGAACTCGTCCGTCGCGCCACTCAGTTCATGCGCGAGATCCCTAGCGATGATTACCAGTCCTACGAGCTTGAGGGTATCCCTTTCCGCCTTCTGACGCAGTTCAATCTTGGCTAGTCTAAACAAGAGCCCTCAGGTGGCGAAGCTCTGATGATTTGAGGTCTGAGCGTTGGCCTTGGAAGAGTTTCTAAAGAGAGTCCAGGGTTGAATGGCGCTAAGTTAAGGGCGGTTTGGGATGTTTTAGCCCCGAAGTGGGCTTAAGAATTCAGCCCAGGGTTTCAACCAGGTTTCAACCCTGGGAAATATTCATAACGCGGTTCGCCCTGAAAGGGCGAGAGCTCACGGAAGCTAACCATTCTCTGCGTGTGTTTAGCCACGTCTGGTCTGGCGCCCTTTCAGGGCGCTTCGTGTAGAGGTTGCGGTTCCCAGGGTTGAAACCCTGATCTTTGTACACAATTCATCGGCGGAACCAGTGACTCGCACCTACCATCACCAATTGCCCCTAGAAAGCATCCACAACGTGCGAACAGAACACAGGCTGGAAGCCTATGCTACATTAACGCCATCGCGCGTCACCGAGGGTGCACGGCGACAGCTCCCGGGATGGCTCTGGGACATCGCTCGACAGTCCGGAAGGCCAATGTAGCATAGGCTTCCAGCCTGTGTTCTGTTCGCACCATCGAGCTGGTTTTTCAAGTTTCCACCGTTCTTCCGAGATGTGTGCAAAGATCAGGGTTGAAACCCTGGGCTGAGTCCTAAAGCCCACTTCGGGGCAATAAATCGTCCCGAACCGGCCTATCTTCGCACCATTCAGCCCAGAGTTTACCCTGGTCAGGACCTGGTGCCCCTCAGGGCTGTCTGATACGGTGAGAATTTCCAGGGCAAACCCAGGCTAAGCTTTCTTGGCCACTTCGGGCCACAGATCACCTTACCCGAAGATGCGCCGCCGCCACGGTATGCTTCCCCTAATCGAGCGAGCCGCTCTTAATCCTGTCTTCGCGATTCCGTGCTTTGGCTTCATTTTGGACGCGCAAAAGCTCTTTTGAAGCATCCACCTCGGGCAGGGAATCCGTGGTAAATCCACTTTGGTTGAAAAAAGCCTGGTCGCTCTTTTCCAAGTGCTGCCGGTTAGTCGGCTGCTCGGGTTGACCGGCTCCTGGGTGAAAAGAAGGCGCGTTCGCTAGCAGCTCGGTCCGACAACGAAGTTTTATCAAATATCCCTCTTCGATAATCTGCGCCTCCCCAGCTGGTACTAAGTGTACTTCCCCGGAGAGCGAGTCGCTCTTTACCCCCACAAACTCCACGTGTTGCGAAGTCGAATCCATCCAGAGCCCATCGACAGTTCCGATTGATTCACCGCTTTCGTCAACCACTTTGCATCCATCTAGCTTTCGAGCTTCCGCTTCGCCGAGAGAATCAAACAGGATCGTTTTCATGTTCGTCTACCTAACACGTCAATAATTCGCGCCGGCGGCGTTGACTGGATCTCACTCGATTTCCGCGGGAAAAGCAGGCGGAGCTGTAAGTTCAACAGCACCTTGGCGCTGGAGCCAACGGGCCGCTTACAAGACCGGCGAGTCCCGGTCCTGCAACTCCGAGCCAAATCAGGGGCCGCCCACGAGCCTACCGCCGTGATAGATTCTATCGATGCGCGTCGTGTTCCGAATGTCTTCCAATGGATTACCATTCAAGACCAAAAAATCAGCCTTCTTCCCCGCCTCCAAGGTGCCGCGGTCCGAGGCGCCGATGACTTCGGCGCTGTTTTTCGTTGCGCAGACAATGGCATCCATCGGGCTCAGGCCAGCCTGAACGAGTAATTGCAATTCGCGATGCTCTGCAAAGCCCTGGATTCTGGTAGGCAGAGCACCCGAATCGGTACCAAACGCGATTTGCACCCCGGCATCGAAGAGAGTTTTAACATTCCGCTGACCCATGGCCGCTGCGGCTTTGTTTTTCACCGTAGCTAGGGTTTGCCTCCATCTCTTTAGCGTAGAGGGGACTTTTCCAACGTCTTAGAAGCGCCTTATCAACCGCTCGGGTAAAAAAAGGATCCTGCATCCAGACGGGTTGTTCAGCAAAAATGTACTGAGACTCGTCGAGATCAAGTGTCGGTATATAGACAGCTCCCTTCGCTTTCATCGCCTGGATGAATGCCGCGTCTACCGGTTGATCACGCACGCTATGCGCAATCACATCCACTCCGGCCTCCAGTAAAGCCTTTGCATCATTCAAGGAAAAAATGTGGACGGCTACCTTGAACCTCCTTTGATGGGCTTCGTCCGTGATCGCATGAGCCTGGTCGATGACCTCACGAAATATATCCGGTGCCATTTTCGGTGAGGTACCGGATAAATCGTCAACCCAGATCTTGATCATGTCCGGGTGGCGCTCGGCAGAGGCTCTGACGTCCGCCCGAGCTTCCTCGACGCTTTTCGGCCGATAGACCTGATCTTCCAGAAGCGGAAACGGAGGAGCGCCGAGCCGAACTCCTAGCCCGCGGTCCGCGGTAAAAATATCTGCACCCCCAAATTTCCCTTCCCGTTGTTCGTTGCGCCATTCGTACAGGACATCTTTGTTAACCCCCAGCGACATTACCGTTAGTACGCCGTATCGCTCGTATTGCTCCAACTGTTGTTGCACATTCTCGCGCGTGTAATTTTCCGGCTTTGGCCCGACAATGCCTTGGCACAAACCGAGATGACTATGGGCGGAGATCAGTCCGGGAATGATCGTCTTACCATGTGCGTCTATTACTTCCGAATTCGGCGGCCGTGGAACGGAATCCGCCGGACCGACACTCAGGATCCGGGTTCCTTCGAAAACAATGGCTCCGTCCTCCACTGCTGCTCTTCCCGTCCCGTCGAGAATTCGAGCGCCACTCAATATAGTCGCTCCACCGGCCAAATGAATTCCGGCAAAGACCCAGAAGATGATAAACACGACTCTTTTTAAGGCGCCAGAATTATGCCGCCGGACTGCCTCTCTCGGTCGCCGCATTCACCTTCCGTATTCGTGGCTTCTTGATCAAGTGGATGTTCGCGACGTTGCCGGCACGTTGTTCAATGGCCGGCAGGTGCGCCGCCCCCCGCCTTTGTCTTCCGACAGAACCAAATCACCAGGGATCCGGCCAGGAGGACGCTTCCGACCACCAGAAAACACTCGCTGAAAGCCATGACGAAAGAAGAAACCTGTACGGCGGCTTGCAGGGATTTGTAGGCATGTTTCATCGCTGCGACTGGATCACCCCCCTGCTTATCGTATTGAGCCGCTTGAGTACTAAGGAACCTCTGTACCTGCAAACTGTAACTGGTAACTCGTTCTCCGATCCGAAAATCGTGAAACTGTTCCCGTTGGGTAATCATCGTGCTAAGGAGCGCCGTACCCACGCTTCCACCAAGGTTGCGCGCAATGTTAAAAATAGCGGAACCGTCACCCTGTTGTTCCCGCCGCAGCCCGGCGGTAGCGATGGCTGAAAGCGGTACGATCGTAAAAGGTTGTCCAAGGGCGCGAATCACGTTCGCCAATTGAAATTGCGGTCCGCCAAATTGTGGCGACATATGAATGTTGAGAAAGCAGCTCGCGCCAAAAATGGCGGCGCCGAAGAAAACGATTAATCGAAGGTCAACTGTTTTCATCAGGCGCGGCACAAAGGGAAAAATCAGCAATTGCGGCAAACCGATTAAGACCATGTACTCTCCCGTTTGGCGGGCACTGTACTGCTGAACTTGTTCGAGGTACTGGGGAAGGAGAAAAACCGAGCCATAAAGGCCTGCACCCATCACGAAGTTGACGACGCTTGAGAGCGCCAGATTTCTTTCGAGGAGCAAGCGGAGATTGACCACGGGATGTTTGCCGAAGATCTCGATGATCAGGAAGAGCGGGATGAAAACCAGGGCCAATTCGAAGCAATGTTGGATGAAGGTGCTGGTGAACCAGTCTTGGTTTTGCCCCTCTTCCAGAAAAGCGATTAAGGATCCGAGCCCAATCGCCATGCATCCAATCCCGAACCAATCGCCCTCTCGCAGCAAGTCGAAATTGGGAGGTTGCGAGTCGATCGCATAGGCGATCGCCGCCAACATAACGGCCCCTGGAAGGAAATTGATGTAGAATACCATCTGCCATCCGAAAGTGTCGGTTAGCAAACCGCCGATGTAGGGCCCGACCGCCGGCCCCAGTGTCGCGGTTACCCCGAACAGCGCCAGGCCGAGCGGACGCTTGCCCGGAGGTAACATCGTATTAGCTACCGTGAAGGAGATCGGGATCATCACGCCTCCAGTAAATCCTTGCAGCGCGCGGTAAAAGACCATCTGAGTTAACTCCCTTGCGGTGCCACAAAGTCCCGAAAACAGAAGAAAAAGAGCAACATTGACGAGCAGATACCAGCGCAAACCGAAAACCCGCGATAACCATGCCGTCAAGGGTATGGTGATGATCTCGCCGATCAGGTAACTTGTCGAAATCCAGGAGGCCTCGACAGAGGTCGAAGAGATGCCCCCGGTGATTTCGCGTAACGAGGCGTTCGTAATCTGGATATCCAGAACCGCCATAAAGGCCCCCAGCATCGAACCAAGAACAGCGATCCAGGTCCGGAGGCTGACTTTCTCGTCTGGTTGGCTTGGCATAATCCGTTTACCAGTCCCAAGAACCCAAGAAATGCGGTGAAGATAAGCTCAGATAGATTTCACAGACACAGCTCAGAAGGCACCGCCCCGTCGTAACTGTTCTTTCACTGACACGCCCCGACATTGACACTTCCTCTAGCTGCTCCATTTGCCGCCAAGTGCTTTGATGAGTTGAACCGTGACTTCCATCCTGGCACCTAGTAATTGCGCCGAAATCCTCTCGTCCTGTAAGAGCGTCCGCTCGGCATCCAGGACGTCCAAAAAACTTACAGCGCCTTTCTCATACTGCTGTTGGCTTAGTTCCAGCGCGCGCCGAGCAGCCGTCACTGCAACTTCCTGAGCGTTGGCCTGACCCGCTAAGGTGTGAAGATCCACCAATGCGTTCTCGACCTCTTGAAAGGCGGTCAATACCTGCGCCCGATACCGGTTTACCGTCTCTTCGTATTGCGCACGGGCGTTCTGTAAATTGGCTGAATTTCTGCCCCCTTCAAAGATTGGGACAGTGATACTCGGCCCAACCGACCAGATCAGGCTTTGGCCGGCAAAGATGTCTCCGAGATTGGCGGTCTCAAAACCAGTCGCTCCGGTCAATCGCACGTCGGGATAGAAGGCTGCCACTGCGACTCCCACGCGTGCGTTGGCGGCGGCTACCGATCGTTCAGCACTGGCGACATCGGGGCGCCGTTCCAGCAAGGTCGAGGGAAGCCCGACCGGCACCGCCGGGGGATGTCTTTCCAGGGGGACTCGAGCCAGGACCAGATTGCTGGCTGGCTGGCCAGTGAGTGTGGCGATCCCGTTTTCCAGTTCGCCCCGTGCCCGCATCACAGAAAAGAGATCCGCCTGATCGCTGGCCACGTCCGACTTGGCCCGTTGGACATCCAGTTCGCTTGTCAATCCAGAGGCCAGGCGTTCCTCGGCAATACGGAGCGCATCCTGCCGAGTGGAGATCGTTCGTTCCAGAATGGCAACCTCAGCGTCCAGTGCATGAAGCATGAAATATTGGTTCGCGAGGTTCGATGTGATGCTCAACTGAGTTGCCAAAAGATCGTCTTCCGCACTTTCCTTATTGGCTTTCGCAGCTTGCACATTGCGCCTGACGCGTCCAAAGATATCAAGTTCCCAACTCAAATCAATCGTGTGTTGGTAAGTGTCAAAGGTCGCTGAGAGCGGCTGTTCAACGATCAACGGACCGTTCGATCCAGTAAACGTCGGACCGGCCGAAGACCCGCCGCCGCTTAGCGCCGACGCGCTTCCAACCAGACGTCCGCGTTGTTCGGCCAATGTCGAAGAAGTGCGCTGATTGTTGAATTTGCCGTTAGCGCCCAGGTTCGGCAACAAATCAGCGGTCGCCAAACGCACTTGCGCTTGCGCCTGGTCGATCCGATTCACTGCGGTCCGCAAATCTTGGTTGTTTGCCAGCGCTACGGCTTCTAATCGGTTGAGAGTTCTATCGCTGAAAATCAACCACCAGAAGCCGCCCAAAGCGGCTTCGTTCGGCACGGCGAGCTTCCATCGGCCAAAGTCGGTCGGGCGATTCTTATACCGTGATGGCAGGTCGGCCGTGGTTTGAGGTGGCACTCCGTGATAGTTCGGTCCCACGGCGGCACAACCAAACAAGCAGAAGAAAACCACTGCCGATCCGCTCCGGCGGCCGAGATATCTGCGCCAAATCACTGCACCACTCCCGTGGCGGTCCGTCCGCGCATCTGGGTCAGCGGATCAACGCCGGACGGAGTAGCTCTTTCGTCAGGCATACTCGGGTACGGTTGAGGGATCGACTTTCCGGTGATGGCAATGCTCGGTTCTGTCGAAAGGCCGGGAACGATCTTGTCCCGCACATCCTTGATACTTTCAGGGTCAAAAAGGATTTTTACCGGAACCCGCTGAACAATCTTAATAAAGTTGCCCGTCGCATTATCGGGAGGCAGCAAGGCGAAATTCGAGCCCGTGCCGGCCTGCAGGCTGTCGACACGTCCGGCGAATTGGTGATGAGGCAAGGCGTCGATTTTGATTTCGACGGGTTGGCCAACCTGCACGCGTTCGAGCTGGGTTTCTTTCAGGTTGGCTAGAATCCAGACGTTATCTTCGACCACGGCCATGAGCGCTTGGCCCACAGTTAATCGGTTCCCCGTCTGAACGGTTTTTTGCGCGATGCGGCCGGAGACCGGTGCGATCACCTGGCAATAAGAGAGTTGCAGCTCGCTGTCACGAACCGCGGCTTCGCTGGCGGCAACGTTGGCATTCGCGCTCTCCAATTGCGCCTTTGCGCTGTCGACGGCTGCTTCGGCTGCTTCGACCTGCGCCTGGCTCGCGACCTGGGTGGCTTTCGCTGCGTTCAACGCTCCTTGAGCGGAGTCGAGATTCGCTTTGGTCGTATCGACCTCCTGTTTGGCGATCGCCTTCAGATCTTTTTGGAAGAGGCTGTGATCACGGTCGTAGTTGATCTTTGCGATATCAAAAGCGGCTTGTGATTGAAGCACCTGGGCCGCGGCTTGCATGACTTGCGCCTGGCGCTGCTGCAGTTCGGCGCTCGCCTGCTCAACCCCGGCCTTGGCCTGACTGACCTGTGCATTCGCCTGCTTCAATTGCGCCCGGTTCCTGTTTAGCGCCACCTCGTAATCACGGGGATCCAGCCTTACCAGCAGTTGGCCCGCGTGGACGTGCCAATTGTCATCTACCAAAACCTCTTCGACAGTTCCCGTGACCCGCGGACTGATCTGGTGGGTATTTCCCGTCGTGTAGGCGTCATCCGTGTCCTCGTGAGTGGAAGCGTGCTGCCAATAACGGTATCCAAAGAAAAGGACAATCAGAAGAATCACTCCTCCGATGAGGAGCAATTTAACCGGCGCCTTACGCTTCTTCGGAGATGGTTGGTCTTGCGGGTCTTTGCCCTGATCTTTGCCCTGTTCACTACCAGGACGATCGTCGCTTGGCTGCTTCTGATCAGCTGCTTTTTTCTGGTCGTCTTCCGACATAAATGTTCTTCAGCTCCGATGCAGCCGGTATTTTTTGATTGATCCCCTTCCCTCGCTCCCTTATTCCGGGCCGCTCCGGTTCCACTCCCACTGCCCCGCTCCACTTAGCAGCAGCGTGAAACAGCAGCATCTTTGAACAAATCTACCTCTGACACTCTTCGGCTTTCACTTCAAGGCCGGTCGCTTTCACCCAAGGGAGCATTGTCGATTTCGGCTAAAAATCGTCCTTGCCCAACCATTCCGGGCGCGATCGCCATGAATACTGGATGAGACGGCAAAAGCCAGATTGAAACACCGGGGCTTTCTACACGGGTTGTCGCCGGGCACTGGTGACTTACCCGTCCGAACGTCGATCGCCCGGAAAGCATGGCTCAACGACCCGAGCAGAACACAGGCTGGAAGCCTATGCTACATTGGTTTTCCGGGCTGTTGAGCGATCTCTAAGAGCCATCCTGGCAGCTATCGCTGTGAACCCGCGCTGGCGACGCGACGGCGTTAATAGCATAGGCTTCCAGCCTGTGTTCTGTTCGCCCGTTGACCGATGCTTTCTGGGCGATCGAATGATGGACGGGTGAGTCGCCGGCCCCCGCCGACAAATTCAGGGTTGAAAACCCGGGCTGCGCCCTGTAGTCACCTTCGGCGCATCACCCCGAGTGACCCTCTCGAAATGTCCAAACTGCAGAGGCTGGCCTATGCTGATCCCTAGTGCTCTAAAATTTCCTGAGCGTGAGCTTCCTCGAAGATCTTCCGAGCTACTGCCGCCATCTTTCGGTCGTCGATTTGCACGGCGACAAGAGTCCCGCCGTCCGCCAGCCTCTTCAGGTACTCTCGTCCTGCGGCCTCGGAAAGATCAAGACTTGCGAGAAATGCTGCAGCACTCCCCTCCTCTACCGCGTGTTCACCACTACCGGCTGCGTCCACCATTTTACCGGCACCCACGAGACTGCCCGTCCCACCAACCATCGTCGAACCGCTGGCAGCCAATAACCCGGCTCCCTCCTGGAACAATCCCGGTTCCTCTTTTCTGCGGTCAGCGGAGTTTTCCGCATCGCTACCGTCAGAGGTTAGAACGAATATTTTTTTCTCGCCAAATCCGGCACTGATCACTCTCCGGGTAATCTCTTGCGCCTGATCATCCGTATCCACCAGACAAAGTACAAAATGTTTCATAAAGCTGTTTCCTTCTAGTTCGCATGAAGATCGGGACCGGTTTTCCAGTATTTGGCCGAGGTAGAGCCACTCTCCGCCACCCGGCCGTTACGTCTGAGTCTGGCCTCCCCCGGTTGCGACAGACTTCGCCAGTAATATAGCTGGCTTGATCAGGAAAAAGGGCTAAAGCTCGAACACAAATAGAGGCAATTGGTCGCCCTTTTGCCGAGAGATGACTGGTAGCGCGACGTTGAATACGGGGACTTGAGCTGAGGTTTTTCCAGAGGGCGCGCCGTTATGAGCATGCCCGTGGAAAACGACCGAGACGTCGAACTGGTTAATGGGATTCTCTAGCCGGCTAGAGCCGAGGAACGGAAAGATCTCCGGATTCTCGCCTTCCACCGTGGCTCGAATCGGGGCATAGTGCAAAAGCACCACCCGACGGGCCATGGAGAGACGGTTCAGCGCTTTCTCCAGCCGAAGTGAATGATTGACTGCTTCCTGAACGAAGGCCTTGATGATCGGCTCACCCCATGGATTCAGCATTTGGCGGTCGAACCCTCCCCCGAAACCGCACACGCCGGCAAAGCCGGTTCCGAGAATCTCGATCGATTCGCCGTCGAGAATATGCATCCCGCTTCCGGCCAATATGGTTTGAACTTCTTCAATTTTTCCCGACTCAAAATCATGGTTCCCGACCACGGCGACACATGGAATTCTGAGGTAGGTCTTGATGTCCTGGGCAAGGATTGCAGCCTCCTCCGGTAATCCGTAGTCCGTCATGTCGCCGCACAAAACCAGTACATCGGCAGTTTCCGAGGCTCGCAGAAAAACATCTTTGAGCAAGCCGGCGGATTCCTTTGTATAGTGACAATCGGCTAAAGCCGCTACCCGCACTTTTCGACTCTCATTCATCATAATCTTGCTTGATATACAATCGCGAGCCGGAGGAGATGCGCTCTTATAAAAGAGATATGGAAAAGGCGCGGTCGATGAACGAATTCTGTCAAAGCATCCTTCGGTTGCTGGCAGATCAAGGGATCGAATTTTTGGTCGGGGGATATGATGCGTTTCGACATCATACCGGCATCGCCCGCGAGACCAAAGACTTCGACCTCGTCGTACGACCCTCCGACGTAGACGTTGTCCTGCGGCTCTGCCGAAGCGCAGGCTACGGTGCAGAGTTAACGTTCGGACATTGGCTCGCCAAAATCCACCATGAAGAGTGCTTCATCGACCTCATTTTCAATTCGGGCAACGGTCTCTGCCCCGTAGATGACGAATGGTTCTCACGCGCCGTGGAATGCATCATTCTGGACAGACCGGCAAAGATTATTCCGCTCGAAGAATTGATCTGGCAAAAGGCTTATATCATGGAACGGGAGAGATTCGATGGCGCAGACATCGCGCATCTTTTCCTGAAATGTGGTGCGCGAATGGATTGGGATCATCTTTTGCATAGATTCGAAGCGGACTGGCGGGTTCTTCTCAGCCATCTTCTCCTCTTCGGATTTATTTATCCTTCGCGAAAAAATTTAGTTCCCCGGAACATAATGGATAGGCTCCTGCATCGACTAGAATTGGAGCAGCAGGTCGACTCGCCCGGTCCGGAAGTTTGCTGCGGCACATTTCTCTCCAGAGCCCAATATCTTCCCGATATCGAAATGGAAGGGTTCCAGGACGCACGATTAGGTGGACGCAGTGCCATGACCGCGGAGCAAATAAGAGAGTGGACTGCAGCCACAGACATCGCCGAGCCATCTTACCGGTCCGTCGAGCGGGGTTAGTGCATCGGTTTCATCTTTCCAAAATTGTCTCATAAAAGGAAATCCAGCGAATCGGCCGCGTGCGATTAACCTGCAAACAAATGCTGCCCGCTCAAATGGTCTCAGAGGTATCGTATTCCCAGGGTCTGGAGCGTACGTTCGAATTCATTCTAAAAAATTCGTCGAGTTCCGACTCGCAGGATAGGCCACCGTTCCACTTCATCACAGCTGCACGATTTCTGAAAAATAACGCTCCCCATTTGTTCCAGATTCGCGAAATGGGTGCCACGTCGGAGAATCGGATGGATCGCTGGTTGTGGGACCTCCTAAATGAATAGATTTTCTAGCCTAGCCTTTCCCGATTTACGGGCCCGAAATTGCGTGACGATGGGCGCATCGCGGCCTCCCGGGAAATAGTCCATTATTGTCCTGTCCGCTATGGGAAACAGTAGAGTCATCAGGTCAGTTAGGCAGCCTTCTTGCGCCGCGTCGCTGGTATCTTGCGGGTAGATTTCTCCGATTTCGGATTTGCCCGGGTTTGCTGGATACTTTGCTGAAGCACAGACACCAGGTCGAGGACGTTGGTCGGCTTCTTCTTTTTGACGGGGGCCGGCGATTCTTCGCCTCCGTGCTCGATCTTTTCGTCGATCATTTTCTCGAGCGCCTTGTGATATTCGTCCGTATATTGTTCAGGGTGCCATTCTGAAGTCATGCTTTGAATGAGCTGCTTCGCCATCTGCATTTCTGCTTTGCCGACCGGCTTTTCCACTGGCTCTTTAAACTCCGAAGCATCTAGAAGTTCTTCCGGAAAATGCATCAATTCCAGCATCAGCCCCTTTTTCTGAGGCTTAACCGCGGCAAGATGCTGGCGGGTTCGAATCACGACCTTGGCGATCGCGATCTTGCCGGATTCCACTAAAGCATCTCGAAGAAGCACGTAAGCTTTATCGCCCCCTTTGGCGGCTTCGAGGTAGTAGGGCTTGTAGAAAAGAAGTGGATCGACTTCATCCAGGGCGACAAAATTCATAATATCGACCGTCTGGGTAGCCTCCACATCAACTCGGGCAAAATCTTCCTCCTTGATGAGGACAAACTTGCCCTTTTCATATTCGTAGCCTTTGACGATCTGGCCCCAAGGCACTTCCTTGCCGTCGGCTTCCGCGACCCGTTTGTAATTGACCGGACTTTGATCAGACATCCGAAGAAGGCGGAACTTCAACTCTTCACGCCTGGTCGCCGGATACAGCGAGACCGGAATGGTTACCAAACCGAAACTGATGGCCCCTTTCCAGAGTGCTCTCATATAATCTTCAAGAGTATCACGAAAGAACGTCTTGGTCGGTTTGAAAAAACGCTCAACGATCGACGATGCGCTTGAGCAGATTGAATGCAGCCACTTGCTTACCTTCCTCCAGGGCCTTCATGGCGAGCCGCACCTGCTTTATTATTTCCTCTCCATCCACGGCTACGGTTGAGCCATTTGGATCATCCTCTGGAGGATCGGGGAATTTGACCACCGTAGCCGCCGTGTTTTCTTCGGCCGCAGAGGGTTCAGGCGTTGCCTCAATTTTGGTTTCTTTCGGCCTGACTTTTGCCACCCGCTTCGTCGGAACGATTTTGGGCGCCTGTTGAGCTTTTGGAACCGTTCCCGAATCGAGGAGATCGTATTTGACGCCTGTCACTCGCGAATCGGCAAAACGTTGAAGCGATTTGGGGAATATCAGAATTTGGCCTGCAATGCCTTTCTGGAATCCAACGGTGCCATAGTCAGCTTTAGCCTTGGTCAACCCTTGATGTACGGTCATTACCCTTCTGGCATTGATAGCCTTTTTCAAAATAGGATCTTTGTCCGGATCGATCCATAGCACGTGTACCACCGGTCTTCCGGCGGCTTCCACGATCTTCGAAAAGCGAACTGTTTCCATCATTTCTTAGTCGCATCTCCAGAAGGAAAAGGACAGCGCCGCATGGCGTTAAGATATCCGCTTAGCGCCGCTAAAGGTGGGAACAAAACACAGGCTGGAAGCCTAGTATGCGTTTAGCGTCGGTCGGCCGTCGAGGGACACTACAGTTTGGAAGGATTCCAATCTGTGAGCCCGAAGCTGGCTCAAGAAAGCATATGCTTATGCTATGGTCCATTACGCTGTTGTGTCGTCACTGCGGGATGCACGCCGAAAGCTCCCGTAACGGTTGTGAAAGATCAGTGTTTCGATTCCGGCCCCCGATACATCTTTCGGGGGACTTCCTGAATGCGTAAACGACAGCTTGTGCCTACCTTATGATCCGTGCGACACGCAAGTCGGATGAAAACCCAGCGAAGCCCTGACGTCCCTCCCGGATTTCTTCCTGTTTGGCGAAACTTAAGTGCAAATCAAAGTGTCTTCAGCCTGCTGCTGGAGATCGAAAGTCGGTTGCGGGCGGACAATAGGCCCACCTCGCTGCAGAGCGCACAGAGTAAGCTGGGTCCAGGCAGAAATCGTCGGCAGCCTCGGACTGAACGCCTTTCTCGTTACGTTGAATAGTTTGCTGCAGGCCCTTGCTCCAGGTCAGTCGGGTGAGCTAGCCGCGATGCTGAATTTGGAGCTGATTTTCCAGCTTAACTTTCCGCCTTTAAATCAAAACTTGCTGCGGCACGAAAACGTATTTGGCTTTGGCACGGTTTTCCGCCAGTTCGCGATAGGCGCTCAGAACATCGTCAAACCCAACCGGCACCGGATCCCCTTCAGGCCTGAAATCGCCAGATTCGAAATAGGGCAACAAGCTTCGCAGAATCCGCCCCGAGTCTTCGAAGGAGAGTTGGATAGAGTCCACCCCGATTAGATGGGATTGGTTGTGATAGAAATCGACCAGGTTAAAAGTAACTTTTGGATCCGGACTGGACGCGATTGTTACCTGACGGCCTCCAAACCCGAGGCACTGCAAGCAAGGCTCAAACAGTGAGCTGCCAACCACGTCAAAGACCACGTTGGCCCCCTGCCCGCCGGTTTCCGCACGGATTTGTTCGGGTAGAGAAACAGGACCAGCGCTCAGGTCGGCAAGGGCATCAATATAATCGAGAAGTCTGAGGCGAACGGCATCGGTGTGCCGGCGTGACGTTCCGATCACCTTTGCTCTGCAAACCCGTTTTGCAATGCGAGCAGCCGCATCTCCAACCGCCCCCGTGGTTCCCGTGATCAGGATCGTTTCGCCCTCCTTGAGAGAAGCAACGTCGATCACCGCGCGCCATGCAGTGAGGTATGGGATCCCGACAATCGCGGCCTGTTCAAATGTCAATGCACGCGGCTTGGGTTGAACCGCTTCGACTGGCACTTTGACATACTCTGCGTGACTCCCGTCGCTCGCAAAGCCCAAGTCTCCCCCGGAACCGAATACTTCCGCCCCGACCGGATACGCTTCGGTGCCCTCTACAACTATCCCAGCGAAATCGCGGCCGGGAGTTCTGGGTACTGTCGTTTGGTGCATCCTGCCGAGGACGTTCTTGGCATCGCTTGGATTCAAGCCGGCCGCCTTGACCGCCACCAAAATGGAGCCTGGACCGGGTACCGGCCGCGGAACCTCCTGGATCTTTAATTCATCCAAAGAACCGGTCTTTGCAAAACGTAGAGCCTTCATATTTCTTCAGACACCCGCAATCTTCCGAAGCCCTCTGGCGACATCTTGTGCCGCCGATATTCCGCTGTTGAGAGCCGCGTGCACCGTGCCAAAAGCTCCGCGAGAGTCGGTCGCCTCGCCGGCAAAAAAGATGGTATCGTCTACCGGTTCGCTCAGTGTTTGAGCTCCCTGCATTCCGCCCACCCTTGGATAACTGTAAGCACCCCGGCAAAACGGATCGTTACTCCAGTCGTGGTAGTAAATCTTGTCTACACAGTCGCGCAGCCAGCCGTTGGATCTGGCAAAAATTCGACTCAAAGAATCAATGGCCCGGTTCAGAAGCTCCTCGCGTGAGAGATTCACCAATCTTTCAGCTGCTTTCCCACCCGCCCAACCAGTCAGGACATTCGAGGTGAGAGGCTCCTGTGTCCACCAAACCGGTATGCCCTCGCCGATCGAAAGGACGAACGCGAATCGCGTGTCGGATTCCCAAAAGCGCTCCTTAAAACAGATCATGAGCTTTATCGCGTGTCCAACTTCCAGATGTTCGAGCGCCTCCTCCTTTCCCGAGAGTGCCGGATTAAATTGGATGGCTCCGAGCGAGCCCGATGACGCCTTTAAGACACCAAGAGGTACCGTCACAATGACCCGCATTGCAGAAAAGATACATTCGCCGTCCGGGGTGTAAGCCAATATTTCGACCCGGTTTTGCTCCCAGTGAATTTCGCGCACGGTCGTTTGCAAATAGAGCGCCTCGGATGGAAGCCCTCTGGCGAGCCATTCGATTAACGATGTGTAACCGGCCTTAATCCTAAATTGTCTTTCCCCCTCGATATCAGCGGCCGCGCGATCCGACATCGCAATTGCACGCGTGCCAATGAGCTCCGCACGAGCTGCATTGAAGCCCTCCACGTACGATTTCGTGATGCGCTTTGCCAGAGCTGACGTCTCGACTTTTTCAAGGAAGGCCTCATAAGCAATATCATGGGTCGGTTCGATCTGTCCGTTGACCCCTTGGATGATCTTCCAATACTCCTCGAAGGGACAAAGTCTTCCTTGGTCGAGGAACATCCGACTATCAGAACTTTCCACTATCTCCAAATTTGCCTTCTCCAGAATTGGCCAGACAGCCTTGGGTTTTCCATGGACAAATTCGGCACCCAACTCGATGGGCGAGGATGTCGAATAATCGGTCAGAATTCGTCCACCGATTCGCTTGCGGGCTTCCAAGAGAACCGCTCGCAGGCCGGCGGAATGAAGTTCGCGCCACGCGGTGAGACCGGCTGCTCCGGCGCCAATAATCAGAACATCAATCTCCTGTTTGCAATCCATTATGGCAGCTCTCGGGGCTCAATCCTACAGTCCCTTTGGATTCGAAGCAAAAAATTCAACGGAAGGTCAAAAAGCCGGACGTAGGCGGCGGATATTGAACGTGGGCGATTCAGACCCAGCGGATCGGTCGGCGTTCGCAGCTCCTCAGGATCAATCAGCACCGAAATCATAGTATGTCTGAGCCTCCGGTCGGGGAGCGTCCCTACGACCAAATCTCTCGCCAAATAAGAAAACAGAGTTAATGGAAACTCAATCTGATTGCTCGCTCTTTTCAACGTCAGAAGGATCTCAGGCCGTGGCTTTTGCAATTGAGTACAACGATCCCGCCCGCCCCGCGCAAACCGCCAACGGAGAGAACTATATGAATTCGATCGTCGTCCGGATCGAGCCTCAAGATGTCCTTTTCATTTTAAACGCGACAGAACCAGAGATGGCGACGAGATCTTTTGCCGAAGCGCTGGCAAGGCGGACAGCGTTATCCGCTATCGAAAAGGACATTCCCGCCGGGATAGAACTGGCTCTTTCTGCACGGCAGCTAGATCAGATTCCACCCGAGATTGAAAATCGGTTACCGGATTTTTATATGGACGGGAATAGAGCGTGGCTGGTCGGAACCGGTAAAAACTCATAAACGGCAATCAACAGTCATCTTCCGTAGGCCCAACTCTAATTTTGGCGTCTTCCTCACATTCCTTCAAAGTACGGCTTCAAGGGGCTAAGTCCCTGATTTTGCTCGCGGGAGTCCTGAACCACCGCCTAGTTCTGTAACTCCTGAACTCCTGCAACTCCTGAATTCTGATTGTTAACCGATCACGTAGTAGGTCAGGCAGCAATACTTCTTTCGGGTTCGTGGAACGCCGCTCTGGACCGCATTCCGGGTTCTCGCTACGCTAGGTTCAAATGGCGTGGACGAAAGACGCAAACGCGATCGACGCCTTGCGAGGATTAAGGCGGGTGAACTTGGCGCACCTCCCGACGCCGGTTGAACCCCTCGATCGACTATCGGCCCTGCTCGGTGGTCCTCGCGTCTGGGTGAAAAGGGACGACTGCACAGGACTGGCGACGGGCGGAAACAAAACGCGGAAAATCGAGTATCTCATGGCGGACGCGCTGGCAAAGGGTACCGACACAGTGGTCACGGTCGGTGCAATCCAGTCGAACCACGCCCGACAAGTGGCTGCTGCGAGTGCGCGCTTCGGTTTTCGATGCGTACTTGGCCTATTGGATACGGTGCCGGGGCGGTCGCAAGTTTACCGCGTACTTGGCAACGTCCTTCTGGACAGGTTGTTCGGCGCTGAGGTTCGAATTCTTCCGGACCTGGAAGACACCACACCTTTACTTAATTCGATGGCCTCCGAATTGACGCAGCAAGGATTGCGACCCTACGTCATTCCCCTGGGTGGGTCCAACGGACTGGGTGCTGCGGCGTACGCCGCCGCCTTCCTGGAACTGCTCGATCAATTCGAGGGACTTAAAGAAACGCTGGATGCTATCATTGTTCCGACCGTTAGCGGAGGCACTCTGGCCGGCCTGTTGTTGGGGTCGGCCCTCTCTGGATGGAAAGGCAGGATTATCGGCATCAGTGCCGGCGATAAAGTCGAGCGAGCAATTCGACGAGTCCGCACACCTCAGCTCGCGGCTGCAGAAATTCTAGGGATGCCCAGCAAGGTCATCGGTCAAACACCGATTGTTATTGATGACCGATTTGTGGGAGAGAACTACGGGATTCCAACTCCAGAATGCGTTCGAGCAATCGAACTCCTCGCGCGCAAGGAAGGTCTGCTTCTCGATCCCGTTTACACCGGCAAAGCGATGGCCGGACTCCTAACGCTGGTTCGCGAAAATTACTTTACCAAAGACGTGAGGAACCTGCTCTTCTGGCACACCGGTGGCAGCGTTGCGCTACATGCTTACCCGGAAATCGCCGGCTATTCCGAAAACGCAACCTCGA
>CAWBYX010000027.1:0-57145 GCA_963793135.1 uncultured Verrucomicrobiae bacterium
GTCCACTAGTGTCAATTCCAAACAAAATGTGCAACCGTGAGCGTGCTTATGAATTACCGCAGACTTGGTAAAGCTGGCGTGAAAGTCAGCGAACTTTCCCTCGGATCGTGGGTCACTTTCGGTGACCAAATTTCAGATGATGTGGCAGAGGCTTTGATGAGCAAAGCATATGATGGCGGAGTCAATTTTTTTGATAACGCCGAAGGGTATGCTTCCGGACGGTCCGAATTGGTTATGGGCAAGATTCTCCGGAAACTTGGCTGGCCACGGGACACTTGGCTGGTTTCGAGCAAAGTCTTTTTCGGCTCAGCCGAACATCCGCAGAAACCGAACCAGTACGGCCTCAGCCGCAAACATATCTTTGATGCCTGCCACGCGGCATTGAAACGCTTGCAGGTCGATTACCTGGACCTCTTCTTTTGTCATCGGCCCGATCCGGAGACACCGATCGAAGAAACGGTTCGTGCCATGTCGGACCTGATCGCTCAGGGCAAAGTCTTGTATTGGGGAACGAGCGTCTGGAGCGCTGACGAGATCATGGAAGCCTGGACGGTTGCCCGTCAATATCACCTCGTCCCTCCGACAATGGAACAGCCCTATTACAATCTTCTCCAGCGCAATCGTGTTGAAGTCGAATATGCACGCCTTTATCAAAGAATCGGACTTGGCACCACGATCTGGTCTCCTTTGGCCAGTGGGTTGCTGACTGGAAAATACAATAATGGGCTTCCGAAGGATGCCCGTCTGGGTCTTGAAAGCTACGGCTGGCTGCGGGATTGGGTTTTAAAGCCGGAGCGGATGGAGCAAGTTCGCAAATTCGGCAAACTGGCCGCTGAACTTGGTCTTTCCCAGTCCGTGCTGGCGATTGCCTGGTGTCTCAAGAACCCGCACGTCAGTACCGTTATTCTCGGAGCTTCGAAAGTGGCGCAGTTGGAAGAAAACCTTCAAGCCTCGGCCGCAGCGGAGAAATTGACTCCGGACTTGATGACCCAAATTGACGAGATTATGGGGACCAGACCGAAGGAAGCTTCCAATTCGGATAACCACTGAGTCCATGAACTAATCAGGTTGCTTGACAAGCGGTTACGGGGAGACTTAGAACCGGCTGCGAACAATCCGCTTTTCAAAATACCCCCAGAATACCCCCCAATGAAATCAGAATGGTGGCGTGGAGCAATCATCTACCAGGTCTACCCGCGGAGCTTTTTCGATGCTAACGACGATGGTACCGGCGATCTGGCCGGTATCACCCGGAAGCTCGATTACATCGCCGAATTAGGTGTTGATGCTATTTGGATCTCTCCCTTCTTTAAATCGCCGATGCGCGATTTTGGTTACGATGTCGCTGACTACCGGACTGTCGATCCGATTTTTGGGACTAACTCGGATTTCAAATCTCTGCTTTCAGCGGCGCATGAAAGGGACTTGAAGGTCATCATCGACATGGTCCTGGGGCATACCTCGGACAAGCACCTTTGGTTCCAGGAGAGCTGCCAATCCCTGAGAAATCCGAAAGCGGATTGGTATGTTTGGGCAGACCCTAACCCCGATGGTACCCCTCCGAATAACTGGCTTTCTATCTTCGGTGGTTCAGCCTGGCAATGGGATGCCCGCCGCAGACAATATTATCTTCACCATTACTTGCGCGCCCAACCGAATCTGAACTGGCACAAGCAGGAAGTCGTCGATGCCATGTTTGGAGAGGTTCGCTATTGGCTGGATGCCGGTGTCGATGGATTACGTCTCGATGCTATTACAACTCTGACTCATGACCCCGAATTGCGAAATAATCCTCCGCTGAACGCGAATCCAAATGAGACCAAAGCGCTTCCAGAGGCGAATAATCCATTCAATTGGCAGCGCTTAATCTATACCCGGGATCAGGCTCGGACGCTGGAGTTGCTGGGCGAACTCCGCACGATTGTTAACCAGTATGACGATCGTTATCTCATTGGAGAGGTTGCCGATGTTGAGATGATCAGCGTCAGTGCGAAATACACGCGGACGGGAGAGCATCTTCACAGTTGCTACAATTTTGAACTCATGCATCGAAGGTTCACTGCCGTTTCGCTGAGCGAGATCATCGCCAAAACGGAAGCCGTGCTGCTGGGAGGTTGGACGACCTGGGCGATGAGCAATCACGATAACCCGCGAGTGGTCAGCCGGGTCGGGCAGAGTTCGGATCTGCAGGGGGATGAGCGTGCATTGGCCAAGTTGCTCCTGGCAGCGGTTTTGTCGTTCAGAGGCGGGGCCTGCATTTATCAGGGGGAAGAACTCGGCCTGCCCGAGGCGGAGATTGCCTTCGAGGATCTGCAAGATCCGTTTGGCATCGAATTCTGGCCTGATTTCAAGGGCCGCGACGGTTGTCGAACCCCGATGCCGTGGTCTTCCGGGTTGCCCAACGGCGGTTTCAGTGTGGCCAAGCCGTGGTTACCGGTGCCGGTTGCACATTTACCCCTTGCTGTGGATGAGCAGGAAAAAGATCCGCATTCCGTCCTGCAAATGTTCAGGAAGTTTGCCGGATGGCGAAAACAACATGTTTCCTTGGTGACGGGTGATCTCGCGTTGGTCCAGGCGCATGAAACAATCCTGGCCTTCGAACGAAGAGGGAATGACGAACGGATCCTCTGTCTCTTCAATTTTTCCAATCGGGACGTGGCACAGCCAGTTTCAGGTCCGTGGCGTCCGATCGACGGTCACGGCTTCGATCAGGCTGGATTCGAAGAGAACACGGTTCTGCTTGGACCTTTTGGGGTCTGGTTTGGGGCTTCGGCTGAAAACTGATGACCGCTGAAAAATAATCTTCTGATGCAATGCAAAAGCATTGAACGGGCGCCTGGCATTCCGCATTTAAGTGGAGGCATGACCTATAAAGAATTCTATGCACAAGCAATGCTGAGCTCGCTGCCAATCGCATATGCCGTCGAAAAAGATCTGGCCCAGGGCCGGGAACCGACTCCGGAGAGCGTCGCCCTGGGCGCCTCCCAACTTGCAATGGCGTTAACCGAGTTGCTGGCGGGCACCGCAGAGAACGTTCCGGGCGCCAATAACCAGTATTAAATCGGTCTCCAATTCCTGCTTCTCCTCGTGCGCGATCTTTGAACAGATCGAGGAAGCCCCGGCGCAGGAGCGAAGCTCCGGGTAGGGTGAGGCTCCGCCCGAACCAGGGCTTCCCGCCTTGCCTCGACTTGCGACGTCATCCAAAAACGATCCGAGCCTTTGGCGAAGCACGTTAGAACCGTTTCGATTGAGGAATTCGTGGGGTTGACGTCACAAGGCGGGTTAAGACGGCTCAGGTAGGGCGAAGCTCCGTCCTGAGCCGGGGCTTTCCGCGTTGCCTCGCCTAAGACATTATCCCCCAAAAAGAGATCCGAGGCCTTAGCCACGCACGTTAAACCGTCAAACGGTTCGATTCGCTGAATTCGTGGGGGTTGACGCCATAGGGCAGGTCGAAGCGGGAAGCCCCGGCTCAGACGGAGCTTCGCCCTACCTGAGCCGCCGTCGACAAAAAAGGGCAGATAACACCCTAAAACAATCGCGGAAAGTAACTGTCGCGCAGAAAGGAATTGTAATTGTCGTTGTCCGTCCCGGCGATTCCCTGGATGAATTCGGGATGGCTTTTACCCGCGGAACTCGTGGACAGGGGCAAACGCATGCTCGAGCTTTGCGGAGGAATCGAACGACTTGAACAGGATGGCAAATGATTGGGATTTTTTTCAAAATTAAGACAAAAACTAGCCGATGTCCGAAGCCCCATCGTTCAACGAAACATTTTATCAGGAGCTAAGACTCTTGCTCGAGTGGCGTCGCGACGTACGCTGCTTTTGCACTGATCCGCTGCCCAAAGGGTTAGTCGAGGAGCTTGTCTCGCTGGCGTCGCTTGCACCCTCCGTGGGCTACTCGCAACCATGTCGTTTCGTACGCGTCGACGATTCTAAACGCCGTGCTTCGGTGATTGAATCTTTCGAACGCGCGAACCTGACGGCGCTGTCGTCTTATAAAGGGGAAGAGGCTGAGCTTTACTCCCGTCTTAAACTCGCCGGACTTCGCGAATCGCCGGTGCATCTAGCTATTTTTTGTGACGCCGCGACGTCAACAGGCAAGGGACTTGGACGGCAGACGATGCCGCAGACTTTACGGTATTCCGCGGTGATGGCGGTCTGCATACTCTGGCTTGCGGCACGTGCACGCGGGGTGGGCGTCGGCTGGGTTTCAATCCTCGAACCCGATGTTGTTACGCGCGCGCTGGACGTGCCCGAATCGTGGGAGCTCATAGGTTACCTTTGCCTGGGTTACCCACGAAGTAATGATGATAAGCCAGTGCTTATGCGTGTTGGTTGGGAAAAGCGCGATCCCCGCTCCGAGACGCTGCTTGTCCGTTAAAGGTGGCTGTCGCGCTGTACCGGCACAGGCCGCACGCTTGGGTGGTACCTGCGCTGTGTTATACGTCCGATGCCCGTCGATTCCTCGGAGAATTTAGGGCTGCGACAATCAACCAGTCACTAAGTTCTACCGGCGAGTCGAGCCTGCTACAATAGCGGCTCCATCTTCGCTCGAATGGTGGTTTTGAGACGAGTGTGCCGCTGCAATCGCAGTCTGGTTCGAAATGCGGTCCGTAACTGCCAGTAACAAAGCGGACAAGACGAAGGTAAGATGGAGCAGCACCTGCCACATGATCGCGTTGTCCGGAATCGGTTTGGTGCCGACCTCAATGAAAGTCTTGAGCAAATTAACAGAAGAGATGCCGATGAGGGCCGTAGCCAATTTTACCTTCAGGACGCCAGCGTTGACATGAGATAGCCACTCGGGTTGGTCGGGGTGTCCTTCAAGATTCAGCCGAGAGACAAAGGTTTCGTAGCCCCCAACGATGACCATGACCAGCAAGATTTGCGATCATCACCACGTCGACCAGCGCAAGGACGGTCATCATAATGGTGGTTTCGTCGATGGCAGGTGCTTTTTCCACCAGATGCAGCAATTCTTTCAGGAAATGGTAGACGTAAACGCCTTGAGCTACGATCAAACCGACGTAGAGCGGGGCCTGGAGCCATCGGCTGAAGAAAATAAAGCTTCCTAAGCCGGCCAGAAGTGGCGATTGAGGTTTTTGGGACTGACCGGGATTCATGTCTGGAAAGGTTGAAGCAAGCGCCTAAAACCGTACCCGGCGGGCGAGCGCCTTCGACCACCACAACCAAGCTGCTGGATTCTAAAGACTTTCAGTTTCCGGGTCAAGGACGAGGAGGTTTCCGTGCCACCCGTGGGAAGTGTCAGTGTCAGTGGGAGATGAGAGTGACTCTACATTTCAGTCGAGAATCCTTCGACCGGCTCTTCAAGACAAACTGACACTGACACTGGCACTGACACTTTCTCGTTCAGGGGAAGATTCTCAGGTGAATGTCCGCTAAGCGGGCGGCTTCTGCCTCCGTCAGGGCAATCAGAGGGGCCCGCACGTTGAGCCAGGCTGGATCGTTCTGGCGATGGGCGATCAGGGCTTTCACTGCGGGCGTCACGGGAAATTTTAGAATCTCGTTGACCAAGTCGATGACCGGCGAGTCGTCTTCCGCTGTCTCGATCATCTTTAAGAGTCGCTCCGGATGAACGTTGGCTAAGCCGGAAATCGCCCCTTGGGCCCCAAGCCTCACGCCGGCGGCCAAGTGGCGTTCGTCGCCGATGAGGAGGATCAAGTCCCCGTGTGTCCGGAGAAGCTTCTCCGTGTAAGCCCAATCGCCTCCGGAGTCCTTGACTCCCACCACCACTTCGGGGAAAGCCGCCTTCAGCCTTCCGATTAGCTCGATGGAAAGGGGTGTCTGCGTCACCGAAGGGATATGGTAGAGGAAGATGTCGCGCGCCCGTTTGCCAATCTTCTCGAAAACCTGCGAGAACCATCGGTAAAGACCTTCGTCCGTCACGTTCTTAAAGTAGAACGGCGGCGCCATCAGCATGCCGCGACAATCCCGATCGATCAGCATCTGCGCCTGGTCGACGGCATCGCCCACCGCGACGGCGGTTACCCCGCCAATGACTTGGCGGCGCAAAGAGATCCCGGCGTCCAACAGCGCGCCCAGGACCTGTTCGCGTTCGCTCAGGCTGACGGAGGCGCCCTCCCCGGTGGTGCCAAACACCGTCACGCTGGAACATCCAGCCTCCAATGACCTGGCGGCATGAACGGTGAGTCGGAGAAAATCGATGCTCGAATCCTGGTGAACGGGCAAGGCCAAGGCACAGGACAATCCGAAACTGGGTTTAGGCGGCAAAGAAGTCATTACATAAAACCTGCTGACATGTTAGACCAGTCCAGTCTTTTTGGACAATCTTCATTCTTCACGAACCACGCGATAGGAGAGAAGCATCGCAGATGCTTTCCTCTTTGGCGTGTTTCTCGCCTTGAAGCCACGTTGTCCACTGAGCAGTTTTCAAATTATTGAGGCGGTTGCCCGTTGACTCGATGAATCTTTATCCTTATTGAGGCTTGATGAATCGAGCGGCAGCACCACTGGACTTGGAGACGATCGAAGCCGCGCTTGGTCAATTCAGTGTCGTTGTGGTGAATGGCGGAAAACGGCTGTTTGAAGAGGGTCGCGTCCGATCACTCAACGAGACTGCACGCCCAAGGAACTATGAAGGGGAGGTCGCTGAGAAAGGCGGAAAAAAGTACCAGGTCACCCTACATTTTGGCGAGACCGGATCGAACCTGCTCTGCACCTGCCAAATTGGCAATGAATGCAAACATGTTTATGCGGCGTTACTTTTTCTTTCCAAAAGATTTCGGAAACAATCTTTAGTCCTGAATAAGAAGGGCAAGAACGCTGAAAAGGTCGCGGACTATTTTTCGCTGGTGGCGGACCCAGCGCAGCTGACCGAAAAACAGACTGACTTCGTCGAACGCCTCGAAGAGCTCTTTCAGACCTACCAGAAAGGGGATCAGATCAACGGACGAATCTTGAAAGGACTCTTCTCGGATTGGCCGGCCGAAGAGCATTGGTCCGAAATAAAAATCGCCTCCGGCGAGCCCTTGTCCCGGGTTCAATTCTGGCATTTCCTGGTCGCCCATTTGCAGCAAAGAGGACTCAAAGTCCCGTCTCTGTTTGGTGGATTGAACGACATCACGCCTTCAAGAGATTTGATCGAGAAATGGAATAACTCTCAGGAAGCTCAAAAGTGGCTCGTTCGCTATGAGCGGAACGATGAACCCATTGTCTATCGACGGTTTGGGTCCGAATTCCGTTGGGCTGTTGATAAAGGCTATCTTTGCCTCGAGGTGAAAGATGAAAACGATTTGCCATACCGTCCAGTGACCGCTGACGAATTGCATCTTCTGGCGACGGAATGGCGCTCTGGACGTTCGCAAGTTTCGAGCGAATCGCTGCTTTTGCTGGTGCAACACTTTCTCGCGGATGCTTATCGGCCACCTGTGCGACTCCCGCTGACCCCTGGATTGGCCGCCCGGTTAAATGGTCTGTTTCAATCAGACGAAATCAGGCGGCGAACGGTGGGTTCTGACGGTCTGCCATTGCACCTGGAAAGCAGCAGCAGCACTGGATGGGAAATGGTCGAAGCTTCGGATTTTCTGTACCGCTTCCAACTCGCGCACCAGGGCGAGGTACCAGGCACCAAGCTGCTAATGCTTCCGGGGCCGACGACTCTCTATTGGTTCGGATCCACCTTGCTGGAAGCAGGTCCGCCCCCGTTCCCGGTGGACTCTCTGGAGCTAGATCCGGTCATGGTGATCCCTCGATCTGCCGTCGAGTCGGTACCGGGTATCCGGTATCTACTCGATACTATCCCGGCCTTACCGGAATCTCTGTCCAAACGGGTGACACGCATCCAGCCCAAACGCGTTCTTCGGGTCCGCACCGAGCCGACCGAATGGGGTGAATCGGTCGTCTTTGTTCCTCAGTTGGTCGATCCACATAATGGAAAGGAGATCCATGGAAAGGAGATTCAACCTTCTGGCCGTTGTGGCTGGTGTCTCTCAGGAAAACGCGTTGTCCAGGAAGGCGAGCACTTCGCCGTCTATCAACTTGAGGATCAAATGGCTTACAACCAATTGTTCGGGAAATTGCCATCTGAATACGACCCCACCTCCCAATCCTGGCGCGTCAAGAATCCGAAACGGGCCCTTGATCTTTTCGCAAAATGGTCGCAAACGCTGCCTGACGATATTGAATTGCAGACCCCTGAATCATTGAAGGGGCTGCGCGCTAAACCGCTCGAGATCGATTTTTCATTCGATTGCCAGGATACAGGAAACGATTGGTTTGATCTGCGCTTCTCCTGGTCCGAAGCGGATTTAGCACTCTCTCCCGAAGAACTCCAAGCGCTCCTCGATGCGCGCGGTAACCTGGTCCAGTTTTCGGCGCGCGCCTATCGGAGTTTGCTCATCCGGCAGCCCCAGAAATTGATCAAAACGCTGAGTGAAATCGGGCTTTCGCCGCGTGACCTGGCAGCCGGTCCGCAGCGTTTGCATTTGTTGCAGCTGCGCTCGCTGCTTTCAGCGAATCTGGTTCCCAAGGAACTTCATCAAGAGCTTGAGAAACGCCTCGCTGAAATCAAAACGGAGGTCGTCTGCGACATTCCAGACACCATTCGAGCCAGTTTACGTCCCTATCAGATCGCTGGATTCCACTTTTTGGTTTATCTCAGCTCAAATCGATTTGGCGGTATTCTGGCCGACGATATGGGACTGGGAAAAACCATCCAGACCTTGACTTGGATTGCCTGGCTCCGGCACGCCACCACCGTATCAGGCCCAAGCTTGATTGTTTGTCCTAAGTCCGTGGTCGACAATTGGGTAGGGGAAGCAGAACGCTTTTTCCCAACTCTTCCGATCGCGCCTTTAAAGAAACCGGAGCTGCACGCCAGGTTAATTGAGCCAGGACAGGTGTTGGTTCTTAATTATGCCCAGCTTCGCATCTTGAGTGAGCATCTGGCTCAAATCGAATGGGACGCTGTGATTTTTGATGAAGGGCAATATCTCAAAAACTCCAATTCGCAGACAGCACAGTCCGCCCGCGCGTTGAAGGCCGCCAACAAGATTCTTCTGACGGGTACCCCGATCGAAAACAAATTGTTGGATCTCTGGAGCCTGATGAGTTGTGTGATGCCGGGAGCACTCGGAACGCAGAGTTCGTTTAAACGCGAATTCCAGGATTCGGGTGACGCCGAGTCCAGATTGCGGCTCTCCCGCAGAGCGCGTCCATTCCTTTTACGTCGGACGAAGGAAGAAGTCGCGCTGGAATTGCCACCAAAGATTGAAGAAGATATTCGAGTCACCATCGAAGGGAAGCAGGAGGAACTTTATCAGGCTGAGATCAAGGTCGCCCGTCAGCACCTCCTCAAGATCCAGAATGGGGAACAACTGGACCAGGAACGTTTCAGTCTGTTGACCTCGCTGTTACGCCTTCGACAAATTTGCTGTCATCCCGCACTGGCCGGACTTAAAGACGAATCGGCGCCCAGCGCGAAATTGGAGGCGCTCGTCGATCTGCTGGAACCCTTAATCGAGGAGGGAAACAAGGTTCTGGTCTTCAGCCAGTTTGTCGAAATGCTGCGTCTCATTGAAGAGCGGATCAGTAATTTGGGTTGCCCGCTGTTCAAGCTCACCGGAAAAACTGAAAACCGCGGCGATCTGATCATGGATTTCCGCCGTTCTCCAGGTGCAGGTGTCTTCCTGATCTCGCTGAAGGCTGGCGGCGCCGGACTCAATCTGGAGGCAGCATCGTACGTGGTCCTTTTTGATCCATGGTGGAATCCAGCCGTCGAAAATCAGGCCATTGATCGTACCCATCGAATCGGTCAAACAAAGACAGTCTTCGCCTACCGGTTGCTGGTCCGCGACACCATCGAGGACAAAATCCGTCAGCTGCAGATCCGGAAATCCAACTTGGCCAATGACGTGCTGGGCGAAGAAGCGTTCGGGCGGGCTCTGACGCTTGATGACTTTCGCTATTTGCTGGAGTGAAGGTAGGGTGAGTTCCGCCTGAGGTAGGGTGAGGCTCCGTCCGAACCGGGGCTTTCCGGGTTGTCTTGCCCATGATGTCACCCCCCAACAATTCCTACGTTCCACATTTTCGCTAACCTCCCTACCGAGAGCCTCTCGATGGTAGGAATCAACACAGGCTGGAAGCCTGCATGCTATGCTACACTAACTTTTCGGAGTGTGGAGCGATGTCTGAAAAGCACTGCCGCAAACTCCACGAACCCAAGGCAACCGCGCGACGGGCTAATGTACCATAGGCTTCCAGCCTGTGTTCTGTCCGCACCGTTGAGGGGTGCTTTCCAGGGCGATAGATGATGAAGGCGGGTTCCTAACTGCAGGCCTGCTCGGTCTTCGGATCGAAAAGGTGAATTAACTCGCTCGCCACTGTGAGGGTCAATTTTTCCCCGGCCTCTCTGCCCCACTGTTCATTGATTTGCGCGATGATCTTCTTTTCCTGGCCGATGTTGATCTGGAGAATCGTGGTCGCCTCCTTGCGGTTCGACCACTTCGACAATTCCCTTGATCACGTTCCTGGTGACGCTGTCGGGATTTCTCTCGATCACCAGATGCTCGGGACGAATCCCAATCCAAACTTCTTCGATTCCGTTCCGGGCAACCGCCGCGGCACGCTCTTCCGGAAGAACCAGGCGAACATTCTCCCCGGCGGAAACGGTTCCGTCTCCGTTAATGTGACCCTGCAGAAAATTCATCGACGGGCTGCCGATGAAACCCGCAACATAACGATTAATGGGCGCGTTATAGAGTTCCTTCGGAGTTCCCACTTGCTGCACAAGTCCCTTCGACATCACGACAATCCGGTCGCCCATGCTGAGCGCTTCGACCTGATCATGGGTCACATAAAACGTGGTCACGCCCAGACGCCGTTGGAGTTTGATGATCTCGGCCCGCATTTCAACCCGCAACTTGGCATCGATGTTGGACAGCGGTTCGTCCATCAGAAACACCTTGGGTTCTCTGACGATGGCCCGGCCGAGCGCAACTCGCTGACGCTCACCTCCAGAAAGCTCCTTGGGCTTGCGCTCCAGCAAGTGCTCAATATCCAGAATCTTCGCCGCCGAGCGCACTTTTTCGGCAACTTGTTCCTTGGGAACTTTCCGCAGTCGAAGTCCGAATGAGAGGTTGCCAAAGACGTTCAAATGCGGGAACAACGCGTAGTTTTGAAAGACCATCGCCACATCCCGTTCGCGAGGAATCATGCCGACGACATTTTTTCCTCCAATCTTGATCTCGCCTTCGGTCACGGTTTCCAAACCGGCAATCATCCTCATGGTGGTGGTTTTTCCGCAGCCGGAAGGCCCGACCAGGACCACAAACTCGCCGTCACCGGTGGTCAGGTTGAAATCCCGCAAGGCCAGGACGTCGCCGTACTTTTTTGAGACTTTGGAGAGTTCGACTATCGCCACGTTTGCTCCAGGAGTGTCGTTCGTTGCAAACTGATTGCCAGAATGCCTAACCAAGATCTTGCTTGAAACATAATTAACAAAAAGTTCATCCTTTCACCGCGCCAAATGAGAGCCCGCGCGCCAGATAGCGCTGAACAAAGAATGACAGGATGACCGGCGGCGCGATCGCCAGGATCGTGTTCACCGCCGGCGGAATTAAAATCGACCCCTCTGGTGCTGCGAGACGCCAAGATGAGCGTGGGCATGGTGGCGGCGTGTTGCGACGTCACCGCAGAAGCGAAAAGCGCCTCATTCCAACAGAAGGCAAAGACGATAAAAGCGGTCACGATGAGACCATCGAGGGAGAGCGGCAACGCAATCATCCAGAAAATCTGCCACAAGGAAGCTCCCTCCATCCGCGCCGCCTCCTCCACCTCCTTGCTGACGTCGCGGAAAATGTCTCGCATGATGACCACGCAGAAAGCCAGGTTGAAGGTCGAATAAAGCAGGATGAGCCCTGTCCAGGTGTCAATCAAGCCGACCTCGGCCAGCAGAATGTAGAAAGGCGATAGCACCACGACCGGAGGCATTACCCGCTGGGAGAGGAACCAGAGGGTGATGTCCTTGCTTTTCATTCTTTTGAATTCGAATCGAGCGAGACTGTAGGCAGCGGGTGTCCCAATCAACAAAACCAAAACCGTCGTTCCGACACCCACCAGGGTGCTGCTGAACAAGCAGTTAAGAGTTTGCGGGTCGCCCAGTACCTCCTTCCAGGGGTCCAGAGTCGGAGTAAATTGCAGAAACGGGAATAAACGCTCCCGGCCGAAAGATATCGGAGTGAGATTTGATCGAGTTGACGATCGCCCAGAGGAACGGAATCGCCACCCAGCACAAGCGCCAGGCAGACGATCACCATCGCCACCAATTTCGAGGCCCATTTCGAATTTCGCCAAAGCAGATTTTCCATGCGAATTGGCAGTCGATTTAATTGATGCGTTTCCGCATCTGTTTAAAGAAAAAGGTGATCACGATGGAGACCATGATCAGATAAAGAATACCCATCGCTGACCCTCGGCCAAAATCGGTAAACTGGATGGTGGTCAGGTCCGCCATCACGCTGAAAAGCTGAGTACTGGTACCCGGGCCGCCGCTGGTCAGAGCATACGGCAACCCGAACGATTTAAATCCTTCCAGCACGCGCAGGAGAATGGCAATCGTCAAGCACCGGCCACGCCAAGGGTATCGCGACATGACGGAATACCTGCCAATGACTGGAAGCTTCCAGCATGGCCGCATCGAAAATGTCATTGGGAATCGCGGATAACGTCGCTAAGGACATCAGAAAGACGAAGGGAGTCCAAATCCAGATATCCAGGATCATCGCTGCGGCCAGGCCTCCCGAGGCCGTCGAAAGCCAGTCGATGTGAATTCCAAGAGCGCCCAGGATGGTACTGTACAACCCGCCCTGGTCAGTAAAAAGCGTGACCCCCAGATATCCAATCGCAACCTCCATGGTAAATAGAGGAGCGGTGAGGATCGGTCGAAAATACTTTATTTCCCGGCACCCCGATCGTGATAATCCAGGCGAGCACAAATCCGACGCACACTTCGATCGGCACCGTAACCACCACGAAGATCAAAGTGATAAAGATGGAGTACCAAAAGGCGCCGTCAGTTAAGCACCCGGGCGTAGTTGGCAAATCCGACGTAGGCGGTGATCCCTTCGCCGAGCACATAGTTGGCAAAGCTGTATCGAACCGCGGCGAGGATCGGGAAAAAAGTCAGTCCGATGATCCAGATCACCGCGGGAGCGAGCAAGGCGTACTTGAATCCTCTTTCCGCCTTGCTCTGAACTATTTCGTTCACCTCCATGTGAGCAGTTCGCATACTTGCCACTTATTGATGGCTGCCGCCCGTTCAAGCGAACGATTCCGCATAGAGTTTCTTTTGCTTGTCGCGTCCGTACCGCTCAGTGATCCGCTCCCAGGCCTGGGAGCAATCGTCGAGTGCGGCCTTCGGTTGCGTTTGTCCGGCCAGGACTGCGGAGAGACGAACATCCAGCTCGTGCCAGTATTCGGCGGCACCCGGAATTCGCAGGTAGGACTCCTGCACCGGGAGCGACAAGTTCTGGTAATAGGCGTCCAGATATCGCTTTGCTTCGTCCGCATCCCATCCCTGCTCCACCCACTCCTCAACCTTTCCGGTACCAACCGGCGGGAAGTATTCGAATTTCATCCCCGGTTGCACGCCGGTGAATCCGTGCGTGCAGTTATACAAGGCATTCTTCTTGGTGGCCATGAAGGCGAGGAAGTCATAGGTCGGATCTTTTTTCTTCGAAAAACGCGAAATGACGCAATGCCATGTTCCACCATTCACGTTGCCGCAAGAGTTAAGATCGAATTTATCCCACTGACCCTTGATCGGGTCGTATGCTTCGGTGGTGCCCGGAATAATCGTGGCACCGACCTTGCCCTTGACCTTCGATTCTTTGGGATCCTGCGCGAAAGTTGGAAGATCGCCCCAGGTCGGTTCCATCACCGCTTGTCCGGCCAGGAACAGGTTCCAACCTTGTCCCAGCGTCCAACTGATCGCTTCTTTCGGTCCGCAGGCCAGATATTTGACGTAATCCTCCAAGGCCCGCTGATGGCCCTCAGAGTTGATCAGCGGTTTCATGGTCTCCGGATTAAACCAGAAGTATTTGTTGTTCGGCGAGCAGACGTAAGGGGCTGCCAAAGTCAAGAAATGGAAAAAGCCTTGTTCGTTAACCTTGGCATGTAAGGCGATTCCCCAATCATTCTGGCCGTCCCCGTTCCAATCCCATCCAGTATAGAAATTAGCCACGTCATACATCTGTTTCGTGGTCTTCGGCGGGTTCGGGAAGTCGTAGCCGACCTTGTCCTTGAACTTTTGCTGGTTTTCCGGCTTATCGAAAACATCCCTGCGATAATAAAGGATCTGGCAATCGCCATCAAAGAGGACTCCGTAGACTTTCCCCTGCCAGCTATAGAGCGTTCTCATGGCCGGGATCCAATCATCGGGAGTCCAATAAGGGTATTTCGGATCTTTGAGGTAAGGCGCAACTTCGATGATATAGGGTTCCTTCGGAACGAAAAAGTCGCCATAGAACCAGGCGCCCGTCATGTAGGCATCGTAGCGATGCGTGGTCTGCAGATCTGAGAAGATTTGCTGATGGAGCGTGTCGATCGGAACTTCTGCGACATTCACCTTCCCGCCGGTTTCTTCTTCCCATTTGGGCACCCAATATTTGAGACCGTCACCGACCGTTGCCTTCAGCACCAGGATATTGATGGTCTGGCCCTTGTAAGGCTTCGTCTTCAGAAACTCGACGCGCTCTTTGGTGATCGGCGCTTCATTCGGATAGTCCGGTGAAGAGTCGAGTAAGTTGCTCTCCGCTGCAGTAGGCTTTGAAAGAGACAATGCGGCTCAACAGTGCCGCCGAGATTCCCAGTTTAGCCGCTTGTCCAATAAAGTGGCGCCGGCTGATTCTGCCGGCTAAAAACCCGGCAGATAATTTCTCGAATTCGTTTTTCGAATGGTCTTGGGACATAAGTTGTACGATTTTTCCCAAGGAACTGTTCCAATGGATCCACCGGATCTCGCGCAGTTGGCAATCTGCGGCCGCTCAAACGGGTCAAAGCGATTCGAGCGGAATGGAAGAGCAGAATTGGGGGGATTCCCGTGACCTTAGTAAAAGGCTGTCTTCGTCGTCAAGAGGCCTGCGCCAATTTTTTCAACTTGCGAAAGAATCGAAACAGGAGTCAGGAGTTGCAGGAGTTCAGGAGTTACAGAATATAAGAGGGCGGCCCAATCCGCCAATCCCAAACTCCCCAGTACTCCAATCCTCCAGTACTCCAATCTTCCCCGTGGAGCACCCTTAGCATGCCGCTTACACCGATCGATGAACTCCTCCAAGACGCCCGCGAACACCGGTACGCGCTCGGGTACTTTGAGAGCTGGAATCTCGAGTCGCTACAGGGCGTTCTCGACGCGGCGGAAGCGACTCGATCACCGATCATTATCGGATTTAACGGGGAATTTTTGAGCCACCGTGATCGTCAGCAATCCGAACGGCTCGAATGGTATGCCGGATTGGGAAAGGCGGCAGCAGCCTCTGCCAGCGTGCCGTGTGGACTGATTTTTAATGAATGCGCGGATGATGCCTGGGTTCGCAACGCCGTGCTCGCCGGATTCAACCTTGTCATGCCGGCTGATCCGCTGGCCACCAACCAGGATTACAGCCGGCGGGTCGCGGCGTTGACGGAGTTTGCTCATCAGTACGGTGTCGCGGTGGAGGCTGAAATTGGCCACTTGCCTTCGGGCTTAGCTGACACGCCGGACCACAGTTCTCTGACGGATCCAGAGTTGGCAGCGCGTTTTGTCCGGGAGACCGGTGTCGACCTGCTGGCAGTAAGCGTCGGCAACGTGCACGTCCTGACCAAAGGCGAACAGGGCCTTGATCTAGATCGATTGTTCCGGATCCGCTCGAAGGTTGCCAGTCCATTGGTTTTACATGGTGGAAGTGGAATCAGCGCGACTTCTCTGCACGAGGCCATCGCTCTGGGAGTGACCAAAGTGAACTACGGGACCTACCTGAAGCAGCGATACCTAAACGCGGTGCGCGCCAGCGTCGCGGCAGATCTGGACAATCCTCACCAACTATTCGGCATGGGTGGCGATCACGATGTGATGGTCGCGGGCCGCTTGGCAGTCTGCAATGCCGTTCTGGAGCGCATCGGTTTACTCGGTTGCTGCGGAAAGGCAAAATGACAATGGCTCGGATCGGCTGCGCAGGTATTCTGGTGAAGGATACGTTTTGCGGACCTCTCAAAACGCTCCCTGTGCCAGGAGAATTGGTGGCCATTGAGGCGTTCAAAACGAGGGTCGGAGGATGCGCAGCGAATGTCGCGATTGATCTGCGGAAACAAAGTCAGACCGTCGAGCTTGTTGGATGCATTGGTCAGGATGCCGCCGGTGCCTACCTGGTAAAAGAACTAGAGGCGGCTCAGGTCAATTGCGATCAACTGGCCCATATCAGTGAGCATCCTACCAGCGAAACGGTGATTCTGCTGGTTGCCGGCGAAGACCGCCGGTACTTGCACTCTTTCGGTGCCAATCGGGCGTTTAAAGTGAGTGATATCCATCGCGACTGGGTTGCTGCGCTTGACCTGTTTTATCTCGGCGGACTTTTCGCGATGCCCGGGATTGTGGCTGATGAGTTAATCGCGCTCTTGGCTTTTGCCCGGGAACAGAAGGTGATCACGGTCGTCGATGTCGTTTTACCGACTAACTTCAAGCGCGCTGCGGAAATGGAAAGGTTGCTCCCGCATGTCGATTGGTTCCTGCCCAATGATGCCGAAGCGGCTGCACTGACTGGCAAGGTCGACCCACTCGAGGCGATCCGAATCTTTCGCAGCTGGGGTGGCCACGACATCATTGTGACGCTGGGCGACCAAGGGGCCGTTGCTATTTTTGGGGATGATTGTTGGCGTGCCAACGCTCATCCAGGTCAAATGGTCGACCCGTCCGGGGCAGGGGACGCCTTCGCCAGCGGCTTGATTACCGGAATTGCTAAAGGCTGGCCATTTCCCCAAAGTTTTCAGTACGCCAGTCTGCTCGGAGCATCTGCGACCTGGATGGTAGGCACCACCGATGGCGTGCTCACAGGAGCCCAGGCAGAGCGCATTATTGCTGAACACCCCGTTAAGGTGCACAAAACAACGCCGAAGACCAAACGCTGAACGCACGCCCAACGCTCCTCACTGACCACTGGCAACTGACACTGACAACTTCCTACACGGCGGTTGGAGTTTGCGCTGCTCTTGAAAGGAGTGATTTCATTACCTCCACTTTTCGCGGGCACGTGCATGCTTTGGCCAAAGGGCTTACGGTTCAGGTAGTCGCTTGTTTCTTCGGAGACGGAGGCGTGGCAGAAGGCGCTTTCCACGAAGCGGTTAACATGGCAGCTCTCTGGAATGTTCCGGTCCTCTTCGTCTGCGAGAATAACTTGTACGGCGCCTCCACGCGCATCGATCGCGGCATGAAAAATACCACCGTTTCCGATCGGGCGTCTAGATCATCAACAATGCGGCAAAAATGCGGAACATGTCGGGCGGTCGCTGCCAGGTGCCGCTGGTGATGCGGGCGCCGGTGGGCGCCACGGGACGTGGATCAGAACACGCGCAAAACATGGGGCGATACTTTACCGGCGTGCCATTAAAGTGGTCGCGGTGTCTAACGCTTATGATGCCAAGGGAATTTTGAAAGCGGCCGTTCGCGACGATAATCCGGTGCTGATCTTTGAACACAAGCTGCTTTATGGTTCCAAAGGAGCGCGAACGGAATCAGGCGCGGTTGATGCTACCAGCGAGATTCCGGATCAAGACTATGTTGTTCCGCTTGACCAGGCCGCAGTCCGGCGGTCCGGCTCCGAGGTGACTATTTTGTCTTGGTCACCCTACCTGAAGCGGCTTACGTCTGACCCTGTCGCGCAGCGTAATCCCGGCAGGTAATGAGATTTTGATTCCGCATCCGGCGATTCCCGTTGACTTGAAACGACCAACGCTATTTTTTTAGCGACGTGTTCAAAATGGTTGATTCCGGATCGGAGGAAACTTGTTAGAAGAGTTTGCTGGACTGGGGATGCATCTAGGCAATTTGTGGCGATTGTCACCCGCCAAGACCCGCTCAATCAGCGCGGAGAATTTCTCCGGTGAAAAGGGCAAAGGCGGGATGGCGACTGAAGGGACAGGTGCTATCCACGCGCGTGGGCTAGGCGCGGATGGCACTGGGCGAGGATGGAAAGTTTCGCCTTCCATCCAAATAGCCACGGGCGAAAAGCGTTTGCTGGGTGATATCGAGGGCCCGGGCGCTATCCAGCAGTTCTGGATTGTCGTCTCAAATGTCCGCTGGCGAAATTTGATCTTGCGCATCCATTGGGACGATCAAGAGCTGCCGTCGGTCGAATCGCCGCTAGGAGATTTTTTCGCCTGCGGGTGGAACCGTTTTGCTCAGATTTCCTCGCTCGCCGTTTGCGTCAATCCGGGCCGAGCCTTCAATTGCTATTGGGAAATGCCGTTTCGAAAGCGCGCTCGGATCACCCTGGAAAACCGCGATCCGGACGAACCTGCAATCGTCTACTACCAGATTAACTATACGCTGACCCAAGTTCCCGAAGACGCCGCTTATTTTCACGCCCAGTTCCGACGAACCAATCCGCTTCCATTTGGTCAAGACTACTCAATCCTCGATGGGGTGCGAGGCAAAGGCCAGTATGCCGGCACCTATATGGCTTGGGGCGTGAACAATACCGGATGGTGGGGTGAAGGGGAGATCAAATTCTTTCTGGATGGCGATGACGAGTTCCCCACTATTTGCGGCACCGGAACGGAGGATTATTTCTGTGGCGCGTATAATTTCGACGGCGGTGTCATTGACCCGAACATGACGAGTGTTTATCGAGAGTACACCTCCCCTTATTCGGGTCTCCCCCAAGTTTTGCGCCCAGATGGGACGTATCAATCGCAAACCCGCTTCGGGATGTATCGATGGCACATTGTGGACCCGGTCCGCTTCGAGGCAGATCTAAGGGTCACGATCCAGGCGCTCGGGTGGCGGACCGAGAAAAGCAACCGGCGCTATCTGCCGCTGCAGGATGATATCGCTTCTGTGGCCTACTGGTATCAAACGCTGCCCACCGCTCCGTTTCCGGTACTGCCAGACGCCGATTATCTGGAGATTATCTAATGCGATGAAAGGAGCGCGTCAGCAGAGCGGCCCGCTTTGCCCCGCTCCCGCTTCCTACTCCAAGCCCTCTCGCGAGTGGCTCAGCTCAAGGCGCGTGCTTTCTACCGAAAGCTCCTTGTGACCGGTACCCGTCGTCGCCAATTTTTCGCTTGAACGCCTTGTTGATCGCTTCGATATCCTTTCTCTGGCTCTGTGCGGACTTGGCTCGATTTCGAGGACCGACCTTGACTGGAGGCAAAATGCGCTTGGCTTTCATCACCCGAGGGCAATAGAGGTTTGATGGGAAATGAAAAGTTCCGCATTGTGCCAATTTCTTTGCAAAGTCGCACTTGCCTCTACATCCTCCGCGCTCTCTAAAGATACCGAGAATGACTATTCAAATCGCAGTTGGAGACCGGAACATTCTATTCAGACTAGAGTGGAAACATCGGAGATGGCACTCCCTGGAGGAACCGGAGGAATCCGATTTTCCGCTAACAACATTTGTCGAGGGCAAGCGCTATGAATTGTATTCGGATGGAGCTTTCGACGAGGTGGAAAAGTGAGCTTCCCCAAAGGAGAATGGAGATAACTGTTCACAAAGCGATCACCGGAAATTCGTGGCATTGGGAGTTAGATGAGCTCAATCAAAAGCGACTTTTACGATATTCGCCTCTCGCATCTGTCGACGAAAGAGTTGCGTTGCCAGCATCTCGATTCCGAGTTGATAGTCAACGGTGTTGCGGCAGTCGAATGCGGTATCCATACTGTCGTTGACCAAGGTTCCAGCAAAAGACAACGTAAAGCAGTTGACGTAGCCTTCCGCTATTTTTGTCGAGAGTTTCGCAACCAAGTCGTTCCTTACGAAAGGAAGGCGCTTTCGGGCCCCGATCAACACCGGGCTTATCTCTGGGTCGATAAACACGAATACGTCTGGCACGATCACAAAAAGGTCTATCCGGTCATTGGTGCTTGCTGCTTCCACTTGCGAGAATACAAGGGCGAGTTACCACCCGAAGTCCCTAGCAGATGCTACATTCTGGATTGGGCGTGGTTTCACCCATACGAACGCCGGCGTGGTCATTTCTCCAAAGCGCTACCATATTTCCTGGCGAGATTTCACAGGCTGATTGCCGATGACCCCGCCGCTCTGGAAACGGAAGGGGTTCTTAAAGCCGACGGGCTATCCGCACGATTTCCCGAAGAAAAATCTTTGGCGTTCGATGAAAGTCGAACTAGAGGTCAGGGATGATGGCGCGAAGATAAGCTAACAAACTGCATTGGCAGGAACTTTATGGAAATGCGGAGAAACGCTTCCATCTTGAGGGAATCCCATGACAACGGCGCTCAAACCAAGTTCGACCAAGATTGCCGCCCCAGGGTCCGTGATGGCCGAACTTTGCAACATCACGAAGACATTCTCGGTCGCCGGCGGCCGGGAACTCAAAGTTCTGGATCAAATCGATCTGGCAATCCATGAAGGGGAATTGTTGGCTCTGCTAGGCCAATCTGGTTCGGGAAAATCGACTTTGTTACGATGTCTGACCGGATTGACGGCGCCGACGACCGGTCGCGTCATCGCCTATGAAAAGGTCCTGGACGGTATCAATCCAGACGCTGCGATCGTTTTCCAGACGTTCGCCCTCTACCCCTGGCTTACAGTCGAACAAAACGTTGGCGTCGGCTTGATGTCAAAGAAACTGCTCAGCCGGGTAGAACAAGAGGCTGCGGTTGATAAAGCAATCGATCTGATTGGCCTCAATAACTATCATGACGCTTATCCGCGCGAAATCTCTGGAGGCATGCGACAGCGGGTGGGAATTGCTCGAGCGCTCGTGGCCGAGCCGAAGATCCTCTGCCTGGACGAAGCCTTCAGTGCTTTGGATGTTCTGACCGCCGAGAACCTCCGCAACGAAGTGGTAACGCTCTGGAAGGAGCAGGCTACCTCGCTGAAGAGCATCTTCATGGTGACGCACAATATCGAAGAAGCGGTGGAAATGGCCACCCGCATTTGCGTCCTGTTTCCGCATCCCGGCCGCCTGGGTCTGGTCATGGAAAATAACCTGGCCTATCCGCGAAATCCGCATGATACGGAATTCGAGCAATTGGTAAACGTGATCCATGAAACGATCCGGATGCAAGCCTTACCGGATCTTCCGCCGGAGCCGGCACCGGTCTCAGGGCGCCCTGTCTCTCGAGCGCGGGCCCGGCTGGAATCTATTCCAACGGTTCCTGTCGGACGGGTTCTTGGCTTACTGAGTATTCTGCAGGATCATCCGGAACTGGACAACATTTATGATATCGCCAATGAGATTGGGAAAGAATACAGCGAGACCATTTCCCTGCTCAAAGCGGCGGAGATTCTCGAGTTCGTCGATACGCCTAAAGACGAGGTGCGTTTCACCGAGCTCGGCAAGAAGTTCATCAATGCCGACAGTGATACCCGCAAACAGATCTTCGCGGAGCAAGTTCGAAAACTCCGCTTGTTCCACATCATTCTCGCTTACCTGGAGGTCCAGAAAGAAATTGATTGCGAGACGGTCATGAAGGATATCGCGGCTGCGTTGCCCTACGAAAACCCCGAGAAAATACTCGAGACGATGATCGCCTGGGGGAGATATGCAGGTCTGATGGATTACGATACGAACACCGAGATGTTGATCAGACCGGAAAAAGAGGAAGAGGAGGAGAAAGAGGAAACAGAAGTGAGAGGTTAATATCTTTGGCAGCCAAGGACCTAAGCGTAGTCTTGGCTATCCGGGCGTGGGTTGAAGGCATGAAAACACGAACCCTCATTAACTTACTCATATCCCGCTTCCGCAGGATCCAACCCGACCTGGAAGTCGTCATGAATGGTGGAGGCAACAAGGGTCTAAACAATGCTCTCACCTAATTGTGTTTCTGTAAGTTCGTTGGCAAGACGACAGAAGAGCATTCATTCGATGGCGGGCTTTCATAACCTTTTGCGTTATAAGCGACAACCACGAAATAATATTTCCTTCCGACGACAAGATTCGAGATCTTGCAGGTAGTTTTGTTTCCTACATCGAGAGTGCTCTGATACTTCCTGGAAGCGATGCCGTAATGCAGGCGGTATCCCTTCACATCGCGACTACGCGACTTTTCCCATTGTAGTGTGACCGAAGACAAGGCCAACGCTGGAGCGGTCCTTGCAGTCTGCCCCAAAACATGAACGCATGAGGCCGATCCCAAAAGGATGAGCGGGAAGATGATCCTTGCCATCTCGAGAGAACGGCTGGTCAACGAGAGCGACCAACGCGAGAGCTGTGATCGAATTGCCGTACCGAGATTGTCGCGGACTTTTCTCCATCGTGCAATTCTAAAGGACAAAAACCAAGAGGGCTTCGGTGGGAGTGGTGGAGTGATGGAGTGGTGGAGTGGTGGACGGAAAAAAGCCTCAAAGTCGAGAGACTGAGAATTGCGTCCGAATTCTGCAACTTCTGAACTACTGCAACTCCTGAACTACTGATTTCGCCCTTCCCACTTACTGCAGGGGAAGACCTGGAAAGATGGCGTGGCGTTTTCTTGACTCCGACAACGCAAGCCTCTTGGGCCGGGGTTGATCACAGCGGCCCGACCGCGCCGGATTCTCGCTTCGGAAGCGTTGAAAAAGTCTCTCAGATTTTCAGCCGTTCACCCCGCGAATGCTCCTGACTCCTGACTCCTGCCCCGCCTACTTCAAAGACCATGGGCGCAACCAAATACCGGTCGACTACAAATTCCCAGATATATCTTTGCATGTCTTTGTCGACTGGTTGCGGCAGGGCAAAGCCCAACATTGTTCCAGTATGCGCGGCAATCAGGCCTGCATTCTGCAGCTCACGCACGAGTTTCCGCGCCGCCGAAAAGCCGATTTTCGGCAAGATGCGATTGTTTAACTCTGCGCTCTGAGTCGCTGCATTAAGCAGGTTCTCCGTTATCCCGCTTTCTATCATGCTGGAGAGTTCGCGGTATTCTTCGTTGAAGGATCGACGCGCGAGGTCGAGATGGGGAACCGATTCTGTATCGACTGCTGTACCTGGATCGGTATCCCAGGCCAGAACCAGGCATTTCGGTGCAGGAGCGACGATCGCGCAACTCCCGTCACGCGGATTCGCAGCGACGATCAGGTCCGGGTCGAAGAGATAATCCGATCTTTCCACTCGGCACATCAGTTTAAACAATTCTTCAGTGGAGATCTCCCAACCGTGTAGTTCCTTGATCGCGAGGAGCACCGAAGCGATGTCGATGCTGCTGGAACCCAGCCCTTTTCCTCGCGGTGGCGACCCGGTGATAGTGACTCGATAGGTGCAGTCAGCCGTGAGTCCATAGCTGATAGCCAGTTCCTTGATCGCCTTTTGTACCTTCACGCTCTCGGCTGGGGCGCCAGGATTGATGGTCACCGCAAGACTTCTGGCCGGCTCGACCGATGTCAGCGTCCGGAACGGCGATGAACCGACGGTCAATGCGTAGACGAGCGGAGCTCCCTCGCTATCGACTCCCTGCAGCCATTCGCCGACCTTGCCGATGATCCATCTTTTTGGCGTGACAGCCGGCGAGCGTGTTATGCTTGCGGAAGACAGAGGGGTGCCGGAGAATTTTCCAAGATCGTGAGCAGTCGAGTTCATGATGGTGGAGCGACGTGAACTTGCTCGAGCTTTTTATCCTAGAAGTTCCTCTATGAACAACTAGAATTGACACCCGGATCGTTGTGTGATCCGGTGCTCCCTAGTTTTTTGACATGTTGGTTCTTCTGAGAAAACTCTCCAGAATCAAACAACACCAGAGATACCTGCGGATTCATGGAAGACCGTGAGAATCGGTCACAGTTGCGCTGCGGTGTCAAGTTACGATGCTCCACCTGAAAAGTGACTTTTCGGACTGAGCCAATCAACCAGTCGGTTGGTGAAGGCTGGAGCAGAGGCGTCCTCAGCTGAGGGCATAAACTTGGAGTCCGAATACTTGCCCGCGGGTTTGTTCACCTCGCATCCGGCACTTGCCGGAAGGCGAGAGAAACTTCATCGCAAAAGTGAAGATAGATATATCCGCCTCGGCATTCGATAAGATTAACCGGAAGACCAAACCTCCCGGTTCACTTGGCGTTCTGGAGATCATCGCGATACGGCTTGCCGTTCTCCAAGAGACTCTGGAGCCGACGCTTAGTAAAAAACGAATCTGCGTTTACGCCGGGTCTCATGGTGTGGCGTCGGAAGCTGTCAGCGCCTATCCGAGCGAAGTCACCGGCCAGATGGTTTCAAATTTCGTGAGCGGAGGCGCGGCGATCAATGTCTTGGCCCGGCATGGCGGGATTGACATTCACATCATCGACGCGGGGGTCGATGCCGATTGGCCGGAAAGCTTCTTAAGCATGCCTGATTTTTATTTTCGCTCCGTCCGGCGAGGGACTTCCAATTTTTATCGTGAACCGGCGATGAGCGAAGGCGAATGCCAACAGGCTCTTGAGATCGGCCGCGAGCAGGTTCGAGATGCCCTGGACGACGGAATTGATCTGCTTGGGATTGGAGAGATGGGCATCGGTAATACGACGGCTGCCTCAGCTTTGTTGGTGGCTTTGTGCGGTCTCAACCCGGCCCAAGCCGTTGGACGGGGTACAGGCATCGATGACGAATCGCTTCAACGCAAGGTGCAAGTAGTGGCTGGCGCCTACGAAAGATATTCACCGGCCTGCTGCGAGCCGGCGGGTCTTTACTGGTTGCGGGTGGTCGGCGGATTCGAAATCGCAGCGATGGCCGGCACCCTGTTGGAGGCTGCGAGAGCTCGATTGCCCGTCGTCGTCGATGGCTTTATTGCTACGGCCGCGGCCGCGGTCGCTTTCAGCATCGATCAGAGTTGCCGCGAAGTCTGTTTTTTCAGCCATCGCTCAAGTGAACAGGCCCACGGAAAGGCGCTGGAGGCTTTAAAGGTCGAGCCGCTTCTCGATCTGAAGATGCGCCTGGGTGAAGGAACCGGGGCGGCCCTGGCGATGTCGATTATGGAAGCGGCGGCCAAGATTTTGTGCGAAATGGCGACCTTCGAATCGGCCGGCGTTTCGGGGGCTATCGGTGAAGGGAGCTAAGCCGATGAACGGCCAATCCTTCAAGACCACTGTTCGGCAACAGTTCAATATTTTCCTCGGGGCGGTGATGTTCATGACCCGCCTACCGGTCGGGAAGGGTTACGTATTTCGCTCGGAGGATTTGCCTCGCTCGGCCGTTTACTTCCCGATCGTTGGTGTGATGATTGGCTTACTGGGTGGGCTGGTGCTTTTATGCGCAGAGCCGTTCTTCCCGCCGGTGGTCGCTGTGCTTTTCTGTATGGGTACGACCGTGCTGGTTACTGGAGCGCTTCATGAGGATGGTTTGGCGGACGCCATGGACGGCCTCCTCGGAGGAGAAGAGCCCGGGCGGCGACTGGAGATCATGAGGGACAGCCGGCTCGGAAGCTATGGTGCGGTGGCGCTCTGGTTCTCGCTGACGGCGAAGGCGTTCGTCTTGACGTCGCTCTTGGAAGAGGGGGTTTTTAAGGCGGTCACTGCTCTGATCGTCGCCCAAGGACTAAGCCGGGCAGCGACAGTGGCCCTTCTTTTCAGCCAACCGTACGTCCGCAGCGACCAGTCGAAAGCCAGTCCGTTTGGCAATGCCGTCACTCTGAAGGAAGCTCTGCTTGCCCTTATCTTTCCCGTTTTTCTGTCGTTCGTTCTTCTGGGAAACAAGTCCGTGCTGACACTGATCGCCGCCGCCGCCGGAACCTGGGCGGCAGGGAGATATTTTCAGAAAAAGATTGGAGGGATTACCGGTGATTGTCTGGGCGCAGCAAGTCAATTCGTCGAGCTCGTTTGCTACCTGTCGCTGGTGGTCGAGTTGCCCCGGGCCACCGCTTAGAATATGCGTTTAGCGTCCGTCCACAGTGCAAACAGAACACAGGCTGGAAGCCTATGCTGCTTTACGCCGGCGCGTCGTCACTGGGGGTTCACGGCGATAGCTCCTCGGATGGCTCTGAGAGATCGCTCAATAGTCCGGAAACCCAATGTAGCATAGGCTTCCAGCCTGTGTTTTGTCGCACGGTCGAGCGATGTTTTTTCCAAGTATCCGCTGTTCCCCAGAGCTGTGTACAAAGCCCTGCTGAACCTTCGCCTCGGTTGGGGATCGAGGCGGTTTGCCACGAGGGAGGAGAGACGAATGGAGAAAGCAGGTGACGGGAGTTTCGCTCGTACGACCCAAAAAAGGGCCGAGGACCACGACGCGAAGGATTGGAACAATATGATCCTGACCTTGATGCGCCATCCGCCCATCGAGACCAAGGGTGGGCGGTGTATTGGGCAAACGAACGTCGAACTCTCGCCCGAAGGTCGAGCGGCGCTGATTCCGCTCGCCGAGGAGGCCTCCCGGCTGAGACCAGACAAAATTCTCTGCAGTGATTTGCAGCGGTGTCAGGTGCTGGCGGAAGCGATCGCTTTAAGGCTTGGTCTTTCGTCCGAGCCGGATCCGGTCTGGCGAGAAATCAGTTTCGGAACGTGGGAGAGCCGAACCTGGAGCGACATCCAGGCCAAAGAGCCTGATCGACTGAGTGAATGGATGGCCGATTTTGAGACCATTGCGCCGCCGGCTGGAGAAACGTTTGCAGATCTGCAGGCGCGGGTCTTAAGAGGAATAGAGAGCAAGCTGGTCGGAGCAAAGGACGACGGGGCGGTTGCACCCGCGACTGCGTTCAGGAGCGAAGACCGGCCCGTTATCGACGACACATTATCTGATTGTCACGCACGCCGGTGTGATCCGTGCGGCGATGTCCGCCTTTTCCGGCTTGCCTCTACGAAGGGCGTTTGAATTGAGCGTGCCGTACGGAAGTTGTACCACCTTTTGCCGGCGCGGAAGCCGCTGGAGTCCAATGGATCTGATGGCTGGCGGGGGAAGTCTTTCAGAGGGAAGCGCACGATGAGTTTTTTTCTTCATCTGGTGCTTGGTGGAATTCGCAGCGGGAAAAGTCGTTATGCCGAAGCCTTGGCCAGCGCTTCGGGCATGCCAGTCTGTTTCGTGGCCACCTATTCCACCGAAAGGATGGAGGAGGAAATGCGGGCGCGAATCGAACAGCATCAAAACCGTCGCCCAGAGCATTGGAGCAGGATCGAAAATCGGTTCGATCTGCAAAATCAAATTCTCGAAAGTGGAAATACCCTGCTCCTGGTCGATAGCGTCACGCTGTGGCTTTCCTACCATTTGATGCAGCGACGCGCGCCCGCACCCATTCTGGCGGATCTTGAAGCGGCTCTGCAGACAGTGCATGAACTTCGGCGGGCGGTCATCTTCGTGAGCGACGAGGTTGGAATGGGAATGGTGGCTCTTACGCAGCAAGGCAGGGTTTTTTGCGATTTATGCGGGACGGCCAACCAGTTGATTGCGCGTTACGCGACGAAAGTGGAGTTCATCGTTGCCGGTTTGCCTTGGGTCTTGAAAGGAGGGGGATAGCGTTGGCGCAGGCTTTCCACGGCGGTCAGGTGGCAGCTGCGGCACGCGAGTTCGGGCTGGCGCAGGAGTCGATCCTTGATTTCAGCTCAAATTTAAACGTCCTTGCTCCGACGGTTTCCGAGGCCGAATGGGAGCAATGGGCTGCCGAGATCATCCACTACCCGGAACCTGATGCTGAAACGCTGACCAATCGGCTGGCAGAGATTTACCGACTGGAAAGCGAGTTCATTCTTCCGACGGCGGGTTCCATCGAGGGGCTTTATCTGGCGGCTAGACTCTTTGCCGGGTGCCGGGTTGCGATCATGGAGCCCGGCTTCAGCGACTACGGCAGATCTTTCGCATCCTTGGATTGCCAACTCGAGCACGTTCTTTTGCCTCGGGAGCTTTGGAATGCGCCGGCGGCCGCATGGAGGCATTTGCTTCAAGCATTCGACGTGGTTGTCCTTGGCAACCCCAATAATCCGACGGGATCCATGCAGCCGCGGAAAGAGTTGCAACATCTCTTTGAGATGGAATGGAGTCGGGCAAAACATTGGATTGTCGACGAAGCCTTCATGGAGTTCGTGGCGGATCCGGATGGAGAAACCCTTCTTGCAATGGTCGAGCAATTTCCTTCCCTGATCGTGCTGCGATCCCTCACCAAAAGTTGGCGAATCCCTGGTTTGCGGGCGGGTTTCATTGCCACCGCCGGCCCAATGGAACGCTTGCGGATGATGCAGCCGCCCTGGACCATTAATTCGGTGGTTCAAGCGTGGGCGAAACAATTCCTGGTCAAAGAACGGCACGAGCAACTATTGAAGACTTTGTGTGAACTCCGGATGGCAAAGCTGCAGTTCGAGGCTCAATTGCAAACCATTCAGGGGATCTACGTCCATCCAGGGACGGCAAATTTTCTCCTGGTGGAATTAACAGCTGAGTCGCTCGATGCCGGTACGCTCTACCAGAAATTAGGGCGTCGGGGTTTGTTGATCCGCGTAGGTGATTCTTTTCGCGGCTTGGCGAAGGGGCGCTTTATCCGTCTCTCGGTCAGAACCTCCTCGGAAAACAGCCGATTGGTCCACGAGCTTTCCACCATTTGTCGAGAGTTGATCCGGAGAGCTGCATGAAGGCTATTTCCGTTCTCGGAACTTCTTCTAACAGCGGCAAAAGCTGGCTGGCAACGGCCCTCTGCGCGTTACTACGCCGAAAAGGGCTGAAGGTGGCGCCGTTCAAGGCGCAAAACATGTCGAATAACTCGTTTGTCACCCTTGATGGAGGCGAAATCGGTCGAGCACAAGCAGCCCAAGCCGAAGCATGCGGCCTGCAGCCGATCGTGGAAATGAATCCAATTTTGCTTAAGCCGTCCGGGAGCCTAGGATCGCAGCTGGTGTTATTGGGGCGCGCCACGGAACACGTCAAAGCGGCCGAATACTACGAGTTAGTGGAAAAACTGTGGCCAATTGTTTGCGAGACTTTGGAGTTCTGGAAAAAGCGATGCGATGTGCTGATTCTGGAAGGCGCCGGCAGCCCGGTTGAGCTTAATCTCATGAGTCGCGATATTGTTAACCTGCGCCCGATTCATCATCTGGATGGCAGATGGATGTTGGTGGCCGATATTGAACGGGGCGGGGTATTTGCTCAGATCGTTGGAACCTGGAGTCTGCTTGAGCCGGTTGATCGAGTGCGCGGTTTGGGTGTTGTGGTGAACAAGTTTCGCGGAGATCTCTCCCTGTTCGCAGACGCCCGCCGCTGCTTGTCGGGAAGAACTTCGCTGCCGTACCTGGGGGTCCTTCCCTTTTCGCCGGAACTTCAACCCGAGAGCGAAGATAGTCTTTGCCAGGAATCCGAAGAGCGCGGTGAAGGGGATACTATCGCTTGGATTCGCTTTCCGCATCTTTCCAATTCGCAGGATTGCCAGCCCTGGCTCCTCGATAGCGGCGTCCGCGTGCGCTGGATCCAAAAGATCAATGAGATCAATGGCGCGAAAATAGTGATCTTGCCGGGAAGCAAAAACACGGTCGCCGATTTGCAATGGCTCCGTGAGACAGGGATCGAGACAGAGGTGCAGCAAGCAGCCCAACGCGGTGTCCCGATTGTCGGAATCTGCGCGGGGTACCAAATGCTCGGCCAGTCGGTAGGCGATCGAGAAGGGGTAGCCGGCGACCGAGGTGTTTTAGCTGGCCTGAACCTGTTGCCGGTACAAACGACTTTCTCAAAGAAGAAAGAAGTCGTCCAGGTCTCCGCTTCCTGGAGAGGAGAGCGGTGGCAAGCCTACGAGATCCACATGGGAACCACCATCCCGACTGGTCCGAGTGCCCCCTTGTGCTCGGTCGAATATGATGGGGAGACGCGACTTGAAGGTTACCAGATGCGAAATGTCTGGGGCACTTACCTGCATGGACTCTTCGAATCGCCAGCGATCCGTTCAGAGCTGGCGAGCCGCGCCGGATTCTCGAACTATCAACCGGCGACCGTCCTCTGGCGGGAACATCTGCAGAGCGTTTACGATGGGATGGCCGATCTTTTGGAGGAACATCTAAACCTGGAGGGATTTTGGGATTATGTGGCGAGCTGATCCATCCCAATTGCTGACGGCGATTCTGCTCGACCTCCTGGTTGGTGATCCCCGTCAATGGCCACACATCGCCCGGTTGACAGGTGGACTGTCAACTCGCTACGAAGCCATCCTGACTCGAACCGCAAAACGGAGCGTTGCGCTCGGCATCCTGTTTTGGGGTTTGGTGGCCGGAACGATTTTTGCCGGCTATGCCATTGCTTATTTCCTGTGCCTCAAGCTCAGTTGGGTGGCGGTCTGGCTCCTTAATACCTGTATTATTTACCAGTCGATCGCCGCGACGGACCTGCATCGGCACGTTCAAGCGGTCTTTCGGCCTCTTGCTGTCGGCGATCTGGGGGAGGCGCGCAGGCGGCTCTCATGGATTGTCGGCCGCGACACCGAAGCGCTTAACGTACCGGAAATCAGTCGCGCGGCGATTGAGAGCGTAGCCGAAAGCCTCACTGATGCAGTGGTTGCTCCGCTTTTTTGGAGTGTGATCGCAGGTGCTCCCGGGGCCCTGTTTTACCGCATCTCCAACACCCTGGACTCGATGGTTGGACACCGGACGGAGGATTACGAAAAATTCGGCAAAGCTTCAGCGCGGATAGATGACCTGTTGAACTGGCTACCGGCCAGAATCTGCGCGTTTTTCTTATGCTTTTTTCATTCTGCTCGTCGATGGGGAAGCATCTGTCGGGAAGCCGCCACCCACGCCAGTCCCAACGCCGGCTGGACCGAGTCCGCCATGGCTTACGCTTTAGGTGTCCGTCTCGGCGGCGACAATTACTATGATGGACACTGCATCCGGGGACCGGTCTTTAATCCGTCCGGGCGCGTCGCGGAGACGATGGATATTGCGCGCAGCCTCGGCTGGATGTGGCGCATCGCCGCTGCCTGTGCCGGGGTTTTTCTTCTGCTCTCCATTCTACTCTCCCACTGGCCGCTGAAATGAATCCAGAAACCGCACGACCTCGCTTAAAACAAGGTGCCTTCCAGATCTATACGGGCGAAGGCAAAGGCAAAAGCACCGCTTCGATGGGACTGATGCTCCGAGCACTCGGCTGCGGGTTTCGTGTCTATTATTTGCGGATGATGAAGCCGCGCTGGAAAACCGGCGAATTGGCTATCTGCCCGACTTTACATCCGAATCTGACCTACAAAAATGTGGAGCAAGACTGGATTTTATCCAGAAGCAAAAATATTCCGGAGCATGTGGAGGCAATGCGGGCTGCGCTCTCTCAAGTGATGGACGAACTCGACCAGCTCATTGCGAGTTCGGAATATGATCTGGTGATCGTGGACGAGATCAACTACTGCCTTCACCGCAATCTCATTCCTCTCGAGAGAGCAATTGCCCTGGTTGAGCGCCGGCCCGCAAACGTGGAGCTGGTTTTTACCGGGCGCTACGCGCCGGAAGAGTTGATTGAGCGCGCCGGAGTCGTGACGGAGATGCGTAAAATCAAACATCACTTCGACCAGGGGGTGACGGCGCGAAGAGGGATCGAGTTTTAGGATGGAACGGCGGCAGGGCGAAGTCAGCGAAAACGGAGAATCGAGGACGACGACGAGGACGAGGACGATTGGGAAAGGTCAAATCTTCAATCGTGCTCGTTATCGTGCTCGTTCCTCGACCTTTAGCGGTGACCGGTGAAAACAGATGGAGAAACGAGTACGAGCACGACAACGATGGGGGAGAGGGACACCTCTTCAAATCTTCAATCGTGCTCGTCGTCGTCCTCGTCCTCGATCCCTTGGTGGTGGCTGGTGAAAGGAGACGGAAAAACGAGAACGAGAACGATAACGAGCACGAGCACGAGACGATTGGGGCGCACGATGAGGGAGGATAGGATGACAAACCCGGCTCATGGATTGATCGTTGGGGGTATGCAGAGCGGCGCAGGGAAGACCGCGGTCACTTGCATGATCCTGGCCGCTCTTTATGAGCGGGGGTTGCCCATTCAGCCCTTCAAGGCAGGACCCGATTTTATCGATCCCGGATATCATGGCCGATTCGCGGACCGACCGTCGCGAAATCTGGATTTCTGGCTAATGAACGATGCCGGCATCGTTCAGGAAACGATGACGCACGGCGCCGGCAGAATCTCGATTGTGGAGGGCGTGATGGGTCTGTTTGACGGGAGCGAGGTGACATCGGACCAAGGCAGCACCATGGCCATGGCGAGGCTTCTTCGTTGGCCCGTGGTCCTGGTCATTCCGAGCGCCAAAGCGGGACGTTCATTGGCTGCTGCGCTTCGCGGTTTTGTGGCCGAGGCCGGCTCCGGATTGATCGCCGGTGTGATCCTGAACGGTGTCAGTGGTCGCAGTCATGCGGAATATTTGCGCGAGGCGATCGCTCCTCTCAAGTTGCCAGTCCTGGGAGCGATTCCAATCTGCTCGGAGCTATCCTGGCCTGAGCGACACCTGGGATTGCAAGCCAATCAAGAGCGGGATTTTCCTCATCGAAAGGAGCTTGCGCAACTCGGTGAGACTTACCTTGATCTATCGGGTATACTGGCGCTGGTGGAGCCGGCCGAAAAAGCAGAATTCAGAATTCAGGAGTCAGGATTCAGAATAGGACCCGAGCCTGGCGGCCTGGGAACGTCACCGCGTCACGACGAAGAAGGATCGGGTGGTCCGCCGGCTCAGGAACCCCCCGAGAAAGGGATCCGGATAGGATTGGCGAGAGATCAAGCATTCCACTTTTATTATGAGGCCAATCTGGATTATCTGCGGCGCCAAGGCTTTCAACTGGTCGAGTTCTCACCAATGCACGAGTCGAAGCTCCCGTCCGGCCTCGAGGGACTGATCATCGGAGGAGGTTTTCCGGAGCTATTCACTGACGAACTCGCTCAGAATGAAGCGCTCCGGTCAGGTGTCCGTTCGGCTATCAGAGATGGATTGCCCTGTTACGCAGAGTGTGGAGGAATGATGTGGCTATCAGAAGAGATCGTTAGTCAATCTGGACGGCGATTCCCGATGGTCGGCGCGATCCCCGGGGCAGTGGAAATGACACCCGGACTACAGCACTTCGGTTACTGCGAATGCTCCGAGCTGGAAAGGGCTCCAAGCGAAATGATTCGCGGGCATGAATTTCATCATTCACGGTGGACTGCGGAATCGCAACTGGCAAACTTGTGGATGGTTCGCCGGAAGCGGATCGGCGCAACACGCCGGGAAGGGTTTCAGAAACACCATCTCCATGCCTCCTACGTGCATCTTTACTTTTCTGGCACTCAGACGGTGTTCCCGTCCTTGATGAACAAGGACAACTAGATTGGCGGCCTTATGATTTGCTGTCTAGGTGCCGGTCCGGGGGACTTAGGTTATTTAACGCTACGCGGCAGGGAATTGATCGAAACGGCCGACGTGGTGGCCGGATTCAGGACGGTGGTCGACCTGGTCCGGCCTCTTATCCGAGGCGAATGCCAGATTGTTACGATGGGTTACAAGGATCAGACAGAAATGCTGGAGAAGGTTGCTTCGCTGCATCACGAAGGCGCTAAATGTGTCGTCGTGTTCATGGGAGATATCCACTTTTCAGGTTTCCAGCTCTTGGAACGGGTTGAACACGCCTGCGGTCACACCGTGGAAACGGTCGCTGGCATCAGCGCCGCGCAAATTCTGGCTTCTCGTTCCCGCGTTTGCTTCGATGAGACGTCATTTATTACTTTTCATCGACGCGGCGATATTGCGCCTTTCCAAAAACATCTCGTGCATGCGCTGCAAGACGGTCGGAACGCGATCGTCATTCCGCGCCCCTGGGATTTCATGCCGAAAGCAATTGCCGATTTTTTGCTGTCTCGAGGTGTTGCTCCTGCTCATCCAACCGAGGTCTGGGAACGTCTCTCGCAAAACGAAGCCGCCTGGTCGGGAACGCTCGGTGATTGCCATGCCGACTTTACCGACATGAGCATCATGCTGATCAGGACGCTGTATCCAATGAAGAGCCAATTGGACTTGGCTAAGTCCCGATCTCGCGCATCCGGGGCGCCGGAAGATATCGATTGTTCCAAGGCGGGCGGGGCGGGCACGCCGGACAGCCCGCGAACGGGAACAAATTGAACATGGCCTCTTCACAAACATCGGATTACGACATTGTGATCGCTGGACACGGGAGCCGGGACCCGGAAGGAGTTCGTGAATTTGAGCGTCTGGTGCAACTTGTCCAGGAACGTGCTCGCGGACGAAGAGTAAACCACGGTTTTCTGGAATTCGCCCGCCCCAACATTGACGAGGCGATCCGGGCCAATATCGCTGCCGGAGCGCGCCAAATCGCGGTGGTGCCCGGTGTTTTGCTGGCTGCCACCCACGCGAAAAACGATTTACCAAGCGAAGTTCTGGCGCTGCGCCGAGAATTTCCCGAGACGAAAGTGCACTTTGGTTCAGTACTCCAGCTGCATCCATTCGTTCTCAGACTGATGCGCGAACGGATTGTCAAGACCGAGGCGCAATCCTCCCAGCTGATCAAAAGATCGGAAACCTGCCTCGTAGTAGTCGGCAGGGGGACGACAGATCCGGACGCCAACTCCGATGTTTCGAAATTAGCGAGAATGCTGGAGGAAGGGCTGGGATTTGGCGCTTCGTTTGTTTGCTATTCCGGAACCGCGAAACCACTGGTGACCGAAGGGCTGAAGCTGGCGGCTCGCCTCGGGTATTCGCGGATCGTGGTCGCGCCTTTCTTCCTGTTTACGGGTATTCTGGTTAAGCGGATTTATGCTGCCGTCAGCGCGCTCGCGGAGCGGCATCCGGAGATAGAGTTTTTGCCATGTGAGTATCTTGGCATTCATGAGCTCCTGGCGGATGCACTGCTCGAGCGGGCTGAAGAGAGTGTCACCGGGAGAGCCTTGGCCAACTGCAGCCTCTGCAAGTATCGGGTGCAAATCATCGGCTACGAAAAGGAGGTGGGTGCTCCGCAGCAAGGACACCATTTCCACGTTCGAGGCGGCCCAGAAACTCCAGCGGCCGTCCCGTTCCCGGACCCACACCGATCGGGTCCCAGCATCGGTCTCCGTCCCACCATGCAGGTGGAATTGCCCCATCCGATTGAATCGGAAAGTTTTCGGGTGATCGACGCCGGTCGCGATTGGTCGATGTTTCCCGAAGCGGAGCGAGATATTCTCAAACGATTGGTCCACGCGAGCGGCGACTTCAATGTCGTCGATGAGGTTTTTATTTCCCCGGGAGCAATTCCAGCCGGGATTCGTGCTTTGGCGCAACGCCTTCCGATCATCACGGACGTCACGATGGTCCAGAGCGGGCTGCGTCGAACCCTGCTGGAACGGCTGGCTATTCCGACGGTCTGTGGGGTTCACGATGAGGAAACAAAATTGCTTGCCGAAGCTTCCGGAATCACTCGTTCCGCAGCCGGTATCAGGCGGGCCTGGATGCGGTTTGGGAATAATCTGATCCTGGCCATCGGCGACGCTCCAAGCGCCGTCGAGGAAGCGCTGCGCCTGGTCGAGGCACATCATTGGCGTCCGCACCTGATCATCGGGCTTCCAGTCGGGTTCGTCGGGACTGAAAGCTGCAAGGAGAAGCTGAGACAATGCTTGCGGGTCCCACGGATTACGAATCGTGGAACTCGTGGCGGATCACCTTGGGCAGCCGCGGTGGTGAACGCAATGCTGATCCAGTTGGCGAATCAGGGATCAATCCTATGACAGGCTCCGAGGCAAATCCCGAGCAGGAAGCTCTTTTCTTGTTCGATTTGCAAAGACTCGCGGAAAACGGTTTGAGACGGGGCTATACAACGGGGACGTGTGCCACCGCCGCCGTCAAGGCAGCCCTCTTAAAGCTTGTTTGCCACGAGACACCGCCTGAAGTCCATGTGACCCTCCCGGATAGTCTGCAATATCTGGCCGTTCCAATTGATCGAATCTCAGAAGAAGCAAATGGGGAAGTTCGAGCGGATGTCATTAAAGATGGAGGTGACGATCCTGACCAGACCCATCGGGCGCGGATATTCGCCAGGGTCAGGCGAAATAGTAAGGGCCAGATCGTCTTTCAACGCGATGAAGGAGTCGGCGTCGTCACCCAGCCTGGTTTGCAGCTCAGGGTGGGTGAACCGGCGATCAATCCTGTTCCGAGAAAAATGATGACCTGGGCAGTGCACGAAGTGCTCGGTGAGGGAGATGGCACCATCGACTTTGGTTTTGACCTGCAAATCGGTTGCGAGAGCGGCGAGGAGATTGCCAAGCGCACCTTTAATCCTCGATTGGGCATCGAAGGCGGAATTTCGATCCTGGGGACAACCGGGATTGTCGAGCCCAAGTCGACCGCTGCCTTCGAGGCTTCCATCGAGGTTTATGTCCGGGTCGCACTGGGGGACCATCCATCTGAAATAGTGGTGGCCCCCGGAAATCTCGGTCAACGGTTTGCGCGCAGTTTTCTGCAACTACCGCTCAAACGAGTTGTTCAGACGGCCAACTTTATGGGCGTTGCCTTGCGGTGTGTTGATCGGACCTTGGAAGAAAACGGTCATCGACTCCCCAGGCTCTGGGTGGTCGGTCATCCTGGCAAACTGGCGAAGATCCTGGACGACGTTTACGATACGCATTCTGCCCAGAGCCAAAGCGCTGTGGACGCTGTTTGCCGCATCGCCAATCATTTCGGAATCTCAGGTGCGTTGCTGAAACCAATGGCACAATCGAGAACGGTTGAGGGCCAGATCGAACTGCTCCGGACCCAGGCATTCTCAGCGGAGTTCTGGTCTCTAGTTGAAAAAAGCATTGCCGCTCAGATCTCCTCTATGTTGAAGCGCGTTGACGTTGTCTCCGTCCGCCTCTTCCAGATGGATGGTCAACCGTTAGGGGGAAAGGAATGATTCGTTCTGGTAAGTTCTTCGGAATCGGAGTGGGGCCTGGCGAGGCGGGTCTGATTCCCGTTGCCGCCTGGGACGCTCTGAAAAAGTGTGAGGTGATTTTTGTCCCGCGAGCGAAGACGATGGATTATTCGGTCGCCCGTCGTTGTTTACCGACGGACGAAATTCCGGATCATCGGTTTCGCGAAATTGAGTTCGCGATGGAAACGGATCGGGGTGTTCTTTCCGAGCACTACAGGAAGCTTGCGGGAATCATCGGCGCCGAGTTAAACGCGGGGTGCGACGTCGCTTACCTCACGTTAGGTGATCCTTCGACTTATTCGACCTACACCTACACACTGGCAGCACTGCAGGATCGAATTCCAGATCTGCAATACCGGACCTTTCCCGGGGTGCCAAGCTACTGTGCCGTAGCCGCGGCCGCCGGGTTTGCGCTCGGAGAAGGTAAAGAGCGCCTTCTGATCTTGCCTTGTCCCACTCAGATGTCCGAACTGCGATCAATGATCGAGGCGCATGACATTATCGTGTTGATGAAGATCGGTCAGCGCCTGCCGTCCGTGCTGGCCTTGCTCCATGAGCTTGGGATCGCTGATCGGTGCGTCTTCGGAAGTCATGTCGGGATGACCGATGCCATCGTTTGCGCGGATGTGTCGGCAATGGATCCGGTGCAAAGCCGCGGCTACCTTTCAACCCTGCTGATCCGAAAGAGCAGGCCCGATAAACGCCACTCGGGAGGGGAGGGATGAAGGTCTATTTTATTGGGGCAGGACCCGGAAGCGCTGACTTGATCACGGTCCGTGGCGCGAATATTCTCGGCCGCGTTGCCGTGGTGCTTTATGCCGGTTCGTTGGTGAGTAAGGAGATGTTAGTTTATTGCCGGACCGACGCTCAGATCATCAATACCGCGAAACTCAGTTTGGACGAACAAGAAGCCCAATACGCCAGAGCTCGCGATCATGACTTGGATGTCGCTCGCTTACACTCTGGCGACCCGTCGATTTACGGTGCGACTGCGGAGCAGATGCGGAGGCTCGAGCGCCTCGAAATTGAATATGAAGTTGTTCCGGGCGTATCTTCGTTTGTCGCGGCGGCTGCTTTGCTCAACACGGAACTGACTAAACCGGAGATTGCGCAGACAATTATCCTGACCCGAACCGGAGGCCGCGCTTCGCCGATGCCCGAAAAAGAGTCTTTGCGAGCACTCGCCGCGCATACCACCACGATGTGCGTTTTCCTTTCCGGGGGTCAGCTATCAGAGGTCGTCGCTGAACTTCTCGTCCATTATCGGCCGGATACCCCCGTCGCTCTGGTGCACAAAGCGACCTGGAGGCAGGAAATGATCTGGAGCGGGTTACTCGGCAAAATCATCGAGGAGGTCGTTCCGCGGGACTGGGAGCTCTCGACGATGCTGATCGTCGGAGAAGTCTTGAACCGGAAGGCGGGAACCGAGTCCCGCCTTTATGCCTCCGAGTACTCGCATCTTTTTAGGAAGGCTACCGGGAAAACGACGACATGATTTCAGCACTCGGAATCTGGGTTGTTCGAAAGGAAGCGGAGGAGCTTGGGCGATTTCTGGAGGTCAAGCTCGGTGGTCACCTGGGCGGTCTGGACTGTGCCGGAGGCCAGAGTAACCGGGCTGCGTTTGCATCCCGGTGCGCCACTTATCGGCAATGGGTCCTGGTCATGACGACCGGGATCGCGGTGCGTTACCTGGCAGGATTGATCAACGACAAAAGGACGGATCCAGGAGTGGTGGTGATTGATGAAGGTTGCCGGTTTGCCGTTTCCCTGCTTGGCGGGCACGAAGGGGGAGCGAACGATCTGGCTTATCGGGTCGCGAATCTTACGGCAGCCGTGCCGGTTGTCACCACTGCCACCGAAGCGCTCAAGCCGCTCGTCGTCGGACTTGGGTGCCGCAAGGGTACCCCAGCGGACCTGATCGATTCAGCGATCCAGGAGGCCCTCCAGAAACTGGCGCGAACGCAAATGGAGGTTCGAGAAGTTGCCACTATCGATCTCAAAGGGGAAGAACCAGGTCTCGTGGAGTGGTGTCAGCGAACCGGCGTGCCGTTGCGAATAATTCCGCGGGCGCTTATTCAGGAGCGACCATGGATCACCAGTGCGTCGGCCTGGGTGCGTGAGAAAGTCGGTGTCGATGGGGTCTGTGAGCCATGTGCTCTGCTGGCGACTTTTCGCGGACGACTCATTCTTCCAAAAACAGCTTTCAACGGTGTTACGGTAGCCATTGTCGAGGAGACTCCAACTTTATGAAGTCGGTTGGGAAGCTTTTCCTGGTCTCGGTCGGTCCGGGGTCGGCCGAGCTGATCCCTCCGCTCGCTGAAACTGCGCTTCGTGAGAGTGAGGTGATTGTCGGCTACGAACTCTATTTAACCTGGATCAGATCGTGGATCGACGGCAAGGAAATCCACGCCCCCGCTCTGACCCATGAACGCGAACGGGCATCCTTGGCTATCGAGCAGGCGCGCAGCGGACGCGTGGTAAGCTTGGTTTCGAGCGGCGATATCGGGGTCTATGGCATGGCTGCGCTTGTTCTCGAAGAAATGGCCGAGGAAGATAAATTCGAGTTGGCTGTTATTCCCGGGATCTCCGCCGCGACCAGTTGTGCCTCCCTCCTTGGCTCGCCATTGTCACACGATTTTGCCACGTTATCTCTTTCTGATTTGCTTTGTCCGTGGGCCTGGGTAGAGCACCGAGCCCGCCAACTGGCGCGGGCGGACCTGGTGGTCGCCTTGTACAACGTGCAAAGCAAAACTCGACAGGAAGGCGTCTATCGAATTCTTCGCCTCTTCCTGGAAGAAAAAGCTCCGACAACCTGGTGTGGCGTTGTCCGTAACGCGTATCGGGCCAATCAGGAGTCTTCCATTTGCACTTTGGCCGACCTGCTCGAACGCAGATTTGACATGCTGACCACCGTGATCGTCGGCAATCGGTTTACCCAGAGAAAACGGGAGTTTATTTTCACGCCGCGCGGTTACCGGAATTGGAACCAGGCAGTTGACGCCGAACCCCGAAACGACGAACCGTCGAAATGCCGACGCGATCTTCCAACCGTCTGGGTCTTTTCGGGTACCAGTGACGGCAACGCCGTGGCTTCAAAGCTCCAGCAAGCCGGCTATCATATCATTGTCTCGACGGCCAGCGATTATGGTCGTGAAATTGTCACTCGAAATTTGCCCGGAATCACTGTGCGATCAGGCCAAAGGGGGCTCAAAGCCCGTCGGAGCGAGTTAGAGAGTTCCGGTGCCCGGGCCATTGTGGACGCCACTCATCCGTTTGCGACTGCGATTTCTTCTCAGCTGATGCAGCTTGCCGAAGAGATCAAGATTCCCTACCTGCGGTACGAGCGGCCTTCTGCGAGAAGCGCATACCCCGCCATTCTTTGCAAAACCATGAGTGAAGCCGCCGACGAATCGATGAAACGGGGAAGTCGGGTATTTTTGGCGACTGGCGTGAAGGATTTGCCCGTTTTTCTGGAGCACGAAGGAGCTTCTCGTTGTCAGTGGTACGTGCGAATAACGCCGGAGCCGGATTCCCTGGAACGTGCCCTGAAGCTTGGAGTTCCAAGGGCCAACATCTGCGCAATGCAGGGTCCCTTCTCCAACGGGTTTAACCAAGAGCTCTGGAAAAATTGGTCCATCGACTGCGTGGTGACCAAAGATTCCGGTGATGCGGGCGGTTTTCCAGCAAAGGCCGAAGCAGCTTTTTCGCTGGGAATTCCATTGATTGTGGTGGAGCGACCACCAGTGGACTATCCAAACGTCGTTCATGACGCCGGGACAATCGTTGAGCAGCTACAGCAATTGCTAAGCGCCGGTTTTGTTGAGAAAGGGGGCGGGTCGATTCAGGGAGTCAGGAGTCAGGAGATTCAGGAGTTACAGAATAAAACAGAGCGCCCCAATCCCAATTCCCCCCTCTGTGCGATGGCTTCTACTCGCGATGTGACGCTGTTCTCCCCCTGAAGCCGCCGTGTCCACCAAGGAACTTTCATCCCGAACTTCAATCCCCCTCGACTCGTGACCTCTGTGCGATGCTTTCCTTTTAACGCCGTTCTCTCACCGAAGCTTCGCCGTATCACTTTGCGCCCTCTCCTTATGAAAATCCCAGTTACCATTGTCACCGGATTCCTCGGTTCCGGAAAAACCACCCTTATTTGCGGGCTACTCAAAAAGACGCCAGATCGTCGTCTGGCGATTCTCGTCAATGAGTTCGGTGAGGTTTCTGTCGACGGTACTCTGTTGCGCACCGCCGGACTGGAGCATGGCGCCGAGATTCACGACCTTCCCAACGGGTGCATTTGCTGCACGATCAAAGATGATTTTTTACCGGTCATGAAACAGCTCCAACGCCGGATGAACCAGATTGACCATATCTTGATCGAGACCTCCGGCTTAGCGTTGCCGACGCCGGTGATGCGGGCGTTGGCGTGGCCGGAGATTCGCAACGACTTTCAATTGGATGCGGTCCTGACCGTGGTGGACACCCCCCAACTCCTGGATGGTAATCTCGAGAGCGGAAAACCAATTCCCGGCCTCGATCAAGCTGAAGCCCCAGGGCATGCCGCCTCCGTGGACTTCATCTTGAATCAGCAGTTGGAAAATGCGGATGTGGTGGTGCTCAATAAGATCGACGATCTGAGCGAACAATCCCTGCTGAAGGCAGAAGCGTTAGTGCGCCAAAAGGCGCCCAACGTTCGGTTCCTTGAACTCGCTCACCATGCAGAACTCGATACCCGTCTTTGTCTGGGCCTGAATTTGCATGACGAACCGGGCCACGAGGATGCGCCCAACCGAACACGGACATCATCATGGCCCCGTGCAACAAACGCCGATGGAATTGGATCTCCCGCTGGAGGACCAACGTCAATTTGATGGCCACGCGCACACCGGACTCGGCGCGCACCGACACGGTGACCATACTCATCAGCACTTTCATGAACACGACCCCGGCTGGCAGTCGTTCGTACTCGAAAGCCACGACTTGCAAGAAGCCGAAAAATTAAAAGCCGCAGTGCGTGAAATGACTCTGCAGCAGCCAATTCTGCGAGCAAAGGGGTTTGCTTCGGTCAAAGGCAAGCATCATCGATTAGTCGTGCAGGCGGTACGTACCCGGGTTCAAACCTATTTCGAGCAACAGCCGTCCGAGGAGGCGCATTCAACTTTGGTGGTGATCGGGTACCATCCTCGCCGCGATCAGATAAGAAAATTGCTCAGCGAATTAACAAACTGCGAATGGAGTTAACCCTTTCCGGTGATGACCTTTGGTGGACGGTTGGGCGGCCAACGCGGAGCCCCGGCGCAGGTAGGGCGAAGCTCCGCCTGAGCCGGGGCTTCCCGCTTGGCCACGCCCGAAAACGTCACCCCCCACAAATTCTCGCTCGGATTATTTCACGCCGCCCGACCAAGAGCGTCGCATTTTCGCGTTGCGCCCTTTTCTTTCTGACGAGCCAATGGCCACGCAGATCGTGGTCGACTCAAAAGACTGATTTATGGGGGGGTGATGTCGTAGGCGAGGGCGATGCCAGAAGCCCCGGCTCAGGCGGAGCTTCGCCCTACCTGCGCTGGGGCACCCCGCGTCAACCCGTCCCCTGGGCTGAGTTTTCTAACCCCTTCGGGCCGGAGGACCGACGCTAAACACATACCGCGGATTTTCCCGGCTGATTATGCATTGGACCGCCGCACAACCTGGTTGCTTAGACATTGAGCGGGAGTTAGTCCTCATCGAGCAAACGCCGGGCGAGATTGTTTTTCTCAGCGCCGCCGACACTGATCTTTCCTGCGTTGCTTCCGTGTGGCGCGAGCGTTTCGGTAAACGGCTTCGGATTGCTCATGCTTTTTCGCTGCGGCAGCCGGTCGCCGCCGATCACTACATCGAGACGGTCTTGCGAAAATCCAAGCTGGTGGTTGCGCGCCTGTTAGGTGGGCGAGCCTATTTTGCTCACTTCATCCAGGGAGTGCTGGATTTGAAAGAGGAGCCCGTGCGCCCGAAGTTCTTGATTTTTCCAGGGACGGACTCGGACGATGATGAGTTTGCTCTGCTCAGCGATTTTCCTGCCGCGATCTGCAGGAGAATGTTCGAGTTTTTCCAACACGGCGGCAGGGAAAACATTCGGCGTGCAGCGGAGGGAATCGAGCAGCTCCTGGCCGAGCGCGAGAAGCTCCTGGACCCAGTCCCGATGCCGGAATTTGGAATTTACAAAACTTCCGTTAAGACCGCTCCTGCCACGGTCTGGATTTGCTTTTACCGGGCTTGGCTGCAGGCCGGTGATCTGGAAGTGGTCGACGCTTTGTTTTCCGCCCTGGAGGAAAGAGGATTGAGGGTCCATGCCTTTTACTCGTTATCTCTAAGGAGTTCCGCGGTGCAGTCTGAGCTCTTGATTCAAGCGCAAGAATGCCCCCCGGACGTCGTCGTGATGATGCAAAGCTTCTCGGTCTGCTTAAATGACGATCAGCGGATCTCCTTTTTTGAAGAACTGGATTGCCCCGTTTTGCAAGTGCCTGTCGCCCTCTGCTCCAAGGAAGCATGGCTGAGTAACCTGGGCGGTTTGTCTCCGGCCGAGGCGGCGATGAACGTTGCATTGCCGGAGATTGACGGGCGGCTGTTCGGCACCGTGATCGGCTTTAAAGAGGAAGAAAAACGGCTCGAGGAAATCGAATTCACACAGAAGCGCTTAAAACCTGATGGCGCGCAGATCAGCTATGTCAGCGACTGGGTGAGAAATTGGACTTTATTGCGTCAAGTCCCTCCCTCGAAGAAGAAGATTGCCATCATTCTCTCAAACTATCCGAATCGTGATGGCCGTATCGGAAACGGTGTTGGACTCGACACACCGGCCAGCACCGTGAAAGTCTTATCCAGTTTGTCCGCGGCAGGTTACCGGGTAGAGCCTTGCCCCCGGGATGGCGAAGAGTTGATGCGTTGGTTGCAGTCCGGAGTCACCAATGATCGTGAGCGATCTTATGGCAGGCCCAGGTACCAGGAAATGGATCGGGAAGCCTTCGGGGTCTTCCTCAGTTCATTGCCTCCAAAGCGTCGAGAGGAGCTCAGTCGGAACTGGCCGGAGGCGTCCTCGGCTAACCTGCCGGTAGCGGGTATTCAGCTGGGGGACATCTTTATCGGGATCCAACCACCGCGGGGCTATTCTCTACAGCCTCAAGCGATTTATCATAGTCCGACACTGCCGCCTCCACCCGAATATCTAGCTTTTTATTTCTGGATCCGCGAAACATTCCGCGCCCACGCGATTATCCATCTCGGCAAACATGGAAATCTGGAGTGGTTGCCTGGTCGAAGTGTGGCGCTCGGCCCGGACGATTATCCTCAGCTTTGCCTTGGGCCTTTGCCTCATTTCTATCCTTTCATCGTCAACAACCCTGGAGAAGGCTCTCAAGCCAAGCGGCGGACTGCCGCCGTCATTGTAGATCACCTGACCCCTCCGTTGACCAGGGCTGGATTGTATGGCGATTTGGAAAAGGTCGAGCGTTTGCTGGAAGAGCACGCCCACTGCCTTACCCTTTATCCGAGCCGGGCAATCGAGCTTGAGCGTGAGATTAGTCAAACGCTGGAGCATTCGAGTTGGCACGCCGACTTGCCGAATGGCACACGGTCGGTCGAAGCAATTGGCAGCTTTCTCTGTGACATCAAGGAGAGTCAAATTCGATCGGCTTTGCATGTTCTGGGAGAGAAACCAACTGGCGAGCGGGAAATCGATTTTCTTCTTAGCCTCCTTCGCATCCCCAGCGGAGACCGGCCGAGTCTGCTGGAAGCACTGAGCGCGGTCGAAGATGCTCCAGTCGCCGACCCGCCACCACGGCGACCCGCCGACCCGCCTCCCCCGGACGCCGACCCGCCATCACGCCGAACCGCCGACCCGTTGTCCCCCGGCCCGCCCTCACGCCGACCCGCCGATCCGTCTCCCCTGGAAGCCAAAGCCCGGACCTGGCTAAGCGATGTTCTAAAAAGTGCGAAAGGGCCGACGCGCCGCACAGAAGCAGAAAGGGAGAAACGTGCCTTCGGCAGGAAATCTAACCAGGTGCCTGAAGCTCAATCTTCTCCAGAATGGGATTTAACGCGTTTGCGTGCTTTCGTGCTGGGCCAGGTGATTCCGAGATTGTCACAATGTGAAAACGAGTTGCAGAATCTTCTCAATGGTCTGAAGGGCCGCTTCGTCTCCCCGGGGCCTGCAGGAGCACCCACTCGCGGTCGCATCGACGTATTGCCAACGGGGCGAAACTTTTTTGCGATTGATCCTCGCGCCGTCCCGACCCAGACAGCTTGGCATTGCGGCAAGGCGATGGCCCAGCAGTTGATAGAGCGCCATCGCCAGGAACAGGGAGAGTATCCGCGTAAAATTGCCTTGGTGGTCTGGGGCACTTCCAACATGCGCACTGGCGGAGATGACATAGCCCAGGCCTTGTGCCTCTGGGGATGCGAGCCGGTCTGGGAGGAAGGGTCGGGGCGGGTGGTGGATTTCCGGATTCTGCCTTTGAGTCTTCTCGGTCGACCGCGGGTGGACGTCTTGTTACGTGTCTCAGGAATGTTCCGGGATGCTTTTGGTGATACCATGCGATTGCTGGCCACCGTTCCGAAAAGACTGGCCGAACAGGATGAGCCTTTGGAGTTGAATCCAATTCGTGAATCGTGGCTCAGGGACCGGCAGAGCGCGATTGAGCAAGGAATCGCTGGCCCTGAAGCGGCTCGGTTGGCGGCTCTGCGGGTCTTCAGTTCCGAGCCTGGTGCGTATGGAACCGGGCTGCTGCCACTGATCGATGCCGGCAATTGGGAATCAAAACGCGACCTGGTGGACGTTTTTTGCCGATGGGGCGGATTCGCATTTGATAGTGACGGTTCAGCCGATGAGCAAAGGGCCTTGTTCCGGGACCGCCTTTCCGAAATTGAAGTAGTCCATCAAAACCAGGACAATCGGGAACACGACATTCTCGATTCAGACGATTATTTTCAATTTCAAGGCGGTCTTCACGCCGCCGTCGAACAGCTCCGAGGGAAAACTCCGGCGACGTATCACGGTGATTCTTCTCGTCCAGATCGACCGCGCATTCGTACCTTAGATGAAGAAATCGTCCGGGTGATTCATAGTCGTGTGTTGAACCCCCGTTGGATCGAAGCCATGCGACGACACGGATACAAAGGTGCTTTCGAGATGGCCGCCACCGTGGACTACTTGTTCGGTTACGGAGCGACCACCAACCTGATCAAAGGGATCCATTATCAGGAGGTCGCGCGGGCCCTCTTGCTGGATCCCGAACAAAAGAGGTTTTTTCAGCGTCACAACCCTGCTGCCCTGGAAGAGGCCACTGAACGGTTGCTGGAAGCAGCCGAACGCGGTTTATGGGAAAGCCCGGACCAGGATACGGTTGCGGCTCTGGAATCGAACTTGCTGGAACTCCAAGGCCAACTCGAATGATTTCCTTCCCTTTCACCGCCATCGTTGGAATGGAGGACCCGAAGAAGTCGCTGATTTACCATGCCATTGATCCACGGATCGGGGGCACACTTCTACTCGGGCATCGTGGTTGTGCGAAAAGCACCTTGGTTCGATCATTCGCAGAAGTTTTGCGGTCCATCTCTGCCACAACGACGCCCTTTGTCGAAGTGCCTTTAGGAACGACGGAAGATCGTTTGCTAGGTTCGGTGAACGCCGAAGAACTGGTCGAAAACAGGAAGTGGTCAGGGCGAATTGGTCTGCTCGAAGAGGCTCATGGCGGCGTCCTTTATATCGACGAGATCAATTTGTTACCCGATCATCTAGCGGATCACATTCTCGATTCGGCAGCCTCCGGCCAATACCGGATGGAGCGCGATGGGTTTACCCGATCCGTCGAAAGTCGGTATATCCTGATCGGGACGATGAACCCGGATGAAGGGGATCTCCGGCCTCAGCTCTCGGACCGTTTTGCGCACGGGGTTCTGATTCGGGACGATTTCAACCACGCGCAACGGGTCGAGATCGTAAAGCGTCGAATTGCCTTTGATGATGACCCGGAAAAATATGTTTCGGACTTCGCGTCCTCGATTTCCGAATTGGCATACCGTATCACCCAGGCTCGGCGGCGGCTAACCGAGGTCTTTCTCTCAGATCAGCAACGGTTGGCTGTGGCTGCGGCCGGGCGAGACCTCAAGCTCGAAGGCCTTCGAGCCGAGCTAGCCGTCGTCCGGACTGCCCGATGTGCTGCGGCTTTGGATGATCGGCCGGCGGTCGAAGAACCCGATCTCCAGGAAGCGTGGCGCCTCTGCCTCGGACACCGGCACACGGAACAATCCAATCCACCGAAGCCGCCATTGTCTACCCCGGTGAGGCCGCCCACTTCGTTTGGCAATAGACCGACAGAAACATCCAATGCACCGCTGGATTCCCGGCCCGATCCCAGGGTCTTGGGTGTTTTGCAACCACGCCCACATTTTCAGTTTCTGAATTGGGTTGGTAAAAATACGACGAGCTGTCCTTCTGGAGGAGACCGTTTAACCAATCTTAAGCCTCCGGCTCAGATTCATGGATCGATTGCCTGGCCGGAGACCCTCCTCCTTTCGATCAGAAACGGTTGGCTTGATGGCGTTAGCCCGATTCGTCTTCAGCACCGAGTGCCTTCCACCAGGGAAAACTTCTGGTGTTTCCTGGATGCGAGCCGTTCCACCGGTATGAATCAGTTCCTCAACGCCGCACGTAACATCCTGGCGGCAGTGCCGTCGCGCGTAAAATCTGCGCGCTTTCATCTTGTGGTCCTTGCTGCCGGCGAGATTCGGTGGGCGACACGGAGAGCGAGCGTAACAACTTTTCAAAATGCACTGGAGTCGGTTCGGGAAGCCAGTGGAAAGAGCCTTCTCATCGAAGGTCTCGCACGCTTGCATCGGGGAAAACTGCGGACGGGCAGCTCCGTCAAAGACCGGCTGGTCATCCTTTCAGACGGCTTGGCCACGCCGGCACCAGAGGAAAACCCCACTGAGTGTTTTACCCGATTTCGACAAATTCTGCGGCGGCTGGTACGCAGTGGAACACCTTGCGCCTGGATTCACCCAACGGCTAAGCGCGGGATGAAGCTCTGGATTCCCAAACTCCTGCATCGTTTACCATTTGCACGTTTCGAGGTTTGAGCCCTGCAATTCCTGCTCCTGCTCGTGCTCGTGCTCGTGCTCGTCCTCGTCCTCGTCCGCGTCCTCGCTCTTTTCCGCTGGCAACGATTAAAGATCGAGGATCGAGCACGACGACGACGACGACGACGAGGATGAGCGGATGAGCACGAGCACGAGCACGAGAGCACGAGAACGAGAACGAGCACGATTCAAGAAAGTTGTTCCCCCCGGCTTGGAGATCAGGGAATGCCCCGATACCGAGGGTCTTGAATTCTTGCTTTCATTAAGTCTGACGGATTTACTGCTTTATGGACCCGAACCAGAAGGATGAGCCTCCAGAAGAAATCGCGGACGAGGCGGGAGGATTCAATGCTCCGTTACAAACCCGGGAACGCTCTCTGGCTTTAGATGACGCGCAAGCCGTGATGCGAAGATTCAATCGCACGACGACATGGGTTGCGACGGCGCTTCTAAGCACCCTGATTGTGGCGGCTGGGGTGCTTGTGTTCCAGGACAATCACCCAATGGCAGCAAATATCCCTGAAGCCGCGAAGGGAACGGGCGGGGGGCTGGTGTCAGAAGGAAGTCCCGACGCACCCCACGAAGGGATTGGTCTGAACGGGAAGAACCCAGACCAAACTACTTCGGGACAGTTGCCAAGCTCTGATCCCGGGGTTACTCCTGGAGCAAATAACGGCCAGTTGCCGACAAAGGTAAGCGCGTTGTCTGTGGCACAGCGGCAAGATTCTCCGCGAGCGATTCGACCCAGGATCCACAATGCAAGACATCGATTATCCTTACGATCTAGAGTGGTCGACGTGAAAATGCGATTGATTATGCTCTGGCATCAAAGCTTGGCACGAAGCGAAAAATCCCGCGGCTGGACATTGTTCTCGTACCCGCACCATGCGCGAAGCAAGAAGGTTAGTAACGCCATTGAGACAAGCCATTGATAGTCTACCTATGAGGCTTTCGTGCCTGAGGTGCCGCAACGAGCGTTCAATTCGATAAAAACTGAGATCGGAATCTTCAACGAATCGCCTGAGTCTGGCGATTAATTCCCGGCGCCTCGATTCCTCTCCTATGTTAGAATTTACAGCAGTACCGATGAATCCGTAGGTCAAGATATGCAGGATAGATAATTTATTCGACCGGTTCATCTGATCACACATAAAGTTAAGGGGTTTCTTTCGAACTGAGCCCTCTGCCACATCAATTTCCTGAATGAAGATTTTAATTGTTTTTGAACTGGAGTCAAAGGGCGGAAGAGGAAATCCTTGAGTTCGTTGGCACCGGCCCCGCCAGTCGCAATGGGGGATGAATAGGTTTTTGCGACGGCAATGCGAAGACAACCCTATCTATCGCTATTCTAGGATGCTTGGCCTTGTATTCATCTCGACGGGTCGCAAAAAACTCGATGCCATCGTTTTTACTGGAGGACTCATTGATTTGCCGCCAACCGATGTCTGGCATATGAATCCAGTCTCCTTGTCGCACCTGCAAAGAGCGCCTAATATTTTTACCAACTCCAACTCCCTGACCGGGATTTAGGCGATTACCTTTGGGACCGTACCTGGAAGAATGACCTTCCCACGGATACTGTTCAAACACTTTGTAGCTTTTACCCGACGAGATGACGTTTACCGGCAGACCTTCTACTACCAGATCGGCGACAACAGTAGCCTTTACCTGGTAGACGAATGCGAAACCAAAAAGTAGAACCACAAGCTTGTTCATCAGTTTCATCGTTCAGGGGGTGAATTTCGTATTCATTTGGCCTCTTCTTTTTCGAGGTTTCGGACCTATTTCGAATCGCCGATGCCGAAAGGTTTTATTTTTTAGCTACTTTCCGGGCAACTCTGGAGTCGATTTGCCGTTGATCCTGGTCGACCGTGCAGGCAGTCAATGGGCAGCCGGCCTCACAGGAGAAAGCAAAGAGAATTTGAACAGTAGGCCGTCGGGTAAATGAGTTGTCCTTTCCGGACGAAGGTGAGTCGGTTGGAGGGGCTTCTTACAAACGACTCGCATTCTGTTAACCGGCGTATAAATTTTCAGATGGAGCTGACCCGCTTCGAGCTAGTGTTTTTTAGAAACGATGGAGATGTAGATAAGACGATCCGCGTCTGCATCGAGCTGAATGATGAAGACATGCAGGTGCTGACTGGTGGCGAGAACGAGAGGCTCAATACTCACACGATCATGCAGCGGACAGGGATCTTGGATCATCTGCAAATCGGCGCCAACGACTGGCACTATTCCGGGAGAGTGTTGGGTCATCGCGATTGTTTGAATAGTGACGCCGGTGACGGTGAACGGACGCAGGGTTTGGGTTATTTAGAGCGGATGATGCGCGCGGCGTTGTTTGGTCAAGCTTCCTTCAATCGTTCTCGAGCGTTTTCCGCGCACGAGCGGTAGAGCGAGATCTCAATCCCTAACCGACTGGGAAGGTGGGGAGGGAATGCGACCGATCCACCGTGTGTAACTTGCGCTCGATCGGTTCCTCGGCGATCAAGGAGGGGTTTGCCTCTGAACCGATGGAACCGCTTTACGACATTCTGCGAGGGTACCCTGAGCTGGCGCTGTTTTTAACTCTGGCGATCGGGTCTTCCATCGGCCGGTTGAAGATTGCCGGATGCAGCGTCGGTTCGGTCACTGGGGTCTTGCTGACGGGCCTGGTTATCGGGCAACTCGACATTCCGATCTCACCGGCGATTAAGTCGGTGTTTTTTCTATTCTTCCTTTTTGCGGTTGGGTACGGAGTAGGACCGCAGTTTTTTCACGGTCTCAAGAGCGAAGGAATTAAACAGGCGCTTTTCGCGACGCTGGTCTGCGTGGCGTGCCTGGCTACGGCCTATCTGACCGCTCGTCTTTTGCGTTTGGGAGTCGGCTACGGCACGGGAGTCTTCGGCGGTGCGTGCACGGTCTCCTCTGTCCTTGGCGTTGCGACGGACGCAATCCGGCAGCTGGGCGGTTCGCCCGCGACACGCCAGACCGAGGTCAACGCCATGTCGATCGCGTTCGCAATCACCTACATTTTTGGAACGGCAGGAGCTTCGGCTTTTCTGGCAATCATTGGACCAAAAATCCTGGGAGTCGACCTGGCAGCCGAATGCAAGGCTTTAGAATCGGCAATGGGTGGAGACGAACCGGATCCCACTGTCCATTCAGCCTACGATTCGATCAGCGTGCGCGCTTATCGAGTGACCAATCCGGCATTTGCCGAGATTACGGTCGCAGAGTTCGAGTCTCAATTTCCGAATGAGCGCCTTTTCATCGAGCGATTGCGGCAGAACAATAAGATCGTAGAGAGCACTCCGGAGACCAAGATCCGGCTGGACGACATTCTAGCCATCGCTTCACGCACGGAGACTTTGATCGCCGACGCAAACCGGATCGGGGTTGAAGTTTCTGATCCGGCTTTGCTCGATTTTCCCAGCGAAACGCTCGACATCGTGGTCGTCCGAAAAGAGATCGCCGGAAACACCCTGGGCGAATTTGCAGAAATGCGTCAAGAGCAGCGGTCACGCGGGGTTTTCGTCCGGGCCTTGATTCGTGGCGGCCATGAACTCCCGTTCAATACAGGGACCAAAATTTCAAAAGGAGATGTTTTACGCGTGAGCGGTTCCCAGCGCGATGTGGAACGCGTGGCCAAATCGATCGGTTATCCGATTCGTCCGAGCAACGTCAGCGACATGACTCTCATTGGCATCGGCATTTTTTTTGGAGCAATTGTCGGTTTGCTGAGCATTCGCGTTGGAAAAATTCCTGTTAGTCTCAGCACGAGTGGAGGAACCCTTTTGGCTGGTCTGGTAGCTGGCTGGCTGCGATCTGTGCATCCAAGTTTTGGTAACATTCCCGGTGCCGGGCTTTGGGTATTCAACAATGTTGGCCTCAGCATGTTTGCCGCGGTGGTAGCGATCGAGGCCGGTCCTCAGTTCATTCAAGGGCTTCGCAATGAGGGAATTACGATCTTCGGAGCGGGTGTGATCGTAGCAATTGTGCCGATGTTATTTGCGCTGCTCATAGGCAAGTACATTTTCAAGATGCATCCCGGTATTCTGCTGGGCGCTTGCGCCGGGGCGCGCGCTTCAAGCGTGGCCCTGTCGGTCATTGAGGACGCGGCTAACAGCAGGGTGCCGGCCCTCGGATTCACCGTTTGTTTCGCAGTCTCCAATACACTGCTGACGATCGGCGGCGTGGTGATCGTGCTGTTGTTATCGTAGGCCTTCCACGTCGCCGGCGAGGGCGAGGCGGGACGCGCCGGTTCGCACGGAGCCATCCTACCCGGAGCTTCGCCAGTGGAAAAAGGAAAATCGGCTCGCTCTGTGCCATAATGGTCTTCCGGACAAGGCAGCAAAAAGAGCGCATCCGAGGCCAAGAACTGGTAAGCGAAATACTTAAAGTGGCGTAATGATGGGCTGGTTGCCGTTGTCCATGAAAAAACGAACCTTATCGTAAAGACGATCTGAGATCGTTGACTGGTGAACATTTATGGACTTGAGCAAATTCACGGAAAAATCCCAGGCCGCGCTGACGGAGGCGCAGGCCATTGGTACACGTCATCAGCATCAGGCAGTCGATGTCGAACATCTGGCCCTTGCTCTGCTGGAACAACAAGAAGGTCTTGTTCCACGTCTGGTAGAGAAAGCCGGTGTTTCGCCCGATTTGCTAAAGAAAAAACTTCAGGAGGGTCTGGATCGGATGCCCCGTGTCTCTGGCGATTCGACTACCGGCCAAGGTGTATACGTGACCCAGCGTCTGAACAAACTGCTGGTGGCCGCCCAGGATGAAGCCAAAAAACTGAAGGATGAGTACGTCAGCGTCGAACACCTGGTGTTAGCGATGCTTGCCGAGCCGGCCACCACGGAGATCGGGAAGATATTCAAATCGGTCAATTTTCGGCGCGATAATTTTCTAAAGGCATTGACCGAGATTCGCGGCAACCAGCGTGTCACCAGCGCAAATCCCGAAGCCACCTATGAATCGCTCGAAAAGTATGGACGTGACTTGACCCGTCTGGCGGCGCAAAACAAACTTGACCCGGTCATCGGGCGGGATGCCGAAATCCGGCGTTGCATCCAGGTGCTCTCGCGCCGTACCAAGAATAACCCGGTGCTGATCGGCGAGCCCGGCGTGGGCAAGACCGCGATTGTGGAGGGCCTGGCACGGCGCATCTTCTCGGGTGACGTGCCCGAAAGCCTCAAGGAAAAGCGTATCGTGGCGCTCGATCTCGGCGCTCTGATCGCTGGAGCAAAATACCGGGGCGAGTTCGAAGAGCGCCTGAAGGCGGTGCTGCAAGAAGTCACCAAGGCGGAGGGGCAAATTATTCTCTTTATTGACGAGCTGCACACCATGGTTGGAGCGGGAAAAGCTGAGGGGGCCATGGATGCCGGAAATATGCTCAAACCGATGTTAGCGCGTGGTGAACTGCACTGCATCGGCGCCACGACCCTTGACGAATATCGCAAATATATCGAAAAGGATGCCGCATTGGAACGCCGTTTTCAGCCGGTGATGGTCAACGAACCGACCGTCGAAGATACCGTCTCTATCCTGCGTGGCTTGCGCGAACGCTACGAGTTGCATCACGGCGTCCGCATCCAGGATGCCGCACTGGTGGCAGCCGCCCAGCTCTCGCACCGCTATATCTCGGATCGCTTCTTACCGGACAAGGCGATCGATTTGGTAGATGAAGCCGCCGCCAAACTTCGCACCGAAATGGAGTCGATGCCGGAAGAGCTTGAATCGCTGGAGCGCCGGATTCTTCAGCTCGAGATTGAACGCGAGGCTTTACGCAAGGAAAAAGACCAACCTTCCAAAGAACGACTGACCACGCTGGAAAAGGAACTTGCTAATCTCAAAAGCGAGCGAGACGCCCTCAAAGCGCAGTGGGGAGGCGAAAAGCACGCCATCGATGACATCCAGAAACTCCGAGCCGCCCTTGAGTTGGCTCGCAATGAAATGGAACAGGCCCAGCGCATTGGGGACCTAACCCGCGTCGCCGAATACAAGTACGGCAAGATCCCGCAGCTCGAGGAGCAGCTGAAGGAACACGAGGCTAAGGTCAGCGGTAACGGATCGAAGCGACGCCTCCTGCAAGAGGAGGTGACGGCCGACGAAATCGCCGAGGTGGTGGCTCGTTGGACCGGAGTTCCCGTGTCACGCCTGCTGGAAGGCGAAAAGGAGAAATTGCTCCGGCTGGACCAGATTCTTCACGAACGCGTGATTGGACAGGATGAAGCCGTGCAAGCCGTGGCTGACGCCGTCATCCGGGCCCGGTCTGGGCTGAAAGACCCCAAGCGCCCAATTGGCTCTTTCATCTTCCTGGGACCAACCGGAGTGGGCAAAACCGAGCTGGCTCGGGCACTGGCAGAGAGCTTGTTCGATAGCGAGGAAAATATTGTACGCATCGATATGAGCGAATACATGGAGAAGCACGCCGTGGCGCGCCTGATCGGGGCGCCTCCCGGATACGTCGGCTATGAGGAAGGAGGACAACTCACCGAATCAGTCCGCCGCAAGCCCTACTGTGTGGTCCTCTTCGACGAAATCGAAAAGGCGCACAGCGATGTGTTCAACGTCCTGTTGCAGATCCTGGACGATGGCCGGCTCACGGACAGTCAAGGCCGCACGGTGGATTTCAAGAATACCATCATCATCATGACCTCAAACCTTGGGAGTCCGTATCTGATCGAGAATGCGAGCGAAAAGGGCGAAATCGCTGAGCATGTGCGTAGCAAAGTGATGGCGGAATTGCGAATTCACTTTCGACCTGAGTTTCTCAATCGAGTCGATGAAATCGTACTGTTTAAGCCGCTGACCCTTCCCGAGATTAAGCGCATCGTCGATCTCCAGATCAAGCTTCTGCGCGTCCGGCTGAGCGAGCGCCACCTGGAACTGGATTTGTCTGAAGCCGCCAAAGAATACATCGCCCGTGAAGGGTATGATCCGGTCTATGGCGCTCGTCCGCTCAAGCGCTTTCTGCAGCGCCAACTGGAAACCGCCTTGTCTCGAAGAATCCTGGCTGGCACGATCCAGGAACACAGCCGCGTGATAGTGGGCGTCAAAAAAGACCAACTCACCTTCGAGACAGAGCCGCTTCAGAAGGAAGAAACCGCAAAGGAGTAAAGAAGAGAATATGAGTGCGGATCCGGATTCCTCCGAAACAAGGACTGGCGCCGCCGGGCCCAATCCCGCGTCAGCGCTTGACAAACGAACGCTGCAAGCGGAGTTGGCCGCCGAGCGAGACCGCTACCTGCGTCTGGCGGCCGATTTTGACAACTTCCGCAGGCGAACTGCGCGGGAAGCGGAACGAAGTGCTGCAACGCAAAAGGAGGCTTTCATCCGCGACCTGCTGCCGGTCATTGACAATCTCGAGCGCGCGCTTGGCAGCGACGCCTCGACATCCCCCGAACAACTCCGGCAAGGCGTCCAGATGACCCTCCAACAACTCACCCAACTATTGCGTCTCCATGGCGTCGAACCGGAAGAGTGCCTCGGACGGCCATTCGACCCGTTGTATCACGAAGCGGTCAGCGTGCGCCACGATCCCTATCAACCCGACCATGTGATACTGGAGACTTTTCAGCGCGGTTATCGCCGAGGGAACGAAGTCTTTCGGCCGGCTAAAGTGGTGGTCAACGTTCTAGGACCCACCGACGATGTGCAATGAGCGCGATTGAACTCAAATTTTCTTAGCCATGACCACCATTGAACCCGATAACCGCGGCTTTTTGTTGGCCTGCCAGCAATGCGGTCAACGTAATCGGCTGATCTACGAACGCCTCGGGCAGACCTTCCGTTGCGGCAAGTGTCACGCCGAAATTCGTCCTCCCGGGGAACCGATTGAATTGAAGAGTGAAACGCTGTTCGATGCTGTAGCCAGCCATTCAGCCCTGCCGGTTTTAGTTGAGTTCTGGGCACCATGGTGCGGACCGTGCAAAATGGTTGCCCCCGAATTGGTCAAGGTGGCTGCCGAGGGGAGGGGGCGCTGGGTGGTTACCAAGGTAAATACGGAAGATTTGCCTGTCTTGGCGCAACGGTTTCAGGTCAATTCTATTCCCGCGTTTGCATTGCTTAAATCCGGGCGCGAAGTAGCTCGGCAAGCCGGAGCGATGCCGGCCCAGGCGATTCGGCAATTTATTGAGCAGGGCCATGGGTAGGGTGAGGCTCCGGCCGAACCGGGGTTTCCGTTTGGCCCTGCCCAACAACGTCACCCCCAACGGTGAGAACAGAAGACGGCTGGAAGCCTATGCTACACTGACGTTTCGGCGTGTGGAGCGATGCCAAAAAGCAGCGCCGCAGGTTCAGGAAGCCTAAGGCAACCGGCGACAGGCTAGGGTAGATAGGCTAGCCGTGGCGGATCGCGAGGGCTATCCACGTAATTGGCCTTGCCCAACAAGGTCTACCCCGCAAGGATGAAACGTGCTCGGAAGGGTCGGCGTAAGGGGCGTTTCGGCGTGTGGAGCGATGTCCAAAAGCAGCCGCCCCAGTGCACGAACAGGCAACTATGCTGACGGCGCTAATGTAGCGTGAGGCTGTCCGAGCCGGGGCATCCCGATGGCCTTGTCCAACTGATGTCACGCGCCAACGGGGTTATCGGTGCGAACAGTACACAGGCTGGAAGCCTATGCTACACTAATTCTCCGGAGTGTGGAGCGATGTCTGAAAAACACCGCAGGGACGTTCGCGAACCAGCGGCAATGACGCGAACGGGCTAATGTAGCATAGGCTTCCAGCCTGTGTCGGATCGCGAGGGGTTATCCACGTGAATCTTGCGCGCAAAAAGATGCCTACTCCGCGGACTCTACACAGCCTATGCTTGCTACATTGCGTCGTCGCGCCGCCGCGGTGCCGACAACGAGAAAATTAAAAACCGGGTAGGCCGACCCGGATGAGATTTGAAAAATCCGGCGCATCGCCCGCTGCCCGGGCGCGTTCATCAATAAGGGATCTAGCTTTAAGCTCCGCAAAAGGCAGATCACCCGCCAAGGCGTGATGTTCGTAAAGCATTTGGTCTCCAAAGCCGTTGATTAACAGTCGCCAATCGAACGGTTCCCGAAGGGCTGCCGGGCGCTGAGCGCGAATGCTGGTGGT
>CAWBYX010000028.1:0-254633 GCA_963793135.1 uncultured Verrucomicrobiae bacterium
AAGCTGGATGCGGCATTCAACAGGAACGACGCCGGCGCCATTGCCGCGCTTTTCACGGAGGATGGGATTTTGGTGGCATCGGATGGGATGTTTAGTGGGCGACAAGCCATTGAGAAAAGATATGCCGACATCTTCCGGAGGTGGCCTATCACCACCTTTAGCGGGCAGCGTTACCAGCTAAATGCAATCGACAATGCGGTTTGGTCAGTCGGAGAATGGTGGAGTACCGTTCAAAGCGAGACCGGTCCCAAATTCGAAGGAGGCTACTGGTCAGCGATCTATATTCACGAGGGTGACGATTGGAAGATACGTTTGTTGACCGTCAGCGGGCGTCCTCAACCGAGTCGAGACTGAGTCTACGCGTGTGTGGCTACCATCGTGGATATTGAAAATCCCCAACTAGCAGGCGTGATTCATCACGACGCTGTCGGCATCGCCATTCGTCTTTCACTCAATGCCTCCAGAGCAATCGCACCCGCTTCGAAAAGGTCATTGGTTTTTAATGACGTTGGCTGAACGCTAACTGCACCATCTTAGCGAGATATGAACATGCGCCGCCCCGCTTCTCTGTTCTGTGTCCTGACAGTTCTCAGTATCGTCACCACCGCAAGCGCTGAGCCGGAATGGCTAACCCTGCCGCCTACGCCGATGCTACCGAAGGCCGAGCGCAGCGGCTATGCGCCGGTAAACCGTATTCAGATCTGGTACGCCGTGTTCGGGCGAGGCGAGCCAGTGATCTTGCTACATGGCGGGCTCGCCAACTCGAATTATTGGGGCAACCAAGTGCCGGCACTGGCGAAGCATTATCGGGTCATCGTCATAGACAGCCGTGGGCACGGGCGCAGCGCACGCGACGAGCAGGCCTTTAGCTACGACTTAATGGCCTCCGATGTGATCGGCCTGATGGATTACCTGAAAATCCGCAAGGCGGCGATCGTCGGTTGGAGCGATGGAGCGATTTTGGGCCTGGACATCGCTCCTGCAGCCAGCGGTGAGCCACTTCTCCTTCCTGCAGGATCCCGAACAGTTCAGCAGGGACGTCCTGCACTTCCTGCAGCACGTAGAGGAGCAGTGATGTACCAACTAGCCTCCGATATGTTGCCGGCCACCGCCTTACGTCCTTGTACCGTCAGCGATTTGATCGAAACTTCAAATTAGGACACGGCTGCCGTTGGTCGCCTCATTCAACCTTTGAGTGACCGCTGAGACACAATCGCGGACAAGTCCTCGGTAGGTCGGCGACGTCGTTAGGAAGGCCATGGATTGCTTCGGCTATTGCGACTGATGCCGGGCGGGGCTGTACCCGCAGAGTTCGTCGGAGAGGAGCCCAAATATTCGGGTTTCGTGTGTCGTCGCCTACTTCACGCGCTTCCAGACCGAGTAAGCGCTTCCAGAACCGGTGGATGGAGTGGGATTGGTATAGGTGAATTCGTCCCCGGAAAGTTCGAAAAGTCTTTTCTGATCGACGCCTCTCCAGTTTGGAAACGTACTACCCTCAATGTGATACGTAATGATTTTATCCATCTCGCTCACTGAGTAGGTACCGAAGTAGGCAAGGCCACCCTGCACAGCTGCCTTGTTTTCTTCTGGAGTTCCTGTCTCACGATTGCCGGACGCGAATTTGGGAACATCCGAACGAAGAAAGATTGTGGCAAAGCGACCGTTAAGGGCGAAAATCAATTGGCCTTGTGGGTTGGGACCGAAATAATCGGTCTTCTTGCCGTCCTGCTCCCGCGTGATCGAAACCAGCGTCCAAGTGCCCACAAGGTCCTTGGCTGTTTCCGCGACCGCCTCCTCCCTGGGCAGAAAAACTCCGAAAATCAGCGCTGACGCGGTGAAAACAGACGAAATGATGCGGTTCATGGTGATCCTTTTGGTTCGGGGGGTTATAGCTTCGCGCTCGGGATTGAGCGCGTATCAGAATGCGAGCAGGATATCACAATTCCAGCCCGGCGTCGTCAACCGTGTAGTTGGTCAGACGTATACTTTTTGTCGAACTCCCTAAAAGTGAGCCTGCAAACAACGATTTACAGAGCGGGAGTAGTAGGGTCGCGTCTATACAAAACACAAATGCCTGTGAAGAACTGCGGGAGCGGGGGTAGTAGGGTCGCGTCTATACAAAACACAAATGCCCTGTGAAGAACTGCGATCTGGTTGTGGCATCGGTGCACGCCAGACCGCTCTTTTCATCGGCAGAATGGGCGGTAAGCTAACTAACTAAGTTTCAAAAGGAATTGGGCAACTAGCAGGCGTGATTCATCACGACGCTGTCGGCATCGCCATTCGTCCTTTCACTCAATGCTTCCAGAGCAATCGCACCCTCTTCGAAAAGGTCTCTCGCTTGTTCCAAGGGAACTAGCGCCTCGCTAACAAGCCCTCGTGTACTATGTAGGAAGCCGCGTGCATCCGTGCATCATTTTCGATTCCGTACGTGAAAAGTCGGTCCATCGTGCCGCAGGCTTACAATCGTTTAGTGGGCAGAATACAAAATTCTTTTGTCTTTTGTATAGACGCGACCCCACTTTCCCCTTGGGTTTTAGTTGTCTTCAACTTCACTAACAATCGCATCATTGTAAGGGACGCGATTACCTTGAGAGTCAGCCATCCAATCAACAACATGAAGGCACCACATTGGTCGTTGATCCTGGGGCCGGATACGCCAAAACTTGGCCGCGTCTTCCCTCATTACGATGTCCAGATAATCCCTTTCTGATCATGGTTGCCGTGTCAGCTTCCAGAGCCGTCTTGTCGATGCTTTCATGATGTGCCACATGCATCGATATGAAAGTGTGCCGTCGCAGTTGTCCGGAATGGTCACACCGGCCTTAGTGGCGGCTTCGGCGATCAGTCGGTGGGTGCGATCCTTGCTTGGTTTACCTCGGGTATTGGTCGCCCGTGATATTGCCAGCAAAGAGCCGCTCTCGCGGACATAAGGCCGGAGGATGCCAAGGCAGTTGATGCGTTCGGGGCGTTTGGTCTGAAGCTGGACGAAATCTCAGATCGTTCTAGAGAAAACGCCCGGTTTTACACCAGCCAACCAAGTCCCTCCCTTTTTCAGCTCCCCGCGGCCATCATCGATCGTGAAAGGAAGTGATCAGGCGGTCAGGTGCTTTCGATTTCGATACTTTGTCGCGGCTTCTTCTGCGGACTGGTGACCAATGCCGACTTTGTACGGATTTCCGCATTTTGTCAGTCGGCTAACGTAGATGGCGTGATTGGCTGTCGTCAACCTCGGGATCGTTGCGGTTGAATCCGTGAAGGCATAGGAGGACCTACGGTACGCTCACCGACCGCCTATGTCCCCAGAGCCCGGAATTCTGGGCCGATTACCAGTGCTCTCTTCGGGTGGCAATCGGAAGCCAGCGCAAGAACAAAGCAATGGGGACCAGATCGCCAGAGAAATTACTGCCCCTTTCATCACGTTCATACGATCCGGTTGTATGCCCCAGACTCGCACCGGATTCCACTTCTCATCCTGGCCCGGTCTTCCGAATCGCTCATTCTTTGGCCAACATCATGGCCCGATACGAAGTAATCAGGCCGATAAGTTCACGCGTAACGTTTCTATTCGCTTCATGCCTGCAATTGCTGTACCAGAGCGGCCAAGTCGAAATTGACTTTCTCACCGATCAGCAGATCGCCGTCGAAGTTGAAATTTGCGACTAGCGGCACTTCGATTCGCCGTCCGCTAGGCGGCACTCCGGCAAAAGAGCGGTGACGCTTCCCTGTGATTACACAATCGACGATTACGGCTTCTTCCGCATGGTGCAAATGCGGGTGTTCAATATCAAAGTCAGGAAAGGTCGCGAACAAACCAACCAGCAGGTCACGCACCGCTTGGTCACCGTCGCTGACGAAACAAAATGGTGCAAGCTCATAACGGGGGCGGTGAAAAGTCGCGATAATTCGGGAAATATCATGAGCTTTCTCGGCGGCAATGTGTTCTCGCACAATTGCAGCTCGGCGCTCTTGGAGGCTAGACATTGAGGCGTTGGTTATAGGGTTACGGTCGTTTGCAGGATTCTATTCGCCGAGGCCTCCTTGAAACAAGAACGAAGTGCTTTTTGCCTCCGGGACGAGGCGCTGGATGTAAGCAAAGGAAAGCGAATACGACCGTCATGATTTCCCAATAGCGCATTCCGCATGGCTGCGGATCATGGCGAGTTTGCATTCCGCTCTCCGCATCAGCCCATGCAAATTTGCAGCCTCGGGAGGTATGCGTGCGGGAAAGCAACCGGGTGCAAGCCGCCCGCCATGGTCGAAGCACTCGGGATTGGCTTTGATTACATACGCGAGGAGGCGTTTGCGCAGTCGGGTTAATCGCTTTTGTACCCGCTGCCGGTAACGTACATCAGGCAGAGCAGCCACAATATCAATATTAGTCATATCTAAAGAATAACAACGTTTATTGGAGGCGGTCGGAGCATTCCAAGAGTGTTGGGCGACTTGAATTGAAATCGCGCGGGGCGAGACTCATTACGCAGAAGTGACAAAAATGACTTCAATCCCCGCAACCGTCCTGAACGTTGTGACTCAGGATGAAATAGCAGCAGTGGAAACGGCTCTGGTTCGAAAGGTCGTTCAGATTTCTACAATGGTTCATGCAGCAAAGGACTGGGGATTTATCGAGAGAGCGCGTTTTTGATGCACTGTCGGCTTGACAGAAAGCCAAGTGGATAGCGTTGGGAAGCTGCATCTAATCTGAAGTGGGAGGTTTTAGGCTTCAGTGGCAATAGCATGGCTCTGGCTGTTGATTGGAGAAATTGCTTTCAAGGAGCCGGAGAATGCTACGAAAAATTGACTGCGTCATGATCCGTGTCGAGGATGTTGAAGTTTCTGCCGCGTACTACGCAAAGGTCTTTGGTTTGCGTCCCCAGTGGAGTGGAGAAGGAGCGGTGGGTCTCGTTTTTCCAGAGTCCGATACTGAAATCGTGCTTCACCGCGAGACGACCATTCCTTCATCAGTTGAAGTCCATTACCTAGTTGACGATGTCGTTGTTGCCGTAGCTCATTACGCGACGGAAGGATGCGAAATCCTCGTCGCACCTTTCGACATTACTATTGGGAAATGCGCGGTAATCAGAGATCCATTTGGAACGAGACTCTGCATCCTAGATATCACCAAGGGCCTTCGTCCTCCAAACCTCGCAGAACCACAGGGTTTTATGTGATGAGCCGATGGCGCGCGAAAGAGGCCCTAATGCGCGCCAAAACCAGAGTCTACATCCGTACTTTCGCCGACCCGCTCGACACTTTCTCCAAGGGCTACTCCGAGCCCGACTACCGTCCGGGTCGTAATCGTTGGCGGAGCTGTGACCAAAAGAGCGGGGAATTTTCCCCTGGCCTTCCGGAAAAAGTGATCCGGAGGATTCAGAAGGTGAGAGAGTTAAAATTAAGGCTGTTGGCAAGGAACTATGCTTGCACAAGCGGACCAACCTATATCGCTCGTTGAATTTATGAATTATAGCGAACCCATTCTGGTCGATGTGGAGGTCATTAATTTTATCTAAAGCAAAAGAGGCTTTCTCTGAAATTTTTTACCTTTGATACTTTCCCTTTTGTGTCGATGGCGAAACCCTCTTCTACTAAAAATGCTGCCTGACCGGCTGCGCCGCCAGGAAACCGAGCGATGAGCCCTCCGTTGGTGTTTATGACCCGCCAGTAAGCGATATTTTTGCTTGAGCCATGGGCAATCGCTTGGAGAGCTTTTTGGGTCGTAACGGGACAAGTCCCTCGCACCTTGAATTGGTCAGTGAGTTCCTTACAAAGGAGATTGGTCGTAATGAGTTTGTGCTTAGGGATTTTCTTTATCAGGGCTGCCACGGTCGCAGGACTGGGTAACAGCATTTTGCCCGTACCACCAAAAAATTTTATGCGGTCTTTGGGAATGTCGACGATAACATCTTCTTGGGGTTCCATATTGTCTTTTTCGCATCCGTCTTGCCATCCAGCAAGCCCAGCAAATACTCCAGGGATGACCAGGTGCGGTTGCTTAGACCCTTACTAAATTGAATGTCGGACTCCTCATAGAAGAAGCCGCGGGTAAAAGAGCGAAAATTCCTTTGGCGAATGCAAGACAAGGCGGCTCGACAAACCCGACCATGAATTCCCACGAAAAACTAGACAAGCCGAAACTGGAGGTCCTTTTTGGGACCTTATAACCGAAGAGGAACGTTTGGAGATCTATCATAGCATCTTCAAAAAACCAAGGTGATGTGGGTTTCTGGGAAGGTCTCGGATTCCTCATGGAACCACGAGAAGTGCAGGGCCCCGTATTGGCTTTACCAGAGCAACTTTTTTGCATAAGGGGCTAGTCCTATAGTCGTTATGTCCCGCATTTAGAAGGTAGATAGGGCGGTTTTTAGGGGGGAAGCGTCTCAGTAAATACACGGTTGATGACGACGCCCAAATGAAATCGTGATATGCTCTTCCACTCGCAATGCGCAAACGACTTAGGAATTTGTCGGGACGTGGACGCTCGTCTTCATACAGCTTGAGAAGGACGGCAAGAGGATCGACACTTATGGTCACCCCAATCGGCAGGGCCACAGATCTTTGACACTAACGGCCGTTTTTGCTGATCATTTCCCAAATTCGCATCCAACACTCGCGAGGCATAGAATGAAATCCGAGACAACGAAATGCCAACAACAAATCTGTTTGACCTGAGTGGACGCGTCGCCGTCGTCACCGGCGGCAACGGCGGTATCGGTCGTGGTATCGCGATGGGACTGGCGCAAGCCGGAGCTGCGATCGCGGTTCTGGCGCGTAATGAGGAGAAGAACCAGCACGTACTTAACGAGCTTCGGGGACTGGGCGTTCCAGCCCTAGCTATGAGAGTGGATGTTGCGGCACGAGGGGAATTGCAACCTGCCTTGAAAAAGGTCGAAGATGCATTGGGGCCGGTCAATATTTTGGTCAACAACGCGGGCATAGCCGTCCTCGCGGGCGTACTCGAACAGACTCCGGAGGACTGGGATAAGGTCATAGAGACGAACCTCAATGCTTGTTTTTTGCTTTCGAAGTTTGCGGCTCAATCGATGGTAAAGCAGGGCCAAGTAAAAATCATTAATATCGCGAGCATGTATTCCATCTTCGGCTCCGGGGTTGTCCCTTCCTACAGCGCTGCGAAGGGAGCGTTAGTACAATTGACTAAATCGATGGCGATCGAGTTAGCGCCCTCTAATATTCAGGTGAACGCAATCGCCCCTGGATGGTTTGAAACCGACTTGACAGCACCTGTGAAGACGATGCCCGCCGTGTATGAAGAAATCCTCACACGCACACCAGCCGGTCGGTGGGGAAATCCTGACGAATGCGCCGGAACTGCTGTTTATTTAGCGTCCCGTGCGTCCGATTTTGTCACGGGTTCCACCATCTGCGTTGACGGCGGTTACGCCATCCGGTGATTGAAACATCTCCAATAATCGGTTGACCGTCGGTCGTTCTTTTCAAGAAAACGTCATTCTTAAAGAATCGATGAAGGATCTCCAGACGTTCCTCTTCAGTCATAATGCCGCGGAACGGACCGGATTGCCGAAGACGGGTACTATTTTCATCCTCACTGCACTAAGAGCGGGGGTAGTGGGGTCGCGTCTATACAAAACACAAATGCCTGTGAAGAACTGCGATCTGGTTGCGGCATCGGTGCACGCCAGACCGGTCTCTCGCTTGTCCCAAGGGACAATGAGCGAGACAAAGGTTTTTGGTCCTCCACGTGCTGACGAATTCCGCCCTGGTCTCCTAGAGACTCGTTGTTAGCGGATGGAAGATCGCAGTGAAGAGGTGTTTACGGTGTTTCCTTGGACTCGGTTCGTGGCTGGGCTTCCAGGGTTATGTTTGAAGGTGGCTTGGTCTCGCCTGGACATGGAGCGGCTGTTCCCGCCCCTACATCAAAATTGGCAATAGTCTCCTCTTCGGGGACGAGCGGCGGTTTACCAGCATTGATCCCTCGGCAGCCCCACGGATCAATCGGAATCTTGCGTTAGGGTTGCCTCCTGTATTCGATAGTTTAATGTCCAGCCTTTTCAAGCTCGTTCGCTTTGGCAAAATCGGCTTCCGCCTTATCAAGTTGCCCTTTGATCTTGTAGACGATTCCACGGTGTCTGTAGGCTTCAGCATATTTTGGGTTCAGCCGGATCGCCTTGTCGACGTTCCTTTCCTCCACTCCGCGCCACAAGGCGGCTACCGGGTCGCCGTCGGTCGTCGAAGTCGCTCCCGGTTCGGAAAGTGCCACTGTTCGCTCATTATTTACGGTGAACCAGATTCCTCCAATTCCTGTAATTAGGATCAAACCTCCCGCTAATAACCATAACCATTTTGTCCCCCCAAGACTCCGGCTCGGAGCAATTGTGCGATCCGCCACTGGTGAGGGAGCCGCGTCTACTCGTGAGAAACTAGGTTTAGGGATCGGCGGAGCGGCCTCCTCTCCCCGCCGTTCTCGCCCTTCACTTTCGCGTGGGGGGACTCCAGTCTCAAGCTGCTCCTCTTCCCCGTTTTCGGGGCGTCGAGCGTCTAGGTGTTCCTCTTCCTGACGTTCATGAACTTCTGCCTTTTCTCGTTCTCTTTGCTCGCGGTCATGGCATTGGGTAATGCACTCTGTCTCCTCGCGCTGACGCGATTCTTCCGCCAACCGCTCTTTCTCTCTTCGTTCAGTATCTAAGAGCTCCCATTCGCGCTGCTCCGCCTCGACCTGTTCTTTATCGCGCTTTTGAGCTGCAAGGCGTTGTTTTTCCGACTGCTCAGCGTTAAGACGTTTTTCTCTAGCTTCCGCTTCCAAACGCTGCTTCTCCCGCTGCTCAGCCTCGAAGCGCTCCTTCTCCCTTTGTTCAGTGTCGAGTCGCCTACCACCTTCTCCATCACTGGAAGTGAGCCACCGCTCTCCAATTACCGCGACTAGCACATCGCATTCGCTGACCTTCTGCTCGATTGTGGTAACAAAATCAGCACCAGGGCGGATGCCATTAATATCCATGAAAATTTGTTTTGGATCGAAACGGGCTATCAGACGGTCGTACAGGCGTCCTGCTGACCACCGACTTTCTTCACGACGGTAACTGATGAAGATTTGTCCGCTCATCTTTGACTTGGAACCGCCCGCTACGGGGAACGACAGAGCAAGGCAAGGCGCGAATTTTAGATGAAGACAACGGTGATAGCGAGTCTGAAATGTTCCAGCAGGTTCTTCTTACCCGAACGGATTAGATATCCCAGCCACGGCTGTATCGGGAAGGGATGCGCCTATTTTCAGCTTAGATGGGTCCGTCACACGAGGTTAGGTCAGATCCAAAAGGTAAACGGTCCCATTGGGCAGCACCGCGACAAAGTACAGCTGCTGCATCGGTCCTTTGACCGTGACTGAAAATGAGACCAGCGAGAACGGGATCGTGCTGTTGGCGAAACTCCTGGGTCCAGAGCGCCGCCAGGGCCACGATCGAGCTCTCAAATGATAGGATCTTCGCCCAGTTCGCAGTCGCGCCGAACGTTAGTCTTACCCTTAAAGACGACCTCCGGTACTGGGCGTGAATCCGACGACCCTTGGCAGGTGGGGGGCGGAGAACGGGGGCCAAATGAAACCACCAGAATCAACCGAGACTTCGTTCCCAATCTGCGAGAAATGGGGAACTCGGCTGGTCATCGATTGCCTGCACATTACCCGGTGACCGACCCGACGAAGCGCTCGCACTATTCGCCAGGCGGACTCCTAGCAAAGTTGTGGCATCACCTCGCAATTAAACCCAAACCTTTGGTGGACCAGCCTCGGCTTCGGTACGAGAGTTTGGCGGCGATAAACATGCAGACTTCATGCTGCGGATGCGGTTGTCTCTTGATTGTGGTTGCGCTGCTTTTGCTACTCAGGGGGTGTCTGATAATCTTTTCACGGTAGAACCGCTCGCCGCGCTAAAAATGGCCGATCACGCTGAAGCGGAAGCGTGCTACCGGCTCACGAGGCCGTCAACAGCAATAGCAGGTTCTTCAAACTTGAGGACTTTCGGAAAACGTCTTATTCAGCAGAGCGAACCGGCGAGATTCACTTTTCGGTCGCGGGAGGCGGTATCGCTCTCTGCATGTACCACAATTACGGGAATGATGCCAGCGGGTATCATCCATTAGGGTTAACCGCCATTCTTAGCAAAACGTTTCAACGTGATCTGCCGCCCGCCTTACCCGCGGTTGCGTAAACGATCCTTTAAGCACCGAATCCGGGAGCACGGTAGAAATCGGCTCCGCAAGTTGCTGAAATGTATCGCTTAATGAAAACGAATGGCGACGGGTTTTTGCAATGATGAAGCTAGGTAGGCTATGCGAGGGTTTCAACGAACGAGCAGGATACGGCCGCGCAAGTCTCGGCGCTGAAGGCTGCGGGCTGCGAGAAGATTTTCCGAGAGAAGGCGTCTGGCGGGAGATGGGATCGACCCGAACTCCACCGCCCGCTGGATCAACTACGAAAGAGTGATGTACTCATCGTCGCGCGTCTTGACCGACTTTCACGTTCGCTCCGGGACGTGCTGGCGATTATGGAAAAGATTCAGGAAGCGGACGCCGGATTCAGGAGCTTGAGCGAAGCGATTGATACGACTACCGCACCTGGACGAATGATGATGCAAATGGTCGGGGCTTTTGCCGAGTTCGAGAGAGCAATACTGCGCGAACGAACCAAGGCTGGATTGGATGCCGCCCGCAAGCGGGGCTGCATCGGAGGGCGTCGTCCGAAACTCAGACCTGTTCAACAGGATGAAATAGTTTCAATGGTATCAACGGGCACCAAGACTGCCGCTGATGCGGCGAGACTATTCAATGTTCATCCGGCAACGGTATCGCGGATATTGGCTAAAGCCGGTGCCGGGATTATCAGGGTGGCGGGGTAATGCGGTTTACGAAGGCATCAAAAAGGTCCGCTAATAGGGGCCCAACGTTCGGTTACCCAGATCGTAACCGGTCTCTAAGGGACTTCTCCTTTTTCGAAACACATCACCCTAATAGTGTCGCCAACTTTGAAGGGTGACGCTCCATTGCCGTTAATATCAAAGGCATTCCTTCCGGCTTTGGCGTTGAACAGCAGCAACTCGACTTGCCGCATTCGGAATGTTCAACCAACAGGTCCCTTTTCTTCTCCATCTTCCTCCAATCTCAGTTCGTGGAGTTTGTTGCGCAATGTTCGGATGCTGATTCCCAGTCGTTCGGCGGCATGTGTTCGGTTTCCGTTTGATTTTTGGAGAACGTAAAGAATGTATTCTTTTTCAAGTTTTTCCAGCGGCACAATACTGTCGGGAAAGACAAATCCGGAATCCATCGATCCAGGTGCTTCTTCGCTCCGGGAATGATCTGGCAATTTGGTGTCCTCGGCTATTCGAACCAGAGTTTCAACCGCCACCGCAATGCGTTCTAGCGTAAGCGTCACGCAGAGCACCATGCGATTATCGATTGACCTCTCGAAGTCATAGATGTCGTAGGAAAACGGCTACGACGTTTACAACCTTTTACGCTGCTTTTTGCGTAGGTTGTTTGTGAGCTTTAGCCCAGGCTTTTGGAGTGATCTCCTTAATCTGCCAGTTGGTCATGGAGGGCAAACGGCTCAGAACGTCGCAGAGATAGGTGTAGGGCTCCACGCCGTTGCGGCGGCAACTCTCAATGATCGAGTAGATAATCGCACTGCGTTCTCCCGCCTCGGCGTCTCCGAAAAAGAGCCAGTTCTTTTTTCCGAGAGCAGTCGGTCGAATCGCGTTCTCCACGAGATTATTGTCGATTTCAATCTGAGCGTCCTGGAGATAAACTTCCAGCGATTCCCATTGACCCAAGGCGTAGCTGACCGCTTTGCCGATGCTGCTTTGAGGCAGGAAGCGCCGAGCCTATTGCCATCGTTCCAGGGCTTGGTGGATTCGTCGGATGACCGGACGGCTCTGACTGCTTCGATAGGCATCACGCAGCGCGACGCCCGCGCGTTGTTTTCGTAGTTCTGCTTCGATCCGGTAAAGGTGCCCGATCTGAACCAGGATCCATGCGGCTTCTTTGGGGGCGGAATCCATGGCTTCAAAAAAGCCTCTCCTGACATGAGCCCAACATCCGGCCAAGACTACGGGTTGACCCTCTTCTTCGCGGCGACTGGCAAAGCGATCATAGGCGCTATAACCATCACATTGAACAGTCCCTGCAAACTCGATGGGAATCAGGTGTTCCAAACAACTCGCTGCTCGAGTGGTGTGCCACTCGTAGATCACATCGCCTCCCGGTTGATGCGCCACCCAAAGATAGCCTTGGCCTGTTTTTCCATTGCCCGGATCGAGGTATCGGATCGGTGTCTCATCGACCTGAAGGTAGGGACCGCTCATCATTTGAGCTTTCATTTCAGCGTAAACGGGCTTGAGCCATTCACTGACTAAGCCCATCCAGCGCGCCATGCTCTGGCGTGGCAGCCAAACCTGGTGCCGATTCCAATAAATCTGTTCCTGTCTAAAAAGTGGTAAATGATCGCAGTATTTGCTGATCGTGATCTGGGCCAGTAAGCCAGGCGCGGCAATGCAGCGTTCTTGCAAACTCGCAGGCAATGGGGCAATCACCGGGGGAACTTGAGGCGCTTGGCGAGAGACGAACTTGCGCCGGATAATCTGATGACGGAAAAATTTAGCCGGCCGGTAGTCGAGGGTCTCGGTGACTTCCTCTCCGATGCAACGGAAGGCCTCAGGTTGAGCCATGACTTCCACCGGTTCAATAATTTCACGCTCAACGGGAAGATCTTGCGGCCAACGTTCGCGTCGCTCCTTTTTAGCTCCCCGTTTGGGAACGGGTTTTAAAAGCTCAATGATGGGAGCCGCCTCCGCCTTTTCAGCGGAGGCGTCGGCTTTTCCCAAGTCGGCCTCTTTTAAGAGCAACTCCAACTGCGCCGCGTCGAGCTTCTCGCTCTTGACTCCAAAGAGGCGACGGATCAGCAGATCGACCTTTTCTTTGAGTAGCTTGTTTTCTTGTCGAAGCTGCTCTTTCTCAGCTTGGAGTTGCTGAATTTGGACGTCCTTTGGATTGGGAGGCTCTTGGCCCGTAACTTCCTGTGGCACTGTTAGATACAGTCTAAAATTATGATTGAATAGTCGAGCTTTTTATTGAATTTTAACCCACTTTTTTTCTTTTATTGTCGCTCGTACCAAGGTCGCAATTTAGCCCCTCGTAAATCCACTCCATCCGTCAGCATGGCCAAGGCTTCAGGAGTTAGTTTTAGCTTGGCACTCTCTCCTGCGACAACCGGTGGCCAGCTGAAGCTGCCACGCTCCAGCCGTTTGGTTAGGACCCATAAGCCGCTGCCGTCGAAATATAGAATCTTGATCCGGGTGTGCCGGCGATTGCTAAAGACGAAAAGCGCCCCGCTCCTGGGATCTTCGCCAAAGGTGGTACTCACCATCCCGTAAAGGCCGTTGAAACCTTTTCGCATGTCGCAGGGCTCCACCAGCACGAAGATCTTGAGGCTGCCGCTGAAGCTCAACATTTCCGGACTCCAAGGCGCCCAAGCAACTCGGCGGCAAGTCCTGCCTCTCGAGCATTACTAATCTGACAGTAGGCGCCGGCTGTAAAATAAATCCGCAGCGTGCTCTCGAGCCCTTTAGGCTCGGGATTATTTTCCAGGATCGCTTCCACCCAGCGTCCATTGCTCTGGTTCGAGTCCACGGCGCCTGGCTTGAGCAAAGATGCTTTGAGGCCAGCTTGTTTTCGCCGTTTTTGAATCCAGTTGGCCAGCGTTGAATACTTGATCCCCACGTAGTCAGCAAACTGGGCGGCGCTCCCACCGCTTCGTTCCCACTCGTCGAGTAACATTTCCCGTCTCGCTTTGGGAACCCGCACTCGTCCCCTCGTATCTCGCTTAAATATCTCTCCGTTATCTTCAGCCGTAGATGTCATAGAAATCGTCTACGACATTTACGCTCTCCCGAACAGTGGTCCTCCGCGTGACGCTTACTTTCTAGCTGAGTTACGATAACCTCAGCCAATTTCATACCTTCCTGTTCATGATTGCCGAAACCTTACACGTTTCTGCCGGAGGTTTATCTAGCCAATAGACCTACACTGGTCAAGATCTACACGAGGGGACACATGTCAGAGAAATCAGGTCGCGAGTCGCTCTCGACTTCCGAGATTGACAAAAGCCCGGTAACAACTTCTCGCAACGAGCTGACCGGGCTCACAGTCTCTCGTGATAACCACGAAGTCCAACAAAGCAGATACACGTTGATATTGTTTTCTTTCCCCTCTCTCTGAGTCGATTTGGAGTTCAGAGACCGAACAAACTCAATCAAGCTTTAGAGTTAGGTAAAAATTATCATGATCAATGCCCGCGCTCAATCCCGTTCTGGTTCGGCACCGCTTCGCTCGAATTGCTCGATTATATCAGAGAAGGGGGTAGTAGGGTCGCGTCTATACAAAACACAAATGCCCTGTGAAACGATTTGGTTGTGGCATCGGTGCACGCCAGACCGCTCTTTTCATCGGCAGATCCGCGGTAAGCTAAGTTTCAAAGGAATTGGGCAACTAGCAGGCGGGATTCATCACCACGCTGTCGGCATCGCCATTCGTCGTTTCACCCAATGCCTCCAGAGCAATCGCACCCTCCTCGAAAAGGTCTCTCGCTTGTCCCAAGGGAACTAGCGCTCGCTAACAAGCCCTCGTGTACTATGTAGGAAGCCGCGTGCATCACTTTCGATTCCGTACATGAAAGTCGGTCCATCGTGCCGTAGGCTTACAATCGTTTAGTGGGCAGAATACTAAATTCTCTTGTCTTTTGTATAGACGCGACCCCACTTTCCCTGGGCTTTCGATTTACGAAGTGCGTTCCTATTTCTATAGCCGCCTTCCTCGCAATGTCTGGGTTCGTGGTCTTTTTTGCATCTCCCACGACTGCGATTAAAGGGCGTTCCATTGCCGCATACCGTTTCACCCCATTTTTGCAAAGAACTGACTAGTGAGTACAGAAAAATCAGTTCCGCAGCTTGAGTCTGTATTGCTCCACCCTCCCCTAGTACCCTCCGTCATGGAATAAGGCGAGCGCAGGTATTTTTCGCTCAATACCACGATCACACGATCGGCAAGCGCGATGCGCTTCATGAAACCAGAGATCAGTTCGCCTGAGAGCGCGATCCGCGCCGTGGAACCCCGACACTTGGTCTTGCGCCCAAGGAAAATGCGGTCCGGCCAGCGTTTCAGGTATCTTTCGCTGAAATCGGAAGAAACGCCGCTTACCACCGGAACCGCGATCAGTCTCGGCTCATCCCGCTCGATCTGGAAGCCTACCTCCAAACGGCTATCGAACTCCTGGCCAGCGACCGCTACCTCCAAAAGGCATGGGCTTGGATGGGTAACGCTTTTGGTTCTTGCCTTTGTCCCGGGGAACAATCACCCGCCGTTCTTCGTCGCCAGCGGGAGACCAGTCAGCCATTCCCGGATCTCCTTGGCTTTGATCTCGGAAACGACTTGATCGCTGAACCGGGCTTCGAGCTTCTTAAGAGTTTCATTTAAGCTTTCCCGGTGGCGGTCGCTGACCTCTTTCTCTTCGAGTCGGCGTTTAAATTCGGCACGGACCTTAGTGGCTAGTTCGGAAAAGGGACCCGAAGCGGAGACTTGTTTTTGATGCGCCAGATAAAAGCGCAAGGCGTCGAGGATCGTTGCACCCGACCCTTTGAGAAGTTCGGAGGCGCGGAACGCTTCGAGGCGAGATTCAGAATCGAGGTTTACCTTTGAGCCGTAGGCGGCTTGTTCCTGGTTACAAGCGGCACAAACCGCCTTTGCTTCCTTTTCGGTCGCGAACCAAAACTGCTTTCGTTTTATCTTGCCCTCTTCTTCTACTTCACCCCAAACCCGGTACGCTTTACCGTGGAAAGGGGTCGGCATCTTTTTCCATTGAAACCCGATCGCTTAGGTTTCGCCGTACCTTTATGGATCGTTCGGGTTAGAGCAGGATAAATTTTAACGTTATAGCGCGTTATTGGGGTCGTCTGCGGACCTTTCCGGTTAGTTGTTTCCTCGGAGAGGAGATTCTTTAGAGAGGCGGGGACGGGAATCGAACCCGTGAATAGCGGTTTTGCAGACCGCGGCCTTACCACTTGGCTACCCCGCCGATGAGCGCTCGGCCCTTACCGAGCCGGTATTTTACCTGGCCCGACTCCCGTTGCCAATTCTTTAAAACGATGCGGAGATTCGAGCCGTCAGGCCATCCATTGCGCATCGCGCGGAAACAACGGAAAACGGGCTTAGCAGTATTACCTCGACGGATTGAATGTCAAAGAGAAGCGAAATCCGCTAAAGAAACGCCCAGTCTATCCGAACGATAAGGTAAGCAGAAACCGCTCGCCGGAAGTTTCATTCCCCAATCAAGGTGAGCCTCCGGCGGGCGGCGAAGCTCTTCTCTTTTCCTGCCCACGTTACTAGTAGGAACGAATCAGGATTTCTTTGGACTTCACACCGCATCGTCCCCGTGCCCATCTCAGGCTTCTCTGCCTTCTTGCAGCGCGAAGCGAAACACTGGCGACTCGCAAAGTATGTGTCTAGCGCTGCTCAGACGGGCCGAAGGGCCCGCCCAAGACGGGCCGAAGGGCCCGCCCCGAAGGCCGAAGGGGCTGGAGGACTCAGCCCAGGGTTTTCAACCCTGGGAGCCCAAAGTAAACGGCTCGCCCTGAAGGGCCGAGAGGAGCGAGCAATTAGACATATTACGATCATACCTTCCTTTCGTATGCTTAGTACGTTCGATCTGCCGCCCCTTCAGGGCGCGTCGCTGGGGGTCGGTTCCCAGGGTTGAAACTCGGGCTGAGTCCTCAAGCCCCTTCGGGGCATAGCATGGCTGGCGCTAAATACGTATCTCGCAAAATGCGAGTGGTATTTGGACGTAACTCGCGTGGTGCGAGTCTTCATCATTTCCGCAGCTTGGCGCTTCTTTTCGTAAGTGGCTTATGACAAGCGCTTTGTCCGTATCGACATTTTGTGGCATGACACCCGCTTTAAGGAGGTCCTGCAATTCAAAGATCCGATGGACAGCGTCACACAAAGTAAAGGTGGTCTGAGAGGTCAAGAGACTCGTCAGGCCGGGCTACAATGAAAAGGAGAATTCTGCTTTGGTTTTGCCCGATCCTGATCCTTTTCCTCGGGGTCGGTTTGTACGCGGTGTGGCTGTTCAACCGACTCGGGCCCTCGATCGATGTGATTCTGAAAGAGAATTATCAGAGCGTGCTCGCGGGCCAACAAATGAAAGAAAGCGCCGAACGAATGGATTCGGGGCTTTCATTTGCCTTGGCCGGTGAAGAGCGAAGAGGGCGTGATCTGTTCAACGAGAATGATCCGATCTTTCAAGAAAATCTGCAAAAGGAACTGCACAACATCACGATCCCGGGGGAAGGGGAATTAGCCAATAAAATCAGGGAGGCCGAAGCGAGCTATCAGACACTCGCGCAAACCTTCTGGGATACCTCCGAAGCGGAAGTCCGGCGGAAGATGTACTTCTCACAGCTCTTGCCGCTGTTTACCGAGATCAAAAATAATGCCCAGGAAGTCATTCGCATCAACCAGGAAAATATGGTGCAGGCGGATCATCACGCCAGGGCGCTAAGCGCCGATTCGACCCGGGCGATGGTGATCTTACTGGTGTTTGGCATCGCCCTGGCACTGTCGCTCGGTTACGGATTGCAGCGGACGATTCTCAGGCCGATCCAGACCTTGACCGCGGTCTCCAAAGAACTGGGGGAAGGTAAACTGGACCAGGTGGTTCCCGTGGAGTCCCACGATGAGCTCGGTCAACTGGCCGATGCCTTTAATAAACTGGCAGCAAGGTTGCGAGTTTACCGCCAGACCACCACCGACCAGTTATCGCAGGCTCGCCACATGACGGAGATCACGTTCTCGGCTTTTCCGGACTCCATCCTGGCGCTCTCCATGGACGGAAAAATCAATTTTGCCAATCCGGCTGCCGGCAAGCTTCTTCAGAAGATCAATGGCGACTCGGGGCTCCCGACGGCAATCCAGGAAGAGGTCGGAAAGATCCTTAAGGGCGCTCCGGATAGTGTGCCGACCAGTTTTGAAAAAGCGATTGCGGTTCGGATTGACGACCACGAGGCCTTCCTGCTGCCCAGGATCATCGGAATGCGGGACGAGTCCGGGAATATGTTCGGTGCCGCCTTGGTTTTGCAGGATGTCACGCGATTCCGACTCATGGACGAAGTGAAGACCAACCTGGTTTCGACGGTCAGCCATGAATTGAAAACGCCGTTGACCAGCATTCGGATGGGCCTCCACCTGTTGCTGGAGGAAAGAATCGGTTCGCTCAACCCAAAACAACTGGAGTTGTTAGTGGCCGCGCGGGAAGACTCGGAACGTCTGCTGCGGATGATCAATGATCTGTTGGATCTGGCCCGACTGGAATCCGGACAGACGCGACAGCGGTTGGAGGTGGTCTCACCAGGTGTGCTGATCGAGGAGGCGTTGCCTGATCTGCGGTCGCTTGCGGAAGCCCATGATTCCCGCTTGGTAGCGGACGTTGCGCCGGATCTCCCGGATGTCGCGGTCGATCCCCGCCAGATTGGCCACGTCTTTTCGAATTTTGTCTCGAACGCCGCCAGGTTTTCAAAAGCGGGCGAGGAAATCGTCTTGTCCGTCAAACCGGCTGGCAAATCTGTTCGTTTTTCCGTGCTGGATCACGGCCCGGGCATTGCCAAGGAGTTTCAAGCACGCGTTTTTGAAAGGTTCTTTCGGATTCCTGGGACCGAAGAATCAAATGGGGTCGGATTAGGCCTGGCCATCGCGAAGGAGATCGTCGTTTCGCACAGCGGAAGTATCGGGCTTCGCAGCACCCCAGGCGAGGGAAGCGAGTTTTACTTTGATCTTCCCGTGGCCAGAAAAAGCAGCAAAGGAGCAGCGTTATGAGTGCCAAGATTTTAATCGTCGATGATGAGACCAACGTGCGGCTGAATTATCGAGTCACGCTCGAAACGGAAGGCTACCAAATATTTGAAGCCGTCTCCGGTGCCTTCGCGCTGGAAGAATTGGTGGTCCAACGGTTTGATCTGGCAATCCTGGACATGCGGATGCCAGGGATGGACGGTTTAGAGCTGCTGGCGAAAATGCGGGAAGTTGGAATCTCGGTGCCGGCCATGATCGTCACCGCGTTCAGCGATGTGCCGCACGCGGTGCAAGCAATGAAACTGGGGGCGATTGACTTTTTACAAAAGCCTCTTCGGCCGGAAGATCTTCGCCGGATCGTCTCAGAGATCCTCAAACGTCACGCGCCGCAAAAGGAACACCCGGCGGAAAGCTTCAACTCCCACATCGTGGCCGCCAAACGTTGTTTGAACTTACGATCGTTTGCCATGGCGAGAATACATTTGGTCAAAGCGTTGGAGCTGAACACTAAGTCCGTGGAAGCTTTCAATCTGGCCGGCGTGCTCGCCGAGCTGCTTGACGATGTCGACAAGGCCAAGAAGTACTACGGCCAGGCAATCAAGCTGAATAAGAACTACGAACCGGCGCAACAGAACATGCGCCGGCTCTTCGAACTGCAAAACTTCGGCTCCACCTCGGAGCCCCTCAATCTGGGAGGAAGCTAATGGACGTAGGCGTTCCCGATCTGGACCTGGACGATTTTTGTCCGCCGCCGGCATCGGCCGATCTCCATCTTTAAACCAGAACTAATCGATCAAATAACATGACTGACATTATCTATATCGCCGTAAGCATTCTGACAGGTGGGATCTTGATTCTCTTCACCTGGTCTTGCAGTAAAATCTAACCAGCACTCTATCTATGGAAAACATAATCGTCGGTTTTGTCTCTCTCGGTTTAATTCTCTATCTCCTGATGACTATTCTGCGACCGGAGAAGTTCTGATTCATCACTATCGCTACGACTAATAAAATACTATGAACATTTCAGGTTGGCTTCAGTTAGCTCTCTATCTTGTTGCCCTGATTCTTATCACCAAGCCTCTCGGCATTTATTTGTTCCAGGTCCTCGACGCCAACGGGAAGACCTTTCTGGATCCGGTAATCAAACCGTTTGAACGGTTGACCTACCGGATCTTCGGGGTCGATCCGGAAAAAGAGCAGGGCTGGATGCTCTATACCATCGCGATGCTGATCTTCGAGGTGGTGACGGTGTTAATGACTTACTTGATCCTCCGCTTCCAGAACTTTTTGCCACTGAATCCGCAGGGTCAGGCGGGAGTCACGGATCACTTAGCTTTTAATACGGCTTGGAGTTTCGCCACCAATACCAACTGGCAAAGCTATGGCGGCGAGTCGACCATGAGTTATCTATCGCAAATGCTGGCCCTGGCGTCGCATAACTTTTTCTCGGCGGCCATCGGAATCGCGATTGCCGCGGCGGTGGTTCGCGGGATTTCCCGGCACTCCACCAAAACGATCGGCAACTTCTGGGTGGATCTGGTGCGCATCAATTACTACCTGCTGCTGCCGATCAGCATTGTTTACGCGGTTTTTCTGGTGGCCCAGGGCGTTCCCCAGAACTTTAAACCGTATGACACGGCAAAAGTCGTGGAGGTGCAGACCGTCCAGGTACCGAAGAAAGATGACGCCGGTAATCCGGTGAAAGACGTCAAGGGGAACCCGGTCATGGTCGACCAAAAAGTAGATTCCCAGAGCATCGTGGAGGGTCCTATCGCCTCCCAGATGGCGATCAAGATGCTAGGCACCAATGGGGGTGGTTATACCAACGCCAACGCAGCGAATCCCTTTGAGAATCCAACGCCGCTCTCCAACTTTATCCAGATGCTTTCTATTTTTGCCATTCCGAGCGCCTTAACCTACTACCTCGGGAGGATGGTCGGGAATCAGAGACATGGATGGACCGTCTGGGCCGCGATGGCGATTGTCTTCCTGGCTGGGGTACTGGTCTGTTGGGGCGCCGAGGCGGCAGGGAATCCGATCATGCACCAGTTGGGTGTTGATCGTGCCGGGGGCAACATGGAAGGTAAAGAAGTTCGCTTCGGGATCTTTAACTCAGCGTTATTCGCGACGATCACGACCGACGCTTCCTGCGGTGCGGTCAACGCGATGCATGACTCGTTTACGCCGCTCGGCGGGTTTGTGCCGCTGTTCAACATTCAGCTGGGAGAAATCATCTTTGGGGGGGTGGGTTCCGGTCTTTATGGAATGATCCTGTTTATCGTGCTGGCCGTCTTCATCGCGGGGTTGATGGTGGGCCGAACCCCGGAATATATTGGGAAGAAGATTGAGGCCTATGATGTCAAAGTCGCTTCCATTGCGATTCTGCTGATGGCGTTCTCGATTCTCGGTTTCTCTGGTTGGGCCGTGCTGGCACCGTGGGGCCAGGCCGGGACCAACAATGGCGGTCCGCATGGGTTGAGCGAAATCTTTTATGCCTACAGCTCGTGCACCGGTAACAACGGAAGTGCCTTCGCCGGTTTGACGGCGAATCCGACCAATGGCGATCCTCATTATGATATTACCCTGGCTTTGGCGACGATGATCGGCCGGTTTGGAATGATCATTCCGGTCATGGCGCTGGCGGGGTCACTCGGGCGCAAGAAACTAGTCGCTACCGGGGCCGGTACTTTCCCGGTGACTGGCGTTTTGTTTGTAACTTTACTAATCGGCACCATCCTGCTGGTCGGTGCATTAACCTTCTTACCCGCGTTAACTCTGACGCCGATCCTGGAGCACTTCCTGATGCTCAACGGAAAACTCTTTTGAGCGCCGAACGGACAATCGGTACTGACACTGATACTAACACTGACACTGACTATGGCTGCGAAAGCTCATTCAATATTTGATCCGGCGATTATCGTGCCGGCAATCGGGGATTCCTTTAAGAAACTTAACCCGGTCTCTCTGGCCAGAAACCCGGTGATGTTTGTCACCGAGGTCGGAGCGTTCATTACTACGGTGCTCCTGGTCACAGGGCATGGCACTAATTTCGGTTTTCAAATCCAAATCTCGCTCTGGCTTTGGTTTACGGTGTTGTTTGCCAATTTTGCCGAAGCAATGGCGGAAGGACGAGGCAAGGCGCAGGCCAAAGCGTTGCGGGCGACGCGAACCGAGACATATGGCAATCGTCTGAAAGCGGACGGAACGGTCGAAAAAATAGCAGCGAACTTGCTGCGGAAAGGCGACGTCGTGGTGGTGTCGGCCGGCGAACTCATTCCTGGGGACGGCGAGGTGATCGATGGCGCCGCGACGGTCGACGAGTCAGCCATTACGGGTGAATCTGCGCCGGTGATCCGCGAGTCCGGCGGCGATCGGAGTGCAGTGACCGGAGGTACCAAAGTCTTGTCTGACGTTATCAAGATTCAGATTACCTCGAACCCAGGTGAGACGTTCCTGGATCGGATGATCAGTCTGGTCGAAGGGGCTTCGCGTCAAAAGACTCCCAACGAGATCGCTCTGACCATCCTGCTTTCGGCGCTCACGCTGATCTTTTTGATCGCCATGATGTCGCTGAAAGCATTCGGCATTGCCTCAACGCCTTCGGTCGACTTTACCGTGCCGGTCTTGGTGGCCCTTTTGGTTTGTCTGATACCGACGACGATCGGCGGATTGCTGAGCGCGATCGGCATCGCCGGCATAGATCGTCTGGTTCAGAAAAACGTTTTGGCGATGAGTGGACGCTCGGTGGAAGCGGCCGGAGATGTGGACGTGCTGTTTCTCGACAAGACCGGAACGATCACAATCGGTAACCGGCAGGCCACCGAGTTCCTCCCTGCTCCGGGAGTGACCAAGGAGCAATTGGCGGACGCTGCGCAACTCGCCTCTCTGGCTGACGAAACTCCTGAAGGCCGGTCGGTGGTCATTCTGGCGAAAAACTTCGGAGTTCGGGCTCGGGAATTGAGCGAGATGCCAAAGGTGACGTTCGTGCCTTTTACGGCCCAAACGCGCATGAGCGGAGTTGAGATGGATGGCATGAGCTATCGGAAAGGATCCGCGGACGCCATTCGCGGCTATGTCGGCGGTAAGATGCCCGAAGCCGTCGAGAAAGACGTTAAGACGGTCTCCAATGCCGGCGGCACTCCCTTAGTGGTTGCCACGCGGGAGGCAGTCCTCGGCACCATCCAGCTCAAGGATATCGTGAAAGGTGGCTTGGCAGACCGGTTCGAGCGGTTTCGGGCCATGGGAATCCGAACCGTGATGATTACTGGGGACAACCCCTTGACCGCTGCGGCGATCGCCAAAGAGGCGGGAGTGGACGACTTCCTGGCCGAAGCGAAGCCAGAAGACAAGCTCGCGCTCTGTCGAAAAGAGCAACTCACTGGCCACCTGGTCGCCATGACGGGTGACGGTACCAACGATGCGCCTGCCTTGGCTCAAGCCGATGTCGGGGTGGCGATGAACACTGGCACCCAAGCGGCCAAAGAAGCCGGAAACATGATCGACCTTGATTCAAATCCGACCAAATTGATCGAAATCGTTGAGATTGGGAAACAATTGCTGATCACTCGCGGTGCGCTCACCACGTTCAGCATCGCCAATGACGTGGCAAAATATTTCGCTATTTTGCCGGCCATGTTAGTGGGCGCGTTCCCGCAAATCTCGCCGCTCAACATCATGTTCCTGAAGTCGCCGGGCAGCGCGATTTTAAGTGCGGTGATTTTCAATGCAGTAATCATTATCGCCTTAATTCCGCTGGCGCTAAGAGGGGTTAAATTCAGACCGCTTGGCGCGGCCAAAATCCTGACGCGCAATCTCCTCATTTACGGCTTGGGAGGAATCATCCTGCCGTTTATCGGCATCAAGCTGATCGACATGTTTATCACGAACATTGGTCTTGCTTAACCAGAAAGATCCTTACTATGAAAACGTTTCTTAAAGAACTTTGGACATCGATTGTTGCGACAATCGTCCTTTGTGCGGTGGTCAGCGGTGTCTACCCCGTGTTAATCTGGGGAGTGGGCGAACTTTTGTTTTCGCATCAGGCCAATGGGAGCCTGGTCGAGAGCAACGGCCAGATTGTTGGTTCCGAACTGCTGGCGCAGGGATTCAGCGGGGCGAAGTACTTTCATCCACGGCCGTCCGACGCAGGAACCGGATATGATCCAACCAGCTCTGGCGGCTCAAACTTGGGACCGACTTCGCAGAAGCTGATGGATACAATCAAGGCAAACGTCGATCAATATCGGCAGGAAAATGGACTAGCAGCGGACGCACTTGCCCCTGTTGACGCCGTGACGGCCTCAGGAAGCGGATTGGATCCCCATATCAGTCTGCAAAATGCCCAAGTGCAAGTTCCGCGGGTCGCCAAGGAGCGGGGCATCAGCGAAGAGGCTGTTCGCGCGGAAGTGACCAAAGCAACCGACAATCCTTTGTTCGGGATTGGCGGTGATCCTGGAGTGAACGTGTTGCGGGTTAACCTGGCTCTCGACCGCATCGCACCAAAAGGCGCCGCTCTGGCAGCCAAGAAGCCCTAAGGGTTATCTTGGCGGCGATCCGCCTGCGCGGTCCGGTAGTTTCCCGGAACAGCGGGTCGAACAGTTTAATCTTAACTGGATATTTTCATTTATCATTTTTTGGTTGAATTCACCCCCGACTAGCTTTAGCCCATCCTCACCAGGTCTTATGCCAGTTGCCGACAATTCTAATCTGAAGCCGACTCCGGATGACTTTTTAACAATCATCCGCCGGCAGCAGCTTGGTAAGCTAAAGATCTATCTCGGACCATGTCCGGGGGTTGGCAAGACCTACCAAATGTTAGTCGAAGGCAATCGCCTCAGAAGGCAGGGAGTGGATGTTGTGATTGGTTATGTCGAACCTCACAATCGCCCGGAAACCACTGCCCAGATCGCCGACTTGGAGATTGTTCCACCGCTGGTGGCCAAGTATCACGGGATGAGCTTGAAAGAAATGGATCTCGACGCTGTTCTCGCCAGGAAGCCGACGGTGGCGCTGGTCGACGAGCTGGCACATACCAACGCGCCTCAAAGCCGGAACCGCAAGCGCTATGAAGATGTGCAAGATTTGCTTCGCGCTGGGATTAACGTGATTGCCACCGTCAATATCCAGCATTTCGAGTCGCTCTATAATATCGTTGAAGACGTTACCGGCGTGAAGGTCAAAGAGCGAGTCCCGGACGAGATCATTACCCAGGCGGACCAGATCGTAAACATTGACCTGCCGGCGGAAGATCTTCTCGAGCGGCTTCAGGCCGGCAAGATCTATCCGCAAGAACGAGTGGAGGCCGCTCTGGCAAATTTTTTTACTTCCAAAAACTTGACCAGACTTCGGGAAATGACGCTGAGCGAGACAGCGAATATTCTCGATCGCCGAAATCGTGAGGGAGCTGAAACGGAGAGCAACGACGGCGGTCTTGGTCAGGTCATGGTCGCGATCAGCAGCCGAGGACCTGATCCTGGGCGGCTCCTCCGAAAGACCGCCCGCCTTGCTGCACAGCTGAATGCGCAATGGTATGCGGTTTACGTTCGCACGCCCAGCGAGTCGGCACTGAAGATTGATGCCACGCTCCAGCGCCAGGTCGCCGATACTCTTGAGGCGGCGCAGAAAATGGGCGGTTTGGTGATTTCTCTTAAACATGAAAACGTGGCCCAGGCCTTGATTTCTTTTGCCAAGGAGTACGGCATTACCCATGTCGTGATTGGACGTCCCGGGAAAAAAGCTCTTCGGCTGTTTGGTCGGGCGCTCCACGATGAATTGATCCAGGAGCTGCAAGGAACGGACCTTGTCATTATCTGAGGGGGTAGGTTTGGGGGTAGGCGCCCTAATCGTGTTCGTGCTCTTTCTCGTTTTTCCACTTCTTTTTTTCTGACCACGATCAAAGATCGAGAACGATAAGGAGCACGAGCACGATTGAAGAGGTTGGCAGTATCATGAGGTTTCGCCCGAAGCGGGGTTTCCCGGGTTGCCGCGACTGCGATAGCATCGCAAGACAGAAGACGCCAGACACGAGAATGTGACGCTCTATGGCCAGGTGCCGCCCCGGCGCAGGTAGATGCCATGGTGTTGTCAGGCTGCCGGATATGCGGCAACCTGACATATGAATAGATATAACTTGGAGGCGGCACCAACCGCCTGTGCAATAGAAATAAAGATCGATAAGAGGCCGAAAGCAAAGCGAATCCTATTGGGGGTGGATGCGCACCTCAGAGGGTATCAAGCGGGCCGCAAGATCGATGACGGCGTGATCGGAGCGGTGGACACCTTTCGCAGTGAAGTGGAGCTGTTGCTCCACATCGAAAAACAACGGCAACGCGCCGAGGAAGTGGTGGTGGTCTACGAAGCCGGGCCCTTAGGGTACACGCTTTATCGAAAGCTCAAGGCTCTTGGGGTGCTTTGCTACGTCTGTGCGCCTGATAGCGCTCAGCAGCGAAAGAAGCGGCGTAAGAACAATAAAATCGATGCCCGGACCCTAACCAGCAAGCTGTTCAATTACCTCAATGGAGACAAAGAAGCGTTGCAATTAGCGCGAGTGCCGACCGAGGCCCAGGAACAACTGCGTTTGGGCAGTCGGCAACACGATCAACTGGTTGAAGAACGCAAGCGCCTGGGCGCCCAAGGTAACGCGATGCTCTTGAGCCAGGGTTTGGGGAGCTGGAGCAATTGGTGGCGGCCGAAGGTCTGGGCCCAATTGAGTGTGCTGGTGCCGGCGTGGTTACTGGAGCGGCTCCAGATCTGGGTCGATGTGCTCAAGACGTTGGATGAGAAAATAGCTCAGGCTAAAGCTGCTCTGGCTCGAACCTCCAGGGGCCCGCGGCCCAAAGGGATGGGCGCCCTCAGTCAGATGCAACTTCAAAGTGAGGTGCTCGATTGGCACTCCTACACCAACCGTCGCAAGATCGCTTGCCTGGCGGGGATGGTGCCCAGTGAATGGAGTACCGGAGACTCAGAACGGCGTGGCTCCATTACTAAAGTCGGAGTGCCGGCGATCCGGCGGATCATTGTGGAGATGGTCTGGCGGATGATCTTTTTTCAGCCCCAGTATAAACCGGTCCAAAAATGGCAGGAAGTTTTGCGAGGCAGTAATCCGGCCCTGAAGAAAAAAGCGGTGGTGGCCATCGGTCGGCAGCTGATCGTCGATCTGTGGCGGCTGGAAACTGGACGAGTGACGGCCCAAGAACTCAACCTGGTCATGATCGAAGCCGAAGGAGTTTAAAAGTGTTGGCGGAGAGTTGTTTCAAATGGGGCTCTGCCCCAAACCCCGTGTTTGGGGGGAACTTATTATTTTTAGGAGGAAGAGGAAGCAGAGGAAGAAAAAGATTTTAGAACCCCTTCGACTTTGGAGCGGCGCACGCCCGTGTTCGCCCTTGGGTGAAGAACCCGTTGGTAGGTTGGGCGTGCTCGCTCCTCTTGGACCCGATGCGTATATTGCATCATGCGCTGTCAAAATCGACATGCGCCGATAGGAGGTTGCCTTGTCCACCCGCAAACCGGACAATGAGCGCCAAGAGGAGACGCGGCTCAAAGTGATTCATCTGCCTGAACTTCAATCCTTAAAAAAATGGCAACTTCGTTGCTCTAAAAAGATGAAAAAGACCTAACACGCTTTTCGGTAGCTTGACACACACCATAGGAGGGCGAAGCTCCGTCTGAGGCGGGGCTTTCATCGTGATCCCGCCCTCCAACGTGACCCTACAGAATCGTCGTCCGAGCCGACTGCGGTACGCGACGGTTGCAAGACAGGAGATGCGAGAGTGACGAGTGCTGCGAGTCATGCTCGGTTCTTGGGCGAGTCTGCAGTGGGTAGTTAGTTAGTTATGGGGGGTGATGTCCTGGGGCAGGATAATCCGTAAAGCCCCGGCTCAGGCGGAGCTTCGCCCTACCTGCGCCGAGGCTTTATGGCTTGGTCTGCGCCTGTGTCGCGCGACAGTTTGGACGTCAGCGACAGTTATAATTCCCCATCTTGCGGGAGGCTGTAGAGGGCGATGAACAGCCCCCAACAGGACGGCAAATTAATCAAGCAAGATCAGCCGGAGAACCACATTGGCCAGAACGCGATCAAGACTGGAATCGGTAGTTATTAGTTATGGGGGGGTGATGTCCTGGGCAAGGCGATCCGTGAAGCCCCGGTTCGGGCGGAGCCTCACCCTACCCTGAGCTTCGCCCGACCTGCGCCGAGGCTTTTCGGCGTGGTCTGCGCCTCTGTCGCGCGACAGTTACAATTGGACGTCAGCGACAGTTATAATTCCCCATCTTGAGGGAGGCTGTAGGGGCGACGCTCAGCCCCAAACAGTACCGCAAATTAATGAAGCAAGATCAGCCGGAGAACCACATTGGCCAGAACGCGATCAAGACCGGAATCGATCGCAGAACGGCGGCGAAATATGTCAAAGGAGCGCCGGGCCCAGAGAATCATCGTCTAAGCCGACTACGGCACGCGACAGTGCAGGGATAGGAGAGAGTAACGGCTGGTGCGAATCATGCGCGGCTAGCGAGTTTGCAGTGCGGTAGTTAAGTTAGTTGGTTATGGCGGGTGATGTCCTGGGGCAGGGTAATCCGGGAAGCCCCGGTTCGGGCGGAGCCCCACCCTACCCCTGAGTTTCGCCGCCGAGCACCAGAGCGGATAATCCCCGCACCGGCCGCAAAGCGTCAGACAAGCGCTCGACTATTGCTTCTTTCATGCTTTGAAGCATTCCGTCGGTCCGGACTAATGACCAGCAAGTCAACGTATGCCTGTTTGATGAGATCCTCTCGGCGAACACCAAGGCGCTCCATCAGGTCGGAAGCGATTCGCTCGCCATCGGAATCTGTCTGGCTCTTGGTAAGCACGACCTCCAGTTCGATGAACGTTCCCAAGTTATCGACTTCATCCAAATGGATGCGTGTGCTGTCGACCAAGAAGACCTCGCGTCGCTTAGAGACGACGGCCTTCATCTCCAGGATTTGGCCAAGCAACTCACGCATTGACGCGGCATCCGCGATCTGTGTCCTCGTGTATCTCGATGTTTTCGGTCCGATTTCGTCAGGGCGCTCGTAGTAGATAAGTTCTGCGGTCCCATCAGCGAACTCGCGCAGCTTCAGACGCCCTTTGGGCACGGCGTAAAAGGTGTCGCGTTGCACGAGAAGCTCGGGTCCCCGAGTCGGACACCTCAGCAACGCCTTTGCGTAGAGCCGCCAAATCAGACGTTCGCGCCTTAATTTCCACGTTTCGAGCCATACATTATCCAAGCCTGGGTAGCGTGACAAAACCGACGAAAACGCTCAGCAAACCCAGGATTTGAAGAAGAGCAAGTAAGGAAGACTCAAACATAACCGGCGGGTGCTGCTTTACGGACAAATGCAAGCCGATCCTTTGCTTCGGTGGGTTTCAGCGCATGCAAGATGATCGCTCCATCAAATCCGGACTTCTTCATCAGCTCGAGGTAGTACGGATAATCGAGCCGGCCCCGGCCAGCCGCCACATGCCCGGCTTCGCCGTCTCTCTCAAGATCCTTGGCGTGAGCTAAGGCGATTTCCGAGCCCAAAAGTTCGAAAGCCTCTTCGAGCACTTGCCGCATATTCGGCAACTGTCCGCGTTGAAAAATATTGGCTCCGTCCATGACGATTTTCAGGTGCGGGGATCGGATCTCGTCCAGAAGCCGCCGAGCTTTGTCAACGGAGTTGATCGTATTGCCAATTTCTGGTTCGACACCGAGCACAACTCCGTAGTGTTCTGCAGCGACCACCGCCTGCTCGACTTGAGTGAGGAGGTCCGCCCAGGCCTCCGGCGTGTCATTGTCTTCATGCCTTTGCCACATGCTTTGCCTGTCTCTGGATCCGGTACAAAGCGTGACGACATGGGTGCCCAGCTTCGGAGCCAGGGCAATCACGCGTTTCAAGGCTGCTGCGCCGGTCTCGCGCGCCTGCCGATCCGGATCAATCATATTGTAAGTGCCGGAAAGGGCGGCCAGTTGGAGTTTTCGTTCAGCGAAGCCCTTGCGGATGGCCTCGACGCTCGTTTGCGAAAGCTGGATCGGGAAGGTTTCTCCCACGGCTGAATGCAAATCGAATTGGACGGCGCCGGCGCCCGCCGCCACCATTGCATCGAGATTTTCGGCGAGAGACGATGAGGGAAACTCCGGAGAGAGCAAACCTAGTGTAGCCATGGTATGTGGTCCGGTATTTTAGGGCCGATGGCAAGCCTAGTGCATCGTCTCATAAGTAGGAGGCATACCGTTGGCTTCAAAAGGGTTTGGATGCAAGGCGTGAGTGAGGCGCATATCCGATGCGATACGTAACGAACGAGCAACGACGCAGACGAACCCTTTTCAAGCCAACCCGGAGGGCCGATGGCGCTTTTGCCGATTTTCTGCGTTGCTCGCTTCTCACGTACCGATTTAAGTATGCTCGTCGTTCACGCCTTGAAAATCGGCAAAATCGCCGACGGCGGTATGCCTCCTACTTATGAGACGATGCACCAGTGCATCGTTCTTTTGCGGTCTGTTCTTCAGATGAGTCACGGTCTGTGAAGAATTCTGTTATAGCTCTTGACGCTCTCCAGGGTGTCGACTTCCATAAGCGCTTGGATCAGACCGGCCTGCCTTTGTTTTCTTCTGTTGGAGAATAGTACACTTGAAAATCCGTATGCGGTCGTCTGAAAACACTGGTCGCAAAAAGGTCACGATGAAAAACGTCGCGGCTTTATCGGGAGTCTCTTACCAGACAGTCTCTCGAGTCATTAATGGCATGCCGGACGTGTCTGATAAAACCAGGAAGCGTGTCCAAAAGGTCATGAAAAAGGTCGGGTTCAGGCCGAACATGACAGCTCGACAGCTCAGAAGTCGACGTTCGACTACGGTCGGTTTGGTAACCTTCGCGACCGGCTATTACGGTCCTTCACAGGTATTGACCAACAGCGAGCAAAGCGTCAAGGAGCTCGGTTTCGGATTCATGTTCAGTGGAATCGTCGAGGAGAGCATCGACGAAATTCGCCGTGCGGTCGCTGAACTTTGCGCTTATCAAGTCTGCGGCATCCTGATTCATCTTCCGTTGCAAGTCGATTTGCGCGATCTCCAGGACTTATCTCTGAACGTCCCCCTCGTTGCGGTGGATTCCGATTTTGGATTTCAAGCTCCATCGGTGGTCATCGATAATGAATTGGGTTCTCGGATTGCAACCAGGCATTTGATCGAGCGTCATCACGAGAAGATCGCTTATTTGCAGGGGCCGCCGTATTGGCGGGCATCCAAACTGCGTTATCTGGGCTGGCAGAAGGAACTGAAGGCTGCGCGACTGAAGCAGGGTCCACTGGTTCAAGGAGATTGGTCGGCTGGTTCTGGATTCGAGGCTGTTAAGAAAATGTTGGCTCATAGCTGGGGTAAATTCACCGCCGTGGTCGTAGCGAACGATCAGATGGCTCTAGGAGCAATCAGGGCGTTCCAGGAAAGTGGAATCCGGATCCCAGAGGATATCTCAATTGTCGGTTTTGATGATATCCCGGAAGCCGGATTTTTTGGGCCGCCGCTTTCGACCATGAAGCAGGATTTTGGAGCGCTCGGCAAATTGAGCGTCCAATGCCTGATGGAGTACTTGAACGGAACCCAAGGCAGGACCTATCGCATAACACCAACCTTCATTGAACGGAAAAGTGCACTAACCCTCAGTCACAAGGATGAGAGTGCGTCGGGGAAGCCTCTGCTCATTTCTTAAGCGGGGGGATTTTATTGTAATTGGTTCTTGCTTAGAGCAGCGCAAATATGCAATTCTCCGTGAACGTTCACGGATCGTGAACGTTCACTGCCATCGAAAAAGCGGTGAATACGTTAAGCCCCCAAAAAATGAAAAAGATTATGTTTAGAAGTCGTTTACTCAGCCTGATCGGTTTGTCGGCGATCCTGGCCGGCTCGGTGACCGCGCTAATGGCTGCAGATAAAAAGCTGGTGGTCGGATTTTCTCAAGTCGGCGCCGAAAGCGGTTGGCGGACTGCCAATACCGATTCCATCAAAGCCGAAGCGGCCAAAAGAGGTATAGATCTGCGTTTCTCGGACGCCCAACAGAAGGAAGAGAACCAGATTAAAGCGATCCGGTCTTTCATCGCCGAAGGAGTGGATGTGATCGCGTTTTCGCCGGTGGTGGAGACCGGATTTGAGCCGGTATTGCAGGAAGCCAAGAAGGCCGGAATTCCTGTGGTGCTCTCCGATCGCGCGGTCAAGGTTTCTGACCCTTCGCTGTTTGTCTCTTTCCTGGGTTCAGATTTTATTGAAGAAGGCAAGCGTGCAGGGAACGAGGCAGTGAAGCTGACGGGTGGCAAGGCGAACATTGCGGAGTTGGTAGGCACAGTGGGATCTGCGCCGGCGATCGATCGCAAAAAAGGCTTCGAAGAGGTTTTGAAGGCTAATCCGGACATGAAGATCATCATGTCGCAAAGTGGCGACTTCACCCGGGCCAAAGGCAAAGAGGTGATGGAAGCATTTTTGAAGGCGCCCAATGCGAAGGATATCAATTTGCTTTTCGCCCACAATGACGACATGGCCTTGGGAGCGATCCAAGCGATGGAAGAGGCTGGTATCAAACCCGGTGTCGATATCAAGATTGTCTCGATTGATGGCGTCAAAGGCGCTTTCGAAGCGATGAAGGATGGCAAACTGAATGTCACCGTCGAGTGCAATCCGTTGCTCGGACCGCAACTCTTTGACTTGATCGAGGCGGCTGCCGCCAAAAAGGAAGTGCCGAAGCGAGTGGTCACCCAAGAAGGGGTTTACGAACAATCCCAAGCCGCTGCCGAGCTGCCAAAAAGACAGTACTAGAATAAACCTGAAGTACATGGGGTCAGCCAGTTGGCTGATCCCCTTCTCCAGTGGAGGCAGGCGGCGACCAGGAAACCAATGCCGATTGTTCAAATAACCACTTTTGGTAATTCAATCATTTTTTGGTTGCCAGGTAAACCAGCATGATGGATCTTCTCTGCCCGCGAAAGCCTCTTCGTGTCTGGTGGAAGAAATGCGGAACGCGGAATGATAGCTCTGCGGGTTCAAGACCCGGCCGCCAGGCACGAGGAGGCATTTGATACAGGCTGGCGGCAAAGGGTTCGAACGCGGCGGGTTTTGATCTAAGCCGTCGTTCCGGTTTCCCTCTGTGCGATGCTCTTCCCGGATGCGCGTCTTTCTCGCCAGAAACCAAGCTGTCCACCAAAGCGCCTTCCCGCCAACCAACCCTCTTTTTACGGGGGCGAGTTTCGTCGTGCGATTAAGGCAGTGGATTCCACAATCTCAGTCACGACACCGTCGACCGCGAATTTGGCCATCAATTCCCCTACTTCAGTCGACAGGTCATCGGCCTTCGCGCCCAGGCGCTCCCGTGAAGTAATGGAGAATGAGAGAGCTCGATCCGTAAAGCGCTCAACAACAGTGAACCTTCGTTCAATGATCGAAATGCGTTCCATTTGATGGAAAGGCGAAGCGAGCAGGATAGCCTCATTTTTCAACCACTCTGGCGAGCGGAGTCTCTGTCGTTCGACGTCACCTTCCGAATAGCGCTCGATCACCTTCTGGTAAGAACCGTGCCAGGAATTTTCGGGCACTTCGGGATGACTGTCGTGAAATAACACGACGGCTCCATCGGGCTCGATCATCGCATCAAGCAAGATCAGGGTTGCTGGCCGATCCATCCAATGGAAAGCACGACCGATGGTGGCTGCTTGAAAACGGCCGAGGTGCGGGCCAAGGTCGTAGGAACTCCCTTGGACAAAATTAATTTTGAAATGGCCTGAGGATGCATTCTTTTTCCCAATCTCAAGCATCTCGGGCTCGGGATCGAGCGCTGTCACCTCCATGACCGATGGCGCGAACGCTATAGCCAGTTGCCCGGGTCCAGTACCAAGATCCAAAATCCTGTGTCTGGCATTCAGAGCGCATAACTCGACCACACGACGGATGAGCAGTGAGGAGTACGGCGGTCGCCCTACCAAATAGTATTGAGCTGCTGATCGGAAACGGCGCTGCAAGGGAGGTTCCATAGGACGATTTCTACCCGCTCAGCGAATCGAGCCAACGCAAATTTGGTCTGCTTATCTTGCGTTCCCGCACAAATCAGTCGTTCGATTGCTCGATTCCGACAAGAACCGCTTTTCCTGTCGATCCACTTGTCGATCGGGGTGGGGCATGACATCGTTCGATCGATCGCACATTTTAAAAACCATCTCGAATCTTTTGGTGGAGGAAATGATATAGTATGAGCGTTCAAGTCTATGGGTGCAATCACGTGGCAATCGAGGTTGATGATCTTGTCAAGGCACAAGCGTTTTATGAAGACGTTTTCGGCCTCCAACTCAAGGCGCGTGGCGAAGGTAATGCTTTTTTCCAGCTCGGAAATCATCAGTTTCTCGCTATGACCGAGGTTGATCAGGTTCGCGACAAGGGCGGCTGGCATTTTGGTCTGATTGTCCGGGATGAGCGGCAACTCGCGGAGGTGAGAGACAAAGTCACACAAAAATACAAGTTAGATCTTATTTCCGGATTTCGATGCGCCTTCCGCGACCCGTTCGGCAACCGGATTGATACGGTCGACCTTCACGACGAATCCCTCGCGTGGCTTTTGCCATACCAGGAAGTTCAGAAAGCAGGTATTCGTTTTAGCGATGAGCCGTAGGGACCTGAGCTATCGCGCCGCGTGAAGGTAAATCCACCGGATCCGTATCCTTGATTGCTGACAAAGCGACTTGTGGCGTCTTAGGGCGTGGGGCTGGGACTTGTGACCGGTGGCACGTAACAGTTGATGACGGCCGCCGTAATTGCTCCCGGATCAGGCGGTGTCTTGGCTACCACAAAATTGCAGAACGCAAAAAGCGGCTGGGTTGCTTCCGGTGGCGTCGCCGCTGTCCACAATACTGAATTGTCGAGCGAGAAGGTGATAAGACCCGCCGTAATCAGACAACCAAAAACGTGAACTCCCTGATTTACTCCTCTGAGCGTGGGTTGGAGCAAGCTGAGTATTTCCTGACCCACTGGACTCAACACTTTAATGTGCTGATGAATACCGGTCATCGGTCCCGCTTCCAAAACGCCAAGCTCCGCCGAATCCGTGGTGCGCTGTTATTTATTGAGCCGCTCAACCAGATGTCTGGCCAGGTGCGCAAATGGAATTGGTTAATCTGCAAGTATGGCGATTTTCGTGATCAAGGAGCATTGGGCCCGAAGTCATCACTTTGACTTTCGCCTCGAGAAAGATGGCGTGTTCAAGAGCTGGGCGGTCCCGAAAGGCTTGCCAGAAAAGCCTGGTCTCAAGCGTTTGGCGGTTCAGGTGGAGGATCATGCGCTGGAGTTCCAACCATTCCACGAAGCGAATCCGGATGGAGAATCTGCCAAAGGTCGGATTAAAGTTTGGGATCATGGCACCTACGAATGCGAACAGTGGACGGATGATCGGATCGCCTTCACCCTCCATGGCTCTCGGGTCTCCGGAACGTTTAACCTTTTCCGTTTTAAAGAGAGTGAACCTCTAAGTTGGTTTTTGATCAAACGTCATTCGATCTAACACGCTTCGGTCGTTCAAAAGCAGGTAAGCCAGATCGGGGCGAGCGGTCTCGCAGAGCCATCCCGTGAGCTATCGCCTCGTAACCCCTCATTGGCGACGCGCCCGCCCAGCGTTTCAACTCATAAGCGCTAGCTAGACGTTCATTTTGTTATCAAATCCACGGTAGGTGACCAAACTCTTGAGTGAAAGCCCTAAACTGCTTTCCACCCTCTCGACGCTCGGACGCACTAAGCGCACATCGGCAGGTACTTCCTCTTTGAAAAGTTCGCAATCGATGATTAACCCGTCGCTCTGCTCGCCCAAAACTAACAAGTTGCCAAACTCGACTTCTGCGTAGGCCTTGAAACGAACGATCACGTGGATGTCGGGCTCAAAAAGACTCAGCAGCTTTTCATCATAGGCTACCTGCCGCTCTCCAATGATGCGTTAATGGGCCTGTTTAACAGCAGCCGGCAGCGCTTCGAGAATCGATTCCAGGCGCTTGAGAACCTGCTCGGCCTGCGGACTGGTGCAGTCAGTAGCTTGCGAGTTCTCATCGAGAAGGCTGAGGTAACGCTGGGCATGGGCGCGCACTACGGTCACGAACGCGTTCATTTAGAGCAACACCCGCTTGCGCTCTTTGTGGCTATTCTTCTTGCGCCGGGTCTGGGTCATCTACATCGACAAGCTGTTGATCTTGGTGATGAAGACTTGCGGCTCGCACATCTGTGATCTGAGTCAGTGCGTGCGGATCAGTTCCACCGACTGCATCAGACTCTTGACTAAGTCGAGTAAGAGCACCAAATAGACAGGAAAATGAATGTTAGCTTTGACGCAAGTGCTGTACAAAAACATCGTGCTCAGATCTAAGGGTAAATCCAGATCAAGCGCCTGTTTGCCAGCGGCCATTGCTGCGACAGCTTTGCACAGCAGCACATTAATGACCTCGCGCATCTCTTCTTGAGGCAACCAAGTCGCATAACGTTGGACGGTGCTTTTAGCGGGCACCTTGACGAGATCAAGTTGCGCCACCTGGCAAAACCATTGCAGCAGCGGACTATCAGCCAGTCGCGCCGCAAAATCACGGAAGCTTCCCACTGACAACGTGCGCGCAATCGAGCATCGCAACGCTCGGACAGACTGTTCTTGAAATCGTGACTGGGATAATGCGAGGCGCCTCGACGGGCAGATGGTTTTTGTACCGGAGGGACAGCACGATAGTCGCCCGAAGGGCTGTGCCCCAAAGGGGCTGAGCCCTGTAGCCACCTTCGGGGCATAAATCACCTCGAGTGCCCCTCTCCAAATTAGAAGTGCGCAATTGAGACGTGCTAACAACGTGGAACATCGCTCAACGTGCGAACAGAACACAGGCTGGAAGCCTATGCTCCATTGGTCTTTCGGACTGTCAAGCGATCTCCCAGAGCCATCAAAAAAATAACTGGGGAGCTATCGCCGTGCACCTGGAGTGACGACGCGACGGCGTTAATGTAGCATAGGCTTCCAGCCTGTGTTCCTTTCGCACCGTTGAGCAGGCCCCTGTCTTTATTCGCGAACGACATACGTCGCCGGAACCGTAACTCGTTGAATAAAGTATGAGTCCCTCTGGAAAATCTAACTATATTCTGCTAAAGCCTCTTCGAATCTGGTGGAAGAAATGCGGAACGCGGAATGATAGCTCTGCGGGTTCAAGACCCGGCCGCCAGGCACGAGGAGACATAGTCAGGCCTCGGGATTCTTTTGTGTTCGTATCGCAATGCAGTTGCGTGGTACGACAAAACGATGGCGCCAGACGAATGTCGAGCCAGCCGGCTCGCAAACGACCTGACTCTGGCTTTTTGGGATTTCCAGATAATAGGGGGACTTTGCATCGAAGTCTCCCTCGAACCGTAAAAATGAGCGAGGTGTGCATCGACATCTGCGTGAAGACTACAATAAAACAGGCTAGAATGCGCTCTTTCTAGCCGGAGCCTGGTTGGGCTGCGCGCATCTAGACGATGAAACTCGGTATGACAAATTTTGAGGAGACCCGATGAGTGAACACGTAAAGCTCGAGGCAAACGACGGTCATGCACTGGATGCCTATGTCGCGCATCCGGACGGAGTGCCGATTGCGGGCCTGGTGGTGGTGCAGGAGATTTTCGGAGTCAACCGGCATATCCGCTCGGTGGCGGACAGCTACGCCAAGGAAGGGTTTCTGACAGTTGCGCCAGCACTGTTCGACCGCTACGAGCGCGGCCTGGAACTTGGCTACGAAGGCGAGGATATGCAGAAGGCGAGGGCGCTGATTTCCAGGCTAAATATGGACCATGCGCTGATAGACACGGCCGCCGCGCTCGAGTACGCGCGCGGGCAGACAGGGAAAAAGTTCGGGGTGATTGGCTACTGCTTCGGCGGCACGATTGCCTGGCTGGCGGCCGCACGCCTGAACGTCAACGCAGCAGTGGGCTACTACGGCGGACAGATCGCGAAGTTTGCTGCCGAGCATCCAAAGGCGCCAATTATGCTGCATTTTGGAAAACTGGACCAACATATTCCAAAGGAGAGCATCGACGCGGTGCAAGCGGCTAATCCCGAGGTGCCGATCTTCTGGTACGAGGCGGGCCACGGTTTCAACTGCAACGATCGGGCGACCTACAACGCAGAAGCGGCGAAGCTGGCGAAGGAGCGGTCGGTGAAGTTTCTGAAGAAGAATCTAGAATAGATGTTTTCGAAAATCCGTTGCGCTGAACTGATTTGCACTCGTTCGCAACGCTGCGAATCCTGAAAACGGGCGCGTTAGCGCCATAAAGACGTACGCCTCTTCGAGAAACTTTGGGGAGAGGCATGGCTGATACCCTTAAGCCGAGGAACTAACAAACGTTAATTTGCTGTCCACGGTTAAGTTGAAAGCGTTTCAGATGATGGGCACCCTGAGGCCGCTGAGGAGCGAGAGGTAGGACGAGAACGAGGATGGGCGAGCATGGGAGGGAGAGATACCCTGCAACTATACCCGGTTTGCCGGGTTTAACGAGGTAAGCAGGTGATGATCTGCGGAAGAGCCCATGAGTTAGTGGAGTATTTGAGAGCGCCCTGGTCCGCAGAAAGGAAACCGTCACGCAGTGCTGGTTTTTTGCTCTTTCGATGAATGCCGACGGCAATCAATCCTGCACCGCAGTCCGCTGCGAACTGACAAAACTGAAACAACCGCGCTTACCGACTAAACTTGATGAAAGCCCGCTATATCCTCCTACTCGCCTGCTTGCTGGGCGCAACGCCTAGCTTGTTCGCTCAAGGTGTCTCGATCACAGTTGCGCCACCGCCCCTGGTCGCTTACGAGCAACCGCCTTGTCCGGCAGAGGGATATTTTTGGAGTCCCGGCTACTGGGCCTACGGAGATGACGGTTATTTCTGGGTGCCCGGCACCTGGGTTGAGGTTCCTCAGCCGGGATATTTTTGGACCCCTGGCTATTGGGCTTTTGCGAATGGCTACTATCTTTGGCACGGCGGTTACTGGGGTCCGCACGTCGGATTTTACGGAGGTATTAACTATGGCTACGGCTATTACGGATCGGGTTTCCACGGCGGCCGATGGGACGGCAACGTCTTTCGGTATAACACAGCGGTGTGGCACGTGAATTCGGCGGTCATCCACAATACCTACGTTGACCGCACAGTGATCGACCGCGGAACCGGCAATAGTCACGTCAGCTTTAATGGTCCAGGTGGAATTGAGGCGAGACCAACCGCCGCGGAAGAGGCGGCCGCGCAGAATCGTCGTCTTGAGGCAACTTCAGCGCAGCGTGCACATGAGCAGGAAGCTCGAAATGACCGCAACCAACATTACTCGGTCAATCAGGGTCACCCGAACACCGTGGTTAGAACAAACGCCGCTGGACAACCTGCGGCTGTGCATCGTGAGGGCGCACAACCCGCGGCGGTGCATCACGAGGGCGCACAACCAGAAGCGGTGCAGCACGAAGGTGCACGCCCAGAGGTGACACATCACGAAGCTACGCATCCGGAAACTGCACATCACGAGGTTGTGCACCCTGAGGCGACACATCATGAAGCTGTTCACACTCAAGCGACGCATCACGAAGTAGCACATCCGCAAGCAACCCATCACGTGGCTGCGCCCCATCAGCCTTCACATCACCCGGCTGCGCATCCCGCCGCCCCCCATCATCCTCCTGCCCACTCACAGCCGAAAAAGTCGTCGGGAGGCGAGAAGAAAGGGTAGTGGAGAAAGAAACGGTCGAGGATGAGGACGAGTGGTACGATGACGAGGATGGGGGATGGGGAGAGAAACGGAAAGGGTCGATAACGAGCACGAGCACGATGGGGGAGTGCGGAGGAGAAGAGCTGCTTGAGGGAGAAGCGGCTTCCTGTATTTTTCACCATGATCGCTTTGGTCGGCACGTCCGGATTCCAGTATCCTGCCTGGCGAGGAACTTTCTATCCGGAGAAGTTTCCTCCTGCGAAGATGCTGTCGTTTTATGCGGAACGTTTCTTAACCACCGAAATCAATTACACTTTTTACCGAATCCCGAATGGCAAGACGATGGGAGCTTGGGATAGCGCAACTCCTGAACATTTTCGGTTTGGCCTGAAGGCGCCGCAAAAAGTTACCCATATTGCCAAGCTCCGGAATTGCGAAGAGTTGATGGGTATTTTCCAGCGGGTCGTTTTGGGATTGGGTTCGAAACTTGGACCGGTTTTGTTCCAGCTTCCGCCGAACTTTAGAAAGGATGCCCTGCTTCTAAAGGATTTTCTGGCGACTTTATCGAGCGGGATACGAGTGGCCTTCGAATTTCGTCACGTCTCCTGGCTAGATGACGAAATTTTTGCTCTTCTCCGAGATCATAAGGCTGCGCTTTGCATCGCTGAAACGAGCGATCTTGCGATTCCGGCGCTGGCGACGACCGATTTTGGCTATCTGCGCCTGCGGCGGGAAGACTACCAACAGGAGGATATCGTGCGGTGGGCGAAATTCCTTCAGGCGCAAGAGAAAGATTGGAGCCACGCCTTCGTTTTCTTCAAGCACGAAGAGAGCGGAACTGGTCCGCGGCTGGCGAACCAGTTGATGAAAGAACTGGCAGTTGATGGTAGGGTGAGGCTCCGCCCGAACCGAGAGAATTGCGCAAACGCAAGTTTGCGCTTGCCTGTAACGTCAACGCGCCAGAAAGTCAAAAATTGAAAAGGTGGTGGGATATCGGTTAGGAGGATAGGCGAGCTGTTAGGCCCCAGTTTGTTTCGCCGCAAAGGGTAAAAGAAGGGGTACGCTTCGCATACTGGCATGATCGGTGCTCTTGATCTGAGGCGCACCCAACACTAACGGAAGCTTTTTTCGGCATGAGCGATATCGACCCGACCTATAAATCAAACATTGTCTATCAACTCGAGGATAAGATTCCTCCGCGGACCGCCGCGTTTGTGGGGATTCAACACGTGATGGCCATGTTTGTGGGCGTAATAACGATGCCGCTGGTGGTGAGCGGAGCGCTTAAGTTCTCGCTGACAGACACGGCGTATCTGGTGAGCATGGGGCTTTTTATCTCCGGCATTGCGACGATCATTCAGACGCGGGGAATTGGTCCGATCGGATCGCGCCTGCTGGCGATCCAAGGGACCAGCTTCGCGTTTCTCTCACCGCTGATCCTGGCGGGCAAGATCGGCGGCATGCCATTGATGATCGGGATGTCGCTTTGCGGTGCACCGGTGGAAGCCGTGCTGAGCGTGTTCCTGCCAAAGTTGCGTAAGGTTTTTACACCAGTGGTCACCGGCTTGGTGGTCCTCCTGATCGGCGCTTCGTTGGTGCCAGTGGGAATGAGAACGATTGCTCAGGGATTGAACGCGTCTGCGCCTCCATGGGCAGGTGTGGCGATCGCTTGTTTTGTTTTGTTGCTCGTTCTGTTGATGAATTCATTTCATCGACCTTGGAGCCGGATGGCTGCGGTGCCGGTTTCTCTGGGCGTCGGATGGCTGATCTGCCTGGCACTTGGCTATACTAAACATGTCGCGGTGGCAGAAACCGGGAGCTGGATTGTGATGCCGATTCCGTTCAAATATGGTTTAGCCTTCAGACCGGAGTTCCTGTTGCCATTCATCTTTGTCTACGTCATCACCACACTCGAATCGATTGGCGACATCACTGCCACCTCTCAGCTTTCGCTGCAGCCGATCTCCGGTCCCCTCTATTGGAAACGAATTCGCGGGAGGTGTTCTCGCCGATTCGTTTAACAGCTTTCTCGCCGCAATATTTAACACCTTCCCAAACACGACCTTTGCTCAGAACAACGGCGTCATCCAACTCACCGGGGTCGCGTCGCGCCGAGTGGGATATTGGGTGGGCGGAATCCTGGCGTTTCTCGGATTGTTCCCATCGATTGGACGTTTGATGGCCATGATTCCTGGTCCGGTGCTCGGTGCCGTGACTCTGCTGCTCTTCGGTATGGTCGCGACTGCCGGCATTCGAATTTTACAGCAGATTGAGTTAAATCATCGAAATCTACTTGTGGTTGCTACCTCGCTCTCCCTCGGGCTCGGTGTGGAAGCGGTTCCAGAGGTTATTCAGCCTTTGCCCGAAATTCTGCGGCTGCTGTTCTCATCAGCGGTCACCACCGGCGGGGTTGTTGCTCTGATTCTGAATACGCTGATGCCGCAGGTTCCTGCGGCGCCGGCATCGGAGCAGACCGCGCAACTGGATGTCGCGGCGGCTGGTTGACCGATTCAAGAAAGAACAACGACCCCGGCAGTCTCTCCAGTTATTTAGCACCCGCCTGGGAGCGGCTTCTTGGCCGTTCCAAGTTGGGCAGTGTCTACACCGCTTTAGCCAAAGTGGGAATCATTTTGCTGAGCGGGTTGGTAGTTGTTGGCCACGGCGCTGACTAGTTTCGCCCAGCCTTTATTGTCCGTTGTGCGGGAGAGGGTGGTGGACAGCGGGGCATCCCGGGCCAGGAACACGTGGATCGGGGAGAGTCTCGTACCGGCGGCACGGAGGGGCTTGGGCAACAACAATTATGACTCATTTTCTGGCGACAGTTACTTTTCCCGATCGTTTGGGCTGTTATCGGCCCGTTTATTTTGGGGATCCAGAGGTCAGGTTGGGGGGATGGGGCGCGGGACCTTTTTGATGGACAGCGGGTTGCTGGGCGAGTACTGCGGACTTTTGCTCAAGAGTAAATAAACATGAAAGCCAATGACCTTATTCGTCTAGGGGTGACTGGTGGCGAGGCGACCCGACTGGCGCACGAGTTCATTCGAGCCTTTACCGCCCAGGGTAATGATCCTGCGCGGTTGGAGGCGGAGATTGTCAGCATTGTCGCTAATCCGGCTGCGTTCTTCGAAGATGAATTGCGGGCGCCTCTGGCTCGCGCGCTCTATCGGCCGGCCTTTACGCCCCGAAAGGAACCCGCGCCATGGCGCCAATGGGGCGACGGCCTGGAAGTGGAGGCGGTGAAGCAGATGAGCAATGCCTGCGCGCTTCCGATAGCCGTCGCCGGCGCGCTGATGCCAGATGCCCACGTGGGGTATGGCTTGCCAATCGGAGGAGTGCTGGCGACCGACAATGCGGTCATCCCTTACGCTGTCGGCGTGGATATCGCGTGCCGAATGAAACTCACCGTCTACGACCGCAAGGCGAACACCATCGCCGGGCAACGCGACCGTCTGGCGAATGTCATCGAAAGCGAGACGCGTTTCGGCATGGGTTGCCAGTTTAAACAGCGCCGCGAGCACGATGTGATGGACGAAGACTGGAGCGTTTCGCCGGTCACTCAGCGGTTGCGTGACAAGGCGTGGGCGCAACTCGGCACGAGCGGAAGCGGCAATCACTTCGTCGAGTTCGGCGCGTTTACGGTGGATGTTGAGCAGGGGCGGGTGCTCAGTCTCGAGCCGGGCGAATACCTTGCGCTCCTCTCGCACTCGGGTTCGCGCGGCACGGGTGCGCAGGTGTGCGACTTCTATAGCAAGCGGGCGATGGCTCGCCACGAGCAGTTGCCGAACGAATTAAAGCGACTCGCATGGCTCTCACTGGCAGAGGCCGATGGCCAGGAATACTGGGCGGCGATGAACTTGATGGGCCATTACGCCGCAGCGAATCATGCCCTCATTCACCGACACATCGCGCGCAAGCTCGGCCTGGAACCGATCCTCGATCATCGAGAACCATCACAACTTCGCGTGGAAAGAAACGCACGAAATAGGAGGCGAGGCGCGCGAAGTCATCGTGCATCGCAAGGGCGCCACGCCCGCCGGTGTCGGCGTGCTGGGAATCATCCCGGGCTCAATGGCGTCGCCGGGCTACGTCGTGAGCGGGAAAGGTTCGCCCGCATCGCTGCATTCGGCTTCGCACGGCGCGGGCCGCGTGATGAGCCGCACCAAGGCGATGCAGTCCTTCACCTGGAGCGCGACCCGGAAGTTGCTGGCCGAGCGCGGCGTGGAGCTTCTCTCCGCCGGCCTCGATGAAGTGCCCGGCGTCTATAAGGACATCCACGCGATCATGGCCGCGCAGACAGATCTGGTCGAAGTGCTTGGCCGGTTCGACCCAAAGCTAGTGAAGATGTGCCCAGCGGGAGAACGGGCTGAAGACTGAGGCAGTGTCAGTGTCAGCGGGGATTGAACGGATTGTCCCCCCCCAGCAAGCCTGGCGCCTGAAGGGGCCTTGAGTTCTTGAGCGTTAGCGTTCTGTGCCGCTTCGGGCCATGGATTGTAAAGCCAAACTCCAGAGCCCTTTCAGGGGCTAAGGATCATAACATCATTCTATAGAGTTCGTAACTTGATCTTTGTACACAGAACACAGGCTGGAAGACTATGCTCCTTTGGCCTTCCGGACTGTTGAGCGATCTCCCAGAGCCATCCCGGAAGCTATCGCCGTGCGTCTGGAGACGACGCGGCGGCGCAAAGTAGCAATCGCCGAAAAGCCTCGCATTTGATCGGTTGCTTGCAGTACGTAACAACATTTTGTCTTGCCGACTACATCATACTCAAATCTTCATGGTTTTCATGAGCGGCGATATATTTGTTTTCCGGTGAGAAACTCTACTGCTGGCGTCCGGCTCTTTTTTCCTCTAAAAAACCCGACGTGAAAGTTAACGGGGCAACGGGTGTGGCGAGATTTTTTCAGTACAAGGCAAGAGTTCGGCTGGACGCAGGCCCACGATAGGCGAAGGCGGAGAATTAGATCTGGAAGCAGGAAACTCAAACGAGGATCCAGGAATGGGCTTTTATCAACTAACGAGTCGGCTAAAGCAATGAAAAGAAGGCTTCCTTTTCTGTTCTCCTGGCTGCTGGCAAGCATGGCCATCACCGCACCGCCCGCCATCCAAGCTCGACCTAACCATCCGGCGCCTCCTATTCCGATGCCCACTCCATTTTTAACCGGCTTTGGGGGCTTATTAGCGGGAGTGACCGCTGATCAAAAAGCAGCGTGGATAGCGGGCTTACAACAATTCCAGGTGGCGGACGGACCTGCCGATGGGTTAGGTCCTATTTTCAACAACCAGAGCTGTGTATCCTGTCACTCGCAGCCGGTCGTGGCAGGCGCAATTACGCCTGGAGGCGCTAGCGCAGTTCTTGAAACTAGATTTGGCAAACTGACCAACGGCCAGTTTGATCCACTGACTAATGAAAGCGGTAGTTTATTGCATCAAATGGCGTTAGCGCCTTTTGCTCAAGATAGTGTCCCTTCGGATGCTAACGTGATCGCCTCGCGGAAAACTACTCCAACCTTTGGGATGGGCTTAATCGAGGCTGTTCCTGACGCTACTATTGAGGCAAATGCGCATCATCCCCCTGTAGACGGTGTGACAGGGAGGGCAGCTATTCTGACTGATTCCGTCACCCAACTGGTAGGCGGTAATGTCGTCGGACGCTTTGGTTGGAAATGCCAGGAATCTACTTTGCTGGCCTTCTCGGCTGATGCGGAAATTAACGAGATGGGAGTCACCAACCGGTTTTTCACCACCGACATTGCACCTGGCGGCAACCAGGCAATACTGATTCAGGCGGAGCCAGATGGAATGACTCCTACGACTCTCCAGGACTTGCCGGCCAATCCGGCGCTGCCCGAAAGCCCTACCAACAAGGATGATATTGCGCGGTTTACTGATTTTCTGCAATTGAACGCTCCCCCTCCGGTAGTTCCTTTAACCCCGCAAGCACAACGCGGCCAAGCGCTTTTTGCCGCAATTAACTGTATTGCTTGCCATAAACCTTCGATGCAAACCGGTCCGAGCACCGTGAGCGTGGCGCTGGCCTTCCAAAACGTGCCTCTCTACTCCGACCTGCTCTTGCACCGAATGGGCACGCTGGCAGACGGCATCGCGCAGGCAGCCGCTCAACCGGATGAAATGCGTACAGCGCCTCTTTGGGGCCTTCGGGCGCGCTCTCCCTATTTGCACGACGGCAGAGCTTCGACGATCCTTCAAGCGATTCTTATGCACGATGGCGAAGCGCGCACTATCCGCGAGCGGTTCGCCAACCTCTCCGAAGTACAGAAGAATGCCATCATCGCCTTCCTAGAATCGATCTAGTTTAGAAGAAGTTCAAGGTTGCTGGTGATAGCTGGTTTTCTTAGATCGGTGACCTGGCTCAGTCGGAGTTTCGCCCGACGCCCGCAAAGACTTACGTTACGGTGTCGGCGTAGGCTTGCCTTTTGCGGGCTCATGTTTCTGGGCGCGGTGCGATTATGCCCCGAAGGGGGCTACAGGACTCAGCCCAGGGTTTCAACCCTGGGAACCCTCAAAATAAACGAATCCGCCCTGAAGGGGCGAGAGACTGACCAAGCTCGCACCTATTGCTGCGCCAAACATTAGAGTGCGCAATCGAGACGTGCTACAATTGGACCTATTTTTAGCGTTGTTAGTACATTCGATCTGCCGCCCCTTCAGGGCGAATCGCTCTGGGCGGCAGTTCCCAGGGTTGAAACCCTGGGCTAAGCTATTTTAGCCACTTCAGGCCACGGATCGGAAACGTCCAAACTCCAGGCTCCAAAGGCCAAAGGGGCTCGGCGCGCTGCGCCGGCGGGTGGGCGGGAGCAGGATGGACAACCCGGGAGTGCCATTCTTGGAAGGATCAGTGCAAAGAGGTGAAGGTGATGATATGAGCTAGTTAACTGTCAAAGAACTTCCTTAAAAAAAGTAACTACATCCAATTACATAAGGACGGGAGAGCGCCTTACCCGAGTGCCAGGAATGGCAGTGGTTCAGTTTCTTCCCGGTTCTCTACTCTGCGAATATGCTTGCCACGCTATACCCAGAAGCAATGACAACTTTCGTATTAAATATGGTAGGAACCGAACCAACTGAGCGAGAATAAGTTTGCCGGAAGTAACGTAAGTAACGCGAATTCCCGCAGTAATGAAATTTAACCTTGAGTTAATTTGTTTAGGAGTAATCTTTGGTGCGGCAGTGTTAGACGCTGCAAATGCAAAAGCTCAAACGGCGAATGCCGTTGCACAGGAGCTGCAAAACGGCAACGCCGAACCCGAATATTTTGAGGTACCGAAGGGTCATCACGCCGCCATGCACCAGGCTGTCAAGGAGGCGCGAAAGACGGTGGGAAAATTTATTGCCGCGCTAGAGCATCCAGCAGCGGGACAGCAGGATTTTGAGGTCAAAAAGCCTTTCATCCAAGGCAACCAGGTGGAACACATCTGGTTATCGGACGTGCGCTTTGTCGGCAATCTCTTCCAGGGCCGCATAGACAACCAACCTCGAAAGATCGTTGGGTTGAAGATAGGGGAGACGGCTTCCGTTAAGCCGAACGAAATTTCCGACTGGCTCTACGTTGACAATGGAAAGCTGGTCGGAGGTTACACTGTTCGGGTCCACTACAACGAACTTTCATCGCAGCAAAAGCAGGAGTTCGATCGGCGGGCGGATTTCAGGATCGAAAAGCCATGACGCCGCGAACGCAGAAATCCCTTCCTGTGCAAACGACGGAGACAATGAATAAATTTTTAATCCCGGGAGCTATGGCGATCATCCTGCTGTTGGCCGGATGCGCAGGTGATTATTACGGGACCGATCCTTACGCAGGCGGATATTACGGTGGAGACGCCTTTTACGGGCAAAGCTTTGGCGCTCGACATTTCAGCTCTGACTACGGGCAAAGTCACGGGAATTGGAGTCACAGCAACGGGAGTTATCCGAACGGAGGGCATGGCAATGGGAGTCATCCGAACGGGAGTCATGGCAATGGGCATCCCAATGGGAGTCATGGCAATGGAGGTCATCCGAATGGGAGCCACCCCAACAGTAGTCATGGCAATGGAAGTCATCCCCACGGCAGTCAGCCTCACGGGAGTCATCCCGGCCAGAGCCACACGTAACGATCTTGCCGGCACGGCGCTGGATTCATCCTTTGGTCAGCACACGTGGCAAGATAGAGCAGAGGTGACGATGTCTCTCTGCCGAGACGTGGTTTGAGCGATTGCTTCCGAGGACTTGCACCCGGCAGGGCTCGAACCTGCAACCCTATGATCCGAAGTCATATACTCTATCCAATTGAGCTACGGGTGCGCCTGACAAGGAAGCCAATCGTGTGAAGGATGACACGGATGAAAGGAATCGCAAGTCCAGGACAACAATCGGAAACGTCGCAGGGCCGGGCGAGGCGGGGAAGCCCGACTCAGGTGGGGCGAAGCTCCGTCTGAGCCGGGGCTTTCCGCGTGATCTGCGCCCTCCGACGTAATCCCACAAAGTCTTCGTCCGAGGACTGCGACGCGCGACAGTTGCAAGACAGGAGATGCGACAAATGACGGCTAACGCGAATCGTGCGGACTTTTGGGCGAGTCCGCGGTCGCGGAAGTCATGGGGGGGTGACGTGGCAGGGCAGGGTAATCCGGGAAGCCCCGGTTCGGGCGGAGCCTCACCCTACCCGGAGCCGGTCGAAGAACGAGACATCTGAGTTCCTCCGTCAACATTTTTTTTAAAATTATTAACCGTTTTATTCACAGGGTTCCGTGGGGGTGTTCAGGGAGCAGTTTGGGCGTATTCTGAACCGCGGCTTTGGAGAGCTTTTAGGTATCGATCGGGATCGTAAGGAACGCGTTTTTTCCAGCAGGCAAACAGGATGCGGATCCATTTAAAGGCCAGCGCGCGTACGGCCACGTGGTGAGTCTTGCCTCTGGCGATTTGAGCTTGATAGTAGGTTTGAGCCCAGGGGCAGAAACGGATCGAGTGAGTAGCAAACTCGTGAAAGGCCGTGGAAAAACTTACGCAGCTTGCCTGGAGAGATTTTTTGGAGCTCTGCCAAAGTCGGCCATTGCACGAGCAGATCGGCCGCCAGAGCCGTGGCGATATCATGGTCGAGTATTTGGAGGGCCACAGGTAAGTAGAGCTTGAGCTCACTCTTGATTTCATTGGCTAGCTCGGTGCGTCGATCGACCGCGTGACGTCGACCTTCGTTGAGAGTGGCCAGTTCGCGGGTCAGCTGATCATCAGGCTTCCAGGCTTTGAGCCGATCGCGGTGGCACATCACCAGTTCACTGAGCAGGTCTGCATCGGGCTGATCAGATTTGTGTTCCGATGCACGCTTTTCACGGAAGTTTTCTCAAGATAATTACGACGGAGATGTATGGTTGAAGTGGTAGTCGAAGTCATTTGGCAATGCCGAGTGCTGCCCGAGTTGTTTGATGTGGAGAAGTGAAGCGGGCTGGGGAGTTGAGCGAACGTTTGTGGGGGAGCAACTGGCAGGAATCTCGTGTAAGACCGCAATTACGTTTAAAATCTGGGTGTTGGGCGAATTAGGCAGCGGTAGTCATGAAGCAGGGAAGTCCGGAAACTGGAAGCTAAAACCCGCAAGATCGTTGCTGCATCGCCGTAAAGTCGGCGTAGTGCCTCCCAGAGGCGCTGACTGAGCTCACCAGGAGTGAGGCCGAGGGGCAATCGCAACAATCCCGGTCCCATCAACATAACCAGCCAGCGAGTGCGTTCGTGGAATCTCTTGGCGACGCTGAGCACCGGCTTTAGCAATTTGTGCGATTCGGTTTTGGCCTGAGAATGTTGCGGATTATCCAAACAGCTTTCCAACTGCTCGGCGCTGACGCGGCGATAGGGAAGCATCCCGTCTTTGAGTATTGAGCAGGTTCGTAGACAGCGCGGACAACGATATCGCTGCAGCATCGTTGGAAGACCATCACTACCGGTGCGCCTACATGTGCCGTGTCGATGCATCCGCGGTCTGCCATGGCAATGTAAACACTTCGGAACGTACACCAATTCTGACTCCCAGAGTTGCATCGAACTCCCTTTCTGAAGACTGGACCGCAAGCCAACAAGACAAAAGTGCCAGCGCCAGGACTCAAAAGTTTGTGGGGTGACCCAAAAAAGTGAAAATCATTCACACCCTCCGACGATATCGCGCCACTTCCCGAACCCATCCACGTCTGCGCTTTCAAGGCGCGGAGCGTTGTCCCCAAGACGAAAAACAATCCAATCTTTCTCACACTCAGGTCGGAACTTTTCTCATCTCTTCCGTAATTATTGTGTCCCTCGTTTCCGGGAATAGCCTGCGAGCGCACAGTGTGTGTGTGGAGACATCCCGGACCCGTGGATCTCAATCAAACGACCGCAACTTGCTTCCCTTGGCCCAGGAAGGTAACAATTTGAAACTAAAGCGTGTACATCCGAGCAATGATGTCTTGAAGGCGCTGGATGTCGTTTTCACCCAATACCTCGATAAAAGCGTCGAAACGCTGAAGGCTGACCGCTCGAACCTGGTCAACCATGATGCTGTTAACGTTGCCGTTGCATATCACTTGGAGCCGGAATGGCCATGGCCTGATCCTGCTCGTCAACGGACAGACTACCGCCATGTCGGTTTGGTGCATGGCGTCAGGGCTGACCACGACGCACGGGCGCCGTTTTTGTTGTTCGTGTCCTCGCCCAGGCGGATCGAGATCAACCCAATAGACGCCAAACCGGATAATCTGCTTAATGCTCAATTCGAATAGCGGTCGTGCTCCAGCCCATCGCCCAAAGTGCCTTCAAATTCCTGCACCTCGTTCAAAGCTTCCTGATCTTTTGCCATCTGGGCAAATGCGTCCTCAAAGCTGAGTTCCTGGGACTTTATGGGGCGAAGTAAGACGCCGTCGAGGGTCTCAATGCATTCCACCTCATTCTCAATGCCTTGCCGACGCAGGATGGCACTGGGAATCCGAACCCCTTTGGAATTGCCAATGGCCACAATCTTAAGCAACTCAGACATGTGCTCACTGTAATTACATTCATTGATTTCGCGAACGATAATTCCAGCGAGGTTGAACGTCATACTGCCTCTCCAAAGACCTGGCAGAACGGTTTTCAGTTGATTTCAGGTTTTATCTTGCTGGGCGAAGCAGGCAGCTTGAATCGGTATCTTCTCTTCCGACGCAAGCCAAAGAGAACGACGATGACGATTTCTGATCTTCGTTATTTTCTTATTGTTCTTACTTAATTCTTAGTTCTTTAGAGCTTTTTTCTCCAACTGGATCCTGACATTTTTCGCGGTTCGGCAACGTTTTGCTTCGTTGCATTGTTAATACCTGTATTCCCGTCACTTACGGAATTTAGATTACGGTGATCCTGACATTTTTCGCGGTAATTTGAAGAGGCCTGGTTTTAGGTGGCAATGCTGACGTTTTCCGCGGTTCATTCGGACATTTTCCGCGGTTCTCGGCTCGCTATTCTGACAAACATCGCAGTCGATCCTGACATTTTCCGCGGTTTAAAGATGACATTTTCCGTGGTTCACGGCTCGTCATGCTGACAATATCGCGGTCGATCCTGACAACGCATTTGCAAGCTCGATCGGCAAAGTCCTCCTGGCTGGACGGTCGGAGAAAAAGCGTTCGATCCTGACATTTTCCGCGGTTGAAGTCGTTGGTTATTCTGACATTCCTTGTTAAATGTCAGGAAAACTCGTAGCTCATAAGAAATATGGATGCCGCAGCAGTGCAGTCCTGGCAGAAACAGCCGGAGCAGAAAGCTGTTGTTTGGCAGCATAACCGTCTAGCAGAGGCACGTTACGAGCTCACGGCCAGGGAGCAAAAGCTTCTTTTGTATGTGATCGCGATGATCGAGCCGGAGGACGAAGATTTTAAGCGGTATATCATCAACATTGGTGAGTTTGCGCAGCTTGCCAACCTCGACAGGATCATTTGTACCGTGAACTGCGTGAGTTGGCTAAGAGCTTAAAGCAGAAGCCTTTGATTATCCCGAATCATTTCGACACACAAACGGGAACGTATCTCGATCTTGTGACAAGCTGGTTTGATACCGCGTACGTTGACAGGAACGGTGCAGGATATTTTGCAGTGACGATTTCGCAGGTCCTCAAACCGTATCTGCTCCAGGTGAAACGCGAGTTCTTTCGTTTCCGCCTACTCCATGTCATGCAGTTGCGATCCAGCTACGCGATCCGCCTGTATCAATGGGCCAAACGATGGGAGTTTCGTAAGAACATGGAAATTTCAGTTCAAGAACTGCGTAATGTTCTTGGAGCGAACAATGGACCTGATGAGGGTACTAGAGAGATCCGTGTAATTTTATACGCTAAGGGCGACCCTTTTTGCGCCTCGGCGCCGGCGGACGAGCTTTCGATCGAGGATATACTGGCCGTAGAGCACGACGTTATCCCACTCGATGGGGCTGACGTGTTCCAGCAGGGAGAGATCGATTCCATTGGCGATTGGGTCGCACTCACTCAGGACCCGGGAGATTTCGCACGCCTGCCAATAGACGATGCACGCCAGGATCAGGTTCAGGCAGCTGCAGGTGTTCATCTGCTCCCACAGCTCGCGGGCGTTGATCCGGCCGCGTCGCCCGTAAAAGACGTCTCTGGCCAAGGCGTGGAGTTGCTCGACCTTGAGCAAGCCGCGCCGGATGCGTCGGCGCAGTTCCGGCTCGAGAGGTACTGGAGGATGAACTCGGTCTTGAAGATGCGCCCGAGATCCCGATTGGCGCGGTAGAACCGGTTCTTGGCGCTGAAGCCTACCAGGCGTTTAAGAGCCACTGACGCCGTGACGTGGCCGGTCTTGAGCGAGGCGTAGAGTTGACCCATGCGGTCCCAGTGCTCGGCGATCTGCTCGGTGTCGATGCTCTGATCGGCGCGCTTGATCAAAGACGCAAGCGAACCGTAGTCACGGTTGGGATCAATCCGGTAGATGCGCTGGTGCTGGACTCCTCGGATGCGCGGGCAGAAGCGCAAGCCCAGCATGGCGAAGGCGGCGAAGTTGATCTCGGTATAGCCGTGGGTATCGGTGTAGTGCTCTTCGATCTCGAGCTCGCTCTCGTTGTAAAGCAAACCGTCTAGAACCCGGGATAAAATTGAGCGCTTGGCCAAGTTGTTACGCCGTTCAAATGCACAAGTGATCGACGAGTCGGTAGAGAGTATCCTGACCATGATGGATGATAGCAAAGTCCCTTTGCTCGTATTGGAGTTACGGCTGGCCAAGACCTACGCCAAGCGTCCTACGCGCAAATCGAACTTACGGTAAAAATTCTCTCGAACTTTGCATTCCTACCGCCTGCTTATGTCAGTCAACAGCGGGACCATTTTTCCTTGAGGCCAATGGTTGCTCATCCAACGAGCAGAGACCACCGGGATCGACAAACGGCATTAAGGCCATCCTCATCTGCCTAGTTTAGCCAGTTCCGTCGGCGAATCGCGCTGGCAGTCTAGCGGACAAAAGCGGGCTCTAAGATCTTTCTGAGGGGGCACGCCTAAGGATGGAAACAGAATATGGAAAGCTCCGAAGGGAACGCACGGCCGCGCGCGATGCTTCGGCGTTTGGCCAAGGAGGGATTGCGCCGCCGCTTCGGCGAGCGCCGGGACGACCATGCAGCGCAGTTGGAAGAGGAACTGACGATCATCGATTTATCCTCGGCATGGCGAAACTAAGTTGGATTAGAGCATGGCCTCTTGATTCCCGGTAGGCAATTCGTCAGTCAGGATGGCCAACAAAATGCCGCTGCTTCGTTGGGGGATTTGGGCCGGACACCCCGGGCGCGAAGCCTTAGGGTTGGGGGGGCGGACCGAAGGAAACACGGTTCGCCTGGCTCGCGGGATCGACTTTCTGGTTTTCCAGCATGCCGCCGCGAATCTGGCCGGACACGGTCGTCTGCCCGGGAGCGTGCAGCTTGAAATCCACGTCCCAATCCTTCGGCCAGGCCGGCTCGAGATAGATTTTGTCGCCGTTGGTCTGCAGGAGCATTTCCTGGAGGGCGCTCATGGCGCTGCCGGCGTGGTTGAAGTCGGGGGTGTAATCGAAATTGGGACCCCAGAAAGTGGGAAAGCGCTGCTTCTTGGCGTCGGTCAGTTTCGTGACGACCATTGTTTTTGCCTCGTCAGTCAGGCCAAGATCGGCCACGAAAATGGCCGACTGATGCCAGCCGTTGACGCCCATCTGGGCGGAGCTGTCCGCGCCGAAATGCCACGTATCGATGGCCGTCTGGAGATCCGGCTTTCCCACGCCGTACATGTGCCAGGGGAAGACGGGGTACATCTGGGAAAAGTCCTGGTTATATGCGCCACCGTTTTTATTGTTCATGCGATCCCAGGATTCCGCCGGGGCGATGACGTGATGGCCCTCCTTGTCGCGGAAGGGAAGGGGCGGCAGTTCGTTCAGGATACGCTGCCACCTCGCACGGTCGGCGGTTGTTCCGTAGGTGGAAGGCAGCGCCAGGAGTGACGTGAGGACGGTGTGAAGCGCCGCGATGACGTTGGCGGGGTTACGCGCATGCTTGTAGGTCTCGTTGCCCGAGGAAGGGTAAAGCACGAGATGACCGTTGGCGTCGACTTCCTGGCCGGTGAGCAGCTTGTTCTCGTAGCGGTAGTGCTCGTCCTGAAAATCGACGCAACTGTTGATCAACGGCAGGTAGCGGTTGATGTCCTGACCGGAGTAAAGCTGGGCGTCGAGAATCATCTGGCAGAACTCGAGCACGGTGTCAAAAAGCTCGGAGAGAAAGCCGTTTTTCATCGTGCCGATGTCCGGCGGAGTGGGGCGGGGACCGAGCCCGCGGTGACCGTAGGACATATCGTAACCGTCTCCCACCGGCAGGCCGAAATTGGAGATCTGCTCCGTGAACATGGCTCCCCCGTGTCCCCAATAGGTCTGCGAGGCCACCTCGGCGTTGTGGAGCGGGCGCACATAGAACTCGAACTGAGGGGTCATCATGTCGAAATCGCCGCTCTTGAGCATGGGCCAGTAGACCAGCCGCTGGTTCTGCGCGGTGAAGCTGCCGCCGCCCCATGCGCGGAAATCGGGCGTGGGCTGGCACGTGCCATTCTTTCCCGTTAGCAGCTTTGCGTCCCAGGTGAAGAGCGAGCCGTTGAACTTGGACGGGTATTCCCCGTAGGCATTGCAGCCCAGGGTGTAGCGGAAAATCTGGTAGTTCTTTCCTACCATCCAGCCTGGATCGGTTGGATTGGTTTGGCCAGGATTGATGAAGATGTAGCTCCGGTTCCAGAAGTCGCTCCACCAATCGAGGTTCTTTTTCCAAGCGACATCGTCGGGCACATCGGCGTGCACGATCTTGGAAATGCCGCCCTTCCAGTCCGCCACCGAGGGCGCCTGCGCGGTGTAGAAGTAGAGGCGGACTGATTGCGAGGTTTTCGCACTCCTGCTTTTCAGGCCCCACGCGGTAAAGGGTATACTCAGGTAGGTGCCCGTGGTCGTGCCAGCAGAGGCGAGGTCGTCGCCGGTCATGACGCCGCCAAAGGTCAAGTCCTTGAGGGGATTGGTCAGCTTGTCCTTAACGCTCTCAAGATTTTCCAGCTCGACGTCCTTGTCGAAGACGAGATCGGTGTTGTCGTTGCGGTGATACCAGAGCACCTGGGCTGGACCCGGTTCGATGGTGTCGGCATGCGTCCTCAACGGGATCAGGGCCGGGTCTGTCCTTAGAAAACTGAGGCACTGCATGCGCTCGTTGTAGCTGAGGGGATGGTCCGCAGTCCGCCAGGTCTCGTACCACGATTCCAAGTTCATGGGCTCTCCGCCTTGCACGTCGACGTGAACCACGGGGCGGCCCACCTCGACCCAGAGCTTCACCGTGGCAGAGGCTGCGCCCGATGTTCCCTGGATTTCGATGTAGCCTTCCTTCAGCTTAAGTTCCTGGTGAAAGGTGCCGCCCGCGGCGAACGGATTCGGCGTGAGCTTGATTCGCACCCGGCCCAGCTTGAGCATCGTGTTGTTTTCGTCGAAGGTCCCGGAGCGGCTCATATAGAAGAGCAGTTCGCCGTTCTCGACCCAGACGTTCAGTCCGACGTCATGGCCGCCGCAAGGCATCGATTCGCTCGAGTCCTTGCTCGGGGTGGTCCAGACGACGTTGTAAGCATCGAGGTTTTTCGCCTCGGCGTCAGGAAGGGACGCGGCGCGGCCGGCGCCGAGGCCCGTGGCGAGCGCTAACAGGAGGAGCAGGCAGCGGGAAGTCAGCATGCGACGTGGCGAGAGAGGTCGGAGGAGTGAGTGCAGCTGCCGGGTTGGGGATTTACAGGCATGCTTGAGGTTAACCCGAGGTTTGACGAGGAGTTCCTTTTCCGCTCATAGCTCGTCGATGCAACGAAATCGAGCTTGGTGTCGCGGCCGGACCGGTAATTTGAGGTGATGTCGGACCCGTTTTGCAGCCAGGTGCCCTTGCCGTCCCTCACCAGGGCGAACATCAGGTCGCCAAGAACGTGGCTCATGTTGCCGGCCTGACAGAGCGGCTTGTCGCCCGCCAGCACGATGGCGTAGATCTGGTTGCAATAGAGCGACCGGTTCGAATTTTTGGTGCCGTTGTTCGATACCTGCTCGATTGAAGTCGTCCCTGAGCTCCCTCCACTCGTTGTCAGGAATCACGTCCTCGTAAATGATCGGTGTGAAGATGTGTACGTTCTCGCCGGAGTACGAAGACACCTGGCTTTTGCGATCTCGGAAGAACCTAACGTGCTCCTCGTCGAGCGATGAAAAAAGAGCGAGCGCGAATAGTGACTCCTCTGGAGACAGTTGGTTCTCGTTGCAGGCCGTAATCACTTCCGTCAGCCACTCGTGAACATTGAAGACGTAGAACATAGCTTGACTTCCGAGACATCGAAACCGTTCCCCTTGAGAACCAGAAAATTCCGAATTTTTCGGACTACAGGGCGGTTTTTCTGCGCGGAATCCTCGGAAGGATACGGAGATTATGCGTGCCAAACAAGGGAACCTTAATAGGGGACCCGCGTTTTGAAACGCGGGGAGGAGGCCGTTTATGGTGCGCCAAGAGAAGTCTGGGCGTTCTTGCTAAGTGAAAGGAATTAGCCATGTAAAAGAGTATCAAAGACATGTAGTCGGCCGAGCGGGCCACCGCGTAAGCGATGGCACCGGAGCCTCGGAAGGCAAAGGTGCGAGCCGTAGCGAAAGCGAACTCGGAAACGGCCTCGAAAGGCAAATCGAGAGTGGTCAGGCTCCCATAAAGGATGAAACCAGAACCGCTTGGGAAGAATGATACCGAAAACGCCCAAGTGGACTAGTGGATTCTCCGGGGTGGAAGGAGACAGCGCGTACCGAAAGAACGACCAGGAACTTGGGAGGCCCTGCAGTCCAGGAAACAGGGGAAGTGGGCTCCAGCCTGAGCCAGGAACAAATAACTGGAACGGGTGGACGGCGGGGAGTCGGACGGGCCCGGAGCACCCCGACGTGGCCCTCAGCCTCAACAGTCTGGCGGTGCTCTACGACAACCAAGGTCAATACGCGAAGGCCCAGCCCTTTTACCAGCGGGCTCTGGCGATCCAGGAAAAGGCTCTGGGCGCGGACCACCCCAACGTGGCGACTTCCTTGGAAAACTTCGCGTCCTTGTTACGAGCTTTTGGCCGTCCGGAGGAAGCCGAACCACTAGAAGCTCGCGCAAAAGTCATTCGCGCTAAGAGTGCCTGATTGATTTGAATCCCGGGGCGAACCTGGGAGATAACCGTCCGCACTTCCTCCGCACCTGAACGTCGAGTGCTTTTTCGGGCACGGGAAACTCCGCAAGCCGCTGAAGACTGCACCCCACCGTCGTTATTCTCGAAAAGTAAGACATCACAAATCGATCATGCGAGCCGCTGGCTCTTGATTGTCACGACTCAGAGCGTCCCACCGCTCCGAATCTTGCGGGGTTAAGGCGAAGGGTAGGGGAACCGCTTCGCGGTCATGTCATGACATCGGGCGTTTCAATCAACACGCGTCTCACGGTGTTTCAGGGATATCCACGTTGTAAATGGCCGAGCGGCCTGAGCTCCGTTACTCCGAAAACGGCGTGTGATCTCGACCGGAGCTCTGCAGGGTACAACCGGAACTGAATCCCGTACCCGCTAGTCCACAAAAGGTTATTTCCCTACAGTTACCGTCCGAAACTCCCTTGAAGGGAGTCCGAGCGTCAGCTCGGATGGGAGCCGAACGGAAGTCGGACTCGATCGCCCGTACAGGTCGCGCTACGTGGGCCGCAGCGTCAGATCTAGCGCGTTTCTCGTTCCGGGAAGTGGGATGACAGCGGACTGTCCATCAAAACGCGGCAGCGGGCGTTTTAGGAGGTAACGAACGGGTGGATCTGGGTTTATAAACCGATTCTACCCCCTCATCGATGGAATCGGTCAGCATGTCTGCTAGGTCCGACTTGATCTCGTTGTCGTAAGTTGTTAAAAAAGACAAGCGTCGGTTCAATCTCTGCTAGAGCAGCCACACGGCTCTCGACGTACTCAGGAATGATTCCGATTGGGACAAGGAGTCAGTTATCTGGCGACAGGTTCCAATGTACTCCTTTCAGGTGATACCTTCCTTGTTACTCCCTACAGGTAATACCTTCCTTGTGTCGATGGGAGTATTAGGTGTGCATCATGAGATCATTAATAATTGCATTCCTTACGTTCTTTGGCCTAGTCCATGTAACTACCGCCATCCAGCTCCCTGTGACAAATGACGTCACCTTCGACATCAGTGGCACTTATCCGGCCAACACCACGAAGTCCCAACTTACCACTCCCAACGCGTCCTTCCTGATAGAATTCACGGTCAAGCAAGTCGTGCCAGCTAACCCGCCGAACGAGCCGTTTTACTTCGAAACGCCCGTCATTAATGCTTCCTACAGCTTTGAAGGCGTAACGCATTCCGCAACGGCCAACAGTTCATTCGGCCGAGCCGATTCCGGTGGTAACACTGAGTCCCTCACACTGACCTTTGAGACCGGCACGTTCACGCTTTTCAGCATTGGGCCCGAACATATTCCGTACTTATCCACGCGGTTGGGTTCCAGCACTAATGCCGAGTTCCTGGTCGGCAACCTCGGACCAGGTACGAATTGGTACGTGAGCTACACCCCCAAGGGGGCAGCAAGTTTTTACAACCCCGTAAGCGTGAACGAAGTCGTGAGTAGGCTGACTTCAGTTGTGATTCGGCCGTTGCCCTAGCCCGAGAAACTAGCGAGAAGCGCTGCCCGTCGCTTGCGGCGCTCTTGCCCTGACCCCAGCGTGCGGAGGTGTCGAGATCCGTGATCGCGCTCACCAATTCCGCCAAGGCGCTCCGCTGCGCCTCTTCGGTCAGATGCCAGTCCCCGATCCGCTTGAGCTGCTCGTAAGTGACATTGGAGGTCAGCTGCGCCATCGTGTAGACGCCGAGGTTACAACCGTGCGCCATGACCGCGGCCAGCACGGCGCAGATGTCTTCAGGTGAAGGCTCCTCGCGCTGAGCGGGCGTGAGGAAATTGCGGGTAAAGCCAAGCTGATTGTCGACTTCGATCAGGAGGTCGGGCAGCTTCACGCGGCGCATCTGCTTTGCCAGCCAGGATTTGAGTCGGGCCAGACGATCTTGTTCCTCCTGGTCTCCAGCCGCGCGAACCGTTTACTGTAGCGGACCGAGAGATTGCCGGCCTTTAGCTCGTCGCGCAGCTTGAGCAGCAGGGCGCACTCCCAGGCCCGCCGGTCAATCTCGCCGTGGTTGATGACGATAGGCTTAAGGCGTTGCGGTAGGAAGTCGGTCGGCGCATCTACTGGTAGCTTGCGCAGTCCTGTTGCGTTCAGTTCCTTAAGCATCTGCAACGCACGTAGGCACGCGCTCGGTTCGCCCTCCATGTCCTGGGTTAACTCCAAGGCGTCGAGTAATGCCATCGTTTTGGGCCTGAGTGTGCGCGCGGGTCAGTAGCTTGTCGAACATATCGACCGTCTGATCGACAGCGTCGCGGTAGCTCTGCCACAGAAAGCAGACCAACGCCGCGTGACGGCGTGACTCGGCAAGCTCGCGCAAGCGAGTCACCGACGTCTTTCGCACCTGGTGGAACAGTGCCCGCTGGTAATTGCCGTTGAGCCACGACAGATCGACCCAAAGTACGCCCGTCGCTTCGATGACCCTCAGTTTGTCGAGTAAAGTGAACATAGCGTCCACGGATGGCTTGCTGGGATTGGCTTTGATCGTCTGCAAGCCGGAGCTGTTTTCGTCCGGCGTGACCACCAGCAGGTCCTCCAGCGTGCCCGCCAAGCCGTTCGGGACGGAAGCGGCGACCCGCCTAAAAATGTGCTCGCGTGCCCGGGAACGCTGCTCGCCGACTCAAGCAACAACCGCCAGGTTCGAAAGTCTCGGTCCATTCATCTTTTTCTGAAGAGGACGAAAATTCGTAACCTGACAGTGCGCTTGCAGCGAAGTTATTCACAATCCGGGGCCGCTCACGCTCGAAAGCCAGAAAAAGCGCTTTCGACCCCGGCTTATGAATAACTTCGGACTAACTATAAGGACGAGGACGAGCACGAGCACGAGGAAGAGTGGTTGGAGCGATTTGGAAGGGAGAAGAGGTTGCGTCATAGGCCGAGGGATGCGATGTGATTTTCCCATCTCATACCGCTTGAATGCAGGAAGCAGCGCAAAACGCAAGAGGCAGCAACCCAGCCGCGGAAGGTCAAGGAACCGGAATTTTGCCGCTTCGTATTCTGATACCGTTGATCGTGGCGTGCGCGTTGTTCATGGAGAACCTCGATGCAACGGTTCTGTCGACTGCTTTGCCTGCGATCGCCCGCGACCTTCATCAGAGCCCGATTCAACTCAAGCTTGCGCTGACCTCTTACTTGCTGACACTTGCGGTTTTCATCCCCGCTTCCGGCTGGGTTGCCGACCGGTTCGGCACGCGGATCGTTTTTCGCCTGGCGATTTTGATCTTTGCACTTGGATCCGCGCTCTGCGGTTTCGCAAACTCCATCGGAACGCTCGTGGCGGCCAGGGCATTTCAGGGCATTGGCGGGGCGATGATGGTGCCGGTGGGCCGGTTGGTGATTTTAAGGACGATTCCCAGGTCGGAGTTTGTCGGTGCGCTGGCCTGGTTGACAATGCCGGCACTGCTCGGACCGGTGATGGGACCGCCCGTCGGCGGTTTCATCACCACCTATTTTCATTGGCGCTGGATATTTTGGATCAATTTGCCAATAGCCGTGCTGGGCATTGTGCTTGCGACCCTCTTCATCCCCAATGTGCGGGGCGAAACCATCAGCCGGTTTGACTATTTGGGCTTTGTCTTGTCTGGAATTGGGCTTGCTGGACTGGTCTCAGGGTCCGCCGCCTTGGACGCTTCTGGCATCCCGCTCTGGATTGTCATCGGCCTCTTCCTGGTCGGTTCCGTGTCGGTGGCGCTTTACATCTTGCACGCTCGACGAACGGAAGCACCTATTCTCGATCTCAAACTTCTACGATATCCGACGTTCAGGTCCGGAATCGTCGGGGGCTCACTTTTTCGGATCGGAGTGGGTGCTATGCCGTTGCTCCTGCCGCTCCAGCTGCAACTCGGTTTCGGAATGACGCCGTTGAAATCGGGCTTGTTAACCTTCGTGACTGCGATCGGTGCAATTGGGATGAAAACAGCCGTAGGAAAAATTCTGAAACGGTTTGGATTTCGTACCGTCCTGGTGTTCAACGCCATCGTCAGCGGCCTTATGATTGGTGCACCAGCGATCTTTACGCGGATGACGCCGATCAGCGTGATGCTCTTGGTTCTCTTTGTCGGCGGCTTTTTCCGATCACTGCAATTCACCTGTATCAATGCGATCTGCGTTGCGGAGATTGATCAGCCGGAAATGAGCCAGGCGACCAGTTTCACGAGCGCTTTTCAGCAGATAGCCCTGAGCCTCGGGATCACGGTTGGGGCGTCGATTCTCCAGCTTTCGCTGGCAATCCGTCACAGTGATACATTGAACGGTGGCGGACTTCGTGCCAGCATTTCTCCTCGTCGGATTCGTTTCGGCCATTTCGTTCCTAAGCTTTGCGCGCCTACCGAAAGATGCCGGCGAGGAAGTTGCCGGCCGAAAACGGCTGGCATCGGCGGCTGTGGCCGTCGCGAACGGAAGGAGCTGAAAGAGGCTCTCCTGGTATGTCAGATGTGCAGATGGCAAAAACGCTCTCGTCGGAATGGCGTCCGCAAACATGGCGCGAAGAGGTGGCCAACAGCGTTAGCGCAGGGGTCGGCTTACTGGCGGTGATGGCCGGGATCCCTCTGCTGGTCAGTTCTGCGATCCAACGCGGGGACCAATGGAGCCTGGTCGGCGCCATCATTTTCGCCCTGGCTATGGTTTCCCTCTATCTTGCGTCGACGATCTATCACGCGGTACCGCAGGGCAAGACGAAGGAGTTTTTCCACCTGCTTGACCACTCGGCGATCTACGTTCTGATCGCGGGCACTTATACACCTTTCGCGCTCGGAGCCTTACGCGGCGCTTGGGGATGGACGCTGTTCGGGGTAGTCTGGAGTTTGGCCGCACTCGGCATCTGTTTCAAAGTGTTTGGAGGGTTAAAGTTTCAACGGCTCTCGCTGTTAACCTACCTCGGCATGGGATGGATGGCATTGGCCGCGATTCGTCTTTTTTGGCTTCATGTCCAGCTCGCCGGATTGCTCTGGATTTTGGCGGGAGGAGTCGCCTACACCTGCGGGGTCTTCTTTTATGTCGCGAAACGGCTTCCGTACGGCCACTTTATCTGGCATCTGTTTGTGATCGCGGGAACAGCGTGCCATTTTTGCGCTGTCATCTGGTATGCTGGGTAATTAGAGGATTTAACCTACATCGAGTGCGGCGTATGTCTTATCCTGTCGAAAAGCTGATCGAAGAATGGCTGACTGAGAAAGAGTGCGAGGAATTACCCGGAAAAGGCAAACCGCTGGATCTTAACGAGTACTTCAGCTGGCCCGAAGATCAGCGGATCGGTCTTTCTCTTCTCAAGAATTCCGGATGCGTGCCTTTCGAGGTTGAACAACTGAGAGAGATCAAGCGGTTGAGTGATGAGATTGGAAAATGCGCGGATGATCAGGCCAGAATTCGTCTGCAGCGCAGTCTGCAAGAGGAACAAGTCCAACTGAATCTGAGAATCGAGCAGTCGCGTCGCCGCAGAAGCCGCTGACCAGCCAGCGAACTATTCATGCAAGTTACCCCTCCTATCGATGTTCTGGTGGTTGGCGCCGGTCCAGTCGGGCTAACAATGGCCTGTGAGCTTGCCCGGAACGGCGTGAACTGCCGAATCATTGATAAAGCGGCGGCGCCAGCCACTACCTCCAGAGCCCTGGCTATCTTTCCTCGTACACTGGAGATGTTTCAAATCATGGGACTGATCGGCCCAGTGCTCGAGGCGGGTCAACAATTGAACGGTGTCGCTATCTACAATCGCAGCGGTCAAATCGCCCACATCGGGTTCTGCGGTTTGGCGAGCCGTTATCGGTTCGTGATCAGCCTGCCGCAAAGTGAGACGGAGCGTCTGCTGAGTGAGCATCTGGGCCATTTTGGGATCGTTGTGGATCGAGCTAAAGAGCTGGTGGCGCTCTCTCAATCGCCCGACGCGGCTCGAGCAGTCATTCGGGACTCGGCAGGAGTTGAAGAGATCCTTGAAGCGCGTTGGCTGATTGGTTGCGACGGCGCGCACAGCGGCGTGAGGAATCTATTAGCCGTGCCATTTGAGGGAGACGCTTATCCGGAAACGTTTCTTCTCGCGGATGTAAAGATGGAGGGTCTCGCTCGATCACATTCACATCCATCTTTTTCTGACGGGGGAAGGGCTGGTCGGGGTTTTCCCATTCCGGAGGGGACCGGTGCCGGATCATTGTCAGCACGCAGGAAGAATCAGAAAAACAGCCGGTCGGCGATCTCCAGTTTGACGAAATCCAGGCGCTCGTGGAGAGGCGAACCAAGTACGGGATACGTCTTACAGATCCGGTTTGGATCTCGCGCTTTCACATCGCTCATCGGAAAATCCCGGAGTTTCGCGTGGGCCGCACTTTTTTCGCAGGCGATTCTGCGCATGTCCATAGCCCCGCCGGTGGCCAGGGGATGAACACCGGTATCCAAGATGCCATGAACCTCGCATGGAAGCTCGCGCTGGTTGTTCATCAGAAATCGCCGGAGTCGCTGCTCAACAGTTACAACGAAGAGCGCGAGCCGGTCGCGAAGATGGTCTTGAGCCTCACCGACAGACTCACTCGCATGGCGAGCGTGCAAGGCGGGCTAGGTCAACAACTCAGGGATGCGCTCATTCCGATGCTGACCGAGATTCATTTGGTGGAAGATCGAATTGCGGAAACGATGGCAGAGATCGGGATTCACTACCGTCGAAGTTCCAATGTGTCTGGTAAGACTGGACACACCCTGCACGCCGGCGACCGCGCGCCAGACTGTGAATTCCAGGGCCAAGCAGGATTGGAGCCGCTTCGATTATTCGATCTCTTTCGCGAGCCAGTTTATCACCTTCTGCTTTTTGCCGGCGCGGATGCCGAGGTGGCATCGAAATTCAAAGTCTTGCGTGATGAGATCCGACAGGATTTCAAGGGGTTGATCGAGGCTTTGGTGGTGATTCGGGCCGCGCGGGCCGAGATGTCTGATGCCCTCATCGATTCGGACGGCGCAGCGTACGCTCTTTACGAAGCGGAACCGAGCGCCATCGTATTGATTCGGCCGGACGGTTACATCGGGTTCAGGGGCGGTGCGCGGCACGCCGAAGCACTGCGCGAGTATCTCGCGGGTATTTTGACAGGCTAGAATTTACACTTCTAACAATGCCGGATTACTTGTAGCGCAACATGCAAATCCTCCCTGCGATTTGGCCGTCCGATTTGAAATGAAATATTTCATTCTGCTCATCATTGCGCCCGCATTTTTCAGCTGTGCATTAACGCCAAACGTCAACACGAGAAAGGCAGGCCGACCTTGGAATTACTATGGCGATCTGGGGAGCGTGTATCAAGATCAGACCCAAGGTGCCAAGGCCCAATTGGTCTGGTTGGATCAAGTCAGTTTTCAAAGAGTCGAGCAAAGTGCTTTTCAAACGACCGTTCAAGCCTTCATGAAACAGGGGTATCGAAAGATCGGATTGATTTCGGTCCGATCGGCTCATTTCGTCGACCCGTACGAGATTAAAAAATTAGCCGCCGACAGAGGAGCGAACATGATCGTTGGTTGCTGGTTCGCGGGTTATGAGACGAGAACCGGATTCTGGTCGTACCAGTATTGGTATCAGCTTCTCGACAAGCCCGCTCCGACGCCTCAACCTGCTGTTCCGCAGGCGCCTGTTGTGGCCCCAACACCTCCAAACCGGGCTAGTCCGCTCTATTAGAGTTTAAAGGGGCATCCTATGTTTCGCTTCATTTATTGGCCGATATCGATCACCGTTTCTCTTGTTCTCTTCTTAGGCGGTTGTGCTCAAACACCGGCTCCATCGGCTGGCGCTGGTCATTTTTCGACAGTGGTCATAGATGCCGGTCACGGCGGAAAAGATAGCGGCGGCGTGAGTGGCCAAAGAGCACCGATTTTTTTGAAGGAAAAGGACTTAACGCTCGAGACGGCGAAGCTGGTGCAAGCGGAATTACGCCGCGCCGGAGTGAGGGTCGTCATGATGCGCGAGGACGATCATTTTGTGGAGCTGGATGATCGAGTTCGTTTTGCGAACCGACAAGGTCGCGGAGCGGTACTCGTGAGCATTCATTACGATGCGGTGTCCAATCAAGCGATGCACGGAGCAAAGACTTTTTACTGGAGAGCTGACAGTCACGGGCTGGCGACGCGCATACAACAGCAGCTCGTTGCGTCGACGGACGAAACCGATCAGGGGGTGATGCGGCGTCGCTTGAGACTGACCCGCAATCCGGAGATCCCATGCGTCCTCTGTGAGTGTGCCTACATCACCAATCCTGCGGAAGCTCGGAAAGTGGCTACCGAGAGTTACCGGCAGCGAATCGCGCACGGCATCGCACAAGGCATCTTGGAAGAGCGCAGACTCGGCGATGCCGGCATCGCGCCGGTTCCAGAGATTTATGCTCCGCTTTCGAAAGGCTCGGACAAGAGAATATGAGGCAGGAGCCAGGAGGCAGGGAGGCAGAATTCAGAATTCAGGATTCAGAATTCAGGAGTCAGAAGCCGCCTGACTTTTGACATCTGGCTACTTGGCTGCTGAGCCTGTTAAGGTCTGTTCATGGACCAGGATCTAAGGCCTTAGCCTTGGCAGAAAGTTACGTCGGACCAGCCTGCGACGTGACCCTATCAATCAGTCGTTCGAATCAGCCTGCGCCGAATCTTCCCGCTGGTCAGCCAATGGGCGTTCCCAGGGTTAACCCGAGGTCTAAAGACCAGAGAGCAAACGATTTTGAATGCCGCGTCCGCTGAACCCGTATAAAAAGATGACCCCGTTTAACAGATGAAGCCCGTTCTGACTTTGACTACCCTCTTCTTGGCGTTCGTTTTATCAGGGTTTCCCGTTGCCGCGCAGGAGCATGTGGACGTTCCGCTTCCTCCCTACGATGCCCCTCCGAAGGCGTCTCATCATAGTGAGACTTCTACTGATGAACCTTCAGGTGCTCCCCAGAAGACGCATGCGCAATCTAAGGTCTCGACGCGATCCCATTCAAAACCCCAAGCGAAGAAAAGCAGCAGCACCCACCGCAAAAAGCAGAATAAGAGCAAAAAGAAAAGTAAGAATAAAAAGAAGAGTAAGAGCCGGCACCACGGCTTTTTCCATTGGCCCTGGCAACATTGATTAACGATTGCGCTGCTCGGCTGGAGCCCAACGAAAGGGAAACTTAGGTCGGGAAATAGTGTCTCCGGTCTCGGAAACAGACCACTTGGGAAGGTTGCAATGGAAACATCGGCCGCCAAAAAGACTGCGATAGAACGCAGCCCGGAAAAATGCCTGCCCGCATCGGGGACACTTCCAGTTTGCCAGCCAGGCAGCCAGGAAGAAGTAAGTGACAAAGGTCAAGGCAAAGAAAAATCCCGGAACGAAAAACGAGAACCGGATTTCGAGTATGGCGACGAAGAAGAGACAAAAGACCGCGAGGCGTCGCCGGCGGTACGAAGTCCAGGCGGTCGCATACTGCGGATCAACCCATGCACCGCGATATTCGCTGGAGCTATTTTGCAATTTGAATGCCTTCATTCGAAAGAAAACTAGAGCCGCCACTCCGGGGAGGCCGGCAGGCTTATGAGAGACTCAAGGTCTGATCCAGCCAATCGAAAATTCTTTGAGTGCGGAGACCGGCGATTTTCGGCTCGCACTGCAGGTCGCCGCCTTCTGCCAAGGTGAATTTCATAAGTGTCTTTGGACTGGAAAGAGCATCGTACATTTTCTGAGATTGCCCGGGCCAGCACTGCTCGCCCTCAGGCTCCGTAATCAGAATCGGGCACCGGATCTGATTCGCAACGCCGTCCAGATTATATTCCTGCACCGCTTTAAACGCCTGGTAGGCGGAAGGTTGGCCAAGGGGACGCGTACGAAGGAGGAGAGCCGAAGCCGCTCTTGGGTTCGATCTGAGGACAACGCTGATGAGATTGTCGAATCTGGCCTGACTTGGTGTCGTCAGCAGATCAAGTGCCGGTTTCGGCAGCATTCGGGTCCAAGCGGTCGAGACATCCCAAACGCCGGGGTCTGCGACACACGCGGCCAGACGGGGTTCAAATGCGGCTGCGCGCGGAGCCCAGTATCCGCCCTCGCTGATGCCAAGTAGAGCGATCCGGCTTGGATCGACCTCGCGACGGATGAGCAGATAATCCAACAAAGGGGAGATCACCTTTTCCCAATCTGGCCGGGAGTGAAGATTTTGCTTCAACAATGCTGTTCCCTGACCGGGGCCGTAGAAAGTATAGGCGTTGTATCCCCGATCAAGCGCTGCTGCCACGCCCATGGTCCAGGCGGAAATCATTCCTCCTTCATAGCCATTGTTCAGGATCAGAAGTGGTCGCTGTTTCCCGGAATTGTCGATCCTGAAAAGGTATCCCGGCAGTGTGGTTTTCTCGTAAGGAAACGGCAAGTAATCGACCGGCGGATCACGTAGCGCGGCGGCTTTGTCCCAAAGATCTTGATGCCGAAGCCAGTTGAAAGCAAAGGCATCGGGAGCCGTCGCCGGGTTAATGAAATAGGTGGAAGCGAAGATATAATTCGCGGCCTGCATATAGGCTTCTCGAGCGCTGACCCTGAGCTTGTTCCGTGCGGAAGTCTCGGCGATTGCTGAAAGGCGATCTCCGGCGGCAAGCAACGCTCGAAACGCACTCGGTCGGTCGCCATCTATAATTTGGTCGGCGATAGTCAGGCACGTCCCGATATCCGCAGCTCGATAGTAAGCGGCGCCCAGCATACGCTGGAACACGTCGTTGATGTCCGGGTCCTCGAAAAAATGAGACGCTTTCCTGAGTTTTGGCCGGAGCACCTCGTCGAATTTCTGCGAAGGGGACAAGTCGGTTACCGACGGCGCCGGTGATGACAGATGAACTTTCTCCGCCGGAACCGAAGCAATCTGTCGCGACGCTACGGGAGCTGCTGCAGCGAGTGCGGCTGTGGCCTTGAGGAACTCTCGTCTTTTCATCTCGGTGAGTCCCCAAAAAGCGGAGCCCAAGGGATACAGTTTTTAAATGGACGGCTGTAACCGTGTCAAGAGCTTGACCCGTTGTTTCCCGAAGAGGCGCTGGCTTCGTTCAATTTGCGTAGTTCGGCATCGCTGAGCCGCACCTCCGAAACTCGCAAAAGCTCCGGAAGCTGGTCGGTGGTGCGCGCGCTGGCAATCGGGGCGGCGACAGTGGGTTGGGCCGCCAGCCAGGCGAGCGCGATGGTGGCAACTGCGGCGTGGTGCGTGGTCGCAACCTCGTCGAGAGCGGCGAGGACCTTAATCCCTTTCTCGTTCAGGTAAGCGCTCGCTGTTTCTGCTCGCTTGCTCTGAATTTTGGTGCCTGGCCGGTATTTACCTGTCAAAAACCCAGAGGCAAGTGCGAAGTAAGGTAACGACGACAACCGTTCGCTGGCCACCAAGTCCGCAAGTTCTCCCTCGTATTTGTGGCGTTCCATGAGGTTGTAATGTTGTTGGAGAGCCACATATCGGGCAAATCCTTCACGATCAGAAACCGACAGCGCTTTGGCGAGTCTGGGGGCGGAATAGTTGGAAGCGGCGATGTACCGTAGTTTACCTTCGCGGACAAGCGCATCAAAAGCGCCCAGAGTTTCTTCCAGTGGCGTTTGTTCGTCGTCCGCGTGTGCGTAGTACAGATCGATATAATCGGTGCCGAGTCGTTTCAGAGAGTTTTCTGCGGCAAGCCGAATGGTCTTCGCGGAGAGTCCTTGAAATTGAGGATGCTTCCCAACTTTGGTGGCGATAATTGTCTGGTCCCGCTTTCCCCTCTTAGCAATCCAGCGTCCGAGAATAGTCTCCGATTCTCCGCCTGAATTCCCGGGTGCCCACGCGGAATAGACGTCTGCAGTATCGATAAAATTACCGCCTGCTGCCGCGTAGGCGTCCAGCACGGCAAACGACTCTTCTTCACTGGAAGTCCACCCAAACACGTTTCCTCCAAGCGCGACTGGGTAAACATCGAGATCGGTCGAACTGATTTTTGGCATATATGCGAAGCTAGTCTATGGAGTTGTCAGTGTCAGTTCCATTCAGGATTCAGGATTCAGGATTCAGGAGTCAGGAGTCAGAAGGGAGAAAAAATGCCAATCGCGGACGACAAACTCGGTTATTCCTATTTTGTAACTCCTGCAACTCTTGACTCCTGAATCCCGATTTGTCAGTGCTGATCCAATGCGGCTTCGACGGCACTCGGAAAGATCTCTGTGACCTCGCCTTCCAACCGAAGAGAAACGCACGGCTGGTCATCCTGGTCGGTCACTCCGCGATTGATGATGACGTACGGAACCCCTCGATTTGCGGCCAGCAGGGGAAACGAGGCCGCCGGATGAACCGAGAGCGTCGATCCAAGCGCCACCACGAGATCAGCTCTCCGCGCGGCTTCACCGGCGCGCTTCAGAGTGAGGGGATCGAGACTTTGTCCGAAACTAATGGTCGCCGGTTTCAGGTATCCGCCGCATTGGCAGAGCGGCGGCTTGCGATGAATTCGAAAATGTTCAAAATGGGGCTCCGGGTTGCCACGCCAAAGACAAGTTTGACATTCCACAAAGAGGTTTGTGCCGTGCAATTCGATCAGGCGGCGGCTATCAGAACCCGCAAGAGCGTGCAACCCATCGATGTTTTGGGTCAGCACGGCACTCACTTTACCCGCATTTTCCAGTGTGACGATGGCATGGTGGACCGGGTTTGGTCGCGCTGCGCGAAATGCCGGCCATGCCTCGAGCTTGTAATCCCAGTGCTCGACTCGCGCTGACTCCGAAGTCATGAAGTCCTGGTAATAGACAGGCTGGCGACGTTTCCACACGCCGTTTGGCCCACGGAAATCCGGGATCCCGCTTCCGGTCGAAATTCCGGCGCCGGTAAAGATCATGATACGGTCCGAGGCTCGGAGGTAAGCGGCCAGCTTTTGCAGCTCAGCGGTCATCACAGGGAATTCCGCCACTCGATCCGAATTCCGCCAACACTCAAGATACCTAACAAATCAGGGCGACGGATTATTGATCGAATTGGCGAAGATTTTGAGATCTTTTTCGACGATGTCTGGAGACTGGCGTCCATAGTCCGGGCTTAGATAATCCGGAAGGGTGGCAGCTTCATTCTTCGGGTCGGTGAGCAAACTGAACGTCAGGCCTCTGAAGATTTGGAAGGGTTGATACGATTCGAGCTGCTTTTTGTGTGCCTCATCTTTTTCGGCCTGCTGTCTCTGAAGCTCTTTCTGAGCGAATGTTTCGGTCCTGGTAGGTTCCTGGGGATTGGTAAAATCCGCCTTCTGTTCGCCGATAACTGTTAAGGCAGGAAGATCAATCGCCTTGGTAAGGTTTTTCGAGTATTTTTCCCGGTCGGCCGGTTGGAGTTGGGACAGTGAAAACTGGAATTCGCCCTCTTTGCTCTGGATCATTACCGAAGAAGAACTGCGACTCAATACCTGGATATCATGGTAGGTTTTGCCGGTAGTGGTGGTCAGATCTTCACCGTGGGCGGTAACAATCGCGCCAATGGTGCTGAGAAGAACCAAAGCAGTCTTCCGGAGCCCGATCCTCGTTGTCGGATTGGAGTCGCAATCGCATGGAGATCGGTGCACGCCGGAAATCCTACGCGCGAATCGAATTTCAAACCAGCTAAAATCTGAGAGAGATTTGCTATATGCTCAGCAAGAACCGAATGATTGCAGGAAAGACAGACATCACCCAATTGAGCGTCGAGGCAATCGTGAACGCCGCCAACGTCTCATTGCTTGGCGGTGGTGGTGTGGACGGCGCGATCCATCGTGCCGCCGGTCCCGAGTTACTGGACGAGTGCCGGACTCTCGGCGGATGCAAAACGGGCGCGGCAAAAATCACGAAGGGCTATCGATTGCCGGCGAGATGGGTCATCCACACAGTGGGACCGGTGTGGCATGGGGGAACACGAAATGAACCCGAACTCCTGGCCAGTTGCTACAGATCCTGCCTAAAAATAGCAGCTGAATATCAACTCCGAAGCCTGGCTTTTCCGGCGATCAGTTGCGGGGTGTACGGATACCCAATCGATCAAGCGGTAGAAATCGCAGTTCGCGAAATTGCGGTCGGGCTAGAAACAAATAAATCGCTGGAAAGTGTGTACTTTTCCTGTTTTGGGGAAGAGATCTATTCCGCTTACAAATCACGGTTGGGCCAGTTGGCAACGTAGTGTGGATTGCCATGCGGCTTGCGCCGCATTGGTCGGGAAGGAAGAAGGCATCGGACAAAGGTCGCGGAGGACACGGAGGGGTTTAACAGTATGAGCGCTGTTTACAGGCGGGTGCGGTTGTTGTAACGATTGACGATGAATTCTCCGAATCCCCTGTCGTCGGGCGAACCATCGGCGTTAGGATTTCTTCCCGAGCGGTTCGAGCCATTGCATCGGCGTATCCAGCGGTTTGTCGATGACGGTCAGCATGCCGGAGTCAGCCTGCTCCTGGCGCGGAACGGAAAGATAGCCGACACGTTCGCGACCGGATTTCAGAATCGGGAGCTTGGCCTTCCAATGTCGCGCGACACGATTGTTCGGGTCTATTCGATGACGAAGATCGTGGTCAGCGTCGCGGCGTTAACTCTTCTCGAGGAAGGAAAGTTGGGGTTACTTGACCCGGTGACAGATTACCTCCCAGAGTTTCGCGATCTTCAAGTGTTAGTGGGCGGAACAGCAGAAAACCCAGAGTTGGTTCCTGCCGACAAACCGCTCACGATTCAGCATCTGTTCACGCACACCTCGGGAATGATTTATGATGCTCCCGGTGAACTCATCGGTGAAATTTATCGGCCAATCACCGAAGGGCACTGGACGTCGCTGGAAGCGTTGATCACTGATCTGGCGCGGTTACCGCTGAAGTGGCATCCTGGAACGCGCTTTGAATATGGGCTATCCACCGACGTTCTCGGTCGCGTGATCGAAGTGGTGAGCGGTCTGCGGCTCGACGCGTATTTGCGGGCGCGCATTTTGGAACCGTTGGGAATGTTCGATACCAGCTACGCAGTCTCTGACTCCCAAAGGGCACGGCTGGCGAAAGTCTACGAGCATGACACTGACGGCTCATTGCGCCCGGTGACTTCTCTACAGGGAGAAACTGTCGAGGGACGAAGGGATTATCCAGGAGGCGGTTCGTGTTTGTTTTCCACCCTCGATGACTTTGCCCGTTTTGGTCAGATGCTTTGCAACGGAGGCGAGTTGTTCGGCGAGCGAATCATTGGGCGCAAATCCTGGGAATTGATGATCGCCAACCATCTGACCGGCTTGGCTGTTCCTTTCATTAATCTGGGTGTTGGGCACGGTTTTGGTCTCGGAGTCGCTGTGCGGATTGACGACGGATTATCAGGAACGCTTGGCACGCTGGGCGCATTTGGTTGGAGTGGCATGGCCACAACCTATTGCCGGATCGATCCCGCGGAGAAGTTGGTGGCACTCTGTTTTGCCCAGCATCTACCCTTTGATGAGCACGGTTTATTTCAACGTTTTGCAAACCTTTCCTACCAAGCGTTGGCGTGATGGGGTGGCGGTAGCGCGAAAGTCCGGCTGCGGACCGGTCGTACCGAGCCGGATTAAAGATCGAGGACGAGCACGAGCACGAGCACGATTGGTTGGTAGGGCGAAGCTCCGTCTGAGCCGGGGCTTACCGGGTGGCCTTGCCCCGTGACTTCAACCCCTGTGCATTGGGCGGTGGCGGATCGGTCATACCGCGCCGGATTGAAGATCGAGGACGAGGCGAACGATAACGATAACGAGCACGAGGACGATTGGTCGGTGGGGCGAAGCTCCGTCTGAGCCGGGGCTTACCGGGTGGCCTTGCCTCATGACTTCAACCCTCATGTGTTGGGCGGTGGCGGATCGGTCATACCGAGCCGGATTGAAGATCGAGGACGAGAACGAGACGAGGACGAGGACGAGGACGATTGGGTTAGTACTTTCTACGGGCCTGAGGAGGAGGAGCCTCGATATTCTGGAGGTCGATACCGCACTCTTGTAAGGTTCGCAGGATGTTATCCAGCAGCAGAGGGAGGCCATCGACATTGTTCTCGGGATTTAACGTGTGAAAGTTCACTATCTGTTCGCGAACCTTGAGCGTGAGAAAGGATTTGTATTGTTCGACAGGATCCGTCACCGGTTCGCCGCTATCGGCTCTCCGACTAACGGCTTGATCGAAATTCTCACTGGCAAGGTCGCTCAAGGCTTCGCGCAACGAGCTCACAGTTTCCGTTAAGCGCGCGTTTTCTTCCCGCAACGCTCCAATTCCTTGACTCGCATCGATCGTATGGACGTCTACCTGCCTCGATGATTGATTCGATTGGCGAAGGTGACTTCGGGCGATGTCCAACTCTTCTCGAAGATCGTTGAATTGCGACTGGACCTGCTTCAGAAGTTCCGAGAGATCAAAGTTCGTTTTCTGAGGCTTTTGGTGCTGTATTGGCGGCTTCTCCAACCTCTGCCGATGCGATCTTTCGGGCCGATTGTCACCATGACCAGCGGGCTGCGATCTGCCTTGTGGACGTTGCTGGGAACGTCGATTTTGTTGATGCGAAGGTTGAACGGGTTCTTGCCTGGCCGGTTGAATCGCCGGCGACTGCGGGAGTTCGTCGACGGGATTAGCGAATTTCGCCTGCAGGGTCTCTTTCAGGATGGGAGGCAAATCCTCCTCAGGGAGTTGTTTCTGCCAGCGCGAACTCCATTTTCTGAAAATTTTGGCCAGCTCCTGTTGGAGCGATTCCGGGATGGTGTTAAGTGGTTGATAGGGCTTGGCCCATTGAATCACGGCGACAGCCGCCGGAGGGTTGGCTCCGGCCGCACACTCAATCGCAGTGAGCGCCACGAGCTCTGCTTCGGCCGGCTTCAGGGTTTTCAGATCGAGTTGCAACAGCCACGGTTTGTTTTTCCCAATCAAAACACTGTAAAAGATTTGGCGGTCCTTAGGTTCCAGGCCGTTCTCTTTCCGCAAGCTTTGGAGGGTGGTCACGATAAGCTTAAGCGCCGAAGTGGCATCCAGCTTGTGCAGACCGCGTGCAATGCTGAGACGCATTCGTCTCGAGGCTTCCGATTCCAACGGTTTCAGGGCGGAGAGGAAGCTTCGTTGTTTGGCGGGAGTCATTTGAGGCCAAGCTTCCAGGGCGCCGTTTACCGGAACAAACCATGGTAGATCCCCGAGGAGTTCCAGCGCGCTAGACAGCGGTTTTCCTCCTGACGTGACCAATTCTTTGAATAGCGCAGCGCCCTTTTGTTCGTCGGCAGGGGAGAGCCGTCCGTTTCGAGAATTCTCAATGATGACCCGCAGTTCATCGATGAGAGGTTGGAAATTTTTCACCATAGAGATCCAAGTCTGAGTGCGCCGCCTGCTAAGGCAGGAGTCGGTTCGCTTTCTTCTGTGCTAGTGCAGCCATCACCTTCCCACCACTCGCGGAGGAGTGAAATCCCGGCATTTGACTGAGCCATCGATAAACTGGCTCGGTTAAATCCTGAGGAATCGCGGGGGGCAGTTGGCTTAACAGTTCCAATTCTTTGACGACCGCTTCGGCGACCTTTTCGACCAGGTTTTGACCAGCGCCCATCGGAGTCAAACCCATGCTCGTCGCCTTTTTGTAGATCTCGATGCTGTTCAAACAAAGCGTTCGGGTACGCGGGTAGAAGCTCATCATGAGATTCCAAGGGTCCACCCCTTGGTCTCCACCGCGCCGGAAATCGGTTCGTAGCAGGAGCGACGGGATATCGGCGAATTTCGCAAACATGAATTCAACTACCGTTCCTGAATCCAGTTCGGGACCGTCAAAGTTGAAAAGAGCCAAATCACAGCCGATCAAGGTCACAATATCTTTGTCGCGGATATCCTGAGCGCTCATTTCACGCTCCTCCAGCGTTTGCGGAAGGACACAAGTGAAATTCAAGTTTGAGACATTCGCGATCGCATCCGCCAAGGCTGCGTTGCCTACCAGGTGTTTCGTAGAAAAAAGTTCGCCCGCAAAATAAACCGAAGACATTCAACATTCAGATCGCGCAAGACCATTCACCTCGCGGAGAATTAATCAAGCGGATTCCTCGAGGGGCACTCAGTGTCAGTGCCAGTGTCAGTGCACTCCGTGCCTCCTGGAACTCCTGGCTTCTGGATCCTGAATCCTGAATCCAGAATCCTGAACGTCACCCAACCACTTTACTGGTCAAATACTTCAGGGGCGCTGGATTGAGTCTGAGAAGCCCGAAGAACCGGTTCGAAACTCTCGGATGGAGAACTGCGAGTCTAGCCAGTTTATTGACCCAGAGCCGATGATGATACACTTTCTGATGCTGCCGCGTGTAAATGAGAGCAGGGTCCGAAGAATCGCGGATTGCGGCGGAAATGGCGTCGGCGGCGAGCATGCCGCTTTGCAGTGCATAAAGAATGCCCTCTCCAGTCAAGGGTTCGACTACGCGAGCGGCGTCGCCGATGTACAACAGGTTGAGGTGTTGCGTTTGAATGGTGCGTCTGGTCAGCGGGGTGATCGACTGCCAACGATGGTCGGGCGTCAGTCCGAATTTCCTGGTTGCTTCCTGGCGAAACTGATCGGCATGTTCCGGCCGGCAAACCAAACAGAGGTTGGTCAGGCCTTCGCCGATGGTGGCTAATCCGAGATAGCCGTACTGGCACAATTGCAGCGCCACATGGGGTTCAGCATCGGCCCAAAAATGAGTCTGAAAAGCTACCCTGTCCGTGCGTGTTTTGGGGTATTCTGCGAGCAATCGGGCCACAGACGAATTGCGTCCGTCGGCCGCGACAAGGAACCTGGATTGGATCACTTCGTTATTAGTGGTGACTTTCCAATTGGAACCGTTCTGAACCTTGAGCACAGGGTTCCCGAAGCTCACCTGGGCTCCCGCCGAGATGGCGTGGGTAATCAAAGCGTCATCGAAAAGTTTTCGACGGATCCCTCGCTCTCCCCTGTTTTCATTAGGAAGCTCAAATCGGATAGGGCGTCCTGTCAGATCAAGGAACTCGACCCAGCGCAATTTGGCAGAGGGGATTTGATCAATGATTTCGCTGACACCCAGACGATCCAGGATTTTCCAGGCACCAGGGTTCAGGCAATCGCCACAGACTTTCTCTCTGGGAAACTGAGTCCGTTCGAGGACCAAGGTCGATAGGCCTGCACGCGCCGTCATGGCCGCCACGGTGGCTCCGGCAGGACCAGCTCCGACCACCAGGACGTCGTACCCGTTCATACGAAGAGCTCGGCGATGGAGTCAGCAACCATCCGGCCTTTCGCGGTCAAACGAACATGGGCATTTGTTTTTTCGAGGTAACCTGCGGCCCGAAGTGCGGTCAATTCACCGCTCCATCCTGCCACTGAGGATTCAAGCACGCCGACTGAGGTACGCAAACCAAAGGCGATTGTTTCCGCTGTCCGGATCTGCCTGGTGATGATTTCCTTAAAATGGATTGGTTCGATGCCGGCCCGAAGCTGTTCGATATACCGGGTGGTATCGGGTGTATTCTGCCAACGCCTTTCACCGATCGTTGAAAAGGCGCTCGGACCCAAACCGAGGTAGTCCCGCCCGAGCCAGTAGGCAAGGTTATGCCGGCATTCGAACCCTGGAGTCGCGTAATTGGAAATTTCGTACTGCTGGTAGCCGCCGGTTTCGAGAATTTCCATTGTCCGTTCGAAGATCCGGGCTTCCTGTTCGGCGTCTTGAGGAAGTTCGCCTCGTTGATGCCGCCGGAAAAACTCAGTGTCTTCCTCGAATGTCAGGCAATAAGCCGAAATATGCTCGGGCGCCAGGTGGATGGTCTTGCGCAAACTCTGCTCCCAGGTTTCGATGGATTGGCCTGGAATCCCGAACATCAGGTCGAGATTTAGATTGGTGAATCCGGCCTCCCGCAGAATATCGAAGGAACGCTCGGCCTGCTGTGCCGAGTGAACACGGCCAAGCCGATCCAGCATTTCGGGATCCCAGGATTGCACTCCCATGCTGATGCGATTCACTCCAAAATCGTGCAGCATTTGGGCCTTTTCCAGGGAGACGGTGGCGGGATTCATCTCCAGAGTCCACTCGCGTAACCCGGTCAAATCGAGGCGGTGATGCAGGCCGGTGAGAAGAAACTCCAGCTGCTTGACTGAAAGGGCGGAAGGGGTGCCGCCCCCAAAAAAGATCGTTTCAAGCCGGCAGGTCGCCACTTCCCGGAGCCGACGATCGAGATCCAAGAGGACCGAATCGAGGAAGGCCTGGGTCTTGTTGCGGTCCGACGCCTCTTTATAAAAGCTGCAATACGGACAGACCTTCGGACAAAACGGGATATGGACATAAAGATGATGCAATTCCGTGGTCTCCTCAATTCCGTTTTGGATTTGCATAAACATGACTATAATCCAGCCTCGTGTTCCGAGCTGTCGTGACGTTATTGATTTGTGGCTTTGTTTCCAGTCCGATCTGGTGTCCGGGTCAAGTGCCACAGCCAACACAGGATTCGACTGCACCGGCGGCAGCGTCACCGTCCGACGCAGCGTCACAGGCCCCGGTCGACGTGGAGCCGACGCCGATTCCGGCTCGATCGTACGTCTATCGCACCCAGAATTCCGAAGCGATTGCGGACTATGAAGCGGACTCTGCGGTCGTTCGCCGGATGGTGGATGATCTGGTGATGGCTGCGACAGGTCAGCCAACGGTCTCTTCCGCGTGGGGATCCCTGGTCAAGCCGTCCGATGTCGTTGGTATCAAGGTCTGTGGGAACGGGGCACCTCTTTTCAGCTCTCATCCCGCAGTGGTGAACGCCATTGCCAGCGGATTGGCGACTGCGGGCGTCCCGGCTCAGAACATTGTGGTCTGGGATCGGGAAGAACGCCTGCTCAAAGCGGCAGGGTTTCGCTCCAAGAATGCCGGATACCGCCTGATGTGGAGCGAAGGCAACTATGATCCCAAGGCTGTCATCACATCGGCAGTCCTGGGAAAACTGATCTACGGTGATCTCCTTTTCACGGCCAAAGCTCCGGATACTTTGCGGGGCGAGTTCAGGGCAGAACCGGTGGAGCCAGACAAGAAGAGGCCGCGCAGCATCGACAATCTCAGCGATGAAAGCCACTTGAGCAGCGTCTTGACCCGGGTGGTGACCAAGGTGATCAACGTGCCGGTTTTGTCCGACAACGCTTACTGCGGCCTTTCCGGAGCCTTGTTCAACATGACGATCCAGAACCTCGACAACTGGCGAAGACTGGTCCAGGCTCCGATCAACGGCGATCCCTCGATCCCTGAGGCGTATGCGGATCCGCGCATCGGCGATAAAGTGGTTTTTCAAGTCATGGACGGTTTAATCGCGCTCTACGCCGGCGCGCCTCTCGGAGATGCGAATTATGCCGTCCATTTTGGAACGTTGTATGCAAGCAAGGATCCGGTGGCCATGGACGCGGTGGCGCTGAGAAGAATCGATGAATGGCGTCTGGGGGCCCAAATGGAGCCTGCTTCAAAAACGGCCAGATATCTCCAAACCGCGTTCAGCTATGGCTTAGGGAATGCCGATCTTAGTAAGATCGAGGTGGTCGATGTCCGGTGAGGCCGAGCTGTGGACTCTTCTCAAAGGAGTTTCTCGTTCATTCTATCTCAGCGTCCGATTTCTTCCGAGGCGGATTCGAATGGCGATTGCGCTGGGCTATCTGTTGGCCCGGGCGTCGGACACCATCGCCGACACCAATCAGCTGCCGCCGGCAGAAAGAATCGAGTTCTTGGATCGGTTTCTAAGAGCCATTGTCAACCGGCACCCGGGAGATCCGTTGGATCTGGCAGCCTGTTTGACGGCGCAGGCGGATGGACCTGAGAAAGTGTTGGTGGCCAACATCGACGGGGTGATGGCTTGCCTGGTAAAAATTCCGCCGGCTCACCAGGCGCTCGTCCACGAAGTGCTAACCAAAATCATTCATGGGCAGACTCTCGACATCGAGAGATTTGAGTCCAAGCCGGGTATCCATGGATTGGCGGATGATTCGGAGCTCGAAGAATATACATATCTGGTGGCAGGTTCTGTTGGGGAGTTCTGGACAAAGATTTGCCTGCTGGAGTGGTCGAATTATGCCCGGTTGAGGGCGGAGGAAATGCTGGTCTTAGGAAGGGATTTTGGGAAGGGTCTGCAACTGGTCAACATTCTGCGGGACTATCCTCTCGATCTGCAGAGCGGGAGATCCTATCTTCCGGTCTCCAATTTGCACGAGATCGCCTTGGACCCTGCTCTGGCTGGCCCGGAGCGGGCACGATGGCGTCAACGGGCTTCCGGATACCTGGAAGAAGCTTGGAGATACGTCATAAGTGTCCGGCCTTGGCGCGTTCGGTTTGCCTGTGCGCTGCCTGTCTTCATCGGGGTGCGTACCCTTGGCCTGTTGGGCGACGCGCCCGGAAATCGGACCGGCCTCAAGGTGTCCCGGAGCGAAGTCCGGCGCCTGATGGTCTGGGCAGCAGGGGTGGCGATCTTTCGATTTCTGGAACCGGTCGCGTACCGGACGATTTTCCGATAGCGGGGCTGGGTGGTGGACACCGGGGCTCGGAAGAACGTATCGGCGTATCGGCGTATGGGTCATGCATCAGCGTTCAATGGTTAGGCTGCTGGCGAATAAGATCGTCTTTTGGCTGGCCGACGTCAGCGAGGTCGAGCACACGCAGAACGAGCACGCATCGCCACGAGAACGCCCACAAGCAGAGGGGAAAGTTTGACGCTACACGCCGACACGCCGATCACGCCGACACGCCGACCCGTTCTTCATCCCCCCCGCCGGCGATACGTTTCATTTCAGCCGGAAAACGCTGATGGCCGTCAAAAAATCGATCGCCCGCTGGAGAATCACGTCTTTGACATGTTGTCGCTTGGATCTTCCGCTGGCATGATCCGCTTCGTACGCATCGAGATCGGGGTTTTTGCCGGCAACCAAGGCGGCTTCGTTGGTATGGGGGCGTTCTTCGTCAAAAATGTAATCTGTTACGCCATTCTGATCTGCGAGCGCAAGGACCGCGTCTTGTTGCGGCTTTGGAAATGAGACTGCTATGTCGGGCGTAAGACCGTTTGGGAAAATTGGGGGCGCATCGGGAATGACGATTTCTTTGATCGCGACCGTCAAAATGAGGTTATCGCCGATGGGGTAATGCGCGTACTCGACGGCACGCCCGGAGGTTTTCTGACCGATGACCAGCGCGTGTAACTGGGCGTGCAGGGTGCCGGCAATCGCTTCCGACGTACCCGCGTTGTCCGGACTAACCAAGACTGCCAACGGCCCTGTGAAGATCGGCTCTGCGGACGAAGCGTAAGATTGCTCCGCTCCTCCTTTAGGCTCCACCAGGTTGAACAAGATTTTACCCTTAGGCACGAACCGACTCAGGATATCCGCGGCGAGTTGAAAATTGCTCTCGGGCTGCATGGTTCGCAGGTCCAGGATTAACCCGGTTACGCTACGACTCCGGAAATTATTGAGAGCCGCGTCGAGTTGCGGCAGATCGTTCTCGGTGAAAGTGCCAAGCCGCAGGTAGCCAAACTGCGTTTCGATAATGTCGGACTTAAAGGGACGGTTCGGGGCTGGCTGTTTGGTTTGAGGTTTTGTTTCGAGGCCAGCGCCCGGACCAAGCCGGGAGAGAAGGCCCTCGACGGCAGCCTGGTTGATTTCCTGATTGGTCAGCGCGCTCGAATCGACGTAGCTGGACCGCAACTGCTCAATCACTCGTTGAAGGCCGGCCTGGTCCAATTGATCAACCAGATCCCGAAGGGGGGTTGCCGGTGCTGGAGCCGCGGTAGCGGTCGGGATGGGCTTCGGAGAAGCCACGGGCGTTTGTTGGGCGAAGACGATCCGGGCGGAGCAGAGGAGCAGAAAACAGAAGATGGTGCGCTTGGACATCCAGAGAATCGTTTGAGGTTAAAACGTTCCAATGTCGCGGCGGAAATAGCTTCCGTCGAATTCGATCTTATCGAGTGCATCGTAGGCTCGCTCCCTGGCTGCCAACAGCGTGTCGCCAACCGCGGTGACACCCAGAACGCGGCCGCCCGAGGTAAGGATCCGATTCTCATTCATCCGTGTGCCGGCGTGGAAAACGATGACATCGTCCTTCCGGTCGAGATGCTCCAATCCGGCAATCGTTTTTCCGACGTTATATTGGCCGGGATAGCCGCCGGAAGCCATCACGATGCAAACGGCGGGACGGATGTCCCATTGTACGGTGGCCGTAGCAAGCTGTTCCGTGATCGTGGCTTCGAGAAGATCGACAAGGTCCGTTTTGAGTCTTGGCATGAGAACCTGGGTCTCCGGATCCCCAAACCGGCAATTAAATTCCAGCACGCGTGGGCCATCCTTCGTAAGCATCAACCCGGGAAAGAGCAGCCCGCGAAACCGGAGATGATCTTTTTGGATGCCGCGCATAAAGGGTTCCAGGACCGTCTCCCGAATTTCCCGCAAAAGAGCTGCGTCCAACCGTTGCGAAGGGCTGAAGGCTCCCATACCTCCAGTATTCGGCCCGAGATTCCCGTCATAGAGCTGTTTATGATCCTGTGCAGTGGGGAAGAGGATGTAGGAGTGCCCATCCACGAGCGCATGGACCGAGCACTCGGGGCCGGAAAGAAATTCTTCGATCACTACTTTCCGTCCTGCATCTCCAAAGCGACGCCGCTCGATCATATCGTCGATCGCTGCTTCGGCTTCGGAGCGGTCCTGCGCGATGACGACCCCCTTCCCGAGAGCCAAGCCATCCGCTTTGACTGCGAGAGGAAATCCAAATTCGCCCAGGGAGGCCTTCGCATCCCGCGACGATTCGAATTCGCGGAAGCGCGCGGTCGGAATTCCGTGACGAACCATAAATCGTTTGGCAAAACTCTTGGACGATTCTAACCTGGCTGCTTCTCTGCAGGGGCCGAAGATACGCTGGCCGGCGGCTTCAAACAGATCGACAATCCCCGCCGCAAGAACGTCATCCGGACCTACGACGGTGAGATCGATCGCCTCCCGTCGCGCGAAATTCAGCAGCTGATCCAGTTCAGAGAGTTTGATGTCGACGTTCCGGCCGAGCTGCGCGGTCCCGGCATTTCCGGGTGCGATAAAAACCTGTTTGACTCGCGGAGATTGACGAAGCTTCCAGGCAAGCGCGTGTTCGCGGCCGCCACTGCCGATCACCAGAACGTTCATGAAGAGCTCTTTACCGCATGGAGGGCACGAAAACAGTCGTGGTGGCTGGCAGCTGTGACACCGTTAGGGTGAACCGATTCCCTACATGAACCACGTTCGCCCGATAGCTCCCTCCGCCCGTCGAGACAATAATCCGGGGACGAAGCCGGTCGATCGTTAGCCGGCGTTTCTCCTCGTTGAAATTTTTCCCCCCGCCCTCCGGTATAAAGAGGACGTCGACTCGACCGATATTCAACGCTTCCGATGGGGTCACGGCATCTTCGATCGCGCCCAGAGTGCAGAACCTGATGCCGTCCATCGACCAAGTGTAGGCGACATTGAGTTGAGTCGGCATAACCAGATTTTCCGAGCTCGTCTGAATTCCGCGAATCAGCACTCCGCTGGCCCGGTTCACTCCGCCGGCCATTGAGCTTCGAAAGATAATCGGCGAACCGCTCACCAGGTCCGTGAAGTTCGCGTTTGGGTCTTCATGTGTGATCAGGATGATGTCTGCGGGGACAGTCGCGACTTTAGTCGCGTGGGGGTCGAATGGATCCGTAATAATCGTCAGGCCAATCGACGAGGTCACTCGAAAACAACCATGTCCCAGCCATTCGATTGTCACCTCACGCGGTCCCATGTAAGCCGATTCGTGTTCTTTGTGTCGCGACCAGCAGCCGGCCAGGGTCAGGACTGCTAAAATAAGGCAAATACTTCGATACATGCTTGAGCGTGGGGATGTTGCGTTGGAAGGCCAGAGTGACACATCGCGATCCAACGTTCAAGGCTCCCGATTAGTGTCAGTGCCAGTGCCAGTGTCAGGAAAGAGAAGACTGCGGTCGGCAGCGGGCAGCGTTAAAAATGGAACGTCAGCGTCTCTTTCCTGACACTGACACTGGCACTGACACTGACACTGACACTGCTTCAGGGCACTGGCACTATTCCCAGGAATGGCGCAAGGCGGATATGCCTCCCGCTTTGGTGTTCCAGTGGAAAGAGTCATTGATAGCGCGAGTAATGTAACTCTTCGCGACCGTGACAGCCTCTCTCAGCGGCAGGCCGAGCGCCAGATTCGCAGTGATTGCCGCGGACAAGGTACAGCCGGTTCCGTGAGTAGAAACGCCTTGGCGATATGGTTCGGAGAATTCATGGATCCCGTCGGAATCGATTAACAGGTCTACGGCCTGAGCCGATCTGAGATGGCCCCCTTTCAGGAGGAAGGGGACACGATGGACCTTGTAGAGTTCGACTGCGGCTTCCCGCATTTGCGAGAGCGTCTCCAGCTTGGTGCCGAGGATCGCCGCCGCCTCATCCAGATTCGGAGTCACGAGATCTGCGAGCGGAAAGATCCGAGACTTGTATCGCTCTAAGGCGAAGGGCTGAAGCAATGGATCACCTGAAGTGGCAATCATCACAGGATCGACAACCAGGAAAGGTCGCTTGTTCTGTGGAAGCGCCTCGAAGAGATCACAGACCACATCGATCGTTTCGCGGTTGTAAAGCATGCCGGTCTTGATCGCCACCACCGGGAAATGGGTCAGGGTCAGGTGAAGCTGGTCCTGAACTACACTCGGCTCGACGGCTTGTATCGAAAGGACCTTTCCAGGCACTTCGGCGACTATACAGGTCACGACCGTCGCCGCGTACACTTTGAAGTGGGTAAATGTTTTCAGGTCGGCCTGAATTCCGGCGCCCCCGGAGTTATCCGACCCAGCAATACTGACCGCAACAGGTGTTTCCATAGAAAGAGACTTTTCGTTCAACATGGCGCATTGTAGGCACGTGAGCGTAGCGTTTCGGGAACTGGCCAATCTCCGTGTGATTATCGACAAGATTGTCTACGTGCAGACACTCGAGGCGCCCCCGGACCGACCGTATCCATTTGTTTACTTTATCACGATTGACAATCAGTCGGTCGAAACGGTAACGATCAGAGGCCGCAAATGGGTTATAACCGATCAAGCCGGTCAGAAGATTGTGGTCGAAGGAGACGGCGTCGTGGGCGAGTACCCGCGTTTGCGGCCGGGAGAACGGTTCTCCTACAACAGCTATCACGTTATCGGTTTGGACAGTGTGGCAGAAGGTTCCTTCATTGGACTCACGGACGAGGGGGTGCCCTTTGTGGTGCGTATCCCTCCGTTCAAGATGGAGGTGCCGACTACAGGGTAGTGGCGGCTGCTCCACCGCCTCCTCCATCCCTTAGCGTTTCGGGAGGCGTAGACTAACCACAAACAACCGCGTCCATTTTCACGTCGTGCGATTCTTGAGGAACCTCGGAAACTCTTTGAAACTCAAAACAGACGCCGACTTTGACCGTGGTTGCGGGAATCCCGGAGAGAAATCGATCGTAAAATCCCGCGCCCCGACCGAGTCGATCTCCCTCGGCGGTAAATGCCAGCCCGGGCACGACGATGAGATCCAACTGCGCCAAAGCCGGACCTTCCGTCGGCTCGCGGATGCCAAATCGCCCAGGCACAAGTTCCGAGAGGGCCGAGACTGGCCGAAACGAGAGGGTGCCCCCTTCGCATCGAGGGTAGCTGACCAAATGAGAGGCCAAAAGGCCAAGATTCCACAAAAGATCCAGGTTGGGTTCCGTAAGTGTCGGGGCAAACAAGGCAAGAACCTTCTTTCCGATAAAGAGGGGGTGAAGTTGTTCACAAATCCGCAGGGATCTCCCGTGCCGTTCGCCTGGAGAGATTGTCTTCAGATGTTCGCGGATGCTATCTCGCCAGCGAGATTTGTCGTAAAATGGCGATCTGGGATTTACCATTGTGACGCAATTCAATAGGGACTTGTCTGTCGTGTCGAAAATCACCAGGAATCAAGGGCATCGCGTCAGTTTAAAACCTGGCAAAGGCTGGCTTCGGCGAAACTTTTTTACCGAGGTTTATTTACCCTCTCTCTTTACGCGTCGAAAGGGAATAGCGCATCAACCGGATTTTCCCGAGCTGACATCCGAACAGATTTGTCTCACCTGGATCGGTCATGCCTCTTTTTTAATCGGTTGGCGTGGACTAAATATATTGGTCGATCCACTCTGGTCGCTCTGGCTGAAAGTCATCAAGCGGCTGCGTCGTCCGGGGCTTCCGTTGCGTTATCTGCCAGCGATTGACCTCGTGCTGGTAACGCACGCCCATTTCGATCATCTGGACAGAAAGACTCTCCGGCGGATCTCCTCCTTTCAGCCCATTATCGTCCCGAGCGGAGTTGGGAATTTAGTGCAAGACCTGGGATTTAACCGGGTCCATGAGCTGGATTCCTGGCAAACACTGAAGATCGGAGATATCGCGGTGACACTGACTCCGTGCCATCACTGGGGTGCTCGAGTTCTCCACGATAATCACCGAGGTTTCGGCGGATTTCATTTGGAACTTGGTGGCAGGAGCATCTTCCACTGTGGCGATAGCGCCTATTTTCCGGGTTTTGCTGAGATCGGGCAACGCTTGCAGACGGAGATCGCTTTATTGCCAATCGGGGCGTACGATCCGCCAACCCGGAGGGAGGTGCACATGAATCCCGAGCAAGCCATTCGGGCCTTCACGGAGTTGAACGCGCGCATCATGGTTCCGATGCATTACGGGTCATTTCGACTGAGTTTCGAGCCGCCAGAGGAGCCGCTGCGCTGGTTGCGCGCTGCCATCCAACGTCATCACATTGAAGAAAGAGTCGTGGTCATGGAGGAAGGTATTCCCACCGTGTTCTGAGCATTGGGAGTTTTCAGTTTTTATGAACTGTGACTGCACTGACTTGGCGCACCCAGCGGGCTGGACGCTTTTCGCCGGGAACGATGATGCGGAAAGCAGAACGCTCGAGACAAAGCGCTTCCCCAAAAAGCTCATTTTCATAGGGTTACTTCTCGCCCACCCTCCATTGCTGATCAAAGACACAGTGGGGATGTAGGTCCCTGTTGCGCAATCCAGGGCGGGTGAGGAGAATGCGGAATGGAACAATCGATCCGGAACGAAATACCCGGCACCGTGAAAGAAATCATTTCGGACAAGGTGTTGAGTGAAATCATCGTCGAGACTGCTGTCGGGGATGTGGCCGCTATCATCACCACGCGATCGGTGAACGACATGGGGCTGAAGGTAGGCGACCAAGTCGCGGCCCTGGTCAAGGCCACCAATGTCTCCGTCCGCCGCCAAGGTGAACGGTAGTTCGCAGTTTTTGCTCGATCCGATGGCATCGTAAGCAGAAAATGCCCATCGCGAAAATGGGACGCTCTCGAAGGCGGCGTAAAATGATCGAGCGAGAATTTGTGGGGTTGACGTTGTCCGGTCAGGCCAAGCGGAAGCCCCGGCTCAGGCGGAGCTTCGCCCTACCTTCGCCGGCAGTCGCGGCGAGGCCTTTCACGCGTCAACTTCCTATAAGTTTTTTAAGGGGTTACCCTATTTCCGCTCAGTAAACGGCATCCTCAACCCTCGAGCTCGGCAGCTGGAATTTCCTCGAATTTAGGCGCGAAAAGATGATTAAGCCCAAACGCCACCAGGTAGGCAAAGGCACAAATGACAAATAAGACATTGTAGCCTGCCGTCACATTTCCGGAGGCGGTGAACTTATCCAAAATGAAACCGCAGAAAATGGGAAAAATCATCCCGGCCGTTGAGCCGGCGGCGCTGCCTAAGCCGATCAGAGATCCAACCGCGCGCTTTGGGAACATATCGGAGGCCGTGGAGTAAAGACTCGCCGACCACGCCTGGTGCGCGGATCCTGCCAGCCCAATCAAGAAGACTGCGGCCCAGTCGCTGACATGGGTGACAAACAAGATCGGGACCACGCAGAGGGCAAAAATGAACATGGCCGTCTTTCGAGCGCGCGTGACGCTCCAACCGAGCTTCATCAAGTAACCGGGAAACCAACCGCCAAGATTGCTGAGCACAGTAATGATCAAGTAGATGGTCGCCAGATGCATCCAGCTATGCGCTATGTCGAGGTTACGCGTCTTCTTGAAATAATCGGGCAGCCAAATCAGAAAGAACCACCAAACGGGGTCGGTCATGAATCGGCCGACGATAATCGACCAGGCTTGCCGGAATCTGAACAGCCGCAGCCAGGGGATCTTCCCGGCGCCTTCATCATGAGATTCATCACGGTCACTTTGAATGTAAGCGAGTTCGTCCGCACTGAGACGCTTCTGGCGCTCTGGTACTTGGTAAAGTGGAAACCAGAACGCCAACCAGATCAACCCGGCCACGCCCGCCACGATGAATGCCATCTGCCAGCCCCAGGTTAAAGCGATCCATGGAATCACAATCGGGGCAATGATTGGTCCGAAGTTTGAGCCCGAATTAAATAAACTCGTCGCCAAAGTCCGTTCTTTTTTTGGAAACCAGAGCGCTACCGTTTTAATGGATGAGGGGAAATTACCGGCTTCACTTATTCCCAAACACATTCTGGCCACGAAAAATCCGCCTATGCTGGTTACGAGGGCATGTCCCATCGCCGCGAGACTCCAGCCCGTGATGGAAATGGCGTAACCGATTTTGGTTCCTAATCGATCGACCAAGTATCCGAAGATGAGTCCGCCAATGGCGTACGCGCCCTGGAAGGCAGAATTCACTTCCCCGAACTGCTCGTTGCTCCAATGCAGTTGACCATCGAGGATCGGCTTTAACAGGGAGAGAATCTGCCTGTCCATGTAGTTGACAGTCGTCGCGAAGAACAACAACCCGCAAATGACCCAACGATAGCGGCCGCTGGTGGTGGCGGGAATTCCGGATTTGGATTTCAGTTCTTGTAGCATTTTTACCTTCTAGCAAACTCTCAGTTCCCCATGCAGACGCCCGCGTCGTCCTCGATTAAAGGCCATGCCGCACCCCATGGTTGAACACTGTCTCTTGACCAGGGATGCCCTTCCCCGGGAGCCCTTTTCATCCAAAGATCGGTCGCAGATGGCGATCAAAAAGATTTTCCGTAACGTTCCGGCCGACGATCTGTTCGTTGGCTTCTAAAGCGTCTGTAAACCGCTTGCCCATGCCGGCAGCGACCTTGAAACCGACGTGCAACAGCTGCCGGAAATGCGGATTGTAATGAGGAGATGATTCCACATGGCGCAGCGCGTCAGCATATTGAGTGGAACTCCAACTCATAACAGATTTGGGCTCTGGCAGTTTCCCCGGGTCAATATCGATCACCGTGCTGTAGGGAGCTGCTAATTCCTCAAAATGTTCGCGGGCCTGGGCATACACTTCTTTAACAAGTTCCAACCCTTCGCCGCCCGATTCAGCCAATCCGATCACTTCTTCGAGCCAGGTGGTTCCTGCTGTTTTGACGTGTAAACCGGAGTCATGTTTTTTGATCAGCCGGTTAATGATGGAGTAAATGGAAAACTTGTCGCTCCCGGAATGCACGCTGAGCTTAAGGGTATCGGCTAGCCCAAATTCGCGGATGGCGAAGGCGATGACACTGAGGTCTTCATCGAATTCCTTCTCGAATTGGGTCAGATCCCCTACGTAATCGACCCCTTTGTTAAACCGTCCGGTAAATTTAGGGGCGATGGTTTGGACCGGGATACCTTCCCCGGCGATCATGGCCAGAATGAGGAATAGCTCCACCGGGTTTTGCGGCGCATCGGTCTCGTCGACGGAGACTTCGGTGACAAAGCTCTCCCGCCCTTTCCTTTCCTCGATGTGCCGGAAGATACGACCTGCCTCTTGCACAGCGAGCAGAAATTTGTTGGCAGCCCCCCGCACGGTTTCCTCGGTCAGATGAAAGGGGCGGTCAATCCCCGGAATGGCGAGAGAGCCGGTGTAGCGGCGCACTGCCTTCGAGAAAGCATGGACGGCGTCGTCTGCGGCTGGTTTCCCGGTGAAATCTGCTACGTCGAGGGTAAAAAAGTCACTTCCTGGAATAAATCCGTCGACCGTTTTCAAGCCAATGTGATCGGCATCGACATGGTAAGCCCCCTTCCAACCCAACGCAGCCACGGCGGAGTCGGCTTCTGCCCTGACGTCATCGGGTTTGCTATGGATGATCATATGCTCGCGATTGGATTTGTTCCAAACCGGGTGAACATCGATCCCCAAGTCACGGGCTTTCAAGAGGGCCTGGAGTTGGGCTCGACCCTGGTGCGCGAACCGGTCACCGATGCCAAAGGTGTATTTTTCGATTTTCACAGTAAGCAGAGGGGGATAGGCTCAGTTGGAGCCGGAAATTAGGTCTTACCACTTGACCATCTCTGGGGAGAATGTCAAGACAGGATTCAGGAGCAAGGATTCAGAATTCAGGAGCTGTACGGTCGGGGGCGCGTATAGCAACTAGCGCCAGCGGACCTCGCTATCGCGGAGAAGTCAGGAGCACTGCGCGGGTGCAAGCGAGTGAAGATTGGAGAAGAAACTCAACGTCAAATAGAGAAGATAGAAGTTGCAAAACATGGAACGTGCGGCACACTTAGCAAGCAATATAGAAACACATATTTATAATGTTATAGACTTAAAACGATTTTTTCGACATGACCAATCCAGCAAGGACATTCAAGGACCTAATAGTATGGCAAAAGGCTCATCGATTCGTATTAGCGGCCTATGCACTTACGGCAAACTTTCCGAGATGCGAGATCTATTGCCTGACGAGCCAAATGCGTCGCGCCGCGATTTCCATCCCTGCGAATATCGCAGAAGGATTTACGAGGCGTGGGGATCCAGACAAAATACGGTTTCTTAACATGTCGCGGGGCTCCCTGGAAGAATGTCGATATTATATGATTCTCGTTCAGGATTTGGGATATGGTGTCACCGCTGACATAGAGGTCCTTCTGGAGGAGGTTTCCAAGCTGCTCTCTGCTTACGCAAGCGCTATCGAGTCCAAACGTTTGTCCTGAGTCCTGAACTCCTGCAACTCCTCGCTCCTGAATCCTGAATCCTGTCTCCTGAATCAAATCGTCTGGGACAAAAACCCGCCGTCGACCCGAAGGTCAATTCCGGTGACAAACCCGCTGGCTTTTTCACTCGCCAGAAAGACCGCGGCACCGGCAAGTTCAGCGGGATTTCCGAAACGCCCCATCGACGTATGGGCCAGAATAACCTGGCCACGGGCCGTAGCGGTTCCATCCTCGTTGAAGAGCAAGCGGCGGTTTTGCTCTCCGGGAAAGAAACCTGGGGTTATCGAATTCACGCGAACGTTGTAAGGCGCCCACTCACGGGCCAGGAATTGGGTTAGATTGACTACCGCCGCCTTTGCTGCCGAATAGGCCACAACACGCGAGAGGGGAAGGTGGGCAGAAACGCTGGCAATGTTGATGATGCTGCCTTTACGCTGTTCCTTCATTGCGGGGCCAAATACTTGGCAGGGAGGACAGCGCCGGCGACCAGATTCATGTCAAAACTTTCCCGCCAATCCGCGGCGCTAATTCCTTCAAACGGATGTTCGGGGGTGACAGTTACGCGCGGGTCATTGCCACCGGCGGCGTTCACCAGGATGGTGGGAGCGCCTAAGTGGCTAAGCAAAGTCTCGCGCGCAGTTTTCAACGAGTCTTGATCAAGGGCATCTGCCGGAAAATATCCGGCGGCACCCCCCTGTTTTTGGATCGAGCGAACTCTTGCTTCGCCCCGTTCCGCGTTTCGGCCAAGCACGGCCACCTTGGCGCCGCCGGCAGCTAATCCCTCCGCGATGGCGCCACCCAGTACACCGGTAGCGCCCAAGACGACGGCGACCTCTCCGGCCAAGTTAAACAAGTCCATTTGGGCTACCTCAATTTTGAATTAAATCGTAATCGAACACATAGCTCCGGTCTGCTTCACCCTACTGACTCCTGGCTCCTGGTTCCTGGCTCCTGATTCCGCATTCCAAGCCGAAGTAAGATTTGGCGTTTTCGAAACAGATCCCCCGGACCAGGTTGCCAAGCAGCTCCTCGTCATTCGGGATTTCGCCTCGTTCCACTTCCACGCCCAACAAATTACAGAGAATGCGCCGGAAGTATTCGTGACGGGGGTAAGACATGAAACTGCGTGAGTCGGTCAACATCCCTACAAAACGGCTGAGCAGGCCCACGTTGGATAGCGCGTTCAATTGCCATTCCATGCCTTCCTTCTGATCTAAGAACCACCAACCGCTTCCAAACTGCAGTTTGCCGGCTATTGAACCGTCCTGGAAGTTGCCAATCATCGTTGCCAAGACATAGTTGTCGGCAGGATTGAGGCCGTAGAGAATCATCTTTGGGAGTTTCCCCGCGGTTTCTAACTGATCCAGGTATCGCACCAGCGGTTCAGCTTGCGGGTAGTCACCGATAGAGTCGTACCCGGTGTCGGGCCCAAACTCGGCTAAGCGCCGGCGGTTGGTGTTGCGCAGAGCGCCCAGGTGCAACTGCTTGGTCCAGCCCGCGTCCGCATCCAGTTCACCCAAAAAGCGCAGAATAAAACTACGAAACTTCAGCGTCTCCAGTTCCGTGGGAACCTGACCCGAGCGGACCCGCGCATAGATCGCACTCGCCGCGGCTTCATCGCACGGCTCAGAATAGGTGAAAGGCAGGCCTTGATCCGATAGTTTTGCGCCGAGCGAGCCGAAGAAGTCGTGCCGAGCTCGCAAAGCCTCCAGGAGGCCCGTCAGCTCCGTGCAAGTCCGGCCGCTCGTCTTCTCTAAGCGGGCAACCCAGGTCTGAAAAGCGTCGCCCTGATCGATGGCAAAAACCTTATCCGGACGGAAGGCTGGATAAACGCGGGTTGGCAAGTCACTGGCCCGAATCGCTTGATGAGGCGCCAGGTCGTCAGTCGGATCATCCGTGGTGCAAATGACTGAAACCCTGAATTTTTCGAGGATGCGATGCACCGTGAGTTCCTGCAGTTGTTCGTTGGCCTGCGCCCAGATCCGTGGTGCTGACCTTTCGTTTAAGAGTTCCGTAATCCCAAAATAGCGTCGCAACTCCAAGTGGGTCCAATGATAGAGCGGGTTGCGAAGAGTGGCCGGGACTGTTCGGGCAAAAGCGAGAAACTTGTCATAATCGCTGGCATCGCCGGTAATCAATCGTTCGGGCACACCATTCGCACGCATTGCTCGCCATTTGTAATGGTCCCCATAGTGGCCATCGGCGAGCCAGATCTGAGTCAGGTTCTCAAAGCGGCGGTTCAGCGAGATCTCGGCTGGAGGGATATGACAATGGTAGTCGAAAAGGGGCATGGCCTGAGCAAAATCGAAGTAGAGCTTCTCGCTCATGCGGGTCGAGAGCAGATAATTCTCGGGTAGAAAAGAGTTGTCCATGGGTATTGGCCTCGTTGGGGTACATGGTTGAATAAGGCCGAGAAGCGACTTCGGTCAAGTGGTCAGGCCCTTTTTAATTCAGGCCGGATTATGGTATGATATGTTTTTATGCCGATTCAGGTCATCGAGCCGCGCCGTCTTTATTTGCAGATTGCCGATCAGATCCGGTCGCTGATTACGGCCGGAGAGTTTTCTCCTGGGAGTCGTCTTCCCGCCGAACGAGAACTGGCCAAGCGATTCGGCGTCTCACGACCATCCATGCGGGAAGCGCTGATTGCTTTGGAGGTCGAAGGATACGTCGACGTGCGTCCTGGCTCGGGAATCCTGGTCACTACGCCCGAAAGCGAGACGCCGGATATTTCGGGTGACGAAGGACCGTTGGAAATCCTTCGGGTGCGCAGCCTTATTGAGGGGGCGATTGCGGCGGAGGTCGCCCCAGATATGGAACAGAAGGATATTGATGCCCTCGAAAAGATTCTTTTGGCGATGCAAGATGAAACGACTGCACAAGGCCGTCTGGCCGCTGATCGGCAATTCCACCATTTTATCGCAGCCAAACTCGACAATAAGGTTCTCTTAAGACTGCTGACAGGATTGCTCGAACAGGCCAACAGGCCTTGGGCTCGACAGTTTGCCGTCCATTTTGACAATGCCAATACTTGGGCGGCAGTTTTTTCTGAGCATCGAAAAATCGTGGAGGCTTTGGCGGCGCGCAACCCGGAGCGGGCACGCAAAGCGATGCGCCACCATTTAAAAAAAGCGCACGATCGGTGGGCCATGGATCAAGACCGCGATGGCGCCACTGGTTTTGAAGGTGGTTCAAACCTTGGCGACGAGTAAGCGACTTCTTATCGTGGAACCGTCGGCTGATGCGGTTGATCTTCCGCGGATGGATACTGAACATTAAATGGCCTTACCACTGGACCTTTTCAGGCCGGAGCGTATGGTAGATGGTCCGTATCCCCTGACGAACCCTGGAATTTCCAACGCCTTCACCGGCATTCGTTCAATCAAGCCCCTCGCGTCAAAGGCGACTCATGTCATTCTCAACCATTTCATTGTGCAGTTCGCCGGGCTCTTACCTCAACCACGAGCAGGTGCTCGAGATCATAGGCAAAGCTTGCCCGGCTTCGGAATATAGCGGGAAAAAGGTGCTTCTGATCGTCCCTGACGGAACGCGAACATGTCCCTTGGGCATGCTCTTCAAAGGCCTGTTCGCTCAGATCGGTGCTCGTGCTGCGGCGCTCGACGTCATGATCGCTCTCGGCACGCATCAACCAATGAGCGAAGAGGCAATCTGCCAGCGATTGGAAATTTCGGAGGAGGAGCGCCGCGCGAAATATGGGACGGTGCGGCTTTTTAATCATGAGTGGGATAATCCACTAGCCTTAAGAAACATCGGCACCATTTCCGCAGAAGAGATCAAAAATCTCAGCGGCGGTTTGTTTGCCATGGACGTGCCCGTCAATGTCAATCGGAAGATCTTTGACTATGACCAGATCATCATCGCCGGTCCGGTTTTTCCGCACGAAGTCGTTGGGTTTTCCGGGGGCAACAAATACTTGTTTCCGGGGGTGAGCGGGCCGGAAGTGCTGAACTTCTTTCATTGGCTCGGGGCGGTAGTCACAAACCCGATGATCATTGGCAACAAGTACACGCCGGTGCGCAAAGTGGTGGATCGTGCAGGGTCGATGGTCACGGTACCAAAACTCGCCTTCTGCATGGTGGTCGATCATGGGCAAATGGCGGGCCTTTTCGTTGGTTCACCGGAGAACGCCTGGGATGAAGCGAGCGATCTGTCACGGACGCTCCACATTACTTACAAGGAGCATCCCTTCCATACCGTGCTTTCGTGCGCGCCGCTGATGTACGATGAACTTTGGGTGGGCGGCAAATGCATGTACAAACTTGAACCGGTGGTGGCCGACGGGGGTGAACTCATCATTTACGCACCTCACATTCACGAGATCTCGATCACCCACGGCGCCTTGATCCGGAGAATCGGCTACCATTGCCGGGACTACTTTCTAAAACAATGGGACAAATATAAGGAGGTCCCTTGGGGGGTGCTGGCCCATTCGACACACGTTCGGGGCATTGGCACCTACAAGGATGGAATTGAGAATTGCCGGGTCCAGGTAACGCTGGCGACCGGGATTGCCAAAGAAATTTGCGCGGAGATCAACCTCGGTTATCGCGATCCGGCCACCATTGATCCAAAAGCGTTCGCCAACCAGGAAGAGGAAGGCGTCCTGCTGGTGCCGAAAGCCGGGGAAATGTTATATCACTTGCGGCACCGGCCCGATTGGGCCCGTGAAATGTGAACAGGCCACCTGAGTTCATGAAGAAACCGGAAGACTCCATGGACGAGGGGGGAGGGTCAACGGGCGCCGGGAACATGGAACGGTTCCTCGCGTTACATGAATTCGAGCCTGAGGCCCGCGAGCGGCTGCCGCACGCGGTGTACGAGTATGTAGCGGGCGGTGCCGGGGATGAGCACTCCATACAGGCCAACGAGGAAAGCTACCGAAAGATATTTCTGCGACCACGGGTGTTGCGCACCGTCGCGCCTGTGGACTTGGGGCAGGAACTGTTTAGCCGTCGTTTACCTGTGCCGGTTCTGCTCGCTCCGGCCGCTTATCAGCGGCTGATGCATCCCGAGGGCGAGCTTGGTTCTGTCCAGGGTGCGATCCGTCACGGCGTGCCTTTTGTTCTCAGCTCTAACGGGACTGTGTCGATCGAAGAGATCACCGCGGTGCCCGGTGCTCGCTGCTGGTTTCAGCTTTATGTCCAAGGCGATCGCGGGTTCACGCGCGATTCGATCGAACGGGTCGAAGCCGCGGGCTGCGAAGCGGTGTGCGTGACGGTCGATACGCCAGTCCTCGGATTGCGTCCCCGCCAAATCCGGGCAGAATTCAATATCCCGGATGGCGTCCCTCTGCCCCACGCGAGACGGGTGCGAGCCGCTTCGGATCCTGGAATGCATAGCGCGGTGACGTGGAGCGACGTGGAATGGTTGCGCTCGGTGGTGAAAAGCAAGCTTGCTGCTAAAGGGGATCCTGCACCCGGCCGACGCGGAATTGGCGATTCAGGCTGGAGTGGACGGCATCATGGTCTCGAATCACGGCGGGCGCAATCTCGACACGATTGTCCCGCCTATCGAGGCCTTGCCCGACATCGCGCAACAGGTGGCGGGCCGTGTACCCCTGTTCGTGGACGGCGGCATTCGGCGTGGCACCGACGCGCTTAAGGGCCTGCTGCTTCGGCGCAACTGCGGTCTTGATCGGACGACCATACCTCTACGCTTTGGCGGTGGGAGGAGCGGATGGAGTCGCACGATGCCTTTCGATATTGATCGAGGAGTTACGCCTCGCGATGGCGTTGGTGGGAGCGGGTTCGCTGCGGGATCTTAACCGGGAAGTTGTCTGGCCGGCGCGGGGTTGAGGGGTCGAGTGGGGTTGAGTTGTCAGTGTCGGTTGTCAGTTGCCAGGAGGAAGCTGTGGATCCGCGAAGCGGGCAGGTGTAGTTCGTCCTTCCGAGACAGGGTGGGCCGATGGCGGATCTTTGGCCGGACTGCAGGACTGATTCTAATCTCTCGAGATATTTTCGAATGCCTTGGGATAGTGACTCGTGCAGCCTGTGGAGTTCTATTTCAGCCCAAACGTATCTCGTAGTTGTCTATCGAGCTCTTCCCAAGGCGCGCTAGCTGCCTCTTCGCGGGAACGAATCCCTTCGTCAATCGCTTGTTCCTCCTCTTCAGTCCACGAGAGTTCGGTATTCAGCAACTGGCGAAGGCGCTCCTTTTCTTCAGTTGTAAGCTTTGGAAGCTCTTCAACGATTTCCTCGAAGCTCATTTCCTCATTCTAACTCATCTCAGAGGCTGCGCCACATCGCGTCGCTCTGTCAGTCTTGTCGGAAGGAAAAATATCCGAAACGGTCATGTTCAATGCCTGAGCCTCGAGCTACCGCGTCGGTTCGATCCTCTTGTACCTTGCGTCTTATTCTTATAATAGCCGCCGCCTCTGATGACCGATTCGCAGGGGTAACGTGATAGGCGAGGTCACGCGGGAAGCCCCGGCTCAGGCGGAGCTTCGCCCTACCTGAGCCCTGGCTTCTCGCGTCGCTCTTCAGAAACCATAGATTGCATTGGCAGCTCGCTGTATTTCAGAAACGATTCGGCTGATGGAACTTCCTCGACGCGAAACTTGCCTGGAATTCCATCGCCACGTTTCCAATGAAGGCATGCTGCAATCAGGAAGGCGCCCCCTAGCAAGATGCCAAGTATTCCACCGACAAGGGATGCACCGTTACCATGGCTTTTCGCGACGATCAGGAGGCCTAAAGCGGAAAAACCCAGGGCTAAGCCGACCAAGCTGATGGTGGTCGATATTTTCTCCAGTGGCCTTTGCGTTCTCATCTTAAATTTCGATTGTCGATTGGGCTGTGCGGGCGGCTCGCTGCTGGGCAGTCGGGCTTCGTAAATCTACAAAGGAATTGGAAGGCTCAGGTTTCAAAAAAAATGTCAGTGTCAGTGTCAGTGTCAGTGGGGACCGCCGCGCGGCGGGACAGAAGTTGTCAGTCGGGGAACGGGAATATCGAGTCTCGCTCGCTGCCTTGATAGGGAGACATTTATCCTCGTTGGCCGGACTGTCGTTGCCGAGTTCGTCCGGCCGGTGCGCCGGCTCGGATGACTGATTCATGGGGGTTCACGCGATGGGCAAGGTCATTCGGGAAGCTCCGGCTCAGACGGAGCTTCGCCCTACCTGAGCCGCTAGGAAGCGAAGAAATTGCGACCTCTGTGCGATGCTCTCTTTTCCCTCTGGCAACTGACACTGGCCACTGACAACTATCTTTTCGCGCGGGATAGCACGCTGGTCTTAACCTCTTCCTGGATCACGGCGAAATCGGCGGGGTTCTGATTGCAAAGCACCGCGGCGATGAGGGTTTCTCCCCGTCGATAGCGTGCGACAAAGCTTCGTTTCTCTCTGCTCCCCTCGATATCTGCGAGCAGGTGCGGCGTGCTGAAATCGCCCACGAAATCGAAATGCATACCCAGAACCTGGCTGGAGCAGGTGGGAACACTTTCAAATTTTTGGCGTTTGCGTCCGGTCAGATTCGCTCCGGCGGTCAGACCCTGCAGTCGCGCCATATCGACATTGGTGACCCGTTTGGTTCCGCCGTAAATGCGATCGGGGTAAAGTGCGATGTCTCCCACCGCGTAGATCCCTTTTTCGTCGGTTTCAAGGTATTCGTTGACCGGACATCCGCTCGGGCTGCTCAGTGGAGTGTTGGCTACAAGCTGGAGGTTGGGCTCGGTCCCAATGGACACCACGGCGAGCCCAGCGGGAAATCGCATCCCGCTTTTGGTCTGGATATTCTTGATTACGGTTTTCCCTTCGAATCCGTTCAGATTTTCATTGAGCAGCAACGGGATGCCAGCCTCCAGGTAGGAGTCGGTCAACCACTGGGCGGTCTCGGGGTCCAAGAGGTCTTGCCAGATGACTTTGTCTCTACTTAGCAGGCTCAGCTTTGCGCCGGAACTCGTCAAAAAGGAGGAGACTTCGGCACCGAGAAATCCGGATCCCACGACAACCACGTGTTTCTCGCTCATCAGGATTTCCCGGATTGCCAGGGCGTCCCGGAAGCTCCTGAGATAAATCACATTACCGAGGTTGGCACCCGCCACTTGAGGTCGTCTGGCTCGGCTACCGGTTGCCAGGCATGCCTTGCGAAACTCGATCGTTTGACCGTTTTCCAAGACAGCAAGACGGCGTTCAATATTGAATTCACGTACATAGGTTCCAAGTCGAACTTCGATGCCCCTTTTTTTGTACCAATCCTCCTGTTTTTCGATCACCTTATCGAAAGTAACGCTGGGATCATTCAGAAAAGACTTCGAGAGCGGTGGACGCTGATAGGGAAGGTAGGGCTCATTGCTGACGAGAGTCACCGAGCCTTTGGTGTCATATTGGCGCAGTGAGTCGCAGACGCTGGCTCCACCGACGCCGCCGCCGACGATAAGATAATCACGTTGGATCATGCTTGAGCAGCCAATATAGGGAGGCGTTCCGGCTTTCTTGAAGAAAAATCGCTGATACAAGACCCGGCTTGTCCAAATGGCAAGTTTCGACCTTTGCGGCTGGACCACAAGGCGATCGGAGGGCGATCCTCCGTCCCAAAGCTACCCCGGCATTGTAAATCGATCTCCGAATTTCTCCTGCAGTCGAACGCGAACCCGCTCAAACTCCTCGCGCCCGATATAGTCGAGGTAAGCCAGGACACCGCCCCGCGCCGCCGGGTAGCTCCAACCTAGCACTGAGGCCAGGTCCGCGATGTCAGCGTCGTCGATAATACCCTCTCGCATCGCGTGCAGGGCTTCGATGGTCTGAATGACGAATAAGCGCTGTTCGATCTCGTCCGGAGCGGCTGGATGGGCAGCCGGTGCAAACAGATCGTGAAGGGCGTTGATTCGACCCGCTCCCGGCGGGAATTATAGTCGTAAATGCCGGCCCCGCTCTTCTTTCCCAAACGTGACTGACCTGCGAGCTCCTTTAGAATCTTGATGGAATCCCGGCGTATCTCGCTACGCCTCGCCGGTGTTGGGCCAAGCTTTCAAAAATATGAGTTAAGAGGTCGAGCGACATCAGATCAGCTACGGTTAGCGGACCTAGAATCATGCCGGCATTCTGGGCGACGTTATCAATCGTCCAGGGAGAAATCCCTTCCCGAACCATGAAAAGGGCTTCCTGCAGATAAGCTGCGACGACTCGACTAGTCAAAAAGCCCGGACCATCCCGGACGATGATGGGAGTCTTCTTCAGAGCCTTGGCGAGTTGTATGGCCCTATCCGTTGTTTCAGAAGCTGTTTTCTCTCCGACCACAATCTCTAGCAGTTCCATTCGATCCACCGGAGCGAAAAAGTGCGATCCGAGGAAACGTTCGGGATGATGGCAAGCCGACGCGAGGTCTGAAATTGGAAGAGTCGTGGTGTTGGAGGCGATGATGGCGGCCGGATCTGCCAGTGCCGCGATCTCTGCGAGTTTGGTTTTCTTCAATTCGGCGCGCTCAAAAATTGCTTCGATGATAAAGTCACACGGCGCCAGAGCGGCAATTTCAGGATCCCAATGGACACGCTTCAGCAAGTCAGAAGTGTCCTCCTTCAACCATCCGGAATGGGCGTCTTGTCGAGCCATGTTCTTCATCTGCTGAAGGGAACGCTCGGAAGCCTGGTGCGAAACGTCGACTATAATGACTTGATAGCCGGCTCGCGCGGCGGTGTAGCCAATTCCGGTTCCCATTAAGCCTGCTCCAAGCACCCCGATCCGCTGGATCGAACCTTCGGTCTTCGCGACCCTCCGGAGCGTTTTTTGGCGGGCTACATAGAGGGTTTTTACGCGATTGACGGTCGACCGCGAACGCCTCACTATCGACCACTGCTCCGCTTCGAGGCGAACGCCGGCATCCATCGATCGCTCAAGTCCGTCGTGGAGACAGCGAAGGATAGCCGCGGGAGCCGCTTCCTCCGGAGCGACGCGGCGGCGGAGCTTCAGATAGATCTTCTCGAGGAGTTGGCGATTCGACGACGTCTGAGAATAGGTAAGCGAGAGCTCCTGGGGAGCACGGTCCCAGGGTTGCACGGGTTTCGGATGCGCCTCGGCCCACTCCACAGCAGCTTCCGGCAGTGGGTGATCCTTCACTTCAAATAATCGTGAGGCAGCCATTTCTGAAATGCTCACTTTCCTGGCCTCTAACAGTAGTCGGGCTGCTAGCTCGATTCCGCAGAGTCTGGGAAGTCGTTGTGTTCCGCCGAGAATCGGCATGAGGCCAAATTCCAGCCACGGATAGTCCAAAGAGATCGTTCCGATGCTTGCGAATCGGACGTGACAGGCCAAGGCAATATCGAGCAAAAGTCCGCCGATCGATTCGGTCACGAGCGCAGCGACGGGTTTTGGGCTTTGCTCCATTTGCCGGATCAAGCTGCGCAGACGATCAATCAGCGGGTCTGCGGCCAAAATCTGGTCGACTTCGAGCTTTTCCGTTTCCGGTCGAGTATGGAATTCGATCAATAAAACGCCGATCGCCGGATCGGAGAGCGCTGCTTCGAGGTGGTCGGCAAAGTTTGAATCCAAAGGCCGTTCGCACAAGATTCGGGTATTGTTGCCGGAACTCATACGCGCTGGACGACTGTCGCAACCCCCATCCCTAATCCGGTGCACATGGTGACGACGCCATGTTCAATGTTCCGCCGGTGCATTTCATTCACCAGCGTGCCGACCAGAACCGCACCTGTCGCTCCGACTGGATGGCCCATGGCAATCGCCCCGCCGGCAACGTTGATTCGTTCCAACGGCACCTTGGTTTTGTCCATGAAGTATAAGACGACCGAGGCAAATGCCTCGTTGACCTCGAAAAGACCGATATCGGCGGCTGTCAGTCCGACCCGGTCGAGCGCTTTCGCGGTGGCGGCGGCTGGGGCGGTCAGCATGATGCAGGGATCGTCCGCGGCACTCGCGGTCGAGACAATTCTTGCTTTCGGCTTAAGCTGGAGCTTCTCCGCGATTCGCTTGTTTCCGATCAAGACGACCGCAGCGCCGTCCGCAATTCCGGACGAATTGCCGGCATGATGAACGTGTTGAATCTTAGAAATCTCCGGATAGCGCAACCGGATATAATCGCGATACTCTTCCCCGAGCCGCTCGAAAGCAGGCGAGAGCTTCGCCAGACTTTGGGTGGTGACACCGTCGCGTATCAGTTCATCGCGCGTGAGAGCCGGTTCGCCATGGTCGTCGGTCACTGGAACGACCGAATCGGTAAAAAAACCCTTGGCCCACGCCGCATGGGCACGTTGCTGGGAACTCGCACCCAGATCGTCCACATCGCTCCGGGAATATCCGCGCAAAGTCGCGATCAGATCGGCGGAGAGACCCTGTGGAATCTGGACGGTCGCATCTTTGAACGACACGTCAGAGATCATCGGACCGCCCGAACCGAAGATTGGAAAAAGCGAAAGCATTTCCACCCCGCCCGCAATGATCAAGTCCGCCTGACCCGACATAATTTTAGCGGTAGCGGTATTGACGGCATCCAAGCCGGATCCGCAAAATCGGGACACCATCAAGCCGGGAGTCGTGACCGCATAACCGGCTTGCAATGCGCTTGATCTGGCGAGATTGCCGCCTTGGTCGTTATACTGTTCACAACATCCGAAGATGACTTCATCCGTGACCTGGGTAATCGGTGAGTATCGGCGGCCCAATTCGTGTAAAAGAGAACTGGCGAGTCGCAACGGGGTTTGAGTATGGAGTTTGCCTGCCGGTTTTCCACGCCCAAGCGGAGTTCGAATCGCGTCGAAAATAAAGACTTCGTCCAGAGGCGGCATAAGCAAGAGAGCCTCCCCTACATTACTCTTTTTCGTTGAATAGCCAGCAATGGAACGTTTGCTCTGCAGGAACGATTTCGTTATCCGTAATCGAAGCCAAAATGAAAAGATACCGAATTGCGGCGATTGAGGGAGACGGAATTGGGAAGGAGGTCGTACCTGAAGGGATCCGGGTGATCGATGCGGTGGCCAGGAAAGCCGGCATTGACTTTGAGTGGCAACAGTTTCCTTGGAGTTGCGCCTACTACAAAGAAACCGGCCGCATGATGCCGGAGGATGGGCTCGACCTGATAAGGCACCATGACGCAATTTTTCTAGGGGCGGTCGGGTTTCCGGGAGTTCCCGACCACATTTCGCTGTGGGGTCTGTTGATTCCGATCCGCCGGGTATTCGAGCAATATGCGAATGTTCGTCCGGTGAGGCTGATGCCGGGAATCCAGTCACCATTGCGAAACCGAGAATATGGCGATATCGATTTTATCATCGTTCGCGAGAATAACGAAGGAGAGTATTCATCGGTCGGCGGGCGAATGTATCAAGGCACCGAGTTCGAATTTGCGACACAGCAGTCAGTCTTTACTCGGCGTGGAGTAGACCGGATTTTGCGATGCGCCTTCGAGACGGCCTGCAAACGGACCAGGAAACTGGTGACCTCGGCAACCAAATCGAACGGGATCACCATTACCATGCCGTTTTGGGATGAACGATTTAAGGCGATTAGCACTGAATATCCCCAGATCAAGACAAACCAGTTTCATATCGACATTCTTACCGCTCATTTCGTCCAGCATCCTGACTGGTTTGACGTGGTGGTTGGTTCAAATCTTTTCGGTGATATCCTTTCAGATCTGGGTCCGGCCTGCACTGGAACGATCGGCATAGCTCCCTCTGCGAATCTTAACCCGGAGCGCGTTTTTCCTTCGATGTTTGAGCCGGTGCACGGGTCGGCGCCGGATATCGCAGGCAAAGGAATTGCAAATCCGATCGGGCAAATCTGGTCCGGGGCAATGATGCTCGAGCATCTCGGCGAGCCCGACGCTGCCGGAGCTATCGTCAAGGCGATCGAAAAAGTTCTTCAAGACGGACCGAGGACGCGAGACATTGGGGGTTCCGCTTCGACGGAGGAAATGGGGAAAGCCATCGCAGAAGCGGTCTAAAAGCAGGAGTTCAGGAGTTGCAGGAGTTCAGGAGTTGCAGGATTGGTATCACTGAAGCAGATTTGCTCGTCTGCAGACGGCAATCGTGTCTTCATTCTGCAACTCCTGAACTCCTGTAACTCCTGACTCCTTCTGATTGGCCTATTCACCTTGACAGGTCGTTCACCCTGTGGCTAATTCCACGCTCCGCGCGAGCCAGAATTGCCGTTGGTCCCTGGGTTGCGGCCGCTTGGCCTGCAATCGCACGCGCCAGGGGAAACCCGGCTAAGATTAAAATAAATGCATATGCCCGTTCGTTTAGGTCGTTTCGAGATGCCCAAAAGCCTCAGCAAAGAAGAGGCCACCGCAACTGAAACTTACGCCAAATTTACTGCTGAGCCGTTTGAGGCCGGATACGGCCACACTGTCGGCAACTCTCTACGTCGCGTTCTTCTTTCCTCCCTGGAAGGTGCAGCGATTACTTCCGTGAGAATCACCGGCGCACAGCATGAATTCGCATCTCTGCCTGGAATCGTTGAGGACGTCACCGATATGATCCTCAATCTGAAGAAGATTAAATTTAAAGCCGTCGACCACGAGCCGCGAACGGTCACCATCAACGTCAACAAAGAGGGGCCGGTCAGTGCTGGTGACATCCAGACCACACAGGGCATCGAAGTACTGAATACTGACCAGATCATCTGCACCCTCGATAAGCGGCAAAAGTTTGAAGCCGAGTTCGACGTCCGGGTAGGGACGGGGATTTTTCACCGGAGACGAGAACAAACGTGCGGACATGCCGATCGGCGTAATCCCCATCGACTCCATATTTTCGCCAGTGATTCGGGTCAAGTACAGTGTCGAGAATACCCGCGTCGGCCAGCGTACCGATTACGATAAGTTGCTTTTGGAGGTTTGGACAGACGGACGGATCACGCCGGACGACGCACTCCTGCAGGCTTCAGCTATCTTGCGTCATCATTTGGATGTGTTCGTGAATTACGACGACAGCCAGGTTGAGTTTGATGAAACGCCGGAGGAAGTCAGCCAGGAAAATACCCGACTCAAGAAACTCCTGAACATGAGCGTGAACGAAATCGAACTCTCGGTTCGTGCGGCCAACTGCTTGAACAATGCGAATATTACGACCGTTGGCCAGTTGGCGATGAAGACGGAGGCCGAGATGTTGAAGTATCGCAATTTTGGGAAGAAGTCGTTAAACGAGATCAAAGAAAAATTGCAACAACTTGGTCTGGCTCTTGGGATGAAGTTTGAATCGGGTTTAGTTGAACCTCCGATGGGCGGAGAACGGGGCGACGAAGGGAAACTGGTCTCTCTTTAAAGAAAGCTATGCGTCACGCAAAGAAGACGATCAAATTGGGCCGAAAATCCGAGCATCGGAATCTACTGTTGGCAAACCAGGTTTGCAGCCTCATCGCACACAATCGAATCAAGACAACTTTGGCAAAAGCAAAGGCTGTTCGACCGTATGCCGAGAGGATGGTCACTTTGGGGAAACGGGGCGATTTGCACGCACGTCGCATCGCCTTTTCTTTTCTGCGTCAGAAAGAGGCAGTGCACAGACTGTTTGCTGAACTCGCTCCTCGGACGGCGAGCCGCCAAGGGGGGTATTGTCGAATCGTCAAACTGGGGCCGAGACAAAGCGACTCGGCTTTGATGGCTTACATCGAATTCGTGGACCAGCCGGGAGCGGAGACGACGCCCGAGACCAAAGCGACTGCGGAAAAGAAGAAATAACAGCCGGCTAACTCAGGATCTCGAACGCTTTCTTTAAGTTGTTCGGCCTGAAGATAAGAACACCTTTTTCCGCAGTGGGTGCAGTCGCTAAGTAGGCGTACTCGATGTTGACATTTTCTGCGGCGAGCTTCTTCGCGATCTCGGACAGTGTTCCGGGCTTATTGTCATGTTCGAGCATCAGCACCTCGTTTTCCAAGACCAGCGTGCCATGCTCTTCGAAAATGGATAACGCCCTTTTGTAGTCGCTGAGGACCATCCGGACTACGGCATGGTCGACAGTGTCTGAGATGGTTAATCCGAAGATATTGATCTTCTCCGCTGCCAAAGCGTCGCAGACGGCGGCGAGTGTGCCTGGCTTGTTCGCGAGAAAAAGCGCAAGCTGAGTCGTAATTTCCATAGGCTAACCCTTGGCTGCCGAAGTCTCTTCCGCGGCAGGCGTCGAGACTGGGGCCGGTTTTGGCGCTGTTGGAATATAGATGGGACGAACCTTCCAGAATTTTGGCTCGTATCGATGCCAGTCTCCCAGAATCTCTTTGGCCCGGTCACTCTCTGTCCGCTCTAGATGTTTGTAGACCAGCTTCTTGACAGTGACAATATCTGCTTCGGTTTCGAGTCGCTCCAGCACCACGAGTTCCGGATTCAAATTGATCGGAAACGAATCGTGCAGATCCAGCACGTAGGCGACCCCTCCGGTCATTCCGGCTCCAAAGTTTTTCCCGGTTTTCCCGAGCACAAGCAGGACGCCGCCCGTCATATACTCACTGCCGTGATCGCCTACTCCCTCAATCACGGCGGTCACGCCCGAATTTCGTACCCCAAAGCGTTCGCCGGCTCGGCCGGCAGCGAAAAATTCACCGCCTGTCGCCCCGTACAGGCAAGTGTTGCCGACGATCGAATTTTCGTGCGCGACATATTTCCGTTCGCTGGGTGGTTTGACGACAATTTCACCGCCTGACATCCCCTTGCCGACATAGTCGTTCGCTTCACCAGTCAAAGTGATCTTAACGCCGGGACTCAGAAACGCGCCGAGGCTTTGACCGGCGCTACCGCGCAGCTCCAGTTCGATGGTTCCTTCCGGCAGACCTTGTTCCCCCCAAAGGTACCCAATTTCCCCTGAAAGCTTGGTCCCCACTGCGCGGTTGGTATTCTTGACCCGGTAAGAAAGGGTGATTGGCAACTGATCGTTCACTGCTTCGCGCGCATCCTGGAGGATGGAATCGTCGAGCCGTCTTCCAGGCTGGGGATCATTGCGCTCCCACGTATTGTGCCGCGGCTGTGAATCGTCATCTTTCGCGACGTTCACCAGCAATCGACTCAAATTGACTTTGTTTGCCTTCCAGTGGTTCTCAATGTAGCGCTGGCGCAGAAATTCCACCCGCCCTACTAGATCTGTGAAATTGGGAAGGCCCATTTCCGCCATGATCTCTCGGACCTCTTCCGCGACCCCGTTGAAGTAGTTGACGACGTATTCTGGTTTGCCCTTGAATTTCGCTCGCAGACGCTCGTCCTGAGTCGCGATACCCACCGGGCAGGTGTTCAAGTGGCACTGCCGCACATAGACGCAACCGGAGGCAATCAGAGCAGTGGTGCCGAAATTGTATTCTTCGGCTCCAAGCAATGCCGCAAAGACAATGTCTTCCCCGGTTCGGAGACCGCCGTCGGTGCGCAGAATAATGCGGTTGCGTAATCCGTTCAGCATCAGAACCTGGTGGGCTTCGGCGATCCCCAGTTCCCAGGCGCTCCCTGCGTTTTTGATCGAACTAAGGGGCGAGGCACCGGTGCCCCCTTCGTGGCCGCTGATCAAAATGATATCGGCGTGTGCTTTCGCCACGCCGGCGGCAATGGTTCCAACGCCCGCTTCCGCAACGAGTTTGACGCAGATTTTGGCCCGTGGATTGACCTGTTTGAGATCGTAAATTAATTGAGCCAGATCCTCGATGGAGTAGATATCATGGTGCGGCGGTGGTGAGATGAGGGCCACCCCCGGCGTGCTTTTTCGAAGTCGCGCGATCAATTCCGTGACCTTGTGGCCGGGCAACTGCCCGCCTTCGCCAGGCTTAGCGCCCTGGGCCATCTTGATCTCGATCTCCTTCGCGCTGGCGAGGTAAGCGGCGGTGACGCCAAAGCGGCCTGCAGCGATCTGCTTAATCGCGCTGTTTGGCCAGTCGCCGTTTTTCCGCCGATGAAAACGTTGCGGGTCTTCGCCTCCTTCGCCTGAGTTCGATTTACCGCCGATCTGGTTCATCGCGATGGCGAGGCATTCGTGCGCTTCCGGGCTCAGGGCTCCAAGGGACATGCCGGCGGTGGTAAATCGGCGCCGGATCTCTTCGATCGGTTCGACTTCTTCGATTGGAATCGGTGGTCTGCCGGTCGGAATCCGTTCCAACAGATCCCGCAGCGTGTTTGGCCTGACCGCCTTGACGGCTTCGACGTAGGCTTTGTAGTCCTCTTGCTTGTTCGACTTAACAAAGGCGTGGAAGCTCTTGATCACCGGCGGCGTCACCGCGTGCTGCTCACCCTGCCGCCGGAACCGGTAGTACCCCGGGTCACCCAATTCGACCGACTTGTTCTCTTCCGGTACGGCTTTCGAGAATGCCAGCCGGTGCCTGGCGAGCGTCTCCATTGCGATCTCTTTGAAGCCGATGCCCTCGATTTTAGAGGGTGTTCCGGTAAAGCATTTTTCTGTGAGCGCAGAGCTGATCCCGATCGCTTCGAAAATTTGAGCGCCCCGATAGCTGTCGACAACCGAGATGCCCATCTTGGACATGATCTTCAGTAAGCCCTTCTCGATCGCAGCTCGATAGTTGAGGACCATCTTTTCGTAGGTTGCCGTTTCCCCCAGTTTCCCCTTCTCAAGAAGTTCTCGAACGGTTGCGTAAGCGAGGTAAGGACAGACCGCGCTCGCGCCATAGCCGATAAGGCATGCGATTTGATGCACGTCCCGTGCTTCCCCACTCTCGCAAATGATGCTGCATTTCATTCGTTTGCCGATCCGCGTGAGATGATGATGCACGGCTCCAGTGGCGAGCAGCATGGGGATGGCCAGGTGATCGTGATCCACGCCTCGGTCCGAAAGAATAATCAGGCTGACTGAATCATCGACGGCGCGTTCAGCTTCCGCAGAGATTCGATTCACTGCCTCTTCGATTCCATCCGCGCCTTCCGCCACGTTCCACAGAACAGATATGGTGGCCGATTTGTGGTCCAAACCCGGAATTGATTTCAAGGCATCCAACTCATGCTGGAGCAGCACCGGAGAATCAGAATGCACCATGATGGCGTGTTCCGGCGTCGATCCCAGCAAATTGCGACGCCACCCCATGACTGTGGCCAGGGACATCACCAGTTTTTCGCGGATCGGATCGATCGGCGGATTGGTCACCTGCGCGAAGAGCTGTTTGAAGTAGGTGTAAAGTAGCCTCGGCTGCAAAGAAAGAACAGCCAGCGGGGTGTCATCACCCATCGATCCAAGCGCTTCCTGGCCATCCTTGACCATCGGTTTCAGCACCATGTCGAGTTCTTCATTCGAATATCCGAACGCTACCTGCTGCTGTGAGAGTTCCAGAACATCCAGTTCCTCTGAATGGACGGGCATCGATGTCCCGGCAATTTGCTGAAGGCGCAGCAAACGGGAATTGATCCATTCCAGGTACGGTTTTTCGGATGAAAGCCGTTTCTTTATTTCGGCATCCCGCAGCAATTTGCCCGCCCGGGTATCGACGGCAATCATCTCGCCGGGCGCCAGTCGTCCTTTCTCGATGACCTTGGAGTCGTCGATTTCGTTGCAGCCCACCTCAGAGCCCAAGCTGACGAGCCCGTCTTCGGTGACTTTGTATCGTGCCGGTCGAAGTCCATTTCGATCCAGACAAGCGGCAACGACAATTCCGTTGGTAAAAACGAGACCCGCCGGCCCGTCCCAAGGTTCGGTGAAACACCGGTGATACTCGTAGTACGCCTTCAGTTCCGGAGCCATCTTTTCGTCGGCGCGCCACGCCGGAGGCACCAGCATCGTCATCGAATGCAAAATGTCGCGCCCGGACATCATCAGCACTTCCATCGCGTTATCGAGGCTGGCCGAATCCGATCCTCCAGGCTGGATGATTGGTTTCAGGAGTTCGACATCCTTGCCCCAGGTCTCAGCGACCAACTCCGCCTCCCGAGCGTGCATCCAGTTGCGATTCCCGCGAATGGTGTTGATCTCTCCGTTGTGTGCGAGAACGCGAAATGGCTGGCTAAGGGGCCACGTCGGAAAAGTATTGGTGCTATACCGTTCGTGGTAAAGGCAGATGGCTGTCTCGTACTCGGGATTGGCCAGATCTCGATAAAATTTCTCGAGCGAAACCGCGGTTAACAAGCCCTTATAGACAATTACCCGGTGCGAAAACGAAGCGATGTAAAAGTTCTTTATCTTGTCGAAATTAGCGCGCGCCTCAATTTCATTTCGGGCCAGGAACAGACGGCGTTCGTATTCATCCTCACTCATCCCGGCCGGCCGGCCGATCAGTACCTGCTCGATGCGCGGCATCGTGAGCTGCGCTTTTTCGCCCAGCACCAGGACATTGAGCGGGACCTCGCGCCAGCCGAAATGGAAAAGCTCGCGATGCTCTAAAACTTCTTCGATGATCGCTTTGGCCCGTGCCTGAGCGTAGGCGTTGTCGTGCGGCAGAAAGACAAAACCCACCCCTAAATCGGCATCTTCGTAGAGTGTGTGCCCGAGTTTGCTGAGTTCTTTGCGAAAGAGTTTGTACGGAATCTGCGTTGTTACGCCCGAGCCGTCTCCCGTTTTTGCGTCCGCGTCCATCGCTCCGCGGTGAGCCATGTTGCACTTCGAAGTCAGCCCGTGGCGCAGCACCCGATTGGATCGTTCGCCGTTAATTGCGGCAACAAAACCGACTCCACAGGAATCATGTTCGTCTTCCGGTTGATAAAGAGAAGCGGGAAGCCCATTGAGCGCTAGGGTGATTGCGTCATTCATGGCGGAAAACTTGCTGACATTAAGACTTCAGATGTGTGTTTCAAGACGAAATCCGCAAATTACCGACAAATTCTTGTCGCCCAAAACAACTTTCTAGTATAATTTACGACTTCCGTAATGCAGAATTATTGCAACAGAGCTGGTTTGCGGGGATTGCCTATGCGTCCCTTTCGAGCCCGATTGGGGATACTGCCATGAGAATTCTAGATGAGCAAGAGAAGGCGATCATCCGTCACCTGATTCGAGACCCGCGCGAATCGGACAACGGAGTCGGAGAACTAACAGGGGTCAATGTACGCACGGTCAGCCGGAAACGACAGCGACTGGAGCAGGAGGGGATTCTGTCCTACTACGCGAATGTAGATCTCTCCGCCAACGGCGCTCATCAGTTTACGGCGCGCCATCTTTACATCATCAAGTTCGGGGTCGGGATCACCTACAAGCAGCTGGTTGACGATATTAAAATGGAGCCGAGCAACACGGTGTTCACCGAAAGAGTTTTTGAAAGTCACATCGCAGAGATCGATGGCAAAGTGGCGCTCTTGCTTTACATCGACGGCGATAGTGACGTCGACATCGTGCAGCGAATGCATGAAGAATTGATTCCGACTCTGATGGAAAATCACGGCAAAGAATTGATCGAAGAGATTTCGACCGTGCGCATTCTATCGCCAGTCCGCGTGATGCGAAACTATTTGCCCTTAGTCAACATGAAGAACGGTCTGATGAAAAGCGACTGGCCTGATGAAGCCATTTATGTAGGACGGTAGGGGAAACGGGTCGGGGCGGAAACGTGTCGGCGGGTCGGCGGCTCGGGGGGGTTGGCGTAGGGCCGCCGAGGCGGTTGGTAGGATGAGGCGCAGGCAGGGCGAGGCGATAGGGTAGGGCGAGGCTCCGTCCGAGCCGGGGCATCCGGCGTCGTCTCGTTTACGGCGTGAGCCCTGTAAAATAGGCGTTGGGTAATGGCAAGCGGGAATTGGGGACGGAGGATATCTGCCTGAGGGGAGGCGTGGCTGGGCGGTCATTTTGAGAGTCCCGTCGGCAGGGTTCGGTAGACGATCTGACAAATGGATCGAGGGGTTCACGTCTAAGGGCAGGGCAACACGGGAAGCCCCGGCTCGGGCGGAGCTTCGCCCTACCACGCCCGTACAATACGCCGACACGCCCCTACGCCGACCCGCCGACACGTTCTGCCTCACCCTCCTACGGCTTCAGTCCGTGGGTAGCTGCCGAGCACCTTGACAAAGGTACAGTGTTTCTCTAACTCGCCGATGGCGGTCTTGACCTGTTCGTCGTCACAGTGACCCTCGATATCAACAAAGAAAAAGTATTCCCAGTTTTTACGCTTGGATGGTCGGCTTTCGATCTTGCTCATACTCAGCTTAAGCCGATTAAATGGCTCGATGGCGGAGTAGAGAGCACCGACCCGGTCCTGAACACAGAACATCAGGGAAGTTTTATCTGCGCCGGTTGGAGGGCAGGTGGCGTGCGAGATGACGAGAAACCGCGTGGTGTTGTTCGGGCTGTCTTGAATCGACCGTTCAAGGATCTCCAATCCGTACACCTCCGCAGCCATCGCGCCGGCCAGCGCCGCAGCACCCGTTTCTCGAGAAGCTTGTTCTGCAGCTTTTGTGGTGCTTGAGACTTCAATCCATTCCATCTGGTGCGCATTCGCTTCCAACCATTTGCGGCACTGGCCAAAAACCTGGGGATGAGAATAGATCTTGGTGATCTTTTCTTTCGGTTCATTCGACAGGAAATTATTCTCAATTCGAAGCAGGATCTGTGCACAGATCTTTAACTCGGAATCCATGAAGAGGTCCAAGGTGTGGTTGACTGCACCTTCAACCGAGTTTTCGATCGGCACGACGCCATAATCGGCGCGGCGTCGCGCGACCTGATCGAAGACGTCGCCGATATTGACCTGCGGGGAGTAATCGATCGATGCCCCGAATTTGGCGCGCGCGGCCTGGTGCGACCAAGTGGCTTCGGGACCCAGATAGGCAATCGTCAATCCTTTCTCCAGCGCAAGAGCCGCCGACATGATCTCGCGATAGATGGCACGTATCGCGGTGGCCGGAAGCCGCCCCTGGTTTTTTCGCTCGAGCCTTTGCAGAAGAGCTTCCTCTCGTTCAGGAGCATAGATCGTAAGACCCGCTTGCTTCTTCACGACACCGACTTCGTGAACAAGATCCGCGCGCTGATTCAATAGGTCCAGCAACTTGGTATCGACATCGTCAATCCGCTTGCGAATCAGTTCCAGGGACAATTTCGACTTCTCCATTCTCGTTGTTCTCCGGTTCATTGTTCTCCGGTTCGGAGTTCGACAAATCGCTCGTTTCGACGGCGGGGGCTGGGTGGTGTTCCGCCGATGCCATCGCTTTCGGTAGCGAGACCTCTCTGAGTTCGGATGCATTGGGTAGTTCATCCAAATTCTTGAGCCCGAAATGCTCCATAAAATGCTGGGTGGTGACGTACAAGAGGGGCCGACCAGGGATCTCTGCGCGTCCGGTGATTTTCACCAATGCGCCGTCGAGCAGCTTCTGCATCACACCGTCCACCGTTACGCCGCGGATCGCCTCGACGTCAGCTTTGGTGATTGGTTGGCGGTAGGCGATGATGGCCAATGTTTCGAGGGCCGGTGCACTGAGCCGGGTGGGTCGCATTTCAGGAAACAACTGCCGCACCCAGACCTGGTATTCGATTCGGCTTGCCAGTACCCAGCCGGAAACCTGTTCAACCAGGCGAAATGCCCTGCCCAGCTCTGAATATTCGTTCTGCAAGGTGTGCAAGGATTCGGCGATCTCAGCTTCATTGACCTTGGCAAAGGCCGCCTCCGGCTCCTCTTCAAAGTATTCTGCGGCGGACGCCAGGGCTGTTGCGATTTCCTTTAGCGAAAGCGGCTTTTGCGATGCAAAAAGCAGGGATTCAACGACTGCCTTTAGGGTAACCATGTGTTCGAAATCCCTCTTTCTCAATTGACCAGGCCGCGGATCTCGATTTCGGCGAACAGACCTGCCTGAAAGACCCGAATCTGGCGCATCCGAATAAGCTCCAGCAAAGCCAGAAACGTCACTGCGATCTCGGTCCGACTCGCCGCCGTCGCGAAAAGAGCGAAAAAGGTAACTGGTTGATCACCCTGAACCGTCCGCATGATAAAGTCAATTTTGTCCGAGACCGTGAAGCTTTCTTCGAAAATCTCACGAAGATCTTCGCGCTTAAGCTCGATTTTTTTAAGCACCTTCTGAAACGCGCTGATCAAATCGAAGATACCGACTTCGGATTTGAGCAAGGCGGCTGAATCCTCGAATTCAGGTTTCTCCGGGACCCGGACGATGATCCCTTCCTGCTGTAGTTCCCGATGGTGAAGCTGAAAAGCAGCATCCTTGAACTTCTTGTACTCGATCAGTTGCCGGATCAAATCCCAGCGAGGATCCTCTTCTTCTGCCTCTTCATCAGGAGGCTGTTGATGAACGGGTAAAAGATTGCGGCTCTTGATATAGATCAGGTTTGCCGCCATGACGACGAACTCTCCGGCGATCTCCAGGTCCAGCATCCGGAATGTTTCCAGATATTCGAGGTATTGGCTGGTGATGCGCTCGATCGAGACATCGTAAATGTCGACCTCATCTTTTCTGATCAGATAGAGCAACAAGTCGAGCGGACCCTCGAAAACCTCCAGCTTTACTTTGTAACCTGTTTCCATCAATCAGGAGCCCACACCCTGAACGCCGAACGCCAAACGCTGAACGCTGAACGCCAAACGCAGAACGCCGAGCGCTGAACGCCAAACGCTGAACGCCGAAGGCCGAACGCTATCATCCCGAGCTCCTTAGGTGTTCGATCATCAGACGAACAGCATTTTCAAGACCGATTGAAATCGCCCGCGAGACAATCGAATGGCCGATATTGAATTCGTTCCAGAGCGGGTTGGCGACTAACAGACGAACGTTTGCATAGTTTATCCCGTGGCCGGCGTTGGCGATCAGCCCTTTTTCGTTTGCCAATCGCGACGCCGCCTCCAGCCGATCCACTTCATCCTGCTTTAACCCAGCGGGCAAGTTGGCAAATACGCCGGTGTGCAGCTCTACCGCGTCTGCACCCGCCTCGCTCGACGCTTGAATCTGAGCCCCATCTGGTTCGATGAAAATGCTGACGCGAATTCCCGCGGTATGAAGACGTTGAATCGTTTGCTTAAGCGCCTTGAAATGCCTGGTCACGTTAAGCCCTCCTTCGGTCGTTATCTCCTGGCGGTTCTCAGGAACCAGACAGACTTCATCGGGTAGGACTCTGAGAGCTGTTTCCACAATCTCCGGTGTATTTCCCATCTCAAGGTTCAGCTTCGTCATGATACTGTTTCTCAAGCGGAAAACATCTCGATCTTGGATATGCCTCCGGTCGGCGCGCAGGTGCACCGTGATGCCGCTGGCCCCAGCCCGCTCACACGCCGATGCGGCTGCCAGGATATCCGGTTCGCTATTGGGCGAATCGATCAAGTCGGCGTAGCGAGCCTGCCGGAGGGTGGCAATATGATCGATGTTGACTCCTAATTTGATCATGGATGGATTAGACCCCTGAAGACCGCTGAACTCGCAAAAAAAGTCCGCCCAATGAAACCGCCCGTTGAAGGAGAGAGTGCCGAGACTTCACGCCTCCTTCCTTCCTGTCCCCGAATAGAAGGTGCACTAGTGCCTGAAATGGCGTACTCCGGAGAAAACCATCGCCATCTGGCGTTCGTTCGCTGCCGCAATGACTTCCTGGTCGCGGATGGAGCCACCTGGTTGAATCGCGGCGGTTGCGCCGGCGTCCGCCGCCGCAATTAAGCCGTCTCCGAAAGGGAAATAGGCGTCGCTGCAGACGGCGCTTCCTTTCAGTGATAGCCCAGCCTCGTTTGCTTTCCAGATCGCCACTCTTGAAGAATCAACGCGCGCCATTTGCCCCGCACCAATTCCAAGTGTTCGATCCCGGGAGGCATAAACGATGGCGTTCGATTTCACATGTTTGACCACCCGCCAGCCGAAGAGCATGGCCTTCATCTCTTCAGCGGTCGGCGGTCTGGCGGAGACCACGTGTCGTTCAGGTTCTTGGAGTTCGCCGTTGTCCCTTTCCTGCACGAGCAATCCGCCGACAACTGAGCGCACATACGGTTCGTCCTTTTCTTCTTCCGGCCTGGGAAGCATCTTCATCAGTCGAAGATTTTTCTTCTTTTGCAGCAAAGCCCTGGCCTCCGGCTCGAATTCGGGTGCGATAATGACTTCGCTGAAAATCTCTGAAATAGCGCGAGCCAGGGATTCCGTGAGCGGCCGATTGCAGATGATGATACCCCCAAACGGCGCCTGTTTATCCGTCGCGAACGCTTTGATCCAGGCTTCCCGAAGATCTGGGTCCGAGCCGACTCCACACGGGTTGGTATGTTTCAGAATCGCTATGGTCGGTTCCGAGAATTCCCGGATCAGCCCGCCTGCGGCATCGATGTCGAGGATATTGTTATAGGAAAGTTCCTTGCCATGCAGTTTCTGATAGTAGTCTTGAAAATGGCCATACAAGCTTGCCGACTGGTGTGGGTTCTCACCGTACCGGAGGCGCATTTCCAGCGGTAGCGAGAGCGTAAAAGATCCACTGGCGCTTTGTTCTCGACGGAAAAAATTGGCAATCGCCTGATCGTACCTGGCAGTCGTCAGAAAAGCCTTAGTCGCGAATTGCTCCCGCAGCGCCAGAGTTGTCTCGCCCCCGTGCTGTTCGAGTTCTTCCAAGACCTTTCCATAGTCCGAGGGATCGGTCACAACGGTGACGAATCGGTAATTCTTTGCCGCGCTCCGGAGCATGGAAGGACCGCCGATATCGATCTGTTCAATCGCTGTTTCCGTGGTCACATCCGGCTGGGCAATCGTACTCTCAAACGGATAAAGATTAACCACAACCAGATCAATCGGTTCGATCTGGTTCTCTGCCGCCTGGCGCTGGTGATCCGGACTATCTCGCAGGAAGAGCAAGCCGCCGTGAACCTTCGGGTGGAGGGTTTTAACCCGTCCGTTTAGGATTTCGGGGAACCCGGTGAACTTTTCGATCTCGAGATGCGGAATTGACTCCTTGCTCAGGAGTGCTGCGGTGCCGCCGGTCGAAACGATCTCAATGCCCATCTCACTGAGTCGCCGAGCAAACGGTGCAAGGCCTCCCTTATCCGAAACAGAAATGAGAGCGCGGCTGATTTTCATGAAAACGAAAGAATAACAGGTTCTCCTGTCTCGTCTATGGTTAGGCGTTGCTCGCTTCTTGTTTGTGGACTTGCGCCCATGGACATTTGTATGAGGTCAGTCCGTGAGAATTTGCCCCAGAAGGGCTGAGCCCTGCGGCCCCTTGGGGCATAAATCACCCGGACAGTGAACTCTCCAACTGCTGAAAATTCGCAAAATTCCACTTGCTCTATACCGACCAGTCAACTAAGCTGGGAAAGTGAAACGCGAAGGTGATACCAAACAGAAACTTCTTCAGACCGCGGTGACTCTAATTTGGGAGAGTAGCTACGGTTCAATCAGCGTTGACGACATTTGCAATCGGGCCGGCGTCAACAAGGGAAGTTTCTATTACGCTTTCAAGTCGAAATCTGATCTCGCTGCCGCCGCTTTCGAAGATCACTGGAATAGAAAACGCGCTCTGATGGACGAGATATTCTCTTCCCAGGTGCCGCCCCTTGAGCGAGTTGGGAAATACTGCGATTGGATCGTTCGCGATCAAGTCGACAAGTACGAAAAAACCGGGAAATTATGCGGCTGTCCTTTTGCTTCGATCGGCTCTGAGCTTAGCACTCAAGACGAACAAATTCGGAAAAAGGCGCACGAGCTTTCCGAGCGAACGATGAAGTATTTGGCCTCTGCTCTGCGTGACGCTGCTGCGGAAGGCGCTCTGGATGCTCAGGACCCTGTTGAACTGGCGCGTCAGGTTTTCTGTTACGCGGGCGGCTTGATCATGCAGGCCAAAATCGAGAACAACCCCGAGGTGTTGAAATGTCTCAAGAAAGGCATTTTCCGGCTTTTGGGGTCCAATCCCGTAGAGTTGGTGGTCTGAGATGAATCCGGTCTAAATTTTTTTTGTTTCCAAGCTTAACTAACTGGTCAATTAAATATCAAATCCTTATGAACACTCAAAAGGTTTCTGCAAAGAGTGACTTCAATTCAGTCCGGTATGAATGCTCTGTTGAAGCTCTCTCTGAACGACTTTTCGAACGTTCACTGACGTTTGAGGAAATCGCCGAGTTATCCGAAAAATGCGGTCTTTGGAACATCGAGAAAGCGGCAAACAAGAGCGTGAGACGCCCTCTTACTTTTACGGTTCCGGCCATGCAGCAGGTGACCTCGGTTTCACGATTGGTGGAGTAATCGTCGAGAACGGCGACGCGAAGCTCCAGGCGGAATACTAGCTTCGGAAAGTGAGTACTTCAGTCCTTCCGTTCGCGTGCCCTGCCACGGCATCGGTTGCTATGCCAATAAAAAGGCCATGCTCGACGACCCCGGGAATCTGGTTCAATTTTAAAGCAAGACTTTCAGGGTCGAGCAATTTTTCCAAATGACAGTCTAGAAGATAGTGTCCGCTGTCTGTAATCAGAGGCTTTTCCAGACCACCGCGCATCTCGATTTTGGGCTCGCCGAGTCCGCTTTCCGCGAACAGCTTTCGCAGATGCCGCTCAGTGCTTCGCCAGGCAAACGGAATCACTTCGATTGGAAGGGGAAATCGGCCGAGGAACTCAACTAATTTCGATTCGTCGACGATACAGACCATCTTGTTGGAAGCGCAGGCCACAATTTTTTCCCAGAGGAGATTTGCGCCGCCGCCTTTTATCATGCGGCCTTTGCTATCGATCTCGTCAGCGCCATCAATCGTCAGATCTAGTTGACCGACATCGTTCAAGTCCGCCAGCGGTACGCCAACCTCCGTGGCTAGCTGGCCGGTCGATTTCGAGCTCGGCACTCCGGTGACGCGGAGGCCCTCCGCTACGCGTTCGCCAAGGATGCGAACAAACCATCTAGAAGTCGTTCCTGATCCGAGGCCGATCGTCATTCCATCTTTGAGGAAACTCGCGATCGCTTGAGCGGCTGCGGCCCTCTTGGCCTCATCCTGTGCGGAGGTCGGTTGCATATAGTCTTCGAAGGGGGTGATTTTTTTGAGGCGGATTTTTGCCGCGGAATATACTACGACGTTCGATTCAAAGCGAATCGTGACTATTGTGTGGAACTGACGAAATGAGAATTTCAACTGGGCTTGTTTCCTGAACCGCTTAAGCCACAGCGACCCGCCGGCTGAGAAGCCGCTTTTCGTTTACGATGGCGAATGTAACTTTTGTATGCGTTGGGTCCGACGATGGCAGGAACCCATCCGTGCTCAGGTAGACGTCGCGCCGTTCCAGTCAGTCGCCGAACGTTTTGCTGAAGACATTCCGATCGAATCTTTTCGCTCGGGTGTTCATTTCATTGAGACCGATGGAAGGATCTCTTTTGGCCCAGAAGCGGTTTTCCGGATGCTCAGTTACGAGCGCCGAACCGGAAGCGGAATCGGGCTCTGGTGTTACGACAAGGTTCCGGGGTTTGCACCTGTGTCTCGGTTTGCGTATCGCTTGGTGACCGGTCACCGTGAACTCGCTTCCTCTCTCACCAGGTTGCTATGGGGTAACAGCGAGACCGCTGTTTGTCGCCCGACCTACTATCGCGCGCGTTCCTGGTTTCTTCGGTTGCTCGGGTTGGTTTACCTGATCGCATTCTGCTCCTTCTGGAGTCAGATCGACGGGTTGATCGGTCGCGACGGCATTCTGCCCGTGGCGCCTTGGTTAGATGAAATGCGAAATCGATTCGGAGCCGAAGCGTACCGAATCTTCCCTACGCTCTGTTGGCTCAACGCCAGCGATCCCTTTTTGCATTGGTTGTGTGCAGCCGGAGTGGGATTGAGTCTGTTACTCATGCTGCAAATCGCGCCGGTGGTCTGTCTGCTGCTGCTGTGGATCCTTTATCTCTCGCTGAGCGTGGCAGGTCAGGTTTTCATGAACTTCCAATGGGACTACCTGCTTTTGGAAGTTGGATTTTTCAGCATCTTCCTGGCGCCCTTCCGGCTCCTGCCGTCGCGACGCTACCAAAGTCCCATTTCTCCTTGGGCGCATTTCCTGCTTCTTTGGCTCCTGTTCCGACTGATGTTCATGTCCGGCGTGGTGAAGTTGACCAGCGGAGACGCATCCTGGTGGAACCTGACCGCACTGAAGTATCACTATGAGACTCAGCCGCTGCCCACGCCGCTCGCTTGGTGGGCAAATCAATTTCCCCCCTGGTTTCAGGCATTCTCGACGGTCGTGATGTTTGCCGTCGAGCTGGGGTCGCCCTTTCTGCTTTTTGCCCCTCGCCGGCTCCGCATGATCGGAGTTTTCAGCCTGGTGACTTTTCAGGTCTTGATCGCGCTAACGGGCAATTATTGCTTTTTCAATTTGTTGACCGTGGCGCTTTGTCTGCTCGCGGTGGACGATGCCGTTTGGCCCCGTCTGGGCCGAAAGGTCCGTCCAGTTCCGGAACTCCGGGGCAGGGTATGGTCATCGTGGATCCTCGTCCCAGTCGTCGTAGTGGTCTTGGCGTTCAGCGGGCCCTTGCTCTGGAATGCCCTCTTTCCCGAGGCAGAATGGCCGCCGGTGCTAGCTGTCCCTTACGGTTATCTCGAGCGATTCCGTTCACTGAACGGTTACGGGTTGTTCAGAGTGATGACCCAGACCCGTCCCGAAATCATTGTCGAAGGAAGCCAGGATGGCCAGGTCTGGCAGCCGTACGAATTCAAATACAAAGTCGGCGATCCGCAACGCGCTCCCCCCATCGTCGCCCCCCATCAACCGAGGTTGGATTGGCAAATGTGGTTTGCCGCCCTGGATGATATCCGGCAAAACCCATGGTTCATGAATTTTTTAGCGCGGTTACTGCAGGGTTCTCCCTCCGTTCTGCGGTTGATGAAAGCAAACCCATTTCCCGACGCTCCGCCGCGCTACGTTCGAGCTCGGCTGTTTGAATACCATTTTACCAATGCCTTGGAAAAAAGGCAGACCGGAGGGTGGTGGAAGCGAGAAGAGCAGGGGCCCTATTGCCCCCCTGTCAGTCTGCACGGCGATGATTAGCGAACAGGAAGCTATATGTCACACCAACGCTTGAAACTCCTCAACCGCATTCCGGCGCAACCACGGGTCGATTTCGTGGCGTGAGACGGGACCGTTGTGGTGCGTGGTGCGGCGCAGCAACCGGGCGATGAACTCAATCGCCAATGGGTGATTCTGTTTCATCGCCCTTTGGAAAGCGTTGCCATCGAGTGTCCCGACATTGGCGAGCACAAGTTCTTTGAGTTCCTGTCCAAAGTTCATAGCATTCGCGCTCACCTGCCAAGCGCCGGCCTCGATGGTGTCTGGCGTGACGGAAGTTGGGTTGGTCGTGTCGCGGCCTTCGTTCCAGTTCCACGAGGATTCAAAGCCGGCGAGCACGCGCAGCACTTCCAGCATGACAGCGCGTCGATGGGGGACGCCCTCCCAGGGCCCGAGCGTATCAATCACGCTGGAATAAATGTCGTTGAACGGATCGGGCGCGAATATCTCGTCAGGTGAGCGCCTTCCCCATATAACGAGCTGATCTAGAAAGTCGTCGGGTGCAACGCCTCTATTTGCGACGTGTTGTTTGGTGGCGATAAAGTGCATAGGTAGTTGGTAGTTATAATGATTTTGCTTCTGCCGCTGATTACGGCGACGACGTTAGTTACTAGTAGTTAGCTGCGTCCCGGCTTCGGTTAGCAAAGTTTCCTCTCTTTCCCATGTATTGCATTCCCGATCGGTGCTTACTGATTTCAACGAAGAAAGCTGTCCGATCCCTCAGAAAAATTTTCTGATGTGCAAAAACGCATCTTTTCCAAGAAAAGCCTGCGGGCGTGACAAATCTTCATCCAAACGGACTTTGGCGAGATTTCGAGTGATTTTTGCGGGCCAGGCTCCTGAAGACGCCACAATCCGCACCGGTGTGAACTAAAAAATAGCCGAACCTGCGCGCGCAAAGTTTATTGATCGCACTACGATCCTTATTTAGTGGGAGGCATACCGCCGTCGGCTGCGAATAAAGCCCTCGGCAAGATCAGCCGGCAGCGAAGCTTAGCTCCCCGGATAGCCTTGGAGAAAGTCTTTTCTCTCTGATTCTAGATTAGCACGGTTGTTCCACTCTATTGGAGTAAGGATCCGTCTGCAGCGCGGTGGCCATTTTCAACTTGTCACGGAGAGTTAAGCTATGCAGAACAGTCCCTAACATCTGCGCGTTGTATGTTGTGTGAATTCGATGATGCCTCTTGGAATGATCTTTTAACTCGGATTGCCGAGGGCGAGGTTATACCTGTGGTCGGACGGGGCGCGGTTACCTTTGGGTCAAGCGATGAGCTTTTATATCCTCGGCTCGCGCGTCGCCTGCCTGCCGAACTTGATCCGCCCTTGACGTTCGAGAAGCCGCCGATCGATCTGCAGGAAGTCGTCGATGCCCACCGGGCGAACGGGCGGCCCATTGAGCGTATTTACAAGCGTCTCTACAGGATGGTGGAAAACCCCGATCTGCGTCCCGGGGTCACGCTTGCTGCGCTTGCCGCCATCGAAGGATTCCAGCTCTTCATCAGCACAACGTTCGATCCCCTGTTGGCACGAGCGGTCGAGAGCGCCTCGCCTGGCGGGAATCCCGAAGAACGCCGCGGCGCAAGTTCCTTGCGTGACGCCTGTCCCGATCTGCCGTTAGAGCTCTCAAAGATGCAGAACTCGGACCAACGCTTCGTCTATCAGATCCTCGGCCAGGCCAAAGCCTACCGCGACTTTGTCGTCTGGGATGATGACATGTTTCGCTTCCTCCTGCGCCTCGACCAGCAACTCCCTCTGCTTCCAAAGCTCTCTGAAGCTCTCCAGAAGAGCCACTTCCTCGTCCTGGGCCTCAGTTTTACCGACTGGCTTTTGCGCTTCTTTGTCCAGGTCATCAAACATCAGCCCCTGTCAGAACTCGCCAGCAGCGAACTATACGTTTTCGAAAAGCTCGATTCCGCCGAGCGCGACAAGGTCGTTGTCTACTTTAGCCGGCTCAGCAAACAAATCCGCGTCTTCCCTACCGACCCCATTGACTTCATATCCGAACTGCATACTCGCTGGCGTAAGAAGCACCCTGCGCCGGTGGGAGATCCGTACCTTATGAACAAAGCAAATCGTCAAAAGCAAGGCGCCCGCGGCTGCATCTTTGTCAGCTATGCGTCGCCGGACTTGGAAATCGCGCGTTTCCTCGTCAGCCAACTTCAGAAGGCCGGTTGTTTGGTCTGGTTCGACAAAGAGCAAATCCAGCCAGGCGAAAATTGGGAGGATGAATTGCACAAAGCCGTCGAGGAGCGTTGCGGTCTTTTCTTGAGCATTATTTCCACACCACAGCGCAGTCCGGCTCGAAGGCTACAACATTCTCGAACGTAAGCTCGCGGCCAAACGGCGCGAAAAGCTTGCTGACAATGCCATCTTCTATCTGCCGCTGCGCATTGATGACGGCGACCCGCTCATCCCGGAGAATGAGCCGCGTGGCACCGGTAAAATCCAAGGCGTTCGCAAGTCCGGGCGGTCATCTCGATGAAGACTTCATCGGCTACCTGCGCGAGAAACAGCGTGAAAACTGCGCAGCCCTCGGCTACCCTTGCCGCCAGAATCTCCCGTAGACAATGCCGCTGCCCGATTCAGACGACGGGGTTGCCGTCGCAGTGGTGCTTCTCTTGGCGAGCAAGCTTCCAGCGCGGCACCTCGCCCTGTGGCCGATCTCGAGCACCCGTGGCTTGGGCTGGAAAGTTTTCGGGAGGAAACCCGCGCCTACTTCTTCGGACGAGACACCGAAACCGCCGAAATACATCTTCGCTTGCGCAGCCAACCGCTGCTGGTCCTCTATGGCCGCAGTGGCTTTGGGAAAGACGAGCATCCTCAGTGCCGGTCGTGATCCCGCGGCTGCGCAGAGAGGGCTATCGCGCCTCAATCCATCGGCTTAGATACGAGCAAGAGGATCCTGGCCCGCACGATCAACTCTTATTCCATTTGGGTGTGCGGGATGTCAACCGCGCTATTCCATTTCCATTGCCCAATGACGCGGCTAGCCGCCTGTGGCTGCATATGCACCGAAAGCTTCCGTGGTCCGGCGTCACCCACCTCATTCTCGATCAATTCGAAGAAGTTTTCATTGTTGAAACGCAGCGACCGGAGACCGTGGAAGAGGTTCGCGAAGCTCTCGGAATTCTCATCCAGGGGATCGTTCCTGCGTCAGTAGCCAGACTGTCTCGCTGAGGAAGAGACTTTCTTTGACTACTTCGACCCCGACTCCCAGCCTGTGCGGGTCATTCTCGCCTTACGCGACGACTACATTTATGCGCTGAACCGCTGGCGACGTCACCTTCCTCAGCTTGGCCAAAACTACTTCGAGCTGCACGCCCTTCGCGGTCCCGCTGCGTTCGATGCTGTCTTTGAGCCCGCGTCGGCTACGCGCTCACAAGCGTGAAGAAAACGGCACTCTCGTCGACGCCGACACAGGGCTGCCACCGATTGTCTCCGAGGCCACTGCTAGACGCATCGTTCGTTTCATTGCCGAGAAGAAAGAAGACGTGCCGCTTGAGGAGATAGAAGCCGTCCCACCAATCCTCTCGCTGTTATGCCGTGAGCTAAATGAACGCCGCTACCCGCAGCCGCCCGGTGCCTTTGGACCCGCCGATGGCCGAGATAGTGTTTGATGAACGAGATGACAATGTCGAAACCATTCTGCGAGACCTTCTACGAGCGCTGTGTGGCAGGTCGTCCGGAAGCTGTGCGCGTCTTCATCGAAGAAGACCTGGTGAGCCACAGCGGTATCCGCCTGCAAAACGACGAGCACAGCATTGTCGATATCTTCGCCAACGGCTGCGAAGTCCCGGGCGACGAAATGGGTCGATACGCTGCTGGGTATGGCGACCGCGACGCTGCAACCGACTGTTTGCGTGAGCTCGTGGTGGCTAGCGGGTGGTAACGGCCTCAGGGATAATATGGCGCGAATCTGGGATGGGCGATCCCAACGCATGAGGAACCGTGCGGCTGACGGCTGGGTTTATTCAGCGCCTTCGGTGCGGATGGCCAACGGTGTGACGGCCTCAAGGTAAGACGGCGCGAGTATGGGTGCGGCGACCGGGAAGCATCGGGGAACCGATGCGGCTGAGGGCGGTTCTTTCAGCGCAGTTCAGCGCGGTGGCCGACGGTGGTGACAGCTTCAGAGGATAAGACGGCGCGAGTATGGGATGCGGCGACCGGGAAAGCATCGGGGAACCGATGCGGCATGAGGAGGCGGTTCTTTCAGTGCAGTTCACTACGGATGGCCAACGGGTGGTAACAGCTTCAGAGGATAAGACGGCCCGAATCTGGGATGCGGCGACCGGTAAAGCATCGGGGAACCGATGCGGCATAACGGCTGGGTTTACAGCTCAATTCAGTGCCGATGGCCAACGGGCGGTGACGGCGTCAGAAGATACGACGGCGCGAGTTTGGGATGTGGTGACCGGGAAAGCATCGGGGAACCGATGCGGCATGAGGACGCAGTCATTTCAGCGCGGTTCAGTGCGGACGGCCAACGGGTGGTGACAGCCTCAGAGGATAAGACGGCGCAAGTCTGGGATGCGCCGACCGGTAAAGCAATCGGAGAACCAATGCGGCATGACGGTCGGTTAATGCCGCGCAGTTCAGTGCGGATGGCCAACGGGTGGTGACAGCCTCAGAGGATAAGACGGCCCGAGTCTGGGATGCGTCGACCGGTAACGCAATCGGGGAACCGATGCGGCACGAGGACGCGGTTCGTTCGGCGCAGTTCAGTGCGGATGGCCAGCGGGTGTGACCGCCTCATGGGAAAGAGGGCGACCGGATGCGGCAGACCGGAACGAACGGGGAACGAGAGGACGAGGACGCGATTAATTAAACCCAGTTAACCCTAAAAAGGTATATCGTCCGGCTCGGTGTCCAGGTCCGGGTCGCGCGGTTCGGGCCGGGCAGGGGGAGCGGACGTGGTGGGAGTGCGGCGAGGTGCGGAAGCCGAGAACGAGCCGGAAGCGGGGGAGCCGCCCTCAGCATCTTGCCGGCTGCCCAGCAGTTGTAGATTTTCGGCGACCACCCGAAGCCGGGAACGTTTTTGGCCAGTTTGCTTGTCGTCCCAGCTGTCCAATTGGAGACGACCCTCGATAAAGACCGGGCGGCCTTTTTTCAGATACTGCCCGGCAACCTCCGCCTGTCGTGCCCAAAGCGTGACGTCGACAAATGTCACTTCCTCCTTCTTTTCACCGTCTTCTCCTGAGTAGACCCGGTTGACTGCAAGACCAATCTCCGTGACCGCAGTGCCCTTGGGTGTGTAGCGCACCTCAGGATCGCGAGTGAGATTGCCGATTAAGAGGACGCGGTTGAGATTTGCCATAAGCGATGTCTAGGCTTTCGAAGTTCGGGCAGGTACCTTAAGCGGTAACCTCTGATAATGCTGGAGAAAAATGATGGGATCGAGCTTAAATTTGCCGCGCAGCTTGGTGATCAAAGTTGGATCTGCTTCGAAAATAAAATTGACGTAATAGGCGGAGTCAAGGTGACGGGGGCTGTACGCCAGAGGGCGTTTATCCATTTTTTGGACTTGTTCCACCTCGGCGCCCTCTTTCGCAAAGTCCGATTCCAGACGTTCGATGATCTCTTTCACGCTGTCTTCCTGGCCATGAGTATCAACGGCCAGCAAGCATTCATAACGATTGTTCATAATGTTTCAATATTATTCTGCTCTGTTGTAACTGTTCATCGCCGAGGCGATCCCTTGCTCCGCGACATGCTCAATGGCCTCTGCCGCACGCTCGATTGCCCTCTCCATGGTTGGCTTTTCCAACCGGTCGAATTCACCCAGGACATGGTCGCTCAAGGCTTCCGCACTCGAACCGCCAATCCCAACCCTCAAGCGCATAAAGTTCTCGCCCAGATTGACGATCATCGATTTCAACCCGTTGTGGCCGCCGTCGCTTCCAGTTGGCCGCAGCCGGAGCCGGCCAAGCGGCAGAGCCACATCATCGACCACGACCAGGATCTCTTCCGGCTGAACCTTAAAGTAACGCGAGAATTTGCCAATGACATCTCCCGTTCGGTTCATATAGGTCAGTGGCTTGATCAAAAGGATGTCGCCCCATTTTCCCAATTCTGAGCTCCAAGCCGCCGATCTTGAAAAAGTCACCCTGTTTTTTCCCGCCAAACAATCGAGCACCATGAAGCCAACGTTATGCCGCGTGCCGCTATACTGGAGCCCAGGATTTCCCAGGCCAGCTACGAGACGCAGACTAGCCATGGACAGTTAAGGCTGAGGAGTCTCCTGTTTGGCTTCTCCCTTCTTCTCGGTGATGACCTCGGGAGCCGCCGGGGTTTCCGCGGTTTCTGTGACTTCTTCGCCCACCCGCGAAGCAACCACACTGACAACGGTCAAATCTTCAGGGGTGAGTGATTCAACGCCTGAAGGAAGAGGAATATCGCGGACGTGAAGCGATTCGCCGATATTCAAGTTGGTCACATCGATCCGAACGATTTCAGGCAGATCTTGCGGGAAACATTCGACTTCCAGCGTGCGTAAAGAATGTTCCAGCAGTCCACCGAAGGTTCTGACTCCCAAGGCGTCACCGACGGCTTCAATCGGAACTTCGGAGGTGATCTTCTCGGTTGCGGAAACGGCATGAAAATCGACATGGAGCAATTCCGGCCGTAAAGGGTGATGCTGCACTTCCTGAATCAGGGCCAGTCGATTGGTGCTTTGGCTGCCGTCCGCGATCTCCAGTTCCACTAAAACGTGTTCGCTCAAGGCGTGTGCAAGCACGTTGGTCAGGGCACGGCCTTCCACTTGAAGGGCTATTGGCTCCCCCTGCGAGCCATAAATGACGCCGGGAACCAATCCTTGTGCTTTGATCTTCTTTATAGCGTTCCGACCGACTACGGTCCGTTTTTCCGCTTTCAGCTTAACTTGTTGAGCCATGATTCTTTAGATTTGTTTTGCGTTGATCTCGAAAAGTGAACTCACCGATTCGTTGGTGTAAATCCGGTGAATGCCTTCAGCGAGGATCTCAGCGATCGAAAGGACGGTGATGTGACATTGCGGGTGGAGTTTGACCGGAGTGCTATCGGTGGTGATTAGTTCCTTAATTTCCGATTTTATCAGTCTCTCGTGGGCGATCTCGGTAAAGACAGCGTGGGAAACTCCCGTGTAGATATCTTTGGCACCATATTTTCTCAACAGGCTGGCTGCGTTGGTCAGGGTGCCGGCGGTTTCCGTCAGGTCATCCACCATGATGACGTTTTTGCCGTCCACCTCGCCAATTACCGTCAGGGCCTCTGTTTCGGTAGGACTGATCCGTCGTTTAGCAACGATTGCCAGTGTCGCTCCCAGAGCCTCGGCGTAGGCAGATGCCAATTTCAGTCCGCCGACATCTGGCGAGACGACGGCCAAGTTCTCGATCTTTTTCTGGCGGATATAGCGGATCAGGACCGGTGCAGCGTAAAGATGATCGACCGGGATGTCGAAAAATCCCTGGATCTGTTGGGCATGCAAATCGAGTGTCAACACTCGGCTGGCGCCGGCGGCGACAAGTAAATTGGCGACCAGTTTGGCCGTGATGGGGACGCGCGGCTGATCTTTGCGGTCTTGGCGAGCATACCCAAAATAGGGAATGACCGCTGTGATGCGATAGGCGCTTGCGCGTCTGGCCGCATCGATCAGGATCAGGAGCTCCATCAAATTCTGGTTGGTGGGGGGGCAGGTTGGTTGAACGATGTAAATGTCGCGACCACGGATATTTTCGTTGATCTTAACCCGCGTCTCCCCGTCCGGAAAAGAGCTGACAACAGCGTCGCCGAGGGGGGCGCCGATTGCCTGACATATTCTCGTGGCCAGATCGCGATGCGCTGATCCAGAAAATATCTTCATTTCTCGGTTAAATGGTGTCATAGCCAGGCGAAAGGAACACAGAGTGTAATACTGAAATCTGGTTTTGCAAGAGGGGACGGGGCGTTCGGCGTTGGGTTCAGCGTTGCTTTCACGGCGTTTTTCGGCGGCGGTTGGGTACGACTCCGGCCGGGCTCCGGTCTTGTCGAACACGTCACCCCCTCAAGATTAGTCGTGTGGCCAGGCATACCGCGTGCGGACGAATTGCGGGTGCTCGAACGCATGAACGCTGAACGCCGGCTGAACGCTGAGCCTACGCTACCAACGCCGAACGCCTCCTGTTCAGGACAGCAACTCGGTGAGTTTTGTCCGGAGGATTTCCTCATCTCGAACCGAGTAGCCTGGATCAGCCTTCAGGCGGACCTCGTGGCCGTCGAGCGAATGGAAACGCAGATAAAGCGGCTGTGCCCCTGGGAATTGGCAGACCAGGTCGCGGATGGCGATCAAACGTTCTTCATCGACCTTTTCCATAGAGATGTCGATTGTCAGGGCCTTGGTTGACTTTCGGCTGTTCAGTGGCCCGATTTCATTTGCCACGATCCGGATGTTTTCCTCCCGCTTGTCCAATTTCCCGGTGATCGCGACAATTCTTCCTTTATCAATCTGTTTGGCTGCTTTCGCGTAGACCTCTCCCCAAACCATGACCTCGACGGATCCGGTAAAGTCTTCAACCGTCAGGATGGCAAACGGCTTTCCCTCTTTGCGGGTAAGCTTCTTGTCAAAGGCAGAGATCGAACCGGCAATTTTGGCTGTGCCCTTGTCCTCCTGTTCGGCTAGATCACTGATTTTCGTATACCCTCCTCCCTCGATACTCTCTCGATAGGCGTCCAGCGGATGTCCGGTTACGTAGAAGCCCAAGAGGTCTCTTTCATGCCCTAGCTTTTCGGCGATCGACCAAGGCGTGAAATGGACTTTGTCACCGTTTGCTTTTGGAGTCGCCGCCATCTCCAGCTCGCCAAATAACGAAACCTGGCCGCTTCGTCTGTCCCTGTGCGCGGAGGCACCGGCGGACAAAGCTTGATCGATTCCCTCAAACAGTTCCGCACGATCTTTCCCGGTGAAATCGAAGGCTCCAGCCCGGATCAGATTTTCCAGGATCTTGCGGTTGACCGACTTGGAATCCAGGCGGCTGCAGTAATCCTCGACAGATTTGAACGGACCATTCTTTTGACGTTCGATGATCGCAGATTCCATGGCGGCTTCGCCGATATTTTTGATCGCGGCGAGACCGTATCGAATACCCCGCTGCTCGGCGTGCGTTTCAGGGACAAACTTTAAATGGCTCCGGTTGACGTCCGGGGCCAGAATCGATATCCCGAGTCTCTGGCATTCCGCGACAAAGACGGCAATTTTATCCGTGTTGTTAACTTCGTTGCTGAGTAGTCCGGCCATGAATTCAACCGGATAATTCGCTTTCAGATAAGCGGTTCGATAGCTGATCAACCCATAAGCGGCGCTGTGACTCTTATTGAAACCGTATCCGGCGAACTTTTCGAGGAGATCGAAAATGGCATTGGCTTTCTTTTCGTCGATGCCGTTTACCCGAGCGCATCCCGCGATAAAGTTGACGCGTTCCTTCGCCATCTTCACCTTGTCCTTTTTCCCCATCGCTCGCCGGAGAAGATCGGCCTGACCAAGGGTGTATCCGGCCAGAACGTTCGCTGCACGCTGGACCTGTTCCTGGTAGATCATGATCCCGTACGTATTGGCGCAGACCTCTTTCAGCAGCGGATGCTCATATTTGATTTTGGTCTGGCCCTTCTTGCGCTTGATGTAGTCGGGAATCAGCTCCATGGGGCCGGGGCGATAGAGCGCGATCAGGGCGATGATATCGTCGATACTATTGACATCGAACTGTTTGCAGAGATTCACCATTCCCCCGGATTCCAACTGAAACACGCCAATCGTTTCGCCGCGATTGAGCAGTTCAAACGTAGGTCGATCATCGAGTGGCAGCGCTTCGAGTGAAAAATCCGGGTGCCGATCCCGAATCAGGGCCGTTGCATCCTGCAGAACCGTGAGTGTTTTAAGCCCAAGGAAATCCATCTTCAACATGCCCAGGTCCGTGAGCGGGCCCATCGCATACTGGGTCACGACTTCATCGTCGTTGCCGCGGCAAAGAGGAATGTAGTTGTCGAGCGGACGATCGCCGATCACCACGCCCGCAGCGTGAATACCGGTGTTCCGAGTCAGACCTTCCAGAACGGTCGCGTAGCTCCAAAGTTGCTGCGTGCTCTCTTCGGTTTCGACGGCTTGCTTCAATTCCGGGTTCTTCTCAAAAGCGCCTTTCAGCGTGATCCCGAGTTCGTTCGGGATCATCTTTGCGATGCGATCGCCATCCGAATAACTGAGGCCCATCACCCGGCCAACGTCTCGAACCACGCTCTTGGCCCCTAGCGTGCCAAAGGTGATAATCTGCGAGACTGCGCGCGCACCATACTTTCGCCGCACGTACTCAATCACTTCACCTCTTCGGTTCTGGCAGAAATCGACATCGATATCTGGCGGGCTCACACGTTCCGGATTGAGAAACCGCTCGAAAATCAGCTCAAATCGCAGCGGGTCAAGATCGGTGATCCCCAGGACATAGGCTGCGAGCGATCCTGCCGCGGAGCCGCGTCCGGGCCCCACCGGGATGCCATGTTGTTTTGCGTAATGGATAAAATCCCAGACAATGAGGAAATAGCTGACGAATCCGGCCTTCTCCAGGACCGATAGTTCATATCCTAAGCGTTGCCGAAGTTCCTGGTCGGTTTCGGCTCGGTCCCCGTATCGCTCTCGCAAACCGCTCTCGCAAAGCTCGCGAAGGTATCCTTCACGCGTTTTCCCTTCCGGCGGCGCGTAATCCGGGTATTTCGAAACGCCAAACTCAAGTTTGAGATCGCAGGCTTCCGCGATGCGAAGCGTGTTGGTCAGGGCTTCTGGAAGGTCGCGAAAAATGGCCCGCATTTCCTCTGCAGATTTGAAATAGACTTCGGTCGGATAATGCATCCGGCGTTCGTCGTGGACCATTGACCCGGTGCCGATACAGATCATGACGTCGTGCGCTTCATGATGGGATCGCTCCAGAAAGTGGACATCGTTTGCAGCCACCAAGGGGAGTTCCATTTTCTTGGAAATCTCCAGAAGCGCTCGGTTACAGAGGTGTTGCGCCTCCAGTCCGTGATCATGAAGTTCGAGATAAAAGTTTTCCGGTCCGAATATTTCGGCGAAATCGGCGGCGGATTTCTGTGCCTTACTCAGGTCGCCCGCCTGGATCGCCATATTGATTTCGCCTTTCAAGCAGGCGCTCATACCGATCAGTCCCTCGCTGTGCTTCGCGAGTAACTCTTTGTCGATCCGTGGCTTATAGTGGAAACCTTCGAGATGCGCGGCGGAGACGAGTTTCACCAGATTGTGATAACCGCGAAGGTTCTTTGCCAGCAGGGTGAAGTGGAAGGCGGCGTCGCGGGCAGATGAAGCGCTTTTGTCGATCATCGAGCCGGGTGCCATGTAGACTTCGCATCCGATAATGGGTTTTACGGCTGCCTTCTCGGCCGCCTGATAGAACTCGATCGCACCGTAAAGGTTGCCATGATCGGTCATCGCCACAGCGGGCATCCCTAACTCGGCTGCCTTTTTCATCAGATCGGGTATCCGAATAGCGCCATCCAGGAGCGAGTATTCCGTATGAAGATGGAGGTGGACGAATGGGTCGGTCGACATTGGAACCTAACCTACCCGCTCCGGGCCTCTCCATCAACGGCGCGGGTTTGGCATTTCCGTATTTTGTGGCAGACTAGAGCCTCTCAAGCCGAGGTGGCGAAATTGGCAGACGCGCCAGACTTAGGATCTGGTGGAGCAATCCTTAGGGGTTCGAGTCCCCTCCTCGGTAAAGACTTACTCTGGAGAACTTCCTTCCTTGCCAGTTTACGGCAGCGGCAATTTTGCTATAACTAGACCGAATGGCATTTTGCTGGACTGGCTATTGCGGTTGCTGTTTATATTAAAAAGTGCGGATAATTTTGGAAATAACACTATTGAAGACGTCATCTCAAAAGGCGCAACTTAGGTTGGACCTTCACGAAGCCACGGCTAGAACTATCTCGCCTTCAAACGGGGAAAGGTCTTTGATGCCGCAGGAGGCAAAATGAAAATAGGACGGCACTTTGGAATTGCTCTTCTCGCCATCCTCGTGGTCGCCGGAGTTTCGTCTTGTTGTTCAATAAGAAGCTATCTGGCTTTTCGTGACATCGGGCCGGACGCAATATTCCAGCCAAAGGCTTCGTCGGTGTACGTGACGCTGATTTTGCGCAATATTTCGCCTTCTGCCGTTATCGATTGGAAAGTCGCGTCCGAACAAATGTGCACACATTCCACTGGCAGGATAAGAGGAGATATCGGGTCTTTTGAGCAGACCTGGGATATGGGCACTCCAGAACAGCGTATCTGGTTCTGGTGGGATACTTTGTGGGGCGAGGCTGACGCTACTGTCATGGTGAACAACATCGTACTATTCCAAGGTCATTGCGTTAATTCTAGCTACGGCAAAGTCTCAATGATCGCGACGTGCATCGATCCTCAAGACTATAAGACGGGGGGTACGGGACCTTTTCTCAAAGAGCCGATAGGCCTGAATGAAACCAATATCGTTTTCGCCACTTCGGGTCTGCCTCCGCGCTTCGGAACGATTGGCAACTAGTGCTTAGTTGCCTGCTGACTAAGTAATGATCGAATAGCCGTTTCGAATGCGGGCGATACGGGGGCATGCCGATTTTCAGCGAAGCTTTTCATCTTGCCATCGCCGGTTTTTCCTGGTCAAAAGCGAAGACGCCCTTCAGCTCAATGAACAGCAAGATCTTTCTTTTCCTCGTTTTATTTCTGATCGCAGGTTCCGGCTTTGCCGAAGATGCGATGAAATTCGTTTCGCCGGACAAGTCGACGACACTTGTGATAGACAAATCCGGCAAAAGAGACGTTGCCGAGTTGCAGTCCGGGAAGAGAGTGCATCGGCTCTTTTATGAGGATCTAGACTCCATTTTCAAGCCGAAGCTCGCGGAGGCGTTTGGCGCCTCTCTAGACAAAGTTGGGAAGATTGTGCTCCCGACATTTACCAGCGCGCGCTGGATCTCTGCAGACGAAGTGGAAATTAAAGGGGAATCAGTCGTGATCATTAACGACGGCGACGGTGATGAATTCACTTTTACAGCGTCGGTTTCGAAGTCGGGCAACGTGAAACAGTTAACGGTGACTCCGAAGAAATAGTGTCGGTGCCAGTGCCAGTGTCAGTGGGAATGGAAACGTGCCTGGAAAAGGCGCCTTTGCCCCTCATTTAAGGATCACTTTACCGCTGATCTCCGTGTTCTTACTCCAGATGATTTCTTTTTAAAATGCCTCTCAGCGTTTCGTTGAATTTCAATACGGCCTCGTCTTGCTCTTCGATCCGACTAAGACTCATAAAAAGGAGCTGCTCGCCGTGAGGTGAAGAGTTCACGAGATGCTTAAAAAGAGTCGCCAAATCTTTGACATCCGTTTCAAGTTGCCGAAGCCGCTCGCCGTAGTCGCCTGGCTCTTTTGGTTGCGATCCTTGGATCTGTTCCCAATCGTCCGATCGTTGCTTTTCTTCAGACATAGGCGCGAGTATGCCATTTCGGTAAGAGGTGGCAAAGCTGATTGGTGAGGTTTTATTGCGGAAAGCAGGTTAGAATCTTCGCCCGATGAACCTGAACCGAGATCTTGAGATAATTGCAAAGCAGGAGCGGGAACTGGTGTTCCCTGAATTCGACGAAGAGACTGCCTGGAAGCTGGGATCGAGATTGCGCGAACTGGCGTTGGCCCGGCGGTTACCGGTAGCGATTGAGATAAAGCGAATTGGCCAACCGCTCTTCTACAGCGCCTATGGGCGGCAGCACTCCGGATAATGCGGAATGGGTAAGGCGCAAAGGTAACATCGTGGTGCGTTTCCACCGAAGTTCGTACGCGATCGGCTTAGAGCTGAAACGTACCAACTCGACCCTGGCCGAAAAGTTCGAGCTCCCGTCGGCGGACTATGCCTCGCATGGTGGATCGTTCCCCTTGAAGGTGGCTGGAGCCGGGATAATCGGTTCCGTAACGGTATCCGGGCTCCCACAGCGGGCGGACCACGAGTTGGTGGTGGAAGTTCTTTGCGAACTGCTGGGGAGAGATGGCCTGGACTTTGCTTTACCGAGCCAGGAAGAGTGATGAGTGAGGAGTATGCTGGAGTTCAGGAGTTGCAGGAGTTCAGGACGATTCAGATCAGAAAAGATGAGTGGCAAATCAAGATTTTCTCGCAGGACATCCTCGACGGTACCGATCGCTCCCGATTCTGCAACTCCTGAACTCCTGCAACTCCTGAACTCCTGCTTTATCACCCCGTCTGATTCTGAATCTCGGTGAATGTCACGGAGGTGACGTCGACGCCGGTGGTCTGATCCGGACTTAGAATCTCAATCCAGCCCGGAGCTATCTCTACGACCAATCGACTGTACGGGCTAACCCAAGCCTGCTCGCGGCTGACAATATGGATCGAATTGCCACCGGTGCGGTGGATCGTAAACGGGTGCCAATCTTTGGCCTTCAATAGGTCCCTGATCCGATCAATCATGAGTTATGGCTAATCCTAAAAGCGTTTGGATACAAGCCTTGTACTGACCATTTTGGTCCTCGCCATTCTCTTTGGGTAACTTGATTTGCCGGTCCATTTTGCGCGGCGCTCGGCTAGAAAAAAGAAGGCATCGCACAGAGGTTCACCAAGGACACAGAGGAGATCGAACAAATGGCGCTTCTCCTAAACGGGCCTTAAATGGCGGGACGCGTCCTGCAGCCGCCCGAAGACGAAAGTTCAACGGTTCAAAATTCAGGAGACCAATCTCCTAGAGCCCGGGGCGTATCTGAAACCGCTCAATCGAGGTAACTCGTGGAGCCCTTTGGCGAGGAGCAAGAATTTGAAAGCCATACCCATGTTCCCAGGATGCATCAGCGTTCGGTACGGTCCGAGAAATGCCGTGTGAGCCGATGCCAATCCGCCGGTTTGGACCTCCTTTTCAAGCGCCAGGAGCCGCGACTCGCCTGCGCCGACCATAAAATGGTGCTGGTCGAGATACCCGGCCACGCGGAGAGAAACTTTTTCAGCAGCTTCGGCAAGCGATGTAAAATCGACATGGGTCGTAATGTCGATTTCTCCCGGGCGCTCCAGCGGATTGTAAGACCGCCGGTGTCTCGAATAACAGGACAGCGTGCCCTCCGTGCGTTCCGGCTGATAGTATTCGTCACGCGAGAATCCGTAATCGACAATCAACACAAATCCCTGCTCGAGTCTGGTATTGACTGCCTGGATCCAACGGTTGGCTGCCAGGTTCACTTCGGTTCTGTACGGTGGCGTAACAGGCACTGGAATTTTATCAATGGCCTGAACCAGTTCCGGCGCTTCGATCTTCGCGGGAACGAAGCAGAAATCTCTCTCGGAAATATCCACCCAAAGTTCTGACCATTCGCCGTCTCGGTAGAGGACTATGTGGACAGGCATGGCATCCACCAGTTCATTCGAGATGAAGGCACCGATGACGTTATCCAGATCGTGTAACCCGGTCAGCCATGTTACTTTCTCGAGAATGGTGGGTTCCATCCGTGCCCGTTGTTGAAGCTGCTTGTTGGGTATCGGCTCCAGGATGGTGTAGCGAATGCAGGCGGCGGCTTCGATGCATTCTTTTGTGATTGCGGACAAGATATCGACTGCCAGTTGGCCATCTTCGGCCCCTTCTTCGACGATGGTGAACCGTGGCGGGTTGCCAAGGAGCTTCCACATCTCGATGAGCTGAGAAGCCAATAACTCCCCGTAGAGCGGGCCGACACTGACATTGGTGTAGTAGTCTCCTTGCCGGCCGATCCGGAGACGTGTCGACGCGTAATAGCCGTATTCCGGGTGGTACAACGCCTGCTCCATAAACCAGGGAAAAGGGACGGGGCCGTATCGACGGAGATGGTTCCGGATGAGGTTGACGAGCGGCGAAGATCCTGGCATCGGGCAGCGGAGCATTCGACAATGGAAAAATCGATCGGATAGTCAAACGAAAATCCTGGATAAAGCCGGACTGGTGTTTCTAAATTTTCCATTTGATCCGGGCGGCGGGTCGTGAAAGGGGTTGGTCCGCGCCTTTGTACATTCGACCGCGCCTTTATGATGAGTGAACCATGAGTGAATTGGAGCGCCGCCGACCATTTTTTCTCCGACCGTTTTTTATCATCACGGTCGTGGTCCTATGTCTCTTAGGCGGGGCCGGGGCATGGTTCGCGCTGGACTTTGTAGGCAAATACGAGAAGAAGGCTGCGGAATTCGATCTCGCAAAATTGGATGCAGTTGAGTCGGCGAGCGTGATCTACGACCGCTATGGACAGGTTTTCGGTAAGATTTTTATTCAAAATCGGGAACAAGTCCCGTTAGACCAGATTTCCCCGTACCTGGTCGATGCTGTGATCGCGGAGGAGGATAACCGCTTTTACGAACACAGCGGCGTTGACTTTTTCGGGATGTTTCGCGCGCTGCTCAAGAATACCCAGGCCGGCCGTATCCGGCAGGGTGCCAGCACAGTCACCCAACAGCTGGCGAGGAACGTATTCGATCTTCGGGATCGCACTTACGATCGGAAAATACTCGAGGTTTTCCTCGCGATGCGGCTCGAACGGTTTGTGCCGAAGAAAAAGATCATGGAACTCTACCTCAACCGGGTCTACTTCGGAGGTGGCCTGTACGGGGCAGAGGCGGCGGCTAAGGGATACTTCGGAAAGCCCGCCAAAGAGCTTACGGTGGGAGAGGCAGCGATGCTGGCTGCTCTTTTGAAAAGTCCGAACAATCTGTCGCCGTGGCACAATTTAGAGGCCGCGACACAGGAGCGGGATTTCGTTCTGGGCCGGATGGTCGAGGAGCATAAGATTTCTCAGCAAGTCGCCGATGCGGCAAGGCAACAGCCGCTCCAGGTACAGCCGAAGGGCAGCGTGGTGTCGCAGTCTTACGCGATCGATTTAATCCGGCAGCAGGTGCAGGGACAGATCGGGCTTGAGTCCATTGGAAGTCAGGGGTACCAAATCTACACCACCCTGGACCCCGTTCTTCAACGAACGGCTGAGGAATCACTTCAGCGTGAGTTGGAAAAGGTTGAGGAACAGCCCGAGTATCAGCATCAGAAATACGCTGACTACACGAGTTTTCTGAAGACGTGGAAAACCACGCATACGGCTCCCGCGACGCCTCCGCTCCCGGAATATCTGCAAGGATCTGTGGTGGCCGTGGACAATCGGACCGGAGGGATATTAGCGCTCGTCGGGGGACGCGATTTTTCCCAGAGCGAATACGATCGCGCGCTCCAGTCGAAGCGGCCGGCAGGAACTGCGTTTATTCCTTTGGTCTTCACAGCCGCGCTGGAAAAGGGGGTTTTTCCGGGTGCGTTGTTCGAAGACTCTCCTCTGGATAATCGTCAGGTGATGATCGGAGGCACCACTGGCATTCTGGGTGAGTGGGGGGTGGAACGGGCGGATAACCAGTACGAAGGGCCGCTGCCGATGCGCCGCATTTTTGCGATGTCGAAGAACGCGGCGACGGTCCGAATCGGCGTGGAAGCGGGTCTCGATTCCGTGCTCAAGCTGGCGAAAAAAGCTGGGATTCAAGATGATCTGCGTCCTTATCCCGCAACTTTTCTTGGGAGTAGCGATGTCACTCTGGCGGATCTGGTCACTTCTTACACCATGTTTCCTGGAAACGGTTCGCGCCCGGAGCGTTTGTTGCTGGTCAATAAGATTGTAACACAAGATGGCCAGGAGATTTATCACTCGGAACCGCAACGGGTGAAAGTGATCGATCCGGGTGTCGCCTTCGAGATGCATTCCTTTTTAACGGAGGTCATGCAGACCGGGACGGCTTCGAATGCGCGCCAGCAATTCGGATTGAAGCAGTTTCCGGCTGCCGGAAAGACCGGCACAGCGTACAACTTTACGGATGTCTGGTTTGTCGGGTACGATAGCGAGGTTACCTGCGGTGTGTGGGCTGGTTTCGATAAGCCTCAAACGATCATGCGCGGAGCATTTTCGAATCAAATAGCCTTGCCAGTTTGGACCGACATCATGAACGCTTCGCTGGCCAAGCAGCCTCCCAGAGAGCTGGGAAGACCGATCGATCTCAAGCGCGTTGAAGTCTGTCTTGATACCGGTCTGCCGGCCTCCCCGAAGTGTATGCTGACCTCGGTTGCGGATCCATGGTTGCCTCCGCGAAAAGGCACGTTTTTCGAGTTTTCGACTGCCAAACAACTACCCAATGAAACTTGCTGGCTGCATGGAGATGATACCCGCTCCTTTGTGCGAAATCTTCGTTCGCAAGACGCTCCACGTGCCACAAATGCGACCGACCCCGCTCAGACGGCTCCAGTGTTGGTTCGCGAAGCGACACTGCTGGGGGACGATCCCTATCAATCCGTAAAGCCGCGCCCCAAAGAACCGCCGCAGCTCGCCCAGGCGAAAGCTGATTGGACGCCAGCTCCTCGCGCTCTTCCTGTCGACAAACCCCCACCTGAAGTTCGCCGGGCGGAGCCAGCCGGCCCACTCGACCGCCAGCAGCAACCGCCACCAGTCGATTTACCGACGCCTCCGCCGGTGGACCTCAACGACGATCCGACGAATTTGTAGTCGGCTTATACGAATGACTAGAACATCCGGAATACGTAATGAATTCGAGATTTACGACGAGCGATTTCTTTATCTAACTCTTGGAAACGCCTGGGTCGAAAAGCTTCACACCGGCTCGCTTTGGGCTGAGGGCCCAGTTTATTTTGCAGATGGCGACTACCTGGTCTGGAGCGATATTCCAAACAATCGAATGCTGCGTTGGGCGGGCGGCCAAGTGAGCGTTTTTCGGGATTTTGCTAACAATAGCAACGGCAACACGCGTGACCGCCAGGGCCGTTTGGTCACCTGCGAGCACGGAGCCCGGCGGGTGACCCGAACGGAGCCGGATGGCACAGATCACGGTTTTAGTTGATCAATTCGAAGGCAAGAGGTTGAACTCTCCGAACGATGTCGTTGTCAAGTCGGACGGAACCATCTGGTTCACTGATCCGCCTTACGGGATTTTATCCGACTATGAAGGGCATGTGGCCGAGAGCGAATATGGCGGTTGTTATGTTTTCCGTTTCGACCCGGTGACCGGAAATCTGGAGGCGGTGGTCAAGGATTTCAATAAGCCGAATGGGATTGCTTTTTCTCCTGATGAATCAAAGCTCTATATTGTTGATACCGGCGGTTCTCACTCGATGGACGGTGAACATCATATCCGGGCTTTCTCCGTCGACAATCAGGGCCGGCTAAGCGGAGGAGACCTCTTTGCCGAGGTATCGCCAGGTCTGGCAGACGGACTTCGCGTGGATCAGCAAGGTAATATCTGGACGAGCGCCGGAGATGGCGTGCACTGTTATTCCCCGGATGGGGTTCGGTTGGGAAAAATCCTGGTACCGGAGCCGGTGGCAAATTTAACCTTTGGCGGTCCCAAAAGGAACCGGATCTTCATTACAGCCACCACTTCCTTGTACGCCGTCTATGTCGCGGCGACCGGAGCTCAACGTCCTTAGGATATGCTTAACGGCGGTCGTACGGCCCGAATAGGTCACTTCTGGTGATTGCCCGAAGGGGCACGACGCCCCAACGGGCACGGAACCCGAAGGATCGAATGATTGGCGCTAAACACTTAAGGCTTTAAAGATATGCTTACCCAGCAGGCAATCGCGATTCAGCTGAATCGATCGGATGACGTATTAATCGCCTGCCAAGACGTTCCGGCCGGGACGCTGATCGACGAGTTCGGGCTAACCGTGCAAAACCCTGTTCCGGCTGGGCACAAGATCGCTGTTCGGAACATTGCTTCCGGCGAAGCCGTCCGAAGGTACAATCAGATCATTGGGTTCGCATCGAAACCAATCCTGGCCGGCGAACATGTCCATGTACAAAACCTCAAGGTCGAAACCTTCGATCGTGATTACGCCTTCTGTACAGACGCCAGGCCGACGATCTACGTTCAGCCGGGTGCGACGTTTAGTGGTTTCGTTCGTTCGGACGGGCGCGTCGCGACGCGGAATTATCTGGGAGTGCTGACTACGGTGAATTGCTCGGCCACGGTCGCCCGAAAGATCTCGGAAGCATTCACCGATGAGGCACTGAGCGAGTACCCGAACGTTGATGGCGTCGTAGCGATCACCCATACCACGGGATGTGGGATGGATATCAACGGAGAGGGAATGCAGGTCTTGCGCCGCACCCTGTCTGGTTATGCACGACACGTCAACTTTTGCGGGATACTGATGATCGGGCTCGGTTGCGAGGTCAACCAGGCGGAAGACCTGTTTTCGACTCAGAACCTCCCGACAGGTCCACTTTTATCCTCGATGACGATCCAGGAGTCGGGAGGTACGGTAAGCGCAATAAGGCGGGGCATCGAACGGATCCGGGAAATGTTGCCGGTGGCCAACCAATTTACCCGTCAGACTGTGCCGGCTGGCCACTTGACCGTCGGTCTCCAATGCGGGGGTTCGGACAGCTATTCAGGAATTACGGCGAATCCGGCCCTCGGCGCCGCGGTTGACCTGTTGGTCAGCCACGGCGGTACCGCGATTTTGTCTGAAACACCTGAGATCTATGGCGCAGAACATTTGCTGACACGACGGGCAGCCTCTCCGGAAATCGGTGAAAAGCTGATTTCGAGAATTCGTTGGTGGGAAGCGTACACTGAGCGGGAGCGGGGGGAGATGAATAATAATCCTTCGCCTGGTAACAAGGCCGGAGGACTCACGACCATCCTTGAGAAATCGCTCGGAGCGGTAGCGAAAGGAGGGACTACCAATCTGGTGGACGTATTCGAATACGCTGAACCTATTGCCGCCAAGGGATTGGTTTTTATGGATACGCCCGGTTATGATCCTGTTTCTGCCACCGGACAGGTCGCAGGTGGCGCAAATTTGATTTGTTTTACCACCGGCCGGGGGTCGGTCTACGGATGCAAGCCCGCGCCCTCGCTGAAATTGGCAACCAGCTCGCGGCTGTACCGGCAAATGGCGGACGACATGGACATCAATTGCGGGGAAATTCTGGACGGTGGGGCATCGATTCAGGAAGTGGGAGAGCGAATCTTTCAGCTGATTTTGGAAACCGCTTCGGGGCGGAAATCCCGCTCGGAGGCTCACGGGTTTGGCGCGGAAGAGTTCGTGCCCTGGATGCTTGGGGCGGTCATGTAGCTGAGCTTCTCGCGACATCTGCAATCCCGAAGGAGCAAAGCGGAAGTGGTTTGCGGATCGCATTTTGCGAGCCCTTGTTGCCCTCTTTTTCGCGTTCTGCCAGTGACGGACTTGGTTCCCATTCTGGAGGTTCAAAGTTTACTGCCTGAATTCCCTGAACCGAAGTCAACCGATAGTTCTGAAGGCCGCTGGGCACGGGAATAGCTCCTGTCGACCGGGAATGGACAGCCAGTAAAGATCCACTTGGGCAAGTTCTCCACACCCTTTGACGAATTTGAAGATCCGGGCCGGGGCGCACCCGCCGCCCGGCGCGGAAGAATCGTGTATTGCCTGCAAGCTGGATTGCGCGGATTGAGTGTCGGCGCGCTTTGGGTGGCGATTCTGACCGCGGGCTTCCTGATCGCGCGCCACGCTCTTCCGTTGATGACGGGATCACAAGCCCCGATTTCTTTTAAGTCCGCCGTCCCTTTGATCGCGATCGGAATTTCGTACCTCGTTCTCATCCTCTCCCTGCGCCGCACGCTGGGTCAACGTTTAGTCGGGATTTCTGTGGGATTGGCCTTTGTGCTTTGGGGATTGGAACAGTTCCTGAGGGATCAGGCATGGATTTCTTTTATTGACGACGTGGTGGTCTTTCTCTTTGTCGCCGATCTGAGCATTGTCATCCGGCACAATCTCAAGAGTTGTGTGGGTGAACGCCAGGTTTCCAAAGCCTGCACGGATGAGCTTAGTGGTCACGACGACAATTCCTCCGGATAAGTGGAGTGAGATTTTCAAGGATGAATCCGTTGCCGGGGCTGTCGCGCATCGGTTGCTCGATCGCGGGCATTTGCTGGAGGCAACTGGAGCTCCCTATCCGCACCTATTTAACCGGCCGGTAATGTTAGGACTATCGTAGTTCACCTGAACGACTCCATCCTGCGGGTAGCCTGTATTGAGACCCGTATCGACACCGGGGTCACTGGGAATTTTTTTATTTTGAAACTCGTCTACTTGAAATCCCAAGTACTTAGTTGAGGGGAGATATCAATCGCCCTGAAACCAGATTTGAACATTGTTAGGGGGCTTCTCGAATGATTAAACGTCTCGGAAATCTGATCACGGGGTTTCTGCACTTGTTGACTGCTGCTTTGGAGGAAAGAAACCCCGATGTTTTGCTCGCTTTAGAGCAGGAAAATTTGCGCAAACAGCTCGGAAATTACAACCGCGGGCTATCAACGCATGCCAGCTTGTGCGAGCGTCTTAATACGCAGGTCAAACGATTGGAGAACGAAGAGCGATCACTGCGCGTGCAAACTACGGTGCTTGTGCGGGGCGGAAAACGTCAAAAGGCAGGGGGCTTCGCCCTTCGACTGCAGACCGTCGAGAGAGATCTTCGGGAAAGCCGAGCCCAGTTGGCGCGCGCAGAGGAAGTTTATCGGGAACTGAGTAGGGCTCGAGACCGGTCATTCAAAGGGGCTCAGAGCCAGATTCAGGCGCTGCGTTTCGACTTGGACGATCTTAAGATCAGGCGCGCGACCGCAGAGCTGACAGAAGCGGCTTCGGGATTAATCACGCAGATCGGCGGATCTGGTGACACGCTGAAGCGGTTGCAAGAACTGGTCGAAAACGAACGTGACAGGGCTGCAGGCAAGGCGCGTATCGCCGGTGACGCAATGGCTTCCACGAGTTTTCAACTGGATGAGGCGCAACAAGAAGTACTGGCCGAACAGGCGCTAACTGATTTTGAGCGAAATAGAAATAGCTACGAACTCAGAGGGTGAGAAAGCGAAGGGGAGAATTGGCTGCCGATAGCGCCAAGCAATCTGGAAAGAAACTAGAGTATTCGCTGTAATGCTACCTGAGCCTAGGCGTTAAGGGGTCCATCCGTAGTGCTTGCGCGAATAGGCTTTAAGGTTTAACGATCTGTTAGCTAGAAAGAGAGAGTCCGGATTGGATATTTACCTGTCGTGCTTGCTCGGAGGGCTGGTTGCACTGGCAGCCTTTGTTTTGTGCGGGGCGGGGTTTCATCATCCGGGAGTTCACCACGGTGAGGCTTCCCCGGGGTATAACGGTCATGTTTCGGGCCATCACCACTCTTTGGATCGCTCAAACGCTGCCTCCAATGGCTGGTCGTCCTTTTCGATCTTGACATGGCTAAGCTGCCTCTCGCCGCTCTATCTTTGCGGCGCTGTTATTGGTTTTGGCGTTACAGGCACTTTGGTGGGGCACTTATTCCAAGGCTGGCCTTGTTTTGCGCTCGCTCTTCTGGGGGCTTACCTCACACGCATTATCTGTATTCGACCGCTGATTTCCGGGATTCTAATGTGGGCGTCACGACCGGCGAGAACCCTGGGCGACGCCGTGCTTGAGACTGGGATTGCGGCAACCAATTTTGATGCAAACGGCTACGGCATGGTCAGGCTTTCTCTCGATGGGCAGATTGTCCAATTGCTGGGTCTGCTGGTGCCTGAGGAGTCGACCGCGCTTCGCGTTAATGCCGGGGAGAGACTTTTCATTCGCTCTGTCGACTCGGTAAGACAACGATGCCGGGTGAGCCGAACGGCTGCGTTTCCGCTCGAGCCTCTGCCCGATAGCGCGCAAGAATTAGACGCAAAACCGCGCCGCGTCTGTCCGACTTGTGGTCATGTCTTTTCTGGGAACATGCAAGGCTGTCCGGTATGCCTGCTCCGGAAGGCTCTCGACCCCGATGTGGAGTTGATTGAAGCAGCAAACGCTGCGGCCGGTCAACCCATACCCGGATATCCAACCCAAAAATTTGAACATTATGAGCTCGTACGTGGGGCCGACGGGAAGCCGCTGGAGTTGGGTCGGGGAGCGATGGGTGTGACTTACAAGGCGTTTGATACCAGATTGAGTTGTCCCGTGGCACTAAAGGTTATTGGCGAAAGGTGCTTGGGAGACAATGGTGCCCAGTTCGCTTCCTGCGCGAAGCTCGCGCGGCAGCCAGTGTTCGACATCCGAACGTAGCTTCGGTCTTCCACCTGGGCAAAAGTGATCGAAACCATTTTTACGCGATGGAGTTTGTCGAAGGCGAGACTTTAGAACGGCTAGTGAAACACTCAGGCCGGCTTCCAGTCAAACTAGCGCTCGAAATAGCACGACAGGTGAGCGCCGGGTTGGCCGCTGTGCACAAACAGAAGCTAGTGCATCGGGACATCAAACCGAGCAACATTATGGTGAACTTGGACGCAGAAGGCTCGGTGGTCGCCAAAATTATCGATTTGGGCTTGGCAAAAGCAATGTATGAAGCGGGTTCTCAGGCCGGAGTCTCTGCGGCCGGAGCTTTTGTTGGAACGCCTGAGTTTTCCAGTCCCGAACAGTTCGCCGGAGTTGGGGTCGATATCCGCTCTGATGTGTACGCTCTAGGCGCCACAGTTTGGTATATGCTGAGCGGAAAACCGCCCTTTGGCGGCACTGCCGCAGAGTTGATGTATCAGCATTTACATGCCCCGTTGCCAATTGAACTGTTGGGCCAGATCCCCCAACCGGTCTCCATTCTCCTTGCGGTGTTGCTCGAGAAGGACCCCGCCCTGCGCGTTCAGAGCCCGACGCAATTTCTAACTGCGCTACCGACGGTTATGGAAGCTATAGACTCCGGCAATCCTCTGACCCGTATGAACCTGGAGACTCCAGCGGTTTTGGCTATTAGCCGTCCTCCTTAAACGCGAATTTAATCTGAACCTGGGGAGATAAACAGAAAGGTGGGACGTATGCTTAATATCACAATAATAATCGGCTTGATCGTCTTAGTGGCGGTAGCCGTCCCGCTCACCATCACCGCTTTCCTAAAGGATGTTGAGGCCGGCTCCATCCGGTTGGTAACCTGGTGGCGCGGTAGTATGAAGATCTACCGTGGACCCGGCAAATGCTACGAGGTGCCATTGCTGACTAACGGAACGACTATCTCCAGCAAAGTGATCAACGTAGATCTCGATATCACTGATCAGACGGCGGACGTCGATTCCTCGGGGATTCCAAACCCCATCAAGGTCCGAGTCCTTGCCAGCGCCATTGTATCGGTCGGCGACAGCGACGAGTTAATCAAGACTGCAGCAAACCGCTTTTTTGCCAAAAGTAATGATGAGCAAATGGCCGCCCTAACGGATTTACTCTCATCGTCCGGACGTCGTGCCGTTAACCTTTTGACGCACGATCAATTATTTAGCGCCAAATCCAGCGTTGGTAAAACTCACTTGCCAGGTGGTTCAGAGGACCATTCCTTATTGCGTGTTACGGTTGCCGCGGAAGAAGATGATGATCCCTTGGCGATTATAATTCGCAAAGCTGGCTCCCGCGAGCTTACAGATCTCGGCCTGGTCTTCAACTCCCTTAACATCAAAGTCGTCCAAAGCGAAGTGGCGGATGCACGGCGGCGTCAATCTGCAGCCGAAGCGACTGCCAATGCGGATATTGTTGCGGCCAATCAAACCCGGCGCGCCAAGGAGGCGCAACTGGACGCGGAGCGATCGATTTCTGATAAGCAAAGAGAACTGGAGCAGACCCGCTTGGGGAACGCAGTGTTAATTGCTGAAGCGGAGGCCAAGCTTCAAGATGCTTTGGCGCGACAGAAGGCGAGCGAATTAAAAGCAACTCAGATCGCGCAAGCCAACGCTGACTCCGAAGCGGTCGAGATTGCAGCCGAAGCCCGGGCAGGACAGATTCGCAAGATAGCTCAGGCGATTAAGGAGGGGGGCGAGCAATTCCTGCGATACCGCCAGATTGAGATGCTGCCAGACATTGCTCCGGCAATTGCGCAGGCCTTGGCTCAGGCGAAGCTAATAACTGTACATAGTGGCGCTGAAGGTGGTGATGCCGCCTCCGCAACAACTGATTCGATTACCAGCGTTGTCCGCACCGTACTTGCAGCACAAATCATAGGTCGCAATGGACTATTCGAAACGTCCGAGGAAACCTCGTCGAAGCACGACGGTCTTGGCGTCACCTCGAATATTGGGGGCGAAAGGATTCTTCACTCCTAAATTGGAGCACGGGGCTTGTGTCTCTCAGCTTGCCTTTTCGAGCGGCGATACGGCACAAGCTTTATACGGCTCCTCGTTCTGCAAATGCGAATGACAGGTTTTTTGGTTGTGTCGGTAATGCCCTATGAACAGCGATGAAGACGCTCCTGCAGAACGAGAGGCCAGCTTTCAGCCCACGCACTGGACACTCGTTCTCAAGGCGGCTCAAAGCAACACGCCCGGTGCAGCCGGTGCCTTGGGCGAGTTGTGCCAACTTTACTGGTATCCGCTCTATGTATTTGCTCGCCGCAGGGGCCGGTCTCCCGATGACGCCAAAGATCTCACCCAAGGCTTTTTTCTTCTACTACTCGACAAACGGGTACTAACGGCAGTTGATCGGCAAAAGGGTAAATTCCGCTCGTTTTTGCTGACCACGTTTCAACATTACATTTCAGGGGAGTTGGACCGTGCCCGCGCTCTGAAGCGTGGAGGCGGTTGTGAGTTCGTCTCGCTTGACTTTCAGTGCGCAGAGGGCCGCTACAAGCAAGAGCCGGCGGACAAAACGATCACGGCCGAGCAACTTTTTGATGCCAGGTGGGCTTTAACCTTGCTGAGCCGGGCGATGAATTTGCTGCGTCAGGAATACGTTGTTCAGGGCCGCGCGGAGACTTTTGAAATCTTGAAAATATTTCTTCAGAATGGCGACACCCCTCCCTCCTACGAAGCCGCCGCAGGTGCTCTGTGCCTTGGACTTGGAGCAACCAAAACGCTCATTCACCGCCTGCGTAAGCAATACACCACGATTTTGCGAAAAGAGATTGCCCGCACCGTGTCTGATCCAGAGGAGGTGGAAACGGAAATCCATGCATTGTGCGAAGCACTCATTGCTTCCAAAGGCCAGTTGGACCCGTGACGAACCTATCGCTCGTCCACATCGTTCAGTTCTGTCGGCTGAACATAGTTGTCAGTTCTCAGTGTCAGTTGCCACTGGAGACGGAGAGTCGAGAAATCACCGTAGCTCCACTCCTGAGAGGCGTTTGCAAGTCTCGATCAGGCTTTCTTGCAGCTCTGCATCGGAGGTTTGTCGTTTCGGCGTGCGAAGCTGCATATGATAAAAATACTGGCCAGAAACCGCCGCGCGCGCCTCATCACTGACTGCCATGAGAGCGGTGGCGTCAAAATCGGATAAAACCAATGATTTTAAAATCGGATGGTGGATTGGGGTATGTAACGACAACGGTCGCTGTGGTTTCCGAAAAGGGGGGCGGTTGTCAGCTTTCGATGCGGTCTTTCATGCGGTAGCTGGAGCCTTCGATTAAAACGGTTTCGGCGTGGTGGAGGAGACGGTCGAGTACGGCGGAGGTGATAGTGCTATCACCGTTGAAGATGGTAGCCCACTGTTTGAAGGCTTTGTTGGAGGTAAGTACGATAGAACCGCGTTCATAGCGTTGGCTGATGACCTGGAAGAGCAGATCGGCTCCGCGCTGGTCGATGGGAAGATAGCCGATCTCGTCGAGGAGCAGCAGCGCGGGTGAGAGATAGCGTTTGAGCTCGGATTTGAGCACGCCTTTAGTCTGGGCGGCACTCAAGGTGTTAATCACGTCGATAGCGTTGGCGAACAGGACGCTATAGCCGTGCTGGCACGCGGCATAGCCGAGTGCTGTGGCCAAGTGAGTTTTGCCGAGGCCAACCAGACCCAGGAAAATAACGTTGGCTTTCTCTTCGATAAAACTAAGCCGGAAGAGGTCCTGGATCTGGAGCCGATTGATTTTTTTGGGCCAGTCCCAACGGAAGCCTTCCAGGGTCTTGATGACTGGAAAACGGGCGGCTTTGATTCGCCGAGCAATCGTGCGCTGTTGACGTGCCGCGACTTCGCCCTGAAGGAGTCGACCCAGGTAGTCGAGATGGCTCCAGTGGTTGGCGGCGCTTTCGACAGCCAAGGGTTGGCAGTTTTCTTTGACACAAGTCAACTTGAGGTAATCAAGGTGCTCATTGAGCAAGAGGTCGGCAGGATTTCTAGTCATGGTTTGGGCACGATGGGGATGGTGTCTGTGAGCCTTCGTAGACGGAGAGATCGGGCTGCTCGAGTTCGACCTCGAGCAGATCTTGGCGCCTGGTGAGGTGGAGCGGGCCGGGCTGAGGGCTGAAGCGCTCGCGTTGTTGGAGGATGTTAGCGATATAGTCGCTGCTGAAGGCCTGGAACTCGAAGGAGTCTTCGATGGCGCGAGCGATTTTGTCGCAGCCATGAACCTCACTTAAAGCCATGATCTTGGCAATGTGTTGACGGGGGTTAAGGCGGTGGATCTTAAGCTGGAGGTAATACTCTTCGGCACGGGGACAGAGGCCAAAGAAGCGCAGCAGCAGTTTGGCGTCGCGTGCTGCACGGCGCTGATCGAGCAGTTCCTTGCCGTGCTCGGGATCTTCGAAGTCCTGGTGCCGGTCGTAGCTGCGGGTGTGGGTGGCGATCAGCTTCTCGCCGTGGTAGATGCAGAGCCGATCGGCAAAGGTTTTGAGTAGCAAAGGCTGGGAAGCATAAAGGCTGGGAACCGAATAGCGGTTGGTATCCAAGACCACACGGAAGCGGCTGCTGGTCGGTACAGTCCGGATGACTCCGGTGTCGGCGGGAAGCGGCGGCAACGCGTTCAAATGCGGCTTTTCCAGTGCGAAGAGTTCGATCGGTTGTTTGTGCGTTTCCCCGTGAATGCGGACATTGGCAACCGTATCCATCCAGTGGCGTGCAGCAGTGTTCAGTGCGTTCAAGCCGGGAGGCAGTTGCAGGCCGTCGAGGAAATTTTTCTTTACGTACCCGACACCGGATTCCACACGGCCTTTTTCGTTTGGCCTTCGCACGTTACAAGCACGCGGCTCGAAGCCGTAGTGTGCTGCAAAGTCCAGGTAGCGCGGATGAAAGAGCGGCCGTTCTCCAGCAGGATGCTTGAGCACAGCGGTCTTAGGATTGTCGATGAGAATTTTGGTCGGAACGCCGCCGAAAAACTCCAAAGCGTTCTGGTGAGCGGCCAGGAAGTGCTCCGTCGCTTCGCCCAGGGTAAACTCGACATAGCACAATCGGCTGTAGCAAAGCACCATGACAAAGAAGGAGAGCCGTCGGCGAGTTGAGCCAATTGCCATCGAGCCGGCGCAGCCCCAATCGACTTGCGCGCATTCGCCCGGAGCGAACACCAGGGTCAGGAAAGCTGGCGCGCGCACGGGCCGCACTCGACGCACATAGTCTGTGAGGATGGAGATTCCGCCGGTATAAGCCTGCTCGGCACGCAGTCGTTGGAAGATTTGCGCGGCGCTATACGGATGCTGCTCCAACCAGCGCTGAATGATTGGCTTGTAAGGATCGAGCTTGCTCTTTCGCCGGGCTCTGAGGTGCTGGCAGTAGGTCTTCTGGCGCGCCCACTTTGCTACCGTCTCTTCATCGAGGTTCAACTCACGGCCGATCTGGGCAAAGCTTAAACCACGCTCCTTGTAGTAGAGCTGGATTTGACAATAAAGCTCGTAAGAGATCACGGCGAGCGGCTGCTGCTGCGCTCCTCCGGTCTCCAACATCTGGCGCAAAATCGCGCTGATGGGAAGCGTCTGGCCGGAGCGCGCAACGGGTGGTTCACTGGTCGAGGTCGGTTCCAGGCTCAAGACTTGGTAGAGCGGAGATTCGTAAGCAATCAGACCCGCTGCCAGCAAACTGCACCGAGCCTCGCGCAACTGGGCTTCATTGAGCGAGAGCAACCGTGCCGCGGTCTTATCGGAGTAGTAACTTAAACCCTGCGCATCGGCCACCGTGACCAAGAGCAGGTAAAGCGCCAGCGCTTGAGGACCACACCGGGCGATGTGGCCATCGCGCACCAGCCGTTGATCGATCCAACTAAAGCGGTGCGGCACATGGCGCAGCCGTTCCGGACAGAGTACCCGTTTGGTTATCATCGTGAGAATGCGTCGTTGTGACTCCAGAGCCTCCTGCCGAGGATGTCCTGGCCTTTGCTTAGCAGCGCCCGGGTGGTCGCCGCGATGTCCTCTTGTAACGCACTACCAGTCATCATGGAGATAAGTCCCACCATCACAGCAGGTTGCATCACCAAGACATCTTGTAACGCATCGGAGATCTCTATTCTTTTAACTTCCTCATCCTGAGCTACTTGAGTCGCACAGAGATCTTGTAACGGTTCTCGGGGTAGAGGGCTCTTTTTGCGCCAGTACCCGGGATTGCGTTTTCGCCACTCTTTGACACGCTGGCTATTTTGCGGCCCGCTGAAGTAGTTTTGGTTGTCCGGTTTTTGTGCCCAGCGGCGCTGACTTTCCGCTTTGCTCTGTCTGCGACAGGCAGGTTCTGCGCAGTAGCGCTGATGATGCAAATTGCGTCGATCCGGCAGATAGAACTCCTTGCAATGCTGGCACTTCCGCCGCGCAGAACACTTCATCGGCAAACTCAAGAGTTTGAGTTGCCGCTACTTCAAGCTCCCTGCCCAAGATCGAAGAAAATTAGCGCCGCGACGGAAGAAAACGGAACAAGACAGAACAAAATGAAGAAAAGTTCTTGCTTGAACCTTTGAAGAAAATCCTGCCTTCCCGTATCCGGTTCTTAAACCGGTGAGTTTACCGGACTATTAAATCGGCGCTGAGACTGCCAGCCATACCTGAGTTCGGTGGGCAGCATCCAAGTCGTCAGGAGCTCCGGGGCCACCCATTTTTGTCGGTACCCAACCTGGCTCAAGCGCGTTGGAAAAAACGTCAGGCCAGCGACGTGCGACAGCAAAGGCCAGCAGCACATCGTGGAGTTTGCTATCCGCATAAGCCTGTTGGCCTTGCCATGGTCGCCGCTCCCAAAGGAGGTCCTTCAGACTTGCATCGCCACTCTGGTGCAGGCCGGAACTCAAATAAACGAGGCGCTTTGGTCTTCGAATGAGCGCGGTCAGAATGTATGGCGCGAGGGTATTGATAGCGAACACGTGAGGTATTCCGTCCTTCGACGCGATGCGCCGGGGTTCGCGGTATCCGACGGCCGCATTGTGAATGACCGCGTCAAATGATCCGAGGCGATTAACCTGATCGGCCACGCTCCGTGTTTCGGCAATCGTCGTCAGATCACCGATCACGACATCCTCTGCCTCGGGCACACTGGAGAGCGCCTCTTTCCCTCGTTGTTCATTTCTAGCATGCAGGACCACGCCGTGCCCTTGTTCGACAAGTAGCTGGGCCGCCATTCGGCCGAGCCCATCGGAAGAACCTGTGATGAAAACGCGTGCCATACTTCGCTCGGATTTTTCGTTAGGATTTGTCTATGCATCGCGTCCAATCCGTCATTGCGGACGCTGCGCAAAGCCCCAAATTAGCTTAGATCATCCATATGAACATTATTATATAGTACCGAAGTCTCGGCAACCGGTGGCCGTCATGGCCAGATCCGCAGCGAGGACGGGCTTCTTGACATGAAATTGGCCATGCCCCGTCAACTCAGCGGCAAGGGAGATGCAACGAATCCAGAGACGCTTTTCGCCGGCGGCTATGCCGCCTGCTTCGAGAACGCGCTCCTTCGCGTCAGCCGTGAGGCAGGGCTGAGATTGGCGGACGAAGACGTCGAAGTCGTTGCTGAAATTGGTCTCAGCCGCAACGAGTCGGGTGGCTTCGTCCTATCCGCCGCGCTCGAGGTCACCGTCAAAGGAGTGGACCAAAAGAAGGCCGAAGAGCTGGTTGGGTCTGCACACAAAATCTGCCCCTATTCCAATGCCATTCGTGGCAACGTCGACGTTGGCATCACCGTTTTGGCCCATCAATAGAAAGGCTTATAAACGCAAATCATCAGAAGCATGACATAGTTCTGAATACCGGCGCGAGGGCCTCTTGGTGAAAAGTGGCACGGGACGATCGGAAATTTCATCGGAACGTTGCCGGTCCGTATTGACTCCGATTGTCAAGAATCTTACCCTCCGGTTCATGGGTGACAAATCTCCGAAGGCCACGCACAAACAGGCGGCGCAGAAACAGAAGGCTAGCGCTGCAAAAAAGAAAACCAACGCTCCCAGCTCAAAGCCGGTTCCAAAGCCCAAGTAGTCGCGCAGCAGGGTTTCGCTGTCGAAGTGTGGGCCACCTCCTGTGGGCCTGAGCGAGGAGTCTTTCTCCGGCGAGAGTGTGACTTAGCGATGCGGAGAGGGCGACAGACGCTTCGCGCATCCTGAAAGGGCGATCTCGGCGCTATGAAGGGATCATAGCATTCATGCTTTGGCGTTCTCCAACCTTGGAAGGATTGGGGTTGGTTTCCCAAGCACATGTCCAGACGGCAAGCCGCCCCACTGCAGGGTTCGTAAATGCCCAGCTTGCAGCTGCTGAAGGATTTTCTCACTCGCTGTCGGAATGACCGGACTGACCATGAGCGCCAGCAGTCTGACGGTCTCTGCCAACGTGTAGAGTACCGCGTCCAATAACTCCGAATGTGCCGGTTCTTTAGCTAGCTTCCAGGGCGCTTTTTGTTCTACCAAAGAGTTGGCTCTGGTCACCATCTCCCAGGCAGTTTCAAGCGCCACATTCACCTCGAACCGTTCGAAGGCGGCACGGTAACGGCCGATGACGGAGTGGCCCAGATCGCGCATTGCTTTCAGATCCGGATCGTTTAGCTCGCATGACTCGACACGGCCGTTGCGATAGCGCTGGCTCATACTGATGGTTCGATTAACCAGGTTCCCCAGGTCATTGGCCAGATCGCTGTTGTTGCGCTGCACGAGATTCTCTTCGCTAAAATCGGAATCCTGTCCGACGATGTTATCCCTCATCAAATAGTAGCGAAGGACATCGGCTCCGTATCTGTCGGCCAAAATAGACGGATCAACGGTGTTTCCGAGGCTCTTGCTCATCTTGGCGCCCGCCACATTCCACCACCCGTGGACGATCAATCTCGGCATTTGCTCGTCCGAAAAACCCATCGCGTGGAGCATGATCGGCCAATAGATACCGTGGGCTGGAACTAGGATGTCTTTTCCTATGACATGCGCCTGGCAGGGCCAGAGCTCGTTGAAATTGGGTAGGCTTGGATCGTTATCGGAAAGATAACCAGCAAAGGAAATATAGTTCAAAAGCGCGTCGAACCAGACAAAGGTGACATAATTCGGGTCGAACGGAAATTCTATGCCCCAGGAAAGCCGCTCCTTTGGCCGTGAGACGCATAGATCACCTGAAAGGCGCTCAATCGCGTTGAGCAATTCGGTTCGGCGCCACTGCGGGACTACGAAATCGGGGTGTGTTTCAACGAAGTTTCTGAGCCAGCCCTTGTGTTTTACGAGAGGGAAATACCAGTTCTCTTCCTCCAGAAGAACGACCTCTCCCCACTCGGATCCAAATTCACCCGCCTCGTTTCTTTCTTTGTCAGTCAGAAATTGTTCTTGTCGGACGCTGTAATACCCGGAGTACTTTGCCTTAGTCAACTCGCCCTTTTCATGAAGGGACTGCAGAACTCGCTGAACGGTCCTTTGATGTCTCGGATCAGTTGTTGCTGCCCAGCCGTCGTTTTGAATGCCGAGCTTGTCCCAGAGGGCGAGAAACTTCTCCGTGACCTCTTGCGCAAACTTCATGGGCTCGATCCCACGCTTTTGAGCCGCCTGCTGAACCTTTTGCCCATGTTGATCGACCCCGGTCAAAAAGAAAGTCGGTCCGTCAAAAGCTCGATGGTACCTGGCGATAACGTCGGTCAGGATCTTCTCGTAGGCGTGCCCGATGTGCGGCTCGCCGTTTGTATAGTCAATTGCAGTTGTAATGAAGTACTTCACTCGGTCAGTCGCGCACGATTTTGCCACCCCAGGATAAGATGCGAGCCTTTGCTCCCGCTGCCTCTGCCTCTTTGATCTGGCTATTGCGAACGTAGAAGAGCGAAAGGCTGGACCAGGCAAGTTGGTCGTTTGGCCGAAGCTCGACCGCCTTCTTACCGGCCTCGATTGCCTCGGGGTAGTTCCCGTTTTTCATCAATGTCATCCCAAGCGCATGCCATCCGTCGAAGAAGGCCGGAAATTGACCGACGCATTGGCGATATTTTTCGATCGCAGCTGGCAGTTCGCCAATCGCCAGTTCTCCGTTAGCGTCGTCAAAGAGCTCTTCAATTTCTGCGGGAATGTCGTCCATTCGTTCCTTGTGCGCGAAAATCTCACGGGCCAAAGCACTCGTAAGATTTTCGCGCTAGATGCTCTTATCCGGTTGCTCCATGCCCGAAAAAAGGCGGGCGTCCAGCCTTTTGGAGCTCCACTCTTAGCCACTCCCGGAGGGCAATTTTTTCGTATTGGCTGTTTTGCTGCACATATTCGGCCTTTTTGAACTCAGCGTATTTTTGTTCGTCGATCGGATCTTTTTTGATCATGTGAATAATCACCGCCGAGCTCTGATCTTGCAGCAGCTTCGAAGTCTCGTTCGGATTGAGTTCGACTGCGTTCATGGCCATGAACCGGGCGAGATCCTCGCTTTTTCCGGGATCGATCAGGGCAAACGGTTCTGGAGTCTCAGCCTTGTAGCCCGCGTTCGCGGCCGCTTGCACGAAACTGACTCCTTTTTGCATCTCAGCAGCGATCTTCGCGCTAACTTCCTTCGCTTTCGCCTGAATGGCCGCTTCAGCTCTTTCTTCTTTAATAGCGGCAATGATCTGGTCTTTTGCTTCCGCCAGCGCAAGCGGTCGACTCGGCACGATGTCCGTCAGTTTCATGACATAAAATCCGTCCGTTCCCTCGACGACATCGCTGATCGGACTGTCTTTGGTGAGATTGAACGCCGCTCGCGGCAACGCCGGAGTCTGAGATAAAGCTTTGTCCGGTTGTTCCAGCGTAAATGGGTCAGTCTCAATCACTGGGAATCCCTTTTCTTTAGCGCTCTCGAAGGTCGACGGATTCTGCAATGCGGCTTGCGCGAATGTATCTGCCGCATCCGCCAGTGGTTTCTTGGCCGCCATCTTCTGTTCGTCCGACAGTTTCTTTTGATCGTCGGTCAGGAGAAACGAGACCAGTTCAATCTTTCTCTTTTCCGGCGACAGGAGGGTATCCTTATGCTGGTCGTAGTACTTCTGTATTTCGGCGTCGGTGACTTGAACCGAAGCCTCAAAATCCGAACGATTGAATCGAATGAGTGCCAAAGACATTTTTTGGTTCAGCACCTCGTATTGCTGCTTGAACATGGATTCTGGCAGAGGGGAACTGTCCTCGACCAACCGGCTGACCCCGGTATATCGCAAATTATCGGCCACCAGGTCATCGAGATCAGCAGCCGTAAACCCGTTCGGCTTCAGCGCTGCATCGACGAACTGTTGATACTTGGCCGGGTCAAACTGATTATTGGTTTGGAATTGGGGTAATGCCTTCTCGGTATTCCGGATCTGATCGGCGCTGGGTACGATCTGGAGGCGTTTGGCTTCGTCACGAAGCAAAAGTAAATTCCACGCGAAGCTCAGAGATTGATCATCGCGAGTCCGGCCTTCCGTCGCCAAGTCTTCCACAAAGCCCTGCATACCCAGAGAGAAAACCAATTGCATTGATCGTTCGATTTTCTGAATATCGCCGACGGTGATGGTTCGGCCATTCAGTTTGCCAATGGCTCCGCCCGGGCCTTCACCGCGGCGCATCGAAGCCGGATTGTAAAACCAGGCAAAGGCGACGATAACGACGATGGTGATGATCGTGAGCAATGTCCGCTGTCTCTTCCGAATCGCATCCAACATAGGGAGGAGAAAAGTGGATGCGACCCGGCGGATTTTCAATGAGAAAGAGTGGGCGGCGTTCGGCGTTCAGCGTTAACCCGACGCGGAACTCGCCCTACCTGCCACCCGATGTTCACCGGAGACCATCAAAGATCGATAACGATAACGAGCACGAGGACGAGGACGATTGGGGAAGAAAGAGGGGCTTAGGTAGGGTGAGGCTCCGTCCGAACCGGGGCTTCCTGGTTGCCCTGCCCTAGGACTTAAGCCCCTCTAAGTCAGCCGCCCTGAGCGAATCGGCACGCCTATACCAATTGTCGGTGTCAAGCGCTGCATACACCCGATCGAAGAGCGTCATGTGGGTTAACGTCATAAGGCGGGTAGACGCGGGAAGCCCCGGTTCGGGCGGAGCCTCACCCTACCTAAACGTCGCGTATCTTCCACCCGAGTTCTGACCGGCGACGATCAAAGATCGATAACGATAACGAGCACGAGCACGAGGACGATTGGGGAAGAGAGAGGGGTTTAGGTAGGGTGAGGCTCCGTCCGAACCGGGGCTTCCCGGGTTGCCTTGCCCTACGACTTCGCCCCCTGTAAGTCAGCCGCCGGAGCGAATCGAAGAATCGGAGCGCCTAATTGCTGAAAGAACCGATGCCGGACGAACGGCCCACGTTGCTGTAGGCAAGTTGCAGCAGGTACCAAAATCATCTGACCTGTCCCCAATACCACATGTCCCCAATACGACATACGACGGATCGAAAAGCGTCGTGGGGGTTCACGTCATAAGGCAGGTAGAAGCGGGAAGCCCCGGTTCGGGCGGAGCCTCACCCTACCTAAACGTCGCGTATCTTCCACCCGGCTTCTGCCCGGGGACGATCAAAGATCGAGAACGATAACGAGCACGAGCACGAGGACGATTGGGAAGAGAGAGGGGCTTAGGTAGGGTGAGGCTCCGTCCGAACCGGGGCTTCCCGGGTTGCCCTGCCCTATGACTTCACCCCCTATAAGTCAGCCGCCTGAGCGAATCGGAGAATTGGAGCGCCAAATTGTCGAAAGAACCGATGCCAGACGAACGGCCGACGTTGCTGTAGGCAAGTTGCAGCAGGTACCAAAATCATCTGACCTGCCCTCAATGCGACATACGGCCCGATCGAGAAGCTCGTGTGGGTTCACGTCATGAGGCAGGTAAACGCGGGAAGCCCCGGTTCGGACGGAGCCTCACCCTACCTAAGCGTCACCTAGCTTCCACCCGGCTTCTGCCCGGCGACGATTAAAGAGCGAGAACGAGGACGAGCACGATTGGGGAACAGAGCGAAGGGCGGCGAGCGTCGCACCCTACCGAGGCAAGAGACCAACCGCGACCTGCGGAAAAATGCCCAAAACAAAGATAAGTCCCACCATGATCCACATGGCGACGAGAGAGAGTCGGCTGACCGGAATCGCGGTGGCGTCTACCGGTACGGGCTGCCAATACATCGCCCTGACCACCTTCAGATAGAAGTAGAAGCCGCAACCGACCGTCAGGATGCCGAGAGCGATCAGGAAAAAGTGGCCGGTTTCAAAGGCCACCTTGAAGACGAGAAACTTCCCGAGAAACCCGGCGGTCAACGGAACACCGGCGAGCGACATCATGGCGACTAGAAGACCAAAAGCCAGGAACGGAGAACGTTTTCCTAGACCATTAAAATGAACGATGTCGTCGCCGTCGGCATGATTACTGACGATCACCAGGATCAGAAACGAGAGGAGTGTCATCAAGAGATAAGCGGCAAGATAGACGACCACGGCCAGTCCGGAATCCATTGCACCGATTGCCGCCACTGCAATTAGCAGATAACCGGCATGACCGATACTGGAATAGGCCAGAAGGCGCTTGAAGTTCGTCTGAGGCAATGCCGCGAGATTGCCGTAAAGCAGGGTGGCCGCGGCCAAGAGTGTAATCGCGGTGATCAACTTGTTTCCGACAGACGGGAGAGTTTGAAAGGCTAGGACGACTCGCAGCAGCACGATAAATCCGACCGATTTAGAACCGACGGAGAGAAAGGCGGTGATCGGAGTTGGTGCACCCTGGTAAACATCGGGAACCCAGAACTGAAATGGCGCAGCCGCTATCTTGAATCCGAGACCGACCAGGACCAGGAGAGCGCCAAAAAGAAGGCCAGGCTGATTATCGAGGGGAATGGAAGAAAGGACCTGCTTTATCTGCGTGAGATTGGTCTGCCGCGTGACGCCGTAGATCCAGGTAATCCCGTAAACGGTGAAACCGGTAGAAAGGGCGCTCAGGATCAGATATTTAACACCCGCTTCCAGCGAAGCGGCGTTCCTGCGCATGAAAGGCACCAGGACATAGAAAGAAATGGTGACCAGCTCCAGGGAGACGAAAATCAGGATAAAGTCGATCGCCGATGCCATCCACATCATCCCTGCGCAGGTGAGTACCGGGAGAGCGAAAAATTCGCCCAGACCGGATTGAGGGGAACCGCCGGGCAAATAGCGTTTGATCGTGTCGGCGTAATCAATCGACATGATGAGCACAACAATCGTCGTCACGACGGCGACTTTCTTGAAGAAAATCGCCGGCCAATCGATCGTGTAAGAGAGCATCCCGCTTTCGCCAGGGACAGTTACCTGGAGAAACAAGAAGACGACGGCTAATCCGACGATTCCGATAATCGCAAAGATTTTCCGGTCCTGCTTTTCGGCAAACGATTCCAGCACCAGAATCACGATTCCCAGCGCGAGCACGAATAATTCTAGTAAAACGGGAGGGATTGTCATTTAGCGAAGAGCCGGATTCCAGGTTCAACAGCATCCAAAACCGTTCTGGGTAGCAGACCGACCACCAGAAGCGCGGCAACCAGCAAAACGACGGCCCAACCGACGTTCATCGGCATATCTTTGACCGCCTGCCAGCGAGGTAGAGGTTCTCCCATAAAGATGGCTCGATACGCGCGCAGCATATAGACCGCAGAGATAACGACACCCCAGAGGGCAATCGTCCCGACAACTTGAAACTCGTTAAATCCCGCGCCTGGCGTTGAGTGTTTGAATGCGCCAAAGAAAACGAGGAGTTCAGAAGCGAAGTTCGCGAATCCCGGGAGCCCAATGGAAGCGAAAGTTGCCAATCCGAACACGAAGCAAAGGGTCGGCATACTGGTTCCTAAACCTCCCAGGTCGACGTAATTGAGTGTGCCGGTCTGTTTTCGAATTTCGCCGGACATTGCAAAGAGCGCCGCGATGGAGAGTCCGTGAGCCAACAAGAGCAGAGCAGCGCCATTCAACCCGATGATGTTATAGCTGGCGATGCCCAGAAAGACGTACCCCATGTGCATCACACTCGAATAGCCGAGGGTTAGATCCAGCTGCTTTTGCGAGATGGTGGCCAGGCCCACATAGAGGATATTTCCCGCCAGAAGAATCAGAAGGAAAGGGGCCCAATGCCGCGCCGCTTCCGGCATCAACGGCAGAGCCAGCCGGAGAAGTCCGTAAAGTCCAAATTTTTTCAAGACACCGGCGTGCAACATAGCAACCGGCGGCGGTGCCGAGGCATAAGCTTGAGGAGCCCAGGTATGAAATGGAAAGAGCGAGACCAGAATCCCAAAGCCAATCAACAACAGGAAATAAACTGATCTGGATCCCGGTCTCGAGAATACCCCGCTCGAAACGAGTTGTTGGAGTTTGACGATGTCGAAGGTTCGGTGCTCGGGCGGTGGCAACAGATAGAGACCAATCAAGCCAACCAGCAGGATAATGCTGCCGATCGACAGATAAATAGTGATCTTCCAGGCAGCGCTTTGCCGATTGCCGGAGCCCCAAATGCCGATCATCAGAAAAGTTGGGATAAGGGCCAGCTCGTGAAACGCGTAAAAAAAGAATAGGTCAAGAGAAGCAAACGCTCCGGCGGCCCCGGCAGCGATCAAAAGGAGGCAGGCGTAATACCGATTTTCTCCGTAGTCAACTTTCGGCGCGAGCCAAACGGCGGCCAGCGCCACAATCGAGGTCAGTAGCAATAGCGTCGCGCTCAGACCATCGACGCCGACGAAAAACTTTAAATCCCAGCTGGCGATCAGCGGGAAGGCGCCCGCGAACTGAAAGCCAGCCTGTGCGCGATCGTAACCGAGAAAGACGATTAAAGCCGAGGCAAGCGCGACGAGCGTACCTATAACGGCAGTTCTCCGTGCCGGGAGCCCAAGAAGAACGCAGACCGCCGCGACGATCGGCGCGAGATAAATCAGGTGAACCAGTAAACTCATTTTGTGCCGAACAGAATGAAGTAAAGAAGTAAGACTACCCCTGCTCCGAAGAGAAACGCGTAAGCCTGTAAATTGCCGATCTGAAGGAAACGCAGAGCGTATCCGAGACCCCAGGTGATTCCTCCGAGGCCTCGCACGACACCGCCGTCAATCACCCAGCGGTCGAAGAAGCCCGAAATATTGGCCAGCAGATCCTGAGTCCATTTGATCAGACTGCGGTAGAATTCGTCGAAGTAGAATTTGTGTTCGAAGAGAGGGATATCAATGCCGTCCTTGTTTTTGTCTTTGTAGAGGTAGAAACCTGAGGCGGCACCCGCTGCGAAAGCCAGGAGTGAAACCGCGATCGCGCCCAGCGGGGACCCTTCATGTTCAGGTACTTGGATGAAAATGGAGGCGATAAATGGAAACCCGGCAATACAGGCCGGAATAGCGAGAAGGATCAAGGGAACGGTCATCACTCTGGGCGACTCCTCCGCATGCCTGGCGTGATCCGAGCGAGCTTCCCCAAGAAAAGCGACCACGAAAAGTCGAGACATGTAAAAAGCGGTTAAGAAGGTGACAGCTGCGATTGCCAGAAATGCGGGAATGATTCTGGCTGGCAGAGGCCAGGATGGCGTCTTTACTCCAAAATCCGGCAAAAGGCGGACAGGCGATCAAAGCCAGCGTGCCAATAAGAAAGGTCCAAAAGGTCACCGGCATTTTGTTTCGCAGACCACCCATCTGCCAAATATTCTGCTCATGATGCAGGCTGTAGATCACTGATCCCGCGCCGAGGAATAGAAGTGCTTTGAAGAAGGCATGAGTGAAGAGATGGAACATGCCTGCCTGGGGTACCCCGAGACCGACCGCGGCGATCATTAGCCCGAGCTGGGAAAGAGTCGAATAGGCCAGAACGCGTTTGATGTCGTCCTGTTGGGTGGCCATGAGCGCCGCCATCAGGGAGGTGATCAAACCGATCCAGAGAACTACCGTGAGCGCCGCCGGTGCAGGCTGGAAGAGAAAGAAAGAACGGGTCAGCATGAAGACGCCGGCAGCCACCATCGTTGCGGCGTGGATTAAGGCGGAGACAGGTGTCGGGCCCTCCATGGCGTCCGGCAGCCAGACGTGGAGCGGGAACTGGGCAGATTTCCCGACCGCCCCGCAGAATATCAGCAGAGCCGTGGCAGTCATAAACCCATGACTTAAGCCGAGGGTAGACCAATGCTGACTCAATTCTTCGAAAGAGACCGTTCCAGACGCCGACCAAACCAGGAGGATGCCGAGCATGAATCCGAAATCGCCGATCCGATTGGCCAGAAAAGCCTTGTTGGCGGCATCGGGAGGGGCAGCGTGATAGAACCAGTGACCGATCAAGAGATACGAACTGACTCCGACCAACTCCCAGAAGATGAACATCATGATGAAGTTGTTGGCCAGCACAATCCCGAGCATCGAAAAGGTGAAGAGCGACAACCCGCAAAAATAACGCGAACGCCCTGTGTCATCCGCCATGTAGCCGAGCGAGTAAATATGGATCAGAAGTCCGACGCCCGTGACCACCAGGAGCATCAGTTTGGTTAAGCCATTGATCAGGTAACCGATCTTCACCTGGAACACACCCAAATCGATCCAGTTGAAGCCGGCCGATCCATCCGGCCCAAAAAAGACCCCCAGGGCGAAAACAAAAGATATGGCAATCGCCGCGACCGAGATATGCGAACTGAGCTTCCTGGACCGCTCAGTGATCAGAGCAATGACCACCGCAGAGATAAACGGCGTAAAGAGGATGATCCATGGACTCGCGTTCATTCGTTAGAATTTCAAAGTGTTCATGTCCTCGACATGGGTAGTTTGTCGGGCCCGGAAAAGGGCGACGATGATGGCCAGCCCGACGGTCACTTCGGCGGCAGCGACGGTGATGATAAAAAACGCCAGCACCTGTCCGTTATAGTCCGGGAGGCCGTCATGGACATTGTATCTTGAAAATCCAATCAGGGAGAGATTGGCTGCATTGAGCATCAGCTCCAGGGCCATGAAAATGATGATCACGTTCCGGCGGAGCAATACCCCGGCGAAGCCGATGGCAAATAAGAGGCCGCTGGCAATCAGATAGTCATTAAGCGTTACCATGGTTATTTGAGCTCCCGTTTGCTAAGGATCACGACGCCGATCGACGCGACCAGGATCAAGGTGCCGACCACTTGAAGCGGGATGTTATACTGCTGGAAAAGCACCATCCCGACATGCCAGACGTCCCCTTGCGGCCCTTGCGCGATCGGCTGGAATTTGGCGTGGCCGTTCTCAAATTTGTAACTAATGTCTAACAGAATCGTGACAAACAGGAATATCACGACGAACCCGCCGCAAATCGCCGGCAGATTGGTACGGCGGCGGACCTCCGCCTTAAGATCCAGCAGCATGATGATGAACAAAAAAAGCACCATTACCGCTCCCGCATACACCAGGACCTGGATTACCCCGATAAAATAGGCGTCCAGCGAGACAAAAAGAGCGGCCAGAGCTAGAAAGCAGACGACCAGGCTCAGCGCACTCGCGACGGGATTGCGGTTCAGCACCACCATCCCGCCGAAAAAGAGCATAATCGCCACGAAGATCCAAAAAAGTAACGGGGACATTCGGCTATTTTTTGTCGTTCCACTTGTTCACCAGGCCGGTCATGACACCGCCAAGCTCGTAAAGCTTCTCCTTGTCGTGCACCATCTCCTGCCTGGTTAAACCGGTGATGGCATAATCTTTGCGCAGAAAAATGGCTTGTTCTGGGCACACCTCCTCGCAAAGTCCGCAGTAAATGCAGCGGATCATGTCGATCTCGAACTCCCGCGGAAATTTCTCCACTTTCCGCCATCGGTCTTGTTCCGGGATTTCTCCGGGATGGATGGTGATCGCGCGGGGTGGACAAATGAATTCGCAGAGCTGGCAGGCCACACAGCGCTCTCGCCCGTGTTCATCCCTCACCAGAGTGGGTGCACCGCGGTAGTAGGACGGCAATTGCTCGTCCCATTTCTCTTCCGGGTATTGCATGGTCACTTTCTTCCTCCCGGAAAGGATTTTGAAAAAGTGTCGAAAGGTAATCCCAAGACCGGTCAAGATCGCGGGTAGATAGACCTTCTCTGCGAAGTTCAGTTTTGGACGGGCTACGGTGTACGCCATGGTTCTAACTCGCTATTTTTGCATGAAAGGCAGAATGACTGCGACGATGAAAACATTGACCAGAGCGATCTCGATGAAGAAATACCAGCCAAGTCTCATCAATTGATCGTATCGAAAGCGCGGCAACGTCCAACGCACCCAAATGAAAAAGAGCAGCAGTAGAGCCACCTTGATAAAGAATGCCGCGATGTGAATGAGTCCGAGCAGGAGGCCCCAAATTGAATAGGGGTTGGCTAGCGTGGTCGGCAGGAATGGAACATGCCAGGCTCCAAAGTAGAGAGTCACGATGACCGCCGAGCCGGTAATCATCGCCGCGTATTCGCCCAGAAAAAAGAGGGCAAACTTCATCGATGAATACTCGGTGTGATATCCGCCGACCAGCTCGGTCTCCGCCTCCGGCAAGTCAAACGGCAAGCGATTGGTTTCGGCGAACATGGAGATGGTGAAGACAATGAAGGAAATGAAAAGCGGTATCCAGAGGATGATCTTCAGGATGTCGATCGATTGGATGATCTCCTGAAAATTGATGCTCAGAGGGAAAAGGCTGATCCCTTTGATCCAGATCGGAGAAATCAGCCAACCGTGGGCGATTTGGTATTTGACGATTTCCGACAAGTTGAGAGTTCGGCAGATCATGAAGATCGGGATGACCGATAAGGCGAGCGAAAGCTCGTATGAAATCATCTGCGAACTGGATCGTATTCCGCCGAGGAACGGGTATTTCGAGTTTGAGGACCAGCCGGCTAATACGATGCCGTAGACGCCAAGGGAAGAAACGGCAAAAACCCAAAGCACACCGATGTTGACGTTGGCGACGACCATCGGCTCGCCCCAAAGTTGGCTGCCAAAAGGGATCACCGCCAGAGCCATCATGGAGGGAGCCATGGCGCAGGCGGGCGCCAGCCAGTAATAAAACTTGTTGACGTGAGCCGGTGTAAAATCCTCCTTCAGCATCAGCTTCACCGCATCGGCTATTGGCTGGACGAGACCGTGGAGTGGTATGTCTTTCCCGAATCCGAATAAGGTCAGAGGAATGCCAACTCGGTTCGGGCCGACCCGGTCCTGGATCATGGCACTTACGCGCCGCTCTGCGTAAACCGTGTACGAAACCATCGGAAGAATGACCACGAAAATGAGTCCGAGGGTCTTAGCCAGTGAAACGAGGACCAGTATCAGTACCTCGATCATACCGTCTCGACCGCCTCCTCACTCTTTTCGACCAGCGGAACGCCTTGGTCCGTGATCCTGCTGAGCGATAGTGAATTCATATTAGGGATCGAGTCGGTGATTTGTTTGAAAACATCCTCGATCAGATAGATCCCATTCGATCCCGTCAACTGTTGGATTAAGTCACGAATAATTTCCCAGTCATCGCGTGCGGTTCCGGGCGGCTGCGTCGCTCGATTTAAACGTTGCAGCCGTCCTTTGACATTGATCATGGAGCCGCGTTTCTCAGAGAAAGCGGAAGAGGGAAGCAGAATCGATGCGCTGCGAGTCGTTTCGTTCGGCAGGATATCGACCACGATCAAGGCTGCCAATTTTTTCAAGTCTTCTGCAGTAATCCCAAGTTGGGTTAGATCCTCACCTAGTGCGATCACAGCCTTGAGAGCGCCCGATTTGATCTTGTCGACAATCTCCTTCAGCCCGTCGCCAGGTTTGTCGCCGGTCACCCCTGTGAGCTGAGCGCCGCGGGTATTGGGATTCCGGTCAGCGCTCATCAAGATCTGATCGGCTTCTGCAAATCTGGGAACGATATCGTGCAGAGAGGTGCCGATCGAATCGATCAATTTCTTTGTCAGCCACAGTTCTTCGTTCGTCATCCTCGCGGAAGCGACGACGGCGACTTCGTCCTTTTGAAATTGCTTTAACGTTTCTCCAGCCTTGACCAAGGCATTGTTCCAGCTGGTGTCGACGAGTTCCTGAGCCTCCCGAAGCTGCGGCGTCTTAAGTCGATCGGGGGAATTGACGTAGTGAAAATTCAAGCCGGCCGTAGTCGCACATCCAGTCGGAATTCACCGCATTGTTCTCTCTGGGCGTTTGCCGGAAAATCTCGTTTTGCCGAGTGCCAATGATGGTGTTGCACCCGGTCGCGCAACTGGTGCAGATACTCTTTGTTTCCTTGAGGAACCAGACACGCATTTTGAATCGAAAATCGCTGCTGGTCAGAGCTCCGACTGGACAGATATCGACCGTGTTTAACGAATAGTTGCTGTCCAGCAATCGGTCAGGATGCGCTGTGAGGTAGGTATGGCTTCCGCGGCTGACGAATCCTAAGACATCGTCATGAGCAACCTCCTTCATAAAACGTATGCAACGGGAACAAAGGATGCAGCGCTCATCATCCAGGGTAACTCGCGGACCGAGTTCAACCCGTTTCGGTTTTTTGACTTTCTCTTCGAGAAAACGTGACCCGGAGGTTCCAAACTCGACACTGTATTCCTGGAGATGGCACTCGCCGGCCTGGTCGCAAATCGGGCAATCGAGCGGATGATTGATCAGGAGAAATTCCATGACCCCGTGCCGGCAGTCCTCGACCATCGGTGAATCGGTTCGAATTCCCATGCCTTCTGCAATGTCTTGAGCGCAAGAGATCTGTGGTCGCGGAATCCAATTGATCACCGGTTTGCCATCTGCACCCTTTTCGGGCTTACGGTCCGCACCGAGCTTCGGCATCCCCATTTCGATCAGGCACATGCGGCAGTTGCCCGGTGAAGTGAGTTTTGGATGGTAACAGTAATGTGGGATAAACTTTCCCGCTTGAGCGCACGCCTCAATGACGCGGGTGCCCTTCTGGAACTGGTGCCAGACACCGTCAATCTGCACGTTAAGAAGTTCGGTTGGTGCGCTCATGGTGAATTGTCAGTGGTTGGTCGATCCGTTCCCATTTGCTTTGGTCCCTGCAGTCGCCGCAAACTCGTCCTTGAACTTGGCGACGAAGCTTTGGGTCGGCCACGCGCAGGCTTCGCCAAAGGCACAAATCGTCCGACCGGCGATATTGTCGGCCACGCTTTTCAGCGTGTCGGTGTCTTCTCCAACGCCACCACCATGAAGCATTCGCTCGGTGATTTTTTTCATCCAAAGTGAGCCTTCCCGACAAGGGGTGCATTGGCCGCAGCTCTCGTGCGCGTAGAACTCGTTGATATTGTTCAGTGCCCAAAGCATTTCCCGGGTGTCGTCCATCACGATGATGCCTCCAGATCCTGCCATCGAGCCGACAGCAGCTAAAGTATCGAAATCGAGCGCAACATCCTCGAGGCCGATTTCGCTTTCAACCATCGTGCCGTCCGCCTGTTTGGTTTTGATCTTATAGCGGTCTTTGGCGCTCAGCACTTTCGCAGAACTACCTCCCGGAATAACGGCTTTCAGCGTGCGGCCAGGCTTGAGGCCGCCGCAAATATCGTAGATCAATTCACCCATGGTGATCCCGCCCACCTCGAATTCGTAATAGCCGGGCCGCTGGACATCTCCGCTGACGCAGAGGACGCGAGTCCCGGTGTTATTTGGTTTTCCGATCTTGGCGTACTCTGCGCCGCCGATCCGCATGATGTATTTTACGTTGCAGAGTGTTTCCACGTTGTTGACAATGGTCGGGCACAAATACAATCCGAGCACCGCGGGAAAATAAGGTGGCTTGATGCGTGGATACGGGCGCTTTCCTTCCATCGATTCAATCAGGCCGGTTTCCTCTCCGCAAATGTAGGCGCCAGCACCACGAAAAATATAGATCTCCAGATCGAATCCCGATCCCAGAATATTTTTCCCGAGAAACCCGTGCGCCCTGGCCTCAGCAAGTGCGCGTTCGAGAATCTTGGCGCCTTCAGGGAACTCCCCGCGGATGTAGATATAGGCGAGACGGGCATTGACGGCGAAACAGGAAATAATCATTCCCTCCACCAGTTGATGAGGATCCTGATGAATAATGTACCGGTCTTTGAAGGTGCCGGGCTCTGATTCGTCCGCGTTGCAGATCAGATACGTCGGTTTGGGTCCGCCCGGCTTGATAAAGCCCCATTTTACTCCGCAGGGAAAACCTGCGCCTCCGCGTCCTCGCAGACCGGAGATCTTAACCTCGTTCACGATCTCTCCCGGCTGCATCGAGAACGCTTTTTTCAGTTCTTCATAGCCGCCGTCCTGGAGATAGCAGTCGATATCATTCGTCCAGCCTGGCCGATCAATATTCTTGAAGATGATCCGGTTTTCGCGCGGGTGCGGAGTGCGAATAGTCGAGGCCATGGTTAGAGATATTTTTCGAGTAATTGTGGAACTTCGTCTTGAGCCACCGCTTCGTAAAAATCATCGTTGATCATGCAGACCGGCCCGAAGCCACAGCTGGCCAGGCATTCGACGAATTCGATGCTGTATTTCCCGTCCTTGCTTTTGAGCAAATGCGCGCCATGGCCATTTCCCTGCCGGTCAATCGCGGCGTGTTTACAGAAGGTGTCCAGAAGTTCATATCCGCCCGCCATGGCACACGAGAGCGTACGGCAGACGCGGATGTGATGCTTTCCGGCCGGTTCCCGGCGAAACATTGGATAGAAAGTCACCAACTCCAGAACGTTGATCGGCTCGAGTCCAAGTTTTGCCGCGATCCAGGTGATCGCTTCGTCTTCCAGATACCCATAGTGTTCCTGGATCAGGTGAAGTAACGGCAACGCGGCGCTGCGTTTGGAAACCGGGTATTGGGTGATCACTTCATCAATCCTGGCTTCGAATTCGGCCGGTAGTTCCATCTTCATTTCTCCTTCATTTGTTCAGGCTCATTGATTAGACGCCCATTCTGGAAGTGAAGGACAACCGTCTCCCCATCGTGATTGTAGAAATATCGGGTGATGGCCATCGTCTTCTTCTGCGTCTCCAATTCCAGATCCACTTTCTCCGTCTTATCCGGATTTCCGAGGATTGATTCGACCTCCTTCTGGGTCATGTTGATCTTGACTTGCGCCAGATTCCGGTTGCCAAATTCTCTTTGGCAGCCGGTCATGATGAGAATTGCGACTGCAACCAGAAGAAGCTCGTGCCATCGCATTTCTATCGGTCGGACTCGCCCATTACGAAATCCAAGCTGCCGAGGATCGCGACCACGTCACTCATCATATGGCCGGGAAGAATCTTCGGGAGAATGCTCAGATTCACGAACGATGGAGCCCGAATTTTTAACCGATGAGGCACTCCACCTCCCCGGCTGTTGATGTAAAACCCGAGCTCGCCCTTCGGGTTTTCCGCACCGAAATAAATTTCACCAGGCGGCGCGTGCACTCCTTCGGTGTGAATGATGAAATGATGGATCAATTCTTCCATCTTCATCAGGACTTTTGGTTTGTCCGGAGGCAGATTTTTTGGATCATGGACGGTGATCGGGCCTGAAGGCAATTTCTCGATCACTTGATGCAAGAGATGAACGCTTTGACGCATTTCTTCGAAGCGGACGAGATAGCGGTCGTAGGCGTCCCCAACGGTGCCAACGGGAATATCGAAATCGTACTTCTCATAATCGAGATAGGGTCGGGCCTTTCGGACGTCGTAGTCAATTCCGCTTCCGCGGATGTTCGGACCAGTCAGGCCATAAGAAATGGCATCTTCCTTGGAGATCACACCAAGATCCCTGGTGCGATCGACCCAGATCCGGTTTCGGGTCAAAAGCTTGTCGAGCTCATTCAATTGGGGGATGAATTCGTCCAGAAAGGTATTCAAGGCCGGAATGAATCCGTCCGGCAGATCGCGGGTCATACCGCCCACTCGGGTGTACGAAGTCGTGAACCGGGCGCCGGTCAGCAGTTCGATCAAATTGTAAAGTTTTTCACGCTCCGTGAAGGTATAAAGAAAGACAGTGGTCGCACCGACATCCATCGCGAAGGCCCCGAGGCCGAGAAGGTGAGCAGAGATCCGCGCAATTTCGCAGCAGATCACGCGGATCGCTTTTCCGCGCGGGGGAAGTTCCCAGCCCATCAATTTTTCGACGGCTAGAGTGTAAGCGACGTTATTGGCCAAAGGCGCCAGATAGTCCAGGCGGTCCGTGTAAGGAACAAACTGGTTGTACTGCATGTTCTCCGCGATCTTTTCATCCCCTCGATGGAGATAGCCGACGTCGGGATCAGCGCTAGTGATGATTTCTCCATCCAACTGGAGAATAATACGCAGATACCCCGTGGGTCGCCGGATGCGACGGTCCCATGTTAAGGGTGAGCTTTTCACCCAGCAGTTCGGAGTCGCTGATGGCTTCCAGCGATCTGGCCGCGCGTGCGAGAGTGTCAGGCGTTTCGGTAGCGCGAGTGGTAATTGCCATAGCTGAAAGCGACCAAGTTGACAAAGATAGGGTTTTCTTATTTAGGGTCGCAAGGCGTAATTTGGGAAATGTTTGTCACGGTCCAACGGGCGAGTTTGCGATTTGAATATCGCCGACGGCCCCGGCCATCAGATCAGACCCATTCCCCTCCGGGGCCTCCGTGCAATGCTTTGCTCCAGAGAACTTGTCTGATCATTGGGAGTGAGAGAATTTGTCGCTTTTTGTTTCCTTCAAGCGGCAAAGTTCTGTAGAAAACGACCGAGAATCAACCTCAAGATCGGGAGAACGAAATTAATGGAAAGCTCCGCACCAAGTACGGGCAACAATCCGAAAGTCGTCATCATTGGCGGCGGCTTCGGAGGGTTGTATGCCGCCAGAATACTGGCCAACCAGCCGGTTGATGTCACATTAATCGATCGCACCAATCATCACTTGTTTCAGCCTTTGCTGTACCAGGTGGCGACCGCCATGCTTTCCCCCGCGGACATCGCGCAACCCATCAGATCCATCTTGAGGGATGCGAAAAATATTCGCGTCGTGATGGGCCGGGTTGAAACAATCGATACCGCGGCAAAGATAGTTCACACCCACGGAACGCAATATCCATACCACTACTTGATTCTGGCGGCTGGCGCGCGCCACTCCTATTTTGGCAATGATCATTGGGAGGCCTTTGCGCCGGGTTTGAAAAATCTCTCTGATGCCTTGGAGTTGCGCCGCCGCATCTTGAATTCGTTCGAAATAGCCGAAACCACGCAGGATCCGGAGATTCAAGAAGCCGCCATGACTTTTGTCGTCATCGGAGCCGGTCCAACAGGAGTCGAAATGGCAGGATCCATTTCGGAGCTCGCGAAGCGAACGATTGTGCATGATTTTCGGAAGATTCAGACCAAGAGGGCGCGAATTATTTTGCTCGATGCGGCGCCAAAGGTCTTGCCGATGTTCGATGATACTCTTTGCGGCTCGGCTCTTAAACAGCTTGAGATGCTGGATATTGAGGTGAGAGTCGGCACCAAAGTGCTCGGTGTGACTTCCGAAGGCGTTCAACTCGAGAACGAATTTATCCGTGCCCGTACCGTGGTCTGGGCCGCTGGTAACGCAGCGTCGCCCTTGGCGAAGCAAGTAGGGGAAACGGATCGTCAAGGCCGGATCATTGTCAACCCAGACCTGAGTGTTCCGGGTCATCCCGAGATTTTTGCCATCGGTGACGTCGCTAATTTTTCGCACCAGGGCGGTAAACCTCTTCCCGGGATTGCCCCGTTTGCGATGCAGTCGGGAGAAGCGGCGGCTCGGAACATTATGGCCCAAGCCCTTGGGAGTCCGACGAAAACGTTTAAATACTGGGACAAAGGAAGCATGGCCACGATCGGTCGAAATAAAGCCATTGCTGATCTCAAGGTGGTCAAGTTGAGCGGATTTCTCGCCTGGCTGAGCTGGCTCCTGATCCACTTGCTTTTCATCGTGGAGCTCCGAAATCGGATCCTCATCTTCTTCCAGTGGGCCTGGGGTTATATCACCTACAGCCACGGTGCACGCCTGAGCTATCGAGCATTTCGCCCGGCGGTACCTCCGAAAGAGGGTAGTGTGCGGTCGAATGCCGAAGAACTTTTGTGATCGCCGTGTGACGCGGAAATGACAGAGTGGTCCTCGTGGCAACCGAGGGAACGGGCGACCTTGTGTTTCGTTCGAGACAATGAACGGGTCTTAATGATCCGAAAGAAACGCGGCCTCGGAGCCGGGAAAATTAACGGAGTGGGCGGAAGGCTCGAGCTCGGTGAGATGCCATTTGCGGGCATCTTGCGCGAGGCGCAGGAAGAACTAGGGATTACATTGTTGGACCCTGTCAAGCGGGGCGAATTGCATTTTCAATTTCTGGACGGTTACAGTCTTTTTTGCACCGTGTTTGTGGCGTCCCGTTTCGATGGAACCCCGGTCGAAACGGAAGAGGCTGTGCCCCTCTGGTTTGATGTTCGGAAACTCCCGTTTCACGAGATGTGGGAGGATGATCAGCTCTGGCTTGGCAGAGCGCTCGAGGGAAAATCATTCCGCGGGTTCTTTGATTTCGACGGAGAGAAGATGCTAAGCCAACGAGTGGATTGGGAATAGTTCCATCCTCATTGCAATCGTGCGGATTGGCAGCTATTCGTTTCTCGCGACCGTGTTCGATTACATCCAGCGGATCCTCAAATTCATTCGGTTTTCCCACACAGTTTTCGCGCTGCCATTCGCCGCAGGTTCGATGATTGTCGCAGCACACGGTTTTCCCAGGATGCGAATCGTTCTACTCATTCTTCTTGCCATGGTCTTCGCCAGGACGGCAGCCATGGCGTTCAACCGAGTGGCGGATTGGGAAATTGACAAGGAAAACCCCCGGACCGCCGGACGCCACAAGCTGGTCTCGAAGCGGGTGGGATGGTCGCTGGTCGTGTTTCCGTCCGCCGCATTTGTCCTGGTCAGTTGGCTTATCAACCCACTCTGTTTCGCGCTTTCGCCGGTCGCGCTGGCGATTGTCTTCTTCTATTCCTTGACCAAGCGTTTTACGTCGTTCACCCAATTTTTTCTTGGGCTGGCGCTGGCGGTTTCTCCGGTGGGCGCATGGTTGGCGGTCAAAGGCCAGTTCGCCTTGCCACCTCTTGTCTTGGCTCTCGGGGTCGTATTCTGGCTGATTGGATTTGACCTGATCTATGCGATCCAGGATTACGACTTCGATAAGCGCAAAGGGCTAGGTTCGATGGTCGTGCGGTTTGGGATCCCTGGCAGTCTGCGATTGGCCCAAGTCATGCACGGAATCTTGTTCATTTGCCTGATACTGTTCGGTTTGGTGAGCGGTCTGGGCGTGATTTATTATGCCGCGTTGGTCCTGGTTTTGGGTGCCTTGATTTACGAGCATCGGGCCGCGGCGCATCTGGACATTGCGGGCATCAATAAGGCATTCTTTCAGAGCAACGCCTTCGTGAGCCTGGTCTTTGTCCTGGCCGTGGCTGCGGATGTTTACGCGTAGGGTCCTGTCGCGCCGTCGTCACTCGTGCTCGTGCTCGTTGTCGTCGTCGATTGTTTTCCCCGCCGGGCGGAACGAGGACGAGGACGACCACGAGCACGAGCAGGAAAAATCCCGGTCGCTTCTTTATCGTGCTCGTCCTCGTCGTCGTGCTCGATTGTTTTCCCCGCCGAGCAGAACGAGGACGAGGACGACCACGAGCACGATTAGGAAAAATCGCCGTCGCTTCTTTATCGTGCTCGTCCTGGTCGTCGTGCTCGGTTATTTTCCCCGCCGGGCGGAACGAGGACGAGGACGACCACGAGCACGAGCAGGAAAAATCGCCGTCGCTTCTTTATCGTGCTCGTCCTCGTCGTCGTACTCGATTGTTTTCCCCCGCCGGGCAGAACGAAGAGCTGACGACGAGGCGACGGACGAGCACGAGCACGATTGAGCGTAATCACCTATCGATCCATCAAGATGGATCAATCTATTATTTGCGGTGTAGAACCCCCGATGCTAAGGTCCCAGTTCCATCGTCTATGGCCAGCCACCTGCAAAAAGCCCCTTCTTTCGATATCGTTGAAGCTCTAGACCAGCGGATCCTCATCCTGGATGGAGCCATGGGAACCATGGTTCAACAGTTCAAACTCCAGGAGGACGATTATCGAGGAACTTTATTCGCCAGCCATTCCACGTATCTGAAAAATAACAACGATGTGCTCTGCCTCACCCGGCCCGAGATCATCGGACAGATTCACCGCCAATATCTTGAAGCTGGCGCCGATATCATTGAGACGAATACTTTCAACGCGACGTCGATTTCGCAGCAGGATTTTGGATTGGAACAGTATGTCCCTGAGATGAACCGTGTCGCGGCTCGCTTAGCCAGGGAAGCGGTTGAACAGGTGACGGCCAAGGATCCCACCCGGAAACGATATGTGGCCGGGGCGATCGGGCCGTTGAATCGAACCTTATCTATTTCGCGCGATGTCAACGATCCCGGCAAACGCGAGGTGACTTGGGAACAGGTCAAGAATGCTTACCAGGAACAGGTTGCTGCTCTGATCGAAGGGGGTGTCGATTTGCTGCTGGTGGAAACGACTTTCGATACGTTGAATCTCAAGGCGGCTTTGTTCGCGATCGAGGAGCATTTCGAGAGTTTGGGATATCGTCTGCCAGTCATGGCCTCGGGAACGATCACGGACGCTAGCGGCCGAACCTTGACCGGCCAGACGACGGAGGCTTTTTGGATCTCGATTTCTCATGCGCCGCTGCTCAGCGTTGGCCTTAACTGCGCTCTCGGGCCGAAGGAGTTGCGGCCCTACATCGAGGAATTAGCGCGAATTGCGCCGATCTACGTTTCCTGCTATCCGAACGCCGGCTTGCCCGATCCTTTGTCTCCGACCGGTTTCCCCGAAACTCCGGAAACGTTGGCGCCTCAACTTCAGGAATGGGCTGAACTCGGATGGTTAAACATCGTCGGCGGTTGCTGCGGTACGACACCGGCACATATCGCGTTGCTGGCGGAAGTCGTCAAAAATCTCCCTCCGCGCAAGTTACCTGTTTTTCCGCGAACAACCCAATTCAGCGGCCTCGAACCCTACAAGCTGGGGCTGGGGTTCACGGTGATCGGTGAACGAACCAACATTACGGGGTCGCCTAAGTTTTCGAAATTGATTTTGGCCGGAGATTTCGACGGTGCCTTGGCCGTGGCTCGGCAACAGGTTGAAGGGGGAGCGAACCTGATCGACATCAACATGGACGAGGGGATGATCGATTCCGAGGCAGCGATGGTGAAGTTTCTTAATCTGATCGCTGCAGAACCTGATATCTCCCGGGTTCCGGTCATGATCGACAGTTCCCGTGGGAGCGTGCTGGAAGCAGGTCTCCGATGTGTGCAGGGCAAAGGAATCGTGAACTCGATCAGCCTGAAAGAGGGCGAGGAGAAATTCAAAAGCTATGCTCGACTAGTCCGTCGTTACGGTGCGGCGGCGGTGGTCATGGCCTTCGACGAGCAAGGCCAGGCAGACAATCTGGCCCGAAGAAAAGAGATTTGTGCCCGGGCTTATCGAATATTGACGGAAGAGATAGGGTTTCCTCCGGAGGATATCGTTTTTGATCCGAATATTCTGACCGTCGCGACGGGCATGGAGGAGCACAATAATTACGCGGTCGACTTCATCGCGGCGGTACGCTGGATTAAGGAAACCTTGCCGTTTGCGCGGGTCAGCGGAGGGATTAGCAATATTTCGTTTTCATTTCGAGGGAACAACGTGGTCCGGGAAGCGATGCACGCGGCGTTTCTCTATCATGCGATTAACGCAGGGCTGGATATGGGGATCGTGAATGCCGGCCAGTTGGCGGTTTACGAAGAGATCCCAAAAGATCTGCTCGAATTGGTGGAGGATGTGCTGCTTAACCGGCGTCCGGATGCGACTGAACGGCTGGTCGACTTCGCGGAAAAAGTTAAATCTTCGGCGAAAGTCCAAGTGAAAGACGAGGCTTGGCGAGGGGCTCCAGTAGAGGAACGGTTATCGCACGCGCTCGTGAAGGGGATCGTCGATTTCATCGAACAGGACACCGAAGAAGCTCGAGCTCAAATACGGCAGACCGTTGGCGGTGATTGAAGGGCCGCTAATGTCCGGGATGAGTATTGTGGGCGACTTGTTTGGGGCTGGTAAGATGTTTTTGCCCCAGGTCGTCAAGAGCGCACGGGTGATGAAGAAGTCGGTGGCCTTTCTGACCCCCTTCATGGAGGCGGAACGTGCCTCTCAGGTTAACCCGCGGGCCCAGGGCAAGATCCTGATGGCGACAGTCAAAGGCGATGTCCACGACATCGGGAAGAACATCGTGGGGGTGGTTCTCGCTTGTAACAACTATGAGGTGATCGATCTGGGTGTGATGGTTCCAGCCGAGAAGATTCTGGAAGTCGCCAAGGCGGAGTCTGTCGATGTGATCGGGCTCAGCGGATTGATCACCCCTTCACTCGATGAGATGGTTCATATGGCTCAGGAGATGGAGCGGCTCGATTTTCATCGGCCGTTGCTGATCGGCGGAGCCACCACGAGCCGCGCCCATACCGCGGTGAAGATCGCGCCTCATTACAGTGGGCCGACCGTCCATGTCCTCGATGCTTCACGCGCCGTAGGTGTCGTTAGTGCGTTGATCAGCGACGATCAGAAACCGGAATTCGTCGGGAAAAATAGTCATGATCAGCAGCGCTTGCGCGAAGAATACGCCAACCGGAACGCGGATAAGAAACTGATCTCGATCGGAGACGCACGGCAACGCCGAACTCCCATCGATTGGGCAACAACTCGAATCGACGCGCCCGAATTCCTGGGTCGCCGGGTGATCTGGACGCAGTCGCTCGACGAACTGGTCGATTATATCGATTGGTCTCCGTTCTTTCATACCTGGGAATTGCGAGGTCGCTACCCGAAGATTTTGCAGGATCCGGAAGTCGGAGAACAGGCCCGGCAACTGTTTGAGGACGCGCAGAAATTGCTTCAGGACATCGTGAAAGGGAAGTTATTTACCGCCAGGGGGGTTTACGGATTTTGGCCGGCTAACAGCATCGGAGACGATATCGAATTATACACCGACGAGTCGCGTTCCGAGGTGCTGACCACTTTTCATATGCTGCGCCAGCAGATGGCCAAACCGGCTGATCAGTATAATCATTCGCTCGCGGATTACATCGCTCCGCGGGACTCCGGTCGCGCGGATTATCTTGGAGCATTTGCGGTAACGGCCGGACATGGCGCCGACGAATTGGCCAAACAATTTGAAGCCGATCATGATGACTATAACAGCATCATGGCCAAAGCATTGGCAGACCGGCTCGCAGAAGCGTTTGCCGAGTGTCTGCATAAGCGTGTGCGTTTGGAATGGGGATACGGGAAAGAGGAACACCTCTCGAAAGAGGATTTACTCCGTGAGGTTTATCGAGGTATCCGCCCGGCCGCCGGCTATCCCGCGTGTCCAGATCACACCGAAAAGCGGATTTTATTCGACCTGCTCGCGGCTGAAGAAAACGCCAAGATCCAATTGACGGAAAGTTTCGCGATGTGGCCTGGTGCATCCGTGAGTGGCCTCTATTTTGGGCATCCTGAGGCCAAGTATTTCGGCGTGGGAAAAATCGACAAAGATCAGGTGGTGGATTATCACCGGCGGAAAGAAATGTTATTGGAAGAAGTCGAACGTTGGCTGGGTCCGTACCTGGCCTACGAGCCGGCGGTAACAAAGTTAGAGAAGGTTTGAAGGAAAATTGAACAGATAAAGAGAACGCCAAGCCCAAGTGTCCTGGCACTTCTCTACTCTGCAGCGACGTGGGCGCCCTTTTCGGCGACGGACCGCTTCATCCCGAGCACCATAAACGCGAGAATGAGGCTGACCACGGCAAAAATCAGGAAACAATCAAAGTAGGAAAGCGCTAAGGCTTGCTGGTCGCGCAGGTCCGAGAGGGATTGCACGGCCATTTGTTGCGCGCCGACTGGATCACCTGTTTGCTGCAGATAAGCAGGATTGGCTTGTGTGAGATAGGAGTTTACGGCGGGGTTCAGGGGATCGAGATACTCGCCCAGTCGCAACGAATGAAATTGTTCGCGGCGTTCCGTGATCGTCTGGCCCAACGAAGTGCCGACGCTGCCGCCCTCATTGCGCAAGAGCGCCAGCAAACCCACTGCCGAGCCGCGCAATGAACGGGGGATATAGATGTAGGCGGCTACATTCAACGGCGCGAAGACCAGGCCGAGGCCGCCCACCATCACGACACGAGGCCAGATCACCTGCGAGGGAGCAATGTCCAGGTTCATCTGTGACATCCAGAAGTTGCCGGCAGCGACAATCAACAGACCGCACCCGATCAGCCAGCGGGCGTCTACCCCGCGGCCGAGTAGAGCGCCCACGATGATAATCGCTATGATCGTGAAGATCCCTGCAGGAGACAAGACCAGCCCGGCATGGAAAGCGTCATAACCGAAGAGCGATTCCAGCATGGCGGGCAACAGAGTACTCGAGCCGTAGAGCACTCCGAAGCAGCAGAAAATAATGAGGCAAGAGAGGGCAAAGTTGCGGTCTTTAAGGGGCCGAAAGTTTACGATCGGGTTGGTTTGACGCGTTTCCCAGAAGACCAACCCGCAACCGCCCAAGATGAGCAAAGTCACAAGGGTTTGCACTCGTCCAAAAGCGTCGCCGAGCCAGTCCCACTCTTGTCCTTTGCTCAGCAACACTTCCCAGCAAACGAGAGTGATGACCAGCAGCCCCAGGCCGATCGAATCGAAGCGCACCGGATTTTCGCGCAGCGCTTTCCGCGCGTTGCGAAGATAGTCCGGGTCCTGGACGGTGGCCCAGCAAAGAAAGAAGGCCAGGGCACCCACCGGCAAATTGATGTAGAAAATCCAGCGCCAGGAAAATTGGTCGGTGATATAGCCGCCCAGGGTCGGCCCCAGCACCGGAGCGATGAGGGCTGCGACGCCAAAAAGGGTCTGAGCGGCGCCCTGTTTCTCGGGCGGAAAAGTGTCGAGGAGGATGCCTTGGCTGGAGGGTTGGAGCCCGCCCCCGGCGAGCCCTTGCACCACTCGAAACAGGATCAACTGATTGAGACTCGTCGCCATGCCGCAAAAGACCGAACTGATGGTGAAAACGGCGATTGAAAGAAGGAAATACCGGCGTCGTCCGATATTCGCGGCTAGCCACCCAGAGATGGGCAGGATGATCGCATTGGCGGCCAGGTAACTGGTGACCACCCATTCGCTATCGGTGACCGCCGCGGAAAGACCGCCGGCAATGTAGCGAAGAGCCACATTGGCGATAGTGGTATCCAGCACCTCCATGAAGGTCGGTACGACCACCGCGAGCGCGACAATCCAAGGGTTCAAAGTCGGCCGCCCAATTGTCCCGCCCGGCGAAATAGACGCTGCGGACACGCTGGCGCTCATTGCGTGGTCGGCTTGGGGCTGGCGGATGAATCAGCAGGCTGGACCTGACTCTGCAAAAAATTGCCGGCATTTGGACCGTTGGGCGCCGTTCTTAAATCGACCGTCGGTGTGACCGAGAGGCCGACGAACAACGGTGCCTTGTCAGGGTCATAGTTCAGCACATCAATTCGCACCGGCAGCCGCTGCACCACTTTGACGAAATTGCCCGTCGCGTTCTGGGCCGGCAACAGCGAGAGAGTGGACCCGGTGCCGTTCGTGAAACCGGAAATGCGTCCCTCGAATGTCTGTTTGCCGCCGTACATATCGAGCTCCAGCTCCACGCGCTGGCCAATGCGCAAATTGCGGATTTGGGTCTCCTTGAAATTCGCGTCTATCCAGATGTCGCGCAGCGAGCGGATCGCCATCAAACTCTGACCCACCTGGACATTGTTGCCGGGGTTCACATTGCGCCGGGTTATGACGCCGTCGATCTCCGCCACAATCTTGGTGTAGCGCAAATCCAGATTCGCCTGATCTAGATCACGTTGGGACTGCAGCAAACTCGCTTCCGCTTTTTTTAAGTCGGGTGCGCTCTGAACAATCTCTGCGTAAATTTTATCGATGTCGCCGCCTGGGTCGCGCCGGTAAAATTCCTCGATGACCTGCTTGGGCGTGAGATTGTAGGAAGACGCGGCAACGCCGAGTTTGGCGGCGTTCTGGAGCAAATCTGCCAACGCCTGGCGGACGGACGAGAAGGTCTGGTCGAGATTGGCCGGGACATCCCCCAGGCTCGATCCAGCGGGCGGTTCGGCGGGCAAACCGAGCGCCACCCGTGCTTGATGGATATTCTCCAACGCTTGCTGGACTTGCGCTTTGGCCACGTCCAGGGCCTCGTGCCTTTGGTCATATTCTTCAACGCTCACCACCTTACTAGCCACCAGATGTGCCGCCCGGTCGAACTCGGCTTGGGCAAGCACCAGGGTCGCCTTGCTCTGTTCCCAGGTGGCCACCCGCGCCCGGATGATTGCGACTTGATTGTCCACATCCTCGATCGCTCGAATCAACTTGAAACGCGCACTTCGCGTTTGCGCCACCGAACCCCGAGCAGAGGCCTGAGCCACCACAAGTTCCGCCTGGGCAGAGTCGACAGCCGCCTGTTTGATTTCGACTTGCACTCGAAAGGGCTCGGGATCCAGCTCTACGAGTACATCCCCTTTTTTGACGCGATTGTTATCTTCGACGAGAACGCGCATCACCTGGCCCGCGACGCGCGGCGCCACAAAGGTGACGTAGCTGTTCACGTAGGCGTCATCCGTGGAGACCGTGTTCAGGGCGTGCAGCACCTTCGGAATGCCCATGAAAAGCGCGATCGCCGCCACCACCACGATGAGAGGTAAGACCCATTTTTTGCGTCGCTTTCGCGGAGGGCCAGCCGCCGGTTTGGGTGTCTCGGGATTTGCCGGGGGGGCCGGCGGTGCTGGTTTCGGTTCTTCGGCAGGCATTTCTCTTCTCCTTCTCTGTGGCAATCAGGCGAAAACCCCGCAGTTGGCAGACGCATGCCAACGGGTCGGTTCTATTCGATCAGAGGGAAAGTCGTCAAGAAAGTAGTCAGGAGTGCAGGAGTGCAGGAGTGATGGAGTGATGGAGTGGTGGAGTGATGGAGTGATGGAGTGATGGAGTGATGGAGTGATGGAGTGATGGAGTGATGGAGTGATGGAGTGATGGAGACCTGGCCAGCGTTGGGGCTATCGAACCTTCTTTGGCATTCCGAGCTTTCGGGGATACTGAATCCTGAACTCCTGCAACTCCTGAACTCCTGTCTTCTCAATGTTGACAGACCGGGCACCAGGCTGTGGTGCGGCCGGCGATCGTTCCATGATCCAACAACGTACCGTCGCGTGGACAGCGACCTCCTTTCTCCCAGCGATGATGGATCAGCCAATTTTTCGGCGTTTCGTTCAGGTCAAGACCGATTGTTTTCAAGGCCGTGCGGCAGATCGCGCGGCTGGTCCGCCAGAGATCCCGCTGTTGCGAGTCGTCCAAATCGCCAGCCAGCGTGGAGGGATGCAGCTTTATCTGCCACAGAATTTCATCGGCCATCCAGTTGCCGACTCCCGGAAAAATGGCTCTGATCAAGCAGCGCGGCCTTGATCGGTGAACGACGCCCCCGGTGCAATTGTTCCCGCAATACGGCACGCGTAAAGCCGGGGGAAATCACCGAGGGCGGCAGATCTTTCCACCACTCCGGCTTTCCTTTGCCGAGCGCGAACCGGATACGTCCAAACATCCGGGGATCCGAAAAAACCAGGCTTCGCTTTTCCTGGAACAATACCAGGTGGTCGTGTTTACCGGGCAGAAATCCCTTGCCCTCGACCCGTAGCAGGCCGCTCATTCCGAGATGAATTCCGAGCGATGCTCCATGCGAAAAGCTGAAGAGCATCTGCTTCCCATGTCCCTCCGAACTGAGGAGTTTTGCGCCGATGAGCGCCTTTTCCAGCGCCCCGACCTCGGTGCCGCGAAATACGCGCTTTTGGGGATGCGTGGCGACCCCGGTTACCCGCGAGCCTAGGCCGGAATTCCATTGCCGGCGAAAATATTCAACTTCAGCGAGTTCAGGCATGGTGGGGGACGTAGGGGGGAAACGTATCGGCGTGTCGGCGTTGGGGCGTGTCGGCGTTCAGCGCTCGAGCCGCGTGCTGATATTTTGGCTCGGCGTGATAGGGCCGGCAAGCCCGAATGCGATCTGGTCAGATTCGTCGCTTTCGGCAGGGAGATGGGAGCACCTGCAGAATTCGCTTGCGGCGAGAGGCTAGACAGTCCAGATATTAAACCAGATGGTTAAACATTGGACCGTGACGAATTTGGCCATCAAGCTCGAAAAATATTTAGCACAGCTAGCGCAGAAAGTTTCTGCGCTCACCCACAACGAAGCAAACACCGGAAAAACCAAGACTACCTCTATGGAACCCTCAGAAACAAAACATGGCCAGTTCAGCTGGAATGAACTAGTCACGAACGACCCAGTTGCGGCAACGAGTTTTTATAAGCAACTGTTCGGGTGGACGACGCAAGAATTCCCAATGCCCGATTTCACCTACACGGTTGTTAGTGCAGGCGGCGCAAATACTGGACAGGGCGGTATTATGCCGACACCACCGTCGGCGCAGGGCATGCCGCCGACCTGGATAAGCTACGTGACAGTGGATAGTGTCGATAACACGGCAAAGCAGGCGGAAAAGCTTGGCGGGAAAATTGTCCTGCCACCGCGTGATATCCCCGAAGTGGGCCGCTTCGCCGTGATCCATGACCCGCAAGGCGCTGCTCTTGCGATCATAACTTACGCGAAGAAACAATAGATCAGATCGCCGTGGTCCAATCTTGAGTTCGACGAATGGAACGGCCAGAAGTTCCAGCTCGTCGACCTCGACTTCTCTACGTCGGGACCTGAAACGAACAATTGGTTATGGGATGAGTTGCGAGGCGATTGATGCGCCGCCGATCACCGATGCGAGGCGCTGATTCGCCGACACGCCGATCCGCCAATCCGTTACCCCTTCCCCCTCACACCGTCAGAGCCTCTTTCGCGGCCGCGATCGCATAGTCCCGATTCAAGCGTGCAATGAAGGTCGCGCTCACTTCGGCGGGGCAGATGGCTTCGCACTCGTAGTGATTTCTGCAATTCCCGAAACCGAGTTCATCCATTTGCCGAACCATATGAAGAGCGCGGTTTTCGCGTTCTGCTTGACCTTGCGGGAGAAGACCGAGATGCGCGACTTTGGCCGAAACGAACAGCATCGCAGAGGAATTTGGGCATGCGGCCACGCAGGCGCCGCATCCAATGCAAGCGGCGGCTTCCATGGAGAGATCCGCGACATGCTTCGGGACCGGCAAAGCGTTGGCTTCGGGAGCGGAACCGGTTCGAACCACGATGTAACCGCCGGCTTCGATGATCCGATCAAATGCGCTGCGGTCGACCACCAGATCCTTGATCGGCGGGAAGGAGGTCGCGCGGAACGGTTCGATCCAGATCGTGTCTCCGTCGGCAAACTTCCGCATATAAAGCTGGCAGGTGGTACCTTTGCCAGGTCCGTGCGGGACACCATTGATGACCAGTGAGCAGGTTCCGCAGATGCCTTCGCGGCAGTCCGAATCAAATGCAATCGGATCCTCGCCACCGTCGAGCAGGGTTTCATTAACGATGTCGAGCATCTCCAGAAACGAGGCTTCGGAAGGAATATCTTTCGCGTCGTAATCTTTGAAAGACCCGGGCGATGCCCCATCTTTTTGCCGCCAAACCTTCAGCTTGAAATTCATTTGTAGCTTCGCTGGGATAGTTTCACATATTCGAAACTGAGCGACTCCTTGATCAGGTTCGGCGGTGTATCCAGGCCGGTGTGCTCCCACGCTGCCACGTGGCAGTAATGTTCATCATCTCGCAACGCTTCGCCCTCTTTGGTCTGGGACTCGAGACGAAAATGGCCTCCGCACGATTCCTTCCGTTCCAAGGCGTCCAGGCACATCAGTTCTGCGAACTCCAAAAAATCTGCGACGCGTCCGGCATGTTCGAGCGCTTGGTTAAACTCCGCGCCATCGCCCAGGACATTCACGTTTTCCCAGAACTCCGCGCGCATGGCCGGGATTTTCTGCAGCGCCTCCTGGAGTCCCTGGGCGTCTCGGGCCATGCCGCATTTGTCCCAAACCAGAAGTCCCAGCTCCCGATGAAACGTGGTGGTGGTTTTCTTTCCTTTGATCGAGAGGAGCCGGCTGATGCGGGCTCCGGACCTCGTTTTCGACCGCCTTGAATTCCGGCTGATCAGCGGAAACCTTCTTGCCCATTTGCGTTGCCAGATAGTTAGCGATGGTGCTGGGAATCACGAAATAACCGTCGGAGAGGCCCTGCATCAGAGCGCTGGCACCCAGCCGGTTGGCTCCATGATCGGAAAAGTTCGCCTCTCCCAAAACGTGAAGACCAGGAACATTGCTCATCAAATTGTAGTCCACCCAGAGTCCACCCATCGTGTAATGGACTGCAGGGTAAATCCGCATTGGCGTTTTGTAGGCATTTTCGTTCGTGATATTCAGATACATGTCGAACAGGTTGCCGTACCGTTCCCGAATTTCGCTTTCCCCATGGCGCCGAATCGCCTCGGAGAAATCAAGATAGACTCCTAGCCCGCTGGGTCCGACGCCCCGGCCTTCATCGCACACTTCTTTGGCGTTGCGCGACGCAATATCGCGGGGAACGAGGTTTCCAAAGCTCGGATATTTCCGCTCCAGGTAATAATCTCGTTCTTCTTCAGGGATCTGGTCGGGCGATCGTGGATCCCCTTTCTTTTTTGGAACCCAAACGCGGCCGTCATTCCGCAAAGACTCTGACATCAAGGTGAGTTTGGCCTGATAAATGCCACCGACCGGAATGCAGGTCGGGTGGATTTGAGTGAAACAGGGGTTAGCGAAGAGAGCGCCTCGTTTATGCGCGCGCCAGGTCGCCGTCACATTGCAACCCTTGGCATTGGTCGACAGGTAGAACACGTTACCGTAACCCCCAGTGGCCAGGACCACCGCATCGGCCGCGTGGGTGTTGATCTCGCCGCTGACCAGGTTTCGAACCACGATGCCTTTGGCGTGCCCGTTGACCAGCACCAGATCAAGCATTTCGGTTCTGGGGTACATTTTCACCGAGCCCTCCGCGATCGCGTGTTCGAGAGCTTGATACGCTCCCAACAGCAGCTGCTGACCGGTTTGTCCGCGGGCGTAAAATGTTCTCGAGACTTGAACCCCGCCAAAAGAACGGTTGGCCAGCAAACCGCCGTACTCACGCGCGAACGGAACCCCCTGCGCCACGCATTGGTCGATAATATTCAGACTGATCTCAGCCAGGCGATGAACGTTGGCTTCCCGGGACCGAAAATCGCCCCCTTTGACCGTATCGTAGAACAAGCGGAAAACGCTATCGCCGTCGTTTTGATAGTTCTTGGCCGCATTGATACCGCCTTGCGCCGCGATACTGTGGGCCCGTCGAGGCGAGTCCTGGAAGCAGAAGCATTGAACGTTATAGCCCAGCTCTCCCAGGGTTGCAGCCGCGGAAGCGCCCGCCAGGCCGCTTCCGACGACGATAATATTAAACTTCGGCCGGTTATTGGGGGCCACCAACTTGGATTCCCCACGATGTTTATCCCACTTCTTCTCAAGTGGTCCGGAAGGAACCTTTGAATCGAGTGTCGTCGCCATAGACTACCTGATTATTCCGAGCAAAATTGTCACCGGGAATCGAAACGTAACCTGCGAAAACCACCCAGGCCAATGTTTGCCCGCCGGTCGAAACGAAGTTGGCTATCTTTCTGTTATTAATACCCAGCGTCTGGACCACGCTCGCGAACCCGTGACTGAGATGGTTGGTCAGGAGGAAGAGGGCAATGACGTAAAAGAGTGACACCAGCGGTTGCCTGAACCCAAGGATCAGCATTCGGTAAACGTCGTGGCGCCCGATCGAATCATGGACTTCGCGAAATTCCGGATCGGTCACCTGCAGGGTGAACTGCAAAAGATGGTAAATCACAAAACAAAGGACAATTAGCCCGCTCACGATCATCGTTCGCGATGCCATCGTCGATCGCTGATAGCCCGCTACCGCGTACTTTTGCGGTTTGGCCAGGCGATTCTCCTGGGCGAGTTGAATCGTCGCCACAATATGGATGACAAACGCCGCCAGCAGAATGACTCGCACCACCCAGAGGATTGGACCGAGATCGTGCAGGAATTTCGCATAAGCATTGATCCTGTCCGGCCCCAGGTAGATTTGCAGGTTACCGACTAGATGTCCGAGAACGTAGAGGATAAGAAGAAGCGCAGTGACGGCCACAACATATTTTTTCCCAATCGACGACTGGTAAAATGCGATCAGCGGGTTCTTGGAAAACTTTCGGGCAGGCGTAGTGGGGAGAGTCGCTACCGACATAGTGCGAAAATTAGTAGAATCTTTCACGTCGAGTCAACCTTGGCGTTCAGCGTTCGGCGTTCAGCCGTTCAGCGTTCGGCGCAGGAGACCTGTATCTCCTCAGACCCCACGATAACATCTCATGCTTTTTGTGCTGGCACGCGACCCGATGAGAGCGAACCGACCATTCAGGACGCACCGCTGAACGCCGAACGCTGAACGCCGAACGCCTCGCATACAACTTGCAGTTTTCTGGTCAAATGCTAATAATCCCGCGCTTATGATGAAACGTCTGTTTCTCCTGGTTTTTGGCGTCATTCTGGCCGTTACCGGCTCCGTGTTCTCCCAAGACACAATCAAGATTGGCGAGTTTGGTTCGTTGACTGGAGATAACGCCAGCTTCGGCATCTCTCAGAACAACGGTGTACAGATGGCTGTCGCAGAAATCAATGCCGCCGGCGGGGTGCTCGGCAAAAAAATTGAACTGATCTCTGAGGATAACCAGACCAAACAAGGCGAAACGACGACGATCACGCGAAAGTTGATTTCGCAGGATCATGTCGTCGCCGTCATTGGGGAGGTCGCCTCCTCAAAAAGTTTGGAAGCTGCACCGATTTGTCAGGCTTCCAAAATTCCACAGATTGCGACTGCCGCCACCAATCCGAAAGTGACCCAGACAGGGGATTATATCTTCCGGGTCTGTTTTACCGACGATTTTCAAGCCGTGGTGATTGCCCGGTTTGTTCTCGAAAAGTTGAACCTGAAAAATGTCGCGTTCATGACCGACGTCAAGCAGGACTACAGCGTTGGATTGACCAACATCGCTAAAGATTACATTGCCAAGAACGGTGGAACCGTCGTCAAGGAGCAGAGCTACAGCTCAGGCGACAAAGATTTTCGTGCCCAGCTGACTGACCTCAAGTCTGCCAATCCGGACGTGATCATTATTACCGGTTACTATCCGGAGGCTTCCTTGATCGCCAAGCAGGCTCGGCAATTCGGTATCAAAGCGACGTTCGTAGGCGGCGATGGATGGGATGGCACATCGTTGATCTCCGTCGGCGGCAAGGCCATTGAGGGGGCCTACTTCTCCAACCATTTCTCCGTCGAAGACAAATCCCCGTTGGTCCAGGAATTCGTTAAGAAATATAAGGAGAAGTATAATACTGTCCCCGATGCTTTCGCGGCCCTGGGCTACGACGCCACGAAGTTGTTGGCCGACGCGATCACCCGGGCCGGTTCGACCGACTCCGACAAACTTCGGGCCGCGATTCAGTCCACGGAGAATTTTCCAGGTGTCTCGGGCAAAATCACCATCGGCAAAGATCGCAATGCTGAAAAGTCAGCGGTCATCATCACGATCAAGGACGGAGCCTACAAGTACGCGGAGACCATCGAGCCGAAGCACTGAAGAAGTTGTCAGTGTCAGTGTCAGTTGCCAGTTTAGTGTCGGTGTCAGTGCCAGTGTCAGTTTCGGAGCCTTCCCGGCTTTATTCATTTAACCTTCCCGGCAAAGAGGCGTTAAGTCGTGCTTAAGAATCTCCTCTCTTCTTTGTCTCCGCTGGCAACTGGCACTGGCAACTGGCAACTGTTTGGCTCTGGCAACTGGCAACTGTCCGGAATCTTCCTGACACTGACACTGGCACTGACACTAACCGTCATCGGAGGCCCGCCGACGATGAAGGTTGGGGAAGTGGATCCGCTGACAGGGGGGGTGTCGCAGTTCGGTATTGGATGCCACAGAGGATTTCAGCTGGCCTTTGAACAGATCAACGACGAGGGCGGAATTCTGGGCCAAAAGGTCGAACTGATAAGCGAAGACGATCAATCCAAGCCTGGGCAAAGCGCGACGGCTGTGAGGAAACTGATCACCCAGGACAAAGTCGCCGCGATTCTTGGAGACGCGACCTCTTCAGCGACCCTGGAAGCAGCGCCGATCGCGCAGAGCAATAAGATTCCGATGATGACGCCCACCGCCACGAATCCCCGGATTACCGAGGTGGGTGATTTCATTTTTCGCGTTTGTTTCCTCGACGAGTTTCAGGGTCGGATGCTGGCCCGATTTGCGAGGGAGAAGCTGAAAGCTAAAAACATCTTCACGCTCACGGACGTGAAACAGGATTACAGCGTCGATTTACTGAAGTTTTTTAAGGATGAATTCACCAAGTTAGGTGGGACAATCGTCGGCGAACAGAGTTACTCGACCGGGGACACTGATTTTCGGGCTCAGCTCACTCCCATCCGAGCCGCTAAACCCGATGCAGTCTACGTGCCGGGTTATTACCAGGAAGTGGCTCTGATCGTGAAGCAAGGCCGGCAAATCGGTCTGACGATGCCGTTTATCGGCTGCGACGGTTGGGCGAATCAGGCCTTGATCGAAATCGGCGGTAAGGCCGTGAACGGCTGCTTTTTCACCAATCATTTTTCACCCGACGACCAATCGCCGATCGTCAAAAGCTTTGTCGCGAAATATCAGGAAAAATATGGCACTTTGCCGGACACCTTTTCTGCGCTCGGTTATGATGCGGCCCGTCTCCTGTCCGGGGCGATTCAACGCGCCGGATCCACGGATCCGGCAGCGGTGCGAGATGCGCTCGCCCGAACTGCGGATTTCCAAGGTGTGACCGGCCAGATCTCCTTTGACGCCAATCGCAACGCTTCCAAACCCGGGCTGATCGTCACCGTCAAAGACGGCAAATTCGAGGTCGCAGAGAAGATTGCGCCGTAGGGGAACGCATCGGCGTTCAGCGTTCGGGCGTGCCGGCGTTCAGCGTAGTCCAGAGTCCGCGTTTGCTCGGGCGCTAAAGAGTTAATCGCGGCGCCTGCACTTACGCATGCGACGCCAACGATTCGCCCACGCCGAACCCGCCGAACGCCGACCCGCCCAACGCCGACCCGCCGACCCGTTTCCCCCCTTGCCCTTCACCTCTCCTGCTTGATAGCCTGTGCAGATCTATGGGGTGGAAGGCTTTGCTTTGGTTCGCAATATTGCTCGTCGGCATTCGGGTAGATGCGGACGAAACGATCAAGATTGGCGAAGTAAACCCGATCACCGGCGCTATTGGCCGGTATGGGACGACCTGCCACCAGGGTATCCTGCTCGCCATCGATCAGGCTAACTCGAGCGGGGGTGTTCTCGGTCAAAAGATCGCTCTGGTGACGGAAGACAATCAGTCGCAGGCTGGTCAGACTTCCACGATTATCCGAAAACTGGTCACGCAGGACAAAGTCGTGGCCATCATTGGCGATCTGACCTCTTCGGCGACGTTGGAAGGCGGCCCGATTGCACAGGCGGCGAAAATTCCGATGGTCACCCCGTTGGCCACTAATCCGAAAGTCACTGAGATCGGGGATTACATTTTTCGGGTCTGCTTCATTGACGAATTCCAAGGAAGGGTGATGGCACGGTTTGCGCTGGAGAATCTGAAATCGAAGAAGGCTGCAATGCTTACAGACACCAAGCAGGATTATAGCGTTGGATTGAGCGGGTTCTTTAAGGAGACTTTCGTGAACGGGGCCGGCAGGGTGGTCCGTGAACAGAGTTACTCCAGCGGTGATACGGATTTCCGCGCGCAATTAACTTCGATAAAGGCGGCCGATCCTGAGGTTGTCTTTGTTCCTGGTTACTATCCGGAGGTCGGGATCATCCTTAAGCAGGCCAGGCAACTTGGCATCTCGGTGCCGTTTATCGGATGTGAAGCGTGGGACAGTCCAACGCTCCTTCAGGTGGCAGGGAAAGCGGCGGATGGTTGCTACTTTTCGAACCAGTTTTCGGCGGGCGATCCGAGCCCTGACGTTCAGGAGTTTGGAAAGGTCTACCGGGAAAAATTTGGCAGTCTTCCCGACAACTTTGCGGCATTGGGATATGACGCGGCAAGAGTGGTCCTGGACGCCATTCGACGGGCGGGTTCAACCCATTCGACGGCCATTCGTGACGCCATCGGCCAGACTAAGGATTTCCCCGGTGTCTCCGGGAAAATCACGATCGACGCCCACCGCAACGCGTCGAAGCCGGCAGTGATCATGGCAATCAAAGAACAGCAAATTCAGTACTTCGAGAAAATTAATCCGAATTGAACATCGTTCGGGGACACGACACAGGTGAGAGAGGAACCGAAAGAATGGTGAAGGGATGGCGCTCTCTTGTGCCAGGGTGGATGCATCTTTTCTTCGGGATTTCGGCCTGTCTCGCGTGGACGATTCAAAGCTCTTTGGGGGAAATCAAAATCGGCGCGGTGTCCTGTCTGACGGGAGCGCTTTCGACCTTTGGCGTCTCGAGCATCCAAGGTGCGAAGATGGCGGTCGAAGAGATCAATGCGGCCGGCGGAACTCTTGGTCAGCCGATCCAGTTGATTGTGGAAGATAACGGATCCAAGGCCGGAGAGACCGCGACGATCCTGCGAAAATTTATTTCACAAGACAAAGTAGTGGCGGTCCTGGGTGGTCTAACATCTTCTTCCACGATGGAAGGCGCCCCGCTCGCTCAGGCGGCGAAGCTCCCTCTTTTGACGCCATCGGCCACGAACATCGCGGTCACCAAGATCGGCAACTACATTTTTAGGAGCTGTTTTATTGATCCGTTCACCGGGCAAATGATGGCGAGATTTGCGCTGGATCGTCTCCAGGCGAAACAAGCCATCGTGATGACCGACGTCAAACAGGATTACAGCGTCGGCCTGACCGATGCGATCCGCCTTTATTTCAGCCAGAGCGGAGCCAAAATTTTGAGCGCGTTATCCTACAGCAGCGGCGACACCGATTTTCGCACCCAGTTGACGGCGGTTCGGATGGCGCACCCGGAGGTTGTTTTCCTGCCCGGTTATTACACCGAGGCGGCGCTGATCCTTCTTCAGGCCAGACAACTTGGAATCAGGTGCCCGTTTGTCGGTGGTGAAGGCTGGGATAGTCCGACGCTTGTCCAGGTGGCCGGCAAAACTGCTGACGGTAACTACTATACCGATCATTTCTCCGCTGCCGATCCCGATCCCAAGGTCCAAAAATTTGTGCAAACCTATCGCGCTAAATACACGACCTTGCCGGATGCCTTGGCCGCTCTCTGGTACGATGGCGCGCGGCTTCTTACTCAGGCTGTTCAGCGGGCAGGATCAACGGATCCGGAGAAGGTCAGGGAGGCCTTGGCCGCAACTCGTGATTTTGACGGAGTGACTGGACGTATTTCGATTGACGATAATCGGAATGCCTCAAAGCCCGGAGTAATTTTGGAGATCGTCAATGGCGAACCTAAGATGGTGCAACAAATAACCCCGTAAAATCTGCGAGATGGACAAACTGATTGAGATGCTGCAACAGCTGGTCAACGGCGTTTCGCTCGGATCAATCTACGCTTTGATCGCGTTAGGTTACACGATGGTGTACGGGGTTCTTCGCTTCATCAACTTCGCCCACGGCGACATCTATATGCTCGGGGCCTACGCCGGGTTCCTGCTGGCACCTCTATTTGCGCACATTTTCAAGTTCGGCGAATTCGACACTTTTACTCCTCAAAATACGCTCTTCATCCTCTCGGGAGCGGGTTTGATCATGATCCTCTCGATGGCGATCTGCGCGGCGCTCGGGGTCCTGATCGAGCGAATTGCCTATCGGCCCCTCAGAGAGCGGCCGAGATTGAATGTCTTGATCACGGCAATCGGTGTCTCTCTTTTCTTGCAAAACATCACGCAATACCGGCTCGGAGCCGACCCGAAAGCGTTCCCGCAGTTGATCCCGGTTCACGTGATCGAAGGATTGGGAAACTTAACAATTTTAACCTCGCAGCTGGCGATTATCATTTCGACCATCATTCTGCTGATCCTTTTGCATTTCGTGGTGATGAAAACGAAGATCGGCCTGGCGATGCGCGCTTTGTCGCTCAACCCGACCGCCTGTTCCATCATGGGGGTCAACAACGATGTGGTGATCTCTTTTACCTTTGCGCTCGGTTCCGCATTGGCAGCCGCGGCGGGTATCCTGGTTTCCATGGATTCGCCGTCGATCAATCCATTGATGGGGAATCTGCCGGGGATCAAAGCATTTGTCGCAGCGGTTCTCGGTGGCATCGGCAACATTCCGGGAGCAGCCCTCGGGGGATTAATCATTGGGATCCTGGAAACGCTGGTCGTTGCGATCGGGTTTCCGCAATGGCGGGACGGCATCGCGTTTGCGGTCTTGATCGTGATTCTTCTGTTTAAACCAACCGGTATCCTCGGAAGAGTCGAGCGCGAAAAAGTATGAGCCGCAGCCTTCTGACCCTGACGTTTGCGTTACTGGTTTGCGTGGGCATCTCGTTTTTCGGAGAGAACTTTCTCTCGGCCAACTTCGCCTATTACTACGACATTCTGATCTCCATCGGCGTTAACATCATCTTGGCCACCAGCCTCAATCTGGTAAACGGGTACACCGGCCAGTTTTCTCTCGGTCACGCCGGCTTCATGGCCATTGGGGCGTACGCCTCGGGGAGTTGGTCAAACCATCTGGATCCGGTCATTTTTGGATTTTTGGGAGGATCCGGGAACCCGGTGGCGACGAATTCCGCCATGTTTATTTCGACTCTTTTGGCAGGGATTCTGGCGGCGATCGCAGGGTTTGCCGTCGGTGTTCCTTCGCTAAGGTTAAAGGGCGATTACCTCGCGATTGTGACGCTCGGTTTCGGCGAGATTATCCGGGTGGCCATTCTGAACACCGATTTTCTCGGGGCCTCGCGCGGCCTGAGCGTGACCGGAACTTACACCAACCTTTTCTGGACCTATGGCTCCGTGGTCCTCTGCATCTACGTCGTTCTGAGCCTGGTGCATTCCACCTACGGACGAGGATTTCTGACCGTGCGCGACGACGAAGTTGCGGCGGAGGCGATGGGCATCAATACCACCAAATACAAGGTGGTGGCCTTTGTCGTGGCCTCGTTTTTTGCCGGGGTGGCCGGTGCACTTTACGCTCATTTCAAAGCCTTTATCACGCCGGAGGGGTTCAATTTTTTCCGTTCGGTCGATGTCGTGGTGTTCGTGATCCTGGGCGGGATGGGGAGTACGATCGGAGTTACTCTGGCGGCTGTTTTGTTGACGATCCTGCCTGAGGTGCTTCGCGCTCTGGCCCATACCCAATTTGTTCCACCGGCCTATCAAGGACTTCTGGAGAACAGGCTCATTCTTTATTCGTTGCTTTTGATCGTTCTGATGCTGACCCGTCCCCAAGGTTTGTTCGGTGACGGAGCAGTCTTCAAAAAATGGTTCGGACGTTCGCGGGTGGAATGATGGAGAGTCTGCTCAAATTAGATCATTGCACGATCCGGTTTGGCGGTCTGACCGCGGTTTCCGACTTGTGCCTGGAAATCTTCAAGGGTGAACTTGTTGGCTTGATCGGGCCGAACGGAGCCGGAAAAACAACCGTCTTCAACATGGTGACCGGCGTTTATCGGCCGACGGAGGGAGGGGTGCTCCTAGCCGGGGAGCGGTTGAACGGACTCAAGCCCTATGCGATTACCGGGAAGGGAATCGCCAGGACGTTCCAGAATATCCGGCTCTTCAGTTCATTGACCGTCTTTGACAATGTCAGAGCCGCCTTCAATCTTCGTCTCAAGCATGGGCCGATCCACGCGCTGACTCGCGGTCGAGCGTTTCTGAATGAAGAAACCGAAATCGAAAAGCAGACTTTGGAGTTGCTGAAGATTTTCAATCTGCAGCGGCTCCGCGACGTGATGTGCAAAAGTCTGCCCTACGGCGACCAGCGCCGCCTCGAGATTGTGCGGGCGCTCGCGACCCAGCCGAGATTGCTTCTGCTCGATGAACCTGCGGCGGGCATGACCCCGACAGAAAAGAGCAACCTGATGAAGCTGATCGAGTTTGTCCGGGAAACATTCGATATTTCGGTCTTGCTCGTTGAGCATGACATGCGGGTCGTCATGGGCATCTGCAAGAAAATCTACGTCCTGGATTATGGAATCAAAATTGCCGAGGGCCCTCCGGAGGAGATACGGCGCGACCCGAAAGTGATCGAAGCATACCTCGGGGAAGGATAGGGGAACGTGTCGGCGGATCGGCGTTGGGGCGTGTCGGCGTGGAAGCGGGGACTTGCCTTCCTCAATCGTGCTCGTCCTCGTCTTTCGTATCTTTGCACCGGCACGATCACGATTGAAGAAAGAAGAAGAGACGAGGCACGCGCGGCTCAGGTAGGGCGAAGCTCCGTCTGAGCCGGGGCTTTCCGCGTGGCCCTGCCCTCCCGCTCCACCCCCTATGCAATAGGCAATGCCGACTCACATTAGCGGAAACTCGCGTGGCTGCATATCCGTTCTCCCCCGCCTTGCAATGATCGCACGCGCGGCGCGACCGGCGCCGTGGCGACTGATTCTTGGGGGGTTGACGCCGGAGGGCATGGCAACGCGGGAAGCCCCCGGTTCGGGCGGAGCCTCACCCTACCTGGAGCTTCGCCTACCAGCGCCGTGTGCATAGTCCCCCCCAGTCTACGTGGCGAGTCTCATGACTTGGCCGCTTTCTGGCAGTTAATCATTCCGGTGCAGATTTTTCGCCGCTGAACTCGAACCAATGAGAGCCTCGAGCGTCGCGATCACCAACCGTCGTTTTTCTTTCTTCCGCTGGGCAAGCCAAACTAGGAAATGCAATTCGCTCAGTCGCCTATCAACTTGGGAGCAATAGCTGTTTGGCAGTTGATCATCCATAGCGCGTCAATTCGCGTGATGGTTTTTGGTTGGCGTCAATCCAACGACGAATGACCCGCCTGATTCAGGACAGATCCGCTTACTTCTTGGTCCTCCTCTCACTCATCCTTGGGCGGGCGTGATGGAAACCCTGGCAGCGGCCATGACTTGATGGGCAGCTTGGATTCGCGTAGGCCAAGATCGAAGGTCAGGGGGATTTCGGGGAAGCGGCGGTGGAGGCGAGGAGCCAATCGAGATAAGGTTGCGCGCCCAGCCTTATCGGGAGGGCGATGAGTTCGGGAATATCGTACGAGTGGAGTTCGCGTAGTCGCAATTCGATTGCGGGAAGGAGGTTTGCGCGCGTCTTGATGAGCATCAGGGATTCGGCGGCGGATTCGATCGCTCCCTGCCACCGATAGATCGAATGAATGTTGTCAATGATGTTGACACACGCTGCGAGCTGCTCGGTGACGAGAGCGGTCGCGATGTCACGGGCTTCCTCTGGTGAACCGGCTGTAGAGAAGGCTACAACAAGTTCGATGTTGGAGTTTAGGGTCATACCTAATGGCAGCATTCCAGAGATAAATCCAATTTTACTCCCGCTTGGGCAACGTTCCCTCGTCGATCAGCAATCGAACGGCTCGATCAAATGCGGCCCACGCTGCGGCAGCGAGGCTTCCGCCAACACTCACTCGTCTGACGCCGGCATCGGCCAGATCGGCAACCCGCATGTTGGGACCGATCAGCAAAACATTGACAGGTTTCGGCGCAACGGCTGAGACTAACGTACGGATCGCTGAAAGGTCCGTAATTCCCGGTGCATAGAGGCAATCGGCGCCCGCCTCCGCATAAGCAATAAGCCGATCGATCGTCGCGGCTAGCTCTGTCCGCCCGATGAGGTAACCCTCAGAACGGCCAACTAAGACGACATCGTGCCCTGAGCGCGCGATAGCTTCGTGGGCGGCTTTAATCCGATCCACCGCAAGCGGTTGCTCGTAGAGAGCTTGTCCCGTTCGATCTTCGATCGATAGCCCCGCTACGCCGGTGTCCAAAGCGAGCGCGACATTGGCCGCCACGCCCTCAGGCTCATCTGCGAAACCTGCTTCAAAATCCGCGTTAACCGGCAAATTCGTTGCCGTGCAAAGAAGTCGCAGGTGCTCCAATACCTCATCAAGAGACAATTCACCATCGTTGTGACCCAATGCCCAAGCGGCTCCAGCACTGGTTGAGGCCAGAGCCTTGAACCCTAGTTTCTCGAGGCGTCGTATTCCGCCGACATCCCACGGGTTGGCTAGTACGAAGCAACCTTGTTCGTGCAGAGCACGAAAGGTAGCGCGTTTGGTTCGGAGATCGTCATTCATAGATGCAAGACGCCAACGCTCGGATGTTTGTAATTTAGCCTTCCTATTCGCGCGCACAATTGGGTTCACAGCTTTATAATCTCATGCGACGTTTGATGGACAATTCGATACGAATCGAAATGTTGAGCGGCTGGATTGATTTATCGTATCAAAAATGGAATCCGAGATATCCTCTTTGGCTGCGCTGATCGGCGAGCCTGCGCGAGGGCGGATACTGTTTGCCCTGCTCGACGGGCGCAGTCTGCCGGCCACTGAACTGGCACAGAGATCTGGAATAACCTGTCAGACCGCGAGTTCGCATCTGGCTAAACTGATCGAAGGTGAATTGCTCCAGGTGATTCCGCAGGGTCGTCATCGCTATTACCGGCTGGCAAACGCTCGAGTCGCCGAACTGTTAGAGTCAATGGCAAGGTTCGCTCCCAGAAAAGAAACCGATAGCACTAAGCCCAAAACTCCAATGCAAATTGCTCGCACCTGTTATGACCACCTCGCGGGAAGGTTGGGAGTCATGATCACAGAAGCTATTGTCGGTCAAAGACTATTGCGAGAAGTGGGTCGAGACTATCAAATTACCAGGAAAGGAGCGAAATGGTTTGACCAGCTGGGAATAGATACCCGGGTTCTGCAAAAGTCCGGGCGCGTTTTCGCGCGACAGTGCCTCGATTGGAGCGAACGGCGTAATCATCTCGCCGGCGCGCTTGGATCGGCCCTGGCTGAGCAATCATTTGAGCGAGGCTGGATTGAACGTGTCCGAGAAAACCGTGCGGTTCGAATCACTGAACTTGGTCACCGCGAACTGAAACGCCTCCTTGGCGTCGCGTGCGACAGTTTAGAAGCTTAAAAAATATCTTCCAGTTGGACCACAACCTCCGGAAACGCTTGTACTGCGATCGACCCTTCCCTGTAGCGGCTTTCGTGGTACTTCTTTTTTTGGTTCAGGCGAAATGCTCTGATGGCTTTGCCCGGAATATCCACGATCCAGTATTCCTGAATTGCGGCGTTCTCGTAGGCGTGGAGCTTTTTTCCGGAATCGTATTTAATAGTGGTGTCTGAAACCTCGATGACCAGATAGATCTCTTGAGGGGAAGCGTGTTGCCTCCTGGTTCCTGCTTCGGTTTTGAACAGCACCATATCTGGCTGCGGCTCATTGAAGTCCGGGATCGGAATCGGTCTCCCGGGCCCTACCTTAAACCGGCCTTTTTTCTGCATGCCAAAAATCTCATTGAGTGTCTCGAGGATGAATTGATGTTCGGGACCAATGGGGGCCATTTGGATGAGGAGACCGTCGATCAGTTCGACGCGGTCGTTTGGGAGAAGGATGCCAGCCTCGCCGAGCTTGTGGTATTCCCCGATCGTGAACTTTCGCAATGCCACTTTTGGTTCTGCGTTCGAGCCGTGGAGAACCGACGTGGCCATAGGTCGCATTCTAGTCTCCGTGATTGGAGTAGCAAGCCGAGGATTGAGAGTCTTCACAGTTTTCGGTGAGAACTCTGCAATCGTGCTCGTCATCCTTCCGCATCTTTGAATAGCCACTATCGAACATCCATCACGGAAAACGACGGACTGATTTTGGGGGTTGACGTCGTAAGGCGAGGCAACATGGGAAGCCCCGGTTCGGACGGAGCCTCACCCTACCCGGAGCTTCGCCCTCTACCTGAGCCGTCGTGGCCGTTCGGTACGACCCAACGGAGAACGAACCAATACGCCAATACGCCGATACGCCGATACGTTTCCCCTAGCGTCCTTCCCTTCCGGAATGCTTTAGTCCCTGATGCTGGAAATCCAGGAACTGGAAGTCGCTTACGGTTCGATTGCCGCGCTGCACCGAATCTCTTTATCTGTGGCGGGGGGAAAGATCATCACCTTGGTCGGCAGCAACGGCGCAGGCAAATCAACCACTCTGCGGGCAATTTCCGGCCTGATTCGTGCCCGGCACGGCAAGATTATCTTTGAAGGAGAGGAGATAACCAATCGGGCACCCCACCGGATTGTGAGTCTTGGGATTACGCAGGTGCCGGAAGGACGGATGATCTTCGCGAATTTAACGGTTCTGGAAAATCTCCGGATGGGCGCTTACCGGCGAAAAGGAACTGCGGAAATCAAGAATGACTACGAACATATGTTTGCCATTTTTCCGCGGTTGAAAGAGCGCGAGAAACAGGTGGCCGGCACCTTGAGCGGTGGCGAACAACAGATGCTGGCCATCGCCAGAGCGCTGATGTCCAAGCCGCGGTTTTTGATGCTGGACGAGCCTTCTCTGGGGATAGCGCCGATTCTGGTCAAGACCATCTTTTCAAAAATTGTGGAGATTAATCGGGATCTCGGGATCACCATCCTGCTGGTCGAGCAAAACGCGAATCTCGCACTGGAAATTTCAGACTACGGCTACGTGCTGGAAACCGGGCGGATTATCCTGGAAGATGAGTCTGCCAGACTAAGAGTTAACAGTCTCGTCAAAGAGGCCTATTTGGGCGGTTGACGAAATCTGCCGCTCAAAGACAAAATTTAGAGGCAATAGACGTCGTAACAACCGTTCCATGGGCCGCGAATATCAGCTGAAGAAAATCGTTTCTGTCGCCTCGAGCTCAATCGACTATCGGGCTGAATTGAACGATCAACAGTACGAGGCGGTGACTTCCAGCCCGGGTCCTGCCCTGGTGCTGGCAGGCGCCGGCAGCGGCAAGACACGCACCCTGACTTATCGGGTTGCCTGGCTGCTGGATAATGGGGTTGAGCCAGAATCCATTTTGCTCCTGACCTTCACGAACAAGGCAGCCCGCGAGATGCTCGCGAGAGTGACGGATCTCTTGCCGTTGGAAACCCGGGCGATCTGGGGAGGAACCTTTCATTCAATCGGGAATCGGTTACTGCGCCGGCATGTCCGGGAGATTGGTTTTCAACCGGGTTTCTCCATCATGGACCGTGAGGACCAGGAAGATCTGCTCGAGGCCGTGGTCGACGCCTCCGGAATTGATACCAGGCAGGTTCGATTCCCGACGGCGGAAGTATTAGGCGATATTTTCAGTTTTGCGCTCAACACAGATCGCTCCATGGCGCAGGTCATTGCTCAAAAGTACCAGAGGTTTCACCCGTTGACCCATCAGATCGAGGCTCTCCAGAAGAAGTACGAGGAACGAAAGCGAGCGGCAAACGTGGTCGACTTCGATGATCTGCTGGAAAAAACGGTTCGGTTATTAAAGGAAAATCCGAGTACTGCGGAATTCTATCAGCGACATTTCCAATTCATCCTGGTGGATGAATATCAGGACACCAACAAGCTCCAATCAGAGTTCATTGATCTGCTGGCGATGCATCATCAGAGTGTGATGGTCGTCGGGGATGACGCGCAGTCCATCTATTCCTGGCGCGGCGCAAACTATCAGAACATTCTGGATTTCCCCAAGCGCTACCCGAAGGCCCGGATTTACCGAATTGAGACGAATTACCGTAGTGTCCCGGAGATTGTGGCACTGGCCAACGCGTCAATTCGGGAGAACCGTAAACAGTTCCTCAAAACGTTGCGTGCCCATCGCAACGGGTTAGAAATTAAACCCGCTCTGGTGGCGCTCTACGATAACAATCAGCAAGCCGCGTTTGTTGCCCAGCGCATTCTGGAATTGAGAGATGAAGGGATCGACCTGAATGCGATGGCGGTCCTGTATCGCGCCCACTTCCAATCTCTGGAGGTGCAGCTCGCTTTAACCCGGGCCGGAATTCCTTTCACCATTACCAGCGGGTTACGATTTTTTGAGCAGGCCCACATCAAAGATATCGCTGCTTTCATGAAATTTGCGGTCAATCCTGCGGATGAGGTGGCTTTCAAGCGCATCGTCCGACTACTTCCCGGCGTTGCCGTGAAGACGTCTGAGAAGCTTTGGGAGCAGCTCTGCTCAGCGCCGGAATCAGAACGCCGCGATTTCCAGACTTGGTTGGGTCAATGCCGTATCGGCCAGAGACCTGCGAAAGCATGGCAACAGCTCTGCTACACCCTGGATGAAATCGCACCGGGCCGTCAGCCGCTCCCGCCTGCGAAGATGATCCGCATCATTCTGGAGGCTATTTACGAAGACTATCTGCAAGCGAAATATGTGAACCATCAGCAGCGTCGTGATGATTTGACCACTCTCGAATCCTTTGCCGGCACCTTTCAAAATTCAGTCGATTTTTTAAGCCAACTCTCGCTGATGGCTACTGCCGATACTGAAGGCATCCGCAGGGCGGACAACGAGACGGAGAAAGTGACGCTCTCCTCCATTCATCAAGCTAAGGGCCTCGAATGGCGTGTGGTCTTCGTGATCTGGCTCACCGACGGAATGTTTCCGAGTTCGCGTTCGTTTGAGTCCGCCGACGCCATTGAGGAGGAGCGGCGCTTATTCTACGTGGCCGCTACCCGGGCTAAAGATCAACTCTATCTGACCCACCCAGCCTATTGGATGAATGCATCGCCCGATAGCCGGATTCAACGGGCGTCGCGATTCTTCAAAGAGATTCCAATTGAACTCGTCGAGGAATGGTGGATCGGCACACGGTAAGGGGAACGTATGGGGTGGCGTATGCTGGAATGCCAACGTTCAATCAAAAAACTCCCGAATCCTTGTCTCCACAAAACTCCATGGCGCAATCAATGGTTTGCTCGTCAAGGTGATCAGCACATCATCACGACGAATCTCATAACTCCCGACCACGCCGTTCCCGCCAAAAGTGCCAGTATGTTCATCGCCGGAAAAGTCGGCACCGCTCTCTTCAGCAGCCTCTTTTGCCTCCGCGATCAGGTCGGAAGGTGATCGTCCTTTAAGTGGAACCGTGAATGTGTGTGGCATGGCGTTCAGCGTTCGGCGTTCGACGTTCGACGTTATCCTGGCTCGGCGTCAGGGGGGCGGCAAGCCCGAATGGTTCGAAGGGATTGGCAGTTGAACATTTCCAAATCCGTGACCCGGAGTGGCCTTTTAGTCATCCTTCGCCGCGGAACGCCGACCGAACGCCGAACGCTGAACGCTGAACGCTGAACGCTGAACGAAAAACTGGGCGACAAACCTCTCCGACCTGTGCTAGGCTGCGCGCAACTGATTCCGTGAGTCGTTACATACGTGCCATATATGCCCCGCTTGTTGGAGTTCGGGTCAGCAATCAGGAACTACTCGATGCAATTGCGTTGAGGTTTGAAGCTCTTGAGATCGACGAAACCGAAAAGAGAGATCTTTTCGATTTCGTAAGGCTGCTCCTGATCGGGAACCGAACGCGATACACCCAGTATGTGGAGCGGTTCCTTTGGATGGATACGTTCAGCGATCACGCCGCGGCGTTTGCACGCGCGATTGAGGAGTCGATCAACGCGATTGCCGAACAGATCGAAACGGCACCACCTGACAAACCATTTGATGCGGTCTTCGGGGTTTCCAGCGAGGGACTCCTCCTCCCGGGAATCGCGGAACGTGGTGCGCGCAGGCTTGGGAGTCTGGTCGGACGAACCGCGACGCAGATGGACATCGGGAACGGTGGCTGCACGGCCAGCGTGCGCACGATCCAACTGGTCAACAATCTCTCTCCGGAAATGCGGAATGTGCTGATCCTCGTCATGGAACCGACTTCGACGCTGATTGATCCCAAATCGACGGCCCGCTCCAATTGGCAGGGCATCTCAACTTTCGGCGATGGAGCGGCTGGAGTCTGGATTTCCGACGAGCCTGGAGAAGGCGCCCTCGCTCTGGGGAAATTGTCATCATGGCGTGGCGATGCAACTGAATTGATACGGTGGGACTGGGGAACGGATTATTATCGATTTGGCATCGCCGAGCTGGAACAGTTTGAAGTCCAGGTTCGAAGCCAGGTGCTGCAGGCGATGGCTGAGTTGCAGGTTGAAAAGGATCCTGAAGCGGCTTGGGCAATTCATCCGGCCGGAATCTTGCTACTCCTGAGTCTCGCCAAAAAGCTCGGGCTCGCCCGATTGGCGCTGGAGCCGTCGATCACTCATTTCAGAAACTGCTCAAATATGAGCAGTGTGAGTATCTTGCATATATTAAAGAATGTCATAGGATGCGCGAGGTCGGGCCAGCCGATCCGATGGCTTTCCATGGGAGCTGGCTTTCACGTAGCGTGCGGAGGCGGCGTTCGAATCTGAATATCCTATGGTTGATCGGAAAGCAGTTTTGGAAGCGATAGCGGAATTCTTCGCGGAAAATTTCCCGAAAGTCCCCAGAGACAATATCGAAGGGATGAAGGCAAGCGACGTCATTCAACAAAGTCTCGACTTGGTTGAGTTCGTGTTGCACCTCGAGGAAAAGCTCGGGCTCGAGATCAATATCAACACTTTAGGGGAGAAATTGATCACCAAGACGTTTGGAGAATTGGCGGATGACTTGGTCGCGATCGGCAAAGGGGCGTAAAAACGCTTGCGTGTCCTGAGTAATCCCCTATGTTCACGGCTCTTTAAAATTATGGCAGCGAGCGAAAACATCGATCTGAGTGCATTTCGGCTTCATGAGAAAGACACTGGGAGTGCAGACGTCCAGATCGCGCTGTTGACCCGTCGAATCAATCAGTTGACCGAGCATCTCAAGGTCTTTCGCAAAGATCATTCCTCACGTCGAGGTTTGCTCAAGCTTGTGGCCACCCGCAGAAGCCTGCTCGATTACCTCAAGCGCATTTCTCAAGATCGATACAAGTCCGTCATCGAAAAACTCAATCTACGTAAGTAACCCCTTGCCTCTCGGATCCACCTGACGGCCTTGGTCTTAGGTCCGAGTCCCGAGGATCTTTCGGGGTTCGGACCTACGAGCACGGGCTGTTGGTATTGTTCATCTTGGAGGCTCATTCCATGGAAAAGCGAGTCTCAAAAATCATTGGCCCCTCAGATCTGACGATCGAGACGGGGAAACTGGCAAAATTAGCGGATGGATCCGTCACGGTCCGGTCCGGTGAAACCATCATCCTGGTCGCCGCTGTCTCTGCGACTTCAGTCAAGGCAGGACAAGATTTCTTCCCCCTTACCGTGGACTACCGCGAAAAAGCGGCGGCCGTCGGCAAATTCCCTGGGGGATACTTCAAGCGCGAAGGTCGTCCGTCGGAGAAAGAGACGCTTACTTCCCGCATGACGGACCGTCCGTTGCGGCCCCTCTTTCCCAAGGGCTACTTTTACGACACGCAGGTTATCAGCGTTCTTTTAAGTGCCGACGGCGAAAATGATCCTGATATTCTCAGTATCAATGGAGCGTCGGCTGCCTTGTGTGTCTCTGATATACCGTTTGCCGGACCGATCGGAGCGGTGCGGGTCGCAAAGATTAATGGCGAATTCGTGGTCAACCCTACTCATTCGCAACGGCAACTCAGCAACCTCGACCTGGTCTACGTCGGCACTTCGGACGATATCGTGATGATCGAGGGTGCGGCTGATCAGATGCCGGAGGAAGAGTTTATTAAGGCAATCGAGTTCGCTCAGCCGTTCGTGCGCGAGATCATTGAGATGCAGCGGGAACTGACTGCCGTAGGCGGCAAGCCCAAGCGCGAGGTCGCGCTGATGAATGTGCGTGATGACCTTCTTGAAATTGCCTATCAAGTCGCCGGAGACCGCATCGAGGCGGCCCTTTATACTTCCGGAAAGGTGGCACGCAGCAAAGCTGTGGATTCCCTCCGCAAGGAGGTCGAAGCAACCTTTCTGGCGAAACATCCCGAGGCGAGCCCCTTCGAAATTGCTCAGGCGTTCGATTACCTTCAAAAGAAGGCCTTCCGAGTTAGCATTCTTGACCGACAAAAGCGTTGTGACGGTCGGGGTTTTCACGATCTGCGGCCGCTGAGTGCGGAAGTGGGTTTGCTGCCGAGGTCTCATGGGTCCGCTCTTTTCGCGCGAGGCGAAACGCAGGCTGTTGCGCTTGCGACTCTTGCTTCAGCCGAAGAGGCTCAAATGATTGACGGCTATACCGGCGGAGATCAAACCAAGCGTTTCATCCTGCACTACAATTTTCCTCCATTTAGCGTCGGAGAAACTGGACGATTTGGTAGTACGAGCCGACGTGAGATCGGTCATGGTGCTCTGGCCGAAAGGTCGATTGAACCCGTTATTCCGACGGAAAGCGAGTTTCCGTATGCGATCCGGGTGAGCAGCGAGATCATGGAATCGAACGGCTCGACATCGATGGCGAGCGTTTGCGCGGGCGTCATGGCGTTGATGGATGCCGGCGTCCCGATCCGCAAACCTGTGGCGGGCATCTCGGTCGGACTGGTCACCGAATACGAAGGAGATAAGCTCACCCGGTACACCACCCTAACGGATATTATCGGCTCGGAAGACCATTTTGGGGATATGGACTTCAAACTCTGCGGTACCAGGGACGGGATTACTGGCTTTCAGTTGGACCTCAAATTACCGGGGGTTTCCCTGAAGATAATCACCGAAGCCATTCATCAGGCTCGGGAGGCACGCATGGATGTGCTGGATGTCATGGCCAAGGCAATTACAGCGCCTCGCAAGGAACTGAGCCAGTATGCCCCGCGCATTGAGACCGTAAAAATTCATCCGGACAAGATCGGTCTGCTGATCGGTCCTGGCGGGAAGACGATCAAAGGCATCGTCGCGGAGACGGGTGCCGAGATCAACATCGACGATGATGGTTCCGTTCATATTTATTCCGCGAACCGCGAGAGCTTAAACCGGGCTAAGGAAATCATCACCGGCATGACTAAGGAAATTGAGGTCGGCGAGAGCTACCACGGCCGAGTTGTATCCATTAAAGATTTTGGTGCGTTCGTGGAAGTGCTTCCCGGCAAGGATGGATTGGTCCATATCTCTGAGCTGGCAGATTTTCGTGTCAAAAGCGTTGAGGACGTGGTGAAGGTCGGAGACCTGGTCTGGGTGAAATGCATCGGAATTGACGAGAAAGGCCGCGTCAAGCTGAGCCGAAAAGCTGCCATGAAGGATCGAAACGCGGAAGCCGAGACCGCTTTGCAGGACTGAAGAAGAAGTTCAGGAGTTGCAGGAGTTCGGGAGTTGCAGAAGGGGGATCTGCTTCGGCCTTGGGCGCAGGTAGGGCGAATCCGCAAAGGTAGGGTGAGGCTCCGTCCGAACCGGGGCTTCCCGCTTGGCCTCGCCCAACAAGGTCAGCCCCCAGAATTCTGGTTCGAGTTATTTCACGCCACCAGCCAAGGGCGTCGCATCTTTGTCGTTACGCATGCTCTGATGGCCGCTAAGCACGGTCGTGATCGACTCGAACGATTGCCTCGTGTGGGTGACGTCGCAGGCGAGGGCGACGGGAGGCCCGGCTCAGAGGTGAGGCTTCGCCCTACCGCGCCGGGGCTTCCCGCTTGGCCTCGCCCGAGAAGGTCACCCCCGCAAATTCTGGCTAGACTTATTTCGCGCCAGCCAGCCAACGGCGTATCCTCGCGTTGCGCATTTTCCGTGCAGGTGGTGATCAATTCGAACGATTGCTGGACTTCGCTCGCCTGAGTCCGTCGTGCTCATTCGTCCTCGTTCTTTGCGTCTCTTTCCTGAACTCCCGGCTCCTGGCTCCCGGCTCCTGAATTCTGACTTCTGAATTCTGACTCCTGATTTTTTTCCGCCTCCGAAGAAAACTCTCGTTTGGGCTGCAAAATTCCGTTGCCATCGGGAAAAGTACTATTAGCCTCGTTTTATGGTCTCCGGAGCAAAGGAAATGCGCGCAGATTTTTATTGCCTAACCGATCGAAGCCAATATTCTCGGGCTCTTTGAAAATGCTTGAGATGTAGCTTGAGAAAGATCGTGTTAACCCCCGCAATCCGCATCAATTCTGATTTCGGTCTCGCGACGCATCTGGTGCTCGCGCACATTCAAACTGCTTTATGACGTCGCATGGCTAATATCTTTCCCCGCTGGGCGAATTATTTGCCCTTGAAGATCATCTTCTGCCTCCTTGTCGTGGGGGGTGCAGTGTCAGCAATCTATTGGTACTATCTGACGCCGGAATACATGAGAGTCGGGTATCAACCGATTCAACCAGTCCCGTTTCCGCACGACATCCACGTAACGCAGCTCGGCATGGACTGCCGATATTGCCATTCCTACGTCGAGGTTTCCTCGCACTCAAATGTGCCGACCACCCAGACCTGCATGAACTGTCATACCCAGGTTCAATCCAACAATCCTAAACTGGCCGCGGTGCGGGATAGTTGGCAAAGCGGGAACCCAGTGAACTGGGTGAAAATCCATCAGGTGCCGGACTTTGCGTATTTCAATCATTCCGTGCATGTCAACCGAGGTATAAGCTGCGTGAGTTGCCACGGGCAAGTGAACCACATGGATGTCGTTTACCAGAAAGAACCTCTTTCGATGGGTTGGTGTTTAAACTGCCATCGGCATCCGGAAAACAACCTGCGGCCGGTGAATCAGGTCTTCAATCTGGATTGGAAGCCTGGGAACGGACAGTCTCAAGAGCAGATCGGCCTTGAGTTAAAGCAACAATGGAACATTAACCCGCCGCAGACCTGCGAGGGGTGCCACCGGTAATGAAGACTGTTTTTCGACACCCTCCCGAGGATCTCACGGGCAAACGCTACTGGCGAAGCCTCGATGAATTGGCGGATACGCCACAATTTCGGAAGTGGTTGGAACGGGAATTTCCAGCCGGCGCCGCCGAAATGGAGCTGGATGGAGTCTCGCGCCGGAATTTCCTGCGTCTGATGGGTGCCTCGATGGCTTTGGCCGGGATTGGCTTGAGCGGGTGTCGACGGCCTGAGGCTTATGTGGTTCCCTATACCAAAAGCGTCGAATGGTTGATCCCGGGCAAGGCTGTTCTTTATACAACTTCGATGCCCGGACGGTTGGGTGGATTGCCGCTGATCGCCACCACCTACGAAGGACGGCCGACCAAGCTCGAAGGCAACCCGCTGGTGCCTTCCAGTAATGGTGGAACAGATCTTTTTGCACAGGCCGTGGTGCTGGATCTTTACGATCCAGATCGGGCCCGGGCATTTCTTTTCGATGGAAAAGAAAGCACCGCCCAAGAATTCGATAAATATCTCGCCGGTGTCCGAAAACAGCTGGAGTCGGGCAAAGGAGAGGGAATCGGCATTCTGCTGGATGAACAGCTTTCACCCACTCGCGACCGAATGCTGCGCTCGTTGCAAGAGCAATTCCCGCAGATCAAGTTCTATTCCTACGAGCCTATCAGTTCCGAAGAACACGATTCGGCGATAGCCTCTCTCTTCGGCCCTGATGTTGCGATTAAGCCGGCGTTTGCCAATGCCGACATCATCGTTTCACTCGACTGCGATTTTCTGGGAACCGAGCAAACGTTGCCGGGGACGCGGGAATTCAGCAATCGTCGGCGTGTGAATGGATCGGCCGACGCGATGAACCGGCTTTACGTTGTCGAGAATCGTTTCACGACGACCGGCGGGATGGCGGATCACCGTTTTCGTTGTGCGGCGTCTCAGATTCCCGCGTTTGCGCTCCAGTTGGCGAAAAAGGTCGCTGGATCCACCAACGACCGGGTGCTGGGTGGTGTGGTAGCCCAATTCAGCGAGACCGGCCCCCAATTCGACGATCTCTGGCTGACGGAGTGCGCGAACGACCTGGTGGCCAAAAAGGGACGCAGCCTGGTTTTGGCATCCAGTCGGTTTCCCGCCTGGGTTCACAGCGTGGTACTCGCGATGAATAGCGCGCTCGGCGCTTTCGGCGCGACCCTGGAAGTCTTGAGCGTTCCTCGGGTCAAGACGACGAATTTTGGCGATCTGGTCGCCGACGCAAAATCGCATCAGCTCAAAAAACTCTTCATCCTGGGCGGCAACCCGGTCTATACAGCGCCTGCTGATCTCGATTGGGTCGGCCTTCAGAGGTCGCTCCCGGAAGTGATCCGGCTCGGTTACCATGTGGACGAGACCTCCGCCGCGGCAAATTGGCAGGTACCCGAAGCACATTTTCTCGAATCCTGGGGAGACCAGCGAGCAGTGGACGGTACCTACCTGCCCATTCAGCCGATGATTCTCCCGATGTTTGGCGGGCTTTCCCAAATCGATATCCTGTCCAAGCTGGCTGCTCTTCCCAATGGCGTACACGCCGTTCGCGACACCTTCAAATCTCTGAACAACGAGACCGATTTCGAGTCCGCTTGGACGAAATTTCTCCGGAACGGTTTCGCAGAAGAGAGCCGTTTTGGAGTCGCCAAGGTGGAGTTGAATCCGAATGCCCTGCCTGAGCTGTTGAAAACGGCGGGGCCGTTGCCAGGTCCGGTGACCCCAAGTTCTATCGAGGTGGTTTTCCCGGCCGATTACAAAGTTTACGATGGCCGCTACGCGAATAACGCCTGGCTGCAAGAATTGCCGGACCCGATCACCAAACTGACTTGGGACAATGCGGTGCTCCTCAGCAAATCGACCGCGACAGCTCTTCAGGTGGACGACGGCGACATGGTGGAAATCAGCGTCGGCGAGCGAAAACTGCAGGCTCCCGTGATGATCGCCCCGGGGCATGCTGACTATTCGCTTAGTCTCTCCCTCGGTTACGGGCGATGGGTGGTTGGCAGGGTCGGACGGGACACCGGGTTCAATGCCTATCAGCTGCGAACCACCAGCGCTCCCTATTACGCCACGAGAGCGACGGTGAAACTGATCCAGAAAAATGGCCATCCGCTGGTTAAGACGCAAGATCATTACAGCATGGAAGGCCGCGCTCTGGTGCGGGAAGGCACTGTCGCGGACTACAACCAGAATCCTGCTTTTGCCAAGGCCGTCTGGATAGACGAGGAGGACTCGCCGAATGTTTCGCTTTACAGTCATCCGCCCCTGAGCGCACCGAACCAGTGGGGGATGTCAGTGGATCTGAATACTTGCACCGGCTGCAGCGCCTGTGTGGTGGCGTGCCAGGCGGAAAACAACACTCCGGTGGTCGGCAAGGAGCAAGTCAGCCATGGCCGGGAAATGCAGTGGATTCGCATTGACCGGTATTTCGCCAGTGCGGACGGAGACAAAAATAATCCGCACCTCGAGGACGATCCTGAAATGGTGATGGAACCGATGATGTGTCAGCACTGCGAGAATGCGCCGTGCGAGACCGTCTGTCCGGTCAACGCGACCGTCCATAGCGAGGAAGGGTTGAACCTGATGGTTTACAACCGTTGTATCGGAACACGATATTGTTCCAACAACTGCCCGTTCAAAGTTCGGCGGTTCAATTTTTTCAACTACAATGATCGGCCGGTCCTCGATCGGGTCGACCAAGGGTTGCCGGGGTTTCAAGGGAAATCGGAACTTTACCTCGGACCGTTAGCGCCCTGGGGCATGGCCGAAATTTCGAAGATGCAAAAAAATCCGAACGTCACGGTCCGAAGCCGTGGGGTGATGGAAAAATGCACTTATTGTATTCAGCGGATCGAAACGGCTAAAATAGCGCAACGAGTGAAGGCGGGTGTGCAAGGGAGCCTGACACTTCCCACGGATTCCGTGCAAGCAGCGTGCCAGCAGGCTTGTCCGGCCGAAGCGATTGTTTTCGGGGACTTGAAAGATCCGAAAAGCCGCGTTGCGCAACTTCGAACGCTTCCGCAGAACTACCACTTGCTCGAATATTTGAACCTTCAGACTCGGACGGCTTATCTGGCGCGGATCCGCAACCCGAATCCCAAGATGCCGGGTGCCGGAAGAGTGGGAAGAATCAATGTGGACGAACACGGCGATCAGAGACACGGTCTGCCGCGCGCCGAAAGTCAAACCACCGGAGGTAATGCGTAATGGCTGAGAGTGACGCATCGACGACTGTATTCGTGGAACGGATGCCCAGGCATCCGCTGGTGTGGAATAACCACTCGATGGCGTGGATTTCCGATCGGATTGCTGGAATCGTCGAGAACAAAGCGCCTCGCTGGTGGTGGATCTCGATCGCCATTACCAGCGCGGTAGCGGCTTTCGGGGTTTTCTGCATTTTCTATCTTCTGTTCACCGGGGTCGGTGTCTGGGGAAACAACATTCCAGTCGCTGGGCGTGGGGTATCACTAACTTTGTCTTCTGGATCGGTATCGGTCACGCCGGGACTTTGATCTCGGCAATTCTGCATCTTTGCCGGCAAAAGTGGCGTACCTCGATCAACCGTGCGGCCGAGGCCATGACCCTGTTTGCCGTGGTTTGCGCGGGAATCTTTCCGGGTATTCATGTCGGCCGGATCTGGATGGCCTGGTTTATGGCGCCGGTCCCGAATCCGAACTGGATCTGGCCCAATTTTCGCAGTCCGTTGATGTGGGACGTCTTTGCTGTTTCTACCTATTTCACGGTCTCGGTTTTGTTCTGGTATCTCGGCTTGGTGCCTGATCTAGCCACCATGCGGGATCGGGCCAAGGGACGGGTGGCGCGATCCGTGTACTGGGTGCTTTCGTTTGGGTGGCGCGGAGGCAACAGACAGTGGCGGCATTATGAAATGGCCTACCTGGTCCTGGCCGGTATTTCGACTCCGCTGGTTCTTTCGGTGCACTCAACCGTCTCATTCGACTTCGCTACGTCGGTCTTGCCCGGATGGCACACCACGATTTTTCCGCCCTATTTTGTGGCCGGAGCAATTTTTGGTGGATTCGCCATGGTGCTGACGTTGATGCTTCCGGCGCGATCCCTATACAAGCTCCACGATGTGTTTACCTGGGATCATATCGACGTCATGTGCAAGCTGCTCCTGCTCACTGGTTCGATCGTCGGATACGCCTATTGCATGGAATTTTTTGTGGCTTTTTATGGAGCAAATCCCTTCGAACGTTTCGCATTTCTAAATCGTTATTTTGGTCCTTATTGGTGGGCTTCCTGGACCATGTTTGCTTGCAACGTGATCATGCCCCAGTTGATGTGGGTCCGCGCCTTCCGCAGGAACTGGGTAATCGTGTTTTTCGTGTCGATGTGTGCCAACGCGGGCATGTGGTTTGAGCGTTTCGTGATCTTTGTGATCTCGCTGCACCGCGATTTTCTTCCTTCCGCCTGGCGGATGTACGGCCCAACCTGGGTGGACGTATTCACCTTCGTCGGGACCTTCGGCATCTTTTTGACTCTCTTTCTACTGTTTATCCGCTTTCTTCCGATGGTCGCCATGTCCGAAGTCAAGAGTGTTCTTCCGGAAGCCGATCCTCACTACCATCCACCCGCCCCGGGAGGGGAGGAAACTGTTAAGGAGGCCCACGCATGAGTGCCGCCGCTCTCACCAAACCTGCCTTTGCGGTTGTCGCGGAATTCTCGAGTGCGGCCACGCTTTATGAGGCCGCAGAGAAAGTTCGCGACGCAGGCTATCGATTTTGGGATGTTCATTCCCCCTTTCCAATCCACGGGATGAACAAGGCAATGGGTCTCAAGAAGTCGCCTCTGGGATACATTATCTTTTGCGGCGGGTTCCTCGGGTTTACGACTGCCGCGTGCCTCGAATTCATTCCGTCGTCCTTTCTCTTTCCATTGATCGTGCATGGTAAACCGGTGGACTTTTTCACGGTCCCGGCTTTTTTCCCGATCATGTTCGAGCTGACGGTCTTGATCTCAGCATTTACGGCCTTCTTCGGCGTTTTCATTTTGAACCGCCTGCCTCGGCTGCATCATCCACTCTTCGATCATGAACCATTCAACCGGGTGACCAACGATGCTTTCTTTCTGGTCATCGAATCGGTGGATCCAAAATTTTCGCAGACCGAAACTCTGGAGTTCTTAGAAGGAATCGGCGGCGGGGGAGTCACTCTGATTTACGCGAATGATTAAGATTTTTTTTATCGCATTCATCTTTGTGACGATCATCACGATCGCGTTGCTCGGTTTTCAGGGGGAACACCGGCAGGTGACGCCCATTGAATTTTTTGGTGACATGAAACGCCAGGATAAGGTGAAATTTCAAAGGCCAAGCTCATTTTTTGCCGACGGTCGCGCAGCGCGTCCGCCGGTCGACGACACCATACCGATGGGGTTCGATATTCCGGGGCATCCGATGCAGAATTCCGGGGCTCCAAAGGACGACATCGATTCGCCGCTGGGCGAATTTTCCGCCGGAACCGATTATCTCAATACCGGCAAGATGGGAGATCAGTGGGGTACCGGATTGCCTTTGCCGGTGACCATCGAATTGGTGCGACGCGGCCAGAGAGAATTCACGATCAACTGTGCGGTCTGTCACGGGGCGACCGGGCAGGGGAATGGGATCACCTCCAAATACGGGTTGAATGGCATCGCGAACTATCATCAGGATAAATATCGGCAGATGGCCGATGGCCAGATTTTCAACACCATCACGCACGGCTATAACACCATGATGGCGTTACGGTGACAAGGTTACCGTCAAAGATCGTTGGGCGATCATCGCGTACATTCGCGCTCTGCAGAAGAGCCAGTACGCGCGCCTGGAAGATGTTCCTGAAGATCAAAGGGCGGCGCTCGAGAACGAAGGAAAAACGGAGAATGCGCCTCCGCCTCAGCAACCCGTTCCGGAACAACCGGGAAAAACGGAGACCAAGCAAACGCGATAGGAGCGATGAGACACGATTTATTAACCGTCCCCCGACCCGAGATTTTTGAGAGCCGCAACGTCAACCGGCTGTTGCTCGCCCTCTTGGGAATCGGGGTTTCCTGCCTGGTGATCACCCTCCTCATCGGCTTCTTCGCGCCCGGCGGCAGCGAATTGCGCAAACAATTCGCGTTTTCCTGGCTCTTTGCCTTTCTCTACTTTTTCACCATTCTGATTGGCTGCTATTTCTGGATCATTGTGCATCACGCCACGGATTCGGGTTGGGGGGTGGTTGTCCGGCGCCAAATGGAAAATCTGGCGACTCTGCTGCCATGGATGGTGCTGTTTTTTCTTCCCCTCTTTTTTGTCCGCCGGGATATCTGGGATTGGATCACGGCAAAGGAACACCCGGTGATTGACCCCCATTTACGGGACAAGCTTTCCTTTTTTGAGCTGCAATTCGGGTCGCTGGTGATCCCATTCTTCTGGCTTCGAGCCGTTCTTTATTTTGCCTACTTCAGCTTTGCAGCTCTTTATTTCAGGCGTACATCGATTCGTCAGGACAGCGATGGCGATCCCAAGTGGTCGATCCAAATGCGCGGCTTTTCCTTTCCCGGGATCATCCTTTTCGCTGTTTGCACGACCCTGATGGCCTTTGATTGGTTTTCGTCGCCCGATTATCGCTGGGCTTCGACGATGTGGGGCGTCTACATCTTCGCTGGTGCCGCCGGAGCAGGAATGTCCACGATTATCCTGGTGGTCATGGCACTCAAAAATGCAGGTTACCTGCAGTTTGTGAATGAAGAGCACTATCACATTATGGGGAAGCTGCTTTTCGTTTTCTCCATTTTCTGGGGATACATCGGTTTCTCGCAATACATGCTGATCTGGTATGCCAACATTCCGGAAGAAACGGAGTGGTTCCTTCGGCGAAATGTTGAGTCTTGGAATGTTCTGAACACTTTCCTGGTCATTGGCCGGTTCTTCATACCTTTTTTTTATCTGTTATTCCAATACACCAAGAGAACCCCAAAATATCTGGCCGCCATCGCGTTCTGGGTCCTGGCCATGCATATCCTGGACACTTACGTCACGATCATGCCGTTTTTGCATCAGCGAGGTTTCGAGTTGAGCGTTCTGGATCTCCTTTCTCTCCTTTCAATTGGCCCAATTCTGGCCTTCATTTTTCTGCGGCGTCTGGGTGGGGCCTCTCTTTTCCCGGCGCGGGATCCGCGCCTGCTTGAATCCTTAAAATTGAGCAACTAACTCGATGGCCAAGCATCAAGAAAAGGTCAAAAGTTCAATCCCGACGGTGATCACTGGTTTGGTGATGGTCCTGTTGTTTGGCGGGTTCGCCCTTTTTCTGGTTTCGCAGGGCCAAAGCATCCCGAACGTGGAGGAACTGCATGCCCAGACGCGTTTAAAAAATCTCGCCGATCTGAACAGCGAAAATCAGAAGATCCTGACCCAATATCGCTGGGTCGACAAGACTAAGGGTGTTGTCGGAATTCCGATCGACCGGGCGATGGACTTGGTCTTGGTTCAACTGCAATCGAATAAGCCGCATCCGGCCGGTCCGGCAATTCTTCCCGCCCCTACGCCGGCGCAGGCTACCCCGACGCCTCTTCCGAACAAATGAAAGAAACCGCTATTTCAGAGCTGGAATCCCATGCCGAGACTGCAACGGAGTTGATCGATCGATCGATCCGGGTCCCGGTCCTGTTCTTCTTTGGATCAGGCGTCTTCTGGCTGGTGGTTGCCTCGGCTTTTTATCTTTTGAGCTCTTGGCAAATCCATACGCCGTCCGCCTGGTGGGCGTTTCCCGGTGTCGCCTGGTTGAGTTTCGGGCGCGCTTATCCCGCTTTTCTCAATTGTTATATTTACGGATGGGCAACCTGCGCCGGGATCGGCACCGGGATCTGGCTGCTGTCACGATTGAACGGTGTCTCATTACGCAGCCCCTTGTTTCCCGTGATTGCCGGGCTTGTCTGGAATATTGGGATGATCAGCGGGCTCTTTTCCCTGCTCGCCGGAGCGTCGACTGGTAGGCAATTGCTGGAGTTCCCGTCTTACTCGGCTTTCATCCTGTTTCTCGCTCTCGCCATGATCAGCCTTTGGGCGATGACGATCGTCTGCAACAGGAAACGCGGGACCCTGTCTATTTCGGAGTGGTATCTAGTGGGGGCGTTTTTGTGGTTCGCGTGGATGTACGCCACCGCTAACATCGCGCTCGAAATCGCGCCAGCTCCCGGAGTTGCGCAAGCCGCCATTAATTGGTGGTACGTCGGCGCTTTAGTCCAGCTCTGGCTCACCCCGGTCGCCTTGGCGACCGCGTACTATTTGATTCCCGTTATCAGCGGACGCCCGATTTACAGCTACAAACTCGCGCTCCTGGGTTTCTGGGGCCTGGCTCTGTTTGGCGGCTGGACCGGAATGACGCATGTGATCGGTGGTCCGTTTCCCGCCTGGATCGTTACCGCCAGCATCGTGGCAAAGGTGCTGCTCATGATTCCGGTATTCGCTGTCGCAGCGAATTTTCATCTGTCGATGAAAGGCCATTTCGGCATGTTGCGCGATCATTTGCCGCTCCGCTTTGTTCTCACCGGCACGGTGGTCTACACGGCTTTCAGCTTGGCCGGGAGCGTCATTTCGACCCGATCGATCGCCCAGTTCACGCAGTTCACATTCGTCACGGTGATGCAAAATCAGCTTGGCCTGTTTGGCTTCTACAGCATGATCCTATTTGGAGCCCTCTACTATATCGTGCCCAAGCTCCTCAACAGGCAGTGGCTTTTCCCTAAGCTAGTCGAGGCGCATTTCTGGTTAATCGTCGTCGGGTTCGTCCTCTTAGTTTTTGATCTTGCCATCGGCGGCCTGATCCAAGGCTTCGGATTGGAGGATCCGCAGATTCCAATGATCGCGGTGAACGATCTACTCGGACCCTTTCTGGCGATCCAAGATTTCGCAGCGCTTCTGCTGGTGGCCGGAAATCTGGGGTTTGTTGTCGCCTTCATGTTGATCCTCCTGATATCGACGCCCGTCAGACAGCGAGAGGCCGCGATCGAACAGTCAAACGAGGCTTCAGAGAGTACTGAGGCAGAGGTGAGCGTGGCGTGAATAAAATAACCGGACTTTTTTTCGGCGTTTTTGTCCTCTTCGGAGCTGCCTGGTTCGGACTGGTGGCTTATCCGTACCTGACCTTTGCCGGTTTGCGACAGGCCAAAGACGATGCCACAGGCGCCCTGGCACCGCAGGGGAATCCCGGAACCGCCGCCCAAGGGGCACGGGTCTATGCCGCGAACGGCTGTCTGTATTGTCACAGTCAATTCGTCCGCGCACAGGACGAGGGGAACGACATCGACCGCAAGTGGGGTACACGACGCACCGTGGCGAGGGATTACATGTTCGATCGTCAGGTTTTTTTGGGAACTTCAAGGCTGGGAGCTGACTTGAGCAACGTGGGTGTGCGTCAGACAGATCCACAATGGTTTTATCGGATCTTGTACAGTCCCCAAACCATGAGCCCTGAGGTCTCCATGCCGGCCTACCGGTGGTTGTTCGAGACCCGTGAGATTCAAGGTCAACCCTCCGTTGATGCTCTCAAGTTGGAGGGCCCGGACGCGCCGAGTCCGGGCTACGAGATTGTGCCCACGGAGGAAGGGAAGGTGCTGGTGGGATATCTGCTCTCCCTCAAAAAGAACTATCCATTGCCGGAAGCTCCTGAAACAACAGAATGAGCTCAACGCACGATCATCAAGTTGAAGAAGCTGGACAGGCGTCCGCAGAGAAAAACCGGAAGACCGGACCCGGCCAGTCATCCACCGGAGAAAGTGCTGAGAAAGACCAGGGAGTGCCAAATCCTGGGAAAGGCCCCGATCCCGGGCTGGCTTATCGGGTTAATCGGCCTTGGCATTTTCTGGGCTGGAGCCTATCTGTTTTCCTTCAGTGGCGGATTCAAATCGGAGGTGTTCGATTTTGAGCCGAAGTTCGGGGTGGAAGGGGGGGCAAAAGGACCGCCCGACCCGAAGGTGGTTGGGAAAGCTCTTTTCTCGGCAAATTGCATCACCTGCCACCAGGCCACCGGATTGGGCGTACCTGGTCAATACCCGCCCCTGGCTGGTTCCGAAGTGGAATTGGGAGATGCGACGAATCATCTGATCGCCATTGTCCTCAAAGGACTCCAGGGACCGGTCGTAGTCGCCGGGAAACCATTCAATAACGCGATGCAAGCCTGGGAGGCCCAATACACGGATCAGCAGCTGGCATCGATCTTGACTTATGTGCGATCCGACTGGGGGAATAATGCTGCCCCTATCACAGCAGATATGGTTAAAGAGATCCGGGCCGAATTTAAAGATCGGAAGGACCAGTGGACTTGGCCGGAAATCGAAAAGATTCCGCCCAAGAACATGGCCGCCGGAGCTCCGGCTGCGGCTGGGCAGGCAAAACCTGGGGCTCCCGCGTCCGGTAGCCCGTCGCCGGCCTCGAACGGACAACCAGCCCCGAACGGACAACCAGCCCCGAACGGCCAGCCGACGCCGAACGGACAGCCAGCCCGAACGGACAGCCCGCCGCGAACGGACAGCCGGCAGCCCAGACGGCGACCCAATCTCAGTCGCCTGCTGCGACCGCCACTCCGACGCCGGTCGCAACTCCCACCCCGGCGGCAACCCTCGCACCGACCGCCACTCCGACGCCGGTTCCAACTCCCACCCCGGGCGCAACTCCCACACCTGCCCCCTGAGGAAAGTCCCGTGACAAGAACCCGCTCCCAAGTATTCTTCCCATAAGCTGTGTATGAACCGGTTTTTAACAAGAAAGGGCGCATGGATTGTCTTGCTGATTTCTGTATTGGTCGCAGCCGGGGTGCCGGCTGGCGCTGCGCAGCGGACGTCGGGTCTCTGGTGGATGCCGGATGTTGCCAGCAAGAGCGGTGAGCAGATCGATCAGCTGACCTACTTTATTTACTATCTCACCGGGGCGGTCTTCGTCCTGACGCAGATTGTTTACATCTATTTTCTGATCAAATACCGCGCCAAGAAAGGGGTACGTGCCACCTACAGCCATGGCGATAATCGTCTGGAATTGATTTGGACGGCGATACCGACCGCCATCTTTATCGGCCTTTGGGGCTACAGCAACCATATGTGGTGGGACGTCATCCACAAAGAGCCACCGGCGGAGACAATGCAGGTGGCGGTCACTGCCTACCAGTTTGGTTTTGCGTTTCAATACCCGGGAGCCAGCGGCAAACTAGGGCAATCGGATGTGAAACTGCTCAACGCCGACAATGTTTTTGGAAACGTTCGGTCAGACCCTCTGACCAAAGAAGATTTTCAGTCCGGGGTGCTTGAGTTGCCGGTTAATAAGGCGGTTCGGATCCGACTCAATTCGAGAGACGTGATACATGGATTCTATATTCCGGCCTTCCGGCTCTACCAGGATGCGGTTCCCGGGCGCACCATTGACTGGGTTTGGTTCATTCCGACGAAAATCGGAAGCTTTGATCTGGCTTGCAGCCAGCTCTGTGGATCGGGTCATTATAATATGAAGGCGCAGATCGAGGTTGTGTCCCAAGAAGAATTCGACAAATGGTATAAACAGAAATTGGCTGCTGTTTCCGGTGCTCCCGCCGCCAACGCGCCTGCCCCAAGTAAATAGTTGTAGAGAAGTTTATGGCAGAAACATACGCTCACCCTGTTTCGGAAGAAGCGCACGCATCGCATGCGCACCATCCTGAGTTAAGTTTCTTCCGGAAGTATATCTGGTCGGAAGACCACAAAACGATTGCGTTGCAGTATCTCTTTACGAGCATGTTCTTCTTGCTGGTCGGAGGGTTGCTGGCGATGGGAGTGCGCTTTCAGTTGGCATTTCCAAACGCGCCGGTGCCTTTCATCGGGACGCTCCTCCCAAGTTGGCTCGTTACCTCTGCCGGAGCATTTCAGCCCGGAGGCTACAACGCTCTGGTGACCATGCATGCAACGGTCATGGTCTTCCTGGTCATTATGCCGTTTTTAATTGGAGTGTTCGGGAACTTTCTGATCCCGCTGAAGATCGGGGCGCCAGACATGGCTTTCCCCTTTTTCAACGCGCTCTCTTATTGGCTCTTTCTACTTTCAGGTCTGGTGTTACTGTCCAGCTTTTTCGCTCCGGCCGGTTTTCCGGCGGGCGGATGGACCTCGTACGCTCCTCTCTCCTCGCACGCTCAGTACAACGGAACGCAGGCGGGCCAGAGCCTCTGGTGTATTGGTCTCTTTATCAACGGCTTGGCGTCCATCGCCGGAGCGATGAACTATATCACCACGGTCATTAATATGCGGGCCCCCGGGATGACGATGTTCCGATTGCCGCTTCCGGTCTGGGCTTTGTTTATCACCGCGATTCTTCTTCTATTGGCGGTCCCAGTACTTTCGGCAGCAGCCGCGATGCTGTTTTGTGATCTGAATTTCGGTACCAGCTTTTTCGCTGCCAGCAACTACGGACAACCGCTCCTCTGGCAGCATCTATTCTGGTTCTTCGGCCACCCGGAAGTGTACATCATGATCCTTCCGTCCATGGGGCTTGTTTCAGAGATCCTGGCGGTGAATGCTCGCAAGCCTATCTTCGGTTACAAGGCCATGGTTTATGCGATGATAGCGATTGCCGTGCTTGGGTTTTATTGTTTGGGGCCATCACATGTTTGTCAGCGGGATGAACCTGCTGCTTTCCGCCACCTTCTCCTTTTCGACGGTGTTAATCGCCGTTCCGTCGGCCATCAAAACCTTTAACTGGATGGGTACAGTCTGGGGCGGTTCCATTCGCTACACGACTGCGATGTGTTTCGCTCTGGCCTTTGTCTCGATGTTTGTCATCGGCGGTCTCAGCGGAATTTACATGGCTGCGACTCCGGTCGACCTCTTCATTCATCACACCTACTTCATCGTCGCACATATCCATTATGTGTTGTTTGGCGGGAGCCTTTTCGGAGTGTTCGGCGCGATTTATTTCTGGTTTCCCAAAATGTTCGGCCGCATGATGAACGAAACGTGGGGCAAGATTCATTTCGCGCTCGCCTTCATCTTCTTTAACTGCACCTTCTTCCCGATGCACAATCTTGGGCTGAACGGGATGATGCGCCGTATCGCGGATCCTCCGCTTTACGATCACCTCCGCAGCTCACAGCCGATCAACGTGTTCGTCAGTGTGAGCGCGTTTTGCCTCGGATTGTCGACCATTCCGTTCCTGATCAATTTCTTTTACAGCATCTTTAAAGGTCCGAAAGCTTCGAAAAATCCCTGGGAATCGACGACCCTTGAGTGGACGGTCCCGTCGCCTCCGGGCCACGGGAATTTTGAAACGACTCCGACCGTTTACCACGGACCGTACGAGTACAGCGTTCCCGGAATGGAGCAAGACTACTTACCGCAGAATCAACCCGCGCCAGAGACTGCCAGAATCGCCGCGCACTAGCTTCGTCGCAAAAATTCATGCCCGAGCTCGGTCTACCGAAACGGTTCCTGCACTGGTACGCGATTTTCGTGGCCGTCGGCGTTCTGGTCTTGATCTGCAGCGGCGGACTGGTCACCAGTCACGGGGCTGGAATGGCGGTCCCAGATTGGCCAAACAGCTTCGGTTACAACATGTTCCTGTTCCCGATCTCTCATTGGGTTGGGGGAGTCTTCTTCGAGCATACCCATCGACTCATCGCGAGCGGAGTAGGTCTGCTGACAGTCGCGCTCTGTGTCCTGACCCTGGTGATTGAGAATCGGACCTGGGTGAAATGGCTGGCTGGCCTGGCCGTTCTGGCGGTCATCGTCCAGGGTGTCCTTGGGGGATTACGGGTTACTGAACACAACGCGATTCTAGGACTTTTTCATGGCTGCCTGGCGCAGGCGTTCTTTTGTCTGGTGGCGACCATTGCTCTGGTGACCTCCCGGTTCTGGCGCCGGCTCGAACCGGCTGCGCGCCCGGGAAACATCGGCAGACTCCGGCTCGGAGCCATCGCGGTCACCGTGATGTTGTTTGTTCAATTGGCCTTGGGAGCTTCCATGCGGCATTCGCACACCGGATTGTCGATTCCTGATTTTCCAACGGTGTACGGTGGATTCCTTCCGCCACTCGATGCCGCCTCAATTGGTCGGATTAATGAGGGGCGAGCAGCAACTCAATCCGCGCCGCCTATCTCTTCGGGACTCATTCTGCTGCAGTACGTTCATCGAGTCTGGGCCGTCTTGATCGTTGTCGGCCTTAGCTCGGTTGCCATGGGTATTTTGCGCAATCAACAAATCCCCACTCCTGCACGCTCCGCCGCGCAGGCTTGGCTGGCGCTTGTTTTTGTGCAGTTTGGCTTGGGAGCTTGGACAATCTGGAGTAATAAGGCTGCTGATATCGCAACCTCGCATGTCTTTGTTGGCGCATTGATTCTCATGATCGGAGTACTTCTGAGCGTTGTTCTTTCTGCGATGCTTCCTTCGACGCCCCGAGAAGGTGTGTCAGCAACCTTACGGAAGGAGGTTGCCAGGGCATGAGCGCATTTGCAGAAAAGCCTCGGCTCACGCGTTTACCGGGCGGCCCGGTCTCGCACACCAGGCGTTGGGTCGCAGACGTCTCCGAATTGTGCAAGGCCAGGATTACGCTGATGGTTCTGGTTACCACGCTGGTGGGTTTTCTCTTTGGCTGGCATGGGCCGGTGGATCTCCTCTATCTGTTTCATACGCTGGCAGGAACGGCGCTGGCCGCTTCAGGAGCAGCTGCGCTGAACCAGGTTTTTGAAGTCGAACTCGACGCCAGAATGCGCCGAACCCGGAATCGACCTCTGCCCGGGCGCCGCATGACCTTGGATGAAGGCTTGATCATCGGGATCCTCTGTTCAGCCGGCGGAATTCTCTGGCTGAGCATTGCGACCAATATTTACGCGGGCCTGCTGAGCGCCCTCACGATCTTTATTTATGTCTTTGTCTATACGCCCTTGAAGCGCGTGACGACGCTGAACACGATCGTAGGCGCGATTCCGGGCGCTCTTCCACCGGTCATTGGGTGGACAGCCGCTCGTGGTGAACCCGGTTTCGAAAGCTGGATTCTCTTCGCGATCCTCTTCTTATGGCAAATGCCTCATTTTCTTTCGATTTCCTGGTTGTATCGCGAGGATTATCGGCAAGCGGGATTCATCATGCTCGCGAGTTTTGACCCTGAATGTCGAGTGACCGGGCGTCAGAGTTTGCTCTACTCGTTGGGGTTACTCTCAGTGAGCTTTTTACCGGCCATGCTGAATTTGACGAGCTTGTGGTATCTTCCGGTCGCCGTTGCTATGGGTGGTTACTTTCTCTGGATGGCCTTTCGATTTGCGGTGGCGGGAACGGATCAAGCCGCGAAGCGCTTATTTATTGCTTCGATTATCTACTTGCCGGTCACGCTGGGAGCGCTTGCTTTTGCCCGATTGTAATGGAGGAGAAATTTAGAAAGAAAAATCGGCGGATGTTCGTTGCCATTCTTGTCTTCGCCATCGGTTTCACCGTGCTGATCATTCTTTGGAAACTGTCGATTTATCAAAAGAGTTAACCATGCAAGCTGCCACGATTGACGAAGCCTATCCGGGAGGTCCCAACATTGTTCGATTCGGAATGTTCACCTTCCTTGCGTCCGAAGCGATGCTGTTCGCCGGGCTGATCTGTGGCTACATGGTGCTGCGCGGGGGCGCCGGGGCAGGCTGGCAAATGCCTGAAGCATTGAAAAACGCTCCGACGATGATCAAGACGGTCATCGCGACGCTCTGTCTCATCTCCAGCAGCTTCACGCTGCACTATGCCGAGGCCCGATTGATCAAACATACCAAAGGCGGAATCGGTCTTCTTCTGCTGACCATCCTTTTGGGAGCAATCTTCCTGACCAACCAGGTGCTGGAGTGGACCAACCTTCACAATGAAGGTTTTTGGTTCAATACCGCCGGGATTATGGGTTCGTGCTTCTTTGTCCTGACGGGCTTCCATGGCCTCCACGTCTTTATCGGTGTCCTGTTGCTGATCTCGAGCCTGGTCAAAGCGCTGGGTGGAAAGTTCACTCCGCAACGCCACGGATTCCTGGAGTGCACAGGCTTGTATTGGCACTTCGTGGATATCGTTTGGGTCTTTCTATTCACGATTCTGTATATCTTGTGAGCTGACTCTTGCGTCTCGGCAGAAGATAAATGAGAGTGGGTAATGTTCCGGTTTCTTTCCATGATTGGTGTGTTGATGCTGAGTTATGGGCCGTCGCTCATGGCCTGCGAAGGATGCAAGGAACCGTCCAACGTGATTGGTGATTCCGGCGTGGGCGGGATCAGTGCGAGCTTTTCCTGGAGTGTGGTCTTCATGCTCGGAATGCTGGCATTTTTGATCTCCGGCATGGTCCGCATGATGATCCGTTCCAGCCGTCAGCTTGCGGCGCAACAGGCGCAGGTAGGGCGAAGCGCCGGGTACGGTGAGGCTCCGTCCGAGCCGCGTTTTCGTGGTTTTGCCTCGGAAGCCGGGCTTCAGGTAGGGCGAAGCTCCGTCTGAGCCGGGGCGCATTTCGGCTTGACCTGTCCCCAACGAATGTCTGGAAGCACCCAACGGATACCCTTTGACCTGTCCCCAAGGGACGATGTCTACGGCAACGTGGCCGTTCGTTTGTCCGTTTGGCATTGGTCCCTTCGAATTTGTGACCTGTCCCCAACGGACGTGACGAATTGCGGGTCGCCGACAACGCGGTCGGTTCGAATGATCGATTGATCGCTTTCTGAGGGGTGACGTCGTAGGGCAGGGCAACCCGGAAAGCCCCGGCCAGGCGGAGCTTCGCCCTACCGTGAGACCCCGCCCTCCTTTTGACAGGCACATCGTGGACCGACCAATATTTGACCTGTCCCCAACGGACGTGATGAATTTGCGCGCGACAACGCGGTCGGTTCGGATGATCGATTGATCGCTTTCTGAGGGGTGACGTCGTAGGGCAGGGCAACCTGAAAAGCCCCGGCTCAGGCGGAGCTTCGCCCTACCTGAGCCCTGTGACCGTTGTGCCCGAAGCGCCTCCCGCTTTGCCTCTTCAGGCTCTGAGAACCCCGGGTAGACCGAGGAAGATTCCCTGCAGCAAACCGAAGATGGTTTGGTCCTCTGTCGAATGGCGTAACCGAAAAGTCTCGATTTGCAACGCCGATGCGCCGATACGCTCCACCGACGCGCCTATCCCTGGGTCGCTTGGACCGCTGTCAGCGCGATGGTGTAAACGATGTCATCGACCAGCGCACCGCGGGAAAGATCGTTCACCGGACGCTTCAGACCCTGCAACATTGGACCGATGCTGATCACGTTGGCGCTTCGTTGAACCGCTTTGTAGGTCGTGTTGCCTGTGTTCAGATCCGGGAAAATAAAGACCGTGGCCCGGCCTGCCACTGGACTGTCCGGGGCTTTGGTTTTCGCGACATCGGGCATGAAAGCGGCATCGTACTGCAGCGGTCCGTCGAGGAGGATGTCCGGTCGTTTGGCTTGTGCCAGTTTCGTGGCCGCACGAACTTTTTCCACGTCGGCTCCGAACCCGGATTCACCCGTTGAATAGCTGATCATGGCGACCCTGGGCGGAATCCCAAAAGCCGCGGCCGAGTCCGCACTCTGGATCGCGATATCGGCCAAGGTCTCGGCGTCCGGATCCGGGATCACGGCACAATCTCCATAGACGAGGACCTGTTCCGGCAGACACATGAAGAAGATGGAGGAAACGGCCTTTGCGTTCGGCTTCGTTTTGATGATTTGCAAAGCCGGTCGGATGGTATTCGCCGTGGAGTGAACTAGCTCCGGAGACCAGCCCGTCGACGCCGCCCACGGCGAGCATCACTGTTCCAAGAACCACATTGTCCTCGAGTTGGCTAGCCGCCATCTCGAGGGAAAGACCTTTATGTTTTCGCATTTCAAAAAGCGGATTGACATAATTTGGCCGCACCTCCGCCGGATTGAGAATTTCCAGGTTGTCAGGCAGTTCGATGTCCTGGCTGCGTGCCACCGCCTGAATTTCGGCCGGGTCGCCCAGGAGCACGCAACGCGCGATGCCGCGCCGGGCGCAAATGGCCGCCGCTTTGACTGGTGCGCGGTTCGACACCTTCGGGTAAGACCACCCGTTTTTGTGCAGCGCGCGCTTTCTCGGTGAGCTGGTGAAGAAACGCCGCCGGCGAGAGTCTGAAATCAAGCTCCTTTTTGGATTGGGAGATTAACCAGTCGATCTCGAGAGTTTGAGCCACATGATCAATCGCGTCTTCGATCCGTTGAAGGTCATCCAGAGGCACTGCCGTAGTGAGTTCGTAGAGCCGAGTAGCCGTATCGTAGCTATTGGTCCTGACCCGCAAGAGGGGAAGGCCCGTTTCCAGGGCAGGTCGGCAAAATCGAATAATCCGTTCGTCCGGTTCGGAGTCTCCGGTCAGAATAAGTCCGGCGAGCGGAATCTGGCTTAGCGCCGCCATCCCGACAGCGAGAATGACGTCACTGCGGTCCGCCGGCGTGAGAAGAATGGCTCCTGGAGCAAGGGCGTGGAGCAAGTTGGGAACGGTACGCGCCAAAAGATGCGTTTTCTTGACCCGGCGGCTCGCCATCTCCCCGGCGTTAATGGCTTCGGCATTCAGATGGCGTTGGATGTCGATGGTTCTGCAATAGGTCAATTCCGGACTGTCCGGCACCACGCCGATGAGTTCGAGTTGTCGACGGCTGAACAACTTGTTTTCTGCGCGTACCTTATCAATCAGATCCTTGGCAATTTCGGATTTCTCGACCGGATATCTGTTAATGATCACTCCGAGAATCTTCTCCAAGCCTCCAAAGGCATTTGCTGCATACTCGATCTGATCGTCGAGCTGATCGATCGTTTTGCCGGCCGCTGAAGCAACCAGGATGACTTGCGCATTCAGCGTATTCATCAACTCGTTGTTGACAACGCCCAGATACGAATCACCTCCCATTGGCAATAACCCCTCAACGACAACTACGTCCGCAGAGGCCGTCGATTCACCGTAGGCGGCAATCACGCGGCCCATCAGTTGATCCATCCCTTGTTCCGAAATCGTTTTGGTCGCAATGGCCAGCGGGATGGGATCAGCTGGGTTCAGGGTAGTCGTCTTGCGGATGAAAAGAGTCGATCGTTCAGGGCCGGAGTCGCCTTCCGACGCCTGCGCAATCGGCTTGAAAAATGCCACTCGGACACCTCTGCGATCCAAGGCGTTCACTAGCCCCAGGGCCACCGTCGTTAGGCCGACGCCGTTCCCGGCGGCGGCGAGAAAAAATGCGTGTTTCATGTGGTGAGAAGAGCGGTTTCACGCGCAATCATCAGCTCTTCGTTCGTTGGAACGACCAGGCACAACAAGCCCGATCGGCCGGTGATTCGTCCGTCCGCCTCCTTTTCCATGTGACTCGTTCAGTTTCGGATCAATTTCGGGATGGAGAATAGTGAGATGGGTTAACACCTGTGCCCTGATTGCCGCGCTGTTTTCCCCGATGCCGCCCGTGAAAATTAAAGCGTCGATCGAAGAGAGGGCGGCTGCCAATCCGAGAACCGTCCGTGCCAATCGGTAACAAAAAAGATCTACCGCCAGACGCGCTCTTTTATTTCCATCGGCTGACGCCGCCATTACCGAACGCATATCATGGCTGACGCCGGAAACTCCCAGGAGTCCGCTTTTTCGAGTCAGCATTTCCGTAATCTCGCGCAGTTGACGATCTTCCTTCTCCTGAATAAATGAATGGAGGTTAGGATCAACGTCACCGCTCCGGGTGCCCATCACCAATCCTTCCTGCGGGGTAAGACCCATCGACGTATCCACGCTCTGGCCATGACGAACCGCTGTTGCGCTGCATCCATTGCCAAGATGCGCCGAGATAAATTCCGTCTGCTCGATCGGCTTACCAATCAGTTTCGCAGCCTGTAAAACGACGAAATGATGACTGGTGCCGTGGAATCCATACCGGCGAACCCGGTACTTCTCATAGTATTCGTACGGAATCGCGTAGTGAAAAGCGTGAGCCGGCAAAGTCTGGTGAAAGGCGGTGTCAAAAACTGCCACCTGGTGTTTATCCGGGAACAATTTGGTAGCGATCCGAATGCCCTCGGCGCCTGCCGGGTTATGTAGGGGCGCGAGATCTCCGAGTTCCTCGATTCTCCTCAGAACGCTCTCGGTAATGAGAACAGGCCCGCGAAAATCTTCTCCACCGTGAACGATGCGATGTCCGATCGCTTTGATTTCCAACTTTTTTTTGCGACCAAGAAGTTCAATGATCCGAAGCAGTGCAGCGTGATGATCCGCGCCAGCCATTTCTTCACGGTGACTGAGACCTTCCAGGTCGGTCATTTGCAAGCTGGCACCATGCGTGACTAAGCGCTCCGCGGTTCCGGACGCCAAACAGGCCTCGGTTTGAGGATCCAGAACCGCAAACTTGAGAGACGAACTCCCGCAATTGATAACAAGAATCGGAGGGGGTGCCGGCACCCCCGCACAGTGGAGGAATTCCTAGGCCGCAGTCAAGACAGGAGACAGGAGCCAGGAGCCAGAGACGCCGATACGTTTCCCCGAACGCCGACACGCCCCAACGCCGACACGCCCCACGCCGACACGTTTCCCCCTACGTCTCCCTTGACCGGCCCGGACTCCAACCTACTTTGTCAGTTGTTTCTATTTTGTCGGCCAAATATGAGATGAATGTTTTCGATCTTCCTCCGGTGAACGCGACTCTGAACGGTCTCAGTACCTGCTTTATCGCGGCTGGATGGGCTTCCATTCGTCGGGACCGGAAACGGGTTCATATTACCTGCATGCTGACGGCGCTGATCTGTTCAACGATCTTCCTGGCCTGTTATCTGACTTATCACTTTGGCCTGCTGAGCGCCGGCGAAGAAGGATCGGTCGAATTCACCGCTGGAGGTTGGGTGCGACCGCTCTACGACGTCATCCTGATCACGCATCTGATCCTGGCATTCACGATCCTGCCACTGGTGATCGTGACGGTGATCCCGGCCCTGCGTGCACGATTCGATCGCCATCGTCGGATCGGACTATTTACAATTCCGATTTGGCTCTATGTTTCCATCACCGGCGTCATCGTCTATTTCATGTTGTACCAATGGTTTCCTTCGACACACTTGGACGAACTGAAGAAACGGTACGAGCTGAAGGCGAGGAGTTCTTAGGAGTTCGCGATGCGTAAGCCGTTGTTGTTTTTAGTGTTCGCCGTTCCGTTGGTACTGGTTTCCTGTGATAACGACAAAGTTGAGGTCTACAAGATTCCCAAAGAAGGGATCAACGTGGCGATGCAAAGCGGGCCGGCAGGATTGGTGCCGCCGCCGCCGGGTAGCCCGGCGCAGTGGACGAAACCAGAGAGTTGGAGAGAGCAACCTCTTTCTGAAATGCGGCTTGGAAGCTTTAAGGTCGAAGGCCCGAATGCTGATACGGCAGATGTTTCAGTAATCGCATTTCCCGGCGAAGCCGGCGGGTTGATCTCGAACATCAATCGTTGGCGAGGTCAGCTTCAATTATCGCCGTTGAGCGAGGAACAACTTCCGGAAGTGATCCAAAAAACCGAAGTGGATAATGTCCCGACTGATCTGGTCGATTTCCAAACGGCAGAAAACGCTCCCAAGCCTTCACGAATTCTCGGTGCCGTACTCCAGGCCGGCGATCGGACTTGGTTTGTGAAAATGACCGGTCCTCCACAGCTCATCGAGAGTCAGCGCCAGATATTCCTAAACTTCGTGAAGTCTTTCCGTTTTACCTCTCCCAAGGAGACAGAAAACCCGGCGCCCGGCGTGTCGACCAAGCCAAAATCAACGAATGACGAGTGAATTCCTTCGCTGGCTGAAACCTCTGACCTCGCTCAAGCTGACCATCGTCTGTTTGGCCTGCGCGATGGTCTTGGTTTTCCTCGGTACCCTGGATCAGGTCCACATCGGCGTCTACGAGGCGGAAAACCGTTATTTCAAGAGTCTGTTTCTTTTCTTCACGCCGCCTCGAACGGACTGGCGAATCCCCTGGTTTCCCGGGGGATACATCGTCGGGAGTCTGCTTCTGATTAACCTCCTGGCGGCGCACATCGCACGATTTAAGTTGAGCTGGAAGAAAGCGGGAATTCTCTTTCTGCATTCCGGGCTGATCCTGCTTTTGGTCGGGCAACTGTTCGCCGACATTTTCATTGATCTGGAAAGCCAGATGCGGTTGGACCAGGGTCAAACGAAAAACTATTCCGAAAGTTTATATCACGATGAGCTGGCGATCATTGACACCAGCGCTTCCGATGCCGACCGAGTCATTTCTGTGCCTGATTCTCGATTGGAGAGAGGAAGCAGGATTGAATTGCCAGTAGACTCCCTGGAGGCCGTGATTCAAGAATACTATCCCAACGCCGCACTGGTTAGCCCTGCCCAACTTCCGTCACCGAGCTATCCGCATTTGGCGATCGGTCCCATGGCAGTCGCGGTCCAAATGGATAAAACCTATAAAGAGAACGAACGCAATCAGCCGGCGGTGTCTGTGTCTATTTTGCAAAGTGGCAAGCCCATCGGCACCTGGAGTCTGGCGGCCGGATTCGCGCGGCCGCTCACTTTTGAGATCGGTGGTAAAACCTACGAAATCGTCCTGCGGCCTAAACGCTTTTATAAACCGTTCGCCATCCAACTTCTGCAGTTTCGACACGATCGATATGCCGGCACGGACATCGCGAAGAATTTTTCCAGCCGCATCAAGCTAACGGATCCGGCAAAACACGAAGACCGGGAGTCCTTGATTTTCATGAATAACCCTTTGCGCTATCGGGGATACACATTTTTCCAGGCTGGGTTCGACAACAACGACACCACCACAGTTCTTCAAGTGGCCCAAAATCCCAGCTGGCTGGTGCCATATATTTCGTGTGCACTGATTGTATTCGGGATGCTTTTGCAATTCGGGATGCACTTGGTCAGCTTTGTGAAACGCCGTGTGATCGCATGAAAAAGTCCCTTCCGTGGATCATCAGCCTGGTCATTCTGCTTTGGGCTCTTTCGAAAATGATGCCGCCCAAGGAGCCGCCGGGTTTGGATGTGCATGGTTTCGGTAACCTCCCGGTTCTGGTGGGTGGACGCGTAATGCCGATGGATACCCTGGCGAGGGTCTCTCTGTCGGAATGGAATCATCACGGGACCTACACCACGGCGGAAGGGAAAGTGGTGCCGCCGAGCCAGGGGTTGTTGGACATCCTCATGAGGCCGGAGCATTCGGATACGGCAAAACTCTTCGAAGTCAGTAACCAGGAGATTCTCGATTTATTTGGATCGCAGGACGCCAAAGGGCAGTTCGTTTCCTATTCCTTTAACGATCTAAAGCCTTTTTTCAGTGAGATAGAGAAACAAGCCGGATTAGCGGAGCAGACCGAAGGCGAAACTCGGAATCCGTTTCAGCGGGGCATTATCAAACTCCGAGACAGCTTGCGGCTTTATCTTCAGCTGAAAAACACGATCCAGGCCGAAGATTCGTCCGATTTTGGAAAAGAAATCGAGGCTTTCGCCTCGGCGATCCAACCGGGACTGAACGCGGTTCATGATCGCGACGCCGGCAAACCGTTCAACAACGAAGACTTCGAGCGGATCCTGCTTTTCACGGAGCGATACAAGAATTTGACCCAGGCCAAATACGCTTACGCCATCCCGAATCCACAGGGAGCCGTGGAAAACGAAGGCTGGCAGCATATTTCGGAGTCCTTGCTGAGCGGAATTGGGAATCGGCGCGTGCCTGATGCAGCCATGAATTACGGGCGCCTGATATCAGCCTATCGCGCGAATGACGTGAACGGGTTCAACGCAGGCATCCGGGGATATCAAGAATATCTTTCCAAGACCATCCCGCAGAAGTTGAACAGGCCGAAACTTGAATTCCTCTTCAATCAGGCGCAACCGTTTTTGCAGGCGATGATTTTGTACGTCATCGTTTTGGTGTTCGGGCTGTTTTCCTGGCTGGTTTGGCCGAAGACTCTTGGCCGAACGGCCATCATCCTTCTGGTGGGCGCCTTCCTGATCCACACGCTTGGGTTGATCACCCGCATGTATTTGCAGGGCCGACCCCCCGTTACGAACCTCTACAGTTCCGCAATTTTTGTCGGCTGGGCGTCCGTCCTCCTCTGCATCGTTCTGGAGCGTTTCTACAAAAACGGGATCGGCAATGTCTGTGGTGCGGTCATCGGGTTCGTCACTTTGCTCATTGCCCATAACTTGCAACTGGACGGGGATTCTCTTGAAATGTTGCGAGCGGTTTTGGACACCAACGGATGGCTCGCTACCCATGTGGTCGGCGAGGCGTTAGGGTATTCGGCGATGTTTCTCGCTGGGTTGATTGGGATCATTTACATCTTCCGCGGGTTGCTCACGACCTCGTTCGACGAAGCCACCTCCAAAACGCTTGGCCGCATGATGTATGGGGTGGTTTGTTTTGCCACCTTGTTTAGTCTGGTCGCCACTATCCTCGGTGGAATTTGGGCCGACCAATCGTGGGGCCGATTCTGGGGCTGGGACCCGAAAGAAAACGGCGCTCTCCTGATCGTCCTTTGGAATGCCATTATCCTTCACGCGCGATGGGGCGGGTTTGCCAGGGACCGCGGGATGGCGGTGTTGACGGTGTTTGGCAACGTCGTCACCAGCCTGTCATGGTTCGGTGTCAACATGCTCGGTGTCGGCCTGCACTCTTACGGCTTCATGGATCAGGCGTTCGGGCCGCTGATCGGGTTCATTGTCAGCCAATTGGCGATCATCGGGCTCGGCTTGATTCCGCTGAAGTATTGGCGCGGAATCCGTGCCCGGCGGCGACCCGGCTGGAATGGGTCGGAGGAAGTGTCGGTTGTCGGTGCCGGTGGAGAGAGCTAGCCCGGTCTTGGGCGAAGCCTCATAAAGCTCACTTGTTGTGTTATGAACGGGCTCCGAGCACAACGAGCGAATGGGGCGGAGCCGCACCATGGCCTCACCCTACCTCGGAGTTCGCCCTACCTGAGCCGACAAACGAATCTTGATCTTTAGCTTCGATCATCGTTTCATGCCGGGACAATCGATTGCATGCCCGCTAAGACCGCACATTTTAGTCGTTGGAAGCTCGAACACCGATATGGTCGTCTTTTGCGATCGATTGCCACATCCGGGTGAAACAGTACTCGGCGGGAAATTTCATATGTTCGGCGGCGGCAAGGGCGCGAACCAGGCGGTCGCGGCTGCTCGGGCGGGTGGAGCGGTCACGTTTCTGGGTGCTTATGGCGCCGATACTTCGGGACCGACGCCAGAGAGCGTCTGGTCAAGGAGGGGATCAATGTCGATTACTTTGAGTGCGTGCAAAGTGCGCCAAGCGGTATCGCGCTGATCCTGGTCGATGGTGTCACTCGAGAGAATCTGATCGCAGTGGCGAAATCCGCCAATGAAGCCGTCGACTCGGCGATGGTTTCCGCGGCCCGACCTGTCTTTGAAAGTGCGGCTGCAGTGATTTCCCAGTTGGAAATTCGAGACGGTGCGATCGAGGCGGTGGCTCGAATTTGCCATGAACTGGGAAAGCCGTTCGTTTTGAATCCCGCACCTTCCCGGCCGCTGCCAAAGCTCATTTACGAGAGTCTTCACGTGATTGTCGTCAACGAGCACGAGGCGCGGGATATCACCGGACAAGAGGATATTCCGGGTGCCGTCCGGCGGTTGCACGATCTGGGATGCAAAAATGTGGTCGTGACGCTGGGTGCCCGCGGTGTCATGTTTTCCGAGGGAGAAACAGTCGAGTTTGTCGCAGCGCCGAAAGTTCAGGCGGTCGATACGACGGGCGCAGGAGATTGTTTTGTCGGCTGGCTGGGAGTGGGCGTTGCCGAAGGTCTTTCCTTGCGCGCGGCGACCGAAAGAGCCTGCAAAGCCGCATCCCTCAAGGTGACACGAGCCGGCGCCCAAGACGGAATGCCGTACCGCCAGAAGTGGTCGGAAGTGCCAGTGTCAGTTAGTTGTCAGTTGTCAGTTGTCAGTTGTCAGTGGACAGTGGCAGTGTCAGCGATCGTCCAAAATTTGCGCTCAAAGGATCGCCTATCGGCTGCTCAATTTCCTGTTCTTCTGCTACTGACAACTGACAACTGACAACTGACAACTGGCAACTGACACTGACACTGCCTACTCCCCAAGAAGCTTCTCCAGGTTATCGACGCAGATTTGGGACCAGGTCTCGAGAGTATCGCGCTCGGCGCGAAGTTGGTCCGGCGTCAAAAACTCGATGCCAAGAATCATGCTTTCTCGTTTCTCGGCTCTCGGGTGCGGCAGTTCCAAAACGTGGACCACCCCGAGATGCACCTGACCCACTTCATTGGAATCATCGTTGATCAGTGCGGCAATTCGATTTTGTAAGGGGCGTTCGACGATCAATTCTTCGTCAATTTCTCTTTGCACTCCCGCAAAATAAGCTTCCTGGTCGAGCGCGAATAATCCCTCATCGCGATCGTTCATGTGGCCGCCGATTCCGATCGATCCCTTGGCGACCAGTCGTTGTTCGCCGGACTTTTTTCCACGTTTGTACCGGAGCACTTTGCCGCCGCTGACCAGGATCGCGTAGGGAATAATCTGTTTCAGGCTCGGGTCGGTTTCGGCGGACGATCGCGCCGAAAAAAAGTTATTTTCGCGACTGAGCATCGGCGTCAAGTAACGATCGACATCAAACTGCAGCCCTTGGAACATGCCGAGTGATTCCAGAAGCGAACGCCGGACGACTAACACCATTTCCTCTTTCATAGATCCGCGCTCACTGTAGGAACTGCCTCTCGACGTGCTCAATGCGAGATTTCGTTGGCGAGCAACTTTATCCCGTTTCACTATGTGGGCGTGTGGAGTTTCGATCATCGGCGACAGTTTGCCAGTGACAACAACGCCGGGTGTTGCCCGGAAGTTTTTGAAGCCCTTCAGAATTCAAGTCCGGGCACGTTGTCGGTTACGGGTCGGACGCCATCACGGCGAAGGCAAAGGAGGCTTTCCGCGCGTTATTCGAAACCGATTGCGAAACTTTTTTCGTCTTCAATGGCACTGCGGCAAATAGTTTGGCCATCGGCAGTTTTTGTTCGCGGCACCACAGTGTTCTCTGCCACCGACATTCACACATCGAATCCGATGAATGCAATGCTCCCGGTTTCCTGAACCAGGGACTTCGAATCGTGACCGTGGACGGCGCAGACGGGAAAATCGATCTGGCGAATCTTCGGGAGGCGTTGCGCGGGCGACGCGATTTCCATGCTTCCCAGCCGCGAGTGGTCAGTCTGACCAACACGACCGAGCTCGGGACTCTCTATCGACCGAACTGAAATCGCCGAACTGGCGGATTTCGCCAAGAGCAATGGTCTGGCCGTTCACGTCGATGGAGCACGGTTCGCAAATGCCGTCGCCTCGGCAGGTTGTACGCCAGCGGAGTTGACATGGAAAGCGGGCGTCGACGTTCTCGTTTTCGGCGGGACGAAGAACGGTCTGGCTTTTGGCGAGGCAGTGGTCTTTTTCAAGAGACAGGATGCCTCCGACTTTATGTATCGGATGAAACAGAGCGGACAACTCGCTTCCAAGATGCGTTTCCTGGCCGCCCAATGGCTTGGCTTGTTGAGCGACGGAAAATGGCTGGAATATGCCAGGCATGCGAACGCCATGGCCGAGAGATTGTATTCGCAACTCAGCCAGATCGCCAGCGGTCAAAATCTTGTTTCCGCGCGAAGGCAACGCTGTTTTCGCCAAAATTCCCGACCCCATCCGTAGCTCGGTTATACGAGGCTCGGCTGGCGGTTTTATACGGATGTCGGTCCGGGCGGAGGAGCCCGACTGATGTGTTCCTGGGACACAACCGAGGAAGATGTCGATCGGTTTACGGAGGACGTGCGAAATGCCGAAGGCTGATTAGGGTTTCCGCTTTCGGTTCTGTCTGTCGTTCCAGAGAAATAGGCAGATAAGCACCAGACATAGCAATGCTGGAAGAATGACTTGAGGGAGACGAAGGAATCCAATGCGCTGGCCATGACAGGTAAGTTCGTTAGAGGTTTCCAATGCCAACCATGTTCGGGACATAATCGGCATTCATGCCGGTTCTAGTTTCATATGCCATATCTCCAAATGCAGGTTGTATCGCGGCGAATTAAATCGTCGCGCCCACATTTGATGCCAGGCGGGACGACGTTACAGCAAGGCGAACTGGAAAGCCCACGGTTCGGTCGGAGCCTCACCCGACCGGCTACGCCGAACGCCGAACGCCGAACGCCGAACGCCTCCCTACCGCGAGAGCAGCTTGAAACTCGTCATGGAGCTCCTGATATCCGGATCTTTGAGCGGGTGAGGGTCATCTTGTTTCATGCCGGCGATCTGGTAGATCCTGCCGTTGGCTTCAAACATATCGACGACAAGGCCATAGTGGGCGCCATGGTAGACTGAGTCTCCGGTCAGCCGATAACCTGGCATGCCGTGCAGTGAGATCGGCTCGAGATCCTCGGCGAAAACCTTGCCCTGAACCAAAAAAGCGTGTTTCCAATTCTTCGATCGATTTTCGGGTTAAGATGAAAGTTTTTTCGTTTGGCCAGATCGACGTAACCGAGAAAGACGAAAGCGGAATGATCCTCGCGTCCGGCGCCCACCAGAGTTCCTTCTTCGGTCGAACCAATGTCGTCCAGTTGGTCTGCTATTGTTGGATTGACTGTCCGGCAGGTCGATCGAACAATCAAAATCTTCCGATTGCCAGTAAGCGGCAGAAGCGGAGGCGGCAAAAAGAACAAGGGCCAGAAATGCTGCGTTGAGAGGGTTCATGGTTGAAGAACTTAGGTTCCTGGAAACAGAACACGACTCCGATTTGAGTCAATTTTCTGCGGGTGATTTTCAGTGGACGCGGTCATCTGGCCAGGAAGTAATTCTTCTGCCTCTCGCTGATCGGATGGCCGAGTCGGCTCGAGAACCTGAAGCATGTCTTCCCAGACCTTCCGTTTTACGGACAAAGCCTGATTTCGCAGCAGGTAAGAGGGATGAAATGTCGCCATGACCGGGATAGAACCAAAAAGATGCCAACGGCCGCGCATCAGCTTCATCGGTTCCATCCTTTCCGAACAGACCGCGCATCGCGGTTGCGCCCAGGGCCACCATGATCTTTGGCTGGATAAGCTCAATCTGTTGCCGGAGATAAGGGAGGCAAGTCTCCATCTCGCCGTGGCGTCGGCTGACGATTTCCCGACGCTCCCGGAGGCATGTCCGGTCTGCATTTCAGGACGTTGGCGATATAGACCTCCGAGCGCTGATAACCCATCGTTTGGATGATCTTGGTCAGGAGTTCGCCTGCACGTCCGACAAACGGTTCTCCTTGCCTGTCTTCGTCCGCTCCCGGCGCTTCACCGACGAACATCAGCTCTGCGTTCGGGTTGCCAACCCCGAAAACCACAGAGTGCCGGAACGCGACAAGGTTAGGACATTTGGTACAGGCAAGGACCTGTGGCACGCAATTCTTCGAACGACGGCGTCCTAACGCCCTGTTCGGCCGTTTGCGCCTCCACGGCGTCGCCCAACTGAACCTCCTGCGGGACAGTCTCCTCCATTGGAGGAGATTCGGAGGCGCTGGGTTCCTCGACTGCAACCGTGTACTTCGGCAAATCTGCAAGCCGAGCGATCCTTTGCAGCGTGAAGGTGTCCGCACGAAAATCCGGAAGGTTTTCCAGGCTGCGCAACATCCCGACGACCAAGTTCAGACCTTGCCTGTATTCCTCTTCCATAAAGGATTGGCAGTTGTTCCTGTCATTTTTGTTGTGATAAAGCAGCCTCAGATAGCCTAGATAAGCAATACCGAAGGACACCGGCATTGCACATCCTGGATGGTGACCTGAGACGACCGGGAAGGGAAGCGCCAACGGGAGCAAGTGGCGAATTAATCGTCGAGCGGAAGAAAAACGCGAGTGTCGGAAATTACCGTGCGAGCGCGGCAAAAAAATTGATCCGGGGTCGCGCACAACGAGACTTTGGGAGAATTTCGCACGCGAACCCGAATCGCCTTAACCAGTAAATGAGACATCACTAGAGTGGCTGTCGTTCAAAGAGATCCAGAATCATCACCTCAAGCGAACAGTTGGCACCAATCAGACGGGAGACACCTAATTCTAGTAATTCACCGAGTGAACTTCCCAAATTTAAAGATCAGTCGTAATTGAAATTATCCTGGAAAGTGCTCGGCCCTGGCCAGCTCGCCAAGAGCGAGTATGGGTATTATTTAACGTATCGGAACATCGACCCCGAATCGAGGGTGGTCCGTTGGTATGCCAAATTTGAGCCGCGATCGAGTCATTTCTTGAAGCAGGAAAAGTGGAGTCAATCCCAATTTTTCTTTAGCCTTGAGGATGCTCAGATATTTTGCGAGGAGCACGCACAAGCTTTCGAGCCGTAAAACGGATCGCCTATTTTGCCAGCTGAGTTCTGGCTCGTACAATCCAGTTTTCTTCAACGCCACTCTGCAGAAAATCGTCTGGTAATCCGGCTTCGAATTCCAACCAATTTTCTGTGATCGGATGAAAAAATCCGAGACGCCACGCGTGCAGCATCTGCCGGCCATAGCCGCTGGAATTTTTCCCGTACACTTTGTCGCCCAAAACAGGATGGCCGATCGAATGGAGATGGACGCGAATCTGGTGGGTTCGTCCCGTAAAAATCTGGCAAAGAACCAGAGCCCACTGGCTAGTGTCCTGGATGACCTCATACTTGGTGTGAGCTGGCCGGCCACGATCCACGATGGCCATTTTTTGGCGCTGTACTGGATGACGACCGATCGGCTTGATAATTTCGCCGGCTAGTTTCGTGAATCCCACCGGCGCACAAGGCCAAATAAAATTTTTGAACTTTTCGTCCGGCAAACTGGTTGCTCAATCGAAGATGCGCGAGGTCGTTTTTGGCGACCACCAGACAACCACTGGTTTCTTTGTCGAGCCGGTGGACTACGCCGGGGCGAAGCTGACCGCCGATCCCGCTCAAATTGGAGACTTGATGTAGCAGTGCGTTGACCAGGGTGCCGGTCTGCACGCCCGCTCCGGGGTGGACCGTCATCCCGGCCGGTTTGTCAACGACCAATAAATGTTCATCTTCGAATAAAATCGGTACCGAGAGAGCTTCAGCCTGCAAGACGATGGGTTCAGGTTCGGGCTCGGATACCAAAATTTTGTCGCCGGCGCGGATATCTGCCTGGGGCGGCATTTTGCTTCGTTCAGAAGGATATGACCGGCGTGGATCAGCGACTGGATCCGCGCCCGTGACAAGCGCTCTATTTGCGTCGCGAGAAAGAGATCCAGACGTTGTCCGGCATCCGACGGAGCAACGACGATCTGATCGATATTTCCTTTCTCCATCTAAGGAACTCGGAGGCCTGGCACAAAGCGAATCGGCACCCCCTTGGCTGTGAAATTCAGGCTCGGCGTTCCACCTGACATCACTTCGCTCTTTGAGCGATCGCGAGAAAGCTCTCCAGTAACGCTCGAGGGTCTGGCGCTCGCATCAGCGCCTCTCCGATCAACGCCGCGTGCGCTCCGGCGGCAATCACTCGTCGGAGATCGTCGGCGGTGCGAATTCCGCTTTCACTGACGATCGTGCAACCTCCAGGAGTTTAGGGGCAAGTTGTTCAGTCACTTTCAGGTCGATCTCGAAGGTGGCCAGGTTTCGATTGTTGATGCCGATAAAATCGGCACCGGCCTCAAGCGCTCGTCCGAGTTCCATTTCATCATGCACTTCGACCAGGCAATCGATTCCGATTTGGTCTGCGGCGGCCTTAAAGCGTTTCAATTCATCGTCGGAGAGCGAGGCGACAATCAAAAGCACCGCATCCGCCCCGGCGAGTGCAGCCTGATAAATCTGCACTTCATCGATAGTGAAATCCTTGCGTAAAAGAGGGCTGGGAAGTTTCTGTCGGATCAGCGCGAGGTAATCCAGATGCCCCTGAAAAAACTTCTCGTCCGTCAGAACCGAGATGCAGTTGGCACCGGCCTCATGATAGACCGAAGCGATCCGGACCGGGTCGAAGTCCTCAGCGATCACGCCGGCGGACGGGGAGGCTTTCTTGACTTCACCGATGAACCCGAATTGGCCGGAAATCAGCGCTTTTCGGAAACCTCGGAACGGACCCAGTGCGGCTGCTCGATCATGCCAGTCTGCGGTGTGCGCCAACCATGGCTCAATTTCTCTTCGCTTATGCGCAACTATCTCTGCAAGGCGGCTCATAGGGCTGGAAACTTAGCACAGAGCGATCGAATGAGCATCGTCTCAAAAAGATTGCACAGGAGTTCAGGAGATACGGAAGGAAGGAGGCAAGTCCTCCATTCTGTAACTCCTGTAACTCCTGCAACTCCTGAACTACTGTGAGAGGTTGGTCTCAACATTGAAGAACATGAGGAGTTTAGATGAAAGAAGCGTTTGTCTGTGATGCTGTCCGCACCCCATTCGGCCGCTACGGCGGAGCGTTAGCAACCACGCGAGCGGATGATCTGGCGGCGATTCCGATCCGAGCTCTCATGGAACGCAATCCGAAGGTCGATTGGTCTGCCGTTGAGGATGTGGTGTATGGCTGCGCCAATCAGGCCGGTGAAGACAACCGGAATGTCGGCCGCATGGCGCTTCTGCTGGCAGGGATGCCTGAGGAAGTGACGGGAACGACGGTGAACCGTCTCTGCGGATCGAGCATGGACGCTGTCGCGATCGCTGCCCGCGCGATCAAGTCTGGAGAAGTTGATCTCATGATTGCCGGCGGGGTCGAAAGCATGTCACGAGCCCCGTTTGTCTTGGGCAAGTCAGAGTCGGCCTTCAGCCGAAACGCCGAAATTTTCGACACCACCATTGGCTGGCGTTTCGTTAATCCCCTGATGCGTAAAATGTACGGCTCCGACTCGATGCCAGAGACAGGAGAGAACGTTGCGGAGCAGTTTACGGTCAGCCGGAAAGATCAGGACGCTTTCGCGTTTCGGAGCCAGCAGCGGTGGGCTGCCGCTCAGAAATCCGGTTTCTTTGGACGGGAGATCGCTCCCGTCTCGGTGCCGCAAAAGAAGGGTGAACCGAAAATCGTTGAAACGGACGAGCATCCCCGGCCTGATACGACCCTCGATGGGCTGGCAAAGCTGCGACCGGTAGTCAAAGCCGGCGGGTCAGTGACGGCGGGGAACGCTTCTGGGATTAACGATGGAGCCTGTGCGATTTTGCTGGCGTCCGAAGAGGCGGTTACGAAATATAATCTCACTCCGCGGGCTCGGGTGCTGGCTGCTGCCGTCGCCGGTGTCGCACCGCGAATCATGGGGTTCGCCCCCGCTCCTGCTTCGGGCAAGGTTCTAAAGAAGACTGGTCTGAAAATCTCAGATATCAACTTTATTGAGTTAAACGAAGCCTTTGCTGCACAGGCCCTGGCAGTGACACGTGATCTTGGTTTGCCAGACGACGCGGAACATGTGAACCCCAACGGCGGGGCCATCGCGATCGGTCATCCCCTCGGAGCCAGTGGCGCCCGCTTAATCACCACGGCGACCAACCAACTGCAACGCACCGGGGCCCGGTACGCGCTTTGCACCATGTGCATCGGCGTGGGGCAAGGGATTGCCGTTGTTTTAGAACGTTGCTAGTTTAGCCCGACACTGATTGCCAGGGTTGAAACCCTGATCTTTGCATCACATCTCGGAAGAACGGTGGAAACTTGGAAAACCAGCTCGATGGTGCGAACAGAACACAGGCTGGAAGCCTATGCTACATTGGCCTTCCGGACTGTCGAGCGATCTCCTCCTTAAATCTGGGCTAAGTGGTCCAGCCCCTTTTATTTTGCGTTCAAGGCAGCGAAGTGCCGCAGCATCCTTTGGGCATCCGGTTCGATACCGGTGAAGAGACGGAACGCCTCGGCGGCCTGAAAGACTACCATGCCGCCGCCGTCCAATGTTCGACAACCCAACGCGCGCGCGGTGCGCAACAGTTCGGTTTCAATCGGAAAATAAATGATCTCGGCGACCCAAAGGCTCGGGCGTAAGAGGGCTGCGGAGAGTGGCAGACCGGGGTACTTCGCCATGCCGATCGGTGTTGTGTTGATCAGCCCGTCTGCGGTCGCCAAGGCAGCGGCGATGTCGGCGAGGCTGATGGAGGATACACGATCCGGACCGAAACGCGCCGCACGGGCTTCGGCTACTGCCTGGGCACGTTCGGCTACCGTATCGGCAATGGTCAACTTTTTGACGCCGCACGTCAGTGCCGCATGTGCGACGGCCGAACCCGCGCCGCCCGCGCCAAGCTGCACAACGTGGTCGCGTGGGGCATCAGGCAGGCCGCGTCGGAAACTTTCGGCGAATCCGAACCAATCCGTATTGTGTCCGACCCGCTTGCCATCCTCCAGCACGACCGTGTTGACGGCTCCAAGTGCGCGCGCGTCGCTCGACAAATCGTCGAGAAGAGGTATCACCAGCTGCTTGCACGGATGGGTAACGTTCAGTCCCGTAAAGCCCATTCGCTGTGCTGCGGTTATGAGTTCGGCGACCGCTTCCCCGCCGAGGCCGAGGGCCGAAAGATCGATCAACCGGTATAGGTAGCGGAGGCCCTGCGCAGCACCCTCGTGCTCATGCAGTGCAGGAGTGAGTGAGGCCTGGATGCCGCTGCCAATGAGGCCAACCAGGAACGTGTCCCGGGTCTGAACGGTCGGTGCGCGCGGACTTCCGATCAGCCGAGCGACCCGCTGGAGGGCAAGAAGATAGCCCTCGGTGCCGCACCCGCAGATCACGCCCGCAGCGACTTGCGAGACAAAGGAGCGGTGACGGAATTCCTCGCGCTTGTGGATGTTGGAGATATGCACCTCGAGAATAGGGAACTCGCACGCGTTCAGCGCATCTAAGAGGGCGACCGAGGTATGAGTGAAGGCAGCGGGATTAATGACAATTCCGGCCGCACGCAAGCGGGCCTCGTGGACCCAATCGATGAGCTGGAACTCGGCATTGGTTTGGCGGAACTCGATCTCCAAACCCAGATCTGCACCGGCGCTGCGGCATGCCGCTTCTACGTCCGCCAGCGTCTCGCGGCCGTAGATTTCGGGTTGCCGGGAGCCTAGCAGGTTCAGGTTTGGGCCGTTCAGAACGTAGACGATTGGCGTCATTTAGTGTGGGGGAATTTGCGCCACACCATCGGCTTTGGTGTGGCCGCGCGCAAGGGGAGGAGGGCTGGAGTGGTGGAGTGGTGGAGTGGTGGAGTGTGCACATCGAACATGCATAACCCCAGCGACACGGCTCCTTGATAGGCATCCATTCCTCAAAATAACTGACGAAATCCACAACATTTTATTTTAACGTACTATATTCTCCCGGACTTAGCCGCCACGCCAGTATCCGTATTCACTCCAATACTCCACCACTCCAATACTCCATCACTCCAATACTCCATCACTCCAATACTCCAATACTCCATCACTCCATCACTCCATCACTCCATCACTCCATCACTCCATCACTCCATCACTCCATCACTCCATCACTCCATCACTCCATCACGATCGGAAGTCCGACGTAATTCTCGGCAAGCGACGTCGCTCCGGCACGTGAGCCGGTTACGTAATCCAGTTCCGCCGATTGCAGTCGGTGTTGAAATTCGTCAGACCCGGGAAAGGTGTGCAGCATAGATGTCATCCACCATGAAAACCGCGTCGCTTTCCATACTCGCCGCAGGGCAGTCGCCGAGTACTGTTCCAAAAGATCGACTGCGGTTGGATTTGTAATAAGCTATGACAGCCCTGGCGAGAATTTGTGCATCGCTGGCAGCAAGGTTGAGCCCTTTCGCTCCGGTGGGCGGCACTACGTGTGCTGAGTCACCCGCGAGAAACAGGCGACCATAATGCATTGGCTCGACGACGAGGCTGCGCATGCGAATCACAGACTTGCTGAAGATCGGCCCTTCCTTGGGTGCCCAACCGCCCGAAGTTTCCAGACGGGCGCGAAACTCCGCCCAGATGCGATCGCCCGGCCAGTCGTCGGTCTTCTCATTGGGCGAGCACTGAAAGTACATGCGTTGGACGTCCGGCGAGCGTGTGCTGACAAGCGCAAAGCCGCGCTGATGCATGGCGTAAATCAACTCGTCGGACGAGGGCGGCGCCTTGCATAGAATGCCGAACCAACCAAACGGGTAAAGGCGTTCGTAAACGGTGAGCTCCCCGGTGGGAATGGAGGGCCGGCAGATCCCTTGCGTGCCATCGCAGCCGGCGATAAAATCGCAGGTGATTTCATCGACCTGGCCTTCTTTATTGCGGCAACGGATTTTGGGCGCAGCGCTGTTCAGATCGTAAATGCTCACATCCTTGGTCTCAAATCGGATGTCGCCGCCGGTTGCCAGCCGCGCCTTGATGAGATCCTTGTTGACGTCGTGCTGGGCATAGATCATGACCGACTTGCCACCCGTGAGCGACGGAAAGTCAATGCGCTCGTCACGGCCGTTAAAGCGGAGGATGATTCCTTCGTGACGAAATCCTTGCTTCATCATGCGCTCGCCAACGCCAATCTCGTTCATCAAATCGACCGTGCCCTGTTCGAGCACGCCAGCTCTAATGATGGCTTCGATGTCCTCGCGGCTGTGTCTTTCGAGAACCACCGAGTCGATGCCTTGGAGGTGCAGGATGTGAGACAGGAAAAGGCCGGCTGGTCCAGCACCGATAATTCCGACTTGGGTCCGCATGGTCGTCTCGATAGGCGAGGAGGCTTCGAGCTCTTCGTCCTTATGCCTCGCCACGATGGGCCCGTGCCGTGCGTTCCTGGAGTGCCCGCAACGCGGTGAGCTCGGCCTCAGTAGGAGCGGCGGTCTCAGGAGTCTTGCTCCTCCATTTGAGGTCCCAACCGGTGGATGACCGGACTTTGTCTTCGGTGATTCCAGGGTGCAAGCTGGCCACTTCCAATTCTCCGGTGGCAGGGTCTGGGTGCATGATGCACAAATCGGTGATCACCGTGGTGGGTCCGGCGGTCGTCAGGCCAAGTTGCTTACGCCCGCCGGGGCCGCTGCCGTGACCGACACTGGTGACAAAGTCCAGTTGCGAAACAAAGCTGCGCTTGTTCTGTCGGAGGATGATGAGTACCTCTTTGGCCGATGCCGCGATCTCGGGCGCGCCCCCGGCGCCGGGCAGGCGGACGGACGGTTTGTCGTAAGTTCCGATCACCGTCGTGTTCAGGTTGGCGTACCGATCAATTTGGGCCGCCCCGAGGAAACCGATATCGATACGGCCTCCTTGGAGCCAATAACGAAATATTTCAGCGGTCGATACCACTGCCGTCGCCGTTTCTGCGAGTTCGCCGTCGCCGATCGAAAGAGGAAGGACGTCGGGCTTGGTGTCGACCGTGCCCGATTCATAGACCAGCACCACATTCGGGGCGTGCGTCAGCCTGGCAAGATTCGCCGCGGCGCTCGGCAGGCCGATCCCCACGAAGCAAACTGCCCCATCCTTGAGCTCACGAGCCGCAGCAACGGTCATCATTTCATCAGCGGTGTATTCGGTCATGGTCTTCATGATAAGAACTCCTGAATCAGTCGATTAGCGTTCGGCAGCCGTGAGGATTTGCTGTCCCTCACCTTGAAAAACGTTGTTTTCCAGCCATGCTTGAAAGCGGGCCCGATCGCCGGAAATTTCGTTCCACTTAAGGTAAAATGCATTGTCGCGTTTGTAGTAGCCTTGGGCATACGACGGCTTCGCGCCGCCGGGAGCGACGGCAATGGCGGAGATGACCCAATGCGGAAGGATGACAGCGTTCGGGGCGGCATCGAAAGCTTCCACCACCTCCTCAACGGTCACCAATGCTTTTTTGGCAGCCAGAACGGCTTCCTTTTGCACGCCGACGATGCCCCAGAGAAAAACGTTTCCTGAACGATCTGCCTGTTGTGCATGAATGATGGTCACGTCAGGACGAAGGGCGGGCACCGCCGCTAACGTTTCGCCGGTGAACGGACAGGTAATGGAACGAATGTTACCGTTATGCTTCGGCAGGTCAGAGCCGCGGTAACCTCGCAGGATCCCGAACGGCAGTCCAGAGGCCCCGGCCACGTACGCTTCAGACATCGCCGCGTGACTATGTTCTTCGATCTCCAAAGGGTTAGGCCACCCATGCTCGACCGCGTCCCTAAAACGGTGAAGCGAGCCGACACCGGGATTTCCACCCCAGGAGAAGACTAACTTCCGGGCGCAACCCGCGCCGATTAACTGGTCATAGACCAGGTCCGGCGTCATCCGCACCAATGTCAGGTCCCGTTTATGTTGCCGGATGATTTCATGACCTGCTGCAAACGGGATCAAATGCGTGAAGCCTTCCAGGGCGATGGTATCCCCATCTTTTACCAAGGCGCTTATAGCCTCTGATAAAGTTGCAAATTTATTTGTCTTCATGGCGGTTTATGATTTGAGTGTTCCCAGGGTTGAAACCCTGAGCTGAGTCCTGTGGCCACCTTTGGGGCATAAATCACCCTGGAGTGACCCATCTACAAATGCGCGAACCCTGAGCTGTGCTTTTTTGGCCACTTCGGGCCACAGTTTGGCAACGTCTAAAACGCAGAGGACTTTTGGCCGTATAAACGGTGCTAAACAGATACCAGGAATTTAGGAGACGGTACACTAGCCAGTTATAGTTGGACCCTGTCCGGCCGGGCCTTCTTTTTGCAAAGGTATCTTTAGCTCAGCAAGTACTTCCTCGGCGGAGTGGTAAGCGGCATTAGCCGCGGGAAGCCCACAGTAAATTCCCGAATGCAGAAAGAGTTCCTTGAGCTCTTGTACGGTAACGCCGTTGCGGATCGCAGCTTTGACGTGCATGCGAAATTCCGCCTCGCGATTCAAGGCGATTAAGAGCGCCAGCGTAACCAGGCTGCGAACACGCGGTGTCAGTTCGGTCCGGGTCCATATCTCACCCCAAGCGTAGCGGGTGATGAATTCCTGAAAGGTATCGTTGAATTCGGAGAGGCGAGATTGAGCGCGGTCTACGTGCTCATCACCGAGCACGGTGCGTCTCATTTTGTCTCCCAAGGCCTGCCGTTCAGTCTCATTCATGTTGGTTGGTTCGCTCCCGTCAGAAACCTGTTCAGCTGATCGGTGAACTCTGCAGCTGCTTCTGCACATGCCAGGTGCGCACACCTGAGCGGGATCAGTTGTGAACCTCGGATATTTTGTTGCAAAAATTGTGCTGAAGCCATCGGGGTGGCCTGATCTTCGGTCCCGGCGATGACTAAAGTCGGCGTCTTGATCCGTTCAAGGTGTTGACTGAGGTCCGCGTCCCGGATCGCCTGGCAGCAACCGATGTACCCTTCCGGTGCCGTTGCCTTGAGAGCGCCAGCGAGCGAATCAACGATGGGAGGGTGCAAATCTCGAAATGAAGCACTAAACCACCCGTCCAGCACCTCCTCAAACACCGCCGGCATTCCTGCCTCCGCCACCAACTGGATGCGGCGATCCCATTTCTCATCATTGCCAATCTTTGCCGCTGTGTTACTCAGAACCAGGCTGGCGATCCGCTCAGGGTGATGGACGGCCAGGTATTGACCGATCAGACCTCCCATTGAAACGCCGCAAAAATGCGCCCTGCTCACGCCAAGTTCATCGAGCAGGGTAACAATGTCAGAAGCCAAAAACGAGAGAGTGTAGGGTCCGCGAGGGGCGGCAGATTTGCCGTGTCCGCGCGTATCGAACCTTAAAATCTGGAAAGAACCTCGGAGCGCCTCCACCTGCTGGTCCCAAAGCGTCAAGTTTGTCCCCAGCGCGTGAGACAGAACTAACACGGGCGCATCGTGCGGTCCGGCCAGTTCGTAATGAGTCGAACTATCTTTTGACAGAGTCATTCAGGTGTCTGCGTTGAAGTGATCGCGGGGAAATGGACTCCAGCTAACACGCGGTCGATTAGTTCATTGGCCAGTTCGCTACCCTGTTCCGGAGAAAAGAGGCGGTCCAGATCTTCCGGGCGAAGGAGCTTTTTGAGGGTGGGATCTTCTTCTAACACCTCTCGGAGGTGCTGGCCGGTTTGCCGTGATTTTTGGCTGGCGCTGGTGAGAATCTCGTGGGCAGCGGATTTTCCCAGGGATCTCGCCAGCTCGATTGAAACGTTTTCTGCAGAAGAGCAAGCCGTTCGTGAGCTCCATGTTAGATCGCATCCGTTCTGAGTGAATTTTTAATCCCGAGACAAGGTCTCGTGCATGAGCGACTGAGCCGCCTACCGCCCGGACAATTTCTGGGAACGTCACCCATTCCGCATGCCATCCCCCGACTGAGCGCTCGTGCTCCTGGACCATTGAACTTAGCAGCGCCGAAACCAGAGACGGGACGCGCTTGGCATTGGCCAGAATTTTCGTGGGCGCGATCGGATTTTGCTTATGAGGAAGAGTGGAGGAACCGCCCCCGCCGTCCCCAAGGTCCTCCGCGACTTCGCCGACTTCGGTCTGCATGAGAAGGACAACATCCTGAGCCATCTTCGCCAAAGTGGTTCCCAAGAGTGCCAAGTCCATTCCGAGCCGACCGACCCTATCGCGCTGGGTGTGCCAAGGCAGTTCCGGAGCCACCAGGTCGAGCTTTCGCGCTAAACCGTCAAGGATCTGCAGTCCTTTCGGCCCACTGGCAGCCAGACTTCCGACCGCGCCCCCGAACTGTACGGCCAGGCTCTTGGCAGCACCCTGCTCTAACATCTTGCGGCAACGGACAATTCCGTCCAGCCAACCGGCCGCCTTAAGAGCGAAAGAAATCGGTCGGGCATGCTGGAGCAACGTTCGGCCCGGCATAAACGTCCGACGATGCCGTTCGATCAAGCCGATCAAATCTTTCTCGAGCTCGGTCAGATCCACCAACAGCGCATCCAACGCCTGTTTGGTGCAGAGCATCAGTCCGGTATCGATCACGTCCTGGCTGGTTGCTCCGAGGTGAACGTATCGTGCCGCCTCCGAGTCAACTGCCTTGACGTGTTGGCCGAGCACCTTGACCAGGGGGATCGCGGGGTTTCCATCGTGCTCGGCGGAACGGCAAAGGCCCTCCACATCAAAAGACTCTGGCGAACAGCACCCGCCGATGACCGCGGCCGATCCGGACGGGATCAGTCCCAAATCGGCTTGCACCGAGGCCAAAGCCGATTCGAATCGCAACATTCCGGCAACGAGGGCTTCGTCCGAAACCAGAGGGTCGATCCTTGGAGATGTAAAGAGACGGTCAAACATGGGAGGCGCTTTCCAGAAGGCTCTTTACAGGTCGAAGAACACGGTTTCGTTGGCTCCTTGCAGGAAGACGTTCCACTCATAACGCCCCGGTTGAGACGGATCGGCTCTGGCGACCAGCGAGCTTCGCCGGCGCCCCTCCACGGAGAGCAGCACTGGATCGTTCGCGTTGGCAGTTTCATCGCTGAAATAGATCCGCGTGACCAGACGATTGAGGAGGCCGCGCAAGAACACTGAAACCAAAATGTGAGGCGCCTGTCGCGCCGGCGTATCGGCTTGAACCGCGCCCGGCTTGATGGTTCGGAAACGAAAGTGGCCCTCCGCATTGGTTGGCACGCGGCCAAAACCGACGAAAGAACCTTCAAACGGCTGGCGTTGAGGCTTGTCGGGATACCGGCCTTCGCTGTTCGCCTGCCAAAACTCAAGAACAGCGTCCGGCACCGTCACCCCGTCCGCGTCAATGACGCTGCCCGAGATTTCGATGATCTGGCCCGGCGTGTTCAAGCCGGTCAAATCATCCCGATAAAATGCCTCCAGGCCGATTTTAAAGTAAGGTCCCACCGTCTGATAGCCTGTGGGAAGGTTAACTTGCGGAACCGCGTTCACAGTCGACTCGGTATTTTGATGTTCTTGGGTCACGGCTTGTTCTCCATCGGTGTCTGTTCAGAACCGCGCAGAACAATGTCGAACCGGAAGCCTAGGCCATAATCCGGGATAGTCGTATCCCAATTAAAGGAGGCGATGAGCCGGTTCCTGGCGGCCTCATGCGGGATGCTGTTAAAGATGGGGTCGAACGGAAGCAGCGGATCGCCCGGGAAATACATCTGGGTGATCAAACGGGTGGCAAAGGCGGGTCCGAAAACAGAGAAGTGAATGTGGGCGGGCCGCCACGCATTGTAGTGGTTGCGCCATGGGTAGGCGCCCGGTCGAATGGTTTCAAAAGCAAACCTGCCCGCCGGATCGGTGACAAAGTAAGCGCTACCGGTGAAGTTGGGGTCTAGTGGGGCATCATGCTGATCACGCGCGTGAAGGTAGCGACCGGCCGCGTTCGCCTGCCAGATCTCCACTAAGGTTCCCGGTACGGCCCGGCCGTCTTCGTCCAAGACCCTGCCACTCACCAGGATCCGTTCACCCACGGCATCCCCATGAGGGCCTTTCGCCAGATTGACGGATGGGAGGGTCTCGGGCGGGACAAACGTCGGTGCTGTCAGTTCAGAAAGGGTTTGTCGCAGAGGGACCAGAGGTTGGCGGGGCGATCGCTTCACCGAGGAGGTGTACGGCGGATAATTGTAGGCCGGCAAAATGCCGTCCTGATATCTTCGATAAGCTACAGCAACTGGAGGCGCATCCATTGAATCCATAGGAGTAAAGGTTTGAGTTAATATTGATGAAAGTGCATTCCACCATCGACCTGTATCGCCACACCAGTTGTGAACGGAAGATCGCCCGAGCAGCCGGAGTCTGTGCGCTAAACGTGGAATTTTATCACCTGGTTCTGTCTTCGTGTCAATGAGTGGGAGCTGCTTACTCAAGAACGGATGGGGAGTTGCTTTTTGGGGGGCATACTCCTTGGTTGTAACAAAAAGCTTTAGGATTAATCAGAGGCTCTTTGATGCGATTGTGCAATACTTTCTGGCGCTACTAGCCCGCAATGAGCTCGTCGCTTCGGACTTTGCGTGATTTTTGCGGGCTAGGATTAGTACGATTCATCAGTCTCGATCAGTGATCGCCGGTACGCCTCGCTTTGGGCGGCAAGGCGCACGGGCGCATTGATGGCCCCAAAGCCGCGGTAATCGCCCCGGCGTTCTACGATTTCAAAGTAGAAGCGATCTTCGATGAAGTCCGTGTAGAGGTGGAAAAACTCACCTGAGCCGGACCGATCATAAAGGATCTTTCCCACGCGAAGGTTTTCCAATTCGTCGGGTGTCAGATCGAATCGCGTCTCCAGGTCAAGGTAATAATTCTGAGGGATGTGAAGAAGCGACACGCCCCGTTCCACCAGTTTCGCTGCAGTTTCGAAAATATTGTTGGTCGCCAGGGCAATGTGATGCACACCGGCTCCGTCGAATCTGGAGACCGAACGCCCGGTGGCGGTATTCCGGCTCTCAGAAATGTTGAGAGCGAAACAAACTGACCGATCTTGCGCGGCTACCACACGACTGCGAACGATGCCGTGGGGATCGGGAAGTTCCCAGAGATCGTCGGGCACGAAGCCCAGAACGGATCGATAAAAAAGAATCCAACTGCCGAATTGCTCCGCGGGAAGCGCATAAGCCACGTGATCAATCTTGGTGAGTCCAAGGCTAGGTCCTTGCTCGTCACCGCTTTCTCGGGGATGAAGTCTGTTTCGAGAGGGTTTCGCGACTTCTCATCAAAGGAAACAAAATAAATCAGGCTTTCGTCTGGCGACTTCACGGCGGGAATCGTCCGTTCGTTCGGTCCAACTCGCCCGTCGAAACGGGTAGAAAGAAACGCCTGCGCGCGGCTTAGGGCTTCCAGATCATCGGCCACTTTTAAGCCAATCGCGCAAATGGAAGGTCCGTGAACCGAGTAGAAACCGTGGGCAAACGAGTCTGGCTCCGCATTAAGAACAACATTCATCTCGCCTTGCCGATACAGCAGGACGTCCTTGGTCCGATGTCGCCCTACCCCACTGAAGCCTAATCTCTGTAGCCACCCCGCTAACTCACGTTCAGAGGTGTGCTCGACCGCAAATTCCAGGAAGGAAAAACCATTGAAGACCGGCGCGGACGGAGGATCAAAGAGCTCCACGCGTTTGGTTGGCTTTCCACCTGCGGTCTGCGACAAAAGGCCACGCGCCTGCTCCTCGATCCACAACAGGGATCGCATGGCATCGATGGCGTTTTGCCGCGGCGGTGCACCTCGAAAATCGTCATTAAAGATTTCAAGCGAGATCGGACCCACGTAGCCAAGGCGAAGGATGGCCGCTAAAAATTCGGCAACCTTGAGATCTCCCTGGCCAGGAAAGCATCGATAATGCCGGCTCCACGGCAAAACTCCCATCGACAAGCGAGGTGCATCGGCGAGCTGGACAAAAAAGATCCGATCGGCGGGGATCTTTTGCAGGTTGGCAAGATCGTCGTCAATCGCGAGGGTGTGGAAGCTGTCCAGGATCAGTCCAGTGTGGATGGGCAGCCGACTGAACGATACCCCAAGCCCGTGCGAACGTTTTGACGTGAGTTCCCAGGCCAGCGCTTCGTAGCCGATGCGAAACCCGTGCGCAGCGGCCCTCTCTGCAAATTCATAGAGCTGGCCGGCAACCAGCTGATCGTCGTCAATGGCATTGGCGGATACATTGGAACAAACGAGTAAGAGCGATGTACCCAGCCCCTGCATCAGTTCAAATTTCCGTTCGGCCCGATCAAGGTTTCGGCGAAACTGCTCGGGTGGAACCGCCTCAAAATCGCGAAAGGGCTGAAAGAGGCAGATTTCCAACCCTAGATCGGCTGTCATATTTCGCACCTCCGCGGCGAACCCTTCAAAAAAGAGAAGGTCGTTCTCAAAAATTTCTACCGCGTCAAAACGGGCGGCAGCAATGGCTTCAATTTTCTCTCTGAGGTTTCCACTTAAGGAAACGGTGGCGATGGAGCGACGCATAGGTTGGCAAAAGTCTAGGGAAGGACGGTAACGGGAAGGTACACTGAGGATCGCGCTGGAATCTTACGAACGTACACCGAGAAAAACGTCCCATTAAGGCCAAGAGAAAAAGCTGATCTTCAGTGACACGCGAAGAGAAAAAAGGCTGGTCAGCGAAAAGTGAACTGTCAGGGAAGTTGTACGTGTCGGGGCTAACCGATCTTAGCGCCGGCCAGGCTTGGGCCCGCATCCGGTCGTATTCCGCTTCTCTACGGGAACTGCATCCTTATGACCGAGGTCATTCAGATGGATCCGATAGACCTCCCGGGCAGTGATCGCCGCGACCGCCGCGATGACCGTCACACCGAAGGTGATGGCTCCGATAGTAAGCGGGATGTTGCTCGAGCCGGGCGGCGCCACGGCAGCGAAGATCGCCGGAAGCATGGCAGTGATGGTAGTCCCGAGATTCTGCCCGATGGCCATCGCCGAGACCCGGCTCTTCGTTGGAAAGAGTTCGGGGTACAAGCTCGGGAAGACGGCGTTGTAGCCTTGGTAGACGACGCCCCACATGAGGAGCGAGGTGCCGATCGCCATCCACATGTTGTGGATGCTGATGGCGTAGAGTAGGCGAACAACAACAGCCCCGAGCCGAGCGCGCCGATGATGATCAGTGGCCTGCGGCCAATCTTGTCCGACAGGTCGCCGACCAAAGGGATGATAAACACCGCCAGGACATTGCCGGCGATGGGGATCCAGAGATAGACGTCTTTCGGGAAGCCGATCCCGTAGGCCGGCTGGACCGCGTAGGCGCCGCCGAAGATGGTGGCGACCACCGCGATCACATTCATCAGCGCCATGCAGACGACCCGCAGCATGTCCTTCCAGCTGAGCCGGAAGGCTTCGATGACCGGGGACTTTGGGATCTCGCCGTGCTTGCCTTCTTCGGCGAAGGCAGGAGTTTCCTCGACCTCGCGGCGAATGACGTAGCCTGCAACGATCACAAGGGCACTCAGGAGGAACGGGATTCGCCAGCCATAGGAGTTGAACGCTTCCGTGGGCATGAAATGCGCGAGCGGCAGAAACACGGCCGCGGCCAAAAGCTGCCCGGCCTGCACGCCTTGGAGGCTAAAGCTGGAGAAATAGCCGCGCCGCCCGAAGGGAGCGTGCTCGAGAATCATCGAACTGGCTCCCGAGATCTCTCCGGCCACCGCGAAGCCCTGGATGAGGCGGAGAATGACGAGTAACCCGGAGCCAGGATGCCGACTTGCTGATACGTCGGCAGGAGTCCGACGGCCATCGTCGCGAAACCCATGACAAACATGCACAAGATCAGCACGTACTTGCGGCCATGAGTGTCGCCCCAGTGCCCAAGGAAGAAGGCGCCCACCGGGCGGCGACGTAGCCGACCCCGTAGGTGGCCAGTGAGGCGATGATGGCGATAGCGGGATTTGTCGAGGGAAGAAGATCTGCGGAAAAATCAGGGACGCCGCGGTGGCATAAATAAAGAAGTCGTAGTACTCCAGCGCCGAACCGATCCAGCCGCTGGCGGCCGCTTTCCTGGTCTGGTGCGTGCCGTGTGGCTCATGATCTGGGGGGATAGGCATTTGGGTTTCCTCCGTGCATTAACAACTGATGGGCGAAAATTTGGGGGATGGCCCGGCCGCCCGTCAGGGCGAAACTGAGGCTCGCGCAGCACCGTCGATGCAGTGCAAGAGCGGAGAAACAGATAGATCAATGAATAAGCCTCCAAATTGGTGTGTGACGACCAGCCCGGGATGTCAACACAAAACTTCTTCGGATCGCCGGCTGAGGGGCTTGCCGGGTGAGAGCTTTGTTAGCCATGACGATATGCCGCTCATTGAAGAAGACCCGCAAACGGCCACAGCCCGTTTTTCGGAATCGAAACAATCGCCATCCTCTTTCTGCAGGACTTAAAAGATAAGTCCGAAAATTGCGGGTAGAATGACAAACGCAACGAAGCTTCAGCGGGGACGACGAAAACAGCAGTAAATCGATATTGCTCATACTATCAGCTTTTTCAGAATACATATATACCGTATTATCAGTAATTAACATAATCTAATTTCCGGGATCGGAAGTTTGCGGTTCAGTTGCGCCTTGGCTTGGTCGCAACGCCGGGTTTGTAAAGCTCACTTCTGATTTTGTAGAGCGAGGTGCCACTAACGGACTCTTTGGTGCTTTTGTTCATCTTAACCGAAGCAAGCTTCAATATGATCAAACGAATGCCAGACGAAGAGTTTCAGTAATTGAGTGACGAAGAGAAAACGCCCTCAATGTGATCGCGAACTTGCTTCGATGAAATCTCGAAGAACTTAGATCAGTTCTGCTTCAACTGTCGCCAACTCGGATCATGGCATTCCGACTATGACAAAGAACGATCAGAAATCTGCGGTATGCCCTCAATTCGCGACCATGAACCATGATAAAGCCACAGTCATGCATAATAGCAGAGGGCGACAAAATTGCCCAATCTTTCTCAGCATGGACCATTGTAGAAATCTCGACCCTTTCCGAACCAGGGCTGTTTAAAAGTCCATGTTTCTCCTGAGCCATGTGCTTATCGACTGTAAGAACGTTTGCGGGGACAGGGGTCATTTGTGGCACTTTCTACGTCTGACTTCGCCGGAGATGGAAATAGGTCTAGAAATCTAGCTACGGAAAGACACCAGCGGAGGAGAGGAGCGCCGGGGACAATCGCCCTTGTCATCCGGAAAGTCGAAGACTATTCGCAAACCTGAGATCCACTAATATAGCGTAACTCCCCTTGAGGTTTGGATTAATCCAGAAATGATTCCGAAGACCGGTCATCATCTGGGGCGATAACACCGTAACGTCCCGCTAGATTCTGGAGGATATTAGGTAGCCCTTGGTTCGTGGGAATCGCTAATTTGAACGATTGGACCCGATCTCCGTCAAACCTCGTAAGCAACGGAGTGCAATAAAACCATGTGCGAATCGAAGAGGGGTGTACATGATAACCGCAGAAGAATTGGCTGACGCATTTGCAACGATCAAGCTTGGAAAAAGATTGAACGCCGCGCTGCGGACAGTGTGGTGCTACGTGTTTTCAGGATGCTATCGACATTCTCGATGGCGAGATAGCCAAGCTTCCTCCACGCGGGCTGGAAGCCTCTGATGACCAAACTGAGAAGAGTTTTGGGCGGAATCGACTTAAACGACTCCTGCCTTTTGTGCAACGCGACGCGATGATACTCACGACGTTTATCGGCTCTTATGAGTAGCTTAACGATCCCCTATCGGAAGCCCGACGGATTGTTTGCTATTGACCCGTTCGCCGAACCATAGAATGAAAATCCTTAAAAGCACAGTGATCCAGGCGGCGACAATCCAGATGGAGGATTGGGAGAGGTTCCTCTGAAAACCGCTATGCCGTGCTCTGGAAAGCTAAAGACGAAGAGAACCGGTATTTAGCCAGATCATTACAGGATGCGGAGGAATATTACGATTACCGGTGCCTGATAGTAGAACAGAAGAGAATTTAGAAAAGTTGGTATTGGAGCAGACACTCCCCAGTATGAAAGAATGCGCCGGAATTGCAGAAGTAATTAGGGTGATGAAGCACCCCGTGGTTGAGATAGCTGAGGGTGTGGAAGTCTGCGGGTGCACTATTGATGCCAGGATGTATGCCCCTGCTGACCAATACTCACACGGTTTCTTTCTTGTGAAGATTTTCAAGCCCTCCGCATTCGCTCCCCTTCAGCACGAAAGGAGCCTGCGGATGGAAAATGGCGAATTCAGCTTCGACTCTGGAGATGAGCTGAGGTCGGTGAAAAGCTGGAAATATTCGTTCTCCTTGCTGCTCCGGAGAACCGCGAAGCGGAAAGGTAGGTCGACTTTCCGTCCGAACCGGGGCTTCCCGGATTGTCCTGCCCAGCGACGCCATCCCCCGTGCATTGCTCCGCCGCTCGGAACCTACCTAGAGACTCGCAGGAGTAGCAAGCCGCTTTCGACCGGCATCCACCAAGATCGAGGACGAGAGAGAACGAGCACGAGCACGAGTACGATTGGGGGAAAGAGAGGCGAAGCCAAAAATGTTGCCGTGGAATTCTCCCTTAAGGTCAAAACTGCGCAGGCCTCGATTTAAGAACCCTTAGCTCCGACCCCCGCCGCTTTTGCTTCTGATTGTCTGTTACTTGCACCCGAATCTTCATATTCCTTTTAGCAGCATGAGCAAGAGTGGCAGATCGAATTTCAGTCCGGGCTGGTCGCTTGGAATTCGTCAAAATCAATGCGGCCAAATTCAATTTTCGTGACAGCTATCATTTCATACTGACCTTAACCTGGCCAAGGTTTTGCGTTGGTTCTGGCCGTGTACATCTTGATCAATCT